>CAXXDA010000007.1:0-501590 GCA_963676775.2 uncultured Draconibacterium sp.
ATTGCTCCTGGTTTGAATACTGCTGTAAGTGCATTGGCTGGTAAAACAGCCCAGCTACCGCAAATCCACTTAACTCCCCCCCCTTCGGTTTTAGGCGAAAATACTATTCATGCTATCCAGTCAGGAATTGTATTCGGATTCACCGGCCTTGTTGATTCAATAATTGAAAGGACAGAGAGAGAACTAGGGGAAAAACTAACCGTTGTGGCCACCGGCGGATTAAGCTCAATAATTGCTCCTCTTACCAAAAATGTAAAAACCATCGAGCCTTTGTTAACACTCGATGGCCTTTATCATATCAACTCTTTTGTAAATGAAACCTAAAACTGAGCACTGAGACTGCCAACAACGACTTTTCTCAGTTCATTTCGATAATCTCCAGAAGTTCATCCAAATTGGGTGTAAGAATAATTTCAGTTCTCCGGTTCATCTGACGACCCTCCGTAGTTTTATCAGGCGATAGTGGCAGATATTCGCTTCGTCCGGCAGCAATAATACGTTCTGGATCAATTTGACTATTCTGTGTAAGAATTTTTGTAACGGCTGTAGCACGCATCACACTTAAATCCCAGTTATCTTTAACCGCACCGGAACCATGCATGGGAACATCGTCGGTATGTCCTTCAACCATAACATTAATATCAGGATTTTGAGCCAAAACGTTACTTAATTCCTTCAAAGCCTGTTGTCCTTTCGGATCTACATCCCATTGACCCGTTTTAAACAAAAGCTTTTCGTCAAGCGAAACATATACCTTTCCATTCTTTTCATGAACAGTTAATCCATTATTGTTAAAGCCAACAAGGGCATCCATTACTTTCTTTTTTAAATCCTGAACAGCCTGCTCTTTCTGTGCCAAAACATTTTGTAATTCAATCAGTCTTGCATTTCGTTCTTCCAATTCACTTTCGGCTTCACGTAATTTATCTTCACGTATATTTAAATCGCCCCTTGCCTCCTGTAATTCAGCCAGAAGTTTTTCAATTTCGGCTGAACTCCCTGTATTTAAGGCTTCCATTTGATTCCGAAGATCATCAACATCTTTTTGCAAAGCACTGTTACTCTGTTTCTGAACATTCAAATCATAAAGAGCCTCCTCCAACTGGCCACGTATTTCTTTATTCTGAGCATTTAGCTGTTCCACCCTGCTTTTAAACTCAGCATTGGCAGCTTCAAGTTCCATCTTATTGCGTTTCAATTGGTCATTTTCTGTAGTAAGCCTGTCTTTGGTTTGGTTAAACTCCTTCATTGAAACACAAGAAGAGAGAAAAATTATTAAGCTTCCAAACAACAATACCTTTTTTTCTGTTTTCATAGTTTTGTCATTTTATATTTTTGATAAAATTACTTCTTTTACAACGCAGAACAAATAAGATATTATATATCTGTTAAACAAAGTCAAGTAAAGGATTTGTTATATCTTTGACCATATTTTTTCACAAAATGGATGAAATAAAGGGGAGAAAACTTGAAAAAATAAATAGCCCGGAAGAACTCAAAAAAATTAAAATTGAAGAACTTCCAGAAGTCTGTAATGAATTAAGGGACTTTATTATTGATGTGGTTTCTACAAATCCCGGACACTTTGGTGCAAGTCTCGGAGTTGTTGAACTCACTGTTGCTCTGCATTATGTATTTAATACACCCTATGATCTTCTAATATGGGATGTAGGACATCAGGCATACGGGCATAAAATTCTTACAGGCAGACGCGATGTTTTTATTACCAACAGGAAATATAAAGGATTGAGTGGATTTCCAAAAAGAAGTGAAAGCGAATATGATGTTTTTGGTGTAGGCCATGCTTCTACTTCAATTTCTGCTGCGTTGGGAATGGCTGTGGCGTCGAAGATAAAAAATGAAAAGGACCGAAAAGTTGTTGCTGTAATTGGGGATGGCTCAATGACAGGAGGAATGGCTTTTGAAGCACTTAATAATGCCGGTGCAAATAACTCTGATATTCTTGTTATTCTGAATGATAATAACATGGCCATTGATCCAAATGTGGGAGGTTTCAGCCAGTATCTCTTAAATATTTCCAAATCACATTCATATAACCGATTCAAAAAAGATATTTGGGAAGGATTGGGAAAACTTGATGGATTCGGTCATAAAACCCGAAGGTTTCTGCAAAAAAACCAACATGCACTGAAAAATCTCCTCCTCAAGGAAAACAATCTTTTTGAAGCATTTGATTTCAGATATTTTGGACCGATAGATGGGCACGATGTAGTTTATCTTACAAAAGTCTTAAAAGATTTAAAAAACATTCCCGGTCCAAAAATATTACATGTTATTACGCAGAAAGGAAAAGGGTTTAAACAGGCCGAATTAAATCAAACCAAATTCCATGCTCCAGGCATTTTTGATAAAGTTACCGGAGAAATTTATTCTTGCGATTGCCCTGTTGATAAGGCTCCAAAGTTCCAGAATGTTTTTGGTGAAACATTGGTTGAACTTGCCGAAAAAAATGAAAAAATTGTAGGCATTACCCCCGCCATGCCAACAGGTTGTTCAATGAACCTTATGATTGAAAAAATGCCTGACCGTGCATTCGATGTGGGTATTGCAGAGCAACATGCTGTTACTTTTTCGGCCGGATTAGCTACGCAGGGAATGATTCCTTTTTGTAATATCTACTCTACATTTATGCAACGTGCTTATGACCAGATTATTCATGACGTTGCCTTACAAAATTTACACGTGATTTTCTGCCTAGACCGCGGTGGACTGGTAGGAGAAGATGGACCAACCCATCACGGAACATTTGATATTGCGTATATGCGTTTAATTCCCAACATGATTGTTTCCGCTCCAATGGACGAAATCGATCTTCGGAATTTAATGTACACAGCTCAACTGGACGACATTAATCAACCTTTTTCAATCCGGTATCCCCGAGGTTGCGGGATAAAACCCGATTGGAGAAAACCTTTTGAAAAAATTAAAATAGGAAAAGGTCGCGTTCTATCTGAAGGAGAAGAAATTGCAATTTTAACAATAGGGAAATCAGGTGTTTTTGCTCAAAGAGCCGTGGAAAGCCTTTCCAGACAAGGAATTTCTGTAGGTCATTTCGATTTACGTTTTGTGAAACCACTTGACGAGACACTGCTCACAGAAGTATTTAAAAAATATAAAACCATTATTACCGTTGAAGACGGAACAGTAAAAGGAGGATTCGGAAGTGCAGTCCTGGAATTTATGGTGGAACAAGGATATTCCAATAAAATTAAAATTTTAGGTATCCCCGACAAATTTATTGACCACGGAACGACTGAAGATTTGTACAAAGAATGTGGAATTGATGCTAAAGGGATAAAAAATTCAGTATTGGAATTGTTGGAAACTAATTGAAGTGATATAAATTGGTTCCTGTTTATATCTGATATAATATTTATACCTTTCATTCGTTTTCAACTATTGTAATTTAAAACGCTTCGCATTGGATATTTACCTGAAAAGAAAACGTGGTAAAATTGTGCTGCTCGTTGTAGCAGTTGTTATTGGTGTGGTGTCGCTCCTATACACAAACTGGCTGACAGGAAAAATGGCACAGGAGGAACGTAAAAAAGTTGAACTTTGGGCCGAAGCAACTACACGATTTGCGGAAAGCGGAAACAACCTGGGAACTTCAACAGATTTTCAAAGTCTTAACTCAGCCTATCTGACATTTATTACTAAAATTCTGGAACAGAATACAACCATCCCAATAATTATAGTTAATCCTGATGGCTCTTTCAATACCTATTCAAATATAAGTTTCAATGACGACAGACGAGAACAGGTTTTAAACAGGGAATTGGGAAAAATGAAGGACTATTCCAATCCAATCCCTATTACTCTTTCTGAAGATAATATTCAGTTACTATATTTCCGGGAATCAAATATCTTAAGAAATCTTAGATACTATCCTCTGGTTCAACTAATTGTAATAGTCATTTTTATTTTAGTAGCCTATTTTGCTTTTAATGCATCTCGTCGGGCAGAGCAAAATCAAGTGTGGGTTGGTATGTCTAAAGAAACAGCGCACCAGTTGGGAACACCCATTTCATCGCTAATGGCTTGGATTGAATTATTGAAATTGCAGAATGTAGATGAAAAACTCGTACAGGAGTTCGAAAAAGATACACAACGGCTGGAAAGGATAACAGAACGATTTTCAAAAATCGGTTCAAAACCAGAATTATTACAATTGAACATTGTTGAAGTTCTGACCTCAACAATAACCTATTTGAAAACCCGTTCTTCAGATAAAATAAAATTTGAAACTTCATTCAATACTGCTGATTTTATTATTGTTCCCTTAAATGCTGCACTTTTTTCCTGGGTAATTGAAAATCTGTGTAAAAACGCTATTGATGCAATGGATAATAATGGTACCATCACAATAAAACTCAAAGAAAAAGACAATACTTTAAATATAGATGTTTCTGACACCGGGAAAGGATTACACAAATCGCAGCATAAAACTGTTTTCAATCCGGGGTATTCTACAAAAAAACGTGGTTGGGGACTTGGACTCTCACTGGCAAAACGAATTATTGAAAATTACCATAATGGTAAAATTTTTATAAAATCTTCTGAAATAGGTAAAGGCACCACTTTTCGTATCATATTAAATAAGTAAAACTTACCATACCAGAATCCTTATTATAAATTCTGAAATAAATCACTGATTTTTTCTGGTGTTTGTAAAAAATTTATACTTTTGCAACACTTTTTTCGAGCCGTGAGTTGGAAAACAAAATATGATATTGCATTTAAAGGCCTTTCAGAAGGTGAGCATGAATTTGATTTCCAAATAAACGACAAGTTCTTTGAACATTTTGAAGGTAGTCTGGTTGAAAACGGAGAGGCAGAAATAAAAGTCATTCTTGAAAAAAGAAGTGCTTTTTTAAAGCTCCGGATCAAATTAAAAGGTTGGGTAGAACTGATGTGTGACAGATGTTTGGACAACTATAAACAAAAAATAAAAAACAAAACAGAAATTTTTGTAAAATTTGGTGAAGAGGAATTTGAAGACGGAGAAAATGTTATTTGGATTCTCCCGGAGGAACACAATATCAACCTGGCTCAGATTATTTATGAATATACAATGTTAAGCATTCCTTTAAGACACGTCCATCCGAAAAAAGATGGAAAAAGAGAATGCAACAAAGAAATGTTGAGAAATTTAAAAAACTATATGCATACTGAGGAAGAAGACGAAGAACAAATTGATCCTCGATGGGAAGCATTAAGAAAATTAGGAAATAATAACTAAAATTAAAATACGATGGCACATCCAAAGCATAAAACGTCAAAATCAAGAAGGGATAAAAGACGTACGCACTATAAAGCTACGCTCCCTACGCTTGCAACATGTTCAAACTGCGGAACTACTGTTAAATACCATACCGTTTGCCCGGAATGTGGTTACTACAGAGGCAAGCAGGTTATTGAAAAAGAAATTGCAGTTTAAACCAGGTAAACCACCTGGTTTTTTTATTTTTCGAACACAGGAATTAATTGTTCAGTATAACCTTAAATATTTGTTAACCTCTTTGTCTGCCTTGCCCCCATTTGGTTGCATAAACCTGATAATACTTCTATATTCACCGCGATTTTTTCTTTTTTGACTACATATAAAAATGACCAAAAAAAATATTAGGGCAGCAATTACTGGTGTTGGGGCTTTTTTACCGGATTACAGACTAACAAACGACGAACTAAGTACAATGGTGGATACTTCCGATGAATGGATTATGCAACGCATTGGAATCAAAGAACGTCGCATTTTAAAAGAAGAAGGAAAAGCAACCAGCGATATGGGTGCAGCTGCAGTAAACGAATTACTGAAAAAAACCAATACAACTCCCGACGAAGTTGATATGCTGATCTGTGCCACAATTACTCCCGATATGCCTTTTCCCGCAACAGCAAATATCATTACAAATAAAACCGGGATTCATAATGCCTGGAGTTTCGACTTAAATGCAGCTTGCTCAGGATTTATTTTTGCACTTTCAACCGGGGTCCAGTTTATTGAATCAGGCAGATATAAAAAGGTAATTATTGTCGGAGCAGATATGATGTCAGCAATAACCAATTATAAAGACCGTACAACCTGTCCTCTTTTTGGGGACGCCGGAACAGCGATTCTACTTGAACCTACAACCGAAGAAGTTGGCATAATTGATTATATCAATCGGGTTGATGGACTTGGGAGACACCATTTACATATGAAAGCAGGAGGATCTTTACGCCCTGCTTCCTGTGAAACTGTAAAAAATGAAGAGCACTTTGTTTACCAGGAAGGTCAGGCTGTTTTTAAAGCAGCAGTTTCAAGTATGGCCGACGTTGCTGTTGAAATTATGGAGAAATATCAGCTAAGTTCAGATGACGTGGCATGGCTTGTCCCTCACCAGGCCAATATGCGTATTATTGATGCTACTGCCCGCAGAATGGGAGTAAGCAAGGATAAAGTGATGATAAACATCCAAAAATACGGTAATACAACTGCCGCAACTATTCCTCTTTGCCTTTACGATTACGAAAAACAATTAAAAAAAGGAGATAATGTAATTCTTGCGGCATTTGGAGCTGGATTTACCTGGGGAAGTGTTTATTTAAAATGGGCATACGATACACCTGAAAAAAAATAAGTTAGAACTTATCCAAAAGTTTTCTGATAAGACTTTGGAGCCGTTACAAAATTTTGTAATTTCAAACGCCGAAAATGTATCCTTAAGCACAAAAACCAGGTTATTCAAAATAAAACTAAATGATTTTCAAAATGGCAAAACAAACCGCAAAACCATACGGAGAAATTCAAAATCAGGCAATTAATATAATTAGTGAAGGAACAAATATTAAAGGAGATATTTCTTCGTCGGGAGATATTAGGATTGATGGAACACTTAAAGGGAATATCGAATCGAAAGGCAGGCTTGTAATTGGCCCTAAGGGAAAAGTTGAAGGAGAAATTAATTGTAACAATGTAGAGATATCTGGCTATTTAAAAGGAAAAATTAAGGTTCTTGAACTTTTAAATATGAAATCTTCAGCTAAAGTTTATGGCGAAGTAATTGCCGGGAAACTGGCTGTTGAACCAGGATCGGTATTTACAGGAAACTGTAGTATGGGAGGTGAGAAACCTGAAAATGAATCGCCAAAATCAAAATAAACCGAAAAAAAAGATTGACAATTTTATTCGTTTTTCAAGTTTGGGATTCGAAATGATGGCCATAATTGGAATCTTCACATTTCTGGGTTACAAAATTGACCAATGGATGAGTAACGAATTTAACGGTTTTACGTTGGGATTAATGATCTTTTCTGTTATTATTGCCATTATACACGGAACCAGAAATCTGCTTAAAAAATGAATACAGATTTAAAACGTTTTATAGTAAAAACATTAGGGCTGTCAGCCATGATAGTTTTAATTGGCTGGCTCGCTTTTTCTTTGTTTATACCACAATATTATTTGCCCGTATTCCCCTATACTTTGGCTTTCTTTCTTGTCGTGTCTATAGCAGTTCACGCCTACCAGTTAAAACTGGCCAAAACAAACATTGCAAAATTTACGCGCAGTACAATGCTTGTAACTTTTTTTAAACTGGTTATCTATTCCATCTTTGCTATTATATATATTGCAAACGATTCAGAAAACGCATTGGTTTTTGTAATCGCCTTGTTTTTTCTTTACCTTATTTTTTCTTTTGTTGAAGTTTCAGAAATCACCAAAATTTCAAAAAGAAAAAACATATAAAACCAACTTTTTTATTCAAAAACATTTTCTTAAACATATCATTTTCAGGTATGTTTTTAGACATTGTTAATTCTTGGCTGAAAAATCCAAATTTTCATACCTGATAAAAAAAATCTTTTAAATTTGTGGACGCTTGACAAACTGTATAAAACTATGCTGAAAACCGCGAAAGTATTTATAGTACTACTTGCATTGTCGGTCATCAATATCGTGCCGCTTTCTGCACAACACGCTGAAGAACATTCCAGTCCGGAAGAAGAATCACACGGTGAAGTTTCTCATGAAGAAGAAGATTTCAATGCCGGGGAATTTGTAATGGAGCACGTTTCGGACGCCCACGACTGGCATATTGTTTCATTTGGTGATACACATATAAGTATACCTTTACCGATAATAGTTTACAGCAAAAAGCCGGAATTACACGATGGCAAAAGTTTTCATGTTTTTATGTCATCAAAATTCCATCACGGACACGATGATTACAAAGGATTTCGACTTTCTGAATCTGAAGAGAATAAAGGAAAAATTGTTGAAGTTGACGAACATGGAAATGAAATAGGAAAACCAACGGATATTTCAATTACTAAAACAGTTGCAGGAGTTATTGTTTCAGTTATTATTTTGTTATGGCTTGTGTTTTCAGTGGCGGGTTCTGCAAAGAAAAGCAAAGGGAAAGCACCCAGTGGATTGCAGAATTTATTTGAACCGATTATTCTTTTTATCCGCGACGAGGTTGCAAAGCCTGCTATTGGCGAGAAAAAATATGAAAAATACATGCCATTCCTGTTAACAGTTTTCTTTTTTATTCTGATTAACAATTTTATGGGACTAATTCCCATTCCACCATTTGGTGCAAATGTTACAGGAAACATTGCTGTAACAATGGTTTTGGCATTATTCACATTTGCTATAACAACCATTAGCGGGAATAAACATTACTGGAAAGAAATTTATAACCCCGATGTACCGTGGTGGCTAAAATTTCCTCTTCCGTTAATGCCAATTGTTGAACTTTCGGGTGTGATTACAAAACCGTTTGTTCTGATGGTTCGACTTTTTGCCAATATGCTTGCAGGTCATATGATTGTAACTGTTTTTGTGAGTTTGATCTTTATTTTTGCCAGCTTATTTGGCGCAGGAGTTGGGTTGGCAGCAAGTCCAATATCAATTTTATTTTCAGTATTTATTTTAATACTGGATGTTTTAGTTTCGTTTATACAAGCTTATGTTTTTACGCTGTTGTCGGCGCTCTACTTTGGAATGGCGACGGCAGATCATCATTAATATATTAATTAAAATTAAATGCTATGTTATCAGCAATTTTAACTGTATTGCTACAAGCGGCCGCCGGTGCAACCGTCGGTAAAATGGGTGCTGCTCTTGGAGCTGGCCTCGCTGCAATTGGTGCAGGTATGGGTATCGGTAAAATCGGTGCCAGTGCCATGGAAGCTATTGCACGTCAGCCTGAAGCCAGTGGCGACATTCGCTCAAACATGATCGTTTCTGCGGCGTTGATCGAAGGTGTTGCTTTCTTCGCAGTGATCATTTGTGCACTCGTTATTTTCGTTTAGCAAAAAACACAGGCAGCTGTCCCCGGGATTGCCGGGGATATAGTTGCCACAACTTTTAAAAAATTAAAATTATGGGTTTAGTTACACCAAATCCCGGGACGATATTTTGGATGGTAATTATTTTCGGAATAGTTCTTTTTATTCTCGGAAAATTTGCCTGGAAACCAATTTTAAATGCTTTAAAAGACAGGGAAGAATCGATTGCCAAAGCATTAAATTCTGCTGACCTTGCCCGTAAAGAGGTAGAAGGATTGAAAGCTGACAATGAAAAAATTATTGCCGAAGCACGCAAGGAGAAAGATATTATCCTGAAAGAAGCAAAAGAAATCAAAGAAAAAATTATTGTCGAGGCAAAAGAGAAAGCAAGTGCCGAAACGCAGAAAAGTATCGAACAGGCTCGTCAGCAAATTCAAAGTGAAAAAACCGCAGCTATTAACGACATCAAAAAACAGGTAGCTGAATTGTCGGTAATAATTGCTGAAAAAGTGATTAAAAAAGAACTGGGTAATAAAGGTGAACAGGAAAAAATGGTGGATGGTTTAATTGACGATATTAAACTGAATTAATTCTATGGACCAAAGCGCAATAACAGTAAGATACGCAAAAGCTTTCTTTGAACTGGCAAAGGAAAAGAAATTGCTCGATACTTTAAAAGCAGATATCGGGCTGGTAGCATCTGTTTGTCAGGACTCTACAGATTTTATTCTTTTACTTGAAAGCCCAATCGTAAAAACTTCAAAAAAAATAGAATTAATTACGGCAATTTTTACCGGGAAAGTAAATGAACTTACATTGAACTTCCTTAACCTCGTTGCCAAAAATAAAAGAGAAGTACATATTCCGGGAATCTGCAGAAATTTTCTGGCATTAACCCGGAAAGATCAAAATATAAAATCGGCAGTACTTACTACTGCATCTGAAATCAATACAGAGACCATCAAAAAAATTGAAAAACTGATGGAAAAAGAACTTGATGCAAAAATTGAGCTTTCAACACAGGTAAATTCCAACATTATTGGTGGAATGATTTTACGATTGGAAGACAAACAATACGATGCAAGTATTGCTACTCAGCTTAAAAAAATTAAGCAGACTCTACTTGAAACAGAAATAAAAAATTAACCGAAAGCGTAAAAAAATATAAAATGGCAAATATTAAACCTGCTGAAGTATCTAAGATTCTGAAACAACAATTGGAAGGCTTCAAATCGGAAGCGGAACTTGAAGAAGTTGGAACCGTTCTGGAGGTTGGTGACGGAATTGCTCGTATTTACGGACTTTCTAACGTGGAAGCAAACGAAATGATTGAGTTTGATAGCGGGATGAAAGGAATCGTGCTTAACCTTGAAGAAGACAATGTGGGTGCGGTTTTGTTAGGTTCTTCAGAAGAAATTAAAGAAGGCGACACCGTTAAAAGGTTGCAAAGAATTGCTTCAATTATGGTTGGCGAATCGTTACTGGGACGTGTAATCAATACCATTGGCGATGCAATTGACGGAAAAGGAGCTATACAAGGCGAATTATTTGAAATGCCTTTGGAAAGAAAAGCTCCTGGCGTTGTATTCCGTCAACCTGTAAAACAACCACTCCAAACCGGATTGAAAGCAATCGACGCTATGATTCCGATCGGACGCGGTCAGCGCGAATTGATTATCGGGGACCGTCAGACAGGTAAAACAGCTGTTGCCATTGATACAATCATCAATCAACGTGAAAATTTTGAAAAAGGAAAACCGGTTTACTGTATCTACGTTGCAGTTGGACAGAAAGGCTCAACGGTAGCAAATATTGCCTCAACGCTTGAAAAAAATGGTGCCATGGATTATACGGTTATTGTTTCAGCAACAGCATCTGATCCAGCGGCACTACAATTCTATGCCCCGTATGCAGGTGCAGCTATCGGTGAATATTTCCGTGATACAGGCCGAGATGCTTTGATTATTTATGATGACCTTTCAAAACAGGCGGTTTCCTATCGTGAAGTTTCATTATTGCTTCGCCGTCCTCCGGGCCGTGAAGCTTACCCGGGTGACGTATTTTACCTGCACTCACGCTTACTGGAAAGGGCTGCTAAGGTCATTGAATCGGATGAAATTGCAAAAGATATGAACGACCTTCCCGTCTGCCTGAAAGACAAAGTAAAAGGAGGAGGCTCGTTAACTGCACTTCCAATTATTGAAACTCAGGCGGGCGACGTTTCTGCTTATATCCCTACCAACGTAATTTCTATTACCGACGGGCAGATTTTCCTTGAATCAAACCTGTTTAACTCAGGTATCCGTCCGGCTATTAACGTAGGTATTTCAGTTTCACGTGTGGGTGGTAGCGCACAGATAAAAGCAATGAAAAAAATTGCCGGTACACTAAAACTTGACCAGGCTCAGTTCCGTGAACTGGAAGCATTCTCAAAATTTGGTTCTGATTTGGATGCAGCCACAATGAGGGTACTCGATAAAGGACGTAAAAACGTTGAGATACTAAAACAAGGTCAGTACGCTCCAATGAAAATTGAGCAGCAAATTGCCATTATTTATTGCGGAACTAAAGAATTACTTCGGGCAGTTCCGGTAGATAAAGTAAAAGAATTTGAAGTGGATTTCATTGAAATGATGGAAATGCAGCATCGTGCAACCTTAGATGAATTAAAAGAAGGTAATTTAACAGCAGAAGGGGAAGAAATTATACGTAAAGTTGCTGCTGAAGTAGCTGAAAAATATAAAAAGTAACTGATTTAATGAGTGATTGAGTAATTGAGGCTGAAACCTCATTCACGCTTTCACGCAATCACAAAAAATATGGCTGGTTTAAAAGAAATACGAACAAGGATTGCATCGGTAAAAACTACCCGACAGGTAACGAGTGCGATGAAAATGGTTTCAGCGGCTAAACTTAAAAAAGCCCAGGATGCTATTTTACAAATCCGTCCGTATGCAGAAAAACTACACCAGATTTTAACTTCCTTAAGCGCCAGTCTGGAAAATGTTGAAGATTCCGTTTATACCCAGGCACGTAATCCGGAGAAAGTTTTAGTTGTTCTGATTTCTTCTAACCGCGGTTTGTGTGGAGGTTTTAACACCAACATAGCCAAAAAGGCGATCGAACTCGTAAAAACAAAATACAGCAAGCAGCTCCAACTGGGTAATGTGGAATTTATTTGTCTGGGAAAACAAGGCGAGCGTCAGCTGAAGCACAGGGGAATGAAAGTTTCCGGAAATAAAAATGGCATTTATGATGAACTGACCTTCGACAATGTAAATGAAGTGGCAGTTGAAGTTATGAAAGCTTTTACCGAAGGTAATTATGACCGTGTTGAACTGGTTTATAACCAATTTAAAAATGCCGCAGTTCAGATTCAGACAACCGAACAATTTTTACCTGTTGAAATGCAGGAGGAAGAAGAGCAGAATACCAATTACGACTTTATTTATGAACCTTCAAAAGAATACATCATTCAGGAATTGATTCCACGTTCATTAAAAATACAGTTTTATAAAGCTTTACTTGATTCAAATGCAGCAGAACACGGTGCACGAATGACTGCGATGCACCAGGCAACTGATAATGCAACAGCGCTGCTTGGAGATCTTACCTTACAATACAACAAAGCCCGTCAGGCAACCATAACAAATGAAATTCTCGAAATTGTAAGCGGAGCCGAGGCTCTAAAAGGATAAAAGACAAACATCTAAATATAACGATGGACTGCTTCTTTACAGAGGTAGTCCTTTTTTGTTGAATGAAGTTGAAAATTTATTTCTTACGCCCGACAATTACCACATTGGTAGCAGGTTGAAAACCAAATTCCTTTGCCTTTACCCTGAATTCCTCAATTTGAGGTAACATCTCATCATATTCAGGTAAGGCTTTTATTGTCTCCAGCCTTTCTTTCATTTTATCTATCATCTTTTCAAGGGCACCTTTCTCGGAGACCAAATTAACTTCTCTCTTATGCTCAAAGAAAAATTGTATTGAAATTCCAGCCTGACGGATAATTTGAAGTATTTCTTCCTTTCTAAAAGTTTCACGATGACTAACACCGTTTAATCTGTCAATGCGACTACGAAAATGATGATACATCTTTTGCACTTCTTGTGCTTCGTTTAGATTATCGCTGAACAATTCATTGATGATTATCCATCCATTGGGTTTAACCACCCTTTTTATCTCTTTCAGCCCTTTTTTTACTTTATGTAAATGATGTAATGCCATTGAAAGGCTTACCACGTCAAAGGAATTATTATCAAAAAGCAATTCCTCCGCATTCATTTTCTGAAAAGAAACTTCAGGATAATTTGTTCCAGCCTCTTTTAAAGAATTATCATCCGGATCAACACCGGTAATTTTGGCTTTTGGAAACGACTCTATTAGTACCTCAATAAACTTACCATTTCCTGTCCCGACATCCAGAACTTTATTTACCTTTTTGTCATAAAAAAAATTACGAAGAGCCTCCATAAAATCACAATTTATCCTTTAAATTAAAAGTAAAAATGCAGATAATGCTGTTACAATAAATACAAACGTTCGATACGCTTTATCATTTATTTTTTTGACTAGCCAAATTCCAAGGAAAGCGCCAAGAGCAATTCCGGGAAGTGCTATAATATCAAGTTTTAAACTATCCCAGCTTATTGTCTTCCAAACAAAAATATGCAAAGGAAATTTTGAAAAATTGATTATCAGAAAAAACCAGGCACCCGTTCCAATAAAACTATTTTTTGGAAGATGCATGGCTAAAAGATATATTGCAAAAATAGGTCCGGCAACATTTCCAATCATTGTTGCAAAACCACCCAGAACCCCCATAGTTGCAGCGAACCACCATGTATCGGGAAAAAGATTTCTCTCTTTCTGGCGATCCTTCCATATCATCAGAGCAATACAGATAAAAACCAGTATCGCGATGATATTTTTAAACCATTCATCATTTATTACTTCCCCCACCAAAAGAGCAATGCCTATACCAAGAAAAGCCCAGGGAAGCATTTTCCACAAATATTTCCATTCAGCATGCCTGTGATAATAACCAACCCCAAACAAGTCTGCCATCATAAGCATAGGCAATAATATACCGGTAGAAGCTTTACCTCCAAAAATTATGGCCAAAACCGGAACTACGACCATTATCACACCAGGGACACCTACTTTGGACATGCCAACCAATATAGCACATAAAAAAATCAAAGACCATTGAATAATGGTAAAATCCAGTTGTTCTAACATAAATAAATATTTGGAATTCAAAAGTATTGAAAATAATATAAAATAGCCGGCTTTTACACCGGCTATTCGTGCTAACAGAAAACAAAAAACAAGTTCGCCGACTGACGAACAAAGCCAAGTTAATAAACTTGAATGGTTTCAACCAGTCGTATATATCTAGATATTTAAATACTTACAAAAGCAATGCCACATAAACTGATTTAGTTAAGGGGTGTTAAAATTTATTCCTGATTTATATATTTTTAATGATTTCTAAAATATTTTCTTCTCCAGTTCATCGAGTTCATTTTCATCCAGCTCTCCGAACCATTCATTTAGCTTCTGCCTGGCTTTTTCTTTCACTTCGGGTGTAATATTGGCAGAGATCTGCGAAAGAGCAAAAATAAGAACCCCTAAATCATCTGAGTATCCAATAATTGGGGTCAAATCAAATATTCCGTCAGTAGGAAGGATAAAATAACCTAAAGCTGCGGCTATAATTAACTTTGTTTTTACACCGACACTTTTATCATTCATTACATAAAAAAGAAGCAAAACCCCGTAAACTACTTTTGCACCGGCTGCTTTTGAATACTTCTTTATTTTCTCCCAGAGTGATTTTTCGGAGTAATATTTTGAATAATCATTTTCCATTATTTCAAACTTACATTTGTAAAATCCAGTTCATGATCTCCGTAAACATCAACAATTTTATCCAGTATTTCGTTTACTTTTTCATCTGTTTCAGCTCTAAGCAATTCAATTTTCAAATCCCGGAAATTTGGCAATCCGGGAAAATATTTAGCGAAATGGCGTCGCATCATCAAAATTCCTGAACGTTCATTATCTTTCCATTCCAAATTCATTTTAAACTGTTCACGTAAAACTTCTACGACTTCCTCAACCCTTGGAAAAGGAAGTTTCTCCCCGGTTTCCAGATAATGTTTTACTTCTTTAAACAGCCAGGGCCTTCCAATAGCGCCGCGGCCGATCATTAGTCCGTCAACTCCGGTTTGTTTTAAAAATTCACGTGCTTTTTCTCCGCTATTAATATCTCCGTTACCAATAATCGGGATTTTTATATCAGGATGGTTTTTTACTTTGCCTATAAGAGTCCAATCGGCAAAACCCGTATACAATTGTTCACGCGTACGTCCGTGAATAGCTAACGCCTTGATGCCCGCATCCTGCAGACGTAATGAAGCCTCCAGAATAGGTTTATCTTTTTCTGACCATCCCAAACGGGTTTTTGCTGTTACCGGAATCTGGACCGCTTTCACAATTTCTGTGGCCATTTTCTGCATTTTGGGTAAATCCTTCAACAAAGCCGCCCCTGCCCCATGCCGGATAATTTTTTTCATCGGGCATCCAAAATTAATATCGATAAAATCAGGCCCAATTTCTTCTGTAACTCTTGCAGCCTCAACCATAGATTCAATATTATGCCCGTAAATCTGTATGCCAACCGGACGGTCAAAATCAAATAAAACCATTTTTTGCCTGGCTTTTTTCACATCTCTTACCAACGCTTCAGAAGAAACAAATTCGGTATACATTACATCAGCCCCAAATTTTTTACATATCCGGCGAAATGACATATAAGTAACATCTTCCATTGGTGCTAAAAAAAGAGGTGTTCCTTCCAAATTTATATTTCCAATCTCCATCCGATTTTGTTTCTTTACTGCAAATGTAATGAAAGACGCAACTTTTTTCATCACTTATCCGTCTGTATGAAGTATGTTAAAAACGTTAAACCATGAAAAAGTGTCTTTATCTTTTATTAATCCCAATATTTCTTGGAATTTCTTGCCAAAAAGAAGTCATCCCTGAAAACTTTGTCCTGGGAGAGGAAGAGGACTTTAAGGTTGGAACTGAAAATAAATCTGCTGAATACAATGTAAAATTTACTATTACTGATGTTCAGGACTCGCGTTGTCCAATGGATGTAGAATGCATCTGGCAGGGAGAAGCAGAAATTGAAATTAAATTTGACTCTCCTTTTCAGGAAACAATTGTACTTAGCACTTATGATGATTTAATTGATACTGTTGGGAATTATTCAACTAAGTTACTGGATGTATCACCCTACCCTGTTTCAACTGAGACCATAGAATTGGAAAATTATACGATTAAACTAAAAATTGAATCTTTGGAAGATTAGAACCAAATATGTTCAACCAGTATTTTTATTCCAATTACTGATAAAATAAATCCTCCTAAAATTAACGACTGTTTACTTCTTTTTGCGGGAATATTTTTGCCGAATAACATTCCAAGCATCGAGGCAATAAAAGTAACACTTCCAATTACTATCACAGGAAAAAGAATTGGCATATCTAAAAAACCAAAACTTAAGCCCACAACCAAAGCATCGATACTTGTCGCAACAGAAAGACTAATCAATACCCGTATTCGAAAAGGATCGAAACTTTTTAATGCTCCTCCGGGTTTTATTCCTTCAATAAGCATCTTAATTCCTATAAAAAGTAACAACCCAAATGCTATCCAATGATCGAAGGTAGCGATTACATTTTTTAAACTTGTTCCAACTAACCAACCGATTATCGGAAAAGTTCCCTGAAAAAAAGCAAGAGAGAAAGCAACAATACAGGCCTGTCTGAACAAAATTTCCCTTTTCATTAAACCGCATGAAACCGAAACGGCAAACGAATCAAAACTTAATCCAATTCCTATTAGTAAAAAGGTAATAAATTGTTCTATCGTCATAGCAAAACTTAAGTTGCAAAAATAAGATTTTCAGCAAATTGAATAAATGCATTTTTAACCTTTTTCAAAATAAACAGATGGATTTGTTATAAATTAGAAAAAAAATCGTCCCTATTATCAAATGACTGCTGAGGAGTTCAAAAATACAATAATACCCTACTCAAAAAAACTGTATCCCATGCTGCGGCGGATTCTGAAAAATGAGGAGGAAACTCAGGATGCTCTGCAGGATTTGATGTTGAAATTGTGGCACCGGAAAAAAGAATTGTCAAAATGTACTAATCTCAACAGCTACATTATTACAGTAGCAAAGAACTACAGCTTTGATTTACTCAAAAAGAAGAAACCTTCTGTTTTTGAAGAAAACGAAGAATACAAAATAGTAAATATTAAAACAAATGAACACGAACCAGACATCAGGGAAAAATATGATCAGGTTCGAAGGGTGATTGAGGGACTGCCTGAAAAATACAAAACAGTAATCCAAATGCGCGACATCGACGGATTCAGTTTTGAAGAAATTCAGGAGTTCACAGGTTACGCGATACCCCATTTAAGGGTAATCCTTTCAAGGGCCCGACTAAAAGTAAAAGCAGAGGTTGAAAAAATCTACAATTATGAAAAAGGAAATGAGAGACAAATTGCTCGACAAATATTATAAAGGTGAGACAAGCCTGGAAGAAGAAAAACACATAAAAAACGAATTTCTTCTCGGGAAGAATAATATTTCTGAAAAAGATATCTTTCAATATTATCAGAATGAAAGTCTCGTTCCGGAAGATCTGGAAAACAAGATTTTTGAAGGGATAATTGAGTCCAGCCATAAAAAGACCATTTTTAAGACGAAATGGTTCCCCCTGGCTTCTGCAGCAGCTACAGTTCTAATTCTTCTGACCGCCTACCTGGGCTTCCAAAGAATAAGAAATACGAAAATCGAGAATGAATTTTTGATTATGGAACAGGCTCTTTTGCAAGTTTCTCAAAGTATTCAGCCAGATGAACAGGAAGAGATGTTTGTTCTTTGGGTGGATGATGATGTGGAAATAATAATCAATTAAACATAATAGTCATGAAAAAAATAATAATCTATGTGTTGATGCTAAGTATTTCGTTGCCGGTTTTTGCACAAAACAACGAAACCTTTTTTGAACAACTTACGGGCAAATATTCCGACCAGGATGGTTTTAGCGCCAGTATGATTACAAAAGATATGTTTGATCTTTATTTAAGAAAAAGAAACGTGGACAGTGAATCGCCGGTTTTTGAAGCTGTTAAAAATCTGGACAGAATATTAGTTGTTTCTCAAAGCAATTTGACAGGTAATTACCTGGGTAGCACGGGTGAAAAAAATGTAGCAGGTGATAAAAAAGCTGCTATTCTTGTAGAGATGCAATCTGCGATTTTGAATCATTATAAAAACGAAAATTATACCTTACTAAAAACCGAAAAACGATTGGGTGAAGATGTAAAAGTATACCTTAAAAAAAATCAGGATAAAATTGAATCACTTGCTGTATTAGCTAGTTCTTCCGCAAATACCAGCCTGGTTGAACTGCAGGGTGACATTAATTTAACTACTGTTGCCGATTTAAGTAAAGCTATGAATTTGCGAGGACTTGATAATCTTTCTAAAATAAATAATTCCGGGAACTCAATTATTGTTGACCTTGCCCCGACCATTTATTCAAACGGTAATGCTGACGAATTAATAGCCCGCCAAAGAGAATTGGCCGAAAGACAACGGGTACTTAGCGAGGAACAGCGGAAAAAATTCGAGGAACAGGCACGTGTCCAGTCATTAAGACAAGAAGAAATGGCGGAAAGAATGCGTGAGATGGCGGAAAGATATCAACGTCAACCTATCTTCTTAAATTACCCGGGAGACAGTACACAGTATTATATTAACGGGAAAAAGGCAAATGCTGATGAAGTTAAACAACTTGAAAGAGTAGATATAAAAAGTATTGAAGTAACAAATCCGGAAAAGGACGGAGATAAAACGACAGTCAAAATTAAAACCAAATAACATTTAGTTACAAAAAAAGAATGGGCGACTTTATTAAGGTCGCCCACTTTTATATCCTGTTAATATGCTTTATTGTAAAAATTTGGAATAAGTAATAATTAACTGAATTCCTATTTCACTGTCGGGACCTTTTAATACCACTCTTTTTAACTCATTGTTCTTAAATGCTGTTGTTAACTTGAACCCGTTATTTTTTCGCTCACCATCAATTATTTGCTGCAGATGCTGTGTTATATTGAAACGGTATGTATAATCATCTTTATACAATACACCCCCGTAAAATGATGGGCTAAATTGATAATCCTTGGGAAGATATTCACTTCCTGCACTGTCAATAATAGTAAATAAAAGCTGACTTGGTGCCTTATAAGTTCCCAAATCGGATGCCGTTGTATCAACTTTAAAAATAAGTTCAGCCTTGTTGATCGCCGTATTTACTGAATCCTTCCAGGTACCCAGATTGTCAATATCTATTTTTAACTCTAATCCACCTGTTGACTGTACATAAAGAAGTGAATCCTGCGGATCCTCAGAATTCAAATCATTGAAAAATGGTGTTCCTGAATAATCATGTTCAATATGATTAGCACGGGCACTGCTTGCTGTAACTATATAAGGCATACTTAACGTGTCGGGATCATCCGTATTATTCATGTTCTCTTCGTTGTTATAGTAAACAACTATTGCAGAACCCTGAAAACTACTGTTCCTGGCCGCCTCGAGAGAAAGAATCGTTCCACCTCCGTCATCTACTTTTTCTGTCTCTATAAATAGTCCTTTAAAATAATCCAGAAAAGCCTCGGTGTTTATCATGTCCAAAGAATCAGCACTAATTAATTTTTCAGCCAGCGAAATATCCAAGGGAACTCTCAGCAACTGGTACGTGGTATCAATCACTCCCAAATCTGATGTATCAGCAGTAATTCGCGGCACAAAATCCATTTCTCCAAGAAGGAAATTAGAAGCCATACTTTTCAAATCCACATCCTGATAATACGGGTAATCAGAGTAACCGCCCGTTGAATCATTCAACTGGTCAGCGATAAGGTTCTCTTCTAGCTCGTAGACTTTAATCCTTTGTGTAGTTGCAGTATCACCGTACAACTTGTAATAATACAAGTACAAAAAGACTGAATCTGCAACCGGGTTATCTCCATAATCCGGAAATGATAATAATCGAAACTGAGATGCAAAATTAATTGTAGTTTTTCCAAAAACCGGATCATCAATAACGCCTAATAAATTATTTACAGGAGAATCCGTTCGAATTGAATCTTCCAGTATAGTCCGCGCTGAGATGTCGTCTTTAATAACCACATTTTTAACGGTTATCAGGTCGGTTGAAGGTAACAACTCCATTCCCAAATCATCGTATTTGTTACAGCGTGTAAAAATAATGGCTGTTAATGCAATCACAGCCAATAAAATCCGGTGTATATTTTTTTTTGAATTTATTTTCACGAAGTACCCTTTAATTATTTCACAATATGGCTTTTTAAAAAGTTACACAAACGTATAAAAAAACAAACGATAGCAACTGATAATTGATTGTATATTTAATTTTTTTTAGATAAAATTCAATCTTTTAACACTTATACCTTATCGTAGAATTCGTTATAGGCGTCAATGTAAGATTCTTTAGGTTGGTAATCCAGGAATAATTTTTTGGATGATTGAATATATTTTTCAATTTCATTGTTGATATTTTGGGAACCTTTTATCACTGCGTCTGAATAATCAACCGCCATTTTGGAAACATTTTCGAAGGTAGGTTCTTTAATGATTTTAACGTCCTCATCTGTAATGCCTTCCATAAGTAATTTTTCATTAAAATTTGAACTTAAGGATTTCTTAAAATCATCATCATAAACTGAATATACAACCTTCGAACTTTTAAAAAGCGGGTCGTTGTAGTAATATTTTTTAATGTATAATGGAACAAGCGAAGTTAACCATCCCTGGCAATGTATGATATCAGGCGCCCAGCGGAGTTTTATAACCGTTTCCAATACTCCCCGTGCAAAGAATACTGCCCGTTCATCATTGTCATTAAATTCATTACCCTTAGCATCCGCTAAAACATGTTTACGCTGGAAATAATCCTCATTATCGATAAAATAAACCTGCATCCTTGCCGCTTGAATCGAAGCTACTTTAATAATCAACGGGTGGTCTGTGTCATTAATAACAAGGTTCATACCCGATAAACGAATAACTTCATGAAGTTGATTTCTTCTTTCATTAACGCAACCGTAGCGCGGCATAAACGTTCTTATCTCTCTTCCTCGTTCCTGAACCCCCTGTGGCAGATATCGGGCTATCTCCGACATTTCTGTTTCTGGTAAATATGGGGTAATTTCCTGTGAAATATAAAGGATCTTTTTCTTTTCCATTGACCTGTTTGCGCAGTTTATAACAGGCTGCAAAGGTAATAAAAATATCCAGAATATTCAATTTGAACCACTTTCCTATGTTACCAGAAGGTGCCTCAATTCCTATTTTTTGACAAATTCCGAATTAATTTTATTTACTTTGCACTGTTAAATTTTTTGGGTAATGAAACTGGTTGAAACAGTTAAAGATTTACAGGAAAAGCTACAACAATTGCGTACCACAGGGACCATTGGTCTGGTGCCTACTATGGGTGCATTACATGATGGACATATCTCTTTAATAGATAAAGCTGTTAAGGAGAATCCGGTAGTTGTTGTAAGCATTTTTGTTAATCCGACCCAATTTAACGATGTAAATGACTTAGAACGTTACCCGCGCGATCTGGAAGCAGATTTGCACCTTCTTGAAGATACAGGAACAAAAATAGTTTTTGCTCCGTCTGTAAAAGAAGTATATCCTGAAACCGACACGCGAAAATTTAGTTTTGGTTCTCTGGAAACGGTGATGGAAGGGAAACATCGTCCGGGACATTTTAACGGGGTTGCACAGGTAGTAAGCAAACTTTTTGAGATGGTTAAACCGGATAAGGCATATTTTGGTTTAAAGGATTTTCAACAACTTGCTATCATTAAAAACATGGTAAACCAGTTGAATTTACCGATTGAAATTGTGCCCTGCCCTATTGTTCGTGAAAAAAGCGGACTGGCAATGAGTTCTCGAAATGAATTGTTAAGTAATGATGAACGAAAAAATGCGGCAGTCATCTCAAAAGTACTGTTTGAAGCGAAAGAACTTGTGGGTCAAAAATCCGTAAAAGAGCTAACAGTATGGGTAGTTGATAACATCAACAAAAACCCATACCTGTCTGTTGAATATTTTGAGATTGTTGACGATATAAACCTTCAACCCATAAAAAACTGGGAAGAAGAAAATGAAAAAGTAGGCTGCGTTGCAGTTTTCTGTGGCAAAGTCAGATTAATTGACAATATTGTTTTGAACTGAAAAAACAAGGTCATGCAAATTGAAATTTGTAAATCTAAGATACACAAAGTAACGGTTACTGAGGCCAATCTTCAGTATGTTGGAAGCATCACGATCGATGAAGACCTTATGGATGCTGCCAACCTGATTGAAAATGAAAAAGTGCAGGTTGTAAACATTAATAATGGCGAACGTCTGGAAACATACGTAATAAAGGGCGAACGTGGATCAGGAACCATTTGCCTAAACGGTCCGGCTGCCCGTAAGGTTGCCGTTGGTGATGTAGTTATTATTATATCTTACGCATTAATGGATTTTGAAGAAGCGAAATCTTTTAAACCCAGTATTGTATTTCCAGATATAGATACCAACCAGATTGTTTAGACCGCGAATTAAAACCAAGCTTTATAACATAATGGCTTTGAATATTCTGCAATTAAATGAAACCTACTTTTTTAGGATTCACAGGCTAAGTCATGTTTTTTCTGGAAATCCCAAATGATACTAAAAAAACAGCCTCTCACCCCTTTAAAAAACATTATAAGTTTTCGTTGTTCCTCCTGTCTTCCAATTCCTTTTGCATAATTAAACTGGTTTTATGATCTATTCCGTAGAAAAATAACAGAATTGCACTTGACATATATAAAATCCCCGGGAAAACGGAAATCATCATTTTAATTCCGGCAATGGCTGTTTCTGTCTGTTCAATGTTCGGTTCAAATTTATATGCCGCCAGAAGCCATCCTGCCAAAGCTCCGCCGAGGCCCCATCCGGCTTTTTGGGCAAATGTGGCTGCAGAAAAAGTCAGGCCCGTAGCACGTCTCCCGGTTTTCCACTCTGAATAATCAGCGGTATCAGCCAACATAGTCCACAAAAGCGGAACGGCAGGTGCGTAAGCCATTTTTGCCAGAATATTGAAAATATAGACCAAATATATATCACTGGCTCCGGGGAGGTAGATCAAACAAAAGAAAACACCTGATAACAACGAACTGACCAAAAATACATTTCTGTTTCCAAAACGCTTAGCAAGGGGTTTTGAAAACGGGATAGTTACAATTAATGCAATGGTACCAATCACATTAAATAATTGCACATTCTCCTCATTTCCAATGTAATATTTAAAATAATATGCAACTGAAAGATTTTGTAGTGCAAACATGACAAAGGAAATTATCCCAACAAAAAACAGAACCACCCAGGGTTTATTTCGAAATAAATTTTTCAAATCCTCCTTTAAAGATTCCTTCTGTTTTTTTGGTGGCTGAACCCGCTCTTTGGTCGTTTTGAAGGTTATTATAAAAAGAATAAAACTAATGGCTGAAAATAGAATCAGTGTATACTGATAACCCTTTGCTGAATTTCCTTTTCCAAAGTAATTGGCCAGGTAGAGCGCTGTACCGGAAACAATTAATTGTCCGATAAAAGCAAAAATGAAGCGGTAGGAATTCAATCCCGCTCTTTCATAAGAGTCGGATGTCATTACGGCCCCCAGGGAAGAATAGGGCAAGTTGATAGCCGTGAAAACGGTCATTAATAAAATATAAGTTACTCCGGCATACATAACTTTCCCGGTGTTGCTGAAATCGGGTGTCGAGAAAGCCAATACTGCTAAGACACTGTAAGGCAATGCCATCCATAGAATATAGGGCCGAAATTTTCCCCAGCGGGTTTTGGTTCGATCCGCAATAATTCCCATTATCGGATCGCTGGCCATATCCCAAAAACGTGCTATTAACATAATGGTTCCAGCTGCTGCGGCTGATATTCCAAATGTATCTGTATAAAAAATCAGTATCCAGAATCCAACCATATCCCATACAAAATGAGATGCTGTATCGCCCAAACTGTAGCCAATTTTTTCCTTAATTGAAAGCTTGCTAACCATAAATTTATATCTATTTTATATTCACTGATTTTCTCCCTGATGGTGAATTTTCCCACGTCGTGCCATTAACGCCTTTCGGATTTCATGTGCTTTTTCTTCTGTGATATTGTACTTCCAGATTATAGCAATAGCCATCAAGGCAGTTACTACCGGAATAATAATATCAGCGATTCTGAGCTGCGTAAGTGTTTCCATCGTTTGTTGATCGATTGATTCATCGAACCCGACTGCCTGAAGAACAATTCCACTGGTTAAAAGAGCTAATGCTGTCCCGAGTTTTACCATCCACCAGTATACAGCTCCAAACATCCCTTCCCTTCTCTTTCCGGTGTTTAATTCGTCCAAATCACAAACGTCTGCGGTCATCGACATCATGAGGGTGAACAGACCCCCAATTCCAAAAGACAAAAACGGGATTGGAATAAAAATCAACCATGGATTTTCCGGGTTAAATCCCCACCATTTCAGCGTGTAACCAATAATTGAAATACCGGTTGCGATGATAAAAGCCTTCTTTTTCCCAATTTTCTCTGACATTTTGGTAACAATTGGAATTACCAGGAAAGCGGTTGCTAATGCACTTACAGTTCCAAACCATGCCGGCCATGTACCTGCGGCAACTTTGTCACCGTTAAAAAGGTAGTAAACGATGATAAACATCGCAAACTGGGCAATGGTCTGAAAACCATTGAATATAAAAAAAGTCGCTCCGCAAAGTTTTAGAAAAGGTTTGTTTTTTAATGTTAGTTTTATTCCTTTAATAAAGTCTTTTGTATTTGCTGCCAACTCTCTGAATGACAATTTACTCGGTTTGTCTTTTTCTGATAAAATCATTTCCTTGTTAAATACAGCGGGCAAAATGCCCAGAACCATACAAACAGCACCTACCCAAATGGCAAGTGTCCGCGCACCTTCTGGAGCTGATTCAAATATGGTAGGTTCGTATATAATCACCCAAAACCAGGGAGCTATCATCCAGGCAATTTGTCCCATCCACTGAGAGACTGCCATCAGTCGGGTTCTTTCGTTATAATCGGCTGTCATTTCATATCCCAGCCCAATAAGAGGAGTTGCAAAAATCGTATAGCCTATGTAAAAAAATAAGGAAACAATTAAAAAGTAAAAGAAATTATACATTTGGGAGTTTTCGGGATTTAATTGCCACATTACCATAAACGACACGCCGGTGATCACACTTCCTAAAAGAATATAGGGCTTTCGTCTGCCCCATTTTGATCGAGTATTATCTGAAATATATCCCATTATCGGATCAGTCAGGGCATCCATCAATCTTGGCAATGCACCTAATATTCCGGCCAGCACCGGATTCATATTCAACGACATAACCAATACAACCATAAACACGCCCAGGGCCGCGGGGAAAAGTTGATTCGCCAGATGACCTGCTCCAAACGCCATTTTTTGCCCGTAAGGGACAATATCTTCTTTCGCTGTCTGATAATGTGCCATAGATTTAGTTTTTCTTGTTTTGAAGTACCATTTTTGGTTTTCTATCAATGGTATAGAGTCCCCAGTGTTTTTCTGCTCCCATCGGATTTTCCGGATCACCTTTCCAGTCTTCGTCAAAAGCTTCAAAAAAGAAAGTAGTGATATTCATCTCTTCAGACCAATTCATTATTTCATTGTAATACTGACGTTGATTTTCTTCGCTGGCCTGGTCACTAAATTCAGAAGCACGTGTAGCCCATCCTGCTTCACTGATTACAATAGTTGCATTCGGAAGTGCATCTTTTACTTTCTGAATATTTGCGATTGAGTATGACAGTCCTTCGTCTATTGCTTTATTTTCCCATACCGGGTAGGTATGTACTGAAATAAAGTCAAGCACATTTGCCAGCTTTTGACCGTGAGCTGCCCACCATTCATAATTATCAGCAACTGTAACTGGTTGCTGAATGGCATTTTTTACTTTTAGTGCATAAACAATAACAGAATCCACATCAACTTTATGGTCATTCCATTCAACTAATGCTTCATTCCCAACATTAACTGCCGTCACAATTTCCGGAAACCGGTTTGCCAATGCAATTCCTCGTTTTATCTCCTCTTGATTGTTAACCTTATTTTTTCCCAGAACTTCCTGAGGGATAGGTTCAGTGAGCCACGCGCATGTCTCGTGTGCACTCAACTCAGCTTCCAGCCAAATTCCCAGCATTACTTTAATGTCCATATTATTTTTTTGTATCAGACGAAGAACAGTTGCTGAGTTGTCACCTGAGTCATACAGTCGAATCAATTTGAATTGCATTTGACCGGAAATAATATTCAGATCTTCCAGGATTTCTTCATCACTTGGATTGTTGGCTCCTGCTCCTCTATCGGGATGCTGCCCTGTTCGGAAACCCGAATAACAAACTGCTTTTGAAACACCTGCGAGCAAATCTTCTTTATTTTGTTTTATGGTATTCCCAGAGGATTTTTCACTTTCGTCCATCTTTTCTGTTTTTCCAGAACTATTTAAACATGAAACAAAAAAAATCGTAAAAACAGCCCAAGTTGTAAATTGTATGAATATCCCGAATTTTCTATTTCTCATATTTAGGTTCTCCTTTTTCATTCCAGATGCCCCAATAGGCACCGACATCGCCTTCATCTTGAATTTTCCACAATTCATCAAAACCGGAGAAATAAAAAGTTTCAATATTCTCTTCTTTCACCCAATTTTGAATATTGACAAAATATTTTAATGCATTTTCAAACGAAGGCTCAGATCCTTCAAAAGTGGATCCTTGGTTTGGCCAACCTGTTTCGGCAATTATTACTTTTTTACCTTTCGCTGCTTTTTGTGCCCGGTTGTACATATCTTTGATATACAGTAAAGAATAATCAATATTACACCCTTCCCAAAAGGGATAACAATTTGCGTAAATAACATCGCAGGCTTCAGTTATTTTTGGCCGGTCGGTAAATTCATAGTAAGCGTCAGCATATCCAACGGGAATATTAGTAGATTTTTTAACCCTGTTGATATAATCCAACAACGTTTTTTCACCCATTTCTTCGCGATACAAAACTTCATTTCCTACAGCCAGTAAATCAGCGTGATTGTCTCGTCCAATTTGTATCAGGTTTGAAACTTCCTCTTCATTAATTTCTTCGTGTTCACTTATCCATGCTCCTACCATCACCTTAAGTCCGTATTCTTTGGCTATTTTGGGAATTAATTCATTCCCGTCAGTGCAGGAGAAAGTGCGAATCCATTCAGTATAGGGTCGAATAATTTCAATTCGTTGTCGGATCTGCTTTTCGGTAACCAATGAGCCTGGTCCCTGATTTTCCCCGTATGCGCTAAAACACAGGCCATGCATACCTGATTTCAGGTATTTATTAAAAAGTGTAATAAGATCTTTCTTATTGTTTTCAGAAAAATTTATTCCTGAAAGAGACATTATATATTCACTGCGTAATGACATTGTAAATTAAGGTTTATGTTCAACAAAAACTTTTATCTGCTCTATCTCTCCCCTTCTTTGAAAAAGACTTGAACTATATTTTTCGGGAAGTATATTTCCTTTGAATTCCAGAGTCTTGTTCGCTGAGAATTTGAGTACTAGTTTATCTGAATCACCAAAGGTGTATATTACCGGAACCTGACAAAAAGTAAATCCTAACTGCCCGGCTTCTAAGCGAATAACTTCAAAGAATCGTGCCAGATTATAGAATTTGAAATCTCTGGTTTCCTTCAATATTTCATTTGAACTCAAAAGGATAGGATTAAACGATACTATTCCGTTTTTTACCTGCACACCTAATTCGCCAAAACGAGAGATCACATCTTCTTTCACCTGGCCGGTTAGTCCTGGTTGTTTTACTCCGGCATTTTCAGGGGTATGAGAATATGCGTCGGTCGGAAAAGCGCCATACAAATCCGGAGATTTGTATAATCCAATTCCTGCTTTTATTTCGTAATAATGCGCTTTAATTCTTTCTGGGATCCCTGCCTTTGAATTTTCACTGATAGCTTTAAAATAATTTTCCTGTACTGCCAGCAGCAGCTTCGATACCATGTGCCAGTAAATGCTTCCTAAGCCTTCGTATCCAAAAAAGGTTCCTGATCTTCCTGTAAAAGACTGATGATCAAAGATAGTTTCATATACATCGAGAATGAAATCCTTTTCCGCGACAAGTAATTCACCATATATTTTTTTGTCCAGCTTGTCCAGTTCCCGGGACAGAACATCCGCATTTCTGAAAGCTCCGATAAAATGCGAAACGCCTGTTTTATCTTTGGTAAGAATGGTTGTATCACCATCTATTAAAAGTTTCTGTAAAAGTTCTGATTGTTGAAGTTTTTCTTCCGGGATATTATTTTTTTCTGTAAACCGGGGAAGATTTCGATTTGGATACAAAATATAGCTGTATTGGTCTTTTCGGAATAACTTACTTGCTTTCAATGCTTCCAAAACCTCCAGGCTTTCTTCTGCATCCAAAAATCCTGAACTTAACACAGCCACCTGCCCCTCAAGCATTTCGTACAAATAACGAACAGAAATACTTTTCCCAGATATTGAAATCAGGTTATAGGCATGATATAATCCATCTTCTCTTCGATTTTTATGAATGGTTTGATCAATATATTGTAAAGTCAGTTTAAGAAATTCATTAAGCGTTGAGACTTCTAACATTTCTTTATCCCCAGAGAAAGAATTTTGATAGATGGATTTCCGGTACTCGCTCCCAGCCTGCCCAAGTTCAACAGCAAATTTATAACGATCTTTATCTGAAAAACCTTTTTTTAGCAAATCGGTGTTTCCAGCAAAAAGATTAAAAATCGTATCCAGCAACACCTTTATTTCCCTCGAAATCAAAACTTCTCTGATCTTTGTGTCTTCAAATTTGCTTATCCAAAATGATAAAAATCTGCGGATGTAATACAGGGTTACCATCGAAACTCCGTTTCCAACCAAAGCATTATTTGCATCATTCCATTCCGGTCGTTGCGTATTAAGCCATATCCCTGCCTCCGGAATAAAATTACTTAACTTGGCCAGAAAGGTGACTAATATTTTTTCAGCCAGATTTGCTTTAACAATTTCACCTTCAGAATTTTGAAGTAGCTTTCCATCGGAACCAATTTGTTTCGAAAGAGATAACAATTTTTCATTTAACTGATGATCAAAACTTATGGTATCTTTTGGATTTGCTTTGATTTGCTCAAATGATTTGATCCGGTACGGGACATTGGCATAAACAAAAATATCCCTTGTTAGAAGCTCATCCAGTTTACCTGGATAATAACTGTCTGATATCTCCAAAAATTTTTGCAGATAAATAATCTGATGATCTCCCCAGTAACCAATATAAGCCCAGGGTTCATCAGGATTGGGAGCTTCCCAGTCGATACCTTCCCGGGTAATTCGATATGGATTGTAACCGTCTGCTGTCGAGGCATTTAAAAATTTACTTATCATCCCATCTATGTATTCCGGGTAAGACAAGCTTAAAGCTTCCCAGTTCTGAAAAATGTCGCGCCAATTTCCCTGATAACTTAATTTATCCGTTCCGTCGCTGTTTTTGGTTTCGATTGAAAACAGGTTCCATGGCCGGCTCGGGTCGCCATGACGCCGGCTAAATGTCAAAGGAAGGTACTCCAGTGCAATTCTTTCCAAATCGGAATTTTCAATTTCTCGCGCCCAATTAAGTAGCTCAGAATAAATCATTTTATTGGGAAGTTCAGAAAGTTCCAAATCAAACATCCGATCTACATTACTATTAGTCTGACGGACATATAACCTAAAGTCTTTTTTATCTATTTGATAACTTTTGGTAAAAATACCTCCTCTCATAATGTTGAAAAGAGTATTTGAATAATGTCGGGCATAAGCCAATTCTTCATTGCCCATCTGCAAACCGTCAGCACTGCCGACTATCTTTTCAAGATTTATGGTTCCGGCTTTGATATCTGAATGAACAAGTTCCTTGATGTTCTTCTCATTGACGAGCAAGTGGTTTAAATTTGCGATAGCTGTTGCGTCCTGATTAATTTCTATAGCGAAAAACCACGAGTGTTTTTCTTTGGTATTTAATGTGGTTTTTTGAAGTAAAAAATAAGCCCCGCGCGCAGCCCTGACATCCGTTTCTGTTGTTATCGGATTCCCTTGCCTAAAATTATTTAATTGTTTATCTGAAATCAAAAATCCGGTTTCCCCCTTTGCTCCCGCCGACCACACAGTTGTCGCTTTTAAAGCCTCGCTGGGTTCAGCCCGGTCAACCGGAATAGAACTGAGCATAAACAAGCCCAGGTTACTCTTTTCCAACAACTCATTTTTTTTGTAAGCATCTACCAGATTACTGTATTCATTCTGGAACAAATAATCAATACCGTAAGGGAGAATGTTAAGCATCCCATCCAAAACTTCAACTTGAACGTCGGTATTGGATAGATTCAAAACATTGGATTTTTTTATCCAACCAAACTTTTCGCTGTTACACCACCCGTATCGAAAATTAAGTTCCAGGTCAAGATTTGTCTCTTCGAACCAAACCTTATTCCCGTATATACTTTTGTAAATATTTCTTTCTATTGAATAGGCATTCGAAGATTCATCAGTAAAAGGCTCCCACAAATACGATGTGTCTTTTTTCTTCACCAGTAACAAGGTTTTACTGCCTGTTTTCCCTTTGTAATCGTGAATTTTATCGTCAGTATAGTAAGGAAAAGCAGCATTATCTCTGTTTTTTCTGCCGGCAGTGAGTGATCCGTTACTTGATATATACATCCAGTGATCAGAATCGCTTACAATCGTAATAAAAAAATCGGGCATAAAATCATAGTTACTGATTTTATAAAATCTTTCGTTGTCAATTTCTACAGAACCGCCTTTTACTGTTTTACCCTCAGAGTTTAACTCCGTTCTTCCTATATGTATCTTTCTGCTCTTCATAGAGTTAAATGTCTTCAAATGAACTGCTAGCAATCCTCAAATGATTTGATTTGCCTTTCATGGGTTCTTTCAATATCTGCCCATAAATAGATAAATGAGGAGGTGTTGCATTATTTGAAATCGCATAGTTCATTTTAAAGCGAATTTATTTTTTCTGATAGACCCGCACATAATCAATTTCAAATGATTGAGGAAAAACACTGTCGTCAATGCCCTGCACATTTCCCCATTCACCTCCAACAGCCAAATTCAGAATAAGATAAAATGGTTTTTCATAGGGCCATTTTGTTTCTCCCAAACCTTCATTTTCATATTCAAAAAATGGTTTATTATCCACAAATGCTTTGACAATTTCCGGTGTCCACTCCCAGGTATATGTATGAAAATCACTTGTTGCATTTTTAACGTGTATAGTATCTGTCTTTTGGGTTCCGATTTGCCACTGATAATCTTTAGAATGGGCTGAAGCATGGATAACACCCGGATCATAACCAACATGTTCCATGATATCAAATTCGCCAATATTCGGCCAGTTTCCGTCATTGAAAGACCATCCGCCTGGCATCATCCAAATAGCAGCCCATGTTCCTCTTCCGGGAGGAAGTTTAGCCTTAATTTCAAACCTGCCGTATTGCCATTCTGTTTTGGAAACCAAACGCGCAGATGTATACTGTTTATTTTTATAATTCTCTTTTAATGCTTTTATCTTTAAAATTCCGTTTTCAACCTGCGCATTTTCAATCCGCCTATCTGTATAGAACTGGGCCTCATTATTTCCCCAGCCTGCTTCATTACCCTCTGTATCGTACCGCCATTTAGTTGAGTCGGGAAACCCGGAATAGTCAAACTCATCACTCCAAACCAGAGTATAATCTTCATTTTCCAGGGCACTGGCTTCTGACTCTTCGGTTCTGGTGTTCGTGGAAAAACATGCACTGATAAAAAAAACTAAACCAAGCAAAAAAAAGACCTTACTATTTTTCATTGTATATAATCAATCGTTAGGTTGAAATACCCTTACATAATCTATTTCCATTGATTGCGGAAATATCGAATTATCAATACCCTGAACTCCTCCCCAGTTGCCGCCAACTGCAACATTTAAAACAAAATATTGCGGCTTGTTAAACGGCCAGTTTTCTTCTGTTTTCACTGCAGGAGCATACCTGTGAACAACATTTTCAGGAGTATCGACATAAAACTTTATTTCTTTCTCAGTCCAGACTAAACCATAGACATGAAATTCTTCTTCAGCCGAATTCAAAGTCATGCTGCTTCCATTTGCATTTGCTCCGTACCCTGCAGCTGTATGAACCGTTGCGTGAACAGTATTTGGCTGGTATCCCACATATTCCATGATATCCAGCTCACCGCACGCAGGCCAGTTTTCCGTATCGATGTTCGCACCGAGCATCCAGATGGCAGGCCAGATCCCACGACCTGAAGGTAACTTAGCCCGAATTTCCATTTTACCATAGGTAAATTCTTGTTTACCTTTAGAGTTTAATCGGGATGATGTATAAGAGCCAAGAGAAGTGTTGTCGTCTTCTTTTTCAGCGGTAATCGTAAGTATCCCGTTTTCAACTTTCGCGTTACTGCCGTTTGTATATTCCTGTAACTCATTATTTCCCCAACCGCTTGCGCCTGTTTCAAATGTCCAGTTTTCAGAATCAACGGTTTTTCCTTCAAATTCTTCAGCCCAGGTTAAAACAAAAGTTGAAACATATTCGGGATCATCCTGACCTATGGTTACATTTTGTTTTGAAGAATAGGTATCATTTCCTTTGGTTAACTGTAATTCGATCTCATAATTGCCGGCAAATGGGAAATAGGCAACAGCACTTTCCTCATTTAATATTTCCCTATCCCTGTAAATCCATTTAAATGATTCAAAATCACCCACAGAAGTATTTTCAAGTACTACATAATTGGGATTTAAAGGATTTATATTAGCAGAAAAGGAAATATGTAAGTCAGTTTTATCAATGCTTACAATTTTTGATGCAGATTTTTTATTCCCTGTATAATCCAGAAGGGTGAGCGTAACATTGTAATTCCCTGCCTGCGGATAATATACAGTATATGATTTAAACTTATCTGTGCCTGACTCTGATTCACCGTTCCCAAAATCCCAGTCGAGAGAATAGTATTCTCCATTCGAAAGGTTCACAAATTTAACATGGTTTTCATCCAAATATTCATAGTCGAAATCAACTGTTAATTCTTCCACCTGTTCTTTCTCGCAACCCGCAACCATAAAAAAAAGGATTACTGCAAGGAAGATGGCCGTAACTTTCATATTCAGATTAACTTTAAGCAGCATAAGAAACCATTTGATAATTTGAATTTTCCTGGAAGTGTTTTTAAAGACGTTGCATCAGAAGTATAAAACAACTTCCTCAGCAACGTCTTGTTACCCCAAACTAAACTACTTTTTAAAACAACCCCTCTATCCTTTACTTACCTATTGCACAGGTTTTACATTCGTAAATGTGCAATACCATGCCCTTGTTCCTTTTTCTTCAATTCTCACTTTCAGAATATTCTCAGTCACTTCGATTATCTCATGTGTACTTGTTCCAACATACCAACACATAAAACCACCATCAGAAAAAGTCATTGTTGTACCCCTGTAACCTCCATCTTCTGTTGCGATAGAAGAAGAAGGGCTAAAACTTACATTCTTCACTCCGTAAATTGTTGGAACGACATCCTCACCGTGACAGGTGTTGCCTTCAACTCCTATGATATTTGCATAATCCCCGGGTATATATGCGGTCCCTGCTGTTTGTTCAAAGGTCATTCCGCCATTAGCGGTTTTTGTGAAGACAAATTCAGCATCGTACATACATAATTTATCCGGATGCCACGGGTTTGAGCTAAACCAGTAAGCGAAAGTGTGTTCATTTCCACTGTATTTTTTATCATTTGGACCTAAACCTATATTGCCCGGTTGATCAGCAGCCCAGTACCATTTTTTTGAATCTCCACCAGTCAGGAATTCAAGTGCTTCGTCATCAGAGAAAGTGCTAAGTACTTCAATTTGAATTGTTTTACTTGCAGATATTCCACCTGTTCCGACTGCTGAAACTGTAACATTGTATAGATTTACTCCTGTTTTTGAAAACTGATGAGTTACTATTCCATCAGGTGCTACTTTATTATCAGTACCGTCTCCAAATAAGAAATTATACGTTATCTCATTATCTGCCGAAGCGGTGAAAACTACGGTGCCACTTCCGTCACCGTAAGGATTCTCACCATCAACTCCTACAATCTCATACGTTAATTCAACGTTTGTTGGAGTAATAAGAGGATCCAGTTCATAATTATCCTTTTGGCAACCTGCGAACAAAAGCAGTAATCCAAAAACCATAATGGTTATATATTTATTATAATTTTTCATAATAAGAATTCTTTATTAGTAGAAATAAATATTATCGATATACACTTTTGAACCAGAAGATTCAAAAAGCAACTGCGTAACGCCACTAAGGTCTGTGGAATAGTCAGATAAAGAAATATTAACACTCACCCAACTTCCTGTCTCAACAGTTGACACAAACTCAATATCTTCATTACCAACAATTGTGTTTACCAGTTTTAATCCCAAACTCGTTGCATCGTTTGTCCAGTAATCAAAATGAACATAAGTCTTTGCTGAAACATCGGTTGGATTGCCGTAGTCTGTTACGATTCCTGTATAGTTCAAAGCTTCGTACAATAAAACATTATTCCCGCCGATCGCTGTATTGGTTAATGTCGTGGTTTGTCCCCAGTCCGGATTCCATTCATTAACTGTAATGTTTTCATAGGCATCACTGTATAATGATATCACATCCTCAGCACTAATTGTCGGTGTTGGTGCCGCTACATTGGGATCTGACGCAGATGCTTTATAAAAATAAAGGTTGTCAATATAAACTTTCGAACCAGAAGACTCAAATAACAACTGTGTAATTCCGGTAAGATCCGTGGAATAATCTGACAAAGGAATATCTACGCTTACCCAGGTTCCCAAAGTGATGGATGCTACCAATTCAATATCTTCAGAAACAGGATCAAGTGTTGTATTCACCAATTTTAATCCTAAACTGGTTGCATCCGTTGTCCAGTAGTCAAAATGAACATGCGTCATTCCCGATACATCGGTTGGATTACCATAATCAGTTACTATACCTGTGTAATTCAGTGCTTCATAAAGCAAGGTATTATTTCCATCGATTTCTACATTGCTAAGTGTTGTTGTTTGACCCCACCCGGGATTCCATTCGTTAACCGCAATATTTGTATAGGCATCGCTAAATAACGATATCACATCAGCAGCATTTGAAAAAGGCATCGGTGCCGCTTCAGTAGGTGCGGATGCAGTTTCAGAATAGAAATACAAATTATCAATATAAACTGTCGCACCCGATGATTCAAACAGTAATTGTGTAATTCCCGAAAGATCCAAAGCATAATCAGATAATGGAATATCTACACTTACCCAGCTACCCTGGGTAATTCCGGAAACAGATTCAATATCTTCCTGAACCGGATCGAGTGTTGTATTTACCAGCTTTAATGCTAATGATGTCGCATCATTCGTCCAGTAGTCAAAATGGACATGTGTCAATCCTGATACATCGGTTGGATTACCATAGTCAGTTACAATTCCTGTATAATTAAGAGCACCATATAATAAGGTATTGTTACCATCAATTTCGATGGTTTCCAAAGTGGTTGTTTGTCCCCAACCCGGATTCCACTCACTGACTAAAATATTTGTATAAGAATCACTAAATAAAGAAATAACATCAGCAGCATTTCGTACTGGTGGTGTTGGAGCTGCTGTAACAGGACCAAGAATTTCAGTTGCTGTAACTGTAAATGTTGTATCCAAAGTAGCGATTGCTGCACTTTTAGCTCTCAAAAAAACTTCGTATTCTCCAGCATCAGCATAAATATGCGATGCAACTTCCCCGGGTAATACCAATGTTGGTTCTTCATCTTCTGTTTCACCAAAATAAATTTCGAACACGGTTGCAAAATCTGCGGTTGCCGAAATATTTATTTTTTTGGAAACAAACTCATCATTTTCTACAACAACAACTAAATTTTCAGGTGCTTTAAAAGCCACATTCAGTTGCTTGGTTACCGAAGAAGTCAACCCGGTAATTCCATGAGCAGTAATCTCCACCTGATACACCCCTTCCGGATAAACATGTGAAACTGACTCAAGCATTTTTAACTCTTCTGAAGTTCCATCTCCAAAATCTACCGTGTACTTTGTCGCTCCTTCAGAATTTGGTACAATAGTTACAAGGCCCGTATTATCCTGCGTAACATCAAAAACAGCGTCAACATTCGTTGGCTCAGTAATGTAATCGAACGAGTATAGTTCATCTTCATCTGTTAAGCAGGAAAATACCAACAGTGAAATGAACAATAACGCAAGTATATTTTTGTATCTTTTCATTTCTCAAACATTTATTGGTTTAATAATTGGGATTTTGATTCCAGTTCCCATTTGAAAATTCGATTTCTTCAAGCGGAACAGGAAAAACCTCATGCTTGCCTGAAACAAATCCTTCAATTTCATCGGCTGCTCTTCCCGTTCTTACCAAATCGAAAAAGTGATGGCCTTCTCCCATTAATTCCACACGACGTTCGTGGTAAATCGCTTCAGTTAAAGCTGCGCCTGATAAGGTTATAGTGTGATTATCGTCGCCAAAAGCTCTGGCACGAACCATGGATACATATTCCTGAGCTTTTGCATCGGAAATTCCGCCACGGTTGTATGCCTCAGCTGCCATCAACAGTACATCGGCATATCTTATCGCCCTGTAGTTATTGGGATTAGTAAGATTTAAATCACCCTGCGCTTCAGGTCTCCTTTTACGCGGCAGATATTTTCTGTTAAAATATCCGGTATGCTCGTTTCCGGTGGTGTATTCTGCGCCGGTTTCATCTGCCCAGGCTTCTATATCCAGAATTGCCACATCTTTTCTCAAATCACCCGGTTCAAACTGGTCTACTGCTTCCTGTGTAGGAACATTAAAACTAAATCCTGGTGTGAAAAGCGGACCTTCGTATCCTCTTACACCGCTGAATCCTACGGCAACATTTCCTTCAACACACTGAAGGCAGTCGAAACTGGCACCTTCAACATCAATATATTGAACTTCAAAAACCGACTCGGGTCCGTTTTCCCCTTCATGTTCAAAAATTGAATTGTAGTCCTCAACCAAAGAATAGTTGTTACTGGAAATTACCTCTTCCAACACCTGCGCAGCATCGGCAAATTTTTCCTGGAAAAGATATACTTTCCCAAGCAAAGCCTGTGCAGCACCCTTTGTGGCTCTTCCAGTTTCTGCAGGTGTATCCGAAAGCACATTAATTGCCTCAACCAAGTCGGTCTCAATCTGTGCATAAACTTCAGATACCGGTGAACGAGGAATAGTTGTTTCATCACCAAGTTTAAAACGTTCATCCACTTTCAACGGAATGGGCCCAAACCATTTTACCAATTCAAAATGATAATATGCTCTCAGGAACCGTATTTCACCGATCATTTCTTCTTTTCCTTCAAAATCGATGTTGTCTTTAAATTCCATGAAATAATTGGTTCGCTGTACTCCTGCAAACATCCAGTTCCAGATATCTCTTAAATTGCTGTTTGTTGGTGTATGAACCATATCGTCTATTTGTTGCCAGCCAATAACGTCTGTCGGATTTTCTCCACCACATAGTGTATTATCTGATGCAAATTCCCCGACAATTGCATTTGCGTAGGTTGATTGCAGCATGTCGTATGCGGCCACCAATGAATTGTAATAATCATCTACTGAATTAAAATAATTCTCTGAATCGATTGAATATTCAGGTGTAATTTCAACAAAATCGTCGGTGCATGAAAAAGTAAATGCAGATACTGTTATAACAGTGAATATGATTTTCTTAAATATTTTATTTTTCATTTTTCCGATTTTTAAAAGTTAAGATTTAAACCAAACGTATAGGTTCTGGCTGCCGGATAGAAACCGGCGTCAAAGCCACTTCCAATAGGTGCCCCGCTCGATGCAGCAGGGTCGAAACCCATATAGTTGGTTAGTGTAAATAAATTGCTGACACTTGTATAAAATCTTAGCGAACTAATTTTTATTTTTTCAGTCAAAGTAGTTGGAATAGTATAACCAAGCTGAATATTCTGCAATCTCAGGAAGCTTGCATCTTCCACATAAAAATCTGAAAATACGGTGTTTGAAGTAGCCGCAGTAGTCAATCGGGGAACGGAAGTGCTGGTTCCCGATCCAGTCCAACGGTCGAGATTGTAACTGAGTTTATTCGCATTGGGTTGTGTTCTTTCGTAATTTCTCACCATTTCGTTTCCGATAGATGAAAATGCATAAGTTACAAAATCAAAACCTTTAAAATTAAGGGATATATTTAGTCCCATTGTAATATCAGGTATTGGATTCCCGATGTTTGTGCGGTCATCTGAATCTATTACTCCATCCTTGCTTACATCTACAAACCGAATATCTCCGGGTGCAGCTTCAGCTCCCAACGCTGATTGAGACGGGTGTGCATCAACTTCTGACTGACTTTGGAAGATACCATCGGTTTTGTATCCGTAGTAATAACCAATTGGCAAGCCAACTTCCATCCTGGCTGGTGCCGGCTGTCCAACTCCAAAACTTCCCCCCTCAACAAAACCGGAACCGTTATTCACCTCCAGGACTTCATTGTTTAATGTTGTAAAGTTATAGTTGATATCATAAGACAATCCTCTAGCAAGATTACCTCTTGTCCCAATTGCAAATTCGAAACCGCTGTTGCGCACTGTTCCAGCGTTAACCGTCGGTCCGGCTGCTCCAGGAGCATGTACCCCCAAAATTCCCGATACCGGAATGTTTCCAATAAGCAGGTTATTGGTTGTTTTAATAAAATAGTCAGTAACAATATCTAACCTGTTATTAAAGAATTTAAAATCAGCCCCAACATCAAATTGTTCTGATTCTTCCCACTTAATTGCCGGATTTGGACTAGCCCCAACAGCTCTTCCATTCACAATCATATTGTCGAAAACATATGTTGCTTCACCCGTCAATTGAGAAATGTACTGGTAATCAGCTATTTTATCAGAACCTAAAATACCGTAACTCAATCTTAGCTTGATAAGATCTATATTTTCACTGTCTTCCAGAAAACTTTCTTTCGCAATATTCCATCCCAGTGTGGCCGATGGGAAATAGGCAACTGTGTTGTCCGGTCCGAATTTGGTTGACGCATCTCTTCGCAACATGGCAGACACCAGGTACTTTCCCTGGTAATCATACTGCAAGCGACTGAAGTAAGACAATCTGCGTTGGTCGTAAGTCCATGAACCAACTGCCTTTACATCTGGTATTCCTATTGTCAAACCAATATCAGCAAAATCCCATGAATTATTTGGAACATCATAACCTGTACCGTTCAAATTATTTCCCCAGGTTTTAAAAACCGTAGTCCCTAAGGTAAAAGTTAAGTTATGAGCTTCATTAAAAGTATTTGTATAAGTTATAAACGCATCAAATGTATAGTCGTTAAAATTTTGAGCATCCTGAGCAACGGCGCTTCTGGTTACATCAAAAACTTTCCCACCGTAGTCGACAACTTTTGCAAAGCTTTTCGAACGGCTGTTTGCCGTGTTAAAACCAATACGAGTTGTTGCTTTTAGATGTTCAGTAAGCTGAAAATCAAGGCCAAAGTTTCCGTTCCATTTTTTCAGGTTATACTCATTAAAAGTATTGTCTATTTGAGCCAAAGGATTGATAATTTCTATTCCCAGGTTGGTGGGTGCAAGAAAATAATCACCGTTTGAATCAAAAACCGGTAAAGTGGAAGGCATGTTCAACGCATTAAAAAGCACGGAAGCTAAACCAAACTCGTTGATTGACTGTCTGTCGACATTTGAGAACATCAACGATGTTTTTAAACTAATCCAGTCGGATAAATCGGCTCCAATGTTTAATTTGGCTGTATTCCTGTGATAACCTGTTTTATCCGCTCCGATAATACCTTTCTGATTCAAATCAGATGCACTAATGGAATAAACCATGTTCTCGGAACCACCTGAAAGATTAATGTCGGTATTATAAACTGGAGAAGTTTCGAACAACTCATTTTGCCAGTTGGTGCCTTTTCCCAGGCCGGATATATTCGGATAAGGTAAATCCTGACCACTGGCGGCGTAACTTTCATTAAGCAAAACCGCATATTCAGTGGCATTTAAAACAGGTAGCTTCCTTGAAGTTTCCTGTATACCTATTGAGCTGTTTACACTAACGCGAGTAGCAGTATTCTTTTTACCGGATTTTGTAGTTACCAAAATAATACCATTGGCACCCACAGTCCCGTATATTGCTGCCTGTGCATCTTTCAAAACGGTAATGGTTTCAATATCGTTCGGATTCAAGGTATTTAAATCACCCTGATAACCATCTATAATTACTACGGGTGAAGCGTCACCATTGGTAGAAATCCCCCGAATTCGGATATCCAGTCCAGCACCCGGAGATCCGGATTGCGTAGTTACATTTACACCAGCCATTGTGCCTTGCAAAGCCTGTTCTACTTTTACCGGTTTAATGTTTTCAATGGTTTCTGCATTTACCATTGAAACTGCCCCCGTAACATCTTCTCTTCTTTGAGTACCATATCCAATTACTACTACTTCATCCAAACCGGTGGTTTCTGTTTCCAAAACCACATTAATTTCGGTTTGACCATCTACAGGTATTTCCTGTGATTTCATTCCTATAAATGAAAACTGAAGAATCGCATTCTCAGGAACACTTATCTGATAAATACCGTCGAAATTGGTTACTGTACCATTTGTGGTTCCTTTAACCACTACCGAAACACCGGGAAGTGGTTGTCCATCATCAGCTGAGGTCACAACACCCTTAAGTGCTATTTCCTGTGCTATTACTCCTGTTGAAAAAAGAGCAAATAAAATGACATAAATAATTTTTTTCATAAACCCTTTCGTTTGACTAAATTTTATTTGATGTCGAATTTTTTAATTTTTAGTAACCCCCGCAAAAAAAAAGCCTCTGCATTTATACTACAAATCGTAAAAAGCAACACATCAAAAACACATCATCAAAATAACAACAATCTGTATTTCAATGTTTTAACTAAACACAATAATTGCATTTAAATAAAAAAACTGGTTACTAAATTCCGGATAGATAGGTTGACAGATTTATATCTCTGGAAAGATTTAGCTTTTTCCGAAGACGGTACCGATGGATTTCAACACCTCTGTAAGAAATATTAAAAAGAGTGGCTATCTCTTTCGTAGAAATATTCATTCGGATATAAGCACATAGTCTTAAATCATTGGGTGAAAGTTGCGGAAATTTTTCTTTTAACCTCTTAAAAAAGTCGGCATGAACATCTTCAAAATATGTTTCAAAAAGATTATTTTGTTGTTTATCATCCAGCTCACGGCTAATTCTTTTTTTAATCAAAACCAACCTAGTTATTACCGATGAATCGTTGGTAGAATTTTGAATCCGCTGCAATTCTCCGTTTAAATTCATTAATAATTTATTCTTCTGAATGATGTTCATGGTTTGGTTTGCCAATTCTTTGTCGCGATGGGTTTTTTCAGCTCTGAGCTTATCGTTTCGCAGCCGGATAATTTCCTTTTCTGCAATTAATGATTGTCGTTGATACTCCTCTTCTTTTCGTTTTAATTCATTTTCATGTTTACGTTTTTCTTTCTTTTTTGATAGTTCAATTCTGTAAATCACAAATCGGACAATAAGAAATCCTAGAACAAGCAAAAATATTGCGTAGACATAATAAGCAGTTGTTGATCGATGCCAGGGAGGCAAAATTTCAAACTTAAGTTCAGCTGTATTACTTTCTATTCCATAAATATTTTTTGCTTTAATCTTAAACGTATATTCACCTTCAGGCAGATTGGTAAAGTCTTTGTAACTATCATTGGTCCAATCGGACCATTTTTCTGAATAATTATCTAAAAAGTAACTGTATTGTATTCCTCTAATATTCTCAAAATAAGGAGCAGAATAATGCATTCTGAATTCATTTTTCCGAAACGGAAGCACAAAATTGACTTCTGATAAACGACTGTTAAAATACATCGTGGTATCTAAATAAGGTATTTCTACCTGCGTAATCAATGAGGTAAATGATTTTGTGTATGATTTGCTAAATTTTGAAGAATAATGTGCAAAACCGTCATAAATTCCCATAAATAAATTGTCTTCATTGTAGGGATAAATGAATTCAAATTCGTTAACAAATTCGCCCTGGATAACTTTAAAAGGAGCTGTAATTTGTGTATAGCTCTGGTCTTCATTCAGACGAAATACACCTGCATCTTTACCAGCGATATACCAAATGTTCCCTGCATTATCCTGTTTTAAAGTTTTTATTCGACCGTCAACATTCAGCAAATTGTTTGCTGCTTCATCGTAGGCAAAAGTATCCGTAGATTGATTATAGGAATAAATTTTGTTTTGAGTGGCAACATAAAACCGATCATCCAGACTAAAAATAATATTTCCTAAGTCAGAAGGTAATCCCTCGTCCTTGCCGTAAAGCTTATATTCCTTTATACTTTCTGCGTTCTCATCCAGTACCACTTTAAAAATTCCCCTGCTACCATGACTGATCCAAATTTGACCGGAATTATCCTGATATAAATATCGGCTTGATTCGTCAAAACCATTCAGTTTTTTATAAAACTCCCATCCCTGACTTCCTTTCCGGAGTAGTATTAAACCAGAATAATGCCCCCCTAACAAATATTCCTGACGATTCTTTAATTTTATATATTTCCAGACCCCTTCCTCCTCACTGATTTTAACGGCCCGTGATCCGCGAATCAAAAAAGTTCCATTATGGTGACCACAAACCAGTTGGTTATCATAAATTCCAAGAGACCAAACCTGCCCTGCGGTATTGCTAACGAGTTCAAAAGGTAGATTGTTAGCTTCAGCTGTAAATGGTCTTACATATAATCCCTGGTTGGTTCCCAAGTATAAATTGTTCTCATAAATCACGCTGCAATATCCCGTTCCAATATTTTCCGCCCGGGTAATATATCTAATGGGTGAATTTATTTCAATAAAGTCAATACCATTGTCTAATCCCAACCACAAATTCTTGTCTGAATCGGCAAACATACTCAATACTGTATTGTTTTGAAGCCCTTCCCGTCTGCTTATTTGTTGTACGATATTTCCTTCTTTATCGGAGATTACAATGCCATCAAGAATAGACCCAAAGGCGTAATGGTCATCCATCACTTGAACAGCAGTAAGCAAATTATTTGTGCGTAACCAACCGTTTGCTGGCGTATTCCATTCCTCAACCACACTACCTGTATATTTAAAAACACCCTCCCCAATGGTGCAAATAAGCATTTCATTTTCAGAATTTTCCAAAACTGCAGTTATCAATTTATCCTTAACAACTTCTGACCAGGGAAGAAAAACAAAACGCTGGTTTTTATATTCGAACAATCCAATCCCAGGCTCATGAACCAATAATCTGTTTTCTAAAAGGAATGAAAACCGAAATCTTTGATTGGGCTCAATTATTTCAATGCTGTCATCTTTCAACAAAAAAATATGATCGAAACATTGGAATATAATTCCCTCAGGAATTTCATGGATTTTCCAAACATCATCAAAATCTTCGAAATTTTGAGGTAACAAGTCTCGTAAACTTTTATAGTAAGGCATACTGGGTATGTCATGCACGATTACTCCAAAATCATTGATTAGCCCTACGTAGACGTTATTATTGGAATCAACGTACACGGATCTGATGGGCGAATTATCAGATATTTCAATAGTACTCCATTGCTGACCATCAAATTGAAGTAATCCATCATTGTTGGCAAAATAAACATAGCCTTTTTCGTCCTGTGCAATATTCCAGTTTTGAGTTCCGGCGTTGTAATCTGATTTCAAATAATTAGTAATTCTGGGTGTACCAATAAAATTCTCCTGGGAAAAACAAAATATTGGTAAAAAAGATATCAGTATTACTAATTTCCTAGACATTTCTAATAACGTTTGTCCCGTTAATTTAGAATATTTAATTGATATTATAAAATGACTCTTTCAAACATAAGTATAAAACAAACCAAATCGGTTTTACGCAATGAACCAAACTTCTATCGATAAATTTTTAAACTATTGATAATTGATTTGGTTCAAAAAAAATTAACAAAATAGTTTTTGAATATCAAACAGTTCCTAAAACAGGAATGACGTTGATCTCTTTTTGATTACCCGATCGTGGGTGAAGATTTCGACTGGATAAAAAAACAAAAATAATATATAAATCGCATTGTTGTCCGATAAGTATTTTATACATCATTCGGCACTCATTGGGTAAATACCTGGTATTTTTTTGAACATTTGGGTGAAATGTTGAGGATTTTAAATCCCAATTCGTAAGCAATATAGCAGATTCAAGTTTGTAAATAAGACGTTCACAAAAAGATGATTATCCATCTTCATAAACTTATTCCAGTTTGGCATTCGATAAACCATTCTCTTTACGAAACGGAACAAAATTCATCCTTTTACACGATTTAGGCTACTTTTTCAATCGATAATGTATTCTATATATATATAACTTCTCGTTTCGCTCATTTTAACTGGTCATATTCTGCGTCCGTGACTTCCTCCAACCATTCATTGGTAGCTCCTTCAACCGGAATGGACAATGCTATATGTGCAAACCAACTATCTTTTGTTGCGCCATGCCAGTGTTTCACTTCGGGTGGAATATTGACCACATCGCCGGCTTTTAGCTTTTGTGCCGGTTTCCCTTTTTCCTGGTACCAACCTTCTCCGGCAGTACATAGTAATATTTGTCCTCCTCTGTGGTGTATGTGCCAGTTGTTGCGGCAACCGGGTTCGAATGTGACATTAAATGAAGGTACTCCTTCCATTGTTAACACTGCCAAATAACTTTGGCCTGTAAAATATTCAGCATATGCATCATTTTTCTGTCCTAACGGAAACGGTTGTTTAAATTCACTCATTTTGTAATTTTTTGTATGTAATAAATTTCTAAAATGGAATTATTATGACTTTAGTGGTCACAATTTTAATTGCCTCTTCTGGCTTTTATTGAATTCAATAAATTCCGACCATTGTCTGCTTCGGTTTTCCCAACTGTTTTTTCAATAATAGTGAATAGGTCGTTCAGTTGATTTTCGTTTACACCTACATTCATTCCCATGAAGATATGTGATCCTAATTGAGATTCCGCACCTGGCGTTGAAGCCAAAGCTGCAATTGTAATCAATTCTCTTTGATGAAAGCTAAGTACATCACTTGCAAAAATATCGGCAAACAAATGCTCTTTTAAAAAAGCATCAATCCGGGGAGAAAACTCGCCAAAACCGGGCGTTGGTTTCGCTTGTGGCATTTTCGTCAACTCTTCCAAAACCTTTCTTCCCTGCTCGTACTTGTCCTCTACTCCATCATTCATGATTATTTTTTTACCCTGTTCATCCTTAATGCCTTTTTTATTTCTTTCGTTTGTAACTTCCATAAAAGCTGCTATTCCATTCAAACTTTTAGGAAAACCACAATAGGCATACAATTGCACAAGCTCTTCATTAATTTCATTTAGTGTTAATCCGGCATTCAGTCCTTCATTCAGGGCCATTTTTAACGCTTCAATTTTACCTTGCGCTGTATAACTGGATATACTTACCAAACTCTTTTCTTTTTCATTTAATCCGTTTTCTTCCATAACATTACTTTTTGCATTTACAGATAGTGTTAATCCTAAAATTATGGCGAATAAGAATTGTTTCATGGTTATAATTTAATTTATTTCAGCTTTCCTCCATAAACAGGAAACATGCTGGCTTCGCCGTAATCTTCAATTTGTTCCATATTTTTTAAGACATGCATATCATCTTCTGAAATCACGAAATCAACATCTGTATTGTTTTTCATGTGCGCCGGATTTGCTGTTTTTGGTAACGGAAGCAAATCCAGTTGCAGGCAAAAACGAATACCTAATTGTGGCACTGAAACACCATATTTTTCAGCCATTTTTTTCACCTCCTGATTTTTCATCAATTCTCCGTGTCCGATGGGTGAATAGGCTTCCGCAAGTATGTCATTATCCTTACAGTACTCAATCAACTCTTTAGGTGTATTGCTGATATGAGCCAGAATCTGGTTGACCATTGGCTTTACAGTACACGATTTAAGGATGTTGTCAATATCTTCCTTTTGGAAATTTGAAACACCAATTGCTCGAAGTTTCCCTGCTTTGTAAGCCTCTTCCAATGCTCTCCATGCTTCACTGTTTCCTTCGGCATAAGAATCATCTTCGTGAAAATCCATCCATGGTTTTGGGCTGTGAATAATCATCAAATCAATATACTCCAATCCCAGTGTTTTTAACGAACCATCAATGGATTTAGCTGCTTCGTCATACGATTTTACTTCAGCTGCAAGTTTTGTGGTTACAAATAGTTCCTCTCTTTTAACACCGCAAGTTTTAATGCCCTCTCCAACACCACGTTCATTCATGTAGGCTTGTGCAGTATCAATGTGTCTGTAACCCAAAGCCACGGCATCTTTCACAGCCTGTACTACATCATTATCGCTTATAAACCAGGTTCCCAAACCTAATTTTGGGATTTTAACTCCATTTGACAGCGTATAGTTTTCTTTTAAAATCATAGCTTCTCTTTTATTTAATTTTTACCTTTCATTCCATTGGGAAGAAATCCCGGTACAAAGTTCCTCAGAAAATAGATTCAAAAATTACCCTAATTACAGTATCTCCTACCATTATTACGGATTCGTAATTTCGGAGTAAAATATTTAAAACGAGTTCCTTACATTTGTGATAAGGAAAAGAAAAAACGTTGAATGATGAATGAATTTAGCAGTATCAAATCGGTAACAGAATACAACAATTTAGTGGGGCAGGAAACATTGCACCCACTAATAAGTGTTATCAATTTCAGCAAAATAGAACCCTTTTACTATTTCAGGGCGCAAATGAATGTCTATGCCATTTTTTTAAAAGACATTAAGTGCGGGAATATTACTTACGGGATTAATAACTACGATTACGAAGAAGGAACATTAATTTTTATTTCGCCCGGTCAGGTTTATGGAATAGAAGATAATGGGGAAAAACGACAGGCATCGGGCACCGCAATAATTTTCCATCCCGATTTAATTCACGGAACGTCATTAGGAAAACACATTGATGATTATACTTTTTTTTCATACGAAATAAACGAAGCACTTCATTTATCTTCCAGGGAAAGAGAGATTATCAACGATTGTATCAGTAAAATTAATTATGAACTCGAGCATGCCATCGACACTCACAGTAAAACACTGATTGTTTCGTATCTTGAACTTTTTTTAAATTATAGTAAACGTTTTTACGAGCGTCAGTTTGTTACCCGAAATCATGTAAACAAAGATCTATTAGCACGTTTTGAAAAAGTCCTAAAGGATTACTTTTCTTCAGGACAACCCTTAATTTCAGGATTACCGTCGGTTCGATATTGCGCCGATAAATTATTTATTTCACCAAATTATCTTGGTGATCTTTTGAAAAAAGAAACAGGTAAATCGGCGCAGGAACACATTCAGCTTAAAATGATTGACGTTGCTAAAGAAAAAATTTTTGATACTGAAAAATCAATCAGTGAAATCGCTTACGAATTGGGATTTAAGCACCCGCAGCATTTCACCCGTATGTTTAAAAAACAAGTGGGAATATCGCCCAATAAGTTTAGAAATTTGAATTAATTAAAACTCGTTTATCAGGCCAAACTTGATTTTAGTTTAATTAGAATATCGTCTTCTTTCAATTATTTATTAAAATGCTTATAGCAAGCAGAAATAAAAAAGGGCATAAAAAAAATTATTCGATAAAATGATATTATCCAATCGAGCTAATATTTGAACCATTTATTATTTAGTTAAGATAAAAACTTAAACCATGAAAAAACTAATCCTTCTTATTCTTATTCTTTCTTCCGGAATTTTTATTAAAGCACAAGACTGGCCTCAGTTTCTGGGTCCCAATGGAAACAGCGTATCGCCTGAAAAAGGAATTTTGCGTTCATGGCCAGAAACCGGGCCTGAAGTTTTGTGGTCGGTAGGTGTAGAAAAAGGCTATGGTGGCCCGGTAGTAAAAGACGGCAGAGTTTATTTGCTTGACAGGGACGATGCAACAGGTGACATTATGCGATGCTTTGATTTTAATAGCGGAAAGGAATTATGGAGCTTCAGTTATGATGCACCAGGATCAGTTCCGTTTCCAGGATCAAGAAGTGTCCCGGCAATCGATGACAATAGAGTCTATTCCTGCGGCCCTTACGGAGACCTGTACTGTATTGATATCAACACACATAAACCGATCTGGAATAAGAACATTATGAAAGATTTCGGTGGAACCAAATTACCCATGTGGGCGATATCTCAATGTCCGCTCATATATGGTGACTTGCTTATCGTGTCTTATTCTCAGGATCCTTACGCTGGATTAGTTGCCTACAACAAACTGACGGGAGAAATTGTATGGAAAACAGACGCTATCGGAAATGAAACGTATGCCAGCCCATCCACTGCAAAGATTGATGGAGAGGATCATATAGTAATGGTATTTTCATCCACGAATTCCTTTACACAAGGGAATCTTACTAAAACTCTGGGAAGGATAATCGGATTAAAACCACAAACAGGAGAAATTCTTTGGGAATATGATAACTGGGAGAATAAGATTCAGACATCTCCGGCTCTTGATATTGGCGATGGAAGAATTATTGTTGTTGGGGGCTATGATTATGGTGTTGTTATGATAAAAGTTGAAAAAAAGACAGATAATAGCTATGACGTAAAAGAGCTTTTCAAGCATAATGAATTCGGAGATCACACCAAACCACCAATATTTTACGATGGTTATTTCTACGCTCAGTTTTCTACGAACAGCAAACGTGATGGTTTGTGCTGCATGAATATGGATGGCGAGGTTATGTGGAAAACAATGCGTTCACCTTCTTTTGATAAAGGGAGTATGATATTGGTTGACGGACTAATTCTTGCAACAGACGGCGCCAAAATGCTCTATTTGATCGAACCGGATCCATCCGGATTCAAACCTTTGGCTTCTGCAGAGATGCTTGAAACGGGCCAAAACTGGGCGGCTATAGCTCTTGTTGATGGAAAATTATTAATAAGAGATCAGGGGAAGTTGATGAGTGTAAAGGTTGGTGATTGAGATTGCCGCATTTGAGTGGACAGTAAGTTAAGTATATAATTGTTCAAAAAAAGTACCTTTCAACCAAATCAATTATCAGGATTCCAGTGTCTGGAATAGGAATCGAATCTGCAAACTTTTATAGGAACTAATATTTAAAAAGTTTGGTTATTCAAAATGTTAAAATCTATCATTTAAAATAAAGTCGGACCTGTGATATAATTGCCAATCGAGAAATCCCAAATAATAATAAAAGTAAAATCGGGAATATTACCATCCCCCACTGAGACCATCATTTAAAGCTTTCTGGTAATTTTCAAGGTTGAACTCATAAAGAAATGGTGCTTTATAGGCACCGCCTTTTTTGCGTTCATCCAGTTTATTCAAAATTTTATAGGAAAGTATTTTCCGCTGAAAATTTCTTCTGTCAAGTTCTTTTCCCAATATAGTTTCATATAATTTCTGAAGCTCCGGCATAGTAAATTTTCCGGGAAGCAGATTATATCCGATGGGTTGATAACTTAGCTGTAAACGTAAAACATCCAGCGCCTTTTCTATAATGTTTTTATGATCCAGAATATAGGGTGCATCTTCAGTCACATTTTTCCATTCACACGTATCAGAAAAAAAGTCGGGCACAGCTTTTACCTTTGTAAAATCAACCAACGCATAAAAACCAACACTTATAAATCTTTTGGCAAAAAATTCCAGATCAGGATGCCCTCCGGAATCTATTACATCCTTTACTGAAATATTCGTTTTTGAACGCTCCGGTTCACTAAAAACCCTGAATTGTTTCAAAAAAATATTCTTTAATCCGGTTCTTTCCTGTAAAATTCTTTTTGCCGCCTCTTCGAGCGTTTCTTCAATTTTGAGAAAACCACCCGGTAAAGCATATTCTTTTGAATATTTTAAATGAAGAGTTAATACTTTAAGTTCATTTTCATGAAATCCAAAAATTACACAGTCAAGTGAGATGTGATCCAAAAAATCTTTTGTTTTAAACGTTTCGGTAGTCATCAATCGAAAAAATTATTTAATCCCGACAAAGTAAATAAAAAATCCTACTTTTTTTATTTATAAACAAAAAATATTTATATTGCGTCAATTTGACACATAGTCTATATTTTAAGACTTACGCACACATGATATTATTGATTTTATTTCATTTAAAGTTAACAGAAACAAATAAAATATCAGAATGAGAATTAATAAACTAAAACTCTTTAGCCAGTGTCAACTAGCTATTTTTTTAATTTCTTCGATTGCTTTATCAGCATCAACTCCTGCCGGAAAAGATGTAAAGGAAATCGTTAAATCGATGACCTTGGAGCAAAAGGCTCAATTAGTAGTAGGAACGGGAATGTATTTCCCAATGCCCGATTCTTTGAGGGACGAATCTCCATCGATGTTCAGGGGCAGATTGGATGAAACCACAGATTATGGCAAAATGGTGGCTAAAATTCGCAAATATCTGCCCGGTACTGCCGGTGTTACAGCCGAGTTTCCTGAACTGGGCATAACAAGCCAGACATTGGCAGATGGCCCTGCAGGATTGAGGATTTCTCCTACCCGCGAAGGTGACAGCCAAACGTATTATGCAACAGCTTTTCCGATAGGAACCTTACTGGCCTCTACATGGGATACAGAGCTGGTTGAAGAAGTAGGAAAAGCAATGGGGCAGGAAGTTCTGGAATATGGGGCTGACGTTATTCTGGGGCCTGCGTTGAATATTCAACGCGACCCGCTATGTGGTCGTAATTTTGAATATTATTCTGAAGATCCTTTGGTGACCGGGAAAACAGCAGCAGCAATGGTTAGAGGCATCCAAAGTAATGGTGTTGGTACATCAATTAAACACTTTGCTGTAAATAACCAGGAAACCAATCGAATGTCAGTGGATGTTATAGTGAGTGAACGCGCACTTCGTGAAATCTACCTAAGAGGGTTTGAAATTGCTGTTAAGGAAGCCAAACCCTGGACAGTAATGTCATCATACAATAAAGTTAATGGTACTTACACTTCGGAAAGCCATGATATGCTAACCAAAATTTTACGCAATGACTGGGGATTTGACGGTTATGTGATGACAGACTGGGGTGGCGGCAGTAATATTGTTGCCCAAATGGAAGCCGGCAACGATATGATTCAACCAGGCTCACCACAACAAATAGAAACATTAATTGCCGCTGTTAAAGATGGGAAACTGGATGAATCGATTCTTGACAAAAATGTGGAAAGAATTCTTACTATTATGGAAAAAACCCCACGTAACAAGGGATATAAAATATCAAACCAACCTGATTTAAAAGGACATGCTGCAATAACAAGACAGGCAGCTGCAGATGGTATGGTTCTTTTGGAAAACAAAAACAACGCATTACCTATTCCAAAAAGTGTAAAAAAAGTTGCAGCTTTTGGAAATACTTCCTATGATTTTATTTCCGGAGGAACAGGAAGCGGTGATGTAAACGAGGCATATACCATTTCGTTGACACAGGGATTGGAAAATGCAGGTTTTGAGGTAAATTCAAAACTTACAGAAATCTATGATACCTACTTAAAAAATGCTCAGGCAAACAATGACAGGCCACAAAATATGCTGGCTTCAATTATGGGCGGAAAAATTCCGGTAGAAGAAATGAAACTCGATCAAGCTATTGCAACTGAAATCGCTGAAAAATCAGATATTGCAATAATAACAATCGGTCGCAATGCCGGAGAAGGTGGCGATAGGGAAGCAATTGAAGGTGATTTCTATCTTAACTCAGTAGAAAAAGAAATGATAAAAACCGTTTGCGACGCCTATCATAAAGTAGGGAAAAAAGCCATTGTTATTCTGAATGTCTCTGGTGTGATTGAGACGGCAAGCTGGAGCGATATTCCCGATGCAGTACTCTGTGCATGGCAACCGGGTCAGGAAGGGGGTAATTCAGTTGTTGATGTGATTACCGGAAAGGTAAATCCTTCGGGAAAACTGGCTGCTACTTTTCCCATTAAATATGAAGATACTCCAACTGCCAATCATTTTCCGGGTCACGCCGTAAACCAAGAAGGTCCGGTTGACGATACTCCCGACCAGTCTGGTTTTTCATTTATGCAACGTGCCCCCTGGGAAGTAGTTTACTCTGAAGATATTTATGTGGGATACCGGTATTACAACAGCTTTGACGTTCCGGTAGCTTATGAATTTGGCTATGGAAAATCATACACTTCTTTTAACTACAGTAACCTAAAACTAAGCTCAGCTGATTTTGAAAGAAAAGTTACTGTTTCTGTAGACATCGAAAACACAGGGAAAATAGCTGGTCGTGAAATAGTTCAGATTTATGCAAGTGCTCCTGAAGGTAAGTTGAAAAAGCCAGCGGAAGAACTGATAGCATTTGGAAAAACTACTTTGCTTGAACCCGGTAAAAAAGAGACACTTGAATTCATTATTGTTACGAGTGATCTCGCTTCTTTTGATGAAGAAACTTCAACGTGGATTGCTGAAGCAGGAAATTACCTGTTAAAGGTTGGAGCATCGTCGAAAGATATTAAACAAACCGCAACACTAAAAGTTGCAGGAGATATGATTTCAGGAAAGGTGTCCAAGGCGATGGTCCCACAAAAAGAATTTGTTCGGTTAAGCAAATAAAAACTGCTCAAAGTGCTTCCTTATGACTAGGGTGCGCAATATATTGGTGATGCACAGCAACAATTGATTCGGGTAACAAAAAATCATAACAAAAATGAAAAATGAAAATTTAGCAAAAGTTGTTTTATACTCTGCCCTGTTTGCCATTTTTATATTGAGTTACAGTTGTGGGCAAAAATGGACAGAGGAGGAAAAAGACGGATACTATCTGGTTACAAACCAGGGGGGACAAACTTTGGGCTACTCTCCCACTTCAGGAGTAACCATCATTGAAAATAAAGGTTTTGCATTTAAAGATCTGAATAAAAACGGTACGCTTGACAAGTATGAAGACTGGCGTTTATCATTTGAAGAAAGAGCAAAAGATTTGGCTTCAAAATTATCGGTTGAACAGATTTCAGGATTAATGCTCTACAGTGCTCATCAGTCCATACCCGGAAAAGGAAATTACAACGGAGTACCTTTTAGTGAAAGTAATGCCAAATCATGGAAGCCATCTGATGATCAAAAAGACTTCCTGTTAAATGATAATTTAAGGCATGTATTGGTTACAACGGTTGAATCTCCTGAAGTTGCAGCAAAATGGAATAATGAAGTTCAGGCACTTGTTGAAGGAAACGGTTTCGGGATACCAGCCAACAATAGCTCGGATCCTCGTCACAGGACGACTGCAGATGCTGAATTCAACGCTGGGGCTGGTGGTGATATATCCATGTGGCCAACGTCTCTGGGGATGGCCGCAACATTTGACCCGGAAATCGTCAGAAATTTTGGTGACATAGCTTCAAAAGAATACCGAGCTTTGGGTATAAGTACAGCGTTATCTCCCCAAATTGATCTGGCTACTGAACCTCGCTGGGGACGTTTTAACGGAACTTTTGGTGAAGATCCATACCTTGACAGAGATATGGCCCGTGCGTATGTTGATGGATTCCAAACTTCAAAAGGAGATAAAGAAATAGCAGGAGGCTGGGGATTCAATAGTGTAAATGCCATGGTAAAACACTGGCCAAGCGGCGGGCCTGAAGAAGGAGGCCGGGATGCACATTATGCCTACGGAAAGTACGCCGTTTATCCTGGTAATAATTTTAATGAACACCTGATTCCATTTACTGAGGGTGCATTTAAGTTAAACGGTGAAACAGGTATGGCTTCTGCAGTTATGCCCTATTACACGATTTCATTAAATATCGACTCAGTGAATAACGAAAATGTCGGCAATAGTTACAGTAAGTACATAATTCAAAATTTGTTGAGAGATAAATATGGATATGACGGTGTTGTTTGCACTGACTGGGGAATTACAAAAGACAACACGACCATGACGGGTTTTGGCAGTACTTCCTGGGGAGCAGAACACTTGTCAGTTGCGGAAAGACACTATAAAGTTATTATGGCTGGTGTCGATCAATTCGGTGGGAACAATGACATGGAACCAGTAATTGAAGCCTATAATATGGGTGTTAAAGAATATGGTGAAGAATTTATGAGAGCACGTTTTGAACAATCAGCTGTTCGTTTATTAAAAAATATTTTTCGTGCCGGATTATTTGAAAATCCTTATTTGGAAGTTGAGGAAACAAAAGCTACAGTTGGTAAACCTGAATTTATGGAAGCTGGATATAACGTCCAGTTGAAATCGATCGTTATGCTTAAAAACTCAGGAAACCTACTTCCACTCGATAAAAATGCTACTGTTTATGTTCCTAAAAAATATTATCCGGCCACGCAGGGAAGATTTGGTGGTGGAGGAAGCGAAGCCAGATGGGATTATCCGGTCAATATAGATATTATCAAAAACTATGTAAATGTCACTGAAAATCAAGATAAAGCTGATTACGCTATCGTTTTTATTGACAGCCCCAATGGCGGAAGTGGATATAATACACAAGACGTCGAAGAAGGCGGCAACGGTTATGTTCCCATTAGTTTACAATATAACCCGTATGTGGCAGAATTTGCAAGGGAGCAAAGTATAGCAGGCGGTGATCCTCTGGAAGATTTTACAAACCGTTCATTTAAAGGGAAAAAAGTTACAACATCTAATTCTGCTGACCTTGATGTTGTTTTAAACACAAAAAAAGCAATGGGTGACAAACCTGTCATTGTTGTGGTAAATGTTTCCAATCCGATGGTATTTGCAGAATTTGAAAAGAAGGCAGACGCAATTCTGGTAAGTTTTGGAGTACAGGATCAGGCTATAATGGACATCATTAGCGGCAAATCTGAACCCTCAGGTTTACTACCCATGCAGATGCCGGCTAACATGAAAACTGTAGAAGAACAATATGAAGATGTTCCGCGTGATATGAAATGTTATGTCGATAGCGATGGAAATACTTATGACTTTGCTTTTGGCTTAAACTGGAATGGAGTAATTAATGATGAACGAGTTACAAAATACAAATAAGATTTATTTAATAAATACCTGAGAAACGAATTACAATGAAAAAAATAATTTTTATTATCCTGCTTTTTGCGGCTTTTACGAGCTGTAAAAAACAAGTCCAAATAGAGTGGATTTCAACCACAGAAACAAGTCAGTGGGAAAATATTACAAATCAAAATCCTTTAATATCGTCTGGTGAAAACTCTGACGTTGAAATATTTATAGATCAGGAACAGCAAACTATCGACGGATTTGGTTCTTGTTTCAATGAATTGGGTTGGACTTCATTAAGTATACTTAGTGAAGCCGATCGCGAAAGTATAATGAATGAACTTTTTACTCCTGCCATTGGGGCAAACTTTACCATTTGCAGAATGCCGGTTGCTGCCAATGATTTTGCATTAAACTGGTACTCTTATGATGAAACAGAGGGTGATTTTGCTATGGAGCATTTTTCAATCGATAATGACAAAAAAACATTAATTCCATTTATTAATCTGGCTAAAAAGTATAATCCAGATGTAAAAATTTGGGCTTCACCGTGGAGTCCACCTTCATGGATGAAATATAACAAACATTATGCGAGCAGATCCTCGTTAAGAATGGTCCAAAGAGCTGAACAAATGATGGAACAAATGAAGCAACGGGGAGAAACAGCTGAATTAGGTGGTTTCTTTAGCACGGCTTTAAATCCCGATTATCAAAATGATCTTCCTATTGACAAAGAAGGCCGGGAAGGAACTGATATGTTTATTCAGGAAGATAAATACCTCGCGGCCTACGCTCTATATTTTTCAAAATTTATTGAAGCTTACAGAAACGAAGGCATTAACATTTTTGCCGTAATGCCTCAAAATGAATTTAATTCAGCACAAACATTTCCAAGCTGCTGCTGGACTGCTGCCGGATTATCCAATTTTATCGGTTCATACTTGGGCCCGGCAATGGAAAATCTGGGCGTAGATGTTTATTTTGGAACCATGGAAAGAGCTAACGAGGCGTTAGTTGACACAATCCTCCAAAATGAAAAAAGTGGTCAGTACATAAAAGGCGTCGGCTTTCAATGGGCCGGAAAGGATGCACTTCCGGGAATCAATAAACGATATCCTGATTTAAAAATGTTTCAGACTGAACAGGAATGTGGTGACGGCAAAAATGATTGGGCGGGAGCAATGCACTCGTGGGATTTAATGAAGCATTATTTGAACAACGGTGTATCAGTGTATGAATACTGGAATACTTCTTTGGAGGAAGGCGGAATAAGTCGCTGGGGCTGGGCACAGAACTCACTGGTTGTTGTTGATACAGAGAATCAAAACTATCGTTATTCATTGGAATATTATATCCTAAAACACGCCAGTCATTACGTATTGCCAGGGGCTAAAAAAATAAAAACCGGAGGGGCTTATGACGATCTTATTGCTTTTAAAAATCCGGATAATTCTGTAGTTGTAATCATTGGCAATCAAACCAATGAAAATAAGACGATAAACATTAAGATTGATGAAACAGTAATTGCTCCCGAATTAAAAGCGAATTCTATAAATACAATTAAAATTAATTAATTAAACCAGCGCCAAATTTTAAGGCAAACAAAAATCTCCTAAATAATTTTTGTGTCAATTTGACCAAACAACTAATTTTTATAAATATGGCAGGAACACCAATAAGCTCTTCACAAGTGGCGCAGCCACAGGCCACCGGGAATTATAAAATTCCGTTAATCGTGCTAACATCACTATTTTTTATGTGGGGTTTTATTACATGTATGAATGATATACTCATTCCGCATTTAATGAATATTTTCGATTTGGGCTACGCACAGGGAATGCTTGTACAATTTGTTTTCTTTACAGCTTATGCCGTAATGTCGCTTCCTTCAGGGGCACTGGTAGGGAAAATAGGTTATAAAAAAGGAATCATTTTAGGATTGGCAATTGCAGCAGTAGGTACGGCTCTATTCTATCCTGCTGCTGAGCTTCATTCCTATACTTTCTTTTTAATTGCATTTTTCGTTCTGGCAACCGGAATAACACTTTTACAGGTTTCTGCCAATCCCTACGTATCTATATTAGGGCCTTCGGCAACTGCTTCAAGCCGGTTAAACTTAACCCAGGCCTTTAATTCTTTGGGGACAACAATTGCCCCGTTTATTGGTTCCACACTAATACTGGCTGTTGTTGAACAAGGTGTTAGCGCTGCCGAAGAAGCAGCTGTAGTTCAAAACGTGTATTTAGGCTTAACTGCTGTTCTTTTGGGATTAGCTGCAATTATTGCTGCAGTTAAACTACCTGTTATTTTAACCGAGAACGAAGAAAATAAACCGGAAGCATCAAAAAGTAACGTTGAACAAAAACATAAATCAGCCTGGGGATTTTCTCATCTTATTTTAGGAGCTATTGGCATTTTTGTTTATGTAGGAGCGGAAGTTTCTATAGGTAGTTTTTTAGTGAAATTCTTTGCTCTTCCTGAAATTGCCGGAATGAATGAATCAGCTGCAGGGAAAATGATTTCATATTACTGGGGTGGCGCCATGGTCGGCCGTTTTATAGGAGCTGCAATAATGCAAAAAATTAGCTCCAGTAAAATTTTAAAATTCAATGCACTATTGGCAGCTTCACTGGTCATAATTACTATGTTGGTTTCCGGAGAAATAGCAATGTATTCAATTATCGCAGTAGGATTCTTTAATTCAATTATGTTTCCAACTATTTTTACATTAGCCATTAACAGGTTAGGAATACATACACCGCAGGGATCAGGTATATTGTGCATGGCTATTGTAGGAGGGGCTATCATACCTTTTATTCAGGGAATTATAGCAGATTCAAGTATTGGATTACATCATTCCTTTTTATTGCCCGTACTTTGTTATCTTTATATAGCTTATTATGGCTGGAAAGGCTATAAAATAAAGGATGTTTCAATTTAAAACCAGGAACCAATTATGCACCTTGATATTAAAGGAATTCAACATTATATAATTTTGTGAAGTTCAATAATGAAAATTAAACCTAATAAAAAATGAAAACTAACAACCAGTCAAGAAGGAAATTTCTGACAAATTCTGCTGCGCTCGCTGCGGCTTCAATGGTCCCTTTAAATTTTGCATTTAAAAATCCATCCGGATCAACTGGTGAAAAATTAAATTCCAAGTTTGGAGGAGTAAATATTGGTGCGATAACATACAGTTGGCGTTCAATGCCCGGCGGAGTGGAAAACATCATAAAATATTGCCAGGAGTGCAATATTAGTAGTTTGGAACTTATGAGTAACGATCTGGAAGCCTATCTTGGTATTCCTGAAAATCCCAGACGAAGAGGAAGAGGACAATTGACTCCCGAACAACAAGCCGAAATTGAAAATTACAATCAGGCTGTAAAGGAATGGCGTCTGTCTTTACCCATATCAAAAGTAGAAGCGGCCAAAAAACTTTTTGATGATGCAGGCATTAACATTCATATTGTAAAATTTTCACCTTCAGGTTGGTCGGATGAAGAAATTGACTGGGCATTTAAGGTAGCAAAAGCTATGGGTGCCAAAGGTGTGTGCGAAGAAATAAGTGAAAACGCCGCTAAAAAACTGGCACCGTTTGCCGAAAAACACGGAATGTATGCAGTCTTTCATCAACACATGCAGTTTGCTGATGTAGAAGGATTCAGCTATGATCCTTATCTGGATATTTCACCAGCTGTAATGTTCAATTTTGATGCAGGTCACTTCTTTGGTTCAACGGGGAGACATCCAAACGAAATCTTACAAAAATACCACGATCGTATTTTCAGTATTCATATTAAAGATAAAACAGGTCCTGATGCAGAAATTCCAAATACAAACCAGGTTTGGGGACAGGGACAAATGCCGCTGGAAGATGTATTGTTGCTGATTAAAAAAGAAAAGTGGCCTATTTACTGCGATATTGAACTTGAATATGAAGTTAAACCCTGGTCGGATGCTGTAAAAGAAGTAAAAACCTGTGTTAACTATGCAAGACAAATTTTAATGTAATACATAAGTTACTTTTGTATGTAATAAAAAACACTGTAATATATAAAATTACAGTGTTCTAAATTTTACAGTTATACCCGGGGCGGTTCTTTTTTCCGAACATTTTCTGAATGAATTGGAGTTGATTTGGATGTTAAAGGAGACTATTAAAATAGTATGTAATTAATCTAACAATACTATTTAAATAATATAGAAAATAATTGCAATACAATAATAATCGAGAAAATTACAAATTGCGGAATTGTAACTTTGAAAACTTCTTTATGAAAAAACCCAGCGATTATTAGGCTTATAACGAAATTGATAAAAACAATTCCTACAGGAAAGTAAGCTGATATCCCGTGTAATTGAATTATATCTGCTGAGTCCAAAACTTGAATTGCCCCAACAGCTAATAGTACTATTCCACCTTGATATATCATGATTCTTAAGGAACCAATCATTGCAGAATCCGCGGTTATTTTTTTAAGCTCGGGTACTTGTTTCTTCTCTCCATAAATATTGTGTGCAATACTCATTAAAATAATAATTACCCCTGCTGCAATTCCCATAACGCAATAATTTTTTTGCTCCATTTACGTCCTACAATTCGCGGATACATATAACTACTAACAATAAAAACGTTGCTATTGAACTTATTGTTCGAATGGTGTTAAGACGGTTCCATTTACTTTCAAAGCCTTTTCGGAATTCATCCATTTGCTCCTGTGTCATCGACTCAATTTGTAATGCTTCAAGTGCATTGTTTAAAGGTACGTTTCCTCCAATGGTTACTCCCATTATTCCAGCAAAATAAATTATTGTTGCTAAAATTACATACCAAAACTGATTGCTCATTGAATTCTGAAATGATAAATAACTAAGTACAGGCAGCAATACTACCAAGCCAAAAAAGACAACAAAAAACAAGGGGTTTAGAATTGCCCTGTTCATCGCCTGAAATGCCTGGAGGTAACTAACATCATTAATTTTGGCTATTCCAGGGGTGACAGAAATTGACCAGGCGTAAAACAATCCGGCCATTAAACCTGAAAACAATGTCGTTATAATTAAAATAATGGTATTCATTTTAAAATTATTTAATTCTAATAGATGTTTTGCTGAATCATTGCATTGATTACGTTGTCTGAGCTTGTTTTGCCACTTTTAATTTCCAGTATGTGGCAACAACAGCCACATATTCAAAACCAATTAGCCAGAAACCAGGATCTCCAAAGAATGTGAGATGATTTCCACCATTTGGAATAATGAATACAGGGACGGTGATGATCGCATCAAGTACAATCGCACTGGAAAACATGGCACTTCCTAACACAAACCCGTGCGTACTGTTTCCTCTGCGATAGTATAGGAAGGCACCCAGGAAAGCAGCAGGGATGATAGCTGCCATAAGCACAATATTGGCTTGAAGATCAGGATTCTCCATGATTGGTACAAAATATGACCCAACAAATGCAAGGATTCCAAGGACATAAACGACCAATGAACTAATTATCGCATGTTTTAAATTTAGATTTTTCATACTACTAATATTTAATTTTGAATTAATTGAAAATAAATCAGATAGCTGAATAGATAAGTAAATAGTATGGGTTATAAGCCTGCTACCACTTACTTATCGTCTTCATGTTTAAGGAATAGGTACTTCCTGATTCCAAACACCTGTCGTCAGTGTTTTTGTAACATAATCCTTGAAATCAGTTGCTTCTCTTCCCAGCACCTTTTGCACATCATGCGACACCGCCTGATTGTCAGGATTTCCTAAAACTTTTTCGAACAAATAGCCAAACAACCAGACATACGAATCAGGTAATCCGGCTGCTTTCATTCCATCTTTGAATTCTTCTACAGAAATGGGGTGATAATGAATTTTCTTTCCTGTTTCAGCAGCTATTGTTTCTACTGCTTCCCTGAAAGTCATTTTCCTTGGTCCTGTAACGGTTAGCGTTTTCCCATTATAGAAATCATCCACAAGTACTTTGGCAACTACTTCAGCAATGTCATCTGCATCCACAAAAGGGATTTCCGCCTCAGGCATTGGAAGTGCGACATTTCCTGATAACACAAAGTCAAGAAAGGCGCCTTCGCTAAAATTTTGATTAAACCAGGAAGCTCTCACAATTGTATAGTTTAGTCCTGAATCCGCAACAATCTGTTCGCAGGCTTCTGCTTCTTTCTCTCCTTTACCAGAGAGTAATACCACTTTGTCCAATCCTGCTTTTAAAGCTTTATCAGTTAGTGTGCGTATCGCATCTTTTGCTCCCGGCACTGCCAAATCAGGATAATACACGATGTATGCACGGTCAATGTCCTTTAAAGCGACATCATAAGTATTTGGATCATCCCAATCAAATGCTGGGTCTGTTTTTCTACCTGCAACTCTTACATTTTGTCCTAATTGTTCTAACTTTTTTACTAACCGGCGTCCAGTTTTACCAGTACCTCCGATAACTAAAATATTGTTTCTCATAGCAGATGTTTTTAATATTGCTTAATTGTTTTTTGAATCTGATATATCGTATATCAGTTTTCAGATGTAAAATTAGGAAGGCTGGATGTGCGATGCTTGACCCAGTGTGCCAATGTTTTAACATTTTACGCCAAAGAGTCATTTTTCAAACTATTTAGATACAAGAAAAACGGAATTACCGGGTTTTACGGAATTCGACAGGCGACAAGTTTGTCCAGTTTTTGAAGGCACGACTAAATGCACTTTGCTCCGAGAAACCGGTTTCAAAAGCAATTTCAGCAATACTTCTTGCTGAATTTTTCAGAAGGTCTTTTGAAACTTCCTCCTGAATTCTTTTAATCAGATCTCTGAAAGTAAGGCCATTTTCAGCTAATCTTCGGGTAAGCGTACGCCTGCTCATCCCCATTATTTGTCCAATCTGCTCAACTCCGGGAATTCCGCTTGGCAAGGCATCTTTTATCAGATTTTCAACATCAAATATTAATTTATTTGAGTTGAGTTTTATGCCATTGGTTTCTTCTTCTACTCTTTCAAGAAGGAATTTGTTAATGCTTTCATCAGCTTTTGCGGTCCGCATTTCCAAATCTTCTTTTTTATACGCAATGTAGTTTTGTGGTTGGTTAAATAAAATGAGACAGTTGAAAGCCTTGGTATAATCCTCAAGTTTACGTGGAGGTGCATGTTTAAATGAAACTTCAACAGGAGAAATGTCGGATTCTGTCATGGCCCGAAGCACAACAACTGTAGCAGATAATGTGGCCTCATTGGATAATTCAACTCCCCGGCGATGCGCTTCACGATTTAAAAAAACACGAGATATTTCTGTATCTTTTTCAACTTTAAAGAAATAGGTGTTTGACAACAACTTAAAATAGCGTTCACTTCGTTCAAAAATCTCACCGGCCCATGAACAGGTTTTCCAGGATAATCCTAAAACTCCATAGTCTTCCATTTCCATTTGTTGGCCCACTCTAACCGAAAATCCCGGCCCCAATTTCTTATCCAATTGCTCATGCAATTCAAAAAAGTGATTTGCCGGAACTGCCTGAATATTATCAATTGAATCAATTGGAGTTGGTAAATCTTTGAATTCATCCCTTGTCATTCCTTCATTTAAAGCATGATTTATCACTTTTCGATATAGATTTATTGAGATGTAATTCATATAGAAACAGAACAAGAGTTATTTACAAAGGTTCTTAAAAAATAAATAACCTTTACTATATCGGTCTAATCTTAAACAGTACTTTTCACAATCACGCCAGATTTGCTGGCATTTTATGATGCAGAAATGAATTGGATTGTGGAACCCGATGATTTTAAGGTGAAGGAGGGAACCTCATAGAATGATAACAAAACCATTAATTTAGGGGTAAATTGAAAGTTAGAAAACGTTATGTAAAAATGTATGGATAAAATAAAAAACCGCCACAACTCATTGAATTACAGCGGTAATTTAATTATCCGAGTACCCGGGGCGGGAATCGAACCCGCACTCTGTTGCCAGAACTGGATTTTGAATCCAGCGCGTCTACCAATTCCGCCACCCGGGCAAACTCCCCTTTGCGGAAAATTGGTGTGCAAAGCTAAATAATTCAAATGATTTGCCAAAATTCTTTTAAAAAATACTTTACCTATCGCCGTTATTCCAACAAAATGGACAATACTTTATAGAACCACTACTTGTTGGATTGCCGCAAACCACGCAATAACCAATATCACAAGTTTTAAAGCCCGAGGTATACATTTCATAAGTCATTTGAAATTCTTGGTCAGCAGGTTTTCCCTCTGAAACATCATCAACTACAAGCCATGTGTTACATCCTGAAAACAAAAAAACACTAAAAAATACCAGACAAAGAAAATTTCTCATGAGATTTTATTTTATTGCTTTTCAGCAATAATAATGCCTGAATTACAATCGATTCAACACTTAAAACTTATTTTTTATCCATTCTTTTCACCACCTGTCCGTAAATGATGAGCGCAATTGCGGAAAGCAGGGCAATGCCCACAAAAAAGTACCAGATATAGTGCGCATGTACAGCAGCTTCCGCCCAGGCCTCTCTGGAAGGAAATAAACGGGGATCCGGACAGAAACGGTCCAGAAGTACTCCTGACATAATAAAACCGAAAATAGACGATAAAAACGAATGTAAATGGCTAAACCCAAGGTAAAGCCCCTCCTCCCCTTTTGGAGCCTGTAAAGAAAAGTACTCCAAAAATCGTGGAGAAATAAATGTTTCAGCAAAACCCTGAAATGCGATTCCCACAACCATCATAAAGGCTACCGGATGCATTCCCAAAATATTTTCTGACATCAGATTACCTGAAGCCATAAATATAGCCGAAACGGGCATAATTAACATTCCGACAGTCATACTAAACAAAGCCGTCCTTTTCCGCATAAAATGGGTTACCAGCCCAACTGTCAAAAATACGACCAGCGGATTTACGTTGGCGTACCAAGATGGTGAAGCCCCCTCCCCTGCCAAACGTAACACATATTTTGGCATTGTCGCGTACATTTGATGCTGCACCATCCAAAAACCGGTAATGATTAATATCAAAATGATCAAACGTAAATTGGTAAGCACTTTTAGCAAACCTCCAAAAATTTCGTTTATAGATTTTCCTTCGCCCTCTTTTTGATGACTGTGATACCAGATAAAAACTACTATTAATCCTAAAAGTGTCATTACGGCTGAAAAGTAGCTAATCCAAATCAAACCTGTATTGCCCATCATTTCACGTAAGGGCTTTACTATAGTTTTACCTGAAAATGCACCGATATTAACCATGGCATAAAAAATACTGTAGCCGCGGGCCCGGTTTTCTTTTGTTGTTTCTTTTGCAACTGTTCCAGTTATGACCGATTTAATAAAAGATCCTCCGAGAATTATAAGTAGCATAACAGGTAAAATGGCATATTTTTGCGCTGATTTATCCAAACCGGAAAAAACCGTGGAATCACTGTACTCAACTAATCCTGCAGATTCAAACATTGTAGGTAATACTCCCATACCCAGGTAACCCAAAGTCAACAAACCAAAGGCCAGCATCAAAGATTTCCTAAATCCTATTTTATCTGCATAGGCGCCGGCAAAAGTTGGAAGAAAATAAAGCAGAGCCTGAAAAACTCCTGCAATGGCTGCAGCTTCAATATCACCAAATCCTAAAATACGGGACAAATAAAGTGTAATAACGATAAAAACGCCGTAATAGGCGGCTCTTTCAAACAGTTCAACGGTATTGGCAACCCAAAAGGCCCTGGGAAATTTCCGGTTTTTTTTCTTTTCCATATTTTTTCGTAAAAAATGTGCCCAAAAATAACAGCTTAGATGTAACAAAAAAATGACATTTTTATAGTATACATAATTATATAAAGTTTTTGAAAGGAATAACTTTTTTTTACCTTAGCCACAGCTGATTAATAACCATAAAATGAACTTTTCCGAAGAAAAAGTTTTACTGGATAAAATAAAGGCCGGCGACAATAAGGCCTTTGAAACACTTTTTCATAACTACTATGGAAGCCTTTGTTTATACGCTTCAAAAATTTTAAACAACGATTCTGCAGCAGAGGAAATTGTCCAGGAGATTTTCGTAAAATTCTGGGAACAAAAAAAACAAATCAAAATTGAAACTTCCTTAAAAAACTACCTTTTTCGATCGGTTAAGAATCAATGTTTTAATTATATTAAACATAATGTTATAAAAGAACGCTACCAAAAAAGTAAAGAAGAGCAATTGCAGTCTGATGCACATTTTGAAGATCACTTTATTGAAGTTGACCTGATCAAAAAAATCGAAGAAAGTATAGATTCTTTACCTGAAAAGAGACGTGAAATATTCCGCCTGAGCAGGGAAGAAGGACTAAAATACCGCGAAATTGCCGAAAAACTAAATATTTCAATAAAAACGGTAGAAGCCCAAATGGGTCTGGCAATCAAAAACTTACGAGAAAAACTTAAAGATTATAAATCATTTCTGATGCTTTTTTGTGCTTTTTACAAAAAAACGGATTAGGGGTAAATCTGTTAAGCATTGTCATTTATACAACATGGGAAAAAAGAAAAATATAGAAAATTCGGATTGGGAGCTTCTGGGAAAAATTGCTGCCAATGAAACTGAAAGTAATGACGGTTTCAAAGTCAAATCCTGGGAGAATGAACCGGAAGAAATCAGGAAAGAACTGGAGGACTCCCTGAAAATGATGAAAAAAGTAGATGATTATTACAAAATCAAAAACTTTAATTCTCATGTTGCATGGAAAAATGTACAAAAACAAATTTACCCTGAAAAAGCAAAAACTATTCAGCTCAAAAACATCAGAAAGGAGGCAATTAGCAAATTTTATAAATATGCTGCCATAGTTTTAATTACTTTATTATTGGGGTCAGTTGGATATTATTTTAGTTTCATTTATCAGAATCCCGCTCAAACAAAACAAATGGTTTTGGCAGAGAAACAGGTTTTAAACGAATATGTCTTACCCGACGGATCGGTGGTTTCGCTAAACTGGAATTCAGAATTGAATTTCCCAAAAAGTTTTAACGACAGCATCCGTGAAGTAACCTTAACGGGAGAAGGCTTTTTCGATATTAAACCAAATCCTGACAAACCTTTCATAATTAATGCGGGAAACGCACGCATAAAAGTTCTAGGTACCTCTTTCAATGTAAGTGCATACCCTGAAAATGAAACAGTTGACATTGTGGTTAAAACCGGAAAAGTTCAGGTGTTCCGTACAAAAACGGATTCAATAACTGCAATTAATGAAGTGATCCTTGTTCCCGGTGAGAAAGGTACGCTGTTTAATTCAAGCAACCTTTTGAAAAAAATGGTAAATAAAAATCCCAATTTTATCGCCTGGAAGACGCAAAATTTAATATTTGATGAGGTTCCATTGAACGAAGTAATTCAATGTTTAGAAGAAGTTTATCATACCGATATTCAAATAACAGAACCTGATTTGAATAATCTCGTTTATACTGGACATTTTGATCAAAAACCGATTGAATTCGTATTAGAGGTAATACGGCTCACCTTTAATCTGGATGTATTGGAAGATAATGAACAGTTTGCCCTTTCAAGCCGTAAATAAAACAATAAAGCCTTAAAGACATGAAATCTATAATTAAAAAATTAGGAATTACAACCTTGCTCGCTATTGCTGTATTGGTTTTTATTCCAAAAACTCAATTTGCTCAGGATACAAAAGTAGAAGCCCTGGACCAAAACATCAGTATTTATGCTGAAGATGAACCGCTGGCCGATGTTATTGAAAAAATCTGCAATTATTTGAATATTGATTATTCTTACAACTCAAATATTGTTGCAGATAAAAAAATTAGTTTGAATGTTTCGAATAAGCCACTAAAATTCGTACTTGATAAACTGATGAGTGATTTTTATCTTCTTTTTGAAATTGAAGATAATATTCTGGTGGTACGTGATTATGTTCCACTGGAACAAAGTATTGATTTTGAAGAAAATACTTCACAATATTTTGGAAGTAACCGGGGATTTTTATTCAACAATCCGAGAAAAAAATCTATAACAATCGATTTTAAATCTGCCAGTAATCTTATTATAATCCCGGTAACCATTAATGATTCGGATACATTAAACTTTATTCTTGATACAGGTGTCAGACATCCCATTATCACTGAATTGCCATTCGTTAATAAGTTAAACCTGAATTATATGATGCCCTACGAGGTAAAAGGGCTGGGAGAGGGGCACGATCTAACTGCGTATCGCTCAGGAGATAACACTCTAAATATTAATGGATTAATTACCGCAAGGAATCAGGAAGTACAAATGGTTATCGATGAAAATTTCCAGATTTCGCACATGCTGGGAATACCTGTACACGGCCTTATCGGTTTTAATCTTTTTAAAGACTATGTAGTAGAAATTGACTATATAAACGAAAAACTCACACTGAATAAACCGGAATATTACAAATATCGCGATCGCAAAAGAGACATTATTTTGCCGTTGATGTTTGATGGTAACAAACCTTTTGTAAGAACAAGTATAGTAACTGACGATCTGAAAGAAGTACCGGTAAAATTGCTGGTTGACACAGGTGCTAGTGATGCCATTTGGTTGTCGGAAAAATCAGATTCACGTATCGGATTGCCGGAAAACCACATCGAAACATTTCTAGGAAGAGGTTTAAGCGGCGATTTGTATGGTGTTAAGGGAAGAATTGACGGAATTTGGGTTGGCCCGCTTGTATTATCTGAACCTATTGTCGCATTTCCAAATTCCGATTTAATAGAACAGTTAATTTCTTCAAACGACCGAAACGGAACACTGGGAGCAGAAATCCTGCGTCGTTTTCAGGTAACTGTTGATTACAGAAATGCCCGTTTAACACTACGCCCAACATCCGATGTAAAAGATGAGTTTAATTACAATATGAGCGGAATGGAAGTGATAAATCCAATGCCCGGATTACCTATTTTCACCATCACAAATGTTGTAGAAAATTCACCTGCTTATTATGCAGGCTTAAAAGTTGACGACCAAATTTTGTCAATTAACAGTAGTAATCATAATTCACTTGAATTGAACGATATTGTTTTACTTCTGCAAAGCAGAGAAAACAAAAAAATAAAACTAAAAGTGCTGAGAGAAGGGGAAGAATTTAAAACTTCTTTTGAGTTGAAAAAGATGTTTTAATGTTCAAAGTTAAGATTAGCATAATACTGGCCATCCTGCTTTGTTCCGGATTAATTTACGGACAACAGGGTGGCTCTGTTTTAGAAAATCGCGTAACAATAATCCAAAACAATCAGACTCTTTCCAGCATTTTCGACCAGTTAAGCTGGCAGGCCGGAGTATTCTTTTCCTACGATGCCTCAATAATCGACGCAGAGAAACAATACAGTGTTGAAGCAATTGACAAGTCACTGTACACCGTATTGAATGATATTTTCGGCGATAACCAATTTAAGTTCTTTGAACGTGAAAACCAGGTCATCATAGCACAATCAATTAACAGTCAAATACTAACGGAACAGCCAGATACAATTCCAACAAAATATTTTTTTCTTACAGGAAAAATTGTTGATGAAAGAAAAGGCGATCCAATCCCTTATACTTCTGTTTCTATATTAAATAAACCCGTTGGGACAATTACAAACATTGACGGAGAATTTCTTTTAAAAATTCATCCCGATAACATCCGCGATACCATCATAATGTCCAGTATGGGGTTTGAACAACTTAGGATGCCGGCGTTCAGAATACTCGATGAAGACTTGTTTATTATGAAAACGGTATCTATTCGTATTCGTGAAGTTAAAGTCACAGCAACTACTCCGGAAAAATTACTTAAAAATATAAGGGAAAACATTGAACGAAATTACAGCAACGATAACAGGTTGATGTCAGCATTTTACCGTGAAACCTTGCAACAGGATGACAAATATATCAACATTTCAGAGGCTGTTATTGAAATCCTGAAAGCACCTTATTACAGCAACCTTCGTGAAGATGTGGTTCGACTTAAAAAGGGCAGAAGAAGCCCCGACGTGCAGCCTTTCCAGTGGTTAAACTTTAAACTGCAGGGCGGTCCCTTTACCATCACCAAACTGGATGTTATTAAAAGCAATGAATCCTTTATAGCGGAGGAATTTGAAAGATTTTACAAGTATAGTATCAAGAGAGTAATCTGGTACAATGATTACCCTGTGTATGTAGTTGAATTCAAGCCCAATTCAGATGAAGCGTTCCCTCTCTTTGTTGGAAAAATGTATGTTCACCGTGAAACATATGCTGTTTTGCATGCTGAATTCCATATCAATAACGAAGGACTTCGGGAGGCAGAAAGTGTGATGATAAAAAAGAAACCTCGTCGGGTGACCGCTAAACCAACATACGCCAACTACGAAGTAAACTATCAGCAATACAGGGGAAAATGGCATCTCGCAAACGCAAAAGCATCTGTCAAAATAAAAGTAAGAAGCAGGCGAGACGACATAAATTCAGAATATCACAGTGTTTCCGACTTGTTAATAACCAACATTCAATCAACAAATATAAGACGTTTTACTAGAGATGAATCTATCGACCAAAATGACATATTTGTTGAATTAATTGATGGATACGATCAAAAATTCTGGGAAAATTATAACATTATTAAACCTGATGAAGATTTAATAAATGCCATTAAAAATATATCTTCAAATGAATAAATGCCATTAATTTTTCCCAAAATCAAATCTTTTCCCTGAATAGAAGTATTTTCCGTAATTTTGACCTGTTCAACATTTTGATACAAATAATATATACATCCCGATTATGGAACAATTTAGCACCCGTCAAAATAAAATATCCCGGTTAGTTCAACGGGAAATGGCTGAAATTCTTCTAAAAATGAACAAAACCAAATTTACCGGTAAGCTGATTACTGTAACCATTGTACGGGTAACCAAAGACCTTGGAATTGCACGTATTTATTTAAGTATTTTTCCTTCGGAATATGCTGAGGAAATCCTTTCTGATATCAATTTTAACAACAAACAAATCAGGGGAGAATTGGGCAGAAAGGTGGGTAAAAGTCTACGGGTTATTCCTGAGTTGGAGTTTTATATTGACGACAGCCTTGATTATATTGATAATATCGATAAATTACTTAAATCGTAGAATATTGAAAGATTTTCATCGTTTGTTGCATAGAAAATAGCGAGTTGAATCTACCACTTTACATAGCAAAACGTTATCTGATTTCCAGGAAGAAACAGAATATTATTAACATAATATCGGGAATTTCAATTGCAGGAATCATCGTGGGAACAATGGCTTTAATTGTCATTCTTTCCGTAATGAATGGGTTTAGTGGGCTGATAAATTATTTTTTCAGCAGTTTCGACGCTGACCTGAAAATTACTTCAATAGAGGGTAAAATGTTCGATCCAAATGCGGTTGATACTGAAGCTATTAAGAACACGCCAGGTGTTCTACATTACGCCGAAATAATTGAAGAATCGGCAATGCTAAAATACGGTAGCCATCAGTATTTTGCCACCATTAAAGGTATTCCCTCAAATTATGCCGATTATACCAATATTGATAGTCTGATAGTAGACGGCGAATTCCTGTTGAATGATAACGGCATTGATTATGCCATTGTAGGGCAGGGAGTTACCTATAACCTTGGACTCAGCCTGAGTTTTGTTGATCCCATTCGGATTATTGTGCCCAAAAAAGGGCGTCAAATGGCCTTAAATCCAGCGCATGCAATAAATTACAGTTCCATTTTTCCTTCGGGAATTTTTTCTGTTTTGGAGGAAGTTGATTCAAAATATATACTTGTCCCGTTTAATTATGCGCAAGAGTTGTTTGAAAGCGGTTCGAATATTTCTTCAATTGAATTGGGACTTGATAAAAACTTTCGTGTAAAAGAAGTTCAGAAACATATCCAAAATATACTGGGAGAGGGATTTCATGTGAAAAATAAGTATCAGCAACATGATCTTGTCAATAAAACAATGAAATCTGAGAAAGCTGTTGTTTATTTGATTTTGGTATTTATACTTATCATCGCTTCTTTTAATATTCTCAGCAGTTTATCAATGCTTATCATCGACAAAAAGGAGGATATCATCATTCTAAAAAGCATGGGTGCATCCGAAAAACTGATTCGCAATATTTTCCTTTTTGAAGGCTGGTTAATTTCGTTCTGGGGAGCAATAATTGGAACTGGTTTGGGACTTTTGGTTTGCTGGCTGCAAATAGAATTCGGTTTTGTAAAGTTGCCAGGCAACGGTTCATTTGTTATTTCTGTTTATCCTGTACAGGTTTTATTAGGTGATGTACTTTTGATTTTCGCACTGGTTTTGTTTATCGGATTCCTCGCGCCTCTTTACCCTGTTAAGTTTATTTCCAACAAATATCTGTTACAAAACAACTCTTAATTGGTTGATATTAAGTGTTTTGTAAAACAAATTAAATTGTCGGAAACTGATTTTTATTATAATTTATTGGCGTTATTTGTGATATATTGCAGCAAATAAACGCTTTAAAAAATGAAGGCACTGGTAAAAAGAAAGTCGGAAAAGGGTATCTGGATGGAGGAAGTACCAATACCCAAAGTTGGTCCGAATGATGTTCTTCTGAAAGTAAAAAAATCAGCCATTTGCGGTACTGATTTACATATTTACAAATGGGATGAATGGACTCAGCAAACCATAAAAACTCCTGTTATTATCGGGCACGAATACATGGGAACCGTTGTTGAGGTAGGGTCAGAGGTAGACAGAGTGAGAGTAGGGGAGCGTGTTACAGTCGAGGGACATATATCATGCGGTTTCTGCCGGAACTGCCGACGAGGAAGACAACACATTTGCGATAATACAATCGGTATTGGTGTACACCGAGATGGTGGTTTCGCTGAGTACATTTCGGTTCCCGCAAAAAATGTTCTTCATGTCGATCACCGAATTCCCGATGAAATTATGGCCATCATGGACCCAATGGGTAACGCAACACACACCGCACTTTCCTTCCCGCTACTGGGAGAAGATGTATTGATTACAGGAATTGGCGGACCAATTGGAGCAATGGCTACTGCAATATGCAAATTTGCCGGAGCTCGTAATATTATCGGGACCGATTTAAGTAAATATCGCCGGGATTTGGCTCGTAAAATGGGTGCTACACGAGTTGTCGATCCTACCAAAGAGAGTATCCGGGAAGCCATGGAAAAACATGACATGGTTGCCGGTTTTGACATTGGTCTGGAATGTTCCGGATCCCCATCTGCTTTTAATGATATGGTGAATCATATGTATAATGGAGGAAAAATAAGTTTACTCGGGTTACTTCCGGAAAGTACTAAAATAAACTGGAGCAGGCTGATTTTCAAAGGATTAACACTAAAAGGGATTTATGGCAGAGAGATGTATGAAACCTGGTACCACATGGAAATGATGCTTACCACAGGACTTGATATTTCACCTGTCATTACCCATCGATATCCTGCCGAAGATTTTCAAAAAGCATTTGAAATAATGGAAGAAGGAAATTGCGGAAAAATAATTCTGAATTGGGAATAAATTTACATTGTTCCACGTGAAAACCGTTTAACTTGATTTTTATAATTGCTGATTATACCTAATTTTGCAGTGAGAAAAATATAGGCATTTGGAAAAAGGACTGGTTATTAAATCTACAGGAAGCTGGTATACAGTTGAAGGAGAAAACGGTAAACAATTTGAATGTAAAATCAAGGGAAACTTCCGAATAAAGGGCATAAAAAGTACCAATCCGGTTGCAGTTGGTGATTTTGTAGAGTTTAAAATACTTCCAAAATCTGCAGAAAATGATACTTCTAATATTGGATTGATAACTGGAATATCCGATCGTAAAAACTATATTGTACGTAAATCACCAAATCTCTCCAAACAGTCTCACATTATTGCAGCCAATATAGATCAGGCAATTTTAATTGCGACAATTAATTACCCGGTAACCACAACAACCTTTATAGACAGATATTTAGCCTCAGCTGAGGCTTATCGAATCCCTGTATTGATAGTTTTTAACAAAATCGACAGGTACAATGAAAAACAGATTTCTGAACTAAATGACTTAATTAATATTTACGAAAAAATCGGGTATAAATGTTTGAAAACCTCAGCTGAAAAAGGGGAGGGGTTGGAAAATTTTAAGAACGCGATAAAAAATAAAACAAACGTTATAAATGGTCACAGCGGCGTAGGTAAATCAACAATTATCAATCTTATTGAACCGGGATTGCAAATCAGAACGAAACAGATTTCTGACATTCATAAGACAGGAAAACATACTACAACCTACTCAACACTTTACAAGCTTTCTTTTGGAGGATATATCATTGATACTCCGGGAATTAAAGGATTCGGTATGCTTGATATGGAGCCTTGGGAAATCTCACATTACTTCCCTGAAATATTTAAAATTTCTGAAAATTGCCAATACAATAATTGTTCTCACACACACGAACCTGGCTGTGCAGTAAAGGTCGCGATTGATCAGGGAAAAATTGCCCCATCCAGGTTTATAAGTTATTTAGGATTACTCGAATCAGACGATAAATACCGGCCGGCATTTTAATTATTCTGAACTTTCTATAAAACCCCCACCTACGACTCTGTCGCCTTCATAAAAGACTGCTGTTTGTCCATCTGCTATCATTGCCAGTGGTTCTTCCAAATGAACAATAGCCTTATCATTATGTATCAATTCTACTCTGCAAGGTGTGTTCTGAAGGCGATATCGAATCTTTAAAGTAAAAATTTTAGTAATTGTAACTTCCTCTTTATTAATAAATTTCAAGCCTTTTACAAATATTTTATTTTTATACAAATCATCGTATCCAGTGAGTAGAATTTCATTTCTATAGGCATTCATTTTACTCACAAAAACCGGTTTATTTGTATTAAGTCCAAGACCGTGACGTTGTCCTATCGTATAATTAATAATACCGGAATGTTGCCCAATAATTTCTCCTCCTTTATTTACAAAGTTCCCGGGATTAGATTTAATACCCTTTGATTTCAAATAATCCCTGTAGTCATTCCCCTCTATAAAACATACTCCCAAACTGTCCTTCTTTTGTGATAACTTCTTAAAACCCAATTGATTTGCATATTCCCTTGTTTCTACTTTATTCAAACTGCCCAGAGGAAGAATCAATCGATTTATTATGCTACTATCCAATCCCCACAAAAAAAAGGATTGATCTTTTTCCGGATCAACCCCTTTAAAAATATAATTTCTGGAGTTGTGAATCATAATCTGAGCATAATGACCCGTTGCTATGTATTCACACTCCTGTTCTTCTGCAACCTTTAATAAATTTTTAAACTTAACTTCCGGATTGCATTTAGCGCACGGAAAAGGTGTCTTCCCCTCCAAGTATTGGTTTGTAAAATATCTGACTATCAGCTCATTAAATTCATTTTTAAGATCTAAAACCGTATGTTTTATTTTTAGTGATTTAGCGAGATTCCGGGCTTCTTCAACTATAATACTATTCTCTTTTTCTAATTCGGAAAACAAAAAAGTTACACCATTGACTTCGTATCCTTTTTTCTGCAGCATCATTGCAGCTACAGAACTGTCCACACCGCCACTCATTCCTAAAAGAACCTTTGTCTTCATGAATGAAAATATTGATACACTATTTTCGCTTTTGCCTTCCCGATTGAATCAGCTAACTTATTCTCATCCAGAACTTTGATTTGTTTAACAGACTTAAAATCCAGAAGCAATTTTTGTGCTGTTTTTTCTCCAATTCCGGAAATTGAATTCAATTCAGATCCAATAAAAGCGTTCGATCTTTTATTTCTATGAAAATTAATTCCAAACCTGTGAGCTTCATCACGTAATTGCTGTATAACTTTTAATGTTTCTGAATTTTTATTGATATAAATGGGGACCGAATCACCAGGAAAGTAAATTTCTTCCAGGCGCTTTGCTATACCAATGATTGAAATTTTCCCTCGTAGTTTAAGTTTCTCCAAGGCAGAAACAGCAGAAGAAAGCTGGCCTTTCCCGCCATCAACAACAATTAACTGAGGTAACTCATTATTTTCTTCCAATTGCCTTTTATATCTCCTGTAAACTACTTCTTCCATTGAAGCAAAGTCGTTGGGACCTTCGACTGCTTTAATATTAAAATGACGATATTCCTTTTTTGCCGGTTTTGCATTTTTAAATACAACACAAGCCGCAACAGGATTTGACCCCTGTAAATTGCTATTATCAAAGCATTCTATCCTTTTGGGAGATTCTGCTAATTGCAAATCCTTTTGTATAGTATCCAAAATACGGTCTTCTCTGATTTTTGGATTTTTTAAAATTGTTTGCTTTTCTTTTTCTAATCTGTAATATTTAGCATTACGACTTGACAAATCCAGAAGCTCTTTTTTTTCACCTCTTTTGGGAATTACAAATTTTACATGTTCTAAGACATTTTCTAACTTTACAGGCACTAAAATTTCTTTAGCATTACTAAAAATTTTTTGTCTGATATCAACAATTCCAGCAATTAAAAGTTCTTCGGTAGTCTCCTCAAGCGTCTTTTTTATTTCAAGAGTAAAGGTTTGAATTATTGCCCCTTTAATTATTTTTAAATAGTTTATAAAAGCAAATCTTTCATCCTCATTTATTGTAAAAACATCTACATCCGTAATATTACTAGACACAATCGTGGAGCGACTTTGATATCTCTTTAAAGAATCATATTTTTCCTTAATTTTCAGAGCTTCTTCAAAGTCAAGATCCTGGGATAATTTATTCATCATTTCTTCCAAATGACTAATAACGCCGGCAATATTACCCTTGAGGATATTTACTATATCTTCTATACCCGTGTTATACTCCTCTTCCGAATAATATCCTTCGCACGGCCCATAACAGTTGCCAATGTGATATTCCAGGCAAACTTTAAACTTTCCTTTTTTTATATTTTCCGGGCTTAAGTGATAATTACAGGTTCTTAATTTATACTCTGACTTAAATAGTTCTAGTAAAGTTCTTACAGTATAAATAGAAGTATAAGGCCCAAAATATTTTGAACCATCCTTTACTAAATTTCTGGTTTTAAAAACACGAGGAAAAGGTTCATTTTTAACACAAATCCAAGGATAACTTTTATCATCTTTTAGTCGAATATTGTATCTGGGTTGATACTTTTTGATAAGATTATTCTCGAGCAACAAAGCATCCTGCTCGGTTTCGACAACCATATGTTGAATGTCCTTAATGTTTTTGACCAGCAATACCGTTTTGCGATGTTCATGATTCTTAGAAAAATAAGAAGAAACTCGCCTTTTCAAATTTTTTGCCTTCCCAACATAAATAACAGTTTTCGAATCATCAATAAACTGATAAATCCCGGGCTTTTCAGGTAAGACCGAGATAATAGATTTTAAATTATCAATATCGGTATTTGATGTTTTATATTTCAATATCTGACCAAAATTTGTGGATCATATGTTTTTATCTGCCTCTTTTTGTCTGTGTCAATAAACTCTAAATCGCAGACAAAACTAAAATATGTTTTTTGTACTCCCATCCTTTTTACCAAATTCAATGCAGCATATGCTGTTCCACCTGTAGCCAACAGATCATCGTGAATCAAAACAACATCACTTTTATCAAGCGCATCTTCATGAATTTCGACACTATCAACACCGTACTCCAACTCATAAGATTCATTTAAAACCTTCGATGGAAGTTTGCCTTTTTTTCGAACTGGCACAAACCCAGCATTCAGACAATTTGCAATTGCTCCACCAAAAATAAATCCACGTGACTCCAGACCAACAACTTTTGTTATTTTTTTGTCTTCAAATTCATTTACTATATTTTCTATTACCGTATTGAAAGCCTCCCTGTTTTTTAAAAGCGTTGTAATATCCTTAAAATTTATTCCTTGTTTTGGAAAATCCTGAACTTCGCGAATCTCTTTTTTTAAATTCATTTTTGGTTTTTGTTTCACGTGGAACATTTATCGTCCAAGCATAATTAATAGAACATTTATATCTGCAGGCGAAACACCTGAAATCCGTTTTGCCTGCCCAATCGTTTTAGGATTAATTTTTTCAAGCTTCTGTCTGGCTTCTGTTGAAATAGAATTTAATTTACTATAATTAAATTTATTTTCAATTATTATGTTTTCAAATTTATCCAACTTTTCAGCTAAAAGTTTTTCACGATTAATATACCCTTCATATTTAATTGTAATTTCCGCTCCTTCGATAATTTCTTCTTTTCTATCCTCCGGAATCCTTTTGAGAAATTGCTGGAAAGGAGTAACGTATGGTATCAAATCAAATATTGAAACCTGAGGACGCAAAATGATGTCAATTAATTTCACTCCTTGCTTCAATTCAGTAGTTCCCCTTTCTGTAAGTAATTGATTTACATACCTTGGCTTCACACTAAATTGTTTGGCAAAACCAACTATTTCTGAAATTAAGTTCAATTTTTCGTCCAGTATTTTTTTTCGTTCCGGAGAAGCCAAGCCCAGTTTATAAGATTTTTCAGTTAAGCGAATATCAGCGTTATCCTGACGAAGTAAAATTCGAAATTCGGCTCGACTAGTGAACATCCGATAAGGTTCATCAACTCCTTTTGTCACTAAATCATCAATCAAAACACCAATGTATGCTTCGTTTCTTTTCAGAATAAATTGTTCCCCATTTTTATAGACATTTAAGTGTGCATTTATTCCGGCAATTATACCCTGGGCACCTGCTTCTTCATATCCGGTTGTTCCGTTAATTTGTCCTGCAAAAAATAAATTCTTTACCAATTTGGTTTCTAGTGTATGATGCAATTGAGTTGGTTCAAAATAATCATACTCAATGGCATATCCAGGTCGGAATATTTTAGCATTTTCCAAACCTGGAATTTTATGCAGTGCTCTAAGCTGTACTTCCCAAGGGAGTGAAGAGGAAAATCCATTTAAATAATACTCAATAGTTTTTTCACCCTCCGGTTCTAAAAAAAGCTGATGTTTCTCTTTTTCAGAAAAAGTTACCAGTTTTGATTCAATACTCGGACAATACCTAGGTCCAGCACCTTGTATTGTACCGTCAAACATAGGTGAAAATTCAAACCCTAATTCCAACTCACTATGAACATTAGGATTTGTATAAGTAATCCAACAAGATCTTTTTTTCAATTTTGATTCCGTCCCAGGCAAATACGAAAACTTATAATAATTATCATCTCCCTCCTGTTCTATCAAATTTTTAAAATCAATGGTTCTTCCATCTATGCGAACAGGTGTACCAGTTTTCAAGCGGCCGGTTTTAAAACCTATATCAAATAGCTGTTCAGAAATATTATAAGAAGCCGCTTCACCAATTCTTCCACCTTTCATCTGAGCTGATCCAATATGCATCAATCCATTTAAAAAAGTACCGTTGGTAAGAATTACAGTTTCTGCCTGAAATTCAATGCCTATTTTGGTTACAACACCCTTAACAATTTTGCTTTCAATAATTAGACCTACCACAGCATCCTGCCAAAGATCCAGATTTTCTATATTTTCAAGGGTATCCCGCCACAATTCAGAAAAACGAAATCTGTCATTTTGCGAACGGGGACTCCACATGGCCGGACCTTTCGATTTATTAAGCATCCGAAACTGAATGGTAGATTTATCAGCAATGATTCCGGAATAACCACCAAGAGCATCAATCTCTCTTACTATTTGTCCTTTTGCTATTCCTCCCATTGCAGGATTGCAGGACATTTGCCCATATTTAGTCATGTCCATTGTAATCAACAATGTCTTTGAACCCAAATTGGCAGCCGCTGCTGCAGCTTCACATCCGGCGTGTCCTCCTCCAACTACTATAACATCATATTTCGGCATCATAACTCTAACTCACTAAAATCAACTTCACCCAAATAAAAATTTTCTTTTTGTCGCATAATCTTCTGCTCTTCCTTCGTTTTATCATTATACCCTACTAAATGCAGAACACCATGAAAAACAACTCTATACAATTCTACAACAAACTTAGCATGAAAAGTTTCAGCATTTTCTTTTACCCGATCCAAACTAATAAATAAATCGCCCGAAATTACTGAATCTTCAACATAATTGAATGTTATAATATCAGTAAAATAATCGTGATCTAAATATTGCTTGTTTACCTCCAGTAAATACTTATCGGAACAAAAAATGACTGAAATTGTGCCAGGCATCATTAACTCATTTGAAATGAGATTTTTAACCTGTTTTTTAATGTGGTTTTTTTTTATTTTTAAGGGACGGATATCCTCAAAAAAAAATTGTATACTACTCACTTACATTCTATTTTTAACTGAACACTGTTTCCTTTTCTATTGTATGTTAACGAGTCGGAAAGCGATCGTATTATATGAATACCTCTCCCAGACTCTTTTAAAATATTTGAATCATCCGTCGGATCTTCAAGCATTTCAATATCGAATCCTTTCCCTTCATCCTTAATCTTAATAGATACTCTGTTGGAACTACAATCCACTTCAATAGTCACTTTTTTTAGTTTGTTATTCTTATTTCCGTGTTCAATTGAGTTAATAACAGCTTCGGATACACACAACCAAACCCTGTTAAAATTTTTTTCAGAAAAGCTATTCTCTTCGAATAATTTCCTTAAGAAAATTTCTACCTTTTTAAGTTCCGATTTATCCGACTTTATTACTAAAATATTATTTGAACTGGATAGCATTTATTTTTCCATATTGTTTAAATACTGCTTGTATTTGCTATTATAAAAATTATTTAATCTATGTGAATTTTTATTCAAATATTCAATGGAATAGCTTTCCTTCTCTTTATACTCGAAAAATTTAACCGGGTTACTGTAAAAATCGTCTGCAGTTTCTGATTCTCTCTTCTCTTCAAATTCTCTTTCCATTTCAGCTTTTTCTGCTTCCAATAATCTTGTGGTAATAAGATTTTGCCGGCTAAGTGTCTGTGCATTAATACTTTTATTCATTAATTCACGTCTGTTTTGTTCCAAAAGCTGATCAATTCGTTGTAGCTGATCTTTTGTTCCGTTTCCTACTCCACCACTATTCATCATTTCGCGAATCATTTGTTGCATCATTTCGTGTTGCATTAAAGCTTCGCCAAGCTGCTGACTCATTTGTCCCTGGTTTCCTCTCTTCATTTGTTCTATCATCCTTTGTAACTGCTCTTTAATAGTTTCTGATGCATTCTTTAACATATCCATCCCTGGCTTTGTTTGCCCTTTGTTCTCAGATCCCTGTTCTCCGGGCATTGCATTTGCCATCATATTCTCCAAATTTTCCAGGGCCTCATTTAACATTAACGCCAGATTATTTACCGATGTAATTACATATTGCTGGCTAACCCGCGCGTTGGAAAATTGAGCATCCTCCATTTCGCTGGCCGATTTAGTTAAATGAAGTTCCATAGCAAGTAATTCATTATTTACCATACTATTAATCTGTGGTGTTCTCTTAGCAAGAGCATATAACGAGTCTTTAACAACTTCACTCTGATCTATTATTCTCTTTTGTTGCTGATTCAATTCAATTAGTCGTGGATCATCGGTATCTATTCTTGCTAAACCATTAAATATATCCTCCTGTGAAAAAGATAAAACAATTAAATTACTCAGAATTTGTTTCAAATTATCAATATTTTCCATGTTTTGTTCCATGGTATTCTGGTTGAGCATTTGTTGCATGCCAAACGCCATGTTTTTTAATTTTTCAGAAGTATTTTTTAATCCTTCACCAGACTTTTTTCGATTTTTATTTTTGAGCTCGTTTTGATTTTCCTGCATACTTTTTTCCACATCCTCAAATTCCTCACTAAAATCGTCAAAATTCATTGGTCTTTCCAATTCATTATTAAGTTCCAATGCGTCTTTAACTTCATTTTCAAATCTCTCCATTTCCTGCTGATGTTCAGAAACCTTTTCACTTATCTCTTCATAATTTTTTTCATCTAAAACCTGCTCACTAAGTTCTTGTTCCTCTTCAGAAATTTGATCAATTTTATCTATTATGCTTTGTAATTTTTCTTCAATCTTCATTTTACGCAACATTTCTAAATTTCTATCCAGCTGCTTTTGAAGATCTTCAAAAGATAAATCCATTTGTTGCGACAGCTCATTAAGCATTTTACTATCGAATTCTTCTGCCAGTTTATTAAATTCTTCCATCAATTCTTTCAATTCATCAGTAAAAACTTCCTCAAGTAATTCTTCAATTTCTTTCTGTTTTTCAACAATTTCATTGCTCTGATCATTAAAAGAATTTAAATACTTATTCAGGTTTTCGTTATCCTGCTTAATTTGATTGTACATCTGCTCAAGCCTGTTTTGTTTGGATATAATATCATTCACCATTTGAGATTTTTCCCAGTCGGAAATATTAGTATCCATATTCTTCAACCTTAAATTTTCAAGATCCTCCTGAATTTCTCCAGCCATTTCCCTGCTTTCATTTAGCATATCCTCTAATCTTTCAAACTGCTCTTTTTCAGTACGGGATATTTCTTCCTGATTTGGAAACTGAAAAACAAAACTTTCTGAAGTTGTTGTTTTATAATTATTTAATACATCATTATCACTAACAGAAAAATAGTATGAGACCTGACCAGATCGTTGGTTTATTGTATTAAAATCAAAACTATAATAAAACTCCTGGTCGGTTAATGAATTTACAAACGGTATGGCAACCGATGAATCGTTATTTTCAATATTATAATGAAATCTCAAATCAGTGAAACCATAATCATCACCTATAAGCCCCTTAAAGAAAAAACGAGTTAACTGAAAAGAATCTCTAACCTGAACAACTTGTATCTCAGGAAAAATATCCGGAATTACATCAACAGAATATGATAAAGCCAGTTCCGGCAGAGTAATTGCATTTTTTATAAAAACGTTATAATTATTTGATTTAAAAAATTTCGATTCTACTTTGAAATTATTATTTTCCTTTTCAGCTGCAATTTTTAAAGAATCGTTGAAAATTATATATAACGAATCAACATCAATACCCGTAAAATTCCATTCCACATTAGTACCTGAAGCAATTTGTATATCCCCAATATTATCAAAAGATTGATTTTGAAGCAAAGTGTATGATGGTGGTGTAATCTGAACATTAAAATTAGTTATACCAGGTTTAGGCAACAATTGGAGGGTATATTTATCAGAACTATACTTTAAATCTGTAAAATAAAAATTTAAAGGATTAATCACAGACGCCATTTCAAACTCAAATCTGCCTGAAGAAGTATTTTTCATCAGGTAATTATTTCCTTCAATATTTATATAAACCAATTGAGGTATTTCATCACCTTCACAAGTAACTGAAAAAGTATAAGCATCGCCTTTTTTTGCTTTCAATTCAGTATTATTCAAATGAAAACTATAAGGGGCAGGTTTAATAAATTCAGTATTATAATGAATTATTCTTTGAGTAGATTCAGTAAAAATACCTCTATTTACGGCAAAAATTGCTGTTGTTGCAATGATACTAATACCAAAATAAAATAGAACAAAACGTAACTTTTTAAATTGCACCGCATCTTTAAAATCAAAAACCTTTAATTCATTTATTTTCTGATCTATACTGGCCAGTACTATTTCGTTTGAATACTGAGAATCAGAAATAGAAGATAACTCAATAACATTCAATAACTTATCTTTTATCTCTGAAAAATTATTTTGAATAAGAACTGAAGCTGATTTGGTATCAATTGGTTTTAATATGTGAAGTAACTTTAGTAGCGGTATACCAACAAATTGCAGAAAAATTAAAGCACCAAAAATTACATATCCAAAAAACAAAATTTTACGATACCCGGAAGGTAAATAGATTATATATTCAATAACTGAAAAAGCTATATACAATGCCAGAAGTAGAAATAATACTATCAGTAATCCTTTTAAAATCTGATAGAAATAATACTTCAGTTTAAAAGCATTTAGTTTATTAACAAGTATGTTAAAATTTTCAGTCATTTTTTATAAAGTATTCGATTACAAATATTTACAAAAATCTTAAATGTTAATATCTAAACAATAAAACTTGAAAAACAAAAATAAACTTTTAAAAATTATATTTGCATGGTTTCATAATTTATATATACAATAGTCAACTCAAAAGAACATTTCATTTTTTATACTTTTTAGTGTCATTCTATTCACAACATATTAACTGTTCATTTTTGTATGTAATAAACTTATTAAATAACTAACATTTGTTGAAAACAAAAAATATGATACTGTATAATAACAATTTAAGGCTATAACATGTTGTTAAAAAAATATTAAAGGTATTTTAATAAAAAGAGGAAAAAAATTGAAAAATAGAAATTAACAATTACTAACAGACTATAATAAATTACATATATCTTATATATTTGTTCTATTCTAATATAAATACAGAGAGATGGAAATCCTATTAGTGGAAGATAATCCTTTAAATCAAAAAGTAGTTACATTTAATTTAAAAAAATACAATTATAATGTGACGTCGGTAATGTATGGACGCGAGGCAATTGATTTGGTAAAAAACAGGAAGTTTGATTTGATTTTGATGGATATTATGTTGCCGGAGATGGATGGTTTTGAAGTAACAGAAAACATCAGAAAATACGAAGAAGAAAGTGGCGCAACAGAAAAGGTACCTATTATTGCATTAACAGCCAATGCTCTTGATAACGATCGTGATAAATGTTATAGTGCAGGAATGAATGAATATTTGTCGAAACCTTTCTCTTCTGATGAATTAATAGGAGTTATTGACAAATTTTTTCCGCGACAATAAATTGAATGGAGGATATTATTGATATAAGGAGTGGAAATTTTTCAGAAAATGACAGGGAACTGGATAAGAAATTACGTCCGTTGGAATTTAAAGATTTTAATGGTCAAAGCCAGATTGTTGAAAATCTGAAAATTTTTGTTAAAGCTGCAATACTAAGAGGAGAATCACTCGATCATGTTTTGTTACACGGTCCGCCCGGACTTGGTAAAACTACTTTATCAAATATCATTGCAAATGAATTAGGGGTTGGTATTAAAATTACATCCGGTCCTGTGTTGGATAAACCCGGCGACCTGGCTGGTTTGCTCACTAATCTAGAAGATAAGGATGTTCTTTTTATTGATGAAATTCATCGTCTTTCTCCTATTGTTGAGGAATATTTGTATTCCGCTATGGAAGACTTTAGGATTGATATAATGATTGATAAAGGACCAAGTGCACGATCTGTACAATTGGAATTAAATCCTTTTACTTTAATTGGGGCAACAACACGGTCTGGGTTGTTAACATCACCTTTACGAGCCCGATTTGGAATTAATTCGCATCTGGAGTATTATGATTCTGAAATTTTAACAGGAATTGTAAAACGTTCAGCAGGGATTTTGGATATTGAAATTACTGATGATTCTGCAGAGGAAATTGCATCAAGAAGCAGAGGTACACCAAGAATTGTAAATTCATTATTACGAAGAGTTCGCGATTTTGCCCAGGTAAAAGGTACAGGGAAAATTGATATAGAAATTACAAAGCACGCGCTATCAGCACTAAATATAGATGAGTACGGGTTAGATGAAATGGATAACCGCATTTTATACTGTATCATTGATAAATTTAAAGGTGGTCCGGTGGGAATTACTACAATTGCTACAGCTGTAGGAGAAGATGCTGGAACAATAGAGGAAGTATATGAACCTTTTTTAATTAAAGAAGGATTTATTAAACGAACGCCACGTGGTAGAGAAGCTACAGAATTGGCATATAAACATTTAGGAAGGATAAAATTCGGAGATTCACCAACTTTATTCTGATTCTGTTAGTTTTATTTCAAACAAATTTGGCCACCATTTTCCGGTAACAAACAAACGATCGTTTTCTTTATCGTACGCGATACCGTTCATATAATCAATATTATTATTCATAATAAAGCTGTTCATTAAATTGTCCAAATTAACTTCTGAAAGTACACGCCCGGTTTCCGCATCTATTTCAACTATAATGTTGGTGGTATAAATATTTGCAAGTATTTTTCCGTCAATGTATTCCAATTCGTTAATGAGAGTTCTTAAACCGTTATTGTTAGCTACCTGTAAGGTTTTTACTACTGAAAAATCATTCGGATTAATCCATGTTAATGTTTCTGTCCCATTACTCATTATCAGGTTAGTACCGTCATTTGTTAGCCCCCATCCTTCAGCAGATTTGTACAGAAAACTGTCAATAAGTGCAAAATCAGAAAGATTATATATAAATCCTTTTTGTGCTCTGTATGTTAGCTGATAAATTTTGTCATTGAGTATGGTTATTCCCTCACCAAAATATATACTGTCTAAATGAATTGTATTAACAGCTTCACCTGTTGTAAGATTTATTTTTAGTAGATCTGATTCTCCGTGATTACCTGTTCCTTCATATAAAAAACCATTATAATATTCTAGGCCTTCAGTAAATGAAGTAGTTAAATGAGGATAAGTATTGATTATCTGGTAGGTATATTTTTTAGGTATTATATCTGAATACAGGACCGAGACAACTTTTGAGCGATTATTTTCTACACCGTCAGTTTTTGTAGCAATTACTTTAAAACTACTATTTCCTAAAGTATTTAGTTCAACCCCGGAAACTGTAAATTCGAGGTCGCTGCTTTCTTTAAGTAATTGATTTTTATAATACAATTGAATGTTTTCAATTTTTCCGTTTTCTAATATTGTTTTAACATCAACAGATACTTTTTCACCAAAAAAATAATTTAATTTAGTTGGCTGAATAACGATAGTACTAACCGGTTTACGAGAACGTTTGGGTTTATTCGAACACGAAAAAAAAGTGACAAATAAACAGAAAACAAGCACCAATGGGAAAACCGATTTTTTCATATGTTACATCTTTATCATTAAATCTTTTCAAAGATAAAATTATAATAACAAACCAATACTGTGTTTTCGATATTGCAAAGCAAATGAATACTATCTTTGCGTAAAATTTGAAATGCTTTGAATCCTTTTAAAAAATTAGCAGGTGATACTGTAATTTATGGAATGAGCAGCATTATAGGCCGGTTTTTAAACTGGTGGTTAATGCCTCTTTATGTAGCATTGTTTGCGCCGGAACAGTATGGAATTGTTACTAATTTATATTCATACGTGGCGTTTTTTATGGTATTTCTTACCTATGGAATGGAAACAGGGTACTTTCGCTTTGCTTCAAAAGATGAGGATCCTGAAAGAGTATATTCCACTTCCCTTATTTCGTTATTTTTTACATCGGTTTTATTTTTGTTTTTGGTAGTTATTTTTAAAAAGAACATTGCTGTTTTAATCCAATACCCTAATCATTCTGAATATATTATTTGGCTGGCGATAATTCTTTCGATAGATGCTTTTACAGCCATTCCTTTTGCCCGTCTGCGTCTAAATAACAGACCTCTTAAATTCGCATTTATTAAGCTGATTAATATCGGTTTTAATATTTCATTCAACTTATTTTTTCTTTTATTATGCCCCAAAATTATTGCCAACAACACTGATTCGGTTTTAAATGCAGTTTATTCGGATAAAATCGGAGTAGGTTATGTTTTTATTTCTAACCTGCTTGCTTCAATCATAACATTGGTATTTTTGTCACCGGAAATTTTTAAAATAAAAATAAAGTTTGAAAAGAAACTTTTATTCAGCATGCTGAGTTATTCATTTCCAATTTTGATTGTAGGGCTGGCTGGTATGATTAATCAAAACATAGATAAAATTTTTATACCCTTTCTTGTTCCGGAAAATGAAAATCCTATGGAACAATTAGGGATTTACGGGGCAGGTGTAAAAATTGCCGTATTGATGAACATGTTTATTCAGGCTTTTAGATATGCATTTGAACCTTTTTTCTTTTCACACGCAAAAGAGAAAGACGATAAAAATATTTATGCTGACATAATGAAATATTTTGTCGTATTCGGGTTGCTCATATTCCTTGGGATGGTGTTATATATTGATGTGATAAAACTAATTATACCGGTAGAATATGAAGAAGGTTTTTCAGTGGTGCCTGTTATATTGCTTGCCAATCTGTTTTTCGGAATTTATTTTGCGCTTTCCATGTGGTATAAGCTAACCGATTTAACACGATTCGGAGCTTATATGTCTCTCATAGGAGCTGTAATTACTATTGTTCTAAATATAATTTTAATACCTGTTTATGGGTACAAAGGATCTGCAATAACAGTTCTTATTTGCTTCTTTGTTATGATGTTAATTTCCTATTTTTTGGGACAAAAATATTATCCGATTCCATATGATTTAAGACGAATAGGAAGTTACTTTCTATTTGCAGGAATTATATTTATTATTTCCTTGTTAACTTCTCATTTACAGGGGATAATCAAATTCCCGACACACACACTTTTATTATTAATTTTTATATCCTCGTTTTATTTTTTGGAAAAAAGGAAAATTCAAAGCTTATTTAAAAACAATAAAAAGAAATAAATACCAAAAACTATTAATTTTGTAAGAATGAAAGATTTAGGTAGAAAAGTGATTGCTTTGGCAAGCGATCATGCAGGATTTGACAAAAAACAGGTAACGATTAAATATTTGGAGGAAAAAGGTATTGAATTCAAAGATTTTGGATGTTATTCAGAAGATAGTTGTGATTACCCGGATTTCGGGCATAAAATAGGTAAAGCTATTAACGAGGGGAAATTTGAAATAGGAATAACTTTTTGTGGTAGCGGTCAGGGAATTAGTATCACTGCTAATAAATACCCCAACGTCCGATCGGCACTTTGCTGGAAACCAGAAATTGCAAAATTGGCAAAGCAACATAACAACGCAAATATTTGCGCCATACCTGGAAGATTTGTTACGGAAGAAGAAACAATAGCGATCGTGGAGGTATTTTTAAATACTGATTTTGAAGGGGGACGTCACGCAAGAAGGATTGAAAAGATACCTATAAAATAGATGTCAGGAACAAAAGACAAATTTTTAAAAGATTCAGTTATAGCTTTTGATAAGAAGCATCGAAAGACTTTAATTTTTAATATTTCAAGACACGACGCTTCAGTTGCCGAAGGTAAATTGCGATATAAAAATGTAGAGCTGGCAAAACAACGCGCATCTTACGTAAAATCAAAAGTGGTTAAAAATTTGGCTTTATATCTCGAAGAATTTGAAAAAAATGCCATTAAAAATGGAATAGAAGTAGTTTGGGCACGTAATGGGGAAGAGGCAATAAATGAAATTACTCGTATTTTAAATACTCACCATACTAAATTGCTTGTGAAAAGCAAATCCATGATTTCGGAAGAAATTGAATTGAACGAAAATTTGGAAAGAATAGGTATTGAACCTTTAGAAACCGATTTGGGAGAATTTATTGTTCAGGTTGCAGGGGAAAAACCTTATCATATTCTAACCCCAGCAATGCATAAATCAAAAGAAGATGTGGCGGAACTTTTCAACAAGAAATTTGACACCCCACCAAATTCTTCACCGGAAGAATTAACCTTGTTTGTTCGCCGGAAGCTACGAAAACGATTTACTTCAGCTGATGTAGGGGTTACAGGCGCTAATTTTTTGGTTGCAGATGTTGGTGGCGTCGCGCTTACTGAAAATGAAGGGAATGGTTTTATGTCAGTTGCTTTTCCTAAAGTGCATATAGCCATTTCGGGAATTGAAAAGATTTTGCCATCGATAAATCATTTACCCCTATTTTTACCCCTTCTTTCTGCAATAGGTACCGGGCAACAGGTTTCTGTTTACAATTCTTTGTTAACAGGTCCGAAAAAAGAAAATGAAAACAATGGTCCGGAAAAAATGGTTGTTGTTTTGCTTGATAACAGAAGAACAGAAATAGCAAAAACACCGGAGCAGTCGGATGCGTTAAAGTGTATTCGTTGCGGAGCCTGCCTAAATGTTTGTCCTATCTATAAAAACGTGGGTGGGTACACCTATAATACCACTTACAGTGGTCCAATCGGTTCAGTTATCACACCTTTCTTTAAAGGTTTTAATGAATATAATCATTTAAGTTTTGCATGTACAGTTTGCGGGGCCTGTTCAGAAGTTTGTCCGGTTAAAATTCCGCTTCACGAATTGTTGTTAAACAACAGAAAAATTAGTGTTGAAAGGAATTATGGAGGATTAAAATGGGATTTTGGGATGAAAATGTATGAATTTGCCTTCAAAAAGCGTAAAAACCTTGATGCTGTTAGTGGGAATGTTAAAAACAGTTTATTAAATTTAGACCGTAGAATTTTAGGAAAGGATAAAGAAATACCCTCTTTTGCAAAGCAGTCGTTCAGTAAATTAAAGAAGTTAAACAAAAAATAAAATTTGTATTGTTATGTTGTCGAATACTTGTAAATATGCTCTTCGGGCTTTAATTTACCTGGGGAAATTTTCTGAAGATGATAAAAGAATTGGGATCAAAAAGATTTCTGAAGACCTGGGCCTTTCTTCTCCTTTTTTGGGAAAGATTTTACAAAATTTAGTTAAACAAAAATTATTGGTTTCAACCAAAGGACCTAATGGTGGATTTGCTTTGGCAAAAAATACCGAAGATATTACACTTTGGGATATTGTGATAAAAGTTGATGGAGAAGAGTTTTTCACCAATTGTTTAATTAGTTTGGAGCCATGTAAAACGCACGATCCTACAAAACCATTGTGCCCGGTGCATTCACAATACGACAAATTAAGGGGTGAAATATCAAATTTTTATCAGAAAACAACTTTGGAAACAATAAGCAAGGATATCGATAAATTCGAGGACCTCGTTAAACTTTAAAAAAGTTTTTCCCAGGATTTCTCTGAAACGAAAAAGTGGAAAAACAGAATTGAGGCTATAATTCCTGAAACATTTGCCATAAAATCGTAAATATTACTACTTCTGGTAGTAGATATTATGTGTTGAATTGATTCGAGAAAACCACTTAATAGTGTAGCGATAAAAGGAGCCCAAAAAAGATACCTGGTTCCCAGCTTTTTAAATGGACGGAATAGTAACAGGCAAAAAATAAAAAAAAGTCCGAAATGTACAATTTTATCAAAGTTTGGTATTTCCAGTAATGGCTTAACAGGAATATCTTTTGCCGGAAGAAATAGACCGTAACAAATTAGTGCAAGCCAAATAAACGGTTTAATAAAAATAGTAATTCTCATTTTTGGAAGTTTAAATTCACTGGCAAATAAACAAAAAGTATGGCAGGTATTTATATTCATATCCCATTTTGTCGCCAAAAATGTTACTACTGCGATTTTTATAAGACGGTTAATACGAGTCTGACTGAAAAATTTCTTACCTCTCTGAAGGAAGAATCATTAATGAGAAATGAATATCTTATTAATGAAAAAGTAGAAACGATTTATTTTGGTGGTGGTACTCCCTCGGTTCTAACCATTAAGCAATTGTCTGATATACTTGAATTTTTAAATAAAGAGTTTCAAATAGAAGACGAAGCAGAAATTACTCTTGAAGCCAATCCTGATGATTTGGATTATAGTTACCTGAAAGGGTTATACCAGATAGGCATTAATCGGTTAAGCATTGGTTTACAGGCACTTCAGGATGAACATTTAAAAAAGATGAACCGTCGGCATAACGCTGAACAGGCAATTTCTTCCATAAAGAATACAGAAAAAGTAGGATTTCAAAACGTAAGTATAGATTTGATTTATGGTTTGCAGGAACTGACTTCCGACCAATGGAAAGATACACTGCAACAGGTTTTTAAACTTTCTTTTCAGCATCTTTCGGCTTATCATCTAACTTATCATCAGGGAACGCCGTTTTATACCTGGTTAAAAAAAGGAAGTCTGAGAGAAATGGATGAACAGGAAAGTTTGGAACAATTTGAAATATTGATTGAAATAGCGGGAAAGTTTGGATTTGAACATTATGAAATATCCAATTTTGCAAAAGACCAATTGTATTCTAAACATAATACTTCCTACTGGACAGGTAAAAAATATTTAGGTCTTGGTCCGTCTGCCCATTCTTTCGATGGGAAATCCAGACAGTGGAACATTGCCAGCCTGGAAGGTTATATAAAAGCAATTGAAAATAGTTTGCCTTTTTTTGAAGAGGAAGTTCTTACTGAAAATGAGAAGTTTAATGAATTTATATTAACACGATTGAGAACCAAATGGGGAATTTCTAAAGATGAGTTGAGAAAAAATTTTGGGAAACAGAAGTTGGATTATTTTCAAAATGAAATAAAAAAATATTTGAATTCTAGTTTGGTGGAAGAGAATGATGATACAATTATAGTTACAAAAAAAGGGCTTTTTATAAGCGATGAAATAGTATCAAATTTGATGATTATTTAATTGGCATACAATTGTTTAAAAATCATCGACGTTTATAAATAATGTTAATTCAGACCGCAATATATCTTAATTTAGTATCTTAGCGGTCTTTTAAAATTCAGGTTTCAAATGCAGGTTAAAATCGTCAATAAATCGAGTAATCAATTGCCAGCATACAGTACGGAAATGTCGGCAGGTATGGACTTAAGAGCTTATCTTCAGGAACCGGTGGTTTTAAAGCCGCTGGAAAGAAAATTAATTCCAACAGGTTTGTTTGTAGAAATCCCTAAAGGATATGAAGCTCAAATCAGGCCCAGAAGTGGGCTGGCTTTAAAAAAAGGAATAACGGTTTTAAATACACCTGGAACAATTGATGCGGATTACAGGGGAGAAATAGGAATTATACTGATCAATCTTTCTCAGGAAGAATTTGTTATTGAAAATGGAGAAAGAATATGCCAAATGATAATAGCAGCGCATGAAACTGTGGAATGGAATTTGGTAGAGGTATTGGAAGAAACAGACAGGGGAGCAGGTGGCTTTGGCCATACTGGCAAAAATTAGAGAAATGAAAAGAATATTATTTTGGTGCGGTGTTGTCGGACTTACTTCATTACTTTTTTCTTGCTCGGGTGTTAAACCTATTAGTCAAACGGAGCAGGTAAATGAGAATGAAAATTACGATGACACCACAACGTTGGATGACCAAAGAAAGCAGGAATTTGAATTTTATTTTATTGAAGCTTTAAAACAAAAGATGTTTGGTAACACTCAAAGGGCCATTCAACTCTTGTCAAGTTGTCTTGAAATTGATCCTAACTCATCATCAGCAATGTTTGAGCTTGCCAATATTCATGCGGCTAACAATGACTTCACAAGTGCTTCCTTACTACTTGAAAAAGCAATAAGTATTAGCCCTGAGAATAAATGGTATAAGGATCTTCTGGCAAAGATTTATCAGCAACAACGAAAATTTGTTGAAGCTGCAGAATTGTATAAAAGATTAATAGAAATTGAACCGGAAAATATTGAATATTTATACCTAAGGGCAGCCCTACTTGCAAATGCCGGAGAATTTGATGAAGCAATTCAGGCATATAATCAATTGGAGCAAAAAACCGGTATTAATGAACAGATTTCCATCGAAAAGCAGGAAGTTTATCTCTCGCAGGGGAAAGTAGAAGAAGCTTTTAATGAAATAGAAAAACTTATAGAATATAATCCTTCGGAATCAAAATACTATGGTGTGTTAGCCGATTTATATCAGAGGCAGGGTGATTCAGAAAATGCATTAAAATATTACAACAAGATTTTGGAAATGGAGCCGGAAAACGGTTTTGTCCATTTCTCTTTGGCAAATTATTATCTCGAAAAGGGTGACACCGAAAGATCTTATAAAGAAACATTGGAAGGATTCAAAAGCGATGAAGTGGATATTCAGACCAAGCTGCAAATGTATATGATGTTAACTTCCGACCGCGCACAAACAAAAATTACAGATAAAAAAGAACTTGAGCTAATTCAGTTGTTACTGGAGAAACACCCTGATAATTATCTTGTATATACTATTTATGCCGATTATTTCTTAAAGAAAAATGAACTCGAGCAAGCCCGCGATCAAATGTTAAATGCGCTTGATATCGAACAAAGCGATTATATGATTTGGGAGCGTGTTCTTTTTATTGATAATGATTTACAGCAATGGGATGCTTTATATACGCACAGCAAAACTGCTATTGATTTATTTCCCAATCAGCCGCAAACCTATTTTTTACATGCTGTAGCCTGCATACAACTTGAAAAATTTGAGGAAGCAAAAACAGTAGTAGAAGAGGGACTTGATTTTGTAATCGATAATCCTCAACTACAAGGACAATTTTTAATGTTAAAAGGTGAAGCAATTTACAAACTTGGTGATCATGATGAAGCCTTTAGTCTTTTTGATGAGGCTGTTGAATTTGATCCGGATAATTATATTGCACTAAATAATTATGCATATTATTTGTCGATAGCAGGTAAAAACCTTGATAAGGCTGAAAGAATGAGTGGCAAGGTTGTGGAACGTTTTCCTGGCAATCCAACATATTTAGATACATATGCCTGGGTTCTCTTTAAAAAGGGTGAATATTCATTGGCTAAATTTTATATGGAATCAGCTATTAACAATGGAGGACAGGACAATCCAACATTACTTGAGCACTATGGTGATATTCTTTTTATGCTCCAAAAAATTGATGAGGCTAAACAATTTTGGGAAAAAGCTAAAAACAACGGAGGCACATCAGAAGTATTGGAGCGTAAAATCAGAGAACAAAAATATATTGAAGAATAAATGATGGCAGGATTCCGGAAAAGGGATATATACCCATTCTTTTTTGCTGTGGTAAGTTTATTATGGTTTTCTTCTTGTCGGACTGCCAGAAACATTGAGTTGGTCGAAGCAGTTCCAATAAGCGCCAGCAAGCTTTTAAAGCAAGTAGAACAAAATGCTTTTGATTATAACTATTTTTCAATTAAAAGAATAAATTGTCAGTTTTCAGATAATTTTTCAAAAGCAAATTTTAAAGTAAATCTTAAAGCACACCGAAACGATAAAATTCTGGTTTCAATTAGTAAGCTGAATATACCGGTTGGAAAAGTTTTGCTTACACCAGATAGCGTGAAATATGTGAACTATGTAGATAAAAATTATTTTCTCGATGATTATTCTTATTTAAGCAAAGTGTTAAATATCGATCTGGATTTTGTAACCATTCAGTCTATAATTTCCAATAATGCTTTTTCCTATCGCAATGATCCTAAGGATAGGGATTTTAAAACCTTTGATTCGTTTATTGAAGATGGAATGTATGTACTTCAATCAGAAAACAATAGAAAATTGGAGAAAATTGAAGATAAAGAAAAAACGGTCAAGGCAGAGCGCAGATTAAAGCGTTTGGATGAGGATGTTATGATTCTCCAAAAGATGTTTTTCAACCCAGCAAACTTTGCCTTAACACGACTTTTAATTGAAGATAAAACCAATGAAAGAAGGTTATTTCTGGCATTCGACGATTTTGAGAAATTTGAGAAAAAGGATTATCCGGGACTGATTGATATGAACTTTAATTCACCTGAAAATGATGTTAACCTTAAAGTTCGATTGAGTGGTTTTTCTACTGAGAAAATAAAATCATTTAGCCTTCAATTACCCGAAAAATATGAAGAGATCAGGGTAAATTAAATGAGTTTCTTTTTACTTTAGGAGAAACAAAAATTCAGAAAATGAAAACTCTGATTATAACAAGTCTTATTTTATTCATTACTCACATGGCCTGTTATTCTCAGTCTTTATCCGATCTTCAAGTTAAAAAGCAGGAGGCAGCTGCAGAGATCGAAATCACAACAAAATTATTAAATGAAACACAAAAAAGTGAAAAAGCTTCACTTAGTAGATTGCGGTTATTAAACAATCAAATTGAACAAAGAAATCTAATAATTAATAATACCAGGCAGGAAATTGATGTTTACCGGGAGTCAATAAATAACAACATGCTGGCAATTGACATGCTGGCGAATGATATTAAAAATTTGAAAGAAGAGTATGCAGAAATAATACGTTCAGCTTACAGAAATAAAAATGCGAATGACAATATTATGTTTCTTTTGTCGGCAGATGATTTTAACCAGGCGTACAAAAGGTATTTATATTTAAAGCAATATACAAATCTTAGAAAGAAGCAAGCTGAAACAATAGAATCTGTTCAGAGTGTTTTGAATGATAATATCAGGAGGCTGGAACAACAAAAATTAACCAGAGAGCAATTAATTTCAGAAACAAAAACAGAAACAGAAAAGCTGAATATTGAAAAACAACAGCAAAATGAGGAGCTTCAGAAGTTACAAAAGCAACAGAGTAGTTTACGTCAAAAATTAAACCAGCAACGACAGATTGAAAAGCAGTTGGAAGATGAAATTCAACGAATAATTGCGGAGGAAACAAGCAAGAATACTAATACAGAATCTCCCGGTTTTGCTCTAACTCCAGAGCAGAAATTGGTTGGAGATAATTTCGAACAAAATAAAAGTTTGCTTCCCTGGCCTGTTGAAAGGGGAATTATTACCGAACATTTTGGAATACACTCGCATCCGGTTCTAAAAAATGTACAAATCAGGAATAACGGAATTAATATTGCCACAGAAATTGGTTCGAAAGTACGAGCCGTTTTTAATGGTGAAGTAACCCGTGTTTTCGGCATAACCGGGGGAAATACAGCTGTAATAGTTCGGCATGGCAATTATCTTTCAGTCTATTCAAATTTAAAAGAGGTTATTGTGAAAACAGGAGATAAAGTTGAAACGAAGCAAAATATAGGCACAGTTTTTACCGATGTTGAGGATGGGAATAAATCAGTTCTTAAATTTCAGATTTGGCGTGAAAATCAGAAACTTGATCCCGAGGCTTGGATTGTGAAATAAATTCTATTGTTTTTGATTTGCTTCGATATTTTGTAATTTTTTCATAATCTCCATCATTACCGGATTTTCGGTCGAAGCATTTCTCATTTCTTCTCTTCGCAGGCCAAGTTTTGTGTCTAAACGCCCAAGAATTAGAGAAAAGACAACAAAAAGTATCATTACAACAGGATACGTAATTAACTTGTTTTCATCCAGTAAGTGTCTTATGTTTTCGTTTTCAAAATCGTTTAAAAACATAAAGGCAATCATAACAAAACTGATATATCCTACGTACATTCGAGCTCTGTCGATATAAATTTTCCAACGAACAAAAGTTCTCCGATTCATATGAATTCCGAATAGTCTCATAGCTAATTTAATTTAAAATACCGTGGTATAAATAAGGATGATATAAAAAAAAACCGGTAAAATTACCGGTCTGTCTTGAGCTATATATTTGCAACTCTTCTTAAACTGGGTATATCAATAAATTTGATTTTTCTTCCCTGCAACTCAATCAATCTGTCTTGCTTAAATTCTGATAACAGACGAATTACAGATTCTGTCGCTGTTCCGACCATATTAGCCAATTCTTCTCGGGTGAGCGAAATTTGAAGGGTGTTCTGATTATCCAAATCGAAATTTTCTTTCAGAATAAGTAAAACCTCGGCAAGTCTTTCCCGAACAGTTTTTTGTGCAATATCTGTGATGTATTCATTCGCTTCACGTAATTCTCCACACACAATTTGCAGCATATGGTGAGAAAATTGCCAATTGTTTTGAATGAGGAACAACAGCGTTTGATAAGGGATGTGGCAAAGAACAGCTTCATCAATAACTTTTGCAGTAGTACAAGCTAGTTCCTGACTTAGTAATGAACGGTAAGCAATGATTTCACCGCGTTTGGCAAAACGAATAATTTGTTCTTTTCCGTCAATACCAGTTTTGAATATTTTAATAATTCCTCTTGTTACACAAAAGAAACCGGTAAGCCTGCTTCCTTCTCTGTATATAACTGTCCCTTTTTTATATAAAGAGCAAGTTTTTTCATAATTCAGGCGGGTAAATTCTTCCTCTGTTAGTTTATTGAAAAGTTTAAAACCACTTAAATTAGTTTCTTCTTCACTGGGCCTCTTTATTACACTCCTCATTTTTATTTGGTGTTAAATTGAAATGAACAAAATTTTAAAATCTCTTTAAATATACAATTTCGGGCTATTTTAGTAAAACTATTTATGTAGATATTTAGATATTGTATATTTGCGATGCAAATTAAGTGAAAACTATTTAAAATTAAGATATTATGAAACATATTGTAGATATGTCCTGGACTGATAATGTGGCATTTGAGGCCGATATGGATGGACATAAGGTGATTGTTGATGCAGATGTTGAAAGTGGAGGTAGTGATTTAGGCCCCCGGCCCAAAAGATTAATGTTAAGTGCACTTGCCGGTTGTACGGGAATTGATGTAATTATGATTCTAAAAAAAATGAAAGTAGTGCCGGATGCTTTTAATGTTATTGTTGAGGCGGATGTTACAGGGGAACATCCTAAACATTATTATAAAATGAAGGTGATATACCAGTTTAAAGGAAGAGATTTACCCTTAGATAAACTGGAGAAAGCGGTCAAACTATCTGAAGAAAAATATTGTGGGGTAACAGCTGTATATAAAAAAGCAATGGAAATGAAAACAGAAATCAGAGTGATTGAATAAAAAATCCCCGGTTTTAGCCGGGGAAGAGTATATCATTTAAAAATTATCTTTAAACTAGATATTTGGGAAAGAAATACCTATCATAAGCGGATATAATTCCGGCCCCTTACCATCCTTAAACAGGGGAGTCATGCTGTAGTTAGCAAAAACACAGAAATCACCGAATCCTATTCTTCCTGTAAATTCATACTTGAAAGTATTTAAATGAAAATTACTTCTGTATTTTTCTTTGTCTTTGCGGTATTTATATTTCGTATGAGCACCGATATTCACACCACCTATTACGCCACCGGCTATATATAAGCGGGAACCTCCCATTCTAAGGGGAGTTTTTATTTCAAGCATTAAGGGTGCAGTTAAGTAAGTCATTGTAAGCTTTGATTTTTTCAATCCATTTGGATCAAGCGGCACAGGTACGATCATTCCATCACCATTTTCTTTTTCAATGGTTATTGCTCTGTCAAATGTATAATCAGAAAAACTAAATCCAAGACCCGTAACCAAACCAAAGTTGTTACGTTCGTTTTTAAAAGCCCATTCCGCGAAATTTAAGTTCCATGATAATGATTTTCCAGGAATTAAGTCAAAAAAATCATCACCACCATACATGGAATAATCTGTGTCATAAAAGAGATTCATACCAACTTCCAAACCTGCCCAATGCGGATTAAAACTGCCAGACCAGAATTTTTCGCGGGATTCTTTACTAACCTTTACCTGTGTTCCGTTTCCACCTTCAACAACGTCAAAGGTACGGCGTCCGATGCGGATATGTGTCGTATCTCCCCAGTCATCAGTTATTACTTCTACGCCTCTGTCATTTCCAACTTTAACTTTTGTTCCCTTTTCATCTTCAACTACTGTTACCACGTTTTTTTTAAGCATTTTAATTTCAGTGGTGTCTTTTTGTGCAATAGCATTCATGGCAAAAACACTGCACAAAATCAATGTAATTAATTGTTTCATCATTTAAATTTTTTGTTTCTGTAGCTGAGACGGAAAGGTATACTAAAAAGTTACAGTTAATTTTTACAGATTGGTTTAGATTTAATTTATATCATTTTAGGGAATAGGATGTAATGACAGTGACAGCATAAAGTCAAAATTTGATGAGATATTTAATTCTTTATTTCAGTGAACAAAACATCTTATCAGCCAGTTACATATAATAAATTTTAAAAAGATGAAAAAAATTACCAAGGCAGACATTAAACAGGAAGTTTTTGATTTGTATGATGCATACGCGCATAACAGAATTGATCGAAAGCAATTTATTGAAAGATTATCTGCCTACGCGGTAGGAGGATTGACGGTTTCTTCACTGATGGGATTTATCATGCCGAATTATCAGGATAAAATTCAGATCCAGGAGGATGATGCCAGGCTCAAAACTGAAACTATTGAGTACAATTCGCCTAAAGGAGGTGGTAAAATAAAAGGTCAGCTCTCGAGACCTGTAAATAATTCCGGGAAACTACCGGGCATTTTAGTAGTTCACGAAAACAGGGGTTTGAATCCTCATATAGCTGATGTTGGCAGACGGGCTGCTTTGGAGGGTTATATTTCATTATCGCCTGATGCGCTTTCTCCTCTTGGAGGGTATCCCGGAAATGATGATGATGGAAGGGCCATGCAAAGTAAACGTAATCAGGATGAAATGCTGGAAGACTTTATTGCTGCATTTGATTATTTAAAATCGCATCCGGAATGTAATGGGAACATTGGTGTTGTTGGATTTTGTTTTGGAGGCTCAATATCAAATAAGATGGCAGTTCGAGTTCCTGATTTAAAGGCTTCAGTTCCATTTTATGGTGGTCAGCCAAATGAAGAAGATGTTCCTAAAATACAGGCTTCCCTACTAATTCATTATGCAGGACTTGATACGAGGGTAAACGCAGGATGGCCAGCTTATGAAGAGGCTCTAAAAAAATACAACAAAGAATATACTGCTTACATCTATCCGGAAGTAAATCATGGCTTTCATAATGATACTACTCCCCGTTATGATGAGAAAGCTGCCAAACTGGCCTGGCAACGTACTATTGATTTCTTTGAAAAAGAACTAAAGTAGGTTCGTTTATATAGAGGAGATTTCAATTTTTCAAGCTACTTAAATTAATTTCCTTTTAAAAGGAAATTAATATTTCTACCTTATTATATAAACTCGATTTTTTATGAAAAGTAAGAATTGCTGATCACTAAATAGGCAATTATTACCCTTATTTTCAGCATTTGTGATTACCTAAAAAATACCCACAACTCCTATTTTAGCCATAATACAGAAGGCGAAATATTTTTTTGAGTGCATCATTATTTTATAATGTTGCCAAATAACAATTTAAAGTACAGGAAAAATGGATGCTAAAGGAGAAATTTCTCATAAATATGAGGAAACTAAGCTTGGTTATTTAAATCAGAAGCAGGAAAAATTCGAGTTGGTAAGTTGTCCAATAAAGAAAATTTTTTGTGTAGATATTCTTCCCGAAATAAATGAACTATACTCAGAATCCGAAATTGCGAGGATTAATAAGGAATACCAAAGATCTGTAGAGTTACTTCAAAAAGCATATTACAAAACTCAGGAATTATGCGAAACTTCTTGTGCTGGATGTGTAGATTTTTTCCAAACAAGTATTAATGAAACCCTTGAAATGGTTCAGCAGGAATTGCACGATATGTCAACTGGAATTTTTAATAGAAAAGGTTATCAGATTGTGTATGAAAAGCTGAATTTATTTTTAAGGAATATGAATTCATTTAAAATAAGGGAAAGTTCAGTTTTATCTGCAAAAAAAGTATCCGGTTAATTTCAATTTGGGTATTACAACAAATCTTTCTGCTGAAGAGACTTTTCTATTTTTTCATGCCAATTTTGGAAATTTATTTCCATTGTTTTTGCTATTTCGTCAAATTCGGGCGTTTCCTTTATATTATCAAATAAAGGTTCTATAGGCATAAATAGAATTACCCAATAGAAATAATTACTCTCCTTTGAAAATAACTCAAGATGTTCTAAAGCTTTTTCAGATTGTCCTTTGATAGAATAATAAGCTGCCAGGCCTGAATGCCTGTAAACAGACATATCATTTTCTGCGTATGTTTTAAATCGTTCAAGAAGTTCATTTCCTTCGTCAACAAATCCCATTTTTGAATAGACATATCCTATTTTTGAGTTCTCTGACTCATAAATATCCAAATGGTAGACTTTTCTAATATCATTAAATGTTTTGTAATATCGATAGGAATTTTCGAAATCTTTCTGGTAGTAATATATCTTACCTATTTCCTGCATTATGTCCAGCCTGGTTGTATCTTTTGCAAATGCTTCGAGTAAAAGATTCAAAGTTTGTTCAAGGCTTTTATTTTTAGCATATAAAATAAAAGCTCTTGTGTAGGCTGAGTACAAATTATCCTGATCGTATTTAAGGGAAATATTAATATATTTTACAGCTTGTTCTGTAAATCCTCCCTGAATAAATGCATTTGCAATATGCAGATAATTAAAACTAGCAATCGTTGAATCGTATGATGAAATATCGATTTTTAGTCCACGTAATGCATACTCCAGATATTTTTCTGTATTGGGTAAATGGTTAGCATATAAATCCAGGAGGTAAACAAAAACAAGATCATAATTTGGATTGTATTCAAGTGCCTTTTCCAAATAAGGAACAGCTAGCTCAAATTCTTCATTTGTCATATAAAATGACGCTTTAGCAATTAAACTTTGAGGTAATTTGGAATCGTAAAACATCGCCCTGTCTGCGTAAAAATTTATTGAATCCGAGTATTGTTTTACAATCTGGTTTTCATCTAAAGTGTAATAGGCCATGGCCAACGCAGCATATGCACGTGCAAATTCGTTGTCAAGTTCAATGGCTTTCCTGAGATAAGGAATAGATTGGCTTGCTCCCTCTGCACCTCCTTTGTTTAGTAGATTAGTACCTTTTAGAAAAATATCATAAGCCTCAAGATTTTCTGTTGGGGCTTTATCTATACTTTCCTGCACTTCCGGTGAAATAATAAGTTCTATTTTATCAGCAATATTTTTGGCTACTTCACTTTGTAATTCAAAAATATCCTCGGGTTCTCTGTTGTACTGTTCTGCCCACAAATGTTTATCATTTTTTGCGTCAATTAGCTGAATGTTCAGTAAAATCTGGTCACCGATTTTTTGCCCACTACCTTCAACCAAATAATTTACATCAAGTTCATGGGCTATTTCGGGAGTGGTTTTGGAACTATTTCGGTATTTTTCCACGGAAGTTCGGCTGATAACACGTATATCGCTAAATTTTTGAAGGTTATTCAAAGTTGATTCCATCAAACCATTTATAAAATAAACATTGGTAGAATCATTGCTATCGTTTTTGAAAGGTAGAACAGCGATAGATTTTTCTGAATTTTTTTGTTTAAAGAGAAGGGGTTTTATGGTTACGAAAATTACAATTGCAAATAGTACAATTATAAGATAAGTCCCTGCAATTGTTGTTAGATTCTTTTTCTTAGGGCTTTTTTTATAAACTGTTACCTTTTTAATAATATCCTCTCTTCTGGGCACAGCCAGTCCAGGATTGGAAATCACAAAAACTTCAATTGGTTTTTCAACATTTTTTAAATGAAATTCACCAAGTGATAAAGTTTTAATTCCCGGTTGATTTTTGATTTCATCATAAATTTTTTCAGAAATAAAAATACTTCTTGCTACTGCCAGAGTCTCAATTCTGGATGCCACATTTACTCCATCGCCAATAACACCGTCTTTTGAAAAAATGAGATCGCCGCTGTGGATCCCTATCCTTACCGGTACCTGTGGTTCTTCAAGAAACGCCAGTTGAATTTCAATACCACAACGTACCGCATCAATAGCACTGTTAAATGTACTAAGTGTACCATCTCCATAATATTGCAGAATTTTACCATTATATTTGGCTGTAACTGAATTGAAAACCTCGCGATGCCTTTTCCTGATTTTCAACGCGCTCTCCTCGTCTTTCTGCATCATTGAAGTGTAGCCTTCAATATCGGCAAACATAATGGCGGCCAATTGATGGGATTGCGACATTTCATCGAAAAGTATTTCTTCAGTCTTTGAATCCTGCATCTCCCAGGTTTTCCCGGGAGGATAGCCGAAATGTTCACGAAAACATTTTATGAAATAAGAAGTGCTGCTAAAGCCGACTTTATAAGAAACCTCGGAAACTGTATTAGCTCCCCCCTCTAACATTTCTTTTGCATGCTCCAAACGCACATTACGAATAAGCTGGCTAACCGACAAATCAGTCAGTTTTTTAACTTTTCGCAGCAAATTAGAACGACTCATTCCAATTTTATCTGCCAATTCTGAAACACCAAACTGTTCGTTCGAAATGTTTTCCTCAATTATCTCAGTAATTTTTTGAAGAAACTCTTTTTCTAATGGACGTAAATCCGGCACTTATTAATAGAATTTTTGGAATTTATCGGCAAGATACAAATAATGTTTTATATCTGATTTATTGGAAGATAATTCATCAATTGCGTCATAATTTATATTGGTGCAACATATTTTATGCTCAGTGTTGAAACTTCATACCCTTTGACTCATGCTTGATTAAACCCGCATCATGATTTGCCAGACCTTTACATCAACGAAAAATCAAAAAATTCTAAAAACAATTGTAATGAAAACACGAGTTTATTTTTTAGACAATCTGAGAACGTTTCTAATCCTTCTTGTAGTTATACTGCACGCGGGAATGACTTATGAAAGGGGATTTGATGAATTTTGGATTGTTAGCGATCCTTCAAAATGGGATACTATAGCTTTAGTTAGAATGTATCTTGACCTCTTTGTGATGTTTATAATGTTCTTTATTTCGGGATACTTTATTCCGAATTCAGTAAATAACAAAACTTCCAGCCAGTTTTTAGTTTCAAAATTTAGAAGAATCCTGGTACCCTGGGTTATTGCCGTTTTTACTTTAATACCTGCCTACAAAGCCATATTTTTATTTGCCAGAGGTTTACCACAGGAAGAATGGTTTTCATATTTCCACATCTTTCAGAGAACTGGAACGAACCTGGCTTTTTTCGCAAATAATCCTACACAAAACTGGTTGTGGTTTCTGCCAACTCTTTTTATTTTCCAGGTAGTTTACCTCTTGTTTGCAAAAACCAATATTTTAAGGATTAAAATTTCCTTGAAAACTGCAGTGATTTTAACTTTTGTTCTTGGTGTATTATATAGTATGGTTATTTCAGAAGCAGGACTAAAAGGCTGGACACACTCTCCGTTTTTTGAATTTCAAAATGAACGGCTTTTGGTTTATTTCATGTCATTCCTGTTAGGATCACTTTGTAATAAACTTAATGTATTTAAAGGCGAGAAACCAAATTACAAAATTTACATTGCGTCAAATATAACCCTAACCATTTCATTGGGAGTATTTACTATAGTTGCGTTAAACTTGTTCTATAATTTAATTGATCCTGCACGGAATCACTTTTTTATCTCTGATTTTATCGACAGACTTGTATACTATGTTTCTGCAATTCTGGCCATGTTGAGTTTTTTACAGATTTTTATACACGCTTTCCGTTTTAATTTGAACAGAACAAATAACATCCTTGGTGAACTTAGTAAAAACTCTTATTCAGTTTATATAATTCATATGATTGTTTTAGGAGTAGTTGCTTTAGCCATGAAACATTTAGAGATTCATGGAGGAGTAAAATATATTCTCCTTTCAGCTTTCACATTTATTATATCTAATATGTTAGTGTATTCCTGGCGCGAAGCAAGACAAAAAACTATCAACGCAAAGACTATTGTAACTGCGATGGTTGTTGTTTTTGTTATTGGTACTGCTTTTCAAAGAAACAACTCTGAGACTTTTGTAGCACAGGAACAGCCAGGCCAGGTTCAACAAGCGGTTAGCCAGTCGCAAATGAGTTTACATGCAGCAGTTATAACCGGGAACATGGATATGGTTAAATATCATATTCAGATTGGCTCTGATTTGAATGAAAAAGAATCTGAAGGCGGTTCCAGTCCGCTAATTGTTGCTACCATGTTTGGACGAACTGAAGCGGCTTTAGCATTAATTGAAGCAGGCGCAGACGTAAACCAGACTAACAATGATGGATCAACAGCGCTTCATACGGCTGCATTTTTTTGCCGCACTAAAATCGTTGAAGCATTACTTGCCCATGGTGTTGATAAAACGATAAGAAACAATGCAGGATCAACTGCAGCCGAATCAGTCGCTGTACCCTTTGAAGCTGTAAAACCGGTTTATGATTACTTCTCAAAAATTTATGAACCACTCGGTTTTAAACTTGATTATGAAAGAATATATGCAACACGTCCGGTGATTGCAGAAATGCTTCGGTAAAGAATATCGTGCAGTTAACTTAATAAGACAATGAAAATGAAATTACACACAATAAGAATAACAGTTTTCGTGGTCATCCTTTTTGCATTAACCGATGTGAGTTGTGACGGGCTGTTCAGTAATGAAAAATACTATTACACGATACCTGAAAAGACTTCAGATAATATTGAAGTTGGTGCAGCATACGAAGCAGGGATCGACACAAATATTTTAGTTGATGCTGTTAAGGCAATCAAAAAAGGGAAATTCAATGAAGTGCATTCTATGTTAATTTATAAAAATGACAAACTCGTTTTTGAAGAGTATTTTGAAGGACACCAATATCAATGGGATGCTCCAAATTACCATGGGGAGTTGGTTCAATGGGACAGAACAATGAAACATCCAATTATGTCGTGTACAAAAAGTATTACATCGGCATGTATTGGGATTGCCATCGATAAAGGTTTTATAAAAAGTGTTGATCAATCCATATTTGATTATCTACCTGACCACCAGCAGTTGAAGACAGACAACAAAAACTACATTACCATTGAGCACCTGCTAACCATGACTTCGGGATTGGCCTGGGATGAATGGAACTCGGCACATGGCGGACAATTAACAAATGATTATGACCACCTTTATGTTGTTGAGGACCAAATTAAAACTGTTTTGGAAAGATCTTGGTGGGCTGCTCCCGGCGAATTCTTTACCTACAACGGCGGCAGCATCGTTATTTTGGGCGAAATCCTGAAAAATGCCACAGGAATGAATATGGACGAGTTCGCGATGAAATATTTGTTTGAGCCGCTTGAAATAGATTCTGCATTATGGTGGAGCTATCCGAATGGAAGATTGGAAACTGCAAGCTCATTAAGCCTAACACCACGCGACATGCTAAAAATTGGTGCGCTTTATCTCAACAACGGCAACTGGAACGGCGAACAGATTATCGCTCCGGAATGGGTTGAAAAGAGTTCTATGGTTTATAAAAATAATGTTGGAATCAACCTGCCCATTGAAGATTCAGGAATAAATGCTTACGGATATACCTGGTGGATCAGCGAATTAAATTATCATGGAAAACCTATAAAAATGTATCGCGCCAACGGTTGGGGAGGACAGACGATTATGGTAATACCAGAATTGGATATGGTAGTGGTGTTTACCAGTGGAAACTGGGCAAAAAAATCAAAGCTGTTTAGCCTGGTTAAAAAATATGTTCTGCCTTCTGTTCAAAACTAAATTAAAAAGCTAAAAATCATGAAACGATTAATCTTAATATTATTATCAGTAATGTTTACAGCTTCTGTCGCATTTGGGCAAAATCTTACTCAAGTTGAAAAAGGTAATGACAACCTGTTTTATCGTCATTCTTTCCAATTCAACATTGCTGGCCTGGCTTTCGAGAGATACGGCATAGCTTATGAGTTACGTTTAACTCCGCGACACGCCCTATTTATTCAGGGAGGAGGTTCATTCCCTGGCATCTCTGAAGAGAAAGAATACGGTTTTGGAATCCACTATAAATATTTTCTACAGCCTGTGAAGGATGCCAGATTTCTTGGGCTCTTTCAATCAGCATATAAAAACACTTTTGTGGATTTCAATGTAAGGTATATGAACCTTGATGGGATTCACGAGGACGCCCAATTCAAGTATGAGGCTTTTTTTATAGGTCCTGAAATTGGGCAAACCTATGTATGGAATTCTGGATTTACAATTAGCTATTGGTTGGGTTACGGCCCACCGATTGGTGCTGATTTCATATGGAATGATACTGTGCCGGCAGACGGGGATTCCTTCGCCAAGACGTACAAGTATTCCTCCGGTTTGGATTTTGGCTTGTCACTCGGTTACTCATTTTGATATATGGTGAACCTACTTAAAGATTAATACATTTTGAAATCATAATTAAAAGAAAATCAAATTGTTAAACATTTTTTTTTGTAAATTACCAATAAAAAACAAAACTAAAAATCATGGAAAAAAAAGCAAAAACCAAAAATGAAGAAAAAAGCAATTGGGCAATTGGCGGAACAACAATGATAGGTGTAGGTATAGGTTTAATTTACCTGCAAACCTCGGTACTTATTTTTGTCGCCTCAATAATAATTGGCGTGGGTGCCGGACTGATAGTTGCACCTATTCTTTCACTTTTTGAAAAAAATAATTAATGAAACGAGCATGTTAAACGGACTCAAAATTAAATGAATAAATTTTACATGCGAGTTCCATGGGTAAGAAAGTAAAGTTTAACGGTTTACTGTTAACAAAAAAATGAACGAAAAAAATAATCAAATTGATTTCTAATGAAAGCAGTAATTTGTAATAAGTATGGTAATCCGGAAGAAGTCCTTCAAATTAAAGAAATAGATAAACCGGTTCCAAAACAGAATGAAGTTCTGATTAAAATACATGCCACAACTGTAAATGGTGCTGATGCAAGAATTCGGGGGGCAGTATTTCCTTCCATATTTAATTTTCCGGTAAAACTTGTAATGGGATTTAAAGGACCTCGTAAAAAAGTTTTGGGCGTGGAACTGGCGGGTGAAATTGAAGCGGTGGGAGAAAAAGTTACCCGGTTTAAAGAAGGTGATTCGGTTTTTGCATCAACAGGTGCATCGTTTGGTGCCCATGCCGAATATACTTGTTTGCCTGAAAACGCCATTATGGTGATCAAACCGTCGAACATGAGTTTTGAAGAAGCTGCTACGGTTCCTCATTGTGCGTTGGCTGCCTTGTACTTTCTCAGAAAAGGAAATGTCAGACCTGGTCAGAAAGTTCTTATTCATGGCGCTTCAGGGGGAATCGGGACTTTTGCAGTTCAAATTGCAAAATCGATGGGTGCTGAAGTTACAGGTGTTTGCAGTACTGCAAATATTGAAATGGTTAAATCAATTGGAGCCAATAAAGTTATTGATTATACAAGCGAATCTCTTGCTCAAAGCGGTGAAACTTTTGATGTAATATTTGATACGGTAGGGAAAAGTTCAATCCCTGAATGCTTAAGTGTTTTAAAAGAAAAAGGAATTTATTTTTCTGCTGTTCATCTTGAATTATCGCGCATTCTTGAAGGAATTAAAGCTTCGTTATCGGGCACAAAGAAAGTGGTTGGTGGCGTAGCCAAATACACGACAGAAAATTTGAATGCACTTAAAAATATGATCGAATCAGGTGAGCTAAAAACGGTGATTGATAAACAATATACGCTTGAACAGATTATTGACGCCCATACTTATGTAGATACCGGTCATAAAAAAGGCCATGTAAGCGTAAGCATCGACCATAAAAATTAACAGAATCAACTACTATTAGTCTGTAATTTAAGTCATTTAATAAATATAGAATATTTCCTTAACGAGGAATAAATCAGAAAAACCTTTAATCAAAAAGATGAAATCCTTAAAAAAAACCGCAAAATTAGTGGGAGCTTTGTTTTTAATCGCCATGGTTACCAGCCTGCTTGGAGGCGGATTAATTGAAACAGTCCAACAACAATCCGACAATCCTCTTTTAGTGGCAGGTGTTCTTTTAGAGGTAATAAATGCGCTCTCAGTACTTGGAATTGGTATCCTTTTGTATCCGGTATTGAAATCTTTTCATTCCGGTGCCGCCAAAGCTTATCTTGGCCTGCGGATTTTGGAATCGTTGGCCTGCCTGGCAGCTCCTCTTATTCTGATTTTTTGGACGAATAGAAGTGACCTTCGTGTAATTTTTACCAGTAGTGTGATACCCTTGTTTTTTTGCTGTGGTGCATTGGTTTTATATTCAGTTTTGTCTAAGTACCGACTACTTCCTCGATTTATATCAATCTGGGGTTTTATTGGAGTTGCCGGTATTGTTGCTCTTAACACTTTCAAAATTCAAAGTAGCCTGGGGATGATTTTAGCACTTCCAATCATTCTTAACGAAATTTTTATGGGAATTTGGCTAATTGTAAAAGGATTCAACACAGAAATCTTCAATCTTAAAAAATGAATAAAAAAACCATCGATCATAATCAAAGTGCAGCAGCCAAAGTGGCGGGAATTGCAATTGTAATTATGGGGATAGCAGCTGTTGTTGCAAACGATCTGACCATCGTGAAATTATTTGTACCCGAAAATGCATCGGAAACAACAAAAAACATTTTGGAGTCCGGTATGCTCTTCCGTGCAGGAGTCTTTAGCTGGCTCGTCATTCTTATTTGCGATACACTTGCAGCATGGGGACTCTATATTTTCTTCAAACCGGTGAATAAAAATCTTTCATTAATTATGGCCTGGTTTAGACTGATTTATGTATCAATTCTTGGAGCTTCACTTGCTAATCTTATTAATGTTATCACACTGATTAATAATACCAACTACCTGACTTTACTGGGGACCGAATATCTGCAATCGCAGATTTTGTTTTATACTACTGCTTTTTTTGACACATGGTCGCTTGGATTAATAATTTTTGGGATACACATTTTAATTCTTGGCTGGCTGATTCTTAAATCCGGATTCAACATAAAAATTCTGGGTATTTTATTAATCATTGCCTTTGTTGGATATACAATTATTAATGGTTCAAATTTACTTTTCCCGCAGTACGAAGAGACGATGGTTTTTGTGGGATGGGCATTTTTTATACCAATGATAAGTGAGGTAGCACTCGGTATTTGGCTTCTGTTTATTGGAATAAAAAGAGTAAAACAGATAAATTAAAATTATGGAAACAAAAAATCGGGAAACTTACTGGAGCAGGTTTACTGAAGATTTTGAGGAAAGACAAAGTCAAGTGGTAGGGAAAGAAGTTCTTTCTCTGATGCAGGAAGAATTGCTAAAGGAAAGTAATCTAGGGGAAGTTCTGGAATTGGGATGTGGAACCGGATTATATACAGAAACGCTGCAAAAAATTTCGAGGAGTGTTTTAGCAACTGATTTCTCGGAAGAAATGGTTGAAAAAGCAAAGCAAAATAGAGGCAATCTGGAAAATGTGAAGTTTCAAAAAGCCGATGCGAAGAACCTCGAATTTGAAAATGAAAGTTTTGATACTGTTTTTATGGCCAACCTGATTCATGTTATTGGAAATGCAAGAAGGGTTATTCAGGAAAGCAAACGAGTCCTGAAAAAAGGAGGACGGTTGATTGTAACATAGTTTGCGATCAATGAAATGAATTTCTTTAGCCGCATGAAAATGGGAATTCGCTATATAAAAACATTTGGCAAACCTTCCGATGAGGCTACAAAGGAAAAGATCACACGAAAAAGTATCGAAAATTTGCTTCTTAATAATGGATTTGAAATTTCAAAAAGTATTGTCCTCGGTCAAAGATCAAAAGCTTTTTATATCAGTTGTTTAAAAAAATAATGAAGGGGCTAATTTGATACATTTTAAAATTGATTATCAGAAGAGCAAAATTTATAAAAAAATGAAAGCAATTTTATGCACCAGTTATGGACCACCGGAAGTTCTGCAAATAAAGGAAATTGAAAAGCCTGTTCCGAATGATAATGAAATTCTTATAAAAGTTCATACAACAACTGTTACCGCCGGCGATGTCAGAGTAAGGCGATTCGATGTTCCTGTTTTGTTCTGGCTCCCCATTCGATTGGCGTTGGGAGTGAAGAGACCAAAACAACCCGTTTTGGGTGTTGAATATGCTGGTGAAGTTGAAGTAGCTGGCAAAGACATCAAAAAATTTAAAATTGGAGATCGTGTTTTTGGCTCCACACCGTGGATGAAATTTGGATGTTATGCAGAATACATTATTCAGACAGAAGATGGAATTATTTCAGAAATACCTGAAAGTTTAAGATATGAAGATGTTGCTTCGGTGCCATTTATGGGAATTGGGGCATTATATTTTATTCAAAAAGCGAATATCCGAAAAGGTCAAAAAATGTTGATTTATGGCGCCTCAGGAGCTGTCGGGACTTATGCGGTTCAACTGGCAAAATATTTTGAAGCGGAGGTAACTGCTGTTTGCAGTACAGCTAATCAGGAATTAGTCAAATCGTTGGGTGCTGATAAAACAGTTGATTATACAAAGGAGGACTTTTCAAAAAACAGCGAAAAATACGACATCTTTTTTGATGCAGTTGGAAAGTGTCCTTTTTCAAAAGCAATTAAGTCAGTAAAGAAATATGGCATATATATAACTGCAGATCGCGGACTTGTTGAAACCGTTCAGGGGGCACTGGTGAATTTAACGGGCAATAAAAAGGTAATAGCCGGAACAGCAAGTCCAAAAATTGGTGATATTGATTTTTTGAAAAAACGCATTGCGGAGGACAAACTTAAAACAGTGATTGATAAAATATTCCCATTTGAAGAATTAGTTGAAGCTCATCGATATGTTGATCAGGGACATAAAAAAGGAAATGTTATAATCTCTGTTGTTTCTTAAACTTTCAATCAAGTATAATTGGCAAAAATTACGCCTGTTTTTTTTGAGTAATTTTTCCTGAGATTTTTATAAATTTTGGCAATTCCATTGAGCTATATTGTAGACTTTTTGAAAAAGAAATATTAGGGAATATGTTGAATTAAGGTGCTGACTATTAGATGATTATTTAATATTGTATATTGTATTCATTAATGTTTCATTAACAATTTATACCGCACAAATGATATATTTTTCTACATTTTTTGATTATATTGGCAACATTTTAGGCCAATTAAATTTATTAATCATATTGAAAAATCATTTAAACTGGTATTAATTTCAAAATTATTTCATGAATCGTTTTATTTAAAAACCAGTATTCAGGATTTAATAAACTGACATCGTATAATAAAATAACTAAAACAATGAAAAACGTAAATTCAAGAAGAGCATTTTTTGGCAAAGCCGCTGCTGTTGCTGCCGCTGCTGCTGCAGCACCGTTAGCTGGTTTTGGTAATGAATTGGAAACTGCTGTTGATGGAACATCAAAGCTTTCTCAACCTTCAGATTTAAGGATTACTGATATTAAATGCGGGTATATTGGCGGAAGCCTTTTTGTGAAACTTTTAACGAATCAGGATATTTATGGATTAGGAGAAGGTGTAGATGCAGTTGGTGGAACATATCATCTGGTACAAAGTATGGGGCGCAGATTGATGAGGCAAAGCCCTTTTAATGTTCATAAAATATTTGAAGATATCCGAAGAGGAGCTCATTTTGGAGGTGGACAATCCGGGATGTATGTTGCCGTTCTTTCGGCTATTGAAACAGCATTGTGGGATTTAACCGGAAAAGCATTTGGAATGCCGGTTTACCAGTTGCTTGGTGGAAAATTTCGTGATAGCGTAAGGACATATTGCGATACAGCTTTATACCGTGCCGGGTTCCCAACTCCGCAAGATTTTGCTGAAGCTGCAACTGGCGCCATTGAAAAATGGAATTTTAATGCATTAAAATTTGATATTGACTACGCTAATGATCCTGATAAATGGGACCGTTACAACTGGACAGCCAGTCCGGGCGAAATTCAGCGTATGTACGATCAGCTTGCAGCAGTTCGTGAAGCTGTTGGCCCAAAAATAGATATTTGTGTTGATATGCATGGAAGGTATGATTATCCTACTGCACAGGCAATTGCCAAAAAAGTTGAGCCGTTAAACCTGACATGGCTGGAAGAGCCGGTTCCTGCCGAAGATGTGGATGCATATGCTAAAATTGCAAAAGAAACCAACACTCCGATTGCCGGTGGAGAAAACCATTATTTGGGTTATGGTTTTAAACAGTTACTCGAAATTGGTGGTGTTGATGTTGTTATGCCTGACCTACAGAAATGTGGTGGTTTAGGTGAAGGTCAACGTATTGCCAACTTGGCAAATCTATATTATATTCCATTTTCACCGCACATGGTTGCTTCAATGCTTGGCGCTATGGCTTGTGCTCATGTTTGTGTTTCGGTTCCAAACTTCCACTTAATGGAATGGCAGTCGTATTTCCATACAGAAGAACGTTGGAGGGAAATTTGCATTTTCGATGAAGAAAACTGGATTAAAGACGGTTTTATAAAAGTATCCGACAAACCAGGTATTGGTGTCGATCTTAACATCGAAGCGGCAAAAAAATATGTACGCGGGGATGTGCCATTTTTTGAATAGTATGAAATGATATATGGGAGAATCGAAATTTCCTGTGTTAATAAATGTGTTGATAAATAAGGACTTACGATATCGTAAGTCCTTATTTATTTTATAATTTTCTTAAAATAGTGCAAGTGCGTATAAAAATAATACGATTATTTACTAAAAAAACCTAAAGTTTTGTTTTTTCAGATTATGTTAAGTGAATATTGAAAATAAGCATATTGTATTTTTCAAATAATCAGAATGATAAGAATTAACGATTAAAAGACAAAAAACTATTTTTAGTATTGTTTTTTTTAAAAAATATTATTTAATTAGAACTGTAAATAAAACTGGAGCGATGAAAAAGGTTGATAGCAGGTTCCCCCAAAGGTCTGCTGGCTTGATTGATTCAGATGGAGCGGAAAGTAAATTTGAATTATTGAGCTGTAAAAGGAAAGGCATAAAATGTCAGAATCACCTTCTCTATATCAATAAAAGTTATATCAAATCTGATTACTATCTTCAAAATAAAGAATATTTTAAATCTGTTGAGGAACTGGATAAAGCTTTCAAAAAAACATTTAAGCTTGAAAATGAATCTTGTATGAAGTGTGCTGAAATGTTCCGTACCACTATTATTCGTTCTTTAGAAGAAATTCACTCGGAGTTACGCAGTATGTCAAGCGGATTGTTTAGAAAAAAACAGTATAAATCCAGTTACATTATGACAGGAAATGTTCTGCAAAGCCTAAAACAAGAAGTTAGCCAGGAATAGTTTTTTTTACTTCCTTGTATATAAATCTTTTGTTTTCTTTTAGTTACATTCTCTTTTCTGCGTTGTTGACCGGTGCCGGGGCATTTGTAATTTTTACCGTTCAGTAAACCGATCCTGCCGTTCAATAAGTCTTTCTTTTTATTCTCGTTTTTTACCTCCAAATTTGAGGAAACCAAATTCAATGGGTATGAAAATAAAACTCGCCACACCTCTCATTGCTTTATTGTTTTTATTTGTAAACGGGTACACGCAGAATGACTTTATTCGCATGCATCCTGAACCCGGCAAACAATATATTTATGAATTTACTGAATCGACTTATATTTTAACCAGTGACAATGAAAAACAGGAACGATCTGTCAGGACCAAAACTTACGACATTCGCTTTGACAACTTTGAACCCGAAAATGCAGAATATTTAAGCGTCAATATTATTAAAAATACATTTGAACGACCTGACGGGCTAATCCCTGAATATACAGATTACAGGTTTCCCTACTTCCAGGAAGGATTTCCAAATAGCATGTCGCCCGATTTTACCGAAACACTATTAAGCCGATTGACATTAAAATACAGATTTGATTTTGAAACAAGTAAAATTGAGTTACTGAACCGGGAAGAACTTATTAGTGAAGCACGTGCCATCTTAAATGAAAAAGGTTTCGAACTCGAAAAAATCGATAACCGGATACAGGATTTTAGAGAGAGCATTCTCCCCGAAACAACCACACAAATTCAAAATATTTTTCAGGTTCCTGAAATTTTATCTTCAGGAAATGAAATCGATCCAGAGGTTTTTTCTGTTTCAAAAGAAAATAATGATTCAATAGCGCTACTAAACACAATACGCCAAAATGGGAGAACTGGTTTATTTTCCAGAACAATTGTTTATGATACAAATAGAAATCATTTAATAACTTACAACGTTATTAACACTGATTCATTAAGTTTTCCTGTTTGGATAGAAGATGAAAGGTATTTAGTTTCATATACTGAAAATAGGATTCACCTGAATACTGAAAAAGATATTCAGCAAAACCGATTCATTATTTCCGGTAAAATAGAAGACTCAAAATACAGGAAAGTGACGCTGGCAGTTCTTCGCAGTCCGTTTGGAACAACTTTATTTGAAGAATCTGTTTTCCTGGATGAAAACAATTCCTTTCAAATCGAAACCGAAATTACACATTCGCAATTAGTTTATTTACAGTTCGGCAACTATTTCGGTTCTGATTTGCCTATGTTGGCATTCTATGCCGAACCAGGAAGCAGAATCCATTTCGAAGCGCGAGGAAGCACTTTCCCCTGGGAAGTTTCATTTTCAGGAAGTTTTGCTGGGGCATCAAAACTTTTGTACGATTTCCGCAAAGAATATAATTTTTTTAGTCAACGGCTCGACTGGAGTACTATATCCATTCTTGCTTCAAATGTAACTTATGCAGATCTAGATAGAACACTAAATGAATACGTAGATTTATTTCAACACTATGAAAATGAAATGGATGATTATGTTTTAGATTTTGTAAGAGATGAAACAGAGGCATTTATATTTGCCGGTCTAATTAATTTTCTTTCATTAAAAGAACAAAGACGGGTTATTTTAAACGGAAGGCCTTTAGATATAGATATTTCACAGCAGGAACTTTCCCAAATGAAAAGTTTACTCGATACTTTCAATATTTATTCTATTTACAATGAATATGGGATTCATTCGCGACGGTTAGCGGAATTATATCAAAGTTATTTTTTTAGAAATAGCAGAATGGTAGCAGGAGCTAAGAATGATGGGATTATTTCTTCAATAATAACTTCAGGTTACTATTCAGTTGCCAACGATTTACCCAATCGGGTAGAAACGGCCAAAAATATCCTAGCCGGGCATCCTTTATATTCGTATCTGGCTGGGTTTTTATCAAATGAAAAAATGAGTATAGAAAATCGGCCTTCCTGGTTTGAAGAATACACTCAAAACCAAATCAACAATTATTATAATTTGATGATCCGGGTTTGTAATGATAATGAATTTATTAGCTCAATCCGTGCTGAAGTTGATAAACATGACAAATGGGAGGATGATAAATATATTCCGGCTACAGAATTTTACAACGAAAATGGCGAACCAGCTTATATGAGCGATTTTTTTGGCGATAAACCAAGTGTGTTTTATGTAACAAACAATTGGTCAGCCGAACGTTATCACTGGGATGAATTGGCGGAGAAAAATCCTGAAATTAATTTTGTGCTGATCATGGAAGGAAGCAGCCTGCAGGAATGGATGGATTACATGCAACGCGCGGAACCGGTCGCTCACCAGCTTTTTCTGCTAAACGGGCCGAAACTGAGAAATATATTCAAGAATAATACAAAGCATTTTATTGTTTATGATAAAGATGGCGAAAGGTTTGCTTTTGCGAGCAACATGGTTACTGCCAAAAATCTTGCGAAACAGGCGCTGAATGGTTCTAAAGGCAGGCTTGATAGATCGCAACTAAAGGTTATAATACTTGTTCTTTCGATTACTCTGTTAGCGTTTATTTTTGGGATTCTGGTTTGGCGATGGCAAATCCGGCAACGATTACGAAAGGAAGAGCAACAGCGCCGTTTGCGTGAGCTGGAACTTACGGCAATCCGCTCGCAGATGAATCCCCATTTCCTTTTTAACAGTTTAAATTCAGTGCAAAATCTTATTCAGCAAAACAAGGGCCGTGAGGCCCATTTGTATTTAGCTGATTTCGCAGGATTGATTCGAAAGGTTCTGCAAAATTCGGAAAAAGAAGAAGTTTCGCTGGCCGAAGAACTGGCAATGACTGAACAATATCTGAATCTTGAAAAGTTACGTTTCGAGTTTGACTTTAGTATTTCAGTCCCCGATAATGTTGATACCAATAACACCATGGTCCCGTCTTTGTTATTGCAGCCTTTTACCGAAAATGCGGTTATTCACGGGCTGCAAAACAAAACGGAGAGCCGGAATTTGAAAATTGAAGTTTCGCGGGAAGATGTTGGGATAAAAATAGTTATTGAAGATAATGGTATCGGCAGGGAAGAGGCGCAAAAAATCGCACAGACGAAAAATGGAAAAGGTTCCAAACTAATGAGGGAAAGGCTTCAGATTCTTCAGGAAAAACAGGGGGAAAAGTATCAATTGGAAATTATTGACATTACAGGTGAGGAGACCGGAACAAGAGTCGAAATTTTAATCCCCGATGAAAAATAATTGGTAAATTCAACGGAATTTACAGAAAAAGATTGAACCTCGTAAATGAAGATTAAATCCATTATAGTCGATGATGAAAAACACGGTAGGGAAAATCTTGCTGGGATTCTGAATAAATATTGTCCGGATGTCCACTTACTGGGATTGGCCAATTCGGTTGAATCTGCGATAACACTCATAAAAAAGGAATTACCTGACTTGGTTTTTTTAGACATTGAAATGCCAAAAGCCAATGGATTTCAGTTGCTCGAATATTTCAGAGATTTTCGATTTGAAGTAATTTTTGTTACCGCTTATGGAAATTACGCCATAAAAGCGATCCGTTTCTCAGCTGCTGATTATATTTTAAAACCGATAAATATAAATGAGTTAAAAGCGGCAATAGAAAACGTGAGCGGGAGAATAAAACAACGGCAGGAAAACCTGCGGATGAAAGAGCTGGTCTATAATATCAGTCAGCCAAAAAATCCGAGAATTGGATTACCGACCGGAGATCGAATAGAGTTTGTTGAAGTGGGTAAAATTATCCGATGTCAGGGTGAAGGGAATTATACACACATTTATTTTGAAGGAGATGCACATTTACTTGTTGCCAAAACGCTGGTTGAATTTGAAGAATTGCTGGATGAATATTCTTTTTTAAGGATTCATAAGACACATTTAATAAATATGAAACATGTTATTGCTTACTTGAAAAACGATGGCGGTATGCTTCAGTTAAGCAATGGTGACACCATATCTATTTCACGTCGAAGGAAGGAGGCAGTTTTGCAGCAAATGAGGATGATGAACAAAATGAAATTATAAGATAATAGGAGGATTGTTTTATTTGAAATGTTAAAATTCTGGGATTAATCGTTTGGTTCCTATATCTTTAGGAAGTTAAAATATATACCATGAAAACACTGTTAACTATTCTCATCACCTTGTGTTTTATTTCTTTCACGAAAGCACAAAACAGTATTCCTAAAAAGATTTTCGACGAGGATTTTAAGTTTGGAATACCTGATAGCAGTTTGAAACTGCAAATACCTGATCTTAAACTTAAAAGTCCCCCAGCGGATTCAGGATTAACCTATAAATTACCGGGTTCAGAATTTCAGCTAAAGGAGAATTATAGTTCTTTGTATGGGAATAACTATTATTCAGAATTCAGAATGCCGGTTGCCGGTGGGCAGTCTAACTCAAAAATGCCGGTTATGGTTCCTGATTCTACTGTAAATTATACGCTTAAAATAAAGGAGATTCCATTTATTAATCCCTTATTTAAAAACCAGGATTTTGAACAGGAAGGTTTTGAATAAAAAGTTCTTGATGGAATAATCTAATTTTCATGATATTATAATAAAAAAGCAGGCATGAATTTATAGCCTGCTTTGTCATGCCGTATTTGTATATTACTTGTAAAATGGTAGTACAAAATAGGTATAAATCATACACCCGACGCAAATTCCCAGGGCAAATTCAAGAGAGGCAAAAAACACCAGAATTCCACCAATAATTAAAGCTGCCAGGTTAAGATTAAGTAAAAATAATATTGTGATTATTAGAGTCATAACAAAACCCAGGCGAGCTGCAAATATTTTCTGTGCTTTACCGGTGGGTTTCATACCAATATTCAAAGCGTTTACCAATCGTGAACTCAAATAACTAATCGGGCTGTATTTTAATGATGTAAATGCCCGGATGTAAAAATCGGCCATAAGGAACACAAAAAACAGCACCGAACTAAAAATAAATCCGCTGGCTGCTAGTATGATAGTTAAGAGAGCGTTGGCGCGCGTTACTCTTTCATTTATAATTTCTGTTGATATAGGGCAAACTAAATTTCTCATTTTTTTCATTTTTTTTTAGTTATAAATTCAAAATAAATACAAAAAAGTATTTTATCTTTTAACGTGGCAAAAATATATATAATTCCTTACAAAAAATTAACACAAATTGTAAAAGAATAGTCATAAATTTGTTTACCAGGTAAGATCAATAAGGTTTGTTTTTTGTTATTATCTAACACTACAGTGATCTTATAACAGCCGGTGAATTAAAAATGTTCTTTTATGATAAGGGGTTTTAAAAGCAGCAAACATGTCTGGCAAATAGCTCTTGCAATTTTAATGTTGTTAATGAGTATATATTTCATTAAGAATGAACATGTTGAAATTACTGAAATAAAACAAACTCTTTATAAGGTTAATACTCTTTATCTTATTTTAGGTTTACTGGTAACTGTCCTTTATATTTTTGCACAAGCATTCATGTACGTCTTAAGTTTTAGATCCGTAGGACAAAGAATAGGCGTACGCGAGGCACTGCCACTTTTTTTGAAAAGAAACCTGATAAGTGTTTTCCTCCCGGCGGGAGGTTTTTCTTCACTGGCATTTTTTACAAAACCTTTGTCTAAAAAAGGTATCAGTACTACCGATATTTATTACGGTTCATATATATATGGATTAGCTGGAATTTTAACCGTTGCAGTAGTTTCTGTCCCATTGTTTTTTATGCTTTTTTTTAGCAACAGTTTGACATCTGAAGAATTAATTCCATTCCTTATTTTTATTTTGTTGATTTTAGGGTTGGGGTATTTTGTATGGTCGATAATCAAAAGGAAGTTTTTTTTCCGTTTAATTATACGTTTTAATCCGAAAGCTTCACTGGTTATTGACAAAATTTTGTCAGCAGGCCTTAATGTAAAGTATTTTCTTTGGACTCTCCTTATTTCTACATTTATTGAATTTATAGGTATTGCTCATGTGTATATTTCTATGTTGGCCCTTGGTGTTCAGCCTTCTCTTTTGGTTTCGTTGACAGCTTATATTATTATGGTTGTATTGCTTATCGTTTCTCCGTTTTTGAGAGGAATGGGTGCTATTGAGGTCTCAATGACTTATATTTTTGTAAGGAGCGGGCTTTCAACCGCAGAGGCTGCAGCAATTACACTATTATTCCGTTTCTTTGAATTCTGGACTCCTCTTATTGCTGGTCTTGGGTCCTTTTTCTTTTCCAAAAAAAATATTCTGCTGAGAGTTTTGCCAGTTTTTATAATTTTTATATCAGGGCTAATAAATATGTTTTCGGCCATTTCTCCGGCAATACCCGCAAGGATTGCTATTCTGGAAAAACTACTGCCAAAGATTGCCATTCAGGTGTCGAATTTTAGTGTCTTTTTTATTGGATTATTTTTAATTATTCTTGCTATTTATCTGTTAAAAGGAGTAAAAAAGGCTTGGCGTATAACAATGTTTTTACTTATTCTGTCGGCGATCGGGCATTTAGTCAAAGGTATCGACTACGAAGAGGCAATTGTTTCCTGTGTTGCAATTGGCAGCCTGTTATTTACCTATCATTTATATACTGTTAGGTCTTCACCGTCTCTTCGCACAAATATTTGGAAGGTGTGGCTGATTGTTCTTACTACACTAATTATTTATGTAATTGGCGGTACCTATTTTTTGGAGAAGAGCCACATGGGCGTTGAATACGGATTTTTTGAGTCAGTAGATGCCGCGTTCCATCTGATTTTTCTTTTTGATGCTTCCAATTATATTCCGCAAACCAGTTTCGGAGAGTTTTTTGTCATATCAATTTATCTGGTTAGCGGCGGGTTACTTATTTCAGTAATTTATCTGATTATGAAGCCGGTTTTTGCAAATGAAATTCAAAGTAATCAAAACGATATCAGTCATGCACAATTGCTTGTTAAAGATTACGGCAAATCAGCTCTCGATTATTTCAAATACTATCCTGATAAACTTTTCTTTTTTAATGCCGATGGCTTTTTAGCCTATAAGGTTCATCATAATTATGCGGTGGTTTTAGAGTTGCCCGTTTGCGAAAATGAAGAAAAATTAAAACAATTTTTAGTTGAATTTGAAGAGTTTGCCCGCGAAAATGGGATGAAGACATTTTATTATCGGGTACCGGAAGAATCATTGGAATGGTTTCGGCAGCTGGGTAAAAAAGCATTGTTTATTGGGAAAGAGGCAGTTCTTGATCTTCAATCGTTTTCATTGGGTGGATCAAAGATGCACCCTGTTCGTAATGCGATAAATAAAGCAAAAAAATTAGGATATACTTTTCATATTTATCCACCAGTAATAAAAGATGGTGTGATTCAGAAACTTAAACAGGTGTCAGAGGAGTGGCTGAATAAGCCGGGCAAAACAGAAATGGCTTTTTCACAAGGAAAATTTGAGCCGTATTTAATCAAAAATACAACAGTGCTTACCATCGAAAACAGTGAGGAAAAAGTTGTGGCTTTTTTGAATATTATACCAGACTTCGTTAATGGAGAAGGAACCTATGATCTTATTAGAATTTCCGATGATGCACCAACAGGAATTATTTATTTCCTGTTCATAGAAATGTTTGAATATTTTAAACAACAGGGTTTAACAAACGTTAACCTGGGCATGGTAGCTTTTGCTGGTATTGAAGATGCTAAAAGTATGGCTGAACGTTCCATTAAATTTGCTCTTGACAACCTAAAGCCTCTGAACCATTTTAAAGGGCAATACATGTTTAAGGAAAAATTCCATCCTGAATGGATAAGTAAATATCTGATTTACAATTCGGAATACGATTTAATAAATTTTCCTTCTGCTTATAAAGCAATTTCTAAGGCCTGATATTGTATGAGGCATTTCAAATAATGATTTAACATTTGTTTGTCTATCTTGTCAACATTGTTTAAAGTGTGTTGGGTAAGGGCTAAATTCTTGTATTTTTGTCGCAAATGATTTAAATGGAAAAAGGATTTTTTCTGGTACTTTTTTTTATATCCGAAATAACCGCTTTTGGGCAAAATGAAATTGGCCCGGATGGCGATAAACTACTTGCTTTATTATTGATAGTAGCGTTATTGGGTGCATTATTTCTGGTTTTAAGAGGGAAAGGAAAAAAGGGAACCACAAAGTCACGCAGACCGTTTTTTAAATTTAAAATTGTTCGGATAAATTTGGATAAGGACAGGATTTACTTTCCCGATGTATTGACATTATCCGTTAAAAATATTGGTACGGAAGATATCGATCTTGACAGACCATTATTGATTTTTGATAATTTTTGGTTGAAACGAAAATTCCGAATAAAAGGAATGGAGAACCGGACTTTTTACCCGCTTTATCTTACTAAAGGAAATACTCATACACTTGAAATTGATATAAAACGATTTTACTACCACGATAAAAAACTGAAAAAGTTTCCCAAGGTAAGCATTATTGTCTATGATGTTAAAGGGAGACGATTGGGTAGTAAGAGTGTTTTTTTGCGAAAAACGTTATTTAAATTTTAATGAGAGACTGGAAATTTAATCATATAGATTTTTCTGTTTATCCTTCTTATGAAAAGGATGATTTGGGTGTTTTCTGGACACCTGAAAGAACCACTATCAAGATTTGGGCGCCCACTGCAAAAATTGTAGAATTTAGATTATATAAAGACGGTATTGCAGGAGAACCTTATTTTAAAACACAGCTTCAGGCTGGTAAAAATGGTATTTGGTCCACCGTTTTGATGGGAGATTACGAGGGGAAATATTACACACTAAGAATTAATGATGGTGATTGGCTGGAGGAAGTTCCGGATATTTATACACGTTGCGTGGGGGTAAATGGTTTACGTGGAATGATTTTCAATCCGAAAAAAACCAACCCTGAAAATTGGGATAACGATAAAAGCCCACATCTAGAATATGTTACTGATGCTGTGATTTATGAAACCCACGTTCGCGATTTTTCCATTGCGCCGAATTCATATATTCAGTTAAAAGGTAAATTTCTGGGATTTACCGAGGAGAATACACAGACAAAAGATGGTACGACGACAGGATTGTCTCATTTGAAGGAACTTGGTGTAACTCATGTTCATCTTCTTCCTGTAAATGACTTTTTTACCATTGATGAAGAAAAACCATTTGAAAAATATAACTGGGGATACGATCCCTTACATTTTAATGCTCTGGAAGGTTCTTATTCTACAAATCCATATGATGGTACCGTAAGAATAAAGGAATTTAAAGAGTTGGTTCAGGCTTTGCATGAAAACGGCATCGGTGTTGTTTTGGATGTGGTTTACAACCATACTTATTTTGCCAAAGAATCGGTTTTTAACCAAACTGTTCCCGGGTATTTTTATCGCCAAAAACCGGACGGAACTTTTGCCAATGCTTCGGGCTGTGGAAACGAAATTGCTACGGAACGAAAAATGGTTCAAAAGTATATTGTTGATTCTTTAAAATACTGGGCAAGGGAGTTTCATTTGGATGGATTTCGGTTCGATCTTATGGGAATCTATGATTTGGAAACCATGCAAAAGATACGTTCTGAACTTTCTAAAATAAATCCACAAATAATTTTGTACGGAGAGGGTTGGGCCGCCGATCAAAGCCCGATGGCTGAACAATTACGTGCTGTAAAAATCAATATACCAAAATTACCTGGGGTCGCTTCATTTAACGATGATTTTAGAGATGCCATAAAAGGAAATCATGGGATTAAAAAAAGTAAAGGCTTTGTAAGTGGTCTGGACTTAAGAGAAGAGACCATAAAATTCGGTGCTGTTGGGGCTGTCAACCATCCTCAGATAGTTTACGATTATGTTGAGTCTTCAAAGCAGGCGTGGGCTGCTGAACCCGGGCAATGTATTAATTATGCCGCCTGTCACGATAATTATACGCTTTGGGATAAACTAAAATTAAGCCAACTAAAGGCTTCCGATGGGGACCTGCGCAGAATGGTGAAACTAGCAGGGGCATTGATTCTGACTTCTCAGGGTATACCATTTCTACATTCGGGCATCGAGTTCGGAAGAACAAAAGGAGGGAATGAAAATTCATATAAATCTCCGGATTCAGTCAATCAAATTGACTGGGACAGAAAAACAGAATATTACGATATTTTTGAATATTTCCGAAAACTGATTCAATTGCGTAAAAATCATCCCGCTTTTCGAATTCCTTCAGCAGAGAAGATCAGAAAATACATTCGTTTTTGTACCGATTATAAAATAGGGGTTGTTTCCTATTGTATTGAAGGAAATGAAGTTGGAGATTCCTGGAGTAAGACTATTTTACTTTTTAACGGGAGTAAATCAGATAATATTATATCTCTTCCTGAGGGGCGCTATGAAATCATTGCAAACGATGAAGAAATTGATGAAAACGGTCTTGGTAATGTCTCCGGAGAAGTATTAGTAAAAGGTATCTCCTTTATGTTGTTAAAAAACAGCTAGCAGTAAATCGATATCTTTGGCAGGAAGGCTAAATAATCTGCCAACATCTGCATTGGTCAGAATACCATGATAAATATAAACTCCTTTTCGAAATCCTTTTGAGGTTTTAATATAATTGTCAGCTCCTCCGTTTTCCCCAATTGCCAGAAGAATTGGTATAAGAATATTGCTAAGTGAAATGGATGCTGTTCTGGCCACCATTGCCGGAGAATTTGGCACACAATAGTGTACCACCCCATGTTTTACATAGGTCGGATTTTTAAAATCGGTACAATGGGAAGTTTCAAAACAACCTCCCTGACTTGCATTTAAATCGATTATAACCGAGCCTTCCTTCATTTGTTTTATCAATTCTTCCGACACCTTAAATTTTGGAGTAACATTAAACGACATAGCGCCGATTACAGCATCTGCAGATACCAAAGCCTTTCTCAAAACTTTAGGATAGAAAACAGAAGTAAATATTCGGCGGCCAAGTTTTTCTTCCAGTTTGCTAAGTTCAGAAACAGAAGTATCGAAAACTTTCACAAAAATACCTAAACCCAAAGCAGCTCTAGCTGCATATTCGGCAGCAGTGCTTGTACCGATAATAACCAATTCGGCAGGTGTTACACCAGTAACTTCGCCAAAAAGTACTCCTTTACCGTTTCGGGATTTGCTTAAATATTCACTTGCAATAGTAATGGATGTCACACCGGCAATCTGACTCATTTGATGTACAAAAGGCATAAAACCTTCTTCATCTTCCAGATTTTCAAAAGCAATAGAAGTGATTTTTTTCTGCATCATTTTCTGAATCGATTCCTTGCAATGCGATTCAATTTGCATACTTGATATCACTACCTGGTTTCCCCGAAGCAGTTCGATTTCTTCTTCATCAAAGGGGGCAATCCGCAAAATAATGTCGCACTGAAAAGTTTCTTCTTTTTTGTCAACTATTCGTGCTCCGGATTTTCTGTAGTCCTCGTCGGAGTAACTTGCTGACTTACCTGCGTTGGTTTCAACTAAAATTTCATGCCCATATGAAACCAATAAATCAACAGCCTGTGGTGTGAGAGGAACTCGGTATTCAATTTTTGAATAATCAGAGGGAATGCCAATTTTTATTTTTTGCCCTTTTTTCTTTATTTCGAGCATCTCTTCTTTCGGCATTAGCATGGTTTTCGATACCAGTGACTTTTCCTTCGATTCTTCAGTAGATTTCATTCTAATCTTATTAATATGACTTTATTATGCGTTAAAAAGGTTGAACAAGTTACATTCTAAACCCGAAATTTCAAAATGTCATGTAAATTCAGCTTATAACTGCTTTAATAATACGGTTTTCCTTTTCATCCACTTTTATGTGTACTTCAACAATATGATCAGGTAAAATGGATTCAATTTTTTCCGGCCACTCTATAAAACAATAGTCTCCGCTGTACAAATAATCTTCATATCCCAAATCAAATGCTTCTTCTATTTCTTTTATCCGGTAAAAGTCGAAATGAAATATAGAATCGAAATCATTGGTTTTATATTCATTTATAAGCGCAAAAGTTGGACTGGTTACGTTGTCATTGGTGCCCAGTATTTTACAGATGGCTTGTATAAATGTCGTTTTACCGGCGCCCATTTTTCCATAGAAGGCAAAAATACGCTCATCGGGAAATTCAGAAATTAATTTTTGTGCAACCTGTTTAAGCTCTTTTACGGAAGATATTTTTTCGAAAAACATACCTAATATTTTTTACAATATTACAAATATGTCGGGATGTTTGTTAACCCGATATAAATCATTAAAATGCATTTTTAATAACACTTCTTCTTTCATTAAATTATATTAAATTTGGCATAACAATATAATTTCGTTGCAAAACTAAAAAATATATAAAATGAAAATACCGGCTGATTTAAAATACACACAAGACCACGAATGGATTCGTGTGGATGGAGATACTGCAGTTGTTGGAATTACCGATTTTGCTCAGGGGGAGTTGGGCGATGTTGTTTTTGTTGAAATTGAAACCGAAGGTGAAGTATTGGATAAAGGAGAAACTTTTGGAACGGTTGAAGCAGTTAAAACGGTTTCCGATCTTTTTATGCCTGTTGGTGGTAAAGTTGCAGAAGTTAACGAAGCTTTAGCCGATGAGCCGGAAGTAGTAAATAAAGATCCTTACGGAGGGGGCTGGATGATAAAAGTTGAGATTAAAGATGCGTTGGAGTTGGATGATTTGATGTCAGCTGAAGAATATGAAAAAATGATTGAAGCTTAATAAGTATACATACAAATTAGATAAACAATAAAAAACCAGGACATTTTGCCCTGGTTTTTTTATAATAACTCTTTGGTTTTATCCGCACTTGGAAGAACCACAGGAAATGCAGGTTAAACAACCTTCCTGATAAATAACTTCATCTGAACCGCATTCTCCGCATTTGGCATCTTCGGCAAGTGTTCCGTCCGGTATATATTTTTTCAAGGCACGTGCAACTCCGGCTTTCCACGAGTTTATGGTTTCATTATCAAGTTGTAAACTTGTAACCAGTTCAACTACTTTATGAATAGGCATTCCGTGGCGTAAGGTGCCGGAAATTAACTTTGCGTAATTCCAGAATACCGGGTTGAATTTATGGGAAAGTCCTTCAATAGTTGTTTTATAGCCTCGCTTATTAATGTATTGGAAATCATATCGTGAATTATCTTCGCTGTCCCAGTTTTTCAAAATGTAACCTTTAGTAATAGACCGTGGCAATAAAATTCCATCTTCATCATCAGAAAGCCCGGTGAAAATTTCGTAAGGTTTATTATCCATTAAGCCTATAAAAGCAACCCACTTTTCTTTGTTATTCTGAAAACGAACAACATCAGCTTCCAGTGTTTCCGGCCTTTTAGTTGGGAAAGACCCACTTTTTTTCTTTTCTTTCGAATCGTTTGTAATCAATACTCCTGAACGGGAGCCGTCACGGTAAACAGTTACACCTTTACATCCATTCTTCCATGCCTGAAAATATAAATCTCCTACCAGTTCTTCTGATACATCAGCTGGAAGATTTATGGTTACACTAATTGAATGATCAACCCATTTTTGTACACGACCCTGCATACGAACTTTTGCCAACCAGTCAACATCGTTGGATGTAGCTTTATAATAGGGCGATTTTTTCACCATTTCATTCAGCTCTTCCTGGCTGTATTCCCGGCTTATGTCATAACCGTTGGTTTCCATCCAAACTTTAAATTTATGATGGAAAACAGTATATTCTTCCCAGTGATCACCTACTTCATCAATAAAATCAACCCGAACATTTTTATCATTCGGATTAACCTTTCTTCTTCTTTTATAGACCGGCATAAAAACAGGTTCAATACCCGAAGTGGTTTGTGTCATCAAACTAGTTGTTCCGGTTGGTGCGATTGTTAAAAGAGCAATATTTCTACGGCCATACTCGGTCATTTTTTCGTACAACTCAGCATCTGCTTCCTTGATTCTGTTAATTAACGGATTTTTTTCTTCACGTTTGGCGTCGTAAATTTTAAACGAGCCACGTTCTTTTGCCATATAAGTTGATGAACGATAAGCTTCCAGAGTTATCGTTTTGTGAATTTCTTCAGAAAAATCAATCGCATTTTCGCTACCATAACGCAATCCGAGAGCAGCTAACATGTCTCCTTCAGCTGTAATTCCAATTCCGGTTCTGCGGCCTTCATTGGCTTTTTTCTTAATATTTTCCCAGAGATTTCTTTCGGTAAATTTTATATCCTCGTCTTCCGGATCGGCATTTACTTTTTCTAAAATGGCGTCAATTTTTTCCAGTTCGAGGTCAATGATGTCATCCATGATACGCTGAGCATAATGGATGTGTTCTTTGAACAAATCGAAGTTGAATTTTGCCTGCTTTGTAAAAGGATTTTCAACATAGGAATACAAGTTAATTGCCAAAAGCCTGCAACTGTCATACGGACAAAGTGGAATTTCGCCACATGGATTAGTAGAAACGGTACGATAACCAAGATCGGCATAACAATCCGGCACCGATTCGTTTATAATCGTATCCCAAAAAAGAATTCCTGGTTCGGCCGATTTCCAGGCATTTTTAACAATCTTTCCCCACAAAGCACTTGCATCAATTTCCTTTTCATAGGTAGGTTTATCCGAGTCAATAGGGTATTGTTGTACATAAGGTTTCCCTGATTCAACAGCCTCCATAAAATCGTCTTTTATTTTTACGGAAACATTTGCACCGGTAACTTTTCCCTGTTCCAGCTTGGCATCAATAAAACTTTCAGAATCAGGATGATTTATTGAAACGGATAACATTAAAGCCCCACGTCTCCCGTCTTGAGCCACTTCACGGGTAGAGTTGGAATAACGTTCCATAAAAGGAACTATTCCGGTAGAAGTCAGTGCAGAATTTTTTACCGGAGATCCTTTCGGACGGATGTGTGATAAATCATGACCTACTCCTCCGCGTCTTTTCATTAACTGAACCTGTTCCTGGTCAATTTTCATTATTCCGCCGTAGGAATCAGAATTTCCATCGTTTCCTACAACAAAGCAGTTTGAAAGTGATGCAATCTGATAGTTGTTACCTATACCGGTCATTGGTCCTCCCTGCGGAACTATATATTTGAATCCTTTCAGAACATTATAGATTTCATCTTCAGTGAGCGGATTTGGATATCGTTTTTCGATTCTGGCAATTTCTTTTGCCAGTCTCTTATGCATATCGTCAGGTGTCAATTCAAAAATATTCCCAAATGAATCTTTGAGGGCATATTTGTTTACCCAAACTCTTGCTGCGAGATCATCTCCTTTGAAGTAATCTAACGAGCCTTTTACTGCTTCTTCCTGCGAGTAAATTTTTTTGCCCGTGGGAGCTTTTACTGATACTTCGTTGTATGCCATTTTGTCCAGTTAAATTTGATTTAATGCGTTATTGAATTTAATCATCGGGATTCTATATACCCACCTTTGAAATTGTTGAGTGAAGATAGAAATCAAACAAATATTTTGGAAAGTTTTTTATGAGAAAAAAATTAAAAGTTATCAACTTTTATCTGTTAGTACACTGGTAATCAAATGATTAAATATATAATTATAAAAAAAAGTTTACCAAAACAGAAAGTTCCTCTTTGAAATTATAAAAAAAATTATACGAATTTCGGTTCCGAAAATTCAAAAATTTTAGCTCATAAAATTCTAACAAAAAACGGATTTTAAATACCTAATTTTTGAAAACTTTTTTTATGATAAGTATTGTTGATCCAATATTTTTTCCTACGTATTTATGGCAGATTTCTGAAGCATTTCTTAACACTCTTTCGTCATTTAACAGACTATACATGGTAGTTTTAAGCTGTTCAAAACTGCTAACAGAATAGGCTCCACCTTCTGATTTTAAATCTACTGCTTCCTTAAATTTACTGTGATTCGGACCGAAGATCACAGGTAATCCAAATGTGGCAGCTTCCAGAATATTATGAATTCCAACTCCAAAACCGCCACCTATGTAAGCAATATCTCCGTATTTGTACAAAGAGGAAAGTATCCCGATGGAGTCGACAATAATTGCCTGAAGCTTTTCCGGATCATAATTTTCAATTTGGCTGAATCTTGCCGTTGGGGTTTTCAACAATTGGCTTAATCTGTTAATATTTGTTTCGGAAACTTGGTGTGGAGCAAAAATCATTTTTACATCCCGATTTTGGTTGATAAACTCTGTAAGTATTTCTTCATCGGGTTTCCAGGTGCTTCCGGCGATAATTAACTTTGCATTTCCCTTAAACTTTTCAACAATAGGGAATTTTTTAGAACCTTTTGCAATTGATGCTACACGGTCGAATCGGGTATCACCGGCAATTGTATAATTTTTTATTCCGATAGATTGAAGCAACGTTGCTGATTCTTCATTTTGTACAAAAATATGTTCAAACATAAAAAGCATTTTTCTGTACCATTTTCCCCAGGGAGTACTTTTAAAAAACTGCTGGTTTTTGCGAAAAATGGCAGATATCACAAAAAGTGGAATATTTCTCTTTTTTAATTCAGAAATATAAAAATACCAGAATTCATATTTCACAAAAAATGCTTTTTCAGGTTTTAAAATATTTAAAAATTCTGCCGCATTTTTTTTTGTATCAACAGGTAGGTACATTACAATATCAGCGAGGTCGTAATTTTTTCTTATTTCGTAACCTGAAGGAGAAAAAAAGGTGAGTGCAATTTTGTATTCTGGGAACTGTTTTTTTATTTCTTCAATAACCGGGCGGCCCTGTTCAAATTCGCCCAAAGATGCGCAATGCATCCATATATATTTTGCTTTATTATCCTTTTTTTCAGAAAGGATTTTTTGCCATCTTTTTCTTCCAGCTACAAATTGTCTGGCTTTAATACTAAACGGAGCTGATATTCGGGCAAGAATGGAGTAGATATAAATTCCTGATTTATAAAAAAGAATCATATTCGAAATATTTATACAACTAATAAAATTGTCTGACCCGAAGGTATTCAAAGATGGTGATATTCATTAAGTGAAGAAGAAAAAAGTAGCCTAAATCTTCAACAGGAACAGTAAAGATTTGAACATTTAATAGGTGTTCACTATCAAATGTAATAACCGGTAACGCTGTTAATATTCCCCTCAATAAAAGGAAGGGAATCAATGCGAATAAAAAAGAAAGATAAAAATTCGGATAGTTCTTTTTGAAATTGTTTCTGAAAATTGTGTATCCCAAATAAATGGTTAACAGAAAAAAAGTAAAAAATGTATAAAGATTTCTTCGATAAATATAGGCAACAAAACCAGAAACAATCAGTAGAATCAAACTAATGGCAACGAATATGTTTGGCTTGTTAAAACGTTCAAATCGGTTTTCTAAGATTTCGTAAATGTAAACACTGAAAAACGGTACTACAAAAAAGAAAAGTCCCTCTTCAACGGGTATATTTTTAAATGTGATTCCAAGCACATATTCCGGATTGAATCTCCAAATGCCAAGTTCTGTAAAACGAATGTCCCAAATAATAAAAATGATTGCAGAAAATAACATGGCTGGGAACAGATATTTTAGCTTTAATAAAAAACTGTCTTTTCGTTTGAAACTGACTACTAACGTTGCGAAAAATAATACAGCCAGTAGTAAAATGTAAACAAGATTCTGAAATCCCATGCTTTTGATTTGTGATAAAGTTACATTCAATAAACGGAAAATAAAATTTGTTATTGGGGTGTCACATTGTTGGGCTACAATAATAAAATGTCGCGACTACCTACTTAAAATACAATTTTTATGCGTTCTTTACTTTTGAACTTACCAGTTTATAAAAGGTTTTTGATTTTTTGCGGGAAGAGTTTATTCACTTTTTCAATAATTTCCTCCGGATTTGGATCGATATCAAAAACGATCTCGGGTTTCAAATGGTATATTTTCTTTTCATGTTTGAATTTTTGCTCTCCACCGCCTGTGATGTTCAGCATAATCAAAGCGTCTTTTTCAACTTCACCTTTTTTAACCGCTGAAATTAAAGTTGCAGTTGCTATCGCTGCAGCGGGGTGTATGTCATTTCCCTCTTTTTCGAGAAATAGCTGAGCTGCTTCAAGGGCTTCTGTATTATCTGCGATCAGGACATCGCCACCCGTGTCTTTTAATGCGTCGTATAAACCGCCGTAAATTGGATAGGGAGGTTTACGGTTTGATAAAACCTTTGCATCAATTTCTTCCACCTGCTTGCGTGCCATATTGTCGTCGAGTGGCAACATGGCTCTTGAGTCTGCTTTCCATGCATCGTACATGGGAATAAACGGAATATTCTGAGAAACCATCAGTTTCATTTTGTTTTTTCCAAACCGCCCGTCTTCAAGTAGTCGCATGTTGGCTTCCCAGGCAGCAATTGCTCCGGTTCCGCTACCTACAGCCTGAAAATAGTATTCCGGGATTTTCCCGATTGTTGTAACAGCAGAAAGAACTGTTGTTGCCATTCCATCGCGTCGGGCAACGTTTTTGGCGCCTCCTTCGGGAACAAAATGTTCCATGCCGGCAACAATATTTGAAAGATGAATTGCATCAAAATAGTCACTGCCTGATCGGCTGCAGATTAATTTTACACAATCTTTAATAGGTTCATCGAACCATAGTGCTTCTATATTGTCCTCGGGAACACAAATAATGAGTGGAATATTATTTTCGGAACAAACTTTTGCAAACGAGCGGGAAGTATTTCCGGCTGATGCAACAACCAGTACTTTGTCCATTTCGGGAGTCATTCTTCCGCAAACAGAGTAAGCTTCGGTTTCTTTAAACGAACCGGTTTTAATATTGGCTCCTCTTTCAGGCCAGTAACCGCTGAAAGTAATCCAGAGATTTGTCAGACCAAGCTCTTTGGCTAATCCCTCGCTTTTATATGTAACAGGCGATGATGAGCCAATGAGTGTGCGGTTTATAGGTAACCAGTCAGCAAATTTGTACAAACCCCATGAATCGTCTTTTAATTCAAGTTGTTTTTTTTCATAAACGGCCCTGATTAATGTCGGTTCAACCTCCCCCGGGGCATCAAGTATCCAGCCTGTATCTTCAAATACTTTGCCTGTTTTAACCGATTGTAAGTGATAGTTGGTCTTTGCAAATGTTTTATCCATCGTCTAGCTTTTGAATAGATTCACAAAAATAACATTTTGATTTTGTTAACATAGAAAGAAGTTAATTTGAAAAAAGAATTATTCTAAATTGAAATATTATTGTATATTTTCTGTCAGGTATCTTTTTAAATATGAATAAGATACATTTCCTTTAATCTGTCAATTTTAAATTCTTTCTGAAATGGACTTAAAAAAATTGATAATAACCTTTTTCAGGGCGGCTATAGGCTGGCACTTTTTGTACGAAGGATTGGCGAAAATGTGGATGGGAAATTGGACATCGGCTGGTTATCTTATAAATGCTTCGGGTCCGTTTTCGGGTTTTTACCATTGGCTGGGTGGTTCTGAAAGTATGTTGAGTGTTGTTGATCCGCTAAATATTGCCGCGCTTATTTTGATTGGCCTTGGGCTTTTTTTAGGAATTGTAATTCGTACTTCCGCTGTTTCAGGAATGATTCTTCTTCTGCTTTACTATTTTGCATATCCACCTTTTGGCTCTGTTTTAAGCACTGTTGAGGGAAATCACTTTGTTGTAAATATTAATTTAATAGAGGCCCTGGCTTTATTTGTTCTTTTATTATTGAAAGAAAAGGGCTATGGAATATACGCTTTGCCAATATTTAACGGAATTAAAGAAATGTCAGGTCAAAGTAACGGTCATGAAACCGATTCTCAAAGTTCAAGGAGAGAAGCAATTAAAAATCTGGCGACCATACCAGCCCTGGGAATTTTTGGGTTGGGTGCTTTTCGGGAAAACCATAGGTTTGGTGTTGATACTTTATCTGGTGCAACAGTTCAAATTGGTGAAGCTAAATTAAATGAACTTACTGGAGAGCTGCCAAAAGGAAAGATTGGTCCACACGAAATCAGTCGCTTGATTATGGGAGGAAATCTTATCGGGGGATGGGCTCATTCACGCGATTTGATTTATGTCCCCTCATTGTTTAGGGCTTACAACACAGAGAAAAAGATTTTTGAAACGTTAATACTAGCTGAAAGAGCCGGAATTAATTGCATTAACATTGGTTTTCCTACAAACGAAACCATGGCGAAATACAAAAAACTGACCGGCAGCAATATAAAGGTGATCTCACAGGTTGCCCCCAACATGGAGAAAAATGACTATTTCGCTGATATCGATAAAGCGATTGATATGGGTGTTGATATTGTACAAATTCAGGGGAATTGGTGCGACTGGCTGGTTCGCGATAATAAGCTGGAAGTGATTGAAAAAATGATAAGTCATATTCGCAGCCAGGGCTATGTGGCCGGATTAGCATCACATACAGTTGATTCATTAATCGCTTGCGAAGAGAATAATATCATTCCTGATTATTATATGAAGACAATGCACCATGACCAATATTGGTCGGCACATCCGCGTGAGAACCGGGTTCCTTTTGAAGTAGATGGCAAAAAAAATCTTGATCATAATCGCTTTCACGACAATTGTTTTTGTCTTTTCCCGGATAAGACTGCAGCCTTTGTCGAACGTGCCAAAGTTCCGGTAATGGGATTTAAGGTTCTGGCCGCCGGAGCAATCAAACCGAAAGATGGTTTTAACTGGGCATTTAAAAACGGTGCCGATTTTATCTGCGTGGGAATGTTTGACTTCCAAATTGTAAACGACGTAAATATTGTTATCGATACGCTGAATAACCTGCAGGGTCGTGTCAGGGAATGGTATGGTTAATGAAATAGAAGAGCAATTGATAAGTTGGTTATAAGACGATTAAGGTTTTTTTCTCAGCATTTGTTTTATCCCGGTTCTTATGAATGAATTCTCACCGATGTATCTGGTTATCTCATAAGATATTGTTATAATTCTAAAGATTGTTTTATAATTTAAAAATTAATAAATTGGAGCATAAAATTAAACATAACTTTTGCCGTATCTGAATTTTTATAATCGACCTTTGAATTAAAACAAATGCCTCTAAAAATAACGGGGCAGAGACTTTTTTGTCGACTAGGAGGTACATAGATCAAACTGAACCTATATGAACAATAACAACAAAAATGGAATATTACTCAAGTATCTTCAAATCAGAGAAGTAAACGTGTTACTGGCGCTCCTGTTTTTAGCTGTTGTAATGAGTGTCGCGAGCCCTTATTTTTTAAGAGAAGACAATATTTTCAATGTGCTCCGTGGGATGTCGACAATAGGAATAATGGCACTCGGGCAGACGATGGTCATAATCACTGGCGGTATTGACCTTTCAGTCGGTTCAATAATGGCGGCATCTTCAATGCTCACAGCAAGACTAATTGGGATGCATGGTATGAATCCTTTACTTGCTATTGCCTGCGGACTTATATTCGGCATTTTTTTAGGAACGATAAATGGTTTTGTTATTACCAGGTTTAAAATTAATCCTTTTATAACAACGCTGGGAATGTTAAGCGTTGCGCGTGGATTAACTTATTTGCTTGCTACCGGTGACAAAGGCAGCGTAGCCTCCAATATCGCAATGAAAAATGAAACGATAGTATTTCTCGGGAGCGGCTATTTGGGACCAATACCTTTTTCAGTAATAATTCTTCTGTTACTTCTAATTCTGGCTACAGTTTTTTTAAAACGTACTGTCCCCGGAAGATATATTTATGCAGTGGGGAGTAACGAAAGATCGGCAAAATTATCGGGAGTTCCGGTTAACAAAATACGAATTTTTGTCTATGCTATTTCAGGTTTTTTTTGTGCTCTTGCCGGAATAATACTATCGGGCAGGTTGTCAACTGCTGCAACAAATATTGGTTTGGGAAATGAACTTGATGTAATTGCTGCTGTAGTTATTGGCGGTGCAAGTTTATATGGAGGTGAAGGTACGGTGACCGGAGCCATTATTGGTGCAACCATTATGGCAATTGTCAGAAATGCATTTGTTTTATTACATATCCCCAATCATTTTCAAACCATTACAATAGGTATTGTAATTGTACTTGCCGTTGGTCTTGATCAATTATTAAAGGGAAAATTCAAAAATATCAAAACATGAAAAAATACATTGAAATATTATTCTCGATAGTTGTAATTTTTGTCTTTTTTGGTTCTTGTAATAGATCAACGTCGAATAGAGACTCAAGAGTTCTGCAAAAGCCACCTTCCTATTTTTCTGAAGCGAGGGCAGAAGATCAGGGCACTGTTATGCCGGTTGAAAATGTAACAAATGAAAAAATAAGGATCGCTTATCTTGCTATGGAAACAAATCCATGGTGGACTCCTGTTAAAACCGGAGTGATGGAAGCAAAGGATATTCTAAAGGATTTTAATACAGATGTAGACTGGATTGTTGCCGGCGATCGTCATACTGCAGATGTTTTCGGTCCGGCAATAGAAGCGGCAATAGCCCAAAATTATGATGGTATTGCCTGCCTCGCTGGTGATGAGGGGATGATACCTTTTATTCAAAAGGCTGCCGAAGCAAATATTGCGGTAGCTACCTATAATTCAGAGACAAATAGTGAATCGGCAAGAGTATTTTTTGTAGGTGCTGATAATTATGAGCAAGGCAGAGAATGTGGTGAGAAAATGGGTCAGCTTATTGATGGAAAAGGGAAAGTGGCAATTATTACTGGTTTTTTTGCTGTTGAAGCTCATGAGTTAAGAAGAAAAGGTTTTAAGGATGTTATGGTGGAAAAATATCCTGATATTCAAATAGTGGGAGAAGTGGAGAATGTAGATCTGGCTGATGTTGCCTATACACAGGCAATGGATTTTATGAGTTCATATCCTGATTTGTCAGGAATTTACATAACAGCCAGTGGTCAGTTTGGAGCGGCTAATGCAGTAAAAGATAACGACAAAAAAGATTTGGTAAAGGTAGTTTGCCATGATTTTCTTCCGGAAACGGTTGGGCTTGTTAAAGAGGGTATTATTCAGGGCTTAATCGGGCAGAGCACAAGACTACAGGGACGTGATGTTGTTATTCGTTTGTACAACTATATCGTTGGCGGTGTTGTGCCACCTGCCGGCAAACTATTACTGGACACACCAATTGCTACACCTGAAAATATAGATCAATACTGGCAGGAGCCGGGAAATTAGAAATAAATATTAGCCAGAGATACCATGTCCGATAATTCAAATATTGTTCTGGAAGTAAGAAATATTTCAAAAAGTTTTGGAGGAACAAAGGCCTTGTCAAATGTTGATTTTTCCCTGAACCGTGGCGAAGTTCATGCTGTAATTGGGGAAAATGGGGCAGGGAAGACGACTTTAATGAATATTATCGGCGGGATTGTTAAACAGGATAATGGCACATTAATTTGCAACGGTGAAAAGGTAACTATCAGTTCACCCCAGGAAGCCTTAAAAAAGGGTATCGCAACCATTCATCAAGAGCTAACCATGATTCCTCATTTAAATATTATGGAGAATATTTTTATGGGGCGTATGCAGAAATTTAAGATATCACGTCTGGGATTTATCAATCAAAAGAAGTTGTTGAAATCAACTTCAAATGCGTTGAACTTAATTCACCTTTCGATTGATCCGAAGAAAATTGTAAAAGATTTAAGTATTTCCGAAAGGCAGGAAATCGAAATTATTAAAGCAATTTCGAGTGATGCTGATATCATTATTATGGATGAGCCAAACTCTTCGTTAACCGATGTTGAAACGAAGAAGCTTTTTAATATTATAAAAGGACTTACAAAAGAAGGCGTGTCAATAGTTTATGTTTCTCACAGGATTGAAGAAATTTTGCAGATTGCAGACCGAATAACCGTATTGCGCGATGGTAAGTTTATTGGCACTGTAAAAAAGGAGGATGCGAGCGTAAAGTCTTTATTCAATATGATTGCCGGTCGCAATATGAAAAGTACTGAACCGCGAAAAAGTTACAAAACCAATCATAAACTGCTTAGTATAAAAGGATTTACCGGGAAAGGATTTCAAAATATAAGTTTTGATTTGTACGAAGGCGAAATTCTGGGTTTCTATGGTTTGGTTGGGTCAGGAAGAAGCGAACTTGCTCGGGCAATATACGGAGCAGACAGGATTGAAGCAGGGAAAACATATATTGATGAAAGAGAATTTTATTTTAAATCACCAGTTGAGGCTATAAAAAAAGGTGTTGCAATGGTTCCGGAAGATCGTAAAGACCAGGGACTATTTTTGAATTTGTCGGTTAGTTCAAATATGACTATTTCTCATCTGCCTAATTTGAGTCACTTAAAATTTAACATAAAATCATCAAAAGAGAACAAACTGATAGCTGAATTTATACGCAAACTCAATATTAAATTACGCAACCCTGATCAAAGTATAAATGATCTTAGCGGGGGAAATCAACAAAAAGTTATACTTGCCCGGAATCTAATGATTGATCCTAAAATTATAATCCTTGATGAGCCAACCCAGGGAATTGATGTAGGAGCAAAAGAAGAAATCTATAAATTGATTGATAATTTGGCAAAGCAGGGCATGGGTATTATTTTGATTTCATCTGAGATTTCTGAAATTATTGCTGTCTCTGACAGGATTGCTGTTTTACATGAAGGTCGGTTAAGTGGAATTTTAAAAAAGGAAGAATTTTCAGAACAAAAGTTAATAGCATATGCAACTGGCTATGGAAATCAGGTAGTTACTTAATAAGATGGAGAAAAATAAGGATATAAAGAATAGGAAAACAGAATTGGTTGTTGGGATTGACAGTAGTACTACTGCCACTAAAGCCATAGCCTGGGATGCAGATGGGAATAGTATTGCCGAGGGAAGTAGTCCTATTCGGTTAAAATCACCTCAGCCAAATTATTATGAGCAGGATTCGGATGACTGGTGGAAATCCGCAATGCAATCACTTAAAAAATTGACGAAGCAAGTTGAAAGCGAGAGGATTGTTGCCCTTGCCATATCAAATCAACGTGAGACTTTTGTTGCGTTGGACAAAAATGGTAATTCTGTGCGACCAGCAATAATCTGGCTCGATGAACGATGCAAAAGTCAGGTAGATAAATTTGCTGCAATTGTTGGGGAGGACAGAATTCACGGCCTCACCGGTAAACCCAAGGATTACGCTCCGGTGGTATACAGGCTGGCATGGATGAAGGAGAATGAGAAGGATCTTTTTAAAAAAGTGGATAAGTTTTGTGACGTACATACTTTTCTGGTATATAAACTAACTGGTCAGTTTAAAACAAGCTGGGCCAGTGCCGATCCATTGGGAATATTTGATTTGGGAAAAAGGAAGTGGTCAAGTGAATTATTAGATGCGTTGGAAGTTTCCACCGATCATTTGCCAGAAACTTACAGTCCCGGGACTGTTTTGGGGTATGTATCAGAAACCGCCTCAAAAATTACAGGATTAAAAGCCGGAACAAAAGTGATTGCCGGAGGTGGAGACGGTCAGGCGGCGGGCTTGGGAGTTAATGCTCTGACTCAGGATCGCACGTATCTGAATATGGGAACAGCAGTAGTTTCAGGTACATTCTCAAAGAATTATGTCACGAGTAAAAATTTTCGCACTATGGCCAGTTGTTCCAATGATGGTTTTTATTTTGAAACCAGCCTACGTTCCGGTACATTCCTTATTGACTGGTTTGTGAAACAAATATTGAAAATAGATACTGTTCAAAATCCCTGTATTTACAGTGAATTGGAAGCCGAAGCAAAACAAATTGAACCGGGAAGCGAAGGCCTGATGGTGCTTCCATACTGGAATGCCGTAATGAATCCCTACTGGGATCCAGACGCCCGGGGTTGTATTATTGGTTTGTCATCTGGACACAACAGGGCACATCTTTACAGAGCAATTTTGGAAGGGATTGCATTTGAACAATCGTTGGCTGATGATGCGGTTGCAAAAATAACCGGAATTAGTACAAATGAGTATGCTATTATTGGAGGAGGTTCAAAAAGTGAATTGTGGCGTCAGATAATTGCCGATGTGAGTGGTAAAAATGTTTTGACAATGTCAACTGATGAAGCTTCTTCATTGGGAGCCGGAATAGCTGCCGCAGTTGGTACCGGCTGGTTCGGTTCGTTTGAAGAGGCAGCAAAAAGAATGGTTCATGTAAAAAGTAAAACTTTACCTGTTGTTCAGAATAGTGAACGATACTCTGATTTGAAAAAAATGTATCGGGAAATTTACCCTTCCACAAAAAAAATCAGAGATTTGACAAGTTCAAACTCATAAAATAGTATTCTAATACAGAGACATTTTTTCTATTTCTCCAATAAACTATTAAGTAGGAGGGATAAATACATACAATTATTTCTGAAAAACTCTACCTTTTTATAGATTTGTAGTGGTAAAAAAGTTTTTTTTACTTTTTTAAATAGCTTTATAAAAAAAGTAAATTCAGCGGGGCATTTGACTCGACTGAAAATAATGAAGCGAGCTTTGTTCGTAGAGGCACCTTAAAAGATGATTTAATATATCATGTTAATTCATTTTACTAAATTGCAGAAGGAATTGATAGGGTAAAAAAGAATTGATTTTAAGGTTTTTTTATCTAAATGAAATAATTGATTAACTAAAATAATAACCTGGAAATAAATTTGATTATGAAAAGAAACGAAATCATCTTAGGATTTTTAGAAGGAATGAAAAAACTAAGAGTTTTTTTAACAATGCCAGTATTAGCCACAATGCTAATGTGGTGTTTCACGGCAGCGAGTGTTAGTGCACAGCCTGGCAATACAGAACAGGAAAAGCCGGAAAGAATTCCGCTTTCTGAACGTATCGGACACACTGATCAGGAAAGAGCCATGGAAGGCCACAATGTTCATCAGGGTACGGGAACATTATATATGCAAACACTTTTGGGAAGAGGAACCGTTTTTGGTTTAAACTTTATGCACCACGGGCCATTGATGCCGAAAAGCTCCATTGGTCATCATTTTCACACTAATTCAGATGAAATGTTTTTAATTTTGGATGGAGATTGTGAATTTACTATTAATGGGCAAACAGCACTTTTGGAAGGGCCAATGGGTGTACCGTTAAAATCAGGCAGTGCACACGCCGTTTATAATCCTTCAAAAGAACCTGTTGACTGGGTGAATTTTCAGGTAGGAATAACTGCACCGGGCGAACAGCGAGCTTCCGGTGGCAGAAGCGGAGGTTTTCCACGCAGAGGTGCGTTTAATTATTCAGCAGATCCTACTGCTTTATGGGAAACCGGAGATGACCGTTCTGATGTTGAAGTTCTGGATAAACCAACGTTCATTAATACAGGACAACTTATCGAAGAAAATTTACGTCCGGTAGAAAACATGAATGGCGGATTAGGAACAGTTATGTACAGAAGAGCTTTAGGACCTGGTGCGTTCGCTTCTAACTGGGCGTTTTTTGATCATTTATTGATTCCTGTTGGAGCAACAGTTGGAAGACATTATCATAAAGGGGTTGATGAAGTATATTTTGTAGTTAAAGGTAAAGGTAAAGTTCATGTAAACGATGAAGTAGCAGAAATAGCTTATGGAGATGCTATTCCCGTTTTGGCTGGTGAAATTCATTCCTTTGAAAGTTCAGATTCCGAGCCTCTTGAGATGGTTATTTACGGAATAGCGCTTGAAAAAGGGAAATTAGATGTTACTGATGTTCCACTGGAAATGGTAAAACTTCAAATGTTCTTTGAAGTTGCACCTGAGGATTTTGAAGCCTTCGAGGCAAATTATATTGACGTTTACGTCCCTGCGCTTAGAAAACAAGTTGGTTACCTCGGATCGAAACTTATTCGTACTTTTCCGCCGGAAGTTTTAAAAAGGGCAGGTTCGCCTGAAACAAAATATACCTTTCAAATTGAACTTCTTTTTGATACCGAAGAACACAGGATTATGTGGACAAAAACTCCTGAACACGATAATGCATGGAATCATACGGCAGCTTTAGCAAAATCTTTTGAATGGATTGGCTACGATGTCGTTGGAATGGATCAGAAAGCCGATCCGCTTGGGGAACGTAATCTTACTACAGAAATGAAATAATTATTATCTATTAATAGTACAAACCAAAAGAAATTATGAAATCCGCATTAATGAAAAAAATTACCTACGTTGGTCTGTTGGCCATGATGTTTGTTTTTCTGACACAGTGTACATCAGGGCCGGAATGGAAAAAAATAAACAAAGGGCTCATAAGTGAATATGATCTTTCTGTTAGAGAAATTTCCGGGCTTCCGAATACAAATATTGAATCGAACCTTGAACCAGGCCAGGTAACAAGTCTCGATAATTTGGGAAGTGTTGCTTTGTATCCCGGAGTAAATGCAAATTTATACTGGGGGCAAGGTACTATGGCCGGTATTCTTCAACTTGAACCAGGGGCACAAATTCCTGAAGAAGAACTGCCGGTTAATCGATACGTATTTGTTTTGGAGGGCTCAATCGATCAGCTTGTAAACGGTTCTATGGTATCGATGATATCTAAGAAAAGAGAAGAACAGGATGGAACTCATAGCGGTATGCCCGTTATTGAATTTGTGTACCTTGAAAAAGGTAGCAAAAATGCGGTAACTGCTGGTGAATCAGGTGCAAAATTACTGGAAGTGTATAGTCCGGTACGTTTGGATTATCTTCAAAAAGCCGGTGTGGAAAATCTGCCTGCCGAAGTAGTTGATCTGCCTGCATCAGTTACATTGGACGCCAATGTTGAACCTAATACTGTTTATGATCTATACGATTTCCAGCTTACAGAACTTGTTGAAGGGGCAAATTCAAGGATTGTTTCAGGAACAAATACTCAAATCAGTTTTATTTCAATGGATCCGGGTTCTGTATTCGATCGTCATATTCATCCTGAAGAACAAATGATGTTGGTACTACGTGGAGGTTGCGACGAAATTCTTCTTGACGGAGAGCAAAGTATGGCTCCTAACGATGTAGTATTAATTCCTGGCAATATGGTTCACGGTGCATATATCGGAGAGCTTGGTTGTGATGCAATAGATATTTTCTGGCCTGCACGTAAAGATTATCTGGAAAAGGAACAGGCGCGGGTTGCCGGGTATCATGAAATTATACCTGAAGATGCTGAATTGGAATTGGTTGTGGATGGCACCGTTACTGAACCGGGACTTACTTTTGCTGAAGGTCCAAAATGGATGAACGGCAAAATATATTTCTCAAATATGTATTTTGACCAAAATTGGGGAGCTGATCCTAAGAAAAGTTCAACAGTTGAAATGGATCCTGATGGAAGTTACAGATATATTTCACAAGGTAAAATGCAGACCAACGGACTTTATCCCTATAAAAACGGTAATCTGATTGTTTGTGATATGATGGGACACAGAGTTGTAGAAATGACTACGAATGGTAGAGTTGTAAAGGTAATTGCCGATGAATATGACGGAAAACCAATTGATGGTCCTAATGATATTATTACTGATACTAAAGGAGGGATTTATTTTACAGACCCGCAGTTTACTATGGAAGCAGAAAAATTCCAACCCGGACGTGCTGTTTATTATGTTTCACCTGAAGGTAAAATAACCCGGATTGTTGAACCAAACGAATTTGCGATGCCAAACGGTATTTTGCTTTCGCCTGATGGTAAAACGCTTTATATTAATAATTGTTACGATGATGCATCCTGGTATCCGGTTAACAGTGATAAAGAAAATTATATTTGGGCTTACGATGTAAATGAAGACGGAACAATAAGTAATGGTCGTCAGTTTGCAAAATTATTTTTGGTTGATAATATCCTTGATAGAAAAGAAAAATCATCAAGTTCTGATGGTATGGCTATTGACAAGGATGGAAATATTTACGTTGGAACTTATTACGGAGTACAGATTTTCAATGCTGAAGGTGATTTTGTCGGCATGATTAACACACCTCATTTCCCTGTAAGTCTTTGTTTTGGCGATGATGATATGAAAACACTATATATTGTTAGTTACCAGTGGGTATATAAGATTCGTACCAACAAAGAAGGTTATATAAATTATTTGTAATAAAAATTTATTAGATAAATGAAAAGCGGGAGTAATTTACTCCCGCTTTTTGATTTATAAGATTGTATGTGATTTATCTAATAATATTCATAACTGCTTTTTCACCTAGTCTCTCTTTGAGCTGAGTAAGATACAGACTTTTTGGTGTAACATGTTTGTCCATCGATTCAACATGACCATTTGGTTTGGTTAAATCCTGGAATACTGCATTAAATATCACTGCATTAACACCGATGTGTCCAAAAGAATAATTTTCTGCAGTTGGCGGACTTTGAATCAGATAATCACCTTCACAATTCCAGAAAACAACATTTGCCGAAGTCCAACCCATTCCTATGTCTTTCCAGTATCTTGCTGTCAGTGGTGCTTTTACATTATCGTAAAGCGCTCCGGTTACCCAGTTGGCATGAGGTTCGCTTGTTGAATATGGGTTTTCAGCGATACAGTCCATAAACACATTACCGCTGGCACCCGTTCCGTTAACAAACGAATGCCTTCCTTTTTGCGAATAGCATCGTTGTACAAACGATAACTGACCACTCAATTGGTAAGTAAAACGTCTTGCACCGGCTCGGATTGAAACCGGTTCCCTTGACACGCAATCCTGAATGGTAATCCATTTCGTTCCTCTTGAAGCGCTAACAACGCTGCTCCCAAAATGTAACGCGCTGATATTTCTCACCCAAGAATTTACTGTATTCGTTAAGTTAATAAACGTAAAGTAATGGTTTTCATCTGCATAATATTCGTCACCTTCGTAATGTTGCCGGTCAGGAGCGTCCCAGTTTCCACGGTCCATGTTTCCGTAAGAAGTCATTCGAACAGTAGGATCGTATTCAGAAATTCCACGGAGATTTTCAACACCCACATTTTCTATCCGGCCTGCATCGTTATATTTATAAATTTCTCCACCACCCCAGCGTTCATCAACAGCACAAAAAATCGGAGCATCAATGGTTATTGTATTCCCTTCAATTTTTGTAATTACGCGGTCATAATCAACATTAAAAGGACGCCAACGATATCTGCCAACGCTCTCCTCGTCCAAACCAATTTCTTTAATAAAATCTTCGTTACCAATTCGTCGGACTATAATTTTATCACCTGCTTTAAAATCCTTTACCGACTTTACAGTAAAACTTAGCGAACCAACCGGAACATAAGAATCAGTTATGAGTTGTTTTGTATCTTCCTGAATGGTAACCCCGGATTGACCTGAAATATTAATCAAAGCTGATCTTCTTCCAAAACCCTGTCTTTCCAATGAAGCGCCCCTGTTATCAGCAGAAACCTCTTCCAGTTTCCCAACCAATATGGTACCTACATCGCTGGTTCCCTCACCACGAAGAATAACTCCCGAAGCGCTAATATTTATGGGTTTATTCAGATTATAAATTCCCATTTTTAAAAGTACAGCCCCGCGAAAACCCGAAGCATCAAGTGGCAATGCAGATACACGGTCGATTGCTGCCTGAATGTTATCTGAGTTGTCTCCTAATACAGGCCAGATTGTTTCCTTTATTGCCACATAAGGAATTGAAACTCCGCCCCCTTTATAACCTGCATTGGAGAAATCCGGTATTTTATTGCCCAAACTGTCAGCAATGTAAACCAGATTTCCATCTGTTCCCGGATAAACCAATGAGGTTGTTGGTGGAAGATCTTGTGCTCTTGCAATAATTACAAAACCTACAAGTGCAACAAGAAAAAGAAAATGTTTATACGATCTCATATCATTCAATTTATCAAATTACTAATATTCATCCGAACCAATCACATTCTTAACCGCCTGCTCTCCGAGCCGTTCTTTCAGCTGTGTGAGATATAAACTTTGTGGTGTTACGTGAACATCCATTGATTCAACATGGCCGTTTGGTTTGGTTAAATCTTGCAACGCAGCATTGAATACAACTGCATTTACTCCAATATGACCAAAAGAGTAGTTTTCTGCTGTTGGCGGACTCTGTATTAAAAAGTCTCCTTCGCAATTCCAGAAAACAATATTTGCTCCGGCCCAACCAATAATATAATCCCAAAATCTGGCTGTTAGTGGTGCTTTTACGTTATCATATAAAATTCCGTTTACCCAATGATTATGTGGTTCACTGGAAGAATAAGGAAAAGTAGCTTCACATTTGCGATAAACATTTCCGTTTGCTTCCTGACCTTGCATTACAAATGAATGACGACCTTTATGAGACAAACATCTTTGAACCAAACACATCTGACCATTCATCTGGTAAGTAAAGCGTCTTCCGCCCCAACGCTGAGATACCGGTTCTCTTGATTCGCAATCCTGAACAGTGATCCATTTTGAACCTGCATTAACCTGAACCACACTGTTGACAAAATGCAAGGCACACATATTTCTTACCCAGGCATTTTTTGCATTACTGATATTAATAAATACTGCATAATGGTTTTCATCAGAATAGTATTCATTACCCTGGTAATAAAATTCACGATCTAAATCATCGCGGTCCATATTTCCATACATTGTTGTTCTAACAGAAGGATCGTATTCTGAAATACCCCGTAGATTTTCGACACCTATATTTTCAATTCTTGCATCATCATATTTATAAACTTCACCACCACCCCAGCGTTCATCAACTGATGTGAAAATAGGAACATCAACAGTAATTGTATTTCCATCAATTTTGGTAATTACCCGATCGAAGTTAATATCAAAAGGCCTCCAGCTGTTTCTTCCCACTGTTTCCTGATCAAGACCAATTTCTTTAATAAAGGCTTCGTTCCCGATTCTTCTTACAATTATTTTATCGCCTACTTTAAATTCTTTTGCTGATTTTATGTTAAAGCTACATGCTCCAACCGGCACATAATCATCAGTAATCACCTGTTTTGATTTTTCAATAATTGTTGTTCCGGCTTCTCCATTTATATTGATTACACCTCCTCTTGATCTTTTTTCAGGAATCTTTCCAATAAGAATAGTTCCCAAATCACTCATTCCTTCACCTCGGAGTACAACTCCCGAAGCACTTATAGTAAGTGGTTGCTCCAAATTATAAGTTCCCATTTTCAGAAGGACTGCACCCCTGAATCCATTGGCATCCAATGGTAGTGCAGATACCTTATCGATAGCAGCCTGAATATTTGCTGAGTTATCTCCTAAAACAGGCCAAACAGTTTCTTTTATGGCAACGTAAGGAATTGAAACACCACCGCCTTTGTAACCTGCATTTGAAAAGTCAGGAATTTTATTGCCCAAACTATCAGCAATATAAACCAGTTTTCCATCAGTTCCTGGATAAACCAATGATGTTGTTGGAGGAATATCTTGTGCTCTTGCGATGATTACAAAACCTACAAGCGCAATAAGAAAAAGAAAATATTTAATCGATTTCATATCATTCAATTTATCGGTTTTCTAATACTCGTCTGTGTTAATCACATTTTTGACCGCCTGCTCTCCTAACCGTTCTTTCAGCTGTGTCAAATACAAACTTTTTGGTGTTACGTGCTTATCCAGCGATTCCACATGGCCATTAGGTTTTGTAAGATCCTGCAAAGCAGCATTAAAAGTAACTGCATTCACACCAATATGTCCAAAAGAATAGTTTGCAGCCGTTGGCGGACTTTGAATCAGAAAATCACCCTCACAGTTCCAGAAGACAGTATTGGCTCCTGCCCAACCCATGATAAAGTCCCAGTACCGGGCTGTTAATGGCGCTTGAACATTGTCATAAAGTATACCATTTACCCAGTAGCCATGAGGTTCACTGGTAGAGTAGGGATTAGTGGCTATGCACTCAAAGAACACATTACCACTTGCAGTGGCGCTTTCCCCAGCAAAAGAGTGACGTCCCTTATCGGATAAACATCGTTGAACCAGAGCTAACTGACCATTCATTTTAAATGTAAATCGTCTGCCACCCGCCCGAACCGAAACAGGTTCCATAGAAATACAATCCTGAACAGTAAGCCATTTCGTTTCACCACTCGTTATCACAGCGCTGTATGCAAAATGCAAAGCGGTTACATTGCGTACCCAGGCATTTTTAGCATTGCCAAAACTGATAAAATTATAATAATGATTCTCATCAGAGTAATATTCATCTCCCTGGTATTGATACTCTTTTTCCAACTTATCACGGTCCATGTTACCGTAGGTTGTGGTACGGACAGTTGGATCATAATCTGATATGCCACGCAAATTTTCAATACCTACCTGTTCAATACGATTATCATTGTATTTCAGCAATTCGCCTCCACCCCAGCGTGCATCGATGGCTGTAAAAATGGGGGCATCAACAGTAATAGTGTTACCATCGATATTAATGATCTCGCGGTCATAATTGATATCAAATCCCCAGGCTCTGCTATTAGCTATTTCGTCACCCATTTTCAATTCTTTAACCCAGTCTTCATTACCAAAGCGTCTAACAATTACTTTATCTCCTTTTTTAAAATCCTTGGCAGATTTCACATTAAAACTAACTGCCCCAAAAGGTACATAATCATCGGTAATAGCTTGCTTGCTGTCTTCTAACGGTTCCGTTCCATTTTCTGCTCCAATGTTTATAAAATCCTGTCTTGCGAATCGTTGCCTGCCAGTAGCATTTGGATCCCGGGGAGGTAAAATACCATAAAGAATGGTTCCTGTATCACCCATTCCTTCACCGCGTAGAACAACACCGGAAGCTTTTATGTATAAAGGTTTTTCAAGTTTATAATAACCCATTTTTAGTAGCACCGCACCCCTGAAACCATTGGCATCCAAAGGAAGTGCCGAAACACGGTCGATTGCTGCCTGAATATTGTCAGAGTTGTCACCAGGGACCGGCCATAAAGTTTCCTTTATTGCCACATATGGTATTGGAACACCACCGCCTTTATAACCGGCATTTGAAAAATCAGGAATTTTGTTTCCCAAACTATCAGCAACATATACAAGTTTTCCATCCGTTCCAGGGTAAACCAACGATGTTGTTGGTGGAATATCCTTAAATTCATTTTCGATTGATTGATTTTTATTATTGTTTGATCCCTGGTTAGCTATCGAGGTCTCGATGCTACTAACAACAAACAGCAATACAGCAAAGGAATAGGTAATTAGTTTCATAGTTGTTTATTGAAAAGTTTAATAAATTTAGTTGTTCTGAACTTATAAAGTCATAAATGATACTGACCCCATCAAATAATTACTCATTTATAAGTCATTTTGTTTTTTCTTTGGTACGGTTCATACCGTGATAAAAGTAGAAAATATATATAGACCTGACAATTATATAGTGGAAATTGTTAAAAATACCCTGAAGGGACTTTTACAAGTTCTCATAGTAATAAATTTCTGGACATAGTTTCAAAATAAATAAGAGGAATTTAATAGAAATAAGAGCATTTTATTCGTAAAATTGAAAGTTAAAACAATGATTTCTGGTTTTTTTTCTATATTGTGCCTGCCAATTAATAAACCTGATAAATAAATAGTTATCTAACGATATCACTAAACTTAATTAACCATGAAAAATAACAAATTTGACATTTCAAAACTGAAAGGGAAGTTAGCGAAATTAAGAGACTGGATGGTAAAACATCATGTTCCACCAAGAATATTATTTATATCATTGGGAATTGCATCAACCGTTTGGTTTCTTATCAGGGTAATTCCCAAACCAACCCGGGCAACCTACCCTTGTATGACAGTAGCGGCACCATTTATGTCGGGTTTTATTGCGTACCTTCTTGCAGTGGGAGGATTAGTAGGTTTATCACGGAAACTAAAGGGAAGAATAAATGTCAGGTATGCTGCAACTTTGATTCTTATGGTTGGAGTATTTATTGTGATGGCAATTTCTCCTTCAGACAGTAAATTACCCGGGTTGCAAGAAAGTGAATTAAAAATGGGTCCCGATGATGGTCCAAACCAGCCCATGGGTGAGGCCAAAGGTATTTTCCCCGGAAGAGTGGTTTGGGTTTGGAACCCGGATGCTACAAATGAAAATTTCGAACATAATGATTTCGCAACATATGACTGGTACTTCAGTGAACACAACAATAATCCTGAAGTTATCGGAAAAATGTTCCGCGATGGAATTGTAAGGCTTACCGGTGAAAAGAATGCCGAGAAAGCCTGGGACTCTGTTTTCCGTTTTTTCAATGCAAAGAAGCATAGCGAGGAGAGAAGTTACAAAGCGGGGGAAAAGATTTTTATTAAAATTAACCAGGGACAATCAAGATGGGTGCTTGAACAGAAGGATAAGGATAATGGTTTTTACCTTCCTAAAACCCTTGAAGCAGGCCAGGAGAGAAGAATTAATAATTTTGTACCTACGGAACAAGGTCCATATGTTGTCCTTGAGGTTCTCAGAGAACTAATCAACGATGCAGGTATTCCCCAGGAGTATATTTCTGTTGGCGACCCAATGTGTCCAATCTGGGGTCATAATTATGAAGTATGGGCAGAAGAATTTCCGAATGTAAAGTATCTTGATAAACATACAACCAATTTCGGACGTACTCTTGTAAAGTATAGTGAGAAAGACCTTCTTTTTTATTCAGATAAAACTACCACTGATAAGCTTTATGATGTTATTGAGGAAGCCGATTACCTAATCAATATGACAAACTTCAAATCGCATATGAGTGCAGGCATATCGCTTACAGCCAAGAGTCATTTTGGCGATATCGGAAGGGCTACAGCGGGGCATCTCCATTATTCCCATCCTACAGTAGGAAGAGCAGGTAGGTATACAAATACCGGCTATGGTAAGTACAGGGTTTTTGTTGATCTTATGGGAAGCAAGTATCTTGGACAGAATACGCTAATCTGGATTGTTGAAGGTTTGTTTGGAGGTGGTTCAAGTGAGATCAAGGGTCCTGTCAAATATTTTATGGCTCCTTTCAACAACGACTGGTCGAATTCAATCTTCATGTCTCTCGACCCTGTTGCTATTGAATCAGTCGGATATGATTTTCTGAGGACTGAATGGAACGGAGAACGCACTCATGACGCGGTTAATAACCAATCGGAATTTCAGGCTAACATAAATGGTGTTGATGATTATATGCATCAGGCAGCCAATCCGGCAAACTGGCCGGAGGGAATAATTTACGATCCTAATAACACAGGCACTCCGGTACCAGTACTTGGTGTACATGAACACTGGAATAACCCAATTGACAAACAATACACCAGAAATCTTGGAACAGGAAATGGCATAGAACTTGTTTCCATACCTGAAACCCTGGTGAAGGGAGTACGAAACTAAAAAATAAACATTATTAAATGGCAAACCCGGAAATATGAATCAATTTCATAGTTTCGGGTTTTTAAATCACTTCATCTATAAAGAATTAACAAATTTTCTGGTAACCCCAATTCATAAATTCATTATTGACTTTTTGATTAAAGAAAAAAAGATGGAAAAAGGTTACTCCTGAAAGTCAAATTTTTAGGTTATTTGTCGGTTTTTGTATTTTCTATAATTCCATTTGTTTCAGTCCAGAAAATATCATCCTGTTTGTAAATAAATAAGAACTTACCATCAGGAGAAATATCAAACGAGTCATCAACTTCAGGGGTATTAAAACGGTCTCCAAATTTGATGGGCTCAGTCCACTTTTTATTTTCCCGATATGAAATGAACACATCATAATTGGTTTTACTATTATCCGCTTCTGTCGATGTTATTATAAATTTTTTGTCCGGATCAATAAACGGATTTGTAATACTGCAATTTCCTTGAAACGGAATATTTTCTTCTGCAGGATGAGAATATAAGCCATTTTTATATTCTGATTTATAAATTTTCCCTTTGTTTGTTTTTGAATCCCAGAAGCAAAAATATAAAGTTCCATCATTCGAGATACTGGGATGAAATTCCCAGATATCGGGATCTTCAATGTCTATTACTTTTATCGCATTACCCCATTCATCTCCTAATTTTTCAATCCGCCAGATACTATAATTTTTAATATCGTCCATTCCTTTGCTGGAAGAAAAAAACAGGTATTTTCCGCTAGGAGAGAAGGCGGGCTCAACACCATAGCAATCTGAAGAAAAAGCTGCAATCTGGGGTTCAGCCCATTCTTTGTTTATTTTTCGCACATGCATTATTTTACATTCGGGCCAGGTTCCAACGGCAAAAAAAACTTCGTCACCTAAAGGAGAAATAGCCAGGGAATATTCTTTTGAATTTTCCAAAGAAACGACGCCGGGAGCAAAAAGCTCTATTTTATCTCCGGGCGAGGGAAGACCAAAATAATCAAAACTGGTTTTTTGTGCCGATGCAGACAACGCAATCGAAAAAAATAAAGTGATAATAAGGATTGCTTTCATGATTTTTTTTGAACAAAATTACGCCTGCTCTACAAAAGAAAGGAGACAAAAATTGAGGGATAAATGGTACTTTTCAAGGATTTATAACGTTTTTGTAAGAATGTGGGGTGCACCCTATTTTATTTTTAAATGCCCTTACAAAATAAGAATCATCCTGGAAGTTTAGTTTCCACGCTATCTCGGAAACTGATAAGTTGGTGTATAAGAGCAATCTTTTAGCCTCCAGAAATAACCGGTTCTGAATAAATTCTTTTGCAGACAGGCCAATTTTATTTTTTACAATATCATTCAGATGTCCGGGTGTTATATTCAGTTTATCAGCGTAAAATTTTACCGAATGTTGTTCATTAAAATATTGATTAACCAATTTTCGAAACTCGATTACTTTTTTGTCGGAAGCATAGTTACAATCTGAATTGGATTGAAAAAATAAACGGTTTAGCCAGACTAAAACCTGGTATAGCAGTGCCCTTAAGATGTGGTAATCCTTTTCCTTCTGCACAATTATTTCTCTCTCAATATTATTCAGCACCGATTTTAAATAATCAAAGTCAGATGAGTTAAGTGTAAGTGCCGGTTGTTGTGAAATGGTATTGAAATAGGATAAGCGCTGAACAAAATCAGAATCGTTAAAAAAAGTACCGAGGAATTCTTCTTCAAAAATTAACACCAATCCTTTTGGCATTTTTTTAAATTCCCATTTACGAATTTGCATCGGGGAGGAAAAATATATTTTTCCCGGTTCTATTTTGTAACGGAGCTCATCGAGCCAAAACTCTCCAATTCCTTCTGTAATAAGAGTAATATCGTAATAGGATAGCATGTGTGGTTCGGCGTTTATATTGTATTTTTCAAGCGTTTCCAATCTTACCAGATCAATAAGCAGCTCTGTACCATATTTGGTTTTGTTAAAATTGTAAAGTTCCATTGAAAAATTGGTTACAAATTATAAACGCTTAATGGAAGATTCTTACCAGTTTCTTAAAATATGATTTCTGTATAATTGTCTAACTTAAATAGCTGTTCAAAACTAATTCGTATGCAAATTTAAACGAAAAACATTTTGAACAGCTGAAAAAAAGGTTATAAACTAAATACGTTTAAAGATTGGTGGACCTACTTCTTTAATAGGAAAATGATCACATTTTTTACCTTTCAAATAATTTAATCGAATGTGATCACCAACTAAGCCTCTATTTCCATCATAAGCAAGATAGATCAGCTTATCTTTCTGTTTAGTCCAGCCTGTAACTAAATCGACTAAAACTCCAATTGCTGTTGAAGCCAAAACTCCATTTGACCAAACAACCTGCGGCTTTCCACCGGCTTTTCCATATTTCGCTGCCTCCTTTGACAAATTTGTTTCATTTAGAAATCCCATACACGACATGCATGGAAATCCAGACATTGAAAGTATAATTTGTCCAGACATACTCGGTGGTTCACCTTCATAATCATTATAAACATCCATACCAATATCAATGTCTGGGATCATAAATCTGCGACATTCTGTTTCTAAATCTCTCCTACCAATAAAAGTATCAACACTACTCACCACAACATCACATTTTTGGATTTCTTCAGGATGTTTTTGCCATCTGCCAAAAACTTCAATGTTCGCATTTGGATTTAGTTTTCGAATCATTTCCAATGCAATATCAGTTTTAGCCTTTGAGCCTTTGGCATCGTCTAGTCCTGCTCCAATCAAACGATTCAAATTTGTCTTATCTGTTTCGTCATCCTCAAAAATGTAATAATTAAGAATTCCAAGATGAGAAAGTTGTTGTACGATGTGAGAACCTCCGCCACCAACACCTACAATTCCAATTTTTACATTGCTTAGTAAAAATTGAGAATCTTCACCTAAAAATGATTGCCGGTCAAATCTTTCTTCGTCGATTTCAAAATTCTGATTTCTTAAAAAACTAAAATTCATTGGATAACCAATTACAACAATTTTAGTCACTGTTTTCAACTCAAAATCAGATCCGGGAATCTGAACCATGGCATTCGAGGCATTATTTCCAATAACTAACATCCCATGAACTTGGCTTTTGTCGACATAAGTAAGACTTTTTACGATTTCCGGATTGTCAGTCAAATCTGTTTCGCTGAATTCAGGTATTGAATACGATAAAGAATGGTAATGAACATGAAAACAGCCATTTCCCGAATCTAAAACATATTGCATTGCCTTTCGAATTGCATTTGAATTAATTCTTGCGCCAACTTCTTCGTCCTCAATATAATCTCCATCGTCAACTGGAAAATATTCAACCACAAAAATTAAAACCGTTCCATCTCTTAACTTTTTATGCTTTGTGCCAATAAATCCGATTCTTTCAAGAGCATGAGGATGTGGCCTTTTTAAATCATTTCGAATCTGCTCAAAAAGAACTTTGGGTATTTTCAATATAACTTCGTTCATGATTTAAAAGGTTCTAAGTGTGCTCTTATTTGTTGAATTAACCGCTGTTCCTGGTTAATATTCCAGGAAATTGCGTACCAAGTTCTGTCTAAAATCCTAGAGATTCCATTCCAATTTCTGTGTGGGTAACTACCTGAAAATTTGACAGAAAAGAACAATCGAGAGGGATATCCATCTCCTCGATTTGTAGGACAGTATAAAAAATCCACTACTTCAGGGTTACACCCCGAAGGTAGCTTCATTTGAGGCAGGAAGAAGAAGGTATGACCTCCTTCTTCTGCTATCTGCACATTCGGACAGATCTTTTTAAGTTCCTGAATTTGATCATCTGGAAAGTTCATAATTCAAGTTTTAAGCAGATCCGCCATCTTTTATATGGCTTAGAAAAACTTCGCCACCTTTAATTACTACAGAACCATTGTCATCTAACGGGACAATTTGCCCATCGATAACTTGTTCCAACGCGTGATTGAGAGGAACTTTTCCAACTGTTTTTATTTCGACAACTGTTTGCCTTCCTCTGTGGATACTTCTTTCAGTATCATTGACAATGATTACAACAGAACTATTTCCGTGATCATTTTCGTGTTTTTGATCGTTATTATGATCTTTCATGTTCTTAATTTTTTTTAATTAAACTAGACTATTTACACGTGTATATTCAGGGGGATTTTAACTAGAAAATTTGAATTGTTAGCTTTACTAAAATTTAAAGATTAATTACTACCGAGAGTATTTAGAACATGAAAAGACTTGTCAATGTCTTTAAAAAGCAGTAACTTCGTTCCGACCAAAGAAAAAATTACTCCAGGGATGCTAACCCTGGTACTTTAAAAAAACAAGAGCCAGATCGTTCCAAATGATCTGGCTTTTACTTTTCTTTTCTAACTCCTTTGAATGGTTTTCCATCAGATTTAACATCCATGAAACGACCTGTTTCAGCATCTCTTTTTACAAATCGATCATTTTTAGGATTTTGAACCTGACTTCTTCCTTTCACTGCACCGACTCGGTGCCCATCTCCGTATGGTTTATTTGTAGCCATAACTTTATTAATTTATAATTTATACAAAGATAAAAAAAATTATTTAACTGTAAAATTATACAAATATATTTTTTTTGTAAAATATTACAAACAGTTTGCAAAACTAAACTTTTTAAATATATTTGTCGTACTTTATATTGTATGAACAATAACGAACTAAATTCCTTATATTTAAACATTGGTCAAAATATAAGGGAGGCTAGAATTAAAAGGGGATATAACCAAGAAACTTTTGCGCAGATATTAAAACTATCTCGTGCATCTATTGTTAATATTGAAAAAGGTAGACAACGTCCAACAATTCACCTACTTTATGATGTGTCAAAAATAACCAATGTACCATTAAAGGAATTATTACCAACGTTAAATTCTGATGTAGAGTTGAATCCTAAATGGAAAAAACAAATTCAAAAAAAACTTACTAATAGCTCTAAATCAGAAGAAAAATTATCAAATTTTCTTATTGAAGTAACAACTAAAAACAACAACGATGACAATAAGAAGGGCGGAAAATAAAGCAATGGAACTTCTTGAATCATTGAATATCGAAGAACTTCCTATACCTGTTAGTAAAATTGCGCAAGCTTGTGGAGTTAAAACAAAACCCTACGATCTGGGAGAAGATATCTCTGGAGTCTTGGTAATTAATAACGGTAAAGGGACAATTGGTTATAGTCCTATGGAGTCTTCTGTTCGTCAACGATTTACTATTGCACATGAACTTGGACATTATTTATTGCATTCAAAATCCTCCAAAGAAGATCTTTTTATTGATAAGGGATTTAAAGTGCTTTTTAGGGATTACAGTTCTTCAACTGGTGAAATAAGGAATGAAAAGGAAGCAAATGCTTTTGCTGCTGCATTATTGATGCCCAAAAATTTATTAATTTCTAAAATTGAAGAATTAGACTTGGATTTGACTGATGAATCAGCAATTAAAGAATTGGCAAAAATGTTCAATGTTAGTACAATATCAATGTCATTCAGAATTTCGAATTTGGGATTAAATCTTTATTAGTTTTTATACACTCTTTCCCCATTCACCCAGGTACTTACAATTTTAGCATTTAAAACTTCCTGTGGTGACGCTATCATTAAGTCGGTATCCAGAATCACAAAATCAGCATATTTCCCGGGTTCAAGACTGCCTTTTTTGTTTTCTTCAAAAGATGCTTTTGCTGGCCAGATGGTTATGGATCGTAGCGCCTGCTCACGGGTAAGTGCTTCTTCTGTATGCCAGCCACTTTCGGGCCACCCCGAGTGGTCTTTTCTGAAAACCGATGCATAAAAGGTAAACAAGGGATTGATTTTTTCTACGGGGAAATCCGTTCCATTAGGGAGCCAGCCGTTTTGTTGTAACAATGTTTGGTAGGCATATGCACCTTTTAAACGTTCTTCGCCCAATCGTTCATCAGCCCAATACATGTCTGAAGTACAGTGGGTTGCCTGAACAGATGGAATGATTGAGAATTCAGCAAATTTCTTAACATCATCGGGAAGAATTATTTGTGAATGTTCAATCCGCCACCGCCGATCATTTTTACCTTTTAAGAATTTGGAGTAGGTATTCAGAATTAACCGGTTTGCGCTGTCACCAATAGCATGTGTGGCTACAATAAAATTGTTTTCGTAAGCCAGTCCACAAATGCTGTCGTAATATTCCTGCGACTCAATTTGTAATCCGCTGTTGCCCGGATCGTCGGAGTAATCCTGCAAAAGGAGGGCACCTCTTGATCCCAGGGCGCCATCGGCAAACATTTTTACGGTATTTATGGTCAGCCTATCTTCCTGTTTTGGCCCGTTTTTCAAGAAAGTTTCAAAATTCTCTTTGGAAGGGCTAAGCATGGCGTTGATTCGCATTTTAAGCGTATCCTGTCTTTGTATTTCTTCGATTAACAAAATATTTGCCTTGTCCAGCCCGGCATCGGTCACTGAGGTTAATCCTACAGCAAAACAATTTTTTTGTGCTTCAAGTAGTCCTTTTTTCTGTTGAACTGAGGTAATTTCAGGAATAATTTTTCCGACTAGCCCCATTGTGTTGTCAATCAATATTCCTGTTGGTTCTCCATTTTTTGTAAGTACCTCACCCCCTGGCAATTTTGTATCGGCAGAAATTCCAGCCAATTTTATTGCCTTCGAATTGCACCAGCCGGCATGCCCGTCAACTCGAATCAGGTATACTGGTACATCGGGAAACAATTCATCAAGTATAGTTTTATCGGGAAAATCCTTAATGTACCAGTCGTTTTGATCCCAGCCCCGACCTAGAATCCAATCACCTCCGTATTTTTTGTGATGTTGTTTTAGTCTTTCATAAATTTCTTCCTGACTTTTTGTATCGCTCAAATCTGCGTATTGAATAAGATTCGTTGCATATCCGTTAAAATGACAATGCGCATCGTTAAATCCTGGATATATAAATTTTCCGTTTGTATCTTCAACAGTTTTGGAAGTGTATTTCGAAAGAATCTCTTCATTCGTCCCAGTTGCAGCTATTTTCCCTTCAACAACTGCAAAGCTTTTTGCCGTTGAGAAAACATCATCAACAATATAAACCTTTGCATTGATAATGATTAAATCGGCATTTTTTTTATTCGAGCAGGATATCATAACTATAACAGTAGCAGCAACAAATATTCTCCAAATTCGCATGAATTTAATTTTACTTTCAACAAAAATAGATCAAATTAAATAACTCAAGGTTCATGTAATGTTGTTAATTGATTATTGCGTTGATCTATATCAATAATTGAATTAATTTCTATCCTTTTTGGCTGAAAGATGCGCTAAAACATGTAAGATTCAAACATTTGAATCTATTTTTTTTTACTTTAGCACCTCGCAAAATCAGAATAAAGCTGAAATGTTTACAATAGGAATTTTTTCTACGCATATACCTTACATAGCTTTTATACTTTTTTACGCCTATTTTTTTGTTGCAGGTGTAAATAAAGCTGTTTCAGGAGAGATTCCAAGTGGTGAGAATGTTATCAAAACTGAAATATATGCATCAAACAGCTTTGCAGATTTCGATGTTGATACATACCATTTTTTCTGTAAAGTTTCTGATTCTGAAAGGGCTGTACAACATGTTGATTTTCTTTTCAAACGAAAAATAAATTATCCGGATCACTCTTTAACGAAAATCCAGGCACAATTTTATTATTCATCATTCTTTAATAAACCTCCTCCTTTTTTAGTAGTGTAATTAGTTTTTATTCCACTAAACATCAACCCTTAATTGGGAAATTTATATTTAATTATACAGACTAAAAAAATGAAAAAAATAATACTATCCTTGGTAATAGTCTCATTTTTTGCAGCTTTCGCACAAGCCCAGAATCTGAGAGTTATTACCGATACAACCAATGTTCCTGACATATTAATTGACGAGGTTACTGTTAAATCACCAAAAGAATTACCACTGGTAAGAGAAATTCCAACGTCTATATCGCTTATTTCAGCCAGGAAATTAGAAAATGATGAAATAAAATCCATAGCCGACATTTCATCAGCCGTACCTAACTTTTTTATGATCGACTACGGAAGTAAATTACAATCGCCTGTTTTTATTCGTGGAATTGGTTCCAGACTCGGCGCTCCATCTGTTGGATTATATGTCGATAATGTTCCTTTTTCTGAAAAAACCACATTTGGATTTGACTTTTTCGATATTGAACGCATTGAGGTTTTAAGAGGACCACAGGGAACACTTTATGGTAGAAACTCCATGGGGGGTACGATAAATATATTTAGTAAGTCACCCCTTTATTACGACGAAACAAATGTTTCGGTATCTGCCGGAAACTATGGGTACTTTAATGGAAATATAAACCACTATAATAAAGTAAGTGACAAATTTGGCTACTCGATTAGTGGTAACTACAATTCACACAACGGTTACTTCACCAACGAATTTAACGGCAAACAAGCAGACGACCAATTTTCAGCCAGCGGCAGACTTCGTTTGGTTTGGCAGGTATCGGATAAACTTAATCTGGAAAACATTTCATCGTACGAAAAAAGTGAACAATACGGTTTCCCATATGCCCTTTATGATGCAGGAAGTAACTCTGCCGGAGATGTAAATTACAATGACAAAAGCGGATACAAACGCGACCTCTTTTCAAATGGACTGGTTTTAAAATATCGAAACGAAACATTTGAATTGCTTTCAACTACAAGTTATACTTACTACGATGGTTTAATGGATGCTGACCAGGATTATTCAGCTGCACCCATTTACTATTTTCACACCGGCGACATACAAAATATGATTTCTCAGGAACTTGTATTTAAATCGGTAAATGACTCAAAATACAATTGGCTGTTTGGAGCTTATGGTTTTTACCAAAACATGGATCAGCAAACCACCGGAGATATTTACACTGCTGCCATGAAACAAGACATCCGAAGTGTTTTCGATATTTCAGGGTTGGCTCTTTTTCACCAGTCAACATTTAATGATTTTATTATTGAAAACCTGGCTTTAACCGCGGGAATCAGGCTCGACCTGGAAAAAGACAAGCTCGACTATTCATCGGCTTCGGCTGTCGGCGATGCTCCAATGAATACCACTGTTGAAGAAAACTATGAAGAAAATTTTACCGAAATTTTACCTAAACTTGCGTTGAAATATAAATTCAACAATTCGCTAAATACGTATGTAACCGTGTCGAAAGGCTATAAGTCGGGTGGTTTTAACACCAACTCTTCAATCGATATTTCTGAATTCCGCTCATACGATGCAGAGCAAAGCTGGAATTATGAATTAGGTTTTAAATCATCCATGGCAAATAATCGTTTGTATTTTGATGCAGCCGTATTTTATATCGATTGGAATGAGCAGCAAATTGATGTACCGGTACCCGGTGGCCGCGGAAATATGAAAACCAATGCCGGTAAGTCGGCAAACAAAGGTTTCGAACTTTTTGTTAAAGCTCGTCCCGGTAATAATTGGGAAGCTACCTTGGGCTACGGGTACACGCACGCCACGTTTATAGATCATGTTGTTTCCGAAGATTTGAATTACAACGGAAAATTTATTCCATATGTTCCTCGCTCGACAGTAAATATGGGTATAAATAAAATAATTGAATTTAAAAACGGATTCCTCGATAAAATGACCGTAAACTTTTCATATAAAGGAGTTGGAAAACATTATTGGAATCTCGATAACTCAAACTATCAGGATTATTATAGTTTGGTTGATGGAAAATTGTCGTTTGTATCGGGAAAATTTCAATTCGATATTTGGAGTAAGAATATATTCAATAACAGCTATAACTCATATTATTTCGAAATTGCACAATTACATAATTCATATGTACAATTGGGCAAACCTGCAAGCTTTGGTGTAAACTTGAAGGTGACTTTTTAATCAATTAAATAATAATGGGAAAAAAAGAAATCAATAAGTATTATACTCTGCTTAGCCTGTATCTGGCGCAATCTATTCCAATGAGTTTTTTCTCTACAGTGATTCCTGTAATCATGCGAATGGAAAATTACTCTTTGGAATCTATCGGTTATTTGCAGCTGATAAAATTGCCATGGATTATTAAATTTCTTTGGGCGCCTTTGGTTGATAAAACCAGTCATTCTTCAAAAAGATACAGGAGGTGGATTTTATCTTCAGAATTATTTTATGCTGTTATAATTGTCAGTATTGGTTTTTTTGACCTGCAAACTGACTTTACGACCATAATTATTCTGATGATTATTGCATTTACCGCTTCGGCCACTCAGGATATTGCAACTGATGCTTTTGCGATTCTTATTCTTAAGGATAAGGAAAGAAGTATCGGTAATAGTATGCAGTCAGCTGGTAATTTTATAGGAACACTTGTTGGAAGTGGGGTTTTATTGATTATTTATCACTACTGGGGATGGATGCCATTGTTACATTGTCTTGGAGTATTTGTATTGATTTCTTTGATTCCGGTTATTTTCTTCAAAAATCACAGCAAGAAGGAAATTGATAAATCACGAAAGAATATTTCTCCTCTCGAGTTTGTCTATTTTTTTAAACAAAAAGGAATTGTTGGGCATATTCTTTTGCTTTTTCTTTTTTATGCAGGGATAATAGGTATTTTGACAATGATCAAACCATATTTGGTTGATTTAGGTTACGAAGTTAAACGAATTGGTTTTATTTCGGGAATATTTGGAACTGCCTGTGGTGTTTTGATGACTGTTCCTGCGGGAATATTTATCAGGAAGAAAGGTGTGCTGCGTTCTGTTTGGGTTTTTCCAATTCTGAACGTAATTGTAGCAACCTATTTTATATTTTTAACTTATACAAACCACCAGTTGTATCTGATTTACATAGGAGTTGCTTTACTTTGGAGCGCTTATGCCATGTCATCGGTCTTTGTTTATACGCTGGGTATGCAGGTTGTACGACAAGGGCGGGAAGGAACTGATTTTACTATTCAGATTGTAATAACCCATTTGAGCAGTCTGATAATCGCTGTTTTAAGTGGAAAAATAGCAGACTCTTTCAATTATCGTGGTTTATTTGTTATTGAATTAGGAATAGGAATATTAATTTTGATCTTGTTACCGTTTCTTTTTAGAAAAGAATTTTATGATTCAGAGGAACGCTGTCCGGTAATTGAAGCCGGTGCAGAATTCCCCGACAAAACTTTAAATTAGGAGAAACCGAATGAAGATTCCGGAAAATCTAATAGAAAAATATAATGTACCGGTACCTCGATATACGAGCTATCCGCCGGCTAATTTTTTTACAACAGAATTTAATAACAAGGAATATATTAAGGCCTTGGAAAGTTCGAACTATGAATGGCCTGAGAATATTTCTTTATATATCCACATTCCTTTCTGTCCGAAAATATGTCACTATTGTGGGTGTAACACCCATTTAACACGCGACAAGAATAAAATGCGGGTATATGTCGATGCGGTGATGAAAGAGATTTTAATGGTAAAAAAATACCTCGATTCCAATCGTAAAGTTTCGCAAATCCATTGGGGCGGTGGAACACCCAATTCTTTACCAATTGAAATGGTTAAAGATATTATGGATGTTATCCATTCCAATTTTTCTTTTATATTGAATCCTGAAATTGCAATGGAATGTCACCCGGCAATGTTGGATGACAATTATATAAGTTCGCTTGTACATAGCGGATTTAACAGATTAAGTCTGGGAATACAGGATTTTAATCTAAAAGTTCTGGATAATGTAAATAGAGATCCTTCGGTGATTCCGGTGGAAGATTTGGTTGAGCTTATTCGAAGCCATGGTGATATAGGTGTAAATCTTGATTTTATTTATGGTTTGCCTTTTCAGGATGTTGAATCGTTTTCAAAAACCATGGAGCAGGCCGTAAAAATTTCTCCGGATCGTTTGGTCACGTTTTCATACGCTCATGTACCGTGGATAAAAAAGGCGCAGAAAATTTTGGAGGTTCGAGGATTACCTGAAGCGAATGCAAAGTTGGCGATGTTTGAAGCTGCCTATAAAATTTTAACACAAAGTGGTTATAAACCCATTGGACTGGATCACTATGCCAGGGAAGATGATGAATTGAATCTTGCCCTTGAAAACCGTACCTTACACAGAAACTTTCAGGGTTACTGCACCCGTGAAACAACCGGACAGGTATATGCGTTTGGAGCAACTGGAATCAGTCAGTTGGAGAGTGCATACGCCCAAAATGCAAAAGATACAAATCAGTACGTTGCACAAATCGAGAGCGGGAACTTTTTTATTGAAAAGGGATATAGCCTGAATAAAAAAGAAAAGATAATTAAACACGTGATAAACGAAATCATGTGTAACTACTTCCTTTCGTGGTCGGAGGCTGCACAAAGGTTTGACGTGGCTGAAAGGGATATTAAAAATATTTTGGAGTTTGATGAAGATCGGTTAAATGAGTTTGTAGCAGACGGGCTCCTTGATTATAACTCAAAGGATATCTCAGTTACCGCCTTAGGTCGGTTTTTTGTCAGAAATATAGCAGCCAATTTTGATCCTAACCTAAAAAATGCCGTTCAGAAATTTTCAAAATCGTTATAAAATGAATGAAAATAAAAACCAACAAATAGCCATTGTAGGTGCCGGACTAACCGGATTAACCACTGCTTTTTATCTTAAAAGAGCAGGAATTGATGTTCATATTTTTGAGAAAAGCGACCGGTCAGGCGGGGTTATCAGAACGCATAATGAAAATGGATTTACCTTTGAATCCGGTCCAAATACAGGCGTTCTTGGACAACCCGAGGCTTTGGAACTAATCGAAAATTTGAAAGGCGATTGTGAACTCGAAATTGCCGATGAAGCTGCAAAAGCCCGCTGGATTTGGAAAGGGAAAAAGTGGCGGCCACTTCCATCGGGTCTTATCGGCGGAATAACAACACAGCTGTTTAGTTTTACAGATAAATTGCGTCTGTTGGGTGAACCGTTCCGAAGACCCGGAACAAATCCGAATGAAACATTAAAAGAACTTGTGGAGCGGCGCATGGGAAAAAGTTTTCTCGATTACGCCGTCGATCCTTTTATTCTTGGCATATATTCGGGAGATCCGGCCAGGCTTGTTCCAAAATATGCACTCCCAAAATTGTATCGGCTGGAACAGGATTTCGGAAGTTTTATCGGAGGTTCGGTAAAAAAGGCGCGACAGCCTAAATCCGACTGGGATAAAAAGGCAACCCGGGAAATCTTCTCCGTAAAAGGCGGCCTTGAAAACCTCATTAAAGCGCTGGTAAAAAATATCGGGGAGGAAAATATCAGTTTAAATTGCAGTTCACTTTTATTTAAAACAGCGGGAAGAAACAAATTTTACATCGATAATCCTGAGGATACGTTTACCCACGTAATATCGACAGTAGGCGCTTATGAACTCGGTAACCTTTTTAATTTCACTTCAGAAGAAAACAGAGAAAAAGTCAATCGGCTCGAATATGCAAAGGTTGTCCAGGTTTCGCTGGGTTTTAAAGAATGGAAAGGAATTGAAATGAAAGCTTTCGGCGGATTAGTTCCTTCTAAAGAGAACCGAAATTTGCTCGGTATTCTATTTTTATCTTCATTTTTGAAAAATAAAGCGCCTGAAAACGGGGCATTGCTTTCGATTTTTCTGGGAGGTGTGCGAAAATCGGAAATGATTGAACTTAGCGACGAACAAATTATTGAAATCGTGAAAAAAGAGGTAACCGAAATGATGAAACTGGAAAAATTTGAACCCGATTTATTAAAAATTTTCCGGTATCAACATGCCATTCCGCAATACGGAATTGAATCAGAAAAAAAATTAGCTGCCATTGATGAAATGGAACACCGGTTCCCCGGGTTGATTCTTGGTGGAAACATTCGCGACGGAATAGGGATGGCCGATCGCATAAAACAAGGGAAAATACTGGCAACACAGATTATTGAAGAAGGCTAATGGCGACACAAAAAATAGCTGTATTGTTAATGAACGTTGGTAGCCCTGATGACCCAACAGTGCCTTCTGTGAGAAAATATCTTACTCAATTTTTAAATGATAAACGAGTAATTGATCTTCCCTGGTTATTGCGAAAATTTTTGGTTAATCTTATTATCATTCCTTTCAGAGTTAAAAAATCGACCGGTTTATACAGGCATCTCTGGACTAAAAAAGGTTCTCCCCTTATTTATTTTTCAGAAGAATTAAAAGAAAAATTGCAGGCAAAACTTGGAAATTCTTTTGAAGTTTTTATTGGGATGCGGTATGGCAATCCCGGATATAAAAAAGCCATCACTGAAATCAATAAAAAGGGATTTTCAAAAATTTTGCTGTTTCCTCTTTTCCCACAACATGCTATGTCAACAACAGAGACAGCGAACATTGCTGCAAAAAAGGAGATTAATAAGCAAGGATTGAAGGCTGAAATAATAGAAGTAGAACAGTTTTATTACCATCCCGGATTTATTGAAACATTTGTAAGACAAGCGAATAAATATGATTTATCAAAATTTGATCATGTTGTATTTTCATACCACGGCCTCCCTAACAGACAGGTGGAAAAATGTCATCCGGGATTAAAAGTGGAGGATTGTGATTGTCAAAACACATTTTCTGAACATGGAAAATTTTGTTACCGGGCGACCTGCTATGAGACATCGCGATTAATTGCTTCAGGATTAAATTTGAAATCTACGGATTATTCGGTTGGGTTTCAATCAAGGCTTTCGAAAAACTGGCTCACACCTTTTACTGATGATATTTTACTTGGCAAACTAAAAGAGGGCAACAAAAATATTTTGGTTTTGGCACCGTCGTTTGTTACTGATTGTTTGGAAACTATTCTTGAAATTGGTGTTGAATACAGTGAAGAATTTGAACAAAAAGGAGGTAACAGTCTTCAACTGGTGGAAAGTTTGAATGCCGAAGATCATTGGGTTGATACTTTGGTGGAGATTATTAAAAATAGAAGCACTGCATAATTTATTTGGATGCAAATTCTGGGTATACATATTTTTAATAATATGCTTAGTCTTGAATGGCGAATTGCATATACCTGTATTGCAACTTTTCTAATCAACCTGCCATTTGGTTATTTGCGGGGAGGATTCCGAAAGCTTTCATTTTGGTGGTTTGTGGCTATTCATGCACCCGTACCAATGGTTATTATTATTCGTAAATTCCATGATCTTCACTTAACCTGGAGCCTTGCGCCATTTCTTTTAGGAAGTTTCTTTTTAGGACAGTTTACAGGAAGAAAAATTTATACATGGAAGCCTTATAAAAAACAAAAAGATTGAGCTTTGTCATTCTAAATCAAACAGATGCTATAATTTGTTTCAAAAACTCTATATTATTTTACTACCACAGTTTTTACATTCATAAATTCTTTAATTCCATGAGATGAAAGTTCTCTTCCAAATCCACTTTCTTTAGTTCCTCCAAAAGGTAAACGGGGATCTGATTTTACAAAATCGTTAACAAAACAACAACCGGCTTCCAACCGTGTTTCAGCAATGGTTTCCCCTTTTGATATATTTCGGGTGAATACGGCTGCTCCAAGTCCAAAAATACTATCGTTAGCGACTTTTATGGCATCTTCTTCATCTTTTACCCTGATCACTGAAGCCACAGGACCAAATAGCTCTTCTTCGTAAGCCGGCATACCCGGTTGCACATTTTCCAAAATAGTTGGAGGATAAAAAGCCCCTTTCCGATGAGGAATTTCACCGCCAATTATAATTTCAGCACCTTTTTTTACCGAATTAGTGACTTGTTCATGGAGTTCATCCCTTAAATTTAGTCTGGCAAGCGGGCCCATGGTTGAGTCAGGATCAGTAGGATCTCCAAAATATGCATTATTCATTTCGTGTGTAAAATGTTCGAGAAATTCTGGATAAACGTCGCTAACAACGATAAACCGTTTCGCGCCAATACAACTCTGTCCTGCATTTAATAATCTTCCGGAAGCACAAATTCTGGCAGCTTCCTCAAGGTTTGCGTCCTTCAAAATCAGGTATGGATCACTTCCTCCTAATTCCAGTACACATTTTTTTAATTCACCACCGGCAATGCCAGCGACACTTTTTCCTGCAGGTGTGCTTCCTGTCAAACTCACTCCTTTTATTGCATGATGTTTAATAACTTTTTCTACCTGATTACTTCCAATTAACAAGGTACGGAATACATTTTCCGGGAAACCGGCATCTCTTACAAGATCTTCTATAATCATAGCGCAACCAGGTACATTACTTGCGTGTTTCAAAACAGCCGTATTTCCTGCCATCAGTGTTGGCGCTAAAAACCGAAAAACCTGCCAGAATGGGAAATTCCATGGCATAACTGCTAAAATAGTTCCTAAGGGTTGATAGGATACGTAAGAATTTGAGGCTTCAGTATTAACAGTTTCATTTTCGAGAAAATTTTCAGCATTTTGTGCGTAGTAATCACAAACCCAAGCGCATTTTTCAATTTCTGAGATTCCTTCTTTTAAAATTTTACCCATTTCAAGGGCCATTAGGTTGGCTAATTCTTCTTTCCTTGACTTTAGCAGGCTTGATAGATTCTGCATTCTTCGGCTACGGTGTAAGAAAGAGGTGCTACGCCAATGATGCCAGGTTTTATCGACTGAGTTTATTATTTTTTCAACTCCTTTTTCTGAATAGGTTTCGTATGACTGAATAGTTTCGCCCGTTACTGGATTTATCGATTTTATCATATCTGATGAAAAGTAGTTTAAGAAAAAACTAATTTACAAAATATACCCTGATAGCCTGCTAAAAGTTTTCATTTAACGGTTAAAATTGGTTTGTCAAAATAAATAAGTTCAGGTAATCTATTCAGAAAGCCATTTGATTGCTGCTTTTATTGTTGAGAAGCTTTCAAACTGAAGGTTTGTTCCCATATTTGTAAGACCATATGCAAACAATTCTGAATTAACTACCTCTGTTGGTGTTGAGGTAACAATGGCACACTTTCGTTTCATGTTAATTTCTCTTGTAAAATCATTTAGAAAACCGCAGAATTTTTGAATATCATTCATAAAATCTACAAAAATTGCTCCTCTTATATCAACAAGAGAGTTATAATTTTCGTTAAACTCATTTGAAGAAATTCTTTTTTTTTCATGATTAATTATCTTTTCGAGATCAACTTCTCCCCTGATAATGTCATAATTAATTTTTAAATCATTATCGATTTTGTATTCAAAAATAGCCTCCATGAATTTGTTCAATTAAGGTTCAAATATTTGACAGTTATAAAACATTTAAGTTACCAATAGTTGAATTTAGCTTTTTCTCACAGCTTCTAATTTCAAATCAGAATTGAATTTTGCTCAATTAAGTTACAAATATTAGTGAAGTTATTCAATAGTTGTCCAACGTTTAAAATTATTATTAACTTTATCAATAATTTTAAAGTTTAATCAGGCTTTTGAATTTTTTTCTGGGCGCGAATAATCAAAAAAATAGAGCGGCTTACGGTTCAATTCTCATCAAAATGGTTTGCTCAATTCTGAATTTAATTGTACCAGTATGCCGCTTTTTCTTTAAGAATTTTTATTCTGCTTTACCAACGTTTCGTGAGATATATTCCTCCTCCTATAGAGTTATATAATAATTCGCCGTTGTCAATTGCCAGTTGAATTCCAAGTTCGAAACTATTCTTAAGCACCCGATGGCTTTCGAAGTAAGCAGATAATTGATTTACCTTTGGGAAGTAGGGAGGGTCGTAATAATAAATTGTAGTTCCAAATCTTTCACTTGGACATGTTCTGTAAGTCCCGTAATTAATAGAATATGTCAACAAACCTTTACAGAACCAGTTATTAATTTCAAATTCAGCACCCGAATGAAATCCAATGAGCCTGTTATTTGGGAAGTATTGAAACTGTTTTACGGGGTATTCTTCTTTAAGATATTTTTTAGATGTGATCATTGGATTACCTAGATTTTCGCCTATATATGACCAACCATTATAGTATTCGAAATTATTATAATAATCTTCTGCTCCCGAGTTACGTGGTTTGGAATCAACTTCTCCTCCCTGACTTTTAGAATAAAGAAATTCAAATAAAAATTTATTCCAACGAAAACTAGATGATTTTGATTCAAGATTTTTTAGACTTATTCCCCACAATCCATCTTTAGCGTTAGCAAATGTTGCCAGGGCTCCAACATCATAAAAAAACTGGTGGTATCCAGTGTAGCGTATGTTTCCAATATCCCATTCCAATGATTGGTCAATGGTCCCAATATGGTTTCCAACCTTTGATGTTGGAGCACTATTTGTACCATGGGGTTTTCCGATGACAACATATTTGAATGTTTCAAACTTTGATAGATCCCAATCGGCATACATTTCGTTCTCAAGTCCCCAGGTTACAAAATGGTTGATGCCCCCATATAGTTTAACTTTCCAATTTGGCTTTCCAATTCTACCGTAAGCACTGAGTTGATGAAGGTATGCACTTTTATCAGGAATTGGAATTGTGTTGCCATCAATATTGAGCCTTTGTGTTCCCATCCAACCATGAGCAATATTGCCTTTTATTGCTATAACTTTATTCGTAAGAGGCACATTCCAATAATCTGCAATTCCTGCTTCAACTTTTGGAATTCCCAAGGCATTTCCGGACAGCGCAAATGCACCCGATGACAAAGTTGAATCGACCAGTCCAATTTGTTGACGGTAACGTCCACCTTTAAGTTCGAAAATACTTAAACGTACTTTTGCGTATGCTTCTACAAGAATAAATTCTGATTTATTACCTGCATTTGTTCTGCCTTCAATACCTGCACCCCAATCCATAAGTCTTTGGGTAGTCTCGTGTTCGTATTCCTTGAAGGCGCCACCAATTAATGAAACCGAAATACCATCTAATGGAATACTTCCAGACTTCATGCTGCGCATCCAGAATGGTACATTTTCATTACTGGTTGCGAAAATACCTGCACTTAAAAATGCATGATAAAGTTGTTTAGCTTGTGTATTTAAAATATTCTGAAACTTCGATGGGTAATAAGAAATGTTATTTTTAGTATTATAGGATAGAACATTACTTATTTGGTCTAATTGTAATGAATCATTTTTTGCAACATTATTTTGAGCTTCCCCAATCAGACACCAAGTCAAGCCAATAATTATTAATATAGTTTTCATGCTATTTCCAATTTTATAAACCAGTAGGAACATATACTATTTTACTTCTAATTATGTTAAAGGTAATACCGAGTGTTCACTTGTATTATAATACCAATATTACACTTTCTCTAAACATATTCAAAATTTTCTTTTTGAAAGATTTGCCGGGGAGAGGGAGCATTGACGAATTTGTATTTGAGTATTTTAATTGTAGTCCCACCGGGAATCGAACCCAGATCTACAGTTTAGGAAACTGCTATTCTATCCGTTGAACTATGGGACCTAATTCTTTTTCGGGTGTGCAAAAATATAGAAAAACCTTTTGAACGACAAATTCTTCAGATATAATTCATATGGAATAAAATTCATCAAATCCAATATTTATTTAACATATCTAATATGTTTTTAACAACCAAGTAGAATTTTTATTTTCAGAATGTTGATAAATATTTGGTATAATCGATAAGTTGAGGATTATAATAAAGAAATTACTTATTATTTTTGTTGGTTAAGGTAATGATTTAATATAGAGGGTCTTTGTAAATTGTATTAAGTTGATTATCACTTATTAATAACTAGCTTCGAATTATTTAAATAAACCTAATTTGAGGGTGAAAGTATTTTTCATAATACTCTTGGCAGGTTTGTTACTGCCTTTTGTGGCATTAAGTCAATATGTGACCGTTGATAATTACACGGGCTTCTTTAACGATGTAAATAGCTGGGTAAGTGGAAATATGCCAAACACATCTGGTGTAAATGACGATACAGAAATTAATGGAAATATAACCTGTAATAGTAATCTTACTATTTCTGGTGATGTGGACTTAACTATAAATGATACTTTAATTATTTCCGGTGATTTATTATTACAGAATAAAGCAAGTTTGACGATTGCAAATGGGGCTATCTGTATCGTTTACGGGAATGTAACCGCAACTAACAAACTTAATTTGGATTTTGGTAGTCATTTTGTCGTAACTGGTGATTTTACAGCCAGTGAGAATCAAACGGATGTTATCTTTAATGAAGGAGCAGCCATTTACATTTTAGGTAATGTAAATGCAGGAGATTTACAGGGTTTTAATTGCGATAACTCTTCAAATTATGTTCCACCAGGAACTGATGAAGAGTGTCGTTATGGGGATATAATTTCATTGGAGGATAACGAAAATAATGAGAGTGGAATTTATGATTTTTTTGTAATCAACGATAGTTTGAAGGGTATTGAACCAACTTACACAGAGTTGTGCGGAACTTCTGATGTTACAATTTCAGTATTTTTTAGTGATGGAACAAATTACACATGGTATGATTCCCTGGGAACAACCATTGTCGGATATGGAACTTCTTACACAGCAAGTACCGCAGGTGAATATTTTGCAACTTTTGATTATAACAGCGAAACTATAGTGACCTATCGGGCGAAGGTAGTTGTACCAAATATTAATGCAGATGTAAATTTTACTGATCCTTCTTGTCCAGGAAATTCAGATGGGACAATATTAATCTCAAATCCAACAGGAGGAAGCGGCAATTATGAGTATAGTGTCAATGGAGGAACAAGCTGGCACACCTCAGGTAACTTCATCGGTTTGGTTGAAGGATTTTATGATTTAAGTATTAGAGATTTGATTTCTTTATGTGAAACAACTTTAGCCACAAATTTAGAATTGGCGGGTATAGATACAGTAATTCCGAATATCACTTGCCCATCTGACATAAATATTACTACTGATATAGGGGGTTGTGAAGCCACTGGTATTGTATTGGGATCACCTGTTACAAGTGATAATTGCGGAATCGCGTCTTTAATAAATGATGCTTCTGAACCATATTTAATTGGAACCACAGTAGTTACATGGACAGTTACTGATAACAGCGGCAATGTTGCGACTTGTGAACAAAACGTTATGGTTGAACCTGATGAGATTATTGATATTGAAGTTGCTGATTTGGGAGATGGATGTCAAAGTGGGGAGACTGGCTCCACTACGACTTTAATTTGGGATATAACAAAATTATCAGGATCTGATAGTTGGACTTATAGCTACACAATTACTGATGGAATTTCTGAAGTGGCTTCCGGTTCAGATATTGCTGTGAGTACAAATACAATCCAGGTTGTATACGATATGCCTAACGAGACAGCAGTTTCAAAGACTTATACTTTAACAGTTACCAATGTTACCGATAGTTGTGGAAGTAGTGAAACAAACATAGGTAACAATAGCGATATTGCTACTTTTCATGGGCTGCCTGAAACAAGTGAAATAACGAGTAATTAAAAAAATATGATTATATAATTTTAAATTTCAAAAAATGAAAAAACTAGCTTTTCTTTTAACTGCGATTTTGGTAATCGTTTTAAGCTCTAATGTCTTTGGTCAAGGTTCAACTGGTATTGAACCAGCACCTGGTGCAACACATAGTTATTCTGTAGACAATACTGGTGGAACTTTTGCCTGGTCTGTAACTCGTGGTGATTTATCCACTCCTGCAAATGCTGCGATTCTATCTTCAACTTCAGGTAATTCGATAAATATTACATGGGCGGATACTGTAACAGTAGGAACACAATTTTATGTTCATGTTGAACAGACAATTAGCGGATGTACAAATACAAAAGTATTACCGGTTACTATTGCGGCCAGTCAGTTTTATTTGATGGCAAGCGCAAATAGTGAAACTTCTTGTTACGAAAACGAGGTGACAGTAAGTATCGTTTCTGACACAATTCAATATTCTCATGGAACTGTGGAAGTTGTGTATACGATTGCTCCTTCCGGATTAAATGCTTCAAGCACAGGATACAGGTTTGATTTCGACTTGAGTGGCAACCTGCCCGATGGTTACTCTTCATCTGATCCAACTCTGTCTGCAAATGGTTCATTTACAGGTTCTACGGTAACAGTCTCAGATAATAGCACCGTAACACTGACATTTGTGATCACAAACAATAACACTTATGGAAATGCAAGTGATGCTTCAGGAACTGCAGCTAATTTTACCGCCACACTTTCTATTTCTGGTGGAGTTACCGGTACTACAGGTACTGGAATAGGTGATAATGGATCCGGTACGTATTCTGATGGTACGGATGTTTCAAGACCTGCCACGACTATAATCAGCACGAACTAAATTAATAGATGAGCTATAGGTCATCTTTGATTATGATAATTTTCCTCCTGGTTGCCGCATCTGTGGTAGCACAGGAGGATTATGTCGTTTTCGAAGGTGGCTCATCATCTTATAATGTCGATTTTCGACCTGGTAATAGCTACCAGTGGGAAGTTTTAAAACAATTTAGTCCAACCGTTTACGCCACTTCTGACGATTTTGAATTTATAAGAAGAGACACCACAAATGAAGTCGAAATTCGATGGAAGAGCGAGGGGCAATTTTATGTTTTGTTAAATGAATTCGATGAATCGGGTTGCACTAACACAAAGGCATTGGTTGTTTCAGTACAGGGTAACAATTCTTCAATCGGCTTCGAATATTTAAGCTCGACATCTTGTTTTAGTGATACTGGAAATAGTTTTGATCTCCCACTAGAAATCCTAAATCACAGTGGTCAACCACTTGGTAATGAATACTTTCCCATAAATGTTGAGTTTAGTGTGAATGGAGATGTCCACGCTCAACAATTAAATTTTAACAATCAGGTCATCTCAATAAGCAGTGAGTGGTTTGATCAGATTTCAGGCTCAGATACAGAGATAGAAGTTGAGATTATGGAAGTTAAGGATAATTCCGGGGTACCCATCGATATAAGAAGTGCAGAAAAAACATCGATTCATACTATTTTCTCTAATCCAGAAATTTCGTTTGCAGGAAATATACCAGATACGGTTTTTTTAAATGCTTCTCTTTCAATAGAAGCTGAATTTAAACAGGGCTATATCTATGATTGGTGGTATATGGATTCGGATGGGACACAATATGATTTTAATTCTAAAATTTATGCAACTGAAGACTATCTGTGGAAATCAGCAGGAACATTTGAAATATTCCTTCAGGTAACTGACGAAAATAATTGTTCATCGGAGGTTATTTCAAAAACACTGGTTGTTAGTGACGAAATTCGAATTCCGCAGTTGGTTGCGTTGCCCGATTTTACGATGGGTCATGCAAATACCACAATTATTGGCGATGTCGCTGCTAATGATTTTCTTTTCCCTAATCGTTCCTGGAATTTGATTTATACTTTGGTTGATGATCCTTTCCCTGGATTGATATTTAACCCGGATGGAAGTTTTATTTACATACCTGAAGAGGATTTTTCAGGTGAGATAAATTTTACATATCAGGTTTGTTTTGAGGATCCAACTTTTGGTTGCGCAACATCAGAATCTGTTGTTTCAGTTATTTCAAATCTGCGAAATGAAAACATTGCCCCGGTGGCAATAACGGATAATGTACTTACATTCCCAAATCAAATGGTTACCGGAAATTTATTATTGAATGATATTGATCCGGATGGAGATTCAGATCAGCTTTCAATTACCCTTAACCCTGTTATTGATCCCCTAAATGGTAAAGTTGAGATTGCTGAAGACGGAAGTTTCTCATATACGCCAAACAATGATTTTGAAGGTCCTGATAAATTTATGTACCAGATTTGCGATAGCGGAACTCCAACTCTTTGCGATTCGGGTTGGGTTTATGTTGTAGTAAACGATTTTGATAGTGGTAGCTCAAAACCCATTTCAACTTCCGATGACATATTTATAAGTAACGAAGATACAGTCATATTTGCTGGTAATGACACTATAATTGGGAATTGCGAATCATATATTTTGGGTGGCAACCCTTTGGAAGGTGAAGGATATTCTTACTCATGGGAACCAATTGAAAATCTTGACGATCCATCAAGTCCGAATCCGGTATTTACTCCCGGAACCTCAACTTTATACTACTTTACTGTTACGAACAGTAATGGATTTTATGCGATAGATTCAGTTTTGGTTACAGTGATTGATGTAAATGTCGAAGCAGGTGAAAATGTATTCATGTACACAAATTCGTCTATTATTCTGGACGGAAGTTATAGTACAGGATTAGGATTGAGATATAACTGGACAACAGATAATGGATTTATTGAAAGTGGAGAAAATTCGGCAAATCCTGTGGTTACAGAAATAGGTACATATTATTTGCAAGTGACAGATACTTTTGGTTGTCAGTCTATTGATTCAGTTCATGTTGGCATTTTAACCTACGCACCGGTGGCACAGGATGATTATGATTCTACAACTTACCGGACTGAAATTAAAATTCCGGTTTTAAATAATGATTCAGATCAGGATGATGATATTGATTCACTTTCCTTAGTTATTTCATCTGCGCCATTCAATGGATCTGCATATGTTGATTACGACGATTTTACCATCCATTACACTCCTGATGAAGATTTCAGCGAATCAGATTATTTTGAGTATCGCATTTGTGATTTTTCTGAAAATTGCGATGAAGCTAAAGTAACAGTTTGGGTTTCTGATATTCAGTTTTTTATTCCTGATGCATTTTCTCCCAACGGAGATAATATAAATGACTATTTCGAGATACCGGGTATTGAATATTATGAAGGAAATTCAATTGAAATTTTTAACCGATGGGGGAATAAAGTTTATGAAGCCAGAAATTATGGAATTAGTACAGTACCAAAATATTGGAATGGTAAATCGAACACAGGTTTTAGACTTGGAAGTGAAGATCTTCCAACGGGGACTTATTTCTACATAATTAATCTCGGGAAAGGTGAAGAACGAATTGCGGGTTCGGTCTATTTAGACAGATAATAAAATGAAAGGTATAAAAAACATATTATTCTGTATTTTCCTTGCGTCAGTTTTGATTGGCTCAAGGCCTCTCTTCGCACAACAAGACCCGATGTATACGCAGTACATGGATAATCTTCTGATAATAAATCCCGGTTATGCAGGCTCCCAGGAAACGGGTAGAGCACTTCTGGTGGCACGCAACCAATGGGTTTCGTTTGACGGTGCGCCAACTACTCGTTCTTTTTCATATAATACTCCAATAAGCAGGTATAATTTTGGACTTGGTTTTTCTGTCTTATCCGATAAAATTGGCCCTTTAAATCAAACGGGTTTTTATTTTGATTATAGTTATTTTCTTCGCGTTGGCACAAAATACAAGCTAGGTATGGGTTTAAAAGGAGGATTTAATTTTTATCGTGCATCATTAACAGAATTGCAAACGGTAGATCCTGATCCAATTTATTCGCGAGACATATTTAAAAACTTTCTTCCTAATTTTGGAGTTGGAGCATTTTTATTTTCCAACGATACGTATTTCGGCCTTTCTATTCCTAAACTGGTTGAAAATAAAATTACACGCGACAATTATTCAACCGAGTATATAAATAAGGAAGAGATACACATTTATGCAGTTGCCGGGAAGAATTTCAATATCGTGGAAGATGTCCAGTTGAAAACGCATTCGATGTTAAAATGGACCCAAAATGCACCACCTTCGGTCGATATAACTTCTATGTTTGGCTTTAAAGATAAATTTTGGGTTGGCGCCATGTACCGATTTGGAGATTCCTATGGTTTTCTGGCTCAATTTAATATCACAGGTAAAATGTTGATTGGCTATTCTTACGATCTTACGTTTTCTGAACTCAATGCTTTTAGTAACGGAACGCACGAAATTATGTTTAGTTATGATATAGATATTTTTAATCAAAAGAAAAAGCCTGAATAATTAATTATTCAATCGGAATTATACCTCAAGCGACTTTTATTTCATTACATTTTTTTGGTAGTTTAGCGACAATTTTGAAAAAATTTCAAAAAATATAGATTATCAAAAAATCTTAATTCCGTGGATAAAAACATAAAAAGTCAAGTAAAGGCAAAACCGTTTTTAAAATGGGCTGGCGGAAAAGGGCAGCTTACGGAAGCTTTCATTAATTTTTATCCGGAAGAATTAAAAAGTAATCAGGTAAAAAATTATTATGAGCCATTTATTGGTGGCGGGGCTGTTTTTTTTGACATTGTACAACGTTACAAAATAGATGCAGCATTTCTTTTTGATATAAATGAAGAACTTATTCTCTCCTATAAAGTTATTCAAAATGATGTTGAGAGCCTGATAGAGCAATTATCTAAAATTAAGTGCAGTTACCAAAAACTTGATGTAATTGGGCAAAAAGAATTTTACTATACACTTAGGCATAATTTTAATGTCGACAAAACCCGTATTAACTTCAACCGATATTCAAAAAAATGGATAATACGTGCAGCGCAAATAATTTTTTTAAACAGAACTTGTTTTAATGGTTTGTTTCGTTTTAATTCAAAAGGAGAATTTAATGTTCCTCAAGGTGCATATAAAAATCCAAAGATCTTAGATGAAAATAATTTAAGAATTGTATCAGAATTATTACAAATTGCTCAAATTGAACGGGCTGACTTTAGAAATATTGAAAAAATAGTCAAAGGAAATTCATTTATGTATTTTGATCCTCCTTATCGGCCTATCAGCAAAACGTCAAGTTTTACCTCCTACAGCAAAAATCGTTTTGATGATATTAAACAAATTGAATTATCGCAAATGTACCGGCGATTAGATGAAAGAGGAATTAAACTAATGTTAAGTAACTCTGATCCAAAAAATACAAATAAGAATGATGATTTTTTTGATAAACTATATGATGATTTTGAGATTCACAGAATTTCCGCAAAAAGAATTATTAATTCAGATGCAAATAAAAGACAGGCAGTAAAGGAAATTGTCGTTACAAATTATCCCGTTGTTGGAAAATAATTTTATCCCGACATTTGTTTAAATCACTATCTCATCAAAAAATTAGAATTAATTAGAACTTTTCTAAACCTTTTTTAAACAAGTGTGTTAAATAAGCAAGAGTTTATTTCAAGTTACTCACAAAATAGATAGTTTGGTTTTTGGTTTAGTTTAGGTTGATTGAGAAAGGGCTGGTTAAAAAACTAGCCTTTCTTTTTACGGCGAATATAAAATTATGTTTAATACATTAGGATTTGCATTTTTTATTTAGTCAAAATAGGCAATTTAGTAACTAAAAATCAGCAGTTTATGCATGAGTCGGTTAGTCAGGATAACTAATTTTGAAATAACTCTTTAAAAACACCCTATGAGTTCAAAGGAAAAAAATATCTGGCTTTTCGGTTTGCTGGTTTCTTGTCCGATGGATGAACCCAAAAGTAGTTGTCCGTTAAATTCATTGAGGCAATTCGAAAGTAGCGAGAAGTTTGATTATGCTTTTAAGTGCCCAACCCAAAAAATAAACGAAATTCTTACCTACCATCAAAATTGTCTTCAAACCAGGGAAAGGAGGACTGCATAAACTTTGTACGTTTAGAGTCAATCTGTTTTTATTAAGCATTTATGACGTGAAAATTCAGATTTTTCAACCTCTATTTTCAGCTTGATTTTTTTAGATATCGATATTTGTTGAGATAAATTTGAGCGGATTTTCATTCCATCGAACAAAAGTTCGACGCTTAAAGGACAACGAGGATCCCGATGACTCATCGGGGTCTTTTTTTATTGAACTTTACAAAGAATATTTTTGGTAGAAAAGGTTATTTCTATAAGTGGATCATTCCTTTTTTAAGTGCAAATTTTATAATATCTGCATTATTTTTTAGATTAAGTTTTTCCAGAATGTGTTGTTTGTGGGTACCTACAGTTTTTACGCTGATGAATAATTTTTCAGATATCTCTCTGGTTGACTTTCCCTCAGCATATAATTGTAAAATTTCGACTTCACGCTCAGAAAGATCAGAAAATCCATCAGCTTCTGAATCTGAAGGTTCCAGATAACCTTTAATTACTAAATCAGTAATATCGTCGCTAAGAATTTTTTTGCCGGAATGTACCGATACTATAGCATCTGTTAATTGATGATATGTGCAGTTTTTTAAAAGATAACCATCAGCACCGGCTTCAAGTATTCCTTTAACGTACTGCCTGTCGGAATGCATTGAAACTGCAATTATTTTTACTTCCGGTAGCTCCTTTTTTAGCTGGCGGGTTGCATCAATGCCATTCATTTGTGGCATTCCTATATCAATTAAAAGAACATCAGGTTTTAATTGTCGGGTTTTTTCAATGGCATCTTTTCCATCTTTTGCCTGTGCAATTACTTTGATATCAGGTGCTGAACTTAAGAGGTTCACTAATCCTTCTCTGAATAACTGGTGATCATCTGCGATTAATACATTTATTGCCATAATATCTATTCTTCAAGTGGGATCAGTACTGTAGCTTTTGTACCTTTCCCTGGTTTTGTATCTATTAATAATTGTCCTTTAATACTATCCAAACGTTCCGTAATACTTAACAAACCAAATCCCCCTTCCTTTGAGGCTTTTTTATTCATTTTCTTTTTAAATCCAACACCGTCGTCCTCAACAGAAATGTAGTAATATTTTTTTCTTATATAAATATTCAATGTTACTAAATTGGCATTGGCATGCTTTATTATGTTTGTAAGCAATTCACTAACTATCCGATATAAAAATATGTTAAATTCTTTCTTAATTTTAATTTTTAGATCCTCGCCAATTAGTTTTGTTTTTATACCGTTTTTCTGGCTAATTTGTTCCAATTTCCATTTAAAAGCTGCTATTAAACCTAATTCATAAAGAATTGGTGGGCTTAAATCATAGGTAAGTGTTCTTGATTCCGAGATAGCTTTATCAAGTAATCCTGATGTTTCTGAAATAACTTTATTAATATGAGGTGAAGTGTTTTCACCTACTATTGAAGATAATTTAATATATGCCAGAGACAAAGTCTGACCCAAACTGTCATGCAGATTTTCGGCTATTCTTCGTCTTTCTCGTTCTTCAATTAATGTAATTTCAGTATTCAGGGTTTTCAATTTTTTCTGGTAACTTTTTATTTGTCTTACGTTTTTATTAAGTTCTATTTCTGCATTTTTTCGTGTCGTTATATCATAACATACACCCCTGAAACCAAAAAAATCATTCTTTTTATTGAACACAGCAAAACCATTAACAGCCAACCATATTTTTTGCTTGTTATTAAGTTTTATTTCAATTTCATAATCGTTAAAGCTCGATTTTTCTAAAAAACTATACTCTACTTTACTCTTTTTTGTTTTTAACTCTCGTAACTGGAAAAAGTCGAGGTAATGCATTTCGCCAATTACCTGGCTGGGTTCAACATACAAAATTTTTTCAACTGCCGGGCTAACATAGGTGAAAATTCCTTTTGAATCAACTTCCCAGTAAAATTCTAGTGCATGCGCAGATATTTGAAGAAATCTTTCCTCGTTCTCCAGATATTTGTTCGTTTGATCTTTTATAAAAAGTTCCAGGCTTTCATTTCTTTTTCGGAGTAAATCTTCCACCTTCTTAATTCGCAAAGCAACATTTATTTGCGCCCTCAACTCACTTTGACTAAAAGGTTTAGAGATAAAAGCATCAGCGCCTACGTTTAATCCTTTGGTTCTTTCTTCCGAGTTTTGTCCCAGCGCCGAAATCATTATTATAGGAATATTTTGGGTGACAAATTCTTTTTTCAGGTATTTGCAGACATCGTATCCGTTCATTTCAGGCATAATGATATCGAGCAGAATTATTTCGGGTCTTTCCCTTATAGCTAACTCAATACCATCCTTACCCGACAAAGCCTTTATGAATTCATATTCCGGATAATGTAATTTGAAAATTCGAAATAATAACTCTAGATTGATCTCACTATCGTCAATTGCTAAGATCTTTTTCATGGGATTATATAAGTGATTTATCTCGATTTTATCTTTCTAATAATACTAAAGCATCCATCCCTATAAAATTCAAATTAATTGGTTTAAATCTGAATTAATTATCTATAAAAATATAAAAAAACCTGAATTAAATTAGCTTTTAGGACTATTTTGAATCTTAAAAAGAAATATTTTTTTGGACTCAATATTCCTTTATTATAATTTGAATTGCACAAAATTTATTTTTCAATATGAATATTGATCAGATAATATTTTTTTAAAACTAATACATTTTTCATCTAAATGTCAGAAATTCTTCACTCACAAATCAGCAATTTTGACCTCCTTTTTAAGAAGTATGATAGACTTTATATTATTGATTATTAGTACATTTAGTTATTGATTTGATTTAAGTATTTCCAAAAATTAGACGTGATGAAATGGACAATTTTTTTTGTCATTTACATTATTCTGACAAATAGTGTAAATGGCCAGAAGTGTTTGTTCATGGACGGAGTTGAGGGAGAGTATGCTATTAACGTTGCTTCCGGGAAAATCGAAAAATCGTTTGCTCCGTTACCAATGGATTTTGAACAGTTAAAATCTGTTTCTGCAAAAAAGTCAGAGATAGAAGTGACTTTTATTGATTTTCCGGAACACGCAAAAACGGCTTTTTTATATGCTGCTTCTATTTGGGAAAATATTATCTCTTCGTCAATACCAATCCATATTATTGCAAAGTGGGATACATTGAGTAATTCCATTGCATCAAAAAGCAGGCCTTCTTTGAATTTTAGAACTTTTGAAGGTGCGAGGATTGCTGATGTTTATTATCCGGTGGCTTTGGTAGAAAAGTTGTTAGGCGAAGAAGCTAATCCAGGGGATCCGGACATTATCTGTACTTTCAATAAAAATATGGCTTGGTATTTTGGAACCAATGGTAATACACCTACCAATAGTTACGATTTTGTTACAGCAGTGTTGCATGAGATAGCTCATGGGCTTGGATTCTATGGTTTTCTAAAAGATGAAGATAATTCAGGGTTTTTTAATAACGCAAGCAATCTGCCCAGTATTTATGATTATTATATTTTTAATGAATCCAATCAACAAATTTCAGATAAATCCATCTTTAATAGTCCTTCAGTTGAATTGCATCAGCAACTTACCTCCAACAGGCTTAAGCTCTATAAACCTCGGGAAATTTCATCCAACCAGGAAATTATAGATTGGATTTATGCCCCTGAGAAGTGGGAAGAAGGATCAAGCATATATCATTTCAAGGAATCAACCAGTTCCAATCAACTTATGTCTAAAGAATTGAAAAAGGGAAAGGCAGTTCATTACCCGGGAGAAACAGTTATTAAAGTTTTGTCTGAATTGGGATGGGAATCAGTGTCTTTTGTCTTTGATGGAATCAATGATTTTGAAACACCTTGTGAAAAGCTCCCTGTAAAAATTAAAACGGTTTCTGATTTACCACTAAACAACTCAACTTTTAAACTTATATTCAGTACTAATTCTTCAGAAGAAATTTCAGTTCAATTTAATTATAACTCGGTTGATAATGAGTTTACGGGTGAAATTCCATTGTATTTTTATCAGGGTAATGTTCATTATTATTTCGAAGTAAATTCGACAGATGGTAGGGTATTTAGATTTCCTTCAATAGCACCCGTTAAAAAGTTATCTTTTAGAGTTGGAACAGATTATTATCCGCCGGAAATTCACCATAACCCAGTAAAGTTTTTATCGAGAGAAGCATCAGGTTTTGATATGAAAGCCATGGTTACCGATAATATTGGTATAAATGACGTAAAAGTTGAGATTTATGCTGATGGACTTTTTAAAGAAGTTGAATTAACTTCAGAACTATCTGAAAATTTGTTTTCGGGAGAAGTATCACTTTTAAATGAATTGGAGAATGTAACGCAGTTTGGATACAGGTTGATTGCAGAAGATAATTCATCTTTAAAAAACACCAGTACCGATCCTGTGGTTGGATATTACCCGGTTGAAATATTTGAATCATTGGAAACACGAAATTCTTATCAAAATAATTTTAATTACCAAACAACAGATTTTTTATTATGTGATTTTTCAATTTCTACACCGGTTGGTTTTAGTAACGGGAATTTGCATTCAGATAATCCGTACAATAATTCTAATATCGAAGAAGAATATTACAATCATTATGCAATTTTGAAATATCCGATTATTATCAGGGATGGTGGTTTAATTAAATTCGATGAAATCGTTTTAGTTGAACCAGGTGAGCAAAGAACTGATTATAATAATTTATATTTCTGGGATTATGTAATTGTTGAAGGAAGCATAGATGGTGGCAAAACCTGGCTCCCGGTTTCTGAAGGATATGATTCTCATATCCAGGAAGAATGGAGTTCTGCGTTTCAGGCATCGATAATTAATAATACTTCAATTGCATCTGGGTTAGGTGATATGTACAAACAACATAGTATAAATATCACGGAAAATTCAGAATTTAAAGAAGGCGATATCGTGATATTCAGGTTTCGCCTTTCAGCTGATAATTCTTTAAATGGCTGGGGTTGGGCAATTGATAATCTTGAAATTCAACAAACATACACGAGCTCAAAAGACTTATTGAATGAAGAAAATATAAATATTTATCCAAATCCTTTTAACATATCATTGAAAATTGATTTTATCGGAGCAAATGGAAATAAACAAATCCAAATAGTTAATTTACTTGGTGAAACTGTTTATTTTGAGAATTGCAATGCTCACGATTCTAATGCAGTAAAAAGAATTGATTTATCGGGTCTTGAAAAAGGAATTTATCTTTTAAAGATACGAGGGGAGAACTTGAATGAGATAGTGCAGAAAATTATAAAAAACTGATTTTACAGGAAAGATAGAAACCAGATTCATTTCGATAATTGTTTTATTTAAGGGTTCATGTCACTTTTGCCTATTCAGGTATGTAGAAGGGTTTGTATTCAAATTTTTTAGAGAAAGTTTATCTAATTTATAAATCAAATATTTGACCGATTTTTGGTTTGCAAAAGTATGAATAGTTAGTTTCTCAAACTGCAATGAATAAACAAAAGATATATAAAATAGTAACATTGCTGAAGTCGCAGAAAGGAATAGATTTTTCAGGGTACAGACCTGCGGTATTGGAGCGAAGGATTAACAAAAGAATTGATTTAACCAAATCAGAAGATTTTGATAAATACTACGAATATTTAATTCAAAATTCAGATGAGCTAGAAAACCTTATTGATGTACTCACTTTGAATGTGAGCCATTTTTTTAGAAATGCTTTAATGTTTGAAGTATTAAGAAAAAAGATTATACCTGATATTCTATCTAGAAAAGAGAAAAATAATGAAAATAGTATTAGAATCTGGTCAGCAGGTTGTTCAAGGGGAGAAGAACCATATTCGGTTGCACTTATTATTAAACATATTCTGAACACAAAAAATAGTAATTTACAGGTTAAAATATTTGGGACGGATATTGACGAGAAATCATTGGAGGAAGCTAAAGCAGGTAATTATAAGCCATATTATTTAAAAAATGTGAAATGCGATGTTTTGAACAAGTATTTCAACGCCAACTTGGGTTTTTATACTTTAGATGATGATATAAAAAATATGGTAAGATTTTCATTTTTTGATCTAGTTGATAAAAAAACCAGTTTCCCAAGTGAGAGCATCTATGGAGGCTTTGATATTGTTTTTTGCAGAAATGTGTTAATATATTTTGAACCTGAAACACAGAGAGTTATTTTTAATAAATTATATAATGCATTAAATACTGATGGTTATTTAATTTTGGGAGAGGCAGAGTCATTACTAGAGGAATTTAAATCAAAATTTACTCGTGAGAACCAATACAGTAAAATTTACATAAAGAATGAATGATTAATTAGCCTGTAAATAAGAAATACCTGAAATGGAAAATGAATTAAAATCGAAGGAGCAGCTTTTAACTGAATTAAATTTGTTAAAAGAAAAGATTGAGAAAATGGAAAAATATAAAGCATTTTATGAAAATGTACCACTTTCTTACCAATCATTAAACCATGATGGCGTTTTTTTAGATGTTAATACAACCTGGTTAAAAACTTTGGGCTACGAACGAGAGGAGGTAATTGGGAAAAAATTTCGTGATTTTCTTCATCCCGAATGGAAAAAACAATTTGACACGAATTTCCCTGCTTTCAAAAAACGCGGATACGTGCATGATGTTATCTTCAAAATAAAACATAAAGAAGGTCATTTTATTCATATTTCTTTTGAAGGTTGCGTTGGTTATAATGCAGATGGAAGTTTTAAACAAACATATTGTGTTTCTCAGGATATAACAAATAGAGTAAAATTAGAAGAAGATTTAATTGAAAGTATAGAAAGAGAAAAGGTTTTGGCAGATATAATCCGTAATTCACCGCTTGCTATTGCATTCGGATATCCTGATGGAAGTTTGGCAAGGTGCAACAAAGCATTTGAAGTATTAACAGGTTATACAGAAGATGAGTTAAAGGAGATTAAATGGGATAAAGTACTAACTCCACTAAAATGGATAAAAACGGAACAAGCAAAATTAAATGAATTGAATCCTGAAAATAACTATGTACGCTACGAAAAAGAATATGTGCATAAATCCGGGAAAATAATTCCTGTTGAGTTAAATGTCACCGCAAAATATGATAGTGATGAAAATCTTTCACATTTCATTGGATTCGTAACTGATATTTCAGAGCGAAAGAAAGTGGAAGATGAACTGGAAATGCATAGAAAAAATTTGGAAGTGATGGTTGAGGAGCGAACAAAAGAATTACAAAAGAAGAATCTGGAACTGGATAAAGCTGTGAAGGTCTTTGTAGGGCGGGAAATGTTGATTAAAGAATTGCAAAAAAAGATTAATACGCTTGAAGGGAAAGAATAAACTTTTAATCTCAGGTATATTAAAGATGATTTATGAAATTTTTTGAATTTAAAAAAATACAGTCGCGTTTAATTTTTTGGTTTCTCGTAACCTCTTTTATACCTCTGTTGATTTCAATGACTATTTTTTATATAGACCGACAAAAAGTAAATGACCTGAACACGTTTGAAAAATTAATTTCAATTCGGGACTTAAAGGTTAGCCAGTTGAATAAATGGCTGGATGAAAGAATTGGAGATGTGCATGTTCTGGCCAGCGATATGGAAATAAGAGGGTTGGATGAAGTTTTTGATAATGAGGACAGCACAAATATAGTACAGGAGCGAATCAGAATTGCTGAGGAATTGTTAAAAAGAAGTTTAAATAACTATGAAGACTATTCAAGTATTTTTATTGTAAATGCAAATACCGGACAAATTGATATATCAACACATGAGGATCTTAGAGGCAAAAATAGTTCGCAGGAGTTGTATTTTAAGCAACCTATGCAGTCTGGAGAATTGTATATTTCCCCAATCATACGTTCAGAAACTACTAAAAAGCCTGAGATGTATTTCTCTCTACCCATATATGGTGCTAAAAACAGTTCAAAACTGGTCGGGATTCTGGTTGCACAAATTGATCTGGATATCTCTTTGTATGATCTTTTACTCAACCGGATTGGTTTAGGCCAGACGGGCGAAACGTTAATAGTAAATAAAGATGTTGTTGCACTAAATGAGTTACGTTGGTTTGGAAACGCTCCTTTAAGACTACAAATAACTGCTGATCCGGCAATATTTGCGTCACAGGGTAAAACGGGTATAATTAAAGCTAAAGATTACAGAAATGTAAAAGTTTTGGCCGCATACACATACGTAGCCAGAACAGGATGGGGACTTATATGTAAACAAGATTCGAAAGAATTAAATGCTCCGTTACAAAAAACAGCTTCAACTTTTCTTTTGATTTTAGTATTAGTAGGAGCTGTAATTATCATTATAACAGTTCGTTTCAGTAATTCGATTTCAAAACCAATTGTTGTCATGAATGAAATTGCACAAAGAATGAGGTTGGGTGATTTCACCCAGCGTAACGAAATTCATTCAGTTGACGAGTTGGGATTACTTGAAATGGAGTTTAATAATATGGCTGATGAAATTGAGTCGAGAATAAATATTCAACGGCAAATACATCAGATATCAGAGACCATGCTAAAACAGAATGAGCTGAAAGAGTTTATTATGAATCTATTGAACAGATTGATTAAGGTTGGTGACTCAAAATTGGGTGTTTTTTACGTTTTGAATGAAAGTAAATTGACTTATGAGCCATATACTTCAATTGGAGTTAATGAAGAAATGCTAAAAACTTATAGCGCCATAAATCCTCCAAAAGAAATTGCACAATCGATATATTTAAAAGAGCTAATTCATTTTGAAGAAATCTCATGGGAAACGCTTTTTAGCAACAAAGCTCTTGTTAATGAAGTAGCCCACAGAGAAATTATTACTATACCAATAGTTGTTGAAAGCATTGTTGTTGCACTAATATTATTGTTAAACAACAATAAATTTGATAAAGAAAATATTCAGGTTTTAAGACAATCACAAACGGGAATAAACACTTCATATTCAAATATTCTGGCAAGCGAGAGAACAAGAATTTTGTCAGAGCAGCTTACATCCATAAATCAGCAGTTGGAGGAACAAACAGAAGAATTGCAGGATCAGGCAGAGGAATTACAAGAACAGGCTACAGAGCTAAAAAATACTACACTTGAGTTACAGAGACAAAATACATTGCTTGACATTCAGAGAGTAAAAGTAGAAGAGGCAAATAAATTAAAAAGCGAATTTTTGTCGAACATGAGCCATGAACTTCGAACCCCATTAAATTCTATTATGGCGTTATCAAAGGTTTTGATTGAACAAGCAACTACTAAATTAAACGAAGAAGAGAATAGTTACCTTGAGATAATTGAAAGAAACGGGAAAAGATTATTGACGACAATCAACGATATCCTTGATCTTTCAAAAATTGAAGCAGGTAAAATGGACATTGTTCCTCAAAAAGTATCTATTGGTTCACTGTTGCAAACAACAACTGAAAACCTTCAAACTCTTGCCGAAGAAAAAAATCTGGCTTTGAAAGTAAATATTCCGAAGACATTGCCACTGGTTACAACAGATGAGTTTAGGTTACATCAGGTTCTTACAAATATTATCGGCAACGCCATTAAATTTACTGAAAAAGGTGAAGTAGTTGTCTCCGCAATCTCCGATACAAAATCAGTAAAAATTATAATTGAAGACACAGGGATTGGAATTTCGGAAGATATGTTGGAACATATTTTTGATGAATTTCGTCAGGTTGATGGTTCTACTTCGCGTCGTTTTGAAGGAACAGGGTTAGGTCTCGCTATAGCCAGAAAAATTATATCAATTCTTGGAGGTAATATTTCAGTAAAAAGTAAACTTGGGGAAGGAACTGAATTTATCATTAACCTGCCTGTTGAAATGCAGTCAGATCAGGCAAGTGAAATACAAGAATGGTCCAAAAACAGAACTTTAGACAAGCATATAAATAAAAAAGTGGATGTACCAAAAATTTTATTGGTTGAAGACAATCAGGATACGGTTCTGCAAATGATGAATATTCTTACCAAGAAAAAGTACTCCGTTGTTGTTGCTAAAAATGGTTATGAGGCGCTGGATTATTTGAAATCTTCACGACCAAATGGAATAATTCTTGACCTTATGATGCCTAAAATGGATGGATTTGAATTTTTGCACGAACTTAGAAAGAGTGAGAAATCAAAAAATTTGCCTGTTCTGGTCCTTACAGCTAAAGATTTAACAAAGAAAGATGTGGAAAAATTGCGCGTGTATAATGTTGAATTTTATCTGCAAAAAGGTGAGGTTGATCTGAAAAATTTGTTTTCCGGGATTGAAACAATGCTAGGTAGACAAGAGAAAACAATATCGGACGAAAAGAATGAGAAAGAGAAGAAATTTGTGAAAGGGCAAGATAAAAAATACGAAATATTAGTAGTTGAAGATAATTTGGATAATCTGATTACAATCAGGGCTTTAATAGGGAAAGACTATAAACTGGAGGAAGCAACTAGCGGAGAAAAAGGACTGAACTTAATTGAAAAAAAGATACCTGATTTGATTTTGTTAGACATGTCGTTGTCAAACATTAGCGGGGAAGAGTTTTTCTCCAGAATTAAAGAAAAATCAGGATATAAAAATATTCCTGTAATTGCAGTAACAGCACAGGCAATGAAAGGTGACAAAGAGAGATTCATAGATGCAGGATTTGACGGGTATGTAACCAAACCTATTGATTCAGTAATACTTAATAATGAAATTATAAAGGTTTTAACAAAAATTTCATTATAATTTTAATTAATAACCAAACCGTTTGTAATGAAAAAGATTCTGGCTATTGATGATCAAAAAGATAATCTGATTACAATTAAGGCTGTCATAAAAAACAGTATCTCCAATTGTGAAGTTTTGCTTGCACAATCAGGGCAGGAAGGCCTCGAATTGGCAAAAATTGAACAGCCGGATACCATACTTCTTGATATAATCATGCCTGAAATGGATGGTTTTGAAGTATGTAAAAGATTAAAATCCAATGAGAAAACAAAACATATTCCGGTTATACTAATAACAGCAATTAAAACTGATGCAATAAGCCGGGCAAAAGGTCTAAACATTGGAGCAGATGCCTTTTTAGCTAAACCTATTGAACCTGCAGAACTAAATGCCCAGGTAAATGTAATGCTTAGAATTAAAGAAGCAGAGGATAAACTTAGGTTAGAGAAGGAACAGTTGGAAGAACTGGTTGCGGAAAGAACATATGAACTAAAGGAGAGCGAAAATAAATTAAATACACTTCTTAATAATTTACAAGGCATTGCTTACAGGAGTAAATTCGATAAGGAATGGACGATGGAATTTTTGAGCAATGGCTTTGAAATTATTACCGGATATTCAGCTAAGAATGTTATTGCAAATAGTAAACTTTCATTTAACGATATTATTCATAAGGAAGACAGGGAACATGTGTACAGTACTATCAAGAATGCCGTTGAAAAACATGAAGGATTTGAATTAAAATATCGGATTTTAACTGCCAAAGGTGACATAAAATATGTGCTTGAGAAAGGAGTTGGAATTTATGACCTGGCAACGAATGAAATAATTGCGCTCGAAGGATTTATATCTGATATAACAAGACAAGTGATTGCTGATAAAGCTTTGAAAGAATCCGAAGAGAAGTTTAGGTTTTTAGCTAAAAATTCGATCGACTGTATCTGGATTCTTGACAAAAATTTGAAATTTAGATATATAAGTCCTGCTTTGGAAACAATTACCGGATTTAAACCGGAGGAATGGCTGGGGACAAAACTTCGTTCACATTTTAATGAAAAAGAATATAAAAGAGTAAGTGAATTAACGAGTAAATCGATTCGGAACAATAAAAGGTTTTCATCAATATATTTTGAAAGTAAAGTTCTTAATAAAAATAACGAGGAAGTTGACGTCGAATTTTCAGGGAGTTTGATGTTTAATATAAAAAGACAATTAGTTGGATTTCAGGGAACACTTCGTGATATTACCGAGCGGGTTCGCAGCAGAGAAGCATTGATGGAAAGCGAACGAAGATTTAAGGATTTAGCGAATTTACTTCCTCAAATCATATATGAATCAGATATTAATGGAGATTTAACTTATATAAATAAACTTGGGCTTGAAACTTTTGGATATAGCGAGAAAGATCTAAAGACTCAAATTAGCATCCTTGAAGGTATTGCACCGGAAGACAGAGATCGAGCAAAAAAAATAGTCCGGAATATTTCCTCCCAAGACATTAACGGAAATCCTGAGTTTCTGGCTTTGCGAAAAAATGGAGAGAAGTTTCCTATACTAATTTATTCCAGTATTATTTATAAGAACGAAAAGCCGGCTGGAATGAGGGGAGTTATAGTAGATATTTCACAGAGAAAGGAGTGGGAGAAAACATTAAAAGAGAGTGAGGAAAAGCTACGTCTCATTTTTAATAATTCTCCGGCTGGTATCAGTATAACTAATTTGGAGGGTGGTTTTATTGATGTGAATCCCGCACTTTCAAAAATAACAGGATATTCAAGGGACTATATGTTAAATCGTCATTTTAATGATTTTTCTCATCCTGAAGACATAGAAATTAATAATGATAAATTCAAGCAGTTGGTTAATGGTGAAATTTCGTTCTTTGAGTTAGAGAAACGCTATATACACAAAAATGGTAACATTATACATGTATTTATTCGTTCACAGCTAATACACGATCATTTAGGAAATCCTATGTTCCAAACAGCCATGATTGAAGACATTACTGAGCGAAAAAGATCAGAACTAATACAAGGAGTTCTTTATCAGATTTCTAATGCTGTTGTTAATTCGGTCAACTTAAAGAAATTAATTAAATTAATTCGAAATGAATTAGGGAAAATTATTGATACTACAAACTTTTTTGTTGCGCTATACGATGAAGCTAATGATTCTATCTCATTACCATTCTTTACCGATGAAAAAGATAATCATACATTTATTCCAAGAGGTAAATCATTAACTAAATATGTGATTGATACGCAAAAATCATTATTAGCTACTGTTGAAAAGAAAAAGCAACTTGTTGCAGCGGGGAAAATTGAAAATATTGGTAGTCTTTCAAAAGTTTGGTTAGGTGTACCTTTGAAAACAGAAGGAAAGATTACCGGAGTTTTGGCCGTTCAAAGTTATAAAGATGAAAAAGCATTTACAGAGGCCGATGTAAAAATGCTTGAGTTTGTATCCGAACAGGTTAGTATTTCAATACAGCGGGTAAAAGCAGAAGATGAATTAAAAGCTGCACTTGAGAAAGCAAATGAGTCGGATCGTTTAAAATCATCGTTTCTTGCAACAATGTCACATGAATTAAGAACCCCACTCAATGCAATTATCGGGTTTTCAGAATTTCTGGATAAAAACTTGTCGCCGGACGACGTCGAAAATTTTGGGAAAATAATAAACACGAGTGGGAATCACCTTTTGAGTATCGTTAATGATTTATTTGATATTACTTTAATTGAATCAGGTGAGACAAAAATAAGGAAGGAATATGTTAATTTGAGGGCTATTTTAATGGATGTTTATATCCTCGTTAAGAATATTAAAGATAGTGACTCCAAAAACATTGAGATTGAATTTGTTGAGTTTGATGATAAAAATGATATAATACTTTTTACCGATCCGAATAAGTTAAAACAGATTTTGACAAACCTTCTTAAAAATGCATACAAATTCACCGATGAAGGTTTTATTCACTACGGATACCAAATAGTTGAAGAAAATGGTAATTCATATATAAGATTCTTTGTCGAGGATTCAGGGATTGGAATTTCGCCGGATAAAAAAGATGTCATTTTTGATATTTTCCGTCAGGTTGAAGATACCAGCAGACGCAAATATGGAGGAGCAGGTATTGGTCTTTCAGTTGCCAGAAAATTAACAGAAATTTTGGGAGGGAAGATATGGCTTGAATCTGAGGAAGAGAGAGGCAGTACTTTCTACTTTACTATTCCTTATGAAACAACTGAAAATCATATTCATGAATTACAGTCAGAAACAGATATGCTGGGTGAAATTCAAGATTTAAAAGTGTTGGTAGTCGAGGATGATGAATCCAGTTTTTATTATCTAAAAAAAGTGCTTGAAAAATCTGGAGCAAATGTTCTTCATGCGGCTAATGGGCGCGAGGCAGTGGAAATGTGCCAATCCATTGGAGGAATCGCCATGGTTTTAATGGATATCAATCTCCCGATAATGAATGGTTATGAAGCTACTAAAGAGATAAAAAAATCATTTCCCGAATTACCTATTATTGCTCAAACTGCATATGCTGTTTCCGGTGACCGCGAAAAAGCAATAAATGCCGGATGTGATGATTATATTACAAAACCTATTCAGGTGAAAGAATTGTTGGGAAAGATAAGGAAGTCTTTAAATTTTTCGAATTAGAAGTAATATTAATATCTGATAAGATTTACACGATAAAAATTACGGTATACCATCTTAAACAATTGACAAAAGATTTCCTTTTATATTTGTAGTTTTGATAGTGTGGTTGCAATAAATATTATATGAAGAAATCAATTTCAATTGTTTTAATGATTGTAATTTCTGTTGCCTTTATCAGATGTCAGAAAGAAAAAATTTTTGAGGGAGCTCCAATCGAATTAAGTTATATTTTAAGTCATGTTTCTGAATATGGTGCTGGCGATGGGGAAATTGATTTGTCAGTATCAGGAGGCGTCCCACCTTATGGATTTTTTTGGTCGAATGGTAAAACATCGGAAGATATTGACAGTTTAGTGGCAGGCAACTACGTTATTGTTGTTACCGATAAGCAACATCAGATAAAAGCTGATACGATTGAAATTTTACAACCTGATCCGGATTCAATAGTAGTAAAATATGAAATAAACTATCCTTCTACAAACGATGGGGTAGATGGTTCTATTGATTTAACATTAAGTGGCGGGTATCCACCTTATACTTTTTTGTGGTCGAATGGTGCTGAAACCGAAGATATTTCAGGTTTAGGAGCTGATATTTATACAATAACCATAACAGATAGTTACGGTTTAACAGTTACACATACGATTTCGCTCCTCGATTTTATTATAGATGTAGAAGGAAATAGTTACGGGACTGTTACAATTGGTAATCAAACCTGGATGAAACAGAATTTAAGGGTTACACACACAGCACAAGGAGAGGAAATTGAGAATTTTGTTTACCGGGAAATTAGTTCTTATGCAGGGACTTATGGCAGGTTATATACCTGGGATGTTGTCATGAATGGTTCAAGAGATGAGGGAGCCCAGGGGATTTGTCCGGATGGTTGGCATGTCCCAACCGACGCAGAAATGAAGATTTTGGAAACTGAATTGGGAATGACAAGCGACGAAGCTGACATGGGTAATACATGGAGAGGAGCTGGTATTGGTACAAAACTGAAATTTGGAGGTTCTTCTGGCTTTGATGCACTCCTTTCAGGAAGGAGACTTGATGACGGTACCTATAATTATTTGGATAAAATTGAATATTTATGGACTTCAACCGAAAGTGGTGAAAATAAAGTCTGGAGAAGAACACTGGATAAACAGGAGAATAAAGTAGGGCGTTTTGATTCAACCCCAAAAAATTATGCTTTTTCTGTTCGCTGTCTAAAAAACGACGATTAAAATTTGTATATAATTTATTTAGTATTTGAAAAAGAATGAACCTTGATTCGAACATTTGTTCTAAATAAATTTTGTTTTCCTAAATTTCATAATTTTTTATTTTCTATTTTTATTGTAATTTTGAGTTGTTAAAATATTATAAATTAATGCAATAAATTATTTTGTTAATTGAAAATAATTTACATAAGTTTATAATAATATTTTGCATTACAAAAATTATTGATTCAATTTTGCAATGAAAAAGCAGATTTATCTTTTCATGACTTTTATTTCAATTGTCTTATTTATGATACGATGCGAAAAAGAAGAAAGGGAAATCAATATTGAGCCAATTGAAATTTTTTCTACCATCCAAGATGTATCAGAATATGGAGGTAGTGATGGAGCAATAGATTTAACCGTAACGGGTGGTATTCCACCATATTCGTATCTCTGGTCGAATAACAATTCTACTGAAGATATTTCAAATTTAATTTCTGGAGTTTATTCTGTGTCAGTATCAGACAGTAAATCTCAGATAAAAACAGATTCTTTTGAAGTTACTCAGCCCAATCCCATACCTATTGGCGTACAAGTTGAGATAATAAATCCCTCAGAGACAGGTGCCTCTGATGGTTCAATAAATACAACAATTTCTGGTGGATATATTCCCTTTACCATTAGTTGGTCAAACGGAGAAACAACTGAAGACATTTTTAATCTGACTAGCGGTGAATATATAATAACTGTTAGTGACAATGCTGGACAAACACTAACCGATACTTTTAGTTTGGAAGATGCATTGGTTGATATCGATGGGAATAAATATAAAACGATTAGAATAGGAGATCAAACATGGATGAAAGAGAATCTGAAGGTTACACACGCCGCAGATGGCACTGAAATAGAGTCTTTTATTTATAAGAACGATACCTCATACTTAAATATCTATGGAAGATTATATACCTGGAATTCAGCAATGAATGGTACAGTAGAGGAGTTAGCTCAGGGGATTTGTCCCGATGGATGGCATATTCCCAGCGATGAAGAAGTAAAAGAATTGGAGATGGCATTAGGTATGACTCAGGCCGAAGCAGACCTTACTAATACATGGAGGGGAAGTACAGTTGGAACTCAATTAATTGTTGGAGGCTCATCGGGATTCGATGCACAATTATCAGGAAGGAGGTCAAATACCGGGAGTTACAGTTTTTTAGGCAGAGTAGAATATTTCTGGACTTCAACTGAGAGCGGTAGTAATTATGCCTGGCGAAGATGTTTGGACAAGTATGATGATAAAGTGGGTAGGTACGATACTTTTCCCAAAACTTATGGTTTCTCGGTTCGCTGTGTTAAGGATGATAACTAAGGAGTAAAAAGATGAAAAAAATAGTATTTATATTAATTGTAACTACTTTCTGCTTTTGTAGTAAAGAAGATGATGAAACTGAACCCATGCAGAATCTGGTTTTTCATTCTCTGGTTGCTGAAAAAGACACTATTTCCCCGGGAGAGGAGACCCATATTACCGCAACTGCTACTGGCAGTAATCTGCAATATTTTTGGTCGGCCACACTGGGAGATATTTTAGGATCAGGATCAGTAGTAGTTTATACCTCTTCTCCTTGTAATGTCGGAACAAATGAAATTACATGTAAAATTAAATGTGGCGATGGCCAGTCTAAATCAAAAATTATTAAAATTGTCGTTCTTGAAGAATAGTATAAAAATCGCTTATTTAATTGTTTTTCTATTTTCGGGAAACGTATTCGGGCAATGTCTCTCATCGGTTAATCCGGTTGGAGGAACCAATAATTTGCTTGTTCTTGAAAAAAATTCACTTCGGATTATTTCGTTTTACAAGTACGGACAAGGGACAAAATATTACGAGGAGAGTTCTGTCTCTGACTTTGATTTAATTAACAAAGCATTTTATAATTACCTGTCAGTGTCTGTTGGATACGGTTTAACATGGAAAACCAGTCTGGAATTAGAAACGGGTTATTTTTTTAATAAAACACAGCTTTATAATCTTGAACCAAGTTATCGTTTATCCGGAAAGGGCTTATCCAACTTTGTTCTGCTATTAAAGCAAAGTTTGTATTCCGATCCGTTTAAACGAATTTATATAACCGGTGCAGCAGGTGCCAAAATTCCTTCTTCACGGTCTCTTCAATGGGATAAAAATGTAAAGCTGCCGGTTGAAGTACAACCAACTATTGGTGCTTTCGGAGCCGTTTTTACTTCGTCTTTTGTAAAAGAAAATTCAGGTACCGGTATGCGCTATTTTTTAACTAACCGGGTAGAAACCAATGGTAAAAACAAAGAAGATTACAAGTTGGGAACTTCTGTTTATACATCGTTATATGTATCCAGGCATTTAAGAGCCCCATTGTTTAAAGATAACTGGACAGCAATTATTCAGTTGCGAAATGAAATCAGAACCTTCGATAAAATTAATGGCGTCAAAAAAGGATCATCAGGAAGTACTTTATTTTTTCTGGCTCCTCAAATAAATTATGTCTATAAGGAAGAATGGTATATATCCGCCATGGTCGATTTTCCTGTTTATCAGAATTTTAATGGAACTCAGCTTGGAGCCGGTACAGGACTTACCTTTATTTTGTCACGTACTTTTCAATTGTAATTGTGTCAGAATCAATAACAAAATTTTAAGTAAACTTTTCAAAATAGTATCTTTTGAAAAATATGTTTTATCATTGGTTGTTATATTTGGTGTCCAAGATAAAACCAGTTTTATTATATTATTTTTAGATAAAAAATACTATGCTACCAAAAGTTTTAAAAATTAAGGAATTAAAGGATAATATTTCAACAGCTGCAATTTTTGAAGAATTCGATCAACTTTCAACCTCTTTTTTGAAGGATAGCGAAATCTCATATATAAAAAAGAAGTTAAAGAAGGAGGATGTTTGTGCAGTTCATAAACATCCTGAAATTCATTTTTTTGGGAAAATAGATAAAAAGAAGCAGATCAATCATCAGGCACAGGAAGCACGAATTGCCGGCTCAAAAATGTTTGATTTGCTGAAAGCCGAAAAACTAAAATCTGTTCAACTGATGAATTTTTGCCGGCCTGAATTGATGTTATCTTTTGTGGAAGGGTTGCTTTTATCTTCCTACTCTTTTTCGAAATACAAAAAAGAAAAGGATGAGTATGTTCCGAAGGAAATCTTAATATTTGATAAGGAAACATCAGAAAACCAGGTTGAGGAATTACTGACACTTTCCCAAGCCGTATTTTATGCCCGTGATTTGGTTAATGAACCACTTTCATTTTTAACAGCAACACAGTTTTCCAGTGAAATAGAAAAATTGGGAGAAGAAGCAGGCTTTTCTGTTGAGGTTTTTAATAAGAAAAAAATACAGAGTTTGAAAATGGGAGGACTGTTGGCAGTTAATAAGGGAAGTATTGACCCGCCTACTTTTAATATTCTGGAATGGAAGCCTGAAAATGCAAAAAATAAAAAACCTGTTGTTCTGGTTGGTAAGGGTATTGTTTACGATACCGGTGGATTAAGTTTAAAGCCAACGCCAAAGTCTATGGACTATATGAAAAGTGATATGGCGGGAGCAGCAACGGTTGTTGCAAGTATTTATGCTATGGCAAAAAATAATTTACCGGTTTACGTTGTAGGTTTGATTCCGGCAACCGATAACCGCCCGGATGGAAATGCTTACGTGCCCGGCGATGTAATTACGATGTATGACGGTACAACTGTAGAAATAAAAAATACAGACGCAGAGGGGAGACTCATCCTGGCAGATGCTTTAAGTTACGCGAAAAAATATTCTCCGGAATTGGTCATAGATGTGGCAACTCTAACAGGAGCAGCTGATATTGTTGCCGGCTCTCACGGAATCGTGGGAATGGGGAATACAAGAGAAAATCTTTATAAATTAAAAGAAACAGGTGAGGAAGTTTATGAAAGAATAGTTGAAGTTCCTTTATGGGAAGAATATGCAAAACCCTTAAAATCAGAGATAGCAGATTTAAATAATTTGGGGATTCGTGAAGCACAATCAACTATAGCCGGAAAATTTTTGGAACATTTTACTTCATACAATTGGATTCATCTTGATACAGCAGGTGTTTCTTTTCTTTTTGAAAAAGATGGTTACCGTCCTGCTGGCGGAACAGGCCATGGTGTTCGCTTACTTTTCAACTTTTTGAAAAAATTCAATTAAAAACGTAACTTTGCCCCGCTTTTTTGTAGAAAAAAGAACCATTCATTTTGAAAAAGATATAAAGATGGCACAACAAGATATTATCACGGTTGGAATTTCTCAAGGCGATATTAACGGGATTGGATATGAAGTAATTATGAAAACGTTACTTGATCCCAGAATTCTGGAAATGTGTACTCCCATTGTATATGGTTCAGCTAAAGTTGCTGCCTATCATCGTAAAGCCTTAAATATTGAAAATTTAAGTTTTAATCATATCCGAACGACTAAAGAAGCCAATCCGCGAAGAGCTTATATAATAAATTGTATCGATGATAATGTAAGAGTAGAACTCGGAAAATCGACACCGATAGCAGGCGAATCATCGTTCCTGGCCCTTGATAGAGCTACCTCGGATCTGGGAAATGGTTATATTGATGTTTTAGTAACGGCTCCTATTAACAAAGATAATATTCAGAGCGAAAATTTTAATTTTCCGGGGCACACTGAATTTTTAGCTCAAAAGTTTAATACCAACAATTATATCATGTTAATGGTTAGTGAAACGATGAAAGTTGGCGTAGTTACAACACATCTACCTATTTCAAAAGTTTCAGAAAGTCTTTCGAAGGAGCTTATTCTTGATAAAATTCGTATAATTTCACGTTCCTTACAGCAGGATTTTGCCATTACAAAACCGAGGATTGCAGTATTCGGATTAAATCCGCATGCCGGTGATAACGGTTTACTGGGATCAGAAGAAAAAGAAATTATAATACCTGCCATTGAACAGGCAAAGGAGGAAGGAATCATTGCTCTCGGACCTTATCCGGCTGATGGATTTTTCGGAACAGAGGATTATCGTAAATTTGATGCTATCCTGGCAATGTACCACGATCAGGGTTTAATTCCTTTTAAACTGGCATCTTTTGACAGAGGTGTAAATTATACGGCAGGATTACCATTTATACGCACTTCACCTGCACACGGAACAGCGTATTCGATCGCAGGAGAAGATAAAGCATCGCCTGAATCGTTCAGACAGGCGTTATACCTTGCTATAGATATTTACCGGAACCGTAAAATTTACGAAGAAATATCAAGGGATCCGCTTAAAAAATATGAGATCAATCCGAACCAGATTGACGAAAGTGTCGATATTGAAGCTGAGGAAGATCAATCACTCTAAACAGGTTCATCAATGTACGAATTTATTAAGGGCACAATAGCTGATTTAAACCCGGCCAATGTTGTTATTGAAGCCGGTGGTGTGGGTTATTCTGTAAACATTTCATTGAACACATACAGCAAGCTGAATGGGAAAAAAGAAGTAAAAATTTGGCTCCATCAGGTAGTTAGGGAAGATGCACATATTTTATTTGGTTTTGCCGACAAAGATGAGCGTAATTTATTTCGGAATTTAATTTCAGTAAATGGAGTAGGAGCCAACACTGCAATTATGATGCTTTCATCATTAAATAGCGAGGAAATTATCGCGGCCATAACAACCGATAATGTCACTGTTTTAAAGGCAGTAAAAGGTATCGGAGCAAAGACCGCACAACGTATTATAATCGATTTAAAAGATAAGCTTGGAAAAATCGCTGAAACGGGCCAAATTTTAGTAATGCCAGACAATACAATACGAAATGAATCGTTATCTGCATTAGTTATGCTTGGCTTTACCAAAAAAGAGGCAGAAAAAGCAGTTTCAAAGATTCTGCAGGAGAATTCGGAAGCGACGGTTGAAGGCGTAATCAAGCAGGCGTTAAAAAGATTATAAAACGGAATGGAATTGACCCGAAGGTTTAGAAATATATTCTTCTATTTATTCATTTTATCTCTAACTATCTCTAACAAGAGTTTTGGGGGGAATACGTTTATAACACTTTCCAATTATCAGTTGCAGGATACTGTAACCATTGACACAACAGGACCTCTGCATTTTCCTTTTCAGGATCAACCCGCATTTGGACAAACCGGGCAGGATTCTTCCAAATTATATTTGAACAAACCCAGTAATATCAGATATGAAGTTGAATATGATCCGGTTACCGGGAAATATGTTTTTTATGAAAAAATAGGGGATCTGAATTACCGCTTACCGCAGACCATGTCGCTGGAAGATTACATCGACTATGATTTTGAAAAATCCATCCAGGATTACTGGAAGCAACGCAACAGGGTTCAGGATATGGAAACACAAGGCGGGTTAATTCCAAAACTTACAATAGGGGGAGAAGCTTTTAACCGGATTTTTGGAGGTAATACAGTAAATATTCAGCCGCAGGGATATGTTGAGGTTAGTTTCGGGTACCAGGTTAATACTACAGAAAATCCAGCTATTCCGGAAAGATTACGGAAAGTACCAACATTCGATTTTGATGAAAAAATACAAATGAATGTTACCGGACAGATTGGTACAAAAATGAATATGCGGGTGAATTACAATACCGAAGCGACTTTCGACTATGAAAACAAAATGAATCTTGAATATACAGGTGATGAAGATGAAATTTTGAAACGGATCGAAGCAGGTAATGTATCCCTGCCACTAAACGGTACTCTAATTACCGGTGCATCAAATTTGTTTGGAGTAAAAGCCGATATGCAATTTGGCAAACTCTCTTTAACTACGCTTTTTTCACAAAGTAAAGGAGAAACTCAGACTATTGAAACTGAGGGGGGGGCGCAAATCTCTACATTTGAAATCTCAGCAGCAGATTACGATGCCAACCGACACTTTTTTTTGGCACAATATTTTAGAGACCATTATGATGAATGGTTGCAAAATACCGCTGTTCCACGCTCAACAATCTACATCAATAAAATTGAAGTTTGGGTAACCAACAAATCAAGTAACTTTCAGGAATCGAGAAATATTCTTGCCTTTCAGGATTTGGGAGAACATCAGGAAAACATTTACAATACAATACCTGCTTTCGGTGAAATCACCGGACTGCCTTATCCGCAAAATGTTTATCCACATAATAATGCAAACGGACTTTATTATGAAATGGCTAATACCTACAATGGAATAAGGGAGGCTGCAAATATTACCTCTGTGATGTCGCAATTTAGTCCCGGTTTTGCCGGTGGTCAGGATTTTGAAAAGATTGAACAGGCGCGAAAATTGAATGAAAGCGAATACACAGTAAATTATAATCTTGGATACATTTCTTTGAATTCTCCATTAAATGCCGATGAGGTGCTGGCTGTTGCCTATACCTATACTTCCAACGGACAAACCTATCAGGTAGGTGAATTCTCGACAGATGGGATTGATGCTCCGCAAACACTCATTTTAAAGCTCTTGAAGGGAACAACCCTTACTCCTAAACTACCAACATGGAAGTTGATGATGAAAAATATTTACAATCTGAATGCTTTTCAGTTAGGGAGTGAAGACTTTGAGCTGAATGTATTGTACATGAATGATTCAACAGGTACATACATTAATTATTTGCCTGAAGGGAGGCTGGAAGGTCATATCCTTCTGGAGGTCATGAATCTGGATAAACTGAATAAGCAAAAAGACCCTTATAAGGATGGTATTTTTGATTTCATTGAAGGAATCACGGTTTATTCGTCCAACGGTAGAATAATATTTCCAGTTCTTGAGCCCTTTGGAAGCCATTTGGCAGATTCAATTAATAATCCGGCTTTAGCAAACAAATATACTTTTCAATCACTCTATGACTCAACACAGGTTTTTGCTGAGCAGGATGCTGAGCATAATAAATTTAGATTATCAGGCAGTTACAAAGGATCTTCAAGTTCTGAAATTATCTTGAATACATTTAATCTTACCCAGGGAGGGGTAACAGTAACGGCTGGCGGACAGACCTTAACAGAAAATATTGATTATACTGTTGATTATACACTTGGCAGGGTGAAAATTATTAATGAGGCTCTCTTAAATTCGGGGACCCCCATTAGCGTGACTACCGAGACTGAAGACCTCTTTACCATGCAACGAAAAACCTTAATGGGAGCCCATGCAAATTATGCCATTTCCGACAATTTTAATATTGGTGCAACTGCACTATACATGCATGAACGGCCACTTACGCAAAAAGTCGATTACGGAGAAGATCCGATTTCAAATCTGATGTGGGGACTTGACGCCACATATTCGTCAGAAAGTAAATTTCTTACAAAAGCCATTGATGCTCTTCCTTTTTACAATACCAATGCACCGTCATCAATTGATTTTGAAGGTGAATTTGCCCAGTTAATTCCCGGGCATTCCAATGTAATTGAGGAAAGTGGAACAGTTTATATCGATGATTTTGAAGGAACAAAAACTCCAATTTTCTTAAAAACAAAACAGTCGTGGATGCTTGCCAGTACGCCGCAACTTCAAAATAATTTATTTCCTGAAGCTGGTGTTAATAATTCACTGGAATATGGTTACAACCGTGCAAAACTGGCCTGGTACATTATCGATCCCCTGTTTACCAGAAATACAAGTTTAACCCCGAATCATATAAAAAATAATAAGGATTTGCAGTCCAATCATCTTGTTAGGGAAGTATTTGAAAACGAGATTTTCCCCGACAGAGAAACTGTAGTTGGTGAACCTACAAATATTGCAGTATTCGATTTAGCATATTATCCTAATGAACGTGGTCCTTATAATTATGATACGAAACCATCAACTTTTTCAGCTGGGGTGAATGAAGACGGAACGTTAAGATCCCCGGAGACACGCTGGGGTGGTATAATGCGCGAGATTGAAACCAGTGATTTTGAAACTGCAAACATTCAGTTCATTGAATTCTGGATGATGGATCCGTTTGTGAACGATACAATGAACCAGATGAACGGTGGTGATCTTTACTTTAACCTTGGAGATATATCAGAAGATGTGTTGAAAGACTCACGGAAATCATTCGAAAACGGACTTCCTACAACAAATTTGGTTACCGACGTTGATACAACAGTTTGGGGACGGGTTTCAACTTTGCAATCGCTGGTGAATGCATTTGACAATAATGTTCAGTCGCGTCAATATCAGGATGTTGGTTTCGATGGATTAAGTGATAGCGATGAACAAACTTTTTTTTCGCAATATCTGGAAGAACTTCGACTTCATGTAAACAACGACGTTTACGAGCGGGCGTTGAATGATCCATCGTCGGATGATTTTCACTATTTCAGGGGATCGGATTACGATACCGAGCAGCTTGGAATTCTTGAGCGTTATAAAATGTATAACGGACCTGATGGAAATTCACCGACTACTGAAATGTCAAAAGAATCTTATCCCACTTCAGCAACTACGATTCCTGACATTGAGGATATCAATGATGATAATACATTGAACGAATACGAAAGATATTATCAGTATAAAGTAAGTATCAGGCCGGAAGATATGCAGCTTGGGCAGAATTATATAAACGATATCAAAGAAAGTCGTGTTCAGCTTAAAAACGGACAAATAGGTGAAGTAAAATGGTATCAGTTTAAGATTCCTGTTCGGCAGCCTGATCAAACCGTTGGGAATATTTACGATTTTAAATCCATTCGTTTTATGCGAATGTTCCTTACTCAGTTTGAAGATCCGGTTGTTTTGCGTTTTGCTTCACTTGATTTGATTAGAGCAGATTGGCGAACCTATACAAAAAAATTTCAAGACGAAACCGGTAACTCTCCAAACGCAAATTTCGATATCTCGGCTGTAAGTATTGAAGAGAACGGAAGTAGAGAACCTGTCAATTATATACTTCCTCCAAAAATTTCACGCGTAATTGATCCAAGTAATCCACAGCTCAGAAATCTTAATGAACAATCTATGGTTATGAAAGTAACCGAACTTGAACAGGATGATTCAAGGGCGGCGTACAAATCAATTTACATGGATTTCAGAAGATATAAAAGATTAAAGCTGGAGGTTCATGCCGAAGAAATAGAAGAATATCCTTTGGAGGACGATGAGCTTTATTTCTTTATTCGTTTAGGATCAGATTATAATTACAACTATTATGAATACGAAGTACCGTTAAAACTTACTCCGGCAGGAAGATATAACGGTAACAGTGAAGCGGACAGGTATACTGTTTGGCCTGATGAAAATAGGATTGATATTCCACTGGATTTATTTACCAATGTGAAATTGGATAGAAACGACGAATTAAGACGGGCAGGTTCAACAATTACTTTGCAGGATATTTTTGAAAAACAACATTTAGGTTGGAATGACGGGAAGAATCTGGTAAAAGTAAAAGGTAGCCCGAACTTAGGTAACGTTGAAGTGATAATGATGGGTATTCGTAACAAGCGCGGGCCGTTGGATACCGGGCCTAAATCGGTGGAAATATGGACCAATGAGTTACGGTTAACCGATTTTGATGAGAGTGGAGGCTGGGCTGCTAATGCGAGAGTTACTACACGTTTGGCCGATTTGGGTAGTGTTACTGTTGCCGGGCGAACTCGTACAGCCGGTTTTGGAAGTATTAGTCAAAATATAAATAGCCGCCCACAGGATGACTTATCTGAACTGGATGTTTCATCTTCAATCGACTTAGGTCGTTTCCTTCCGGAAAAGGCAGGAGTTCGTCTTCCAATGTATTATGGCTATTCACAAAGTGTAAGTACTCCCAAATATAATCCGCTTGAACCTGATATTGAACTTGATGAATCATTAAATAGACTAGACACAAAACAAGAAAGGGATTCAATAAAATCCATTTCGCAGGATGTGGTCACAAGAAAGAGTCTCAACTTTACGAACGTGAGGGTAGAACCGCAAAGAGAAAGAACAAAAACTCACTTATGGGATCCTGAAAATTTTTCTGTATCTTATTCTTACAATGAAATTTACCGAAGAGACATCAACACGGAATTTAATACGACTAAAACTTACCGTGGTATGTTCTCATACAATTATAATAACCGCCCAAAACTTATTCAGCCACTTAGTAAGGTTAGATTTTTAAATAAAGGTCTTTTACGTTTAATTGGTGATTTTAACTTTTATCCTTTGCCAACGCAGATTTCATACAGAGCTGAGCTGTATCGTTTATATCACGAGACACAGCGCAGAAATATTACCAACCCAAACCTTATTTTACCGGCAACTTTTGAAAAAGATTTTCTTTTAAACAGTTATCTGGACGTCATTTATGATGTATCACAATCTTTAAAGGTTGATTTTAGGTCCAACAGCACAGCCAGAATTGATGAACCTGAAGGAAGGATCAATCGGAATGAAGATGATTACCAGATGAAAAAGGATTCAATTATGCAGAATCTTTGGGAACTCGGACGTCCTACTCTATATGGTCATACAATTAGAGCACAATACAGAGTTCCTTTCAATCGTATTCAAATGCTGAGTTTTTTAAATTCTTCAATTATTTATACAGGAACATATAACTGGCAGGCAGGACCGATGACTGCAGATACAATAAATCTTGGAAATATTGTTCAAAATTCAGGGAACTTAAACTTTACAGGGTCTATGAATTTAGCCGGTCTGTATAATAAAGTTCCTTATTTTAGAGAGTTAAATCAGAAGTTTAGAAGGACCGGGCAGGGGAGATACAGCTTAAACAGAAATAGTGTTTCAACCCGGTCTCAATCTGCGGCTCAGCAACCTGCCAGTAACGAAAGGAAAAACTTTTACAGCTAATGTGAAGCTTGTTTCAGATCAGGCTCAGAAAATCAGTCATAATCTAAATACAAAAAAAGTACAGGTTATTGCTACCGATGTTGACGGTAAGGTTGTACGCGGAAGAATAAATATAATTGATGTAAATAATATTGAATTTACACCTTTGGCGGATGCTTCGCAGGCAATGATTTCTGTTACCGGTAAACCTGGCGATCAGACATTCATTAAAGATATGCTGGATTTAACCATGCGGATGTTAATAGGTGTACAAAATATTCAATTTACCTATGCGAAAGGCGGAGGAACAGTTCTTCCCGGATACTTACCTGAACCAAGATTATTTGGTGCCGGGAAATATACACCGGAACAGGAAATGTTTGATCGAAGTATGCCTACGAATTTTGCCCCGGGAATGCCATTTCTTTTGGGTTGGCAGGACAGGAACTTTGGACAGACTGCTGCCGAGAATGGTTGGATAACAACCGATTCAACATTAAATACTCCATATTCATTCACACAAAGCGAACGTTTAACTCTTCGTTCGATTATTGAACCATTGCCTGATTTACGCATTACCGTAAGTGCAAATCGTTCGATGAATAAAAAGATAACTGAGTTTTATAATTATGATCCCCTTTCTAACAGATTCAGGGCAAATAGTTTTACCGAGAGTGGTAGTTTTAGTATGTCTACATTGACCTGGGTACAGCATTTTTTGCAATAGGAAGGGAAAAAGTACAGCAGTCGGAAGCCTTTGAAAATTTCAAGGAATACAGGTCTATTATTTCCCGAAGGCTTGCAGAACAGCGTAGTCCCGATAATGGTTTTGGTTACAATCCGGAGGCTCCGCATCCAAATGCACCAGGCTACAGAGACGGATACGGGCCCACTTCAATAGAGGTTTTAGTACCGGCATTTTTAGCTGCATACCAGGGCAAGGATCCCAATAAAGTTTCTCTTGGTCTTTTCCCTTCAATAAAGTACATAAGGCCAAACTGGGAAATCAGATACGAGGGAATGGTTTCAAAAATTCCTGGATTGAACAGAATCATGCAATCAATGAACTTTACTCACGCATATAATTCGAGTTATAGTATTGGGTCTTTCATCACCAATTTGAATTATTCTGAAGAAGGTGATGGTTTTAGTTATGTTCGTGATATTGGCGATAATTTTATTGCGCCTTATGATATAAATTCTGTGAGTATCATTGAAACTTTTAGCCCGTTAATTGATGTTGATATTATTTGGGTGAATGATTATACCAGCCGGGCTGCGATACAAAGAACAAGGAACATGACGCTTTCTTTTGCTAATAATCAGTTAACGGAAGTGCTTAGAAATGAATTTACTGTAGGAATGGGTTATCGTTTTACACATATGGATTTGATTATTAAACCAAGAATTCACAACGTGCCTATTCAAATGATCTTAATCTACGAGCTGACTTTTCTTATCGAAAAGATAAAACAGTTTTACGCAAATTGGTTGAAGGAGATGATCAGATTACGGGTGGGCAAAGTTCTTTCTCTATTGAAACAACCGCAGAATATAAATTGAGCGATCGTTTCCAGCTTCGCGTATTTTTTGATAAAGTGCTAAACGATCCATTTATTTCACAGTCGTACCGAACTTCAACAACTAATTTTGGTATGAGTTTCAGGTTTACCTTAACCCAGTAATTTTAATTTATGTAAACTTTTGTCAGCGAAAGGTTGTTTATTTTGGAAAAATTTTATTCTTTTGAATCGAAATAATAAAAAAGAGTGATAAAATTAAATACAATATGGCTTCCGTGGTGGGGTCTTCTTACGTAAGTTAGGAGTTAAGAGCCATATTGGTATTTTTAAAGATATTCAGGCCTGCTCCTCATAAGAGCAGGTTTTTTAATTTTATATAGAATGAAAAAAGTAAATAATAATTTTTGGTGGTGGCACAGCAACTTTTTACAAAACCGTGAAGAGAAGTAAAGCTATTGCCAAAAAGTTAGGAAAGCGGCTCATCGAATCACGGTGAGCCGCTTTTTTTGTGGCCTCTCCCAAGCAATGGAAAAAGATTAAAAAGTAAAGAATAAATATTGAAAAATGAAAAAATTAAATTACAAACCAGTCGTTCGAAAGATACTCGCCGACACCGTTACACCCGTGAGTATTTACCTGCGGTTGCGAACGCTTTATCCAAAAGCCATTCTTTTGGAAAGCTCAGATTACCATGGCAATGAAAATGCCTATTCATTTATTTGCTTTAATCCGGTTGCCAGTTTTACGGTAAATAATGGCGAGGTGACCAAAGAACTTCCCGGAGACAGAAAAGAGGAATTTTCACTTTCAACGGAACGAATGCTCGACAATGAATTAGACAGTTTCTTTAAAACATTTAATGTTGACTCGTCAGAAATTGAATTACCGGCTAACGGCTTGTTTGGCTATTTAAATTTTGATGCCATTCAGCATTTTGAAACCATCCGTTTTACTTCTGACAAAGTGGAAGAATACCAGATACCGGAAGTGAAATACAGTTTTTACAAGTATGTGGTTGCCATCGATCATCACAAAAATGTAATTCATATCGTGGAAAACCTACTGGAAGATGAAAAGTCGCAAATGGATTATATTCATCATTTATTGGTGAATCTGAATTTCTCAACCTCCAAATTCAAACCAATTGGAGAAGAAACATCAAACATCAATAACGAGGAATACAAGTATATGGTAACCAAAGGAAAAGAGCACTGTTACCGAGGCGATGTTTTCCAGATTGTGTTGAGTCGCCAGTTTGCCCAGGCTTTTGAAGGCGACGATTTTAATGTGTACCGCTCACTTCGTTCCATCAATCCTTCGCCATACCTTTTCTATTTTGATTATGGAGGCTATCGTATTTTTGGTTCCAGTCCTGAAGCTGAGTTGAGAATTAAAAACAATAAAGCTTACATTCACCCCATTGCCGGAACTTTTAAACGCACCGGAAATGATGAACAGGACCGAGAATTAGCAGAAAAACTCAGCAAAGACCCGAAAGAAAATGCAGAGCATGTGATGTTGGTTGATTTGGCAAGAAATGATTTGAGCCGGAATGCCGACCATGTTGTTGTGGAAACGTACCGCGAAATTCAGTTTTATTCGCATGTTATTCATTTGGTTTCGCAGGTTTCGGGCGAGATTACAGATGATACAAATCTTATAAAAGTATTGGGTGAAACATTCCCGGCGGGAACACTTTCGGGAGCGCCAAAATACAAGGCCATGGAACTCATCGATAAATATGAGAATCAAAATCGTGGTTACTACGGCGGATGCATCGGTTATCTTGGATTCGACAGAACGTTGAACCACGCAATAATGATTCGTTCATTCCTGAGTAAAAACAATAAACTATTTTACCAGGCAGGAGCCGGAATTGTGGCCGACTCGCAGGAAGAAAGTGAATTGCAGGAAGTAAACAACAAACTGGCAGCGCTGAAAAAAGCCATTGAAATGGCAAAGGAAATCAATTAGTACAGAGTAATTAGTAGTAAGTAGTAAGAAAAAAGAATTATGAAAATAGTAGTTATCGACAATTACGATTCGTTCACCTACAATTTGGTGCACGCAATTAAAAAGATTTCCGGTTTGCCGGTCGATGTTTTCCGTAACGACGAAATTAAACTGGAAGATTTGGAAAAATACGACAAAATTGTGCTCTCTCCCGGTCCGGGATTACCTGAAGAATCAGGACTACTTCTTGATATTATTAAAGAATATGCACCGAAAAAAAGCATGCTTGGCGTTTGTTTGGGGCACCAGGCAATTGGTGAAGCTTTCGGCGGAAAACTCCATAACATGAAGAGAGTTTTGCATGGAATTGCAACTTCAATTGAACTTACCGATAAAAAATCGGTTCTTTTTGATGGATTACCAAAAACTTTTGAAGTAGGCAGATATCATTCATGGATCGTCAAAAAGGAAGATTTGCCGGAATGTTTTGAAGTTACCAGTTATGATAATGATGGTTTCATTATGAGTATGAAGCACAAAGAATATGATGTTGAGGGGGTTCAGTTTCACCCCGAATCGGTACTGACACCCTTAGGTGAAGAAATTTTAAAAAACTGGTTAAAAGCCGATTTGAATAACAAATAAATTGAAAATTGAATAAATAATCTGCGGACTTCCGGCTTCGGACTTCCGTCAATTCTTAAAAAAATGAAAGAAACATTACAATATTTATTTGAAGGAAACACGCTCACCCGTGAACAGGCAAAATCAATTCTTCTTGGCGTTGGAACAGGGCAGTACAGCGAAATGGCCTTCGCCTCATTCCTCACTATTTTCAAAATGCGCCCCATTGTTTCGGAAGAACTGGCCGGGTTTCGTGATGCAATGGCAGAACTAAGCCTTCAAACCGACCTTTCGGGATACAACGCCATTGATGTGGTGGGAACCGGCGGCGACGAAAAAAATACATTTAATATTTCAACGTTGGCCTGTTTTATTTTAGCCGGTGCTGGCGTAAATGTCACGAAACATGGCAACTACGCGGTCTCGTCAACCAGCGGTTCCTCTAATTTGCTCGAATTTTTAGGTTATAAGTTCAGCAACAACCTGGACAAACTGAAAAATGACCTCGATAAAGGTAATTTCTGTTTTATGCACGCGCCACTTTTTCACCCGGCGATGAAACATATTGCACCTGCACGTGCTGCATTAAAAGTACCTACTTTTTTTAATATTTTAGGACCGATGATAAATCCTTCTTCACCAAAGTACCAGGTACTGGGAGTGAACAACGAAGAAAACTTCAACCACTACAAAAACGTTTATAAAACGCTGGATGTTAACTTTGTAATTGTGAATAGCCACGATGGTTATGACGAGGTTTCGCTAACTGCCGATACTCATTTTGCGAACAATAAAAAGGAAGGAAATATCTCACCAGAGGCTTTTGGATTTGAAAAGATTACTCCTGAAAAACTTTTTGGAGGAAATTCAGTAGAAGAAGCTGCAAAGATATTTTTGAATATTCTGGAAGGAAAAGGAACTACAGAACAAACCAACGTTGTTATCGCAAATGCAGCTCTTGGATTGAATGTGATTTTCGCTGAAAAAGATTTAAAAGAATGTGTTGAAATGGCAACTGAATCATTAAAAAATGGAAAGGCACTGGAGAAATTTAAAGCTGTAACTAATTAGTGTTTTGAGTTTTTATTTATTTGAAAGGGAAATTTGCGGGCGTGTTAATCCCGAAAATTTGCGGGAGCGTCAATCGGGCTAAGGGATAAAATTGAAATTACGCAAAGCTTAACTTTGACAAGATTTTTTGCTTACTTTTTTATCGAATGAAAAAAGTAAGTGCCAGTCCGGCATGAGGACGAAAGCAAATTTGAAAAGCTGAAGTTCAAAATTAATATACAGAAGAATGGATATTCTAGACAAAATTATCGAAGCCAAAAAAGAAGAAGTGGCACACCAAAAAAAGCTGGTAGATATAGAGATGTTGAAAGATATTCCTGATTTCCCCAGGGAGTGCAATTCGCTAAAAGCCAGTTTGCTTAAGCCGGGTTCATCAGGTATTATCGCTGAATTCAAGCAACGGTCGCCTTCAAAAGGCGACATCAATCTATCAGCAAAAGTTGAAGAGGTTACAAAAGCTTATACTGATGCAGGCGCCGCAGGTTTGTCGGTTTTAACTGAGCCCAAATTTTTTGGCGGTCACCAGGCTAATTTGGTTAGAGCCCGTGAGAATAATCCGGACATCCCGATTCTTCGAAAAGATTTTATGATTGACCTCTACCAGATTATTGAAGCCAAAGCTTATGGAGCCGATGTCATTTTGCTCATTGCAGCTTGTCTGGAAAACGAACAGGCAGAAATATTGGCACATCAGGCAAAACACTTGGGAATGGAAGTGTTAATGGAAATCCATAATGAAGAAGAACTGGAAAAAGTAAATGATTTTGTGGATATCGTTGGAGTTAATAATCGCAACCTGAAAACCTTTGAGGTGAATGTGGAAACTTCAGTTAGGTTGGCAAAACTCATCCCCGACCGATTTGTGAAAATCTCGGAAAGCGGGTTAACCGGACCAAAGGAAATTCATTATTTGCGGGAAAATGGGTTTAAAGGATTTTTGATTGGCGAAACATTTATGAAAACTGAAAACCCAGGGGCAGCTTGTAAAAAGTTTATTGAAGAGTTAAGAAAATAACGACGTAAAATCACCTTTCGACTCCGTTCAAGGTGACTGTCAGACTGAGCGAAGTCGAAGTCTGATTAATAATTTTAATATGCAAAAACAACTAAAAATAAAAGTCTGCGGAATGAAGTTTACCGGAAACCGGGAGGAAGTGGAAAAGCTGCCTGTTGATTTGCTTGGCTACATTTTTTATCCGCCATCGAAAAGATATGTAGGTGAAAATCCACAAACCGGACTTTTTAATTCACACAAACCCAAAGCAGTCGTTTTTGTCGATGAAAATGCTTTTGAAATCTTGGCACTGGCTAAAAACCTGGGATTTAAATGGGTTCAACTGCATGGAAAGGAAAACCCAAAAACCTGCCTGATATTGAAAAACCAGGGATTGAAAATTATAAAGGCCTTTAGCGTGAATGAAGATTTTCAGTTCCATAAAACAAAACCGTATGAAGGAGTTGCAGACTATTTTCTATTCGACACAAAATCCAATATTCCTGGTGGTTCAGGGAAAAAGTTTGATTGGAAAATATTAAACAAATATGAAGGGAATACTCCATTTCTTTTGAGTGGAGGAATTCAACCTGACGATGTGGAAGCAATTAAAAAGATTAACCATCCTCAATTTGCCGGAGTGGATTTGAACAGCGGTTTTGAAGATGAACCCGGATTGAAAAATATTGAAAAACTAACGAAATTTATTAAAGAATTAAAAGACTAAGGCTACGAACTTTGGTGTCATTCCTGCGGAAGCAGGAAACTCACCAAAAAAAGCAACAGATTCCCGCTTACACGGGAATGACAAAAAAGAATAAATATGAATTATCAAGTTAACGAAAAAGGATATTACGGAGAATTTGGAGGGGCATGGATTCCCGAAATGATGTACACCAACATCGATGAATTAAAAACCAGGTACCTGGAAATCATTGAATCGGAAGAATTTAAAAGCGAATTCGACCAGCTGATGAAAGATTATGTTGGCAGGCCATCTCCACTCTACTTTGCCAGCCGGATATCGGAACATTACGGGTCGAAGATCTACCTGAAACGTGAAGATTTAAATCATACCGGTTCGCACAAACTAAACAATACCATTGGGCAAATTCTGTTGGCACAAAAACTGGGAAAAACAAGAATAATTGCCGAAACCGGAGCCGGTCAGCACGGTGTGGCAACGGCCACAGTTTGTGCATTAAAAGGGATTAAATGTGTAGTTTACATGGGAGCACTCGATGTTTCGCGTCAGGCGCCAAACGTAAAAAAAATGAAGATGCTGGGTGCAGAAGTAATACCGGTTCACAGTGGAAACAAAACGTTGAAAGACGCCACCAACGAAGCCATGCGCGACTGGATTAAAAATCCGGTGGATACGCATTACATTATTGGTTCGGTAGTTGGACCGCACCCTTTTCCTGATATGGTAGCCCGGTTTCAATCCATCATCAGCAAAGAGATGAAAAGCCAGTTAAATGAACAGACAGGCAGTGAATTGCCAACACGGGTTTTGGCTTGCGTAGGCGGAGGAAGCAATGCCGCCGGAGCATTTTATCATTTTCTGGATGACAAACAGGTGGAACTGATTGGCATAGAAGCTGCCGGAAAAGGTGTTGACACACCCGAAACTGCAGCAACGTTAACAGTAGGTACTCCAGGGGTTTTACATTCCAGTAAAACCTACCTGATGCAAAACAGCGACGGACAGATTACCGAACCATATTCCATTTCTGCAGGGTTAGATTACCCTGGAATCGGACCGCTACATTCGCATCTTTTCAAGACAGGAAGGGCAAAATATCTTTCTGCTACCGACGAAGAAGTTTTACAGGCTGCACTCTTGCTGACACAAAAAGAGGGAATTATTCCGGCACTTGAATCGGCTCATGCTTTGGCAGCACTTGAGAAAATAAAAATGAACCCCGATGATGTAAATGTGGTAAATCTTTCCGGCAGCGGAAATAAGGATATGGAAACGTATTTGAACTATTTTGGATATTAATTATAGTACTGAGTCGTGAGTATTTAGTAATGAGATATTTGTAAAAGTGAAGCAACACTCGCAATGCAGTTAAATTACTTTCACTTTCTCAATACTTTGTACTCACAATCTAAAATCTAATATTTCAACATGAAAAACAGAATAAATCAACTTTTCGAAACAAAAAAAGAGAACATACTTTCAGTGTATTTTACAGCCGGATTTCCAAATCTGAATGACACTGTTCAAATTACTCAGGAACTGGAAAAGAATGGCGTTGACCTCATCGAAATCGGGATGCCTTTTTCCGACCCAACTGCCGACGGGCCAACCATTCAACACACCAGTGAAGTGGCACTAAAAAATGGAATGAGTATAAAATTACTCTTTGAACAGCTCAAAGAAATCAGAAAAACAGTAAATATCCCATTGATACTGATGGGCTATTTCAATCCGGTTTTACAGTTTGGAGTAGAAGAATTTTGTAAAAGATGCAATGAAGTTGGCATTGACGGAACCATTCTCCCCGACCTGCCACTGGATGAATTCGAGGAAAACTACAAAGAGGTATTCATTAAAAACAACCTGCACAACATTCTGCTTATTACTCCGCAAACCTCTGAAAAAAGAATCCGGCAAATCGATGATGCCTCTGAAGGTTTTATTTATATGGTATCCTCATCCGCAACTACAGGAGCCGGGAAAAAAGTAGAGGATTTCCATTCCGATTACTTTGAACGAGTTCAGCAAATGAATCTAAAAAACCCTCGTTTAATCGGTTTTGGAATTTCAGATAAAGCTACTTTTGACAATGCCTGTAAATATGCAAATGGGGCAATTATTGGTAGTGCTTTTGTAAAATCATTCGACGAAAACGTTTCAATAAACGACAGTATTTCATCATTTGTTAATCAAATTGTTTTAGGCACTTGACAGTATTCACTTTCCTTTGTAAAGTAAGAATAGCAGGTTTTTATGATGTGTTTTATAACAGTTTATGATAGCTGATTTAATAATTGCCAATTAATCAGATTTTTAATTAAAGACAGATAAGTGTTTTATAGTTAATATTTGTTAAACCCTATTTTACAGCATACCTTTTTTGCCAATTACGTGTTATTTTAATAACGCAAACAAAAACAGAAAGCCATGTTGGAATACGCAAAAATTATTTTACCTAAAGTTAGTTTTAGTAAAGAGTTGTTCAGAAAGGAACTTAACAAATGTATTCACTGGGTTGAACCGCAACAAATACAGGAATTGTATTTGTGGTGTCACGAGAATTTTAAAGAAATGTATCCCGATATTTTGGCAGAAGCTTTTGCCGATATCGCGGCCTAAAATTATTGCAGAGAAGCGGGATTTTTTCCCGCTTTTTTTATATTTCTCTATCTGCAAAAAGCGAATTTTAAAGGACAAATCATATATTTATATCTGCCAATTCACTTATATATTTTTATTGCCGGTTTACCCCGCCGGAACTATCATTCGTTGATATTTTAGACCGTGGACTTTAACTTTTTTTATGTTTGAACAAAAAGGATTTTTTTTCAAAAAAAGGGTACCAATTTATTGGGAATTAGGGGAAATTGAAAATCAGGCACGCCAAATTTTACATAGAAATAGTTAAACAGCATTTTAAAAAAACATTGTAAAAAGTGTGAGTGTGAGTACCTGATATGGATTCAGGTATATAAACTCCCGTTTCCCCGACGGGAGTTTTTTATTGTAAAAATCAAAAACAGAACCGCAAGTCTAAATATTAACATAAAAATTTATCTATGAAAAAATTGCTTTTTATCGTAATAGCTCTGGTTTTTGGTATATCGACTGTATATGCTCAAACCAGACAAATTACAGGGAAAGTTACGTCAGCATCTGACGGAATCCCGATTCCAGGGGCTTCCATATCAGTCAAAGGTACCACGATTGGAACGGTTACCAATGTAGACGGTGAATTCGCCTTGAGTGTTCCTGTGAATGAAACACTTGTTGTTTCTTTTGTTGGGATGAAAACCGTTGAGGTTCCTATTACCAGCCAGAGCGAATATAATATCAGTTTGCAAAACAATGTTATTGGCATGGAAGAGGTTATGGTTGTGGCATATGGCACTGCAAAAAAAGAATCTTTTACGGGTTCTGCAGAGGTGATTAATAACGAAGTTCTTCAAAAAAGGCCAGTTTCCGACGTTTCCAAGGTTCTTGAGGGACAGGCATCAGGGGTTCAGGTTACCTCAGGATCCGGACAGCCAGGAGAAGGCGCTGAAATTGTTATCCGTGGGTTTGGTTCTCTCAACTCAAGCAATAATCCTTTATATGTTGTTGATGGTGTTCCATTTGATGGGAATTTAAATTCCATAAACCCCGGTGATATCGAATCAATGACAATTTTGAAAGATGCATCAGCCGGAGCTCTTTATGGTTCCCGGGGAGCAAACGGTGTTATTGTAATTACAACTAAAAAAGGTCAGGATAAGGAGCTTTCTGTACAACTTAAAGCCACTTACGGACTTATTTCCAGGGCCATAAAACCCTATGAAACTTTGAATACTGCTGATTTTATTGAAGCATCTTTTCAGGGTTATAAAAACAATTTGATTTATGCAGGAGGAGTACATCCTGATTTGGCAGGTCAAATGGCTGTGGAAGCAATGAAAGGGAGTAACGGCATTTTTGGTGAAAACGAAATGTATAATCCTTATGATATGCCTGTTTCAGAATTAATTAATCCGGAAACAGGCCAGGTAAATCCATCGGCAAATCTTTTATACGAATCAGATTGGATAGGGGAAGTTACAAATGATAATGCTTCGCGACAAGAATATCAGTTATATCTCAACGGAGGTTCTGACCGTTCTCAGATTTTTGCTTCAGTTGCATATCTTAAAACCGAAGGGTTATTAAAGACCACCGATTTTGAACGAATTTCTGGTAGGATTGGCGCAGAGCTGGAACCGAGAGATTGGTTTAAATACGGAGGAAACGTTAATTTTTCAAAAACTGAAACAAATTATCTGGGTGCTGAAAATACTTCATCTAATTCCAATGTCTGGTATTCAGTACAATATATGACTCCTATCTATCCGGTTTATATTCAGGATGGACAGGGAAACCCCGTCCTTTCAGAAACTGGAGAGAAACAATTTGATTACGGCAAAACAAGACCATCAGGAGCCAATCCGAACTGGAATCCGGTAGCAACTTTGTTTGAGGATGCATATGAGACAACTGCTGATAATTTATCAGGAAGGTTTCATATTAATTTTTTGGGTTCCGGGATTAACGGAGCTTTGCAAGGATTATCACTGACAGCAAACGTTGGTTTCGATTATGTAAATACTAATGAAACAGTATATTGGAATCCTGAATTTGGTAACGCTGCATCAACCAGCGGGCTTTTGGATCTATTGAATAACAGAAGCCTTTCTTACACCGTGAATGAATTGTTGAGATATGAAAAAGATTTTGGAAAACACAGCATCAATGTTCTTGCCGGGCATGAATTTTATAAGTTGACGATCAATGAAATGGAGGGTGCAAAATCTGGATTTCCTTATTCAGGAATCATGCAATTGGCTCCAGGATCAACAAACCAGACTTTAACCTCATTTGAAGATAATTATGCTATTGAGTCCCTCCTGAGTAATCTTACCTATGATTTTGCCGATAAATATTACTTGTCAGCAAGTTTCAGAACGGATGGTTCGTCACGTTTCAATAAAGACTATCGCTGGGGGCAGTTTTGGTCGGTTGGCGGCTCATGGAGAGTCAGTGAAGAAAGTTTTATGAATAGTTTATCTTTTATTGATAACCTAAAACTTAAAGCCAGTTACGGGAAACAGGGGAATGACAATATATTAACTTATTACGGGTGGCAGTCACTCTACAATCTCGACTGGGCAAACGCGAATTTGAATGGAGCACTGCTTTCATCATTGGAAAATACTTCAATAAAATGGGAAGAAAACAACAATTTCAATGTAGGTATTGAAGGTATTCTTTGGAATAGTTTTGAATTTGGACTGGAATACTATCAGCGGAGAACTGTTGATATGTTGATGGAAAAGCCGATGGCAACTTCGCTTGGATTCGACAGTTACTGGGCAAATGTTGGCGAGATGCTGAATTCAGGTGTTGAATTCAATTCAAAAATAAATTTAATTACTTCAAATAATTTCAACTGGAATGCAAATTTAAATTTAACTACGCTTAAAAACGAGATTGTTGCGTTAGATGGAGAGACAGACCAAATAGTTAACGGTACTCTCATTCAACGCGTGGGCGAAGAAATTAACTCTTATTATCTTACACAGTCGGCAGGAGTTGATATCACAACCGGTGCGCAGCTGTACTGGGTTTATGATATGAATAATGACGGAAATCCCGGGGCGCCTTACATTTCAGCCGATTACCAAAAAGCATTACAAAGCAGGAAGATATCCGGGAGCAGAATACCTGACTTTTACGGTGCTTTTGGTAGTAACTTCGTTATTTACAAAGATTTTGATTTATCTTTTATGACTACCTTTTCAGTGGGTGGTGAGATTAGAGACGGTGTTTACGTCGATCTGTTAAATCCAACATATATTGGAACAAATTATGCCGCAAATATAAAAAGAGCATGGAGAAAACCTGGTGATATAACCGACATTCCGAGAATACAAAACGGAACTGGATTTTCCAGACCATTTACGGATAGTCAGCTTATTGATGCCTCATATTTTGCAATAAAAAATATCACCTTTGGATATACATTACCGGATAACATTCTTGAAGCAGTTGGTATTGAAAGTTTGAGGGCATTTGTTGCATTCGATAATGTTGCACTGTTTTCTCATTTAGATGGATTGAATCCGCAACACAATTTTACCGGATCCACAAATTATTCATATTCTCCGGTTAGAACAAGTCTATTGGGAATTGAATTAAATTTTTAAACAAATACATCATGAAAATATATAAGATTCTAATATTATTAGTTTTTTCTGTAGCGACATTCTCTTGCCAGGATGAACTGAATACAAATCCTACAGACAGTACTTCGGGAGATGTTTTATTCACGGATGTTGAAAAAGCGAATGTAGCTCTTAATGGTATTTACCGCGCCATGTATGTGGCAGAAGAGTGGTCGGTAGACTGGGCTGATGAAGAATTTGGGACAACAGCCTTTATTCTTACCTACGATTTAATGGGAGAGGATATGACTCAAAATGAACAAGGGCAAGGATGGTTTTGGTACGATTATGTGTACAATGTAAAATCGGATTATACTGGTAAAAGTGGCCGGTCTTACTCTGTTTGGTATTTTTATTATACTATCATTTCAAACGCAAATGCCATAATCGCATCGCAGGAAGGATTAACCGGTTCACCATCAGAAATTAACAGTTTAATTGGGCAGGCTTATGCATTACGAGCATATTCTTACTTTAATCTTGTTCGCTTTTTCCAGCAAACCTATGTTGGAAATGAAAATGCCCCCGGTGTACCGATTTACACTGAACCAACAACAAATGCTTCCGAAGGGCAACCCAGAGGAACAGTTGCTAACGTTTATGCAAGAATTGATGCAGATATTGAACAGGCTATTCAATTGCTGAATCCCGACAATGCAGCACCACGAACACATCCGTCACACATTGATTATTATGTTGCAAACGGTTTTAAAGCTAATATAGCTCTTGAGAAAAATGACTGGGCTACTGCAGAGTCAGCTGCCGGAATTGCCATGAGTGGTGGAACATCGATGCTTTCGTATAATGAGTTGGATAAAGGGTTTGCATTTAATGATGTAAATGCAAATACCGTACTCTGGGGTGTTCAGATTATCACGGAACAAACCGATGATAACCTGTCACTTTTTGGACATATGGATGCTAGTGTTAGTGAGACTTATGCTGAAATATCACGGAAATGCATCAGTTCATGGTTATACAACCAAATGTCGGATGATGATGTTCGTAAAAATAAATGGTGGTATGGTCAGCTTGAGGTAGATGCTGGAATAGGAACCGAACTAAGTTACAACCAATTTAAGTTTCAGTTTTCTGATCCAACAAATAATTTAGGCGACTACATTTTTATGCGGCACGAGGAAATGATGCTTATCCAAGCTGAAGCTATGTGTATGCAAGAGAAATACTCACAGGCCAGGTTAGTTCTGGAAGAACTGATGGAAGAACGTGACACGGGTTATGATATTTCTTCGCTAACAAATCAAAAGACTTTAACAACCAATGATGCCAATGGGCCAACCACACCTGCCGGAGGTTCGGTTACACTTCTCGATGAAATTATTTTACAAAGAAGAATAGAGCTATGGGGAGAAGTGGGAAGAATTATGGATATAAAACGGTTAAAGACAGGATTTAGCAGAGATTTTGAGGGGAGTAATCATCCCGACAAATTGTTGTCCAGAAATACTTTGAATCCCGAATATCCCGACTTTGTGATGTCCATTCCACAATCTGAATTTGACGGTAATAATAATATGGATGAGGTACTGGACCAGAATCCATGGGCTGAAGATTAAACTTTAAAATAAATCAAATGAAAAAGATATTTTCGATACTAATAATTCTGACGTTTGTTTTTATTTCATGCGATCAGGAAAATATTGGGACAATTTACGAACCTGATGGAGCATACGTGGCATTTAGTACCTCGGTTGTTCCGGGAAATATTCTTACTGCTGAAAATAATTTTTCGGTATCGGTACAAATTGTTCGCTCAACTCTCACATCTCCAACAACTGCGACTGTTTCTCTTGAAATGAATGACAATATTGAAGGAGTCTTTGATTTGGAAAGCACCACTGTTACTTTTCAGGAAGGTGAAAACAAGGCGTATGTAAAAATTATTCCGCTTGTTGAACCGGCACTTATTGATCCGACGAAATCGTATACCTTCAAATTGACTTTAACAGGCGATAATGTTTCCGAATTTTATAATCAGACTACATATAAGGCTTCATTTAAATACACGCCAATAGGTACGGGTACATTTGAATCTTCATTCTTCGGAGATGTGTGGAGCGTTGATATTGAAAAACTCGAGGTTGGTAATATAACTTTGTATAAGGTAAAAGATTTATACGAATCAGGTTATGATATTACAATTATTGTTGAAGGGAATATAGTGACTATTGATGAACAACCAGCCTGGTATTACGATGATGAATACGGGGATGTTTATATTTCAGGGAGTGGCATAGTTGAAGGAAAAGTACTGACAATTTCTATAGAACATTTCATCCCGGATGTAGGTGGCTGGGACCCGGAAACAGAAGTTCTCACACTACCATAAAATTGCATCTTAATCATAAAAAAAAACAGGTTGGTTATTCAAAGCCAGCCTGTTTTTTTATTCAGATAATAATGCATAAAGAAGTTTTGCAGATTCAGGAAAAGCTATTATATTTGCAACCCGTTAGGAGAGAAATTTCATTGAAATATCCGTCAGCTGACGGAGCGGGGTGGAATCCCGAGTACTCGGGAGCAGCTCGTTGGGATCAAGTTCTTTTGAATAAAATTATTAAAAATATATTGCGGGGTGGAGCAGTTGGCAGCTCGTTGGGCTCATAACCCAAAGGTCGTAGGTTCAAGTCCTGCCCCCGCTACCAGGTTCTTAGGAACATATTGAAAACCAGTGTTTTGCACTGGTTTTTCTATTTTAGTTGCGCCACGGTTGCGCCACAAATGAGCCTCATTCGCGCCAACAAACTAAATATTAAAAGAATACAACTATTTATTACGTTTGAGTTGGATACATGGTATTCCCATGGAGTCCAAGTATTTTATGTTTATTTACTTTGAACTCATCAATGAATTATGAAAAAAGCAGTCTAACTCTTGGAATTGCCAATAATGGCATTCAGTAGGTTATAAGATAAATAATAGAATATGTTTAAAAAATGGAAGGAAATGAGTAATTTTTATTCATCAAATTGAAACTTTATTAACTTAATTAATAAATCATGAATAAATTAGTCCTTTTAATCACGTTGTTTTTATTTGAGAATACGTTAGGTCAAACTTTCCCTCATGATGCTGTTCCAAATAGAAATGTTTATGAAAATATTTATAAGATTAAATATAAAAACAATACAGGGACTTGTGTATTAGTTAACTATGATTCATTGAGTTTTTTTATAACAGCGAAACACATTTTTGAAGATGATTCAACAAAAATTAAAAATGGAAACTCGAACGTAGAATTTGAAATTTTTCAAGATTCCATATGGAAAAAGCTAAATCTTGAATTATTAATTCATGAGGACCCAAATATCGATCTTGTGGCTTTAAAGTTAGATAAATTTATACCTACAGGTCTTAGACCTGAAAGTGATTTTATAATTGGTTCCGAAGTATACTTTTTAGGTTATCCGCTAAATTTAGAATCATCTAACTCAGCTAGAATAAATAGAGGATTTCCAATAGCACTATTAAGAAAGGGTGTGTTAAGTGGACAAATAACAATTAAAGGGAAAGTCTATGTATTAGTTGATGCAAAAAATAATAGTGGCTTTTCAGGCGGCCCTGTAATTTATAGTCCTACTAATTATTTTAAAGATTGGGTTGTTATTGGCATAGTGAGCGGTAGAATTCCGGAAGAATTTAAATTAGATAGCAATATTAGTTTTTTAAATGATGCGGGGTTTACTTTTTGTACAAGTATTGGATATTTATCTCAGATAATAGAAAAAAAACAAAATAAATAAATCATTCTGTCCCAAAGAAGAATATAAAGATAAAAAGTCTATGAAATTGTTAATTAAAATAAGTGCGCCAGAATCGCGCCAGGAATGCGCCAAAATAAAGCTAAAAGTACTCAAATATCACAATGTAACTAATTGATAATCAGACATGGTTGAAACGTATAAAGAGTCCTGCCCCCGCTACGAAAAGCTCAGTTTTTACTGGGCTTTTTTTATGCCTTTTTGTTTGGTGTATGAGAATATTTGTTGATTAGAGGTCGTAGGTTTCCCGAGTACTTGGGACCCTGCTACTAAGAAAGCCGCTTAACGTATTGAATTCTAGTGGATTTTTTTTGTCTACTCCCAATATACCACCAAATAACAATATTTGTCATTCTGTTCTATGTTTTCCCCAAATTATAATTGCAAATACATACCAAATTATCCAATGTCTTGGTTTTGAATCAGCATTAATTTATTCATCTTTTAAATAAATATTTTTATCAAATTTTAATGCTTTGTTACATTGATTTATAGTCTTTATGACTTCTATTCTTCTTTTGATAGTACTTATCTGGGAATTTCTTTTTATTAAATTATATTTGACGAAAGAAAAAATGTTTTTTGCATAAATTAATTTAATGATCTAAATCTAATCTAAACAATGACAAAATTGAAATTCATACTGTTAACAGTTGCAGTGATAATCGTTGCACTTCAAATTCGTGCGCAAGAGGTACAAATAAGTAAAGAAGAATTAATTGCTCTAACTCCCAGTTGGGAAGGCGAGCGTTTCCCTGATGGACGTCCAAGAGTGCCAGATGATATCCTTAAAAGAATGAAGAATGTTAGTGTTGAAGAAGCATGGGCAACCATGAAAAATGCTGGATATGCAAATCAAATTGCAGAAGACTGGAAAATAATTCATCCTGATAGTGTTTTAGTGGGTCGTGCTTTTACTACCATTTTTATGCCTGGCCGAATTGATGTATGGCAAGCCATTGATGCTGTTGGTAAAGCAAAAGGATGGGCAGCACAGAACTCATGGCCTATTGATATGCTTTCTCCGGGAGATGTATATGTTGTCAATCAATTTGGAGCTAAATTAGATGGACCGACTATTGGCGATAATGTAGGTAATGCTATTTATGCCAAATCTGGTAATGGTGTTGTATATGATGGAGCACTCAGAGATGTTGAAGGATTAGAAGAAATTGAAGGTTTTACATCATTCTATACAAGTTATGATCCATCCTATCATAATCCGGGTAGATATCCTAATACCATGATTATGGGCATCAATAAACCAACGCTTATTCGCAAGGTTACTGTAATGCCCGGTGATGTGGTTTTAGGTAAAATGGGAGTTGTTGTTTTTATTCCTCCACATTTGGCTGAGCGAATCGTTAAAACTTCGGAAGTTGTTAGGCTTAGGGACATGTTTGGCCACCTGCGTTTAAAGGAAGGAACATACACAGCCGGACAAATTGATACACGCTGGAGTGAGGAAATTGAAAAAGATTTTTCACAATGGTTAAATGACCATATTGATGAACTTCCTGTACCTAAAGAACAAATTCAGGAAATATTAAAAGAAAGAACCTGGTAAAAATTGCCAGCAAAAAGTGAATAAGTATTAAGCTGTTGGTGGAATTATTTGATAAATGATTATTAATCAGACTTCGACTACGCTCAGTCTGACTGTCACAGTGAGTGCCGTGAAGCCTCGGGGGGGGCTGTGAACCAATAAGTTATGAATTAATTTCGCCAACAAGCTACAATGAATGCTGCTCCGGCCGATTTAAGCATACATCCTGTTGCCCGAGTATATTACAGGGTCAAAAATTAATGTTTCGGCATTTAATTACTTAATGGAAGTAAACAAATTATATTTTTTACTAATTCCGGGCTGCCTCTTTTACTTTTTGATCTAATTCATTGATTAGTTCATTACCCTGTTCATCCGTTGGTCTTTTTGTCAGTTGTTTGATAAGGGAAACAGGTTTTTGGATCTTGGCTCTCCACATCTGGCGCATTCTGAATCATACCAACTTATAGGCAGGCCGCACTGGGGACAAGACCAGCGTTCTTCTTCATATTTAACCCATTTCTCAACGCCCATTTCCTTCATTTTTTTTAGGTTGGGAAGGTACTCAGCCCTGTGCAGGTAGTTCCCCATATTAATTAAATTTGTAATACGTCCGCAGGGGAGCTCTTTACATTCGATACAACGCGCATCCTTCTGTTTGTCTATCGCACATAACCTTATATTGCATCTTTGACAATGAGGAGCAAGTGTGCCTCCGCTTACACAACCATCGCAAAGAAGGCCGTCCATCCAGTTTGAAGGAGGAATACCTTTCTGTGCCTTTGATGGCTCGGATGCAGGTTTTTTTTGCTGTATCATTTTAATATGCTCTTGATCGCCGTGTTTAGCGATGTAAGCCGGACAGGCTCCGCAGTAGGTTCCGCACGCAGCTGCCAGAAACTCTTTGCCCTGCTTGCTATCAGCCGTTTTTCCCTTTGAATTTTTTACAGTGTTTGTTAAACCTTCCAATGGGAAACACGCACAACAAACAGCTGTACCGGCTAGCCCTTTAACAAATTTTCTTCGATCTACCTTATTTTTTTTACTGAAATCCATGTTTTTTTTGGTTTTTTACCTAATGCTTGTTTTGGTGCTCTTGTTACCTCGCCCTCCTGTAATCTTAACAGAATTCTCTTTTTCTTCCTGAAACTCTATTCCGGCTAAAACTTATCGCCATAAGGCACATTGTTGTATAAAGTTAAGAGATACTTTCCACTTTTAAAATGGATTTTTTAAACTGATTGAAACTCACCTTGAATTTTTAATAGATCTAAACCGGATTGTCTATTCTCATTTTTAATAAATCCTGCAAATCAGATACTAAAAAAGATGTAATCTTTTGAATTAATTTTTATAATTTTAAGAATCAATTTGTCAAATCCATTTTGACTTTAAACACCTGTCAGAAATAGAAGTTATTGGAAACATGGGATGAAACCCGGGAAACAGAAAGCACAACGACTACTTTTTTTTGAACCACAAAATCTATGAAGATTTAGCTGAAAGAATTTTTGCAGGGCGGGTCATTCATAGCAAACATCTAAGTTTCAAAATAAATGTAACACATTGGGAAACACTTAATTTATTGGCTTTTTAGTGATTTTATGTATAAACAACTTCAATATTTAAAACCTATACTATGAAAAAGAGATTATTTGTTTTTATTGGAATAATTTTCCTGTTGACAGGTTCGTTGAATGCGAAAGAACCATTGAAAGATTACAGTTTTATCCGTGGTATCTGCCACTCTTTAACTCCCGATCAGGAAACTCTGGAGAGAGATTTGGGATTTATGAATCGACTCCAGTTAAACAGTACTCGTGTCTGGTTTAGCCAAAGAGCTTATGAGCGTAACCCTGAAGAGTATATTGACAGAGTAGTTAATTATGTCCGTACATGTAATGAACATGGAGTATCTGTTATGCCCATTTTGTTTAATGGCAGCTTCCCTCAACTTTTGGAAGAGGAGGCAATAGAAGCTGGCGAAAAATATGTAAATGCAATAGTTAATGCTTTAAAAAATGAAGAAGGCCTTTTAATGTGGGATGTCATGAACGAGCCAAGAATGAATGATTACTACAGGAAAGCTTCACCGGAAGAGCAGGAGAAACGCAGTGATGAAATTGCAGGTTTTAATCGTCATTTTATTAAATACGTAAAAGAAATTGATCCGGTAAATGCGGTTACAGTTGGCTATTGGCTACCTAAATTTTGTGAAAAAACTGCAGATCTGGTAGATGCGATTTGCTTTCACGATTATCTTGAAACTCGGTCCAGAGTTGAAGAAACATATACCATTGCTGAGGAAATTTCGAAGAAATACAACAAGCCATTAATTAATAGCGAATTAGGTGCGCTTGGACGTTCTAATCCTTACGACATGGCGCTGGAGATCTGTAATGAACATCATGTTGGGTGGTACGTTTTTGATCTTATAGTCCAGGGGTATTGGTCAGATATTCAGGGCTTGGTTTATCCCGACGGAACCATTCGTGATCCTTCTGCAATTGCAGCAATTATGGGATTTTACAGAAAACGCGATCTGAACACTACAATCAAAGCAGATCCTAACAGGGATAAACACGTAGATAAAGCTATTGAACTTTTAGAAAAAGCACTTAGTGGCAATTTGGATACATTATCAGATGTATATGAAATTACACCTTTTAAAACTTCGGGAAATTCAGTTGATGATATTCTGGAAGCAGCTGAATATTGCGCCAACCTGCTTGAAGGAGCTGAAATGACTCAAATGTGGGAACCACCTACTGCAAAAATAGAGACATGGCGTGCAATGTCTGACGAAAATAGAGCAAAAGAAAGGGAAGAAATAAGAAAGTTTGCTTACGATCTTGCCCTTCAGCTTAAAAAGTGGTGCGAATTGTTTTGAGTTAGGATTGTTAAATCTTTTTACCGGGCAATATCAATGGTTAACATATTTTCTGCGAGCTCGACCATAATACTCCGGTTACCGTTGGTGTTGTCTTTGTTGCCGCACTCCGGGGAGAGCCGATTCCAAAGAGTCGGCTTTTTAATTTTTGAAAAATCCAGTAACTCTTTTTGATTAAGTACCTTTGACCTTTTTGGAATTAATTTTTAATATAGAGTTTATAATGGAATCCTTCGATTTTCAGAAATTAAAACCCGTTATCCCCAAATCTGTAATAACTTGTCCGGAATGTGGTTTTAGAAAGGAAGAAACCATGCCTGAAGATGCTTGTTGTTTTTTCTATGAATGCAGCAATTGCAAAGCGGTATTGAAGCCAAAACCGGGTGATTGTTGTGTGTATTGTTCATACGGAACGGTTCCCTGTCCTCCGATTCAGCGTGGTAATGATTGCTGTCAATGAAGTCTTAAGGCAAAGCATTATTTTATGATCATAAAATAGAACGTTTGATAATCGTTATAACCTAGATACTTAAAACTTACCTGCTTCATAGAAGCTGCCTTTTACAAATTATTTTTCCATTTGATTTGCAAATTCTTTAAAACCTTGTACCATTGCCTGAACACACTCGCAGGGAGTGGTCCCGTCTTCCCAAATGCCTTCACATGGTTTTTCTATCAGTTCAGGTCTGTTTTGTTGTACCCATTCCTTAGCCTTATAGTACTGATCCGGATCATTGGAAGATGTTTGTATGGATCGAATTTGTCCATCAACAATTGTCAAATGAAAGGTATCAGTGACATTGAAGTCGATGCCAAGCGCTCCAATCAAGTCATCTTTTACTGTAACGGGGCAAATTACAACAGAATCATTTTTTTCAAAATAATAGTGGCGTTTCTTAATTTGATAATTACCACATTCAGCCCACTCCTGATAGTAGAGAATGCTTTTAGCGCTTTCATCCGTTTTATCCAAAATCACCTGCAAACTATCTCTTTCAAAAGAATAAAAAGCATCAATAAATTCATTGGCAATTTCCATATTCCCCTTCTGAATTGAATGGGAAGTATTGTTGCAAGTCAACAGAAGCAAAAATGATATAATCACTACACATACAGTTTTCATACTGATAGGAAATAATTATTAAAATTAAAAATTTCCATAACCTTCTCAAAAGAAAAGATTTTCATGCTTTTGCCATCAAAATACTAGAAAAGGAACTGCTTTATCTTGTTGTTTTACTAACTTTTTATTCAGGGTAAATAGTGTAAGATGCCTAGTTGAGATATTATGTTTACTTGTAGAATTCAAAAACAAATGTTCTAAAATCAGAGTTAGAATTTATGGAAAAATTAGAATAATTATATTTATACAATATGATGATTATCAGTACAAATAGCATTGTTTTTATTTAAATATGTTAATGAAGGATAAAAAAATAAAGATATTTTTGTGTTTTATTTTTTTTTGTCATAAATTGTTCATGAAAACATTTTAAAACAGGTGATTATGATTGCAGATAAAACAATGAACAGTTGCTAATCCTAAAGAAATTTTTATTTTGATAATTCAGTCTTCGAACAGAAAGATTACTTGCTATTATTAGCAACAATTACACATTCATCTTAGTAAAAGATTTCGTTGATTTGAATTTTAATGGTTTTGAACTATAAATGATTAATATACTTAGTTTTAGCAAAGTTCAAATTTATCTTCATAATTAACAGAAACGCTCTTTAACGTATTGATTTTTTCAAATTAACTCATCTATATTTGTAAACGCACACATTTAATTTTGTATCATAAGTTTGAAATTCTACCGTTCAATCAAAATTGAAAAGCAATACAAATAGTTTCGTTAATCTGTGCAATAATAAATTGAGACGAAAAACAATATTATTAAAAGGTAAATGCTATTTGCCAGAATAATCGAGGTTTTAAAATAATTTCTACTATTCCGATTTACTAAAATTAATTAATGCAAAGTTGTATTAATGTGTTTGGGTAAAAAATAAGGGTGGCTACTGAGTCACCCTTTTTTGTATCCTAAAATTTGTTAGCTGCTGTCAACAAAACTTTATGACTAATGTTTCATAGGTCATAAACAATTTCTTATGATTGAGTACATTCCGGTTTTAACAACATTATTTTCTATTTATTTTACCGGTGAAATTTATACACATTACAGAAAAAGGAAAACACAATACTTACTTTGGTGGACTATAGGTGTAGTTACTTTCGGTCTTGGTACATTAGCAGAAAGTATAAATGTATTAATGGGGTGGAGTATAATAGTTGTAAAGTACTGGTATGTTGTAGGTGCCTTGCTGGGTGGCTTCCCGCTGGCACAGGGATCTGTGTATCTTTTAATGAAAAGACGGTTTGCTGATATCACAACTGTTTTATTTGTTACCCTAATTTTTCTGGGAACAGTGTCCGTAATTTTAACACCTGTTGCTATTCCCGACAATTTTGATTACAAGCTAACCGGTGCTGTATTCGAGTGGGAATGGGTAAGGTATTTCTCACCTTTTATTAATCTTTATGCATTCATCTTTCTGGTTGGTGGCGCCATTTATTCAGCCATAAAATATTATAAATTGGGAGACAGGGAGGCCCGTTTTAAAGGTAATGTATTTATTGCAATTGGAGGTCTTCTTCCGGGGATTGGCGGCACAATGACCCGAATGGGACATGTCAATGTTTTGTTCATCACTGAACTGATCGGGTTAGTAATGATATATGCAGGATACCGGATAATTAAGCTGGATAAACACAAATAGATTAAATTTGATGTTGAAATAAGGACTACCGAAATTTATTAAACAGATTTGAATCGCTAAATTATGATATTCGGAAAAGTTGATGATCCCGGAAGTATTGATTTTACTTTGCCGCCTGATAATCCGGGAACAGGTAGGGTTTTATCTCAATCAGATTATAAATTACAACCGAACGTGTATGTTGGATGTGCCAAGTGGAACCGCAAGGATTTAAAAGGATTTTATCCGCGTGGCACCAAAGACGATCTGACCTATTACGCGACTCAGTTTAATTGCATCGAGTTAAACGCTACATTTTATAATATCCCCACGGTTCAGCAGGTTGAATCCTGGCGTGATAAAACACCTGATGATTTCAAATTCTTTCCGAAGATTACAAATTCAATCAGTCATTACAGGCGACTTATCAATGTTGGGGATCTTGTTGAAGATTTTTGTTTGAATATCAGTAACTTTAATCCCAAGCTGGGAATGGTTTTTCTGCAACTCCACGATAACTTTTCCTATAAAAATTTCGATAGATTAAAAGAATTTGTAACCACATTTCCTCTGGGAATACCTTTGGCTGTTGAGTTAAGAAATAGTGAGTGGTTTAACAATGAAAAGATTAGTAACGAACTTTATTCACTGTTCGAAGAAAATAATGTTACCAATATAATTGTTGATACTGCAGGTAGAAGAGATTTACTCCATATGCGACTTACAACCCGAACATCATTTATTCGTTATGTTGGAGCCAATCATTCCTCAGATTATAAAAGATTAGATGATTGGATTGATAGATTGGAAGTATGGATTAGGAACGGTCTTGAAAATCTGTATTTTTTTGTTCATCAAAATATTGAGAAAGAGTCTCCGCTATTATCCTCTTATTTTGTTCAAAGAATAAATGAAAGATTTGGTCTGAAAGTGAGGGGACCTGGACAGAGTGGCTTGATATAAAAAAGTGTGGGGTCAAAATTTTATTTTCTTGTTGTTTATATATAACGATATATTCCATTTATAACAATTTAAAATGAATTCCAATTAAAATGAAGAAAGTAATAATTACCGGTGCTACCGGAATGGTTGGGAAAGGTGTATTACTGGAATGTCTGGATCACGAAAGTATAAGTGAAGTTTTAACTATTGGTAGAAATCCGGTTGAAATGCAGCATTCGAAATTGAAACAGTTAATTCACAATGATTTTGCAAATTTTAGCGAAGTTGAAAACCAACTTACCGGTTACGACGCATGCTTTTTTTGTTTAGGTATAAGTTCCGTAGGGTTAAAAGAGGAAGAATATAAAAGAATTACCTATGATTTTACATTGTCGTTAGCAAGAACACTTTTTAGAAATAACCCTCAAATGACTTTTAATTATGTCTCAGGGGAAGGCACCGACTCATCGGAAAAAGGTAGATTAATGTGGGCCAGGGTTAAGGGAAAAACCGAAAACGATTTATTAACCCTGGGATTTAGGCAGGCTTTTATGTTCAGACCCGGAATAATAATTCCGTTACGCGGAATAAAATCGAGAACAAAGAGTTACCAGTTCATGTATGATTATTTTATGTGGCTGGTTAAAATTGTAAAAGCAGTTGCCCCTAATTCGGTTGTTAATACTACACAATTAGGTTTGGCAATGATTAATTCGATGTTAAAAGGATACTCTAAAAAAGTATTGAAACCAAAAGATATTATTCAATTGTCAAAATAAATAAGCATGGGAAACAGAAAATGGACAAAAGAAAATATTGAAAATCTGAAAGGGAAGATAATGCTTGTAACCGGTGGAAACAGTGGCTTAGGTTTCGAATCGGTAAAAGCCTTTGCCGCGAATAATGCTAAGGTTATTCTGGCAAGCCGATCAGTTGAAAAGGGTGAAGCTGCTAAACAGCAATTGGGAAAAATAGGAAGTAAAATAGATGTAATGCAACTGGATTTATCTGATTTTAAATCCATAAAACAATTTGCTGATGATTTTAAATCAAAATACAAACATTTGGATGTTCTTCTAAATAATGCGGGAATAATGATGACTCCTTATTTTTTAACAAAGGACAAACTTGAGGCTCAGAATGGGGTCAATCATTTCGGTCATTTCTCACTGACCGGACAGCTTTTTGATTTAATAAAAAATACTCCAAATTCCAGGATTGTGAATGTTAGCAGTTTGGCTCACAAGCGCGGCAAAATGGATTTCGAAAATCCTCTTTTTGAAAATAAGAAAGGATACAATCCTGTGAAGTCATACGGGCGATCAAAGCTTTCCAATTTGTTATTTACTTACGAACTGCAAAGAAGAATAAAGATGGCAGGAATTAGCTCAGCAGCTGTAGCAGCTCATCCCGGTGTTTCAAAAACGAATCTTGAGCGGTATTTGGCAAGTAAATTTTTTTACAAGATCTTCAGACCACTTTTTTCAACGTTCTATCAAAGTGCTGAACAAGGCGCTTTGCCCCAGATAAGAGCATCTGTAGATAAAAACGTAAAAGGAGGAGAGTACTTTGGCCCCGATGGGTTCAGAGAAATGAAAGGATTGCCAGTTCAGGTGAATTCAAGCAAAGCTTCGCACAATGTTGCAGATGCTAAAAAATTGTGGGAACTTTCAGAAAAAATAACCGGAATAAAATTTTTATCAGAATTTTAAAAATGGTAAAAAAGAAATTTTTCCTTGCTGTAGAATTTGTTGTCCTTTTTTTGGGTGTACCATTGTTCTTATTTTTCGAAGAAAATATTATTCATCCAAGCTCAATTTTATTACCCATTCTGGTTGCATTGATATTATATTTCAGAAAGCAAAAGGATTTTCATTTACGTGATCTTGTTCGGCTGAATATTTCAAAAAATATCTGGCTACAGCAGATTTTGATTGTTTTTCTTATTGGAATTTTCCTGTTTGTATTTGTTCTCATTTTTGAACCGGAAAACCTGTTAAATCTGCCACGCAAAAATCCTGTAATTTGGCTGGCAATGCTGGGATTTTATCCCATATTTTCTGCATATGGACAGGAAGTCGTCTACCGAAAGTTTCTTTTTATGCGATATTCCAGTTTATTCCGCAAAAAATGGACATTGATTTTGGCCAGTGCGGTTACTTTCAGTTTTGTACATATCGTTTATTTCAGCATACTTTCAATTGTACTTACCTTTTTTGCTGGAATTTATTTGGCATGGCTTTACGATAAAACAAAAAGTGTTTTATTCACAGGTATTATACATGGTATTCTGGGATTCCTGATTTTTACCGTTGGTTTAGGGCAACATTTTTGGCTGGATATGATGCAGTGGCTATAATCGGCAGTATTCGCGATACAGTTTCAAATGTTGACTTTCAAATATTAATCCTCACGATTTAAAATATTTTCGTACCTTAAAGTCTTAAATGTAAATTAGACAAGATTTTTTGTCTTAACAAAATTTTGATTTTACTGGAATACATAAAATCTGATTTATAACCTAAAAACTTTTAAACGATGAGTAGAACGAAAATTAAGGACGAAATCGAGAGGATCAGGGATGTATCATGGAGTAATCCGTTAAAGGTATGCGAACTTCAGCATTATTACACTGGTACATTTTGTTTTCCTTTAGGCCCTGAGTTTGGGTGTGGAGGATCCATTAATATTACTGAAAGCCAATCTTTTACGCTTTCAGGCAAATTTGCTTTAAAAGGGGCAGAAATTGGTGCAAGTGCAACATTTACTTCTTCAACAGCCTGGAGTAAAAGTTCCAAACCTTGTGAATGGTGCAAACCTGAAATTTGTTACATCGATTCGGTTCTGGAAGTATGGGAATGTGAGCATTTTCTGGATTGGTACAGTTGGAAAAGCGAGTTTAAAAGATTTACCCCGGGGCGTGCTCAAATTTACCCCAATTGTAAAACAGATAAAGAAAAATGCGACTGTGAATCTGAAACTACAGCTTTACATCAGCCCAATGCATTGGGTTTTGTTGATAATAGTGATCAGCAAATGTTAACAGCGATGGTCAGAACGACAGAATTCAAAAAAAAATACGGCACAAAACCTTCCAATCCAAAGAAAGATGTCAAAGTTGCCTCAACACTTGTGGAAAGTTTGTTTAAAGGTCCGGGCAAGCCTTGTGAATCTGATGTTGAGCTTGTTGTCGAGACAAACAATTCAAAAATACACAGATTAACAGGTCCAAACAGTAATTCCGGGTTGGTTTTACTTTCCAAGGAAAATTGTGGTGCAGGTAATTCAATTTCGATACAGAAAAATAATCTTCTTCCTGTGCTAGCTGTCGGACCTTACACCAAAAATCCCGATGCCCGCATAAAATTGATTCAAAATAATACCGGAAATGAAATAGTTTTGTTTGAAGAAGAAGCACTGGTTGAAGTAGGAAGACTCTCAACAATATGGAAAGAAATAAAATTGCCGGATGTTGAAATTGTTCCGGGTGAAAATCTCAAACTGGAGATTGAACTTGTGGATAACGAAGGGCAGATTAAAGCAACGTTATGTGAAAATGTAAAGATGCCTCATTTCCCGCAAGCCTAGAATTGGAGATATATCAAAATAACATTGAATAAGATTTAAATTCCGAAGTTTACCCCTCGTTCACTAGCCTGTTTATATTTGGTTAAGTCAAATTTATAAAGGAAAGGTCGTTTATGAGCTACACCTTCTTTGCGTTCTTTCTGTCGTTCATAGATGTCCCAGTTAAGCATTTTTCGCTGAAAACTGCTACGGTCAAGTTTCCGATCAAGAATTATCTCATAAAGTTTTTGGAGTTCGGGCATAGTAAACTTTTCAGGTAATAAATTATAACCTATAGGCTTAAAATGTATTTCTTTTCTTAAGGCTTTGGCTGCTTCAGAAATTATTTCATTGTGATCAAAAGCGAGCTGCGGTAGGTTTTTTATATCCAGCCAGTTGCTTTCCTCTTTGTACATTCCCCCTGTAACTTTGGTCTGTTCATAGTTTACAAGAGCAAAATAGCCAATTGAAAATACGCGTTCAGGAAGTTTCGGGAGTTTGTGTTTATTTTTTTTTATGTCCGAAATATTAAAAAGCTCTTCAAATGAAAATCTGTCCGGGTCGCTAAAGATTTTGAATTGCTGCATATAGATATTATCAATCCCTGTTCGTTCCTGCAATATTCTTTTTGCTGCAGAATCAGAATTTTCATATTTTGCAATAAAACCACCGGGTAACATCCAACCTATTTTATTGGCAAATCTTGTTAATAGTGCTTTCAATGTCTCATCCTGAATAGTAAAAATGACACAGTCAACAGAGGTATTCAGCTCAAAATTTGACGGCTGTAATGTGATTTCCGTGAATAAAGATTTTAAATCCATATGCAAATATTGCAATTCTTTTCTAAAGTTATCATGCTTAAAAACATCATTGTGACAAAATGCAACAATGAAAATAATGCGTTACTTTGTAGTATCGGATAATCAAAAATTATGCTGTATGAAAACACTGAAAAAAATTCTGATAATCATTGCATCAATTGTTGCAGTATTGCTGGTTGTATTTTTTATTTTAAAATACAATCCAAAACCTGAGATTATAGAACTTGAACGTGTGCCGATGACGGAAGTGTCTTTGGACAACAAGGCACACAACCTGGTTGATCAAATGACTTTGGAAGAGAAGGTCCAAATGATGTCGCCAAGTTTAAAAAGTATGACTAAGCTAGTCTTAGAAATGGCGGGAGATGGCATGCGCTACAATCAGCATTCTTATCAGGCCGGAGGAAACGAACGTTTGGGAATTCCGACAATGAGGTTTTTCGACGGTCCACGTGGAATGGTAAGTGGCGAATCGACATGCTTTCCTGTTGCTATGGCCCGTGCAGCAACTTTCGACAGAAATCTTGAGCAGAGGGTAGGAGAAGTAATAGGTCAGGAGATACGAGCCAATGATGGTAATTATTTCGGAGGAGTTTGTATAAATCTTCTCCGTCATCCTGCGGGAGGAAGAGCCCAGGAAAGCTACGGGGAAGACTCCTATTTGCTGGGGCAAATGGGTTCATCGCTCATGAAAGGAGTACAGGAACACAATGTAATGGCTTGTATAAAACACTATGCTGTCAATAACCAGGAAAATGCACGTTTCAAAGTTAATGTTGATGTTGATGAAAGAGTTTTACGCGAAGTGTATCTGCCGCATTTTAAAGAGTGTATTGATAACGGTGCTGCCAGTGTTATGGGAGCTTATAATAAATTTCGTGGCGATCAGTGTTGTGAAAGCCCATATCTTCTGACAACAGTTTTGAAGGAAGACTGGGGTTTTGAAGGATTTACCATAAGTGATTTTATTTATGGAATCAGAAATACAAGCAATGCAGCAAACGCTGGTCTGGATATAGAAATGCCATGTGTTGAAGATTATGGAGATAAGTTATTACAAGCAGTCAAAGACGGCAAGGTTTCAGAGGAGGCTATTGATGAAAGTGCATACAGAATCACACGAACTATTTTAAAATTTGAAACTCAGCCTGATCCACTCTCTGAGTATCCAAAAAACTTAATAGGTAATGATGAGCATATTGCTTTGGCAAAGGAAGTTGCTGAAAAATCGATGGTCCTGATGCAAAATAATAATCAGGTTTTGCCTTTTGATAAAACAACATTAAAGAATATTTTAGTTTTGGGAACATTAGCAGATACGGAAAATATTGGCGATCATGGTTCAAGCCGTGTTTACCCTGATTATGTTGTGACTCCTTTGGAAGGGCTGCAAGATTTGTATGGATCGACAGTAAACTTTTCATATAATTCCGGCGAAAATATTGAAGAGGCAAAGGAACTGGCGAAAAATGCAGATGCTGTCATTTTTGTGGTTGGAAACGATCATGGCGACGAAGGTGAATTTGTCGAAATGGGAGGTACAGTGGTTGGTGGAGACCGCGAAAGTTTACGGTTGCATGACAATGAAAGTAATCTTTTACAACAAGTAGGGCCGTTCAATGAAAATTCTGTTGCTGTTCTGATAGGTGGAAGCGCCATAATTGTGGAGGAATGGAAAGATAAAGTAAATGGAATTATTCATGCTTTTTATCCCGGAATGGAAGGGGGAACAGCCATTGCTGAAGTAATTTTTGGAGATATAAATCCTGGCGGAAAACTTCCGTTTACAGTCGCGAAAGACGAAAATCAATATCCTGCCTTCGATCGTCTGGCTGACGAAGTAACATACGATCGATACCATGGCTATATAAAAATGGATCACGATGGGAATAACCCAGCTTTTCCATTTGGCTTTGGATTGTCTTATACAACTTTTAGCCAGGAAAACGCTCTTGTAAATATTGAAAATGACCAGATAATTGCATCTGTTGATGTTACCAATACCGGGAATATTACCGGAGATCAGGTAGTGCAGCTTTATGTCGGTTTTGATAACTCAAGGATTGAACGTGAACACAAATTATTAAAAGGTTTTGAAAGAATTACTCTTCGACCCGGAGAAACAAAAAACGTTAAAATTACCTGTCCATTTGATAAAATAAAATGGTATAATCCTGAGACCACAATCTGGGAACTCGAAAAGATGGAGTATCAGGCATATATTGGTTCAAGCAGCAACGAAAATGATTTAGTTAAAACTTCATTTATAGTTAATTAGTTACGTTTTTTTTCATGAATTCGTTAAGTGGATCCACTGTTTTGAGGATTCACTTTTTTTGTTATTGGTTCTTGAAAATTAGAAATTGGTTTTTTCAAAATGAAATCAGTATTAATTTGATTAAGTAATCAGAATAGATTTATAATTTTAATGTTTTAAGCAATATTTAAAGCTTCTTTTGTACTGAAAACAGGATTATGCTCTGTATTTATTTAAAAAATAATAATCCGTTTTTTTGTTTGGCAGCAGAAGAGTATCTCCTGAAGAACTTTTCAGATGATATTTTTATGCTTTGGCAAAGTGAAAACACTATTGTTGTTGGCAAACATCAAAACCTTCTGGCCGAAATAAATTATCCATTTGTTCGCAAAAATAGTATTACCGTTGCCCGGCGAATTTCGGGAGGAGGTACAGTATTTCACGATATAGGAAACGTAAATTTTGCATTTATAAAAAATGTTAGCAGCCCTGCCGAGGTTAATTTTAAAATGTTTACAGCTCCAGTGGTCGATGCTCTTGAAAAATTAAATCTTGAAGCAACAAGCTCAGGAAGAAATGATTTACTAATCAACGGTTTAAAAATTTCGGGAAATGCTGAACATATATTTAAAAACAGGGTGTTGCACCACGGCACATTGCTGTTCAATTCTGATTTGAAAAATTTGGGTGAAGCTATAAAAGTGCTTCCCGGAAAATATGAAAGTAAAGCTGTACTATCCAATCGTAGTAAGGTAGCAAATATCTCATCTTTCTTAAAATCAACAATGTCCGTAGAAGAGTTTATACAGTTTCTACTTGAATTTCAGCTGCAGAACAAAGGTGTGAAAATGTACGACCTGAGTGATGATGATATTCAAAATATTTGTGCACTTTCAAAGGAAAAATTTGAAACATGGAACTGGAACTTTGGATATTCACCCAAATATTCATTTCAGTCTGATTCAGAATTTGAAGGCAAAAATTTTGTGGTGAAACTGCACGTGGTAAAAGGGTATATTTCAGAAATAAATTTGAGCGGAGAATATCTTTCAAATACGTTAAGCATAAGCCTTTCTGAAAAATTAAAGGGTAAAAGGCATTGTTTTGAGGACGTGAAGAAAGGGTTGCAGGATGTTTTGGGAATTGTGACTGACGAATTAGTTTATTCCTTTTTTTGAAATGAAAATTAAAAGGAGAAGACGTAAATCGCTCTAATTTACGCCTCTCCGATTAAACTATTTCTATTTAGGTAAAGGATATCCTTCGAGTTTTTTCAGATTTTCAGCAATTTCCGATTCCGGATATTCATAGTCGTGAAGTTCACCTGCCAGGTATTTATTGTAACCAACAAGGTCCATTAAACCGTGTCCGCTGAAGTTGAAAAGAATTACTTTTTCCTTTCCTTCTTCCTTGGCTTTTTTTGCTTCACGAATGGTTGCAGCGATAGCATGTGTTGTTTCAGGCGCAGGAATAATACCTTCAGTTTTTGCAAACAGTAACCCAGCTTCAAAACATTCACTTTGGTGAACGGCAATAGCATCCATTAATCCGTCGCGCAAAGCTGCACTTACCAGTGGTGCCATTCCGTGATAACGTAAACCACCGGCGTGAATAGGTGCAGGAACAAAATTATGCCCAAGGCTGTTCATTGCCAAAAGTGGAGTCATCTGAGCTACATCACCATTATCGTATATAAAAGGAGCTTTGGTCAGCGTTGGGCAGCTAAATGGTTCTGCTCCTATAATCTGTATGTCTTCTCCATTAATTTTGTCGTACATAAAAGGAAAAGATAGTCCGGCAAAGTTACTTCCTCCACCACAGCAACCAATAACTACATCGGGTTTTTTAATGCCAACTTTTGCGAGTTGTTTTTTTGCTTCCTGACCAATAATAGTCTGGTGTAACATTACATGGTTTAATACCGAGCCCAGCGAGTAGCGTGTTTCTCCGGAAGGATCTGTAACGGCAGCTTCCACAGCTTCAGAAATGGCAATACCCAAACTTCCGGGTGTGTCTGGGAACTTGGCAAGAATATCACGTCCGGCTTGTGTTTCTGTACTTGGACTTGCGATACATTTTCCACCCCAGGTTTCCATCATCATTTTACGGAACGGTTTCTGGTCGAAACTAACCCGAACCATAAATACTTTGCATTCAATTCCGCCAATTTGAGCACATGCGAATGAAAGAGCAGATCCCCATTGTCCCGCACCGGTTTCGGTAGTAAGTTTTTTTATTCCGAATTGTTTATTGTACCATGCCTGTGCAACCGCGGTATTCGGCTTGTGGCTACCAGCGGGTGATACGCCTTCGTTTTTATAATAAATTTTTGCAGGAGTTCCGAGTGCTTCTTCTAACTCATACGCACGAATTAAAGGACTGGGTCTCCATTGAATTAAAATTTCTCTTATTCCTTCCGGAATATCAATCCAGCGTTCCTGGCTTACTTCCTGTTCAATTAAATTCATTGGGAAAACAGGTGCAAGCATTTCAGGTCCAACCGGATTTCCGTCCGGTCCCAGCGGTGGATTTAAAGGTGTTGGAAGGTCCGGAGCCAGGTTATACCATTGTTTCGGCATTTCCGACTCGTCAAGAAAAATTTTCTTTTGTCTGGTCATGATTTTATAGTTTTAAGTTCGTATTTAATCAAAAAAAGGGATTTGCTGTATGTACAACAAATCCCTTTTCCCGGCCTTTACCGCAAATTAATATTGTTATCCCGCGCTTCCATTTTTACGTTGCGCCAGTTCCATTCTTTTCCGTATAAAGGCATTTTATACATATTCTGTTTTTGAATAGCATGTAAAACTAATTATTTTTCCGAAAAACTTTTCTGCTTTTTTAATGATATTTTAGTTAAAATCAAATATTTCAATCATTTTGCATATACTTTTGATTTTTGGTTTTTTACTTTAATCGCGAATATCTATTTTTGCAGCGAATCTGAAAATCAGAATATTTAGTATGAACAAACCGACAGTTTTAAGCGGAATTCGTCCGACGGGATACTTACATTTGGGGAATTACTTTGGTGCAGTGCGTAATTTTGTGCGCATGCAGGATGATTTTAATTGTTTTTTCTTTATTGCCGATATACATTCGTTGACTACTCATCCTACGCCCGGAGACCTTCAATCGGGAGTGAAACAGGTTTTGGCTGAATACCTGGCATGTGGAATTGATCCTGAAAGGGCAACGATTTTTATTCAAAGTGATGTTCCTGAGGTGGCGGAATTATATACTTTTTTGAATATGAATGCATACTTGGGAGAGCTGGAAAGGACAACATCGTTTAAAGATAAGGCAAGGAGTCAACCTGAAAACGTAAATGCCGGATTGCTTACCTATCCTGTTTTAATGGCTGCCGATATAATTATTCATAAGGCACATTTTGTTCCTGTTGGAAAAGATCAGGAACAGAATCTTGAGATGGCACGAAAATTTGCCAAACGTTTTAACAGGATGTACAACAAAAAAGTATTTCCAATTCCAAAACCTTATACCTTCGATGGGAAAGACATGATAAAGGTTCCGGGACTTGACGGAAGTGGTAAAATGGGGAAATCGGAAGGAAATGCAATCAACTTATATGACGATCCAAAAGACATCCGCAAAAAAGTGATGCGTGCCGTAACTGATTCAGGCCCAGCCGAAATGAATCAACAAAAACCCGAAGCCATTCAAAACCTTTTCACCTTAATGGAAATTGTTTCTTCAACAGATGTGGTTGCCCATTTTAATGAACTTTACAATAAATGTGAAATTCGTTACGGGGATATGAAAAAGCAGTTGGCTGAAGACATCATTTCTTACACAGCTCCTATTCGCGAGCGTATAATTGAAATTCTGGAAGATGATGTTTATTTAGCAAAAGTTGCTAAATTAGGTGCAGAAAAAGCAAGAGAATCAGCATCAAGAACTTTGCAGGAAGTAAAGGATGTAATAGGATTTAAAAAATTATTTTAACTATATCTATTCCCCAATAGAATCTGGCCGGGCTGTTGTCCGGCTTTTTTTGTACTTTTAGTTACATGTCTTTAACTTGAATAAACTATATCAGATGAAAAAAGTAATCTTTTTTATAGTTATGATAATCCCATCATTACATTTATTTGCTAAGAAGGATAATATTAAGGTACTTATCGTTGATGGTTACAGCAACCACGACTGGCGTTACACAACCGAAATTATTAAAACTCTTCTCGTAAACTCAAATTTCTGCAATGTAGATGTTTCTACCGCACCAACCAATGATTCACCAGATTATAACAACTGGGATCCTGATTTTTCAAAATACGACGTAGTCGTGATGAATGTCAATAATCTGAATAATGGTTTTTCATTTCCTCAAAAGGTACAGTTCAATTTTGAAAATTACATGAAAAATGGCGGAGGGATATATGTTTTTCACTCTGCTAATAATTCATTTGCGGAATGGGAGGAATACAATAAAATGATCGGGCTTGGATGGAGAAATCCGGACCAGGGAGTTGCCATAGAAATCATTGATGGTAAAATGGTAAAAATACCAGTTGGAGAGGGTGAAAGTACAAGTCATGGCGACCGGGTGGATCTGGTAGTGAATAAATTAGTCGAACATCCGATAAACAGAGGATTTCCACAAAAATGGAAAACACCTGACATTGAACTTTATACTTTTGCTCGTGGTCCGGCCGAAAATGTACAGGTACTTTCCTATACTTTTGATTCAAGAACGGGCAAAAACTGGCCTGTAGACTGGGTAATAAAATATGGGGAAGGCAGGATTTATAATGCAACGTTTGGTCATTTGTGGCACGACCAAAGAATGCCTCCGAGTATACAGTGTGTGGGATTTCAAACAACATTTTTACGTGCCATTCAATGGCTTGCCGGCAGAAAGGTTACCGTTGAAGTACCTGAGAATTTCCCTTCTGAAGATAGAATTTCGTTGCACCCTTTTGAAATATATTATTCCAAAGAAGATGACTGACAGTATTGTTTAACCGGAAAACTAAGAATGTCGGAATAAAATAACAGCTAAAGAAGCTTGATTTACTATATTGATTTCTGATTCGAGAATAAAAAAGATCATCCCACAAACTATTCCATAAACCCAACTGGTTTAAGGTAACAAAGAGCCTGTCATTAAGAATTTTATTTGTGAAAGAATGAAAGTAGTACATTTGTAACAGGAATCAGAAAATTAGATTAATCTGATTTTGTGGATAAATATTTCCAAAAATGAATGAAATTAAACTATCGTTTCTTAAAAGCTATTTCTTATTTTCGGCACGCTTCCCATCTTTCAATATGATATATAAAATAGTTCTGTTTTTCTGCATATTTTCTCATTCTCTTTGGAAAAACAATCTGTATGCGCAAAATCAATTCAGTATCGACTCCTTGAAAACGGTCATTTCTTTAGAAATTGATAAGGGAAAACAGGTTGATAACTACAATACTATTGCCGAATTATTTTCATTATACCAAACCGATAGTGCACTTTTTTACGCTGAAAGGGGACTAAAACTTGCAGAACAAATAAAATACAAAAGGGGTGAGGCTGACTCCCGATTCCAACTTAGTTGTTATTTTGACAGAGCCGGTGATATAAAAAAAGCCATTATATATATGGAAAATGCTTGTGATTTGTATACCGCGCTTGGTGATTCTTCATATTTAACAGGCTGTTATAATAATTTGGGTGTTTACTATTCGTATGGAACAGACCAAAAGAAAAGCCTGGAATATTTTATTAAAGCTTTAAATCTTGCTGAAAGGTTAAACGAAACATATTCGTTGGCAGAAGCTTACTATAACATTGGTACTTTTTACGAATATGTCGGCGAAAATGGAATGGCGCTTCAATATTACCAAAAGTCTTTTGAAATTGACACTTCCCAAAATAACATCGACGACATTTCCTGGTCATACATAAATCTGGGAAATCTAAATATGAAACTGAATCGGTTTGACGACGCATACGAAAATTTATTAAAAGCGAGAAAAACAATTTCAAAAGTAAAAGACCAATACAATAATATTCAGTTAAATATAAATTTTGCCTATTATTTTTTAGAACAGAATCAACTCGACTCGGCTGATGCGTACATAAATAAAGCAAGAGAAATATACCAAAAACACGAATTTGAAAGCGTTGAAGCAGATATTATTGCTACTGAAGCGGATATGCTCCTGGCTAAAAATCAATATACACAAAGTATAAAACTTTATGATAGGGCAATCGAGATTTATAAATATCAGAATATAAATGATGGACTTTGGGATATATACTCAAGCAAAGCAAAAGCTTTTGAAAAAATGGGTGAACTTGATAAAGCCTACCATGCTCTTCAAATGGCAAATCATATAAACGAAGAGACAAAGCTTAGCGAAATAGCAAGAATATTGGGCGAATTTGAACAAAATCAAGCCACAAAACAGTATCGTCTTGAACAGGAATTTGCAGTTCAAAAGAAAGAAACCGATTTGTTACGTATCCGTTCAAATTTTCGTTATGCAATACTTTCAATTGTATTTCTTTTTATCCTTATCACACTTGCCGTATACTTATATATTGTAAAAAGAAAAAGTAATAAACTGCTGGAAATAAACCTGGCTACTATAAACGAACAGAAGTTGCTGCTCGAAGAACAATACCAAAAGCTGGAAGTTAGCAAAAAGGAGTTAAGCGAACTAAATGCCACAAAAGATAAATTTTTTTCCATTTTAGCTCACGATCTCAAAAATCCGTTTAATACGCTCATGGGACTTTCCGAAGTTATTTTAAGTGATAAAGAGATTAAAAATTCAGATCGGTTTGATGGACTAATGGAAGGGATTTATCAAACTGCGTCATCGGGATATAATTTGCTGGATAATTTGTTGGAATGGTCGCGGTCGCAAACTGGTAATATAGAGCACCATCCTCAACCGGTTTCCATTGGCGAAGTTGTTAAAGCCAACGTCTATTTTTTTCATGAAATTTTAAAAGAGAAGAAAATTAAGGTTGTTTTCCCCAATTCAAACGATTACATTGTGTTTGCCGATGCGAATATGGTAAACTTTATAGTACGCAATTTATTAAACAACGCCATTAAGTTTTCTTACACGCGAGGAAAAATTGAATTGGTAGTTCAGAAAAAGGATGGTTTTTTTAACATTCACATTCAGGATTATGGGATTGGTATGGCTCCCAATACATTAAATAGTTTATTTAAAATTGATCAATCGGTACAAAGAAATGGTACCGCCGGTGAGACAGGGACAGGATTGGGCTTAATTTTATGTAAAGAATTTGTAAATAAAAACAAGGGGGAAATTTGGGCGGAAAGTACAAAGGGCAAGGGAAGCCGGTTTTCTTTTAGTTTGCCTGTTTTTGACCAAAAATAAATTTGCCTTTCCCGTAATAAGTAAAAGGCAGAATATATGAGTATCGAATAATATCTCAACTAAAATTCCAAAATAATCCCAATGGTTGGAAGCAGGGTTCCGGTGGTATTTTTAATTGTTTCCAGAATATAACGTGTTCCGTTGTCGGTTACAAGATAGTTTCCGTTTGCATCTTCGGCACGCACCACAATATCCTGTTGTTCTGCCTGAAAATTGTACAGGTTTTGCACATCAAGATAAAATTTGGCGGTGATTTTATTGAGGTAGAATGATTTGTCAATTCTGATATCCAACTGATGAAAAGCAGAGAAGCGTTCAGCATTGAGCCGGCTGTAGTCATGGTATGGGCCGCCTGTGAGGTTCCAGGCTTCCACCAGCGAACTGGTTTCCATGTCGTAAGGAGTGTAGGGCAGGCCTCCCACAAAGCGCCAGCGGCCCCCCACCCGCCAGTTTTTTTTCAAATCTTTGGTGGTGGTAAGAACAAGCAGGTGTTTAGAATCCCAGCTGGAAGCGATATATTTTCCTGTAGCATCCTGAAATTCACTTCTCACCAGGGTGTACGACATGTTAAAATTAAATCCTTTTGTCGAATTTACACGAGCCTGTAATTCAACACCGTAAGCGCGCCCATCTGATGTTGATGTGACTTCTTCGTCGCCAACTACGCCAAAATCGGCACCTTTGTTGGCCAGACTAATTTTATCTTTTACTGAAAAAGGGTAATTAGAGTATCCTTTCCAAAAACCTTCCAGTGAAAGCTGAATTGTGGTTTTTGGACGGAATTCTACACCAGCAATCAGGTGGTCGACTGAGATGTATTTCAAATCGTTTGTTTTGTTTACTAAGACATTGTTTTCTTTGAATCCGAGGGTGGTATACGACGGCAACTGATAATATTTTCCGGTATTAAAATTCAGACTCCACTTATCAGTCAAGCTGTAAGATGCCGAAAAGCGGGGTGAAAATTGTTGAAGTATATTATTCATACTTTCTGAATAATTATTTGCATCAGTCCTTATTCCAAAAGATAATGATAGTCGTTCTGCAAAAATATTTTTACTTACCTGAGCAAAAATCCCATATTTAATGAGATTCAGATTTGTATTGTAATTCACATTCAAAATTTCATCGCCGTAAAAACGTCTTTGCTGGGTTGTATTTTTATAGGCTGTAAAATCAAGATTTGCTCCGTAATTTAATTTAAAAGTATTCAGTCGAAGTGTATTTTCATACCTTATTTTATTCTCAATTTCTTCAGAGGAATAATCCAGAATTTTATTTTCTTCCGAACTGTCATCGTTATCAAAATATTTATAGGCACTATTGTTTAAATGACTTCGGCTTACCACCAAAGTCTGGTAGCTGTTTTCCTTAAAATGTTTGTAGATGCCTCCAATGGTGTAACTCCACTGGTCGTTCTCGGGAAGCTGGCTGAGAATATATTTTTGCTGCTCATCGGGCTCCTCAATATCGAGGTTTAATTTTGAAACATCAAAAGCTCCCAGCCCAATAACTGTAAGTTCATTTTTTTGGTCGAAACGGGTTCGTATTTTAAACTGTGTGTCGGTAAAATTTGGCAGGAACGGGAGTTCCAGAACACTAAACAAAAATTGCAGGTACGACCTTCGTGCTGAAAAGACGAAGGTTGTCTTTTCTCCGAGCGGGCCATCCAAAGTGGCAGCCACTTCCGATGCTCCCAAAGTTCCCTGGAATTTGAGTTTATCATTGTTTCCATCCACCTGGTAAAATTCGAGTACTCCGCTCAGGGCGTTTCCGCGGTTGGCCGGGAAAGCGCCTGAGAAATAGTTTACTTCGCGCAAAAAATCAGCATTGAGAATTCCGACAGGGCCACCCGAAGCCCCCTGAGTGGCAAAGTGGTTGATAAACGGCACTTCCACCCCGTCTAAATAAAAGCGGCTTTCCGACGGGCCTCCGCCACGAATGATAATATCGTTTCGAAAGGCCGGGGTTGACTGCACACCCGGAAATGACTGGATAACCTTTGAAATATCGCGGTTGGCACCCGGGCTTTTTTCAATCTCACCAATTCCGATGGAACGCAGCGAAACCGGGCTTTCTTCGGTTTTGCGAAAGGGTGATGCTGTAACGGTAACTTCATCAATTTGTTCTTTTTGCTGTTCCAGTTGAATTTCGATATAGTTTGTATTTGCAGCACTTACTTCAATTTCCGACGATATAGCTTTTTTGTAGCCAACAAAAGACGCTTCAATTCTTACGAAACCGGATTGTAATCCATTGAGTAAAAAGTTTCCGTCCAGATCGGTAGTAGTTCCAATATTTGTTCCTGAAACAACAACGTTTACAAAGGGCAGTGGATCGTTATTTACTGCATCAACAACTTTCCCCCTTAACGAAGCATCTTGCGCAAAAGTTGAAATGGAAAACGAAAAAAGTATAAGTATAAATAATATTCTCATTTTTAAGTGCATCATTTGTTTATGTGAACAATTATTTTTTCTGCGATTTCTTTGGCGGTTGTCAATGTGGTTAAATCAGTAAATAATTTTCCATTTTGGCCGGAAGGTTCACCGTGCCCGACGGCGTTCAAATAATAATTTTTTTCATCCGAAGTAGGATCGATTGTTACGGCGTAAATAAGAGAAGGCTGAAGCGAAGTGAAATAGTCCATATTTCCGGATAATTTACTATTTGTCCAAAATTCATTGGAATCCCAGGCCTGATTAATTTCCAAAAGGACCCTGAATTTCCTTTTCTGCACCTTCGTTGCGGTATTCAGTTTAAAATTATTTAATGGGGTTGCACCTGATAGAGCATCCGGTACCGTAGTCTCCGGTGAAGGAACATATAAACCATCAGGGGCTTTTATATTTCTTTTGTGAGCCCAGTATGGAAGTGTTGCTTTACGACGAACTGTTCCGGGCTCTGCACTCCATTTTCCGGGTTCAATTTCGCTATGTCCGAATTTTCCACTGGCAACAAATTTGGTTACATACAGAGTTTCAATGTAATTTCCTTCCAAATCTTCAGTCCAGATAGCAAATGAGGGATGATTAAAAGCAGGTCCTTTTAAAAATTCGATGAATAATTCAGTGCCCGCATCTGCGGGTTGTGTTTGTAATGTAATGAACTCATTACTTAGTCTGGTGGATGAGGCACATCCACCAAAAACAAACATAAAAGCGAAAAAAATATACTTGTTCATTGGTTGTTAATTTTGTTTATTTTTTTCTTTCAATAATTAAACAGCAAATAAATAAAAAAGTTGAGAATCTTTTCCTTTTTTTATCTTAGTAGTATAATATCATAAAGATATGAGAATTATTATTCAGAAAGTTTCCAAAGCTGCTGTTAAGGTCGAAAATGAATTGGTATCGTCTATCGGAAAAGGAATGTTAGTTTTAATTGGAGTTGAGGATAATGATACAGATAAAGATATTAACTGGTTAGTAAAAAAAATGTTGAATCTTCGAATTTTTAATGATAAAGAAGGCGTTATGAATCTTTCGGTTCAAGATGTTGAAGGTGAATTGATTATTGTCAGTCAGTTTACCTTACATGCCAATACAAAAAAGGGGAACCGCCCTTCGTATATTCGTGCGTCGAAACCTGATTTTGCTATGCCGATGTATGAAAAATTTATTCATAGAACAGAAGAATTTTTAGGTAAAAAGGTGGGAACAGGAGTTTTTGGAGCCATGATGGAAGTGGAGTTGGTAAATGATGGTCCGGTAACTATAATCATTGATTCAAAACAAAAAGATTTCTGAAATATGGAAGAAAAAAAATTGACACTAAACGAAGCTCAGCAGAAGGTTGACGAGTGGATTAATACCATAGGAGTAAGGTATTTCAGCGAGTTAACCAACATGGCTATTTTGACAGAAGAAGTGGGAGAATTGGCTCGAATTATAGCGAGAAAATATGGTGATCAATCGTTTAAAAAGTCAGATGAGAAATACAATCTTGCAGATGAAATGGCTGATGTGCTTTGGGTTCTAATTTGCCTGGCCAATCAAACCGGGGTCGATCTTAACGATGCATTTCTTAAAAATATGGAAAAGAAAACCAGGCGTGACAAAGAAAGACATGAACAAAACAAAAAACTAAAAAATAATTTTTAAGTTTACCTGAAATTTTATTGAAAACCTAGTTATGAATAGATTCTTAATTCTAATTTTTATGATTATTGCATTTTCAGCCAGTGCTTCAAAAACTGGTGCAGATACAGAACAAACTGATCCTAAAAACTGGACTGAAGCCCAGCTAAATTCGTGGTTTGAAAAAGGAGACTGGCTTAACGGCTGGCAGGTAAAACCTGATGAATCAAATAGTAAAAGATTAATTGCAGAAAGTTATTACAAATTCAAAGATCGCTGGGATATGGCATTTCAGTTTCTTAAAAATAACGATTTGACAAAACTTAGCGGCAACCACGAAATCGACGGGAAGAATGTACATGTTATAGTTGCAGACTATGATTCCAAAGAAAAAAGTGCTACACGTTATGAATCTCATGATAAATATGTTGATATTCAGTATGTCGCTGTTGGAGAGGAGTATATGGGGAAAACTACCCGTGATTTGGCCAAAGTTTCAGTTCCTTACAATCAAGCCAATGACATTACTTTTTATGATTTCGATGGTGGAGACTATATCAAAGCAACTCCGGAAACTTTCTTTATGTTTTTCCCTGAAGAAGTTCACAGACCTTCAATTAAAGTGAATGAAAGTGTTCCAATAAAAAGAATTGTAGTTAAAATTCTTGTTGAGTAGAAGAAATTTGCAAAGTTTAAGTTTATAAAAGAATTTAAACAATTAGATAACGAGTTTAAGGATGTCTGAAAGGCATCCTTATTTTTTTCGTGTTGTGATGTAATTCATTAATTCGATAAGTGACTTACGAGCATCATTGTCTTCAAATTCCATAAGTCCCTGGATAGCTTTTTCTTTGAACTCTTCCATTTTCTGACTGGCGTATTCCAAACCACCTTTTTCTTTTACCAGATTAATTAGTTCTTTAACTACGGCAGCATTTTTATTTTTTCGTTTGATGAGTCTCAGAATTCGTTTCCGTTCGGAAGAGTTGGAGTGGTTCAGCACATATAGCAAAGGCAGCGTAATTTTTTTCTCTTTAATATCATTTCCGGTAGGCTTACCAATCAGGCCTTTTGATTGGTAATCAAAAATATCATCCTTAATCTGAAATGCAATTCCGGCGTCCTGCCCAATACGATACATTTTTTCGTGAATTTTTTCGTCATCGGTAGCAGAGGCAGCTCCGATAGCCATGCTTGTTGCTATCAGTGAAGCTGTTTTTTTGCGAATAATTTCAAAATATGTTTCGTCATCAATGTCAAGTTTTCTGCTTTTTTTTACCTGAAGAATTTCTCCTTCACTCATGTCCTGGACAGCCCTAGATATGAGGTGAAGGAAGTTGTATTTTTTGTTTTCTAACTGAAGAATTAAACCTTTTGCGAGGATATAATCACCCACAAGAACCGCTAGTTTATTTCGCCAAAGGGCTTTTACTGAAAATGTTCCGCGACGTTCATACGATTCATCAACCACATCATCATGAACAAGGGTTGCAGTATGGAGTAATTCAACAGAGCAGGCAGCTAATTGCGAGAATTCATTGGTTTCGCCAACAAGCTTTGCCGACAAAAAAACAAATATGGGCCGGAGCTGCTTTCCTTTTGTTCGGTATAAAAAATTGAGAATGGTGCCTAAAAGAGGGATGTCGCTTTGTAAGGATTTTTTAAAGTAAGGTTCGAAATCCTTTATTTCTTTTTCAATCGGAAGTTTAATTCTATCTATCGCTGACATTCAATGAAAATCCCTTCTGTTAATAATAAACGAACATAGAATAAATTCATGTAATTCCGGCAGATTTTATCAAAAAAAAGCTTAATTTTTCCAATATTATTCAAAATTGTTTCAAATAAAATATTTGCCATAGTATTATTCTTAAATATTTATATATTTGCATTCGTAAAGAAATTAACGATGTTAGAAATCAAGGAGTTAGATATCGATAAATTGGAGATTGCAGCGAGTATGCTAAAAGCTATGGCACACCCGATGCGTATAGCAATACTCAAACATCTTGAAGGTGGTAAACGTCTGACTGTCACAGAAATTCATGAATTGTTGGGAATTGAACAATCTACTACTTCACATCACTTAGGTATATTGAAAGATAAAGGAGTTTTGTGTTCAAAACGTGAAGGCAAAAACACATTTTATTATCTGAAATATGAGATTTTAAGTCAGATTGTAGATTGTGTACACTCCTGCACCTGTGAATAATACCTTTCCGATTTTAATTTTTCTTTCCTGTTTTTAATTTGTTATTTACCTCCCGAACCACGCGTCCGGCGAGTCTGTTTTGGTTTGTGTTCATAAAGTCCGTAACGGCTTTTTTATCTGATTTTGAAAGTTCTCGCAGAGCCCAGGAAAGTGCCTTTACAATCATGTCATCCCGATCATTGACCACTTTCTTACAAAAAGACAAAGTACGATTTGTATTTTCAGTTCCGCCGTTTTTTCCACGGTTTAGCGGAATCGTAGAAACGATGGCCGTTCTTCTCCACCATCGGTTTTTTGAAAGTAGCCAGTTTAAAACATCATCATCACTTATTTGATTGTTCTTCCAGGCCTGACCAGAAATTAAAATAGAAAAGGCATCTGTTGTTGCCCAGTTATCCATATTTTTCCCAAGGTATTCCAGATCAGCCAGACCAAGTTGTTTATGCGCATCCTTATTTTTTGAAAGCAATTCAAAAGCCACCTGGTTGGCTTCAAATACTTTTGTATCCACCAATTTTTTAGAAAAACTGATTAATTCTTTCGGAGGCCATTCTTTTATTTCGATCCACCATTTTTTTAATAATTCCCTCATCGCGGGAGTCCTTACGCCCAAATATTCCATCGTTGTTGGGAACATGGTTTTGTAGGCTTCTTTTCTTTTCGGATCAGCTACTGTTTTTAACTCAGAAATAATTTGTTTGGTTTCCATTTATATTTTGTTTCGCCAAAGTTTCAAACTTTTCAAAATAAATCGCAATAGTTTTTACGTATTTTTACCCTAAATTCAGATTGACTATCAACTGAACAAATTTTGGAAAAGGTAGTATTGTGTTCATGAAAAAAAGAGGTTACCTGCTTTTAATACCGATTATCATAATTGCTTTCTGGCAAATTGTATTTCTTCAAAATGGAATGAAGTGGGATTTCGTAGATGCATTTTTACCTTCTCGGTATTTCTTTTCCGAATCAATTTTGAATAATCAATTTCCACTTTGGAATCCATATTTACTATATGGTGTACCGGTTTTTGCTGATTTGGTTTCCGTTTTTAACCCCGAATTCTGGATAGTAGCCAACTTATTTGGTTATTCAAATATTTCCCTGCAGTTTGTTTTTTTAGCATATATTTTTATTGCCGGTATTTCATTCAACTACTTTCTAAAACAATTTAATGTTGACCAAAAACTGGCGCTGGCGTTATCAGTGGCTTACATGCTGTCTGGGTTGAGTATTGGCAACGCACAACACATAGCTTTTGTCTATGGTTATGCCCTTGTGCCGTTTGTGGTTGCTTCCTATTTTATATTTGTCCGCCAGTTGAGCAAACCAAATTTTGTTCGTTTGTCCATTGCGCTTTTTCTTGCAATTTTTGGCGGCTACCCGGGATTTACTATTATTCTTGCTTATCTGTTGTTAAGTATTTTTGTTTATGTACTTGTTGCAAAGTGGTCTGACAAACATTATATAAAAAATTTATTGGTGTATCACCTGGGTTTAACGGTTATTGTAGCACTTTTTAGTTCGGTGCTGATTGTAGCGTATATTCAGGGATTGCCCTTTTTAAATCGTTACAGCGGGCTTCCATTGGAGCTGGCACAAAGGCATGCGTTTACTTTTAAATCTTTGGTTTCTCTTATTTTGCCAATGGCAACCAGTGTTGACAGCCAATATTTTGGAACCGATCCTTCGATGTCAAACGCCTATTTTGGCCTACTTGGTTTGATTTTATTCCTTTTTGCAATTACAAGGAAAGTCCGGAAAAGAGAGGCGTATTTGATAATTGGTTTTGGTATTTTTTCACTGCTTGCCTCTTTTGGTTCGCAATTTCCTTTACGGAAGGTTCTCTATGACTATTTCCCGTTGATGAATATGTTTCAGTATCCTTCTATTTTCCGTGGATTTTTTATTTTCAGTTTTCTGGCTTTTGCGGGGATCAACCTAAAGAGTTTTAAGTTTGGAAAAGCTGATACAAAGAAATTATCCTTTTTCTCAGGCGTCATGTTCTTGTTGATTTTTTTACTGATTATTTATTCGTTTGGGAAGATCGAAAACTTTGCCTTTTTTCAATCCGGTAAAAATTTTACGAAGGAGCTTTCAGCAGCAACCCGTTTTGATAATATTTTCCTGCAGGGAGGCATTCAGTTGCTCGTAATAATGGCCTTTCTTTTAACTATTTGGAAAGTAAAGGATATTGGAAAACTATCGACTTTCGTCCTTTGTTTGTTCATAATAGACGGAATAGTTTCCACGCAGCTAAACATCAGACAAACAGTTATTAGCGAGGTTAATCCGGTGGCTTTTTATAAATATTTGAAATCGTCACCAAAAGGATTCCCCGTTCCTGAATTAAATCCAATTGGCGAGAATACAGACAAAAATTCTGAGAATGATTTTGTCTGGATGAACGATAATGTTTTTCCCAAAAAAGTGACATTTGATGGGAAGGTTTCCTTTAAACTGGATGGATATGCTTATTTGGCAGACAACCACCCTGATTTACTGGAGGCTGTTAAAAAGGAACCACTGGTTTATTTCTCCGGTGATGTGAGGAAGAATTCTGAAATTAAGGATTTTACTTCAAAAACAGTATTCCTTTCAAATGACGATTTGGGAAAAATTAAAATGAATGGTTTACAGCAGGATAACGATTCCCGTATTAAAATTACGTCTTTTTCGCCGGTAAAAATTGAGATAAAATCCATTACCAAATATCCGCAGTTGCTTGTTTATCAGCAAAATTACTTTACAGGCTGGAAGGCTTATGTTGATGGTGAAAAGCAGGATATAATGACAAGCAATTTTGCTCACATGGCTGTTTCTATACCGGAGGGTGAACATTCAGTTGTTTTTGAATTCAACAATTCGTTGATAAAATATATTTTCTGTTTTAGCTACCTGATCTTTTTTGGGTTGATTGTTTTAGCCATTTATTATCTCATTAAAAAGTCTCAGGGAAAGAAAAAAATGATATTGGCCTATGTAATTTTAGCAGTATCAGTTTTCGTTGTTGGAAGTTTTTTGAACAGATATTTTTATCGGAAAAATAAATCAGGCCTTACTTCAACAATCGTCGAAAAAACGAAAAAGTGGAATGCTGATTATGCTGACATTACTATTCTGTTGAGTACAAAAGATACCATGTTAATGGATTTAGTTCCGGCTGATTTGGTTCTTTATGTTGACGAAAATAGAAACATTGATGCGTTTAGTAATTTTCTTGGACAGGTGGAAAGTAAGTATTTTTCTTTAGCATGGCTGGGTGGAATAATTAATGAGGATATCAGGGAACTTCTGTATTCTTTTTATCCTCAGGTACTGGATAAAAATATTGGATTTAATTCAGGAATTATTCTTCTTGAAAAAAATGAGTCCAAGATAATTTATCCGATTTCTCAAAATTTTGAAGAGCTGGGAGTAGATGCCTGGACGAAGGATTTTGACAGAATAGAAACGGATTCTGTTTCAGGTAATCATTCCTATTTTTATAGTTCTTCTGATGAATGGGGGCAATCAACAGAAATTATTGTGGACAAAAAGTTGAAATCGCTGAAGAGGTTGACAATTATTTCAGATGTTCTTTTTAAAGAAAATGTGGATGAGGCTTTACTTGTCTTTTCAACAGAACGAAATGGAGAAACTGATTTATATAAAGTGACTGATATTTCTGAATTTGTAGATGAAACAGGGAAGTGGGGAAGAGTTGCTTTTTCTGTTGATGTGAAAAGGAAGTTACAGAAAGGTGATATCATTAAAATTTATTTCTGGAACATTAGAAGAATACCATTTTTGATTGACAACTTGAAAGTAAAATACATTTACGGTGAATAAGTAATTGGAGACACAAATGATATATTTTATTTAAATCCTCATATTTTTTTACATTTACCTCTAAAAAGATGGAACTCGTATTTGCCACAAATAACAAACATAAATTACAGGAATTACAGGCTATTCTGGGTAATCGTTTCAAGCTTCTAAGCCTTAATGATATTGGATGCAACGAGGAAATACCTGAAGAGCAACCAACCCTGGAGGGAAATGCCCGTCAGAAATCAATGTACATTTTTGAGAAATATAATTTTTCCTGTTTTGCGGATGATACCGGGCTTGAAATTGACGCTTTAAAAGGTGAGCCGGGAGTTTATTCGGCACGTTATGCAGGCGAAGAGAAAAATGCTGATGCCAACATGAATAAAGTGTTGGCTAAAATGGCTAAAATAAATAAGCGGAATGCCCGTTTTAGGACAGTGATATCGTTAATAATTAATGGTACTGAGAAACAGTTTGAGGGGATTGTGGAAGGAAAAATTCTCAGGGGAAAAAGAGGAGACTCAGGTTTTGGCTACGATCCTATTTTTCAACCGGAAGGATTTAAAGAGACCTTTGCTGAAATGAAACTCGAAGATAAAAATAAAATAAGCCATCGCGGTAGGGCCGTTGAAAAACTGGTCAGTTATCTTCGATCACAATAAACAAATGAACAGATTAATCAATTTCAAAATATTACTGATTCTAACAGGTCTAACTCTGGCAATACATTCTTCTGCGCAAAAAGGCGAAGGGAGCTGGAAGGATTATTTATCCTATATAAACGCAAAGAAAATTGCGACAGCGGAAGATAAAGTTTATTGTTTAACTGAAGGAGGATTAATCTACTATGATCTTCAGGATAACAGCGTTAACAAATTTTCGGGGGTTGCTGAGTTAAGTGATTTTGGCATAAAAACTATCAATTACAATAGTGAAAAGAATATATTGATGATTGCTTATGATAATTGTAATATTGATTTGGTGCAGGGCACGTCCGTAAGAAATATTTCAGATATCAAGAGAAAGTATATGACAGGTGAAAAATCTATCAATAATATCTCTTTCATTGGTGGAGAAGCCTATTTGTCATGTAGTTTTGGAATTGTGGTTTTGAACCTCGAACGAATGGAAATCAAAGACACCTACATTGTTGGAGAAGGAGGTTCTCATCAGAATATAAACGATGTTGAAATATTGAACGATACCATTTATGCTGCCACAAATAATGGAATTTTAAAAGCTTACAAGGAGGATAACTTACTTGATTATACCAGTTGGTCGTATGTTGAAAATATTCCGCATTCCGGCGAAAAATTCAATTTTTTGGAAATGCATGCAGGGAAACTCATTGCGAATTATACTCCCGATGAGTGGCAGTCTGATGAATTATATGCATTTAACGGAACAAACTGGACTTCCTACATAAATGAAATTAAGTTTGTATATGATATTCAGACCAGTGGTACTAATTTAATTGTGTCAGGCAGAAGTGATGTTTATCTGGTTGACAATAATGATCAGATATTTGGGAAGGTTAATAATTATCAACTGGGGAACCTGCATGTTTCTGACATACACCCAAGAAGTGCGGGGATAACTTCCGACGGTAGTGTTTGGATTGCCGATTATCAAAATTCGCTTGTGAAAGTTGCAGGAGGAAATACTGAAGCAATTCAAATTAACGGACCAATGGACAATAATGTTTTTTCATTACTGCATTCAAAGTCAAATTTATGGGTTATGCCCGGAACACAGGCAGCAAATAGTTTTTGGGAACCCCGGTTCCAAAGATTTGGAGATGAAGAATGGCATTATTTTTCAAAGTTGACTTATCCGGAGTTGGATGGATTTTTTAATATAATTTCAGTTGCAGAAGATCCTTCAGACGAAAACCATGTTTTTATAGGAAGCTGGGGAGGCGGGGTTTTGGAATACAGAAACGATGAATTTGTTAAACGCTATACCAATCATAACAGTCCATTGGAAAGCGCTTTACCTCAGCAGCCTGACGAACCTTACGTTAGAGTTGACGGAATGGCATTCGATTCAGAAGGAAATTTATGGATAAGCAATTCGGAAGTGGCGAAAAATTTACATAAACTTTCCCCGCAGGGCGAATGGGAATCATTTGAGTTACCTGAAGTTGCCGACAGGTATAATATGGGAAATCTTATTGTGACTGAAAACGACGATAAATGGATGGTGGTCGACAGAAACGATATCTATGTAGTTAATCATAATGGTTCTCAGAAAAAGCATCTCCCTGTTACAGCTTACTTCAATAATGGTGATTACGAGGAATTTAACCGGATGAATGATGTATATTCAATCGCAGAGGATAATGAAGGTGATATCTGGGTTGGAACTACGAAAGGAGTTGCTGTTTTTTCCAACGCCTTCCGTGTTTGGGATACTGAACCATATTATGCAAGTCAGCCAAGTCTGGATTTGAATAACGGCTTATTCAATCCTCTTTTGGAAACCGAAACCGTAACTGCGATTGCAGTAGACGGGGCAAATAGGAAATGGCTGGGTACAAATGGGTCAGGTGTGTATCTGGTATCAGAGACAGGAGAGAAAGAAATTTTGCACTTTACAGCAGAAACCAGCCCGCTGCTTTCAAATAACATTACTGCTATAGCAATTGATCAAAAATCAGGTGAAGTATTTTTTGGTACGGATAAAGGTTTAATTTCCTATCGTGGAGATGCAACAGGCGGGAATGACGTTTATGAAAATGTGTATGTTTATCCGAATCCTGTTCGTGAAACTTACCAGGGACCAATCTCGATTACCGGTTTGATTGCAAATACCGATGTGAAAATTACCGATATAAGCGGAAATCTGGTTTATAAAACCACATCTCTTGGGGGACAGGCAGTTTGGGACGGAACCAATTTGAACGGGAACCGGGTAAAAACAGGTATATATTTGGTTCTTTGTAATGATGAAACCGGCGAGAAAACACACATCACAAAGCTTTTATTTATTAACTAACAGCAGATGCAAGCCTCAACTGAAGGTATCGTTTTACGTTCGATAAAATATGGCGAAAGCAGTGTTATCGCAACCATTTTTACACGGGAATTTGGCAGGCAGAGCTTTATAATTAATTCAGCAAGAAACAGAAAATCAAAAAACAATGCGCGAATTTTGCAACCGCTTTTTTTAGTGGAACTGGTAAGTTATCAGAAACAAAGTCGCGATGTACAAAGGGTAAAGGAAATAAAAAATAATCCGGTTTATCAGAACATTCCCTTTGACATTATTAAATCAACTCAGGCTATTTTTTTGGCAGAAATGCTTTATAAAACGATCAATGAAGAGGAGAGTTATCCCGAGATGTTCGATTTTATAAAAAATGCGTTGTTGATGTTTGATTTGATGGAAAATAATCTGGCCAATTTTCATCTTTATTTTTTGTACCGTTTAACTGAATATCTTGGATTTTTACCCGATACCACAAAACAGGGATTTGAGAATTGGTTTGATTTGAAAAAAGGCGAAATTGTTCCGTTTGAACCTCCGCATCCAATGTTCATGAATAAAGAAGCCACGCGTTTTTTCTGTACATTAACATCTTTAAAATTTTCTGAAATTTCAGAATTTAAGATCCCACATACTATTCGTAATTATATTTTGGATAAATTGGTTGAATTTTATCAATTACATTTCGACCATTTGGGTGAGATAAAAACTCTGAAGGTGTTACAGGAAGTTTTTGAGTAACCCAGCTATCCTTTAAAAATAATTGCTTCGTAAGTGAATAATTCAGCTGTTTTCCACCCTTCCCAACCAAGTCCTGCCTTATCACGTGAGCAACGACCAAGGAAATTGTCAAGGTCCCAGCCTGTTTTTTTTGCTACCTGAGGTAAAAAAGTTCCGGTATTTAACCCTTTTCTGATATAAATGCCGTGCCTGCCCAGTTCTATTTCGTCAATTGATTTAATTTCCTTTAACGGAGTAAGGACTGATATTTCCAGTTTCATTTCTGCAAGCTCTTCCTTTGTAATACCTTGAAACCGAATATCGCAGGCTGAGGAAACCGCCATTGATTGTACCATTTCATTCAATGTTCTGTTACCTGCAAAACCACCGACACATCCTCTTAGTTCGTTTTTAATGTAAATACTGACGAAAGCCCCTGTTTTTTCATTTAGCACTCCATTGGATAGAGGAGGTTTTATTTTTGCCTTTCTGCCGGTTTTAATAAAGTGGATAATTGCCGAACGTGCTTTATCCAGAATTTCGTTTTTCTCTTCATTTGTAATGTGAAACTCCGGCTTTTTTAAATAAGCAGCAATTCCCCAGTAACCGACTACCTGGTTTTTATCCCCGTAAATTTCAGCGTCACCGGAATTTTTGTATTCAATTCTTTCAAAGAAATAATTTTCGTTTTCAGTTAAATAAAGAAGAGTTAAAATGGATGTCCAGCCACAAAGAGAAGTTGACAGATTGCTGATTTTCATTGATTTATTTTCATCTAATACGTGTAATAATTTTTGGGGACTGTTGCTGCAAATGGCTTGTGCAGTTAGATAGTCAATCTTATTTGCATCGTCGTATTCAGGGTAATGTGAAAAATCGGTACTGAAAACAAATAAATTGTCAGGATTAAAAAAAGGTTTTAAAACTGCTGCCAGTTTTTTGCAATCATCCGGATTTTGAGTTCCTACGATTATGGGAACAAGTGTAAATTTTTTCCCAAGTTTATATTGAAGAAAAGGTAATTGTACTTCAAGACTGTGTTCCAGCTGATGTACTTCTTGCTTTTCAATGATAATTTCAGAAGAGTTTATAAGCTGATCGGCTAATTCGACGTCAACTTTTATTTCGCCTAAAGGAGTTTTATAATTTCCACTGTTATAAACAGCCGCACCTTTAAAATGATATTGGTGGCTGCTGGCAATTACAAAAACTCTTTTATAGGAATAGTTTTCTGGAATTTGGTTAAATACTGATGCGGCGACTTTGCCACTAAAGACGTATCCGGCATGTGGTGAAATTAACGCCTGAAGTTGATGAGGTGTTTCTGTTATATTTTTTGCTGTGGCGAATAATTGTTTAAGTTCCGACCAAAGACTTTGTTCTGTTCCCGGATAAAATCTGCCGGCAACAGCAGGTTCCCGGGTATGATAATTTTGATGCCGGTTTTTCATACCCACAATTTACGAAAAATGGCTTAATTGGTCTTATTTTAGCCTGGCTTTGGCAAAGTGAACCAAACAGATGTTCCTTTATCTTTTTCACTGTCGATGCCAATTACCCCTCCGTTGTGTTCGACAAATTCTTTGCATAGAACAAGTCCCAGACCGTTTCCTTGCTCGTTGTCTGTTCCCAGTGTCGAAACTTTTAAATCAATTTTAAAAAGAGTATCAATTTTGTCTTCATCAATTCCAACTCCTGTATCAGTAACGGCAAGTTTTACAAATTCATCTTCTTCTTTAGAGGAGATTATGATCTTTCCACCTTTCGGTGTAAATTTTATGGCATTTGAAACAAGGTTTCGCAATACAAGCATAACCATATTTTTATCCGCAAACACTTTATGTTCCATGTTTACTTCAGACAGTAATTTTATATCCTTGTTCGTTGCAATTTCCTGTTTTTCCTGTATGGTATCCGAAGATAAATCATTAACATGAAGGTTTTCGGGATTGTATTTTAACCGTCCTGTCTGGGCACGAGCCCATTCCAACAAGTTTTCCAACAGGTTTAATGTGTTCTTTGATGTTTTGCCAATGTCATCGAGAAGTTCATTTAATTCATCGGCGGAAAGAAATTCTTTGTTTTCCTGTATTAGTTGCACAAAACTTAGAATTATTCCGAATGAACCACGAAGGTCATGAGAAATGATAGAAAAGAATTTATTTTTTGTGGCAATCTCGTCCTGTAATGATTCTTTTGTATTTTTTAATGAGAGGTGCGTGTGTACTCTTGCAATAAGCTCGCTCCCAATAAATGGTTTGGTAATATAATCAACTGCACCCAATTCGAATCCTCTAATAATATCTTCAGATTCTGTTTTTGCAGTGATAAAAATAACCGGAATATCTTTTGTCGATTCATTTTCTTTAAGTCTTCTGCAAACCTCATGTCCGTCCATTACGGGCATCATAACATCCAGCAAGATTAAATCAGGTTTTATTTTTGCAACGGTATCTAATGCCTGTTGGCCATTCATTGCAACAGCAAGCTCATAATCTTTTTTATTTAAAATTGCCCCAAGTACCTGGATATTCCTCGGGACATCATCAACAATAAGAATAATTGGTTTATTTCGTTTTTTAGTATTTGTATTATCCATTGTGTTTTCCTTCCCTGAATTTTAGATTTTTAAATTTGGGAATAATTTTTTTATATTGATTAATGGAGGAGGGTAAATTTTCCATATCAGAATTTTGCGTTTGTTCGATTAACTTTTCTCCCCAGTCAATGAGGTTATTGGCATTAAATTGCACGCCGGTTTTAATAATTTCTTTAGCGAATGATTCTATCTCATTTAAAATAAATGTTGTTCGAATCAATTCCCATTTCTGCTTTAAATTTCCTTCCAAAATACCTAATAATTCTTTTATTTGCTCACCAGACATATTGTTCAAATTGTAGGAGATTTCTTCCGTCGCTGAAGAAGAATGTTTTGGTGCTGAAGTTTTATAATTTAAATAATTGGATAGTTTTTTTACTAATTCTTTTTGAAAAATGGGTTTCGGAAGGAAATGGTCGAATCCGGAGTACAGGATTTTGTCTCGTTCCTCTTTCATTGCTGAAGCTGTCAGCGCAATTACAGGTACAGATTTTAAATCATCTTCATTTTTAATGATTGATGTGGCTTCAAATCCATCCATTATTGGCATTTTCAGATCCATTAGAATTAAGTCAGGTTTATTATTTTATCGTAATGTCTGCGGAATCCTTATTATTCTCAATATTATATATGATCAAGTCATAGTTCTTAAAAAACTGATGTTTAAAATGGTATTAAAGTTTGAATTTGACAGTTTAAACAAAAGGACGATAAAAATAAACATTTTAGGATAAATTAATAATTTCTGTGAAATTTAATTGCTTTTCTTTCAATCAAATTGAAATGATTTTTATTTCGATAAAGAAATGTGTAATAAAAAGAGTTAATAGGTATTGTAAAGAAACAATTAAATTATTTTAGAAATAATGGCGAGGTTTTAATATTCAAGAGTCATCAGGTAAATTTACCCAAAAGCTATTGAGAGATGGAAGAATTGAAATTAACTTCTATTGTTAAAACACTGGTTGCTGCCGGCGACGCGATTCTTGATATATACAAAGGTGAAAATTATAAAACTTCAATTAAAAACGATAGCACACCTGTAACGATAGCTGATAAAACATCAAGTAAGATTATTAATGAAGGATTAAGAGAATTATACCCGCAAATTCCAATATTGGACGAGGAAAAACATATTCCCGATTATGAAATCCGTAAAGATTGGGTAAAATTTTTTATAATTGATCCCTTAGACGGCACCAAGGAATTTATAAAGCAAAATGGGGAGTTTTGCATTAATCTGGCATTAATAGAAAATGGGAAACCTACTTTCGGGTGGATTTATCATCCTTTAACCCAAAGAGGATGGTTTTGCGAAAAGGGTAAGGGAATTTTCGAGTTTGATAAAACAGGGATTAAAACAAAAATTGAAAAGCCTGTCAAGCCTTCAAATACTATACGAATTATCGGTAGCCGCTCTTTTTTTAAGCCAAAGGAAAAGGAGTTAATAGATAAAATTAGGAAGGATTACAAAGTTGAAATTATTCACCGGGGGAGTTCAATAAAACAAGTTGCTATAATTCTTGGCCAGGCTGATATCTATTTGAAAGCTGGGCCCTGCTCAGAATGGGACACAGCTCCCGGGCAATTGTTTATTGAAGAGTTTGGAGGTAGTGTTATCCGACTTGACAATTTTCAACATTTGAGCTACAATAAACCAGTTCTTAAAAATCCACATTTTGTGATGCTAAATGAGTATTATAATAAACTGGAATTTATTGAATCTATTCAAAAGTACATTCAAAATTGATGTTTTCTGCTTCTAATAAATTTATTGTACTTTTAAGTTGTTCATTAAATTCGTTAAAATGAAAAAGATTATATCAATTTTAATTGTAATACTTGGATTTGGTTTATTTCTTACAAGTTGTGCAACCCATTCATTGACAGAAGTTGTTGACCCTCCTGGCTTTTTAAAAGGATTATTACACGGATTTATCCTTCTTTTCAGTTTTATTGGCAGTTTATTTACTGACTATGAAATATACGCTTTCCCAAATGCCGGTGGATGGTACGATTTTGGCTTTGTATTAGGTGTTATGTTCTTTTTTGGCGGTGGTGGAGCAGGAACTAAAAAATGTCGTTGATAGATTAATTTTCTTTTCATTGCGAACAATACTATGTTCAAAACTTGCGTTCAATTGTAAAAATAGCAATGGACTGTTTATGTATCTTAGTCCAACTATTTTAAATTTGAAAAACATAGAAAAATGAATCGAATATTAGCAATTACAATCGTTTTTGTTTTGTTTTTAGCATCATGTAAAACTACAAAACAGGCTGCACAATTGCCTTACACGACCGATCCGACATCACAGCCAAAAGTATTCTCCGTACCAACAAGCGGTACTGAAACAGTTTCCAGTCCAGAACCGGAAACTAATTCAGAACCTGTATCAATGAGGAAGGAGCAGGTTTCATTTACACAACAATCCGACAGGGAGATTAATGAAACCAACACGTTTTTTGTCATAATAGGTTCTTTCAGCCAGTTGGAAAATGCAAAGAATTATCGTGAGACTTTAATGAGCGAAGGTTTTACAACACCAATTATCTTGCATAGTGAAACAGGCTACTACAGAGTTTGCGTAAACTCTTATAAACAGGAGCAAGAGGCTCGTTCGCGTGTCGCACAGGTAAGACAGGCATTTCCTAAGTATTCAGATATCTGGCTGCTAATAAAAGAATAGAATATCAAATCATTTTTAGTTAACAATCATCGGAATTATCTTGTTACGCCGTTTCTTTTGAGACGGCGTTTTTGCTAATGTAATTTTGAAATTATATAAAAATTTCCCCTCTAAAATGTTAAAGAATTAAAATTTAGCCTACTGATGTGGCGGTTTACCCTTAAAATGAACAATTTGTACAAAATCAATATTACTTTTGTAATCCCGCTAACAATTCGGGTACCCATATAATAACAATTAAAGATGACGAAAGACAAAAAACAGCAACTGTTGGATCAGCGGTATTTAAAAATGGCAGAGATCTGGGCGCAAAATTCATATTGCAAACGAAGACAGGTTGGGGCACTTATTGTAAAGGAAAAAATGATCATTTCTGATGGTTACAATGGGACGCCATCCGGATTTGAGAATATTTGTGAGGATGAGAACAATAAAACCAAACCTTATGTTTTACATGCAGAGGCCAATGCTATTACAAAAGTAGCTAAATCAAATAATAGTAGTGATGGGGCGACTTTATATGTTACATCGTCGCCATGCCTTGAGTGCTCGAAATTGATTATTCAAGCAGGTATTAAAAGAGTAGTATTTACTGAAAATTACCGGCTGGAAGATGGAATTAATTTGCTAAGAAGAGCAAATATTGAAGTTGAACAGGTAGAAACAGAATTTGAAAAGTAAGATGATGAAGAAAAAGATAACATTTCTTATTCCCATATTAATCGGCGTTTCGATAGCAATTGGAATTGTTATTGGAAATATGCTTAAAAATAACAGCTACCCTGCTCTTACAGGAATGAGCGGGATGAATTTTAGCAGACCAAATAAAATAACAACCATTCTTGACTTAATCGATCAGAGTTATGTCGACACTGTAAATACAAGTAGCATTGTTGAAAAAACTATTCCTGAGATCCTTGAAAATCTTGATCCACATACTACCTATATTCCGGCAAGAAATATGCAGGAGGTTCAGGAAGAGATGCAGGGTAATTTTTCAGGTATTGGAGTTCAGTTTTCTATACAGGATGACACCGTTCGTGTAATTGAAGTGATATCAGGAGGGCCATCAGGTAATGTTGGAATTCTTCCGGGAGATAGGATTGTACGGGTAAATGATTCAATAATAGCCGGTATTGATGTGAAAAATCAAACCGTAATGAATCTTTTACGTGGAGAGAAAAATTCAAAAGTTAATGTTGGAATTATCCGGAAAGGGTACAATAATGAGCTTAATTTTGAGATAACAAGAGGTGACGTACCGCTCTTTAGCGTTGACGTTTCTTACATGATTGACGAGGAAACAGGTTTTATTAAAGTAAGCAGGTTTGCTGAAACAACCTACGAAGATTTTATGGAAGGAATGGAAAAATTGTCTGATAACGGAGCAAAAAAAGTAATTGTTGATTTGCGCCAGAATACAGGAGGATCATTGGTGAGTGTGCTCCAAATGGTAGACGAATTTCTTGAAAAAGGAGAACCGATTCTATATACAGAAGGAAGTCATCAGCCGCGCAAAACATATAATGCTTCAGCAAAAGCTACCTGGAAAGATATGCAGCTTTATATCATGATCGATGAATTTTCAGCATCGGCAAGTGAGATATTTGCAGGAGCAATGCAGGACAATGACAGGGGTATTGTTATTGGCCGCCGTTCTTTTGGGAAAGGATTGGTTCAGGAGCAAATTCCCCTGATGGACGGTTCGGCACTTCGGCTAACTGTTGCACGTTTTTATACGCCAAGCGGAAGATGCATCCAAAGTTCTTACGAGAATGGTAATGATGAATATTATCAGAATATATATGGACGATTTCACAGCATGGAACAATTGGTTGCTGACAGCGTTCATTTTGCTGATTCGCTAAAATACACTACCAAAGGCGGAAGAATTGTATACGGTGGTGGTGGAATTATGCCCGACTTTTTTGTTCCTGTTGATACTACAGGAAATTCAGATTATTTTGATAAAGTGTACAGTAAAGGTTTGATTTATTCTTACGCTTACCGGTACGCCGACGAAAACAGGAAGGTATTAACCCAATTTTCAAATGCCGATGAATTTGATTCATATCTCGAGAATCATAAGGTTCTGGATGATTTTGTTGATTATGCATCAGAACAGGGTGTTGATGAAGATTCAAAAGGATTGAAAGAATCTGGTATGATTATTAAAACTCAGATAAAAGCTTATATCGCACGAAATATTATGGGAGATGAAGGATATTATCCAATTATAAAGCAAATTGATAAAACTCTGTTGAGAGCAATTGAAATTTCCCAGCAAAATCTGCTTGTTGAAAATCTTTTGGATAATATTGATTCTATTTCAACTGTGCCAGAAGTGCAATGAAGTAAAAATTTTTATTTAGTTCTGCGTTTTTGAAGGCCAGGAATCTTCGGTGAGCAAGTTTATAAATGGCATTCTTTTTTAAAAGATTTTCAATGTATAAATCTTCGTGTTTATAAGTAAAAACATCTGTGGCGGTTTTTTTCTCCCAAACCCCTTCTCTTAGGTTTTTATAGCCTTCCACATCACTGGCATTTTCATACGTGAAAACAAAATATCCATTTGGGGAAAGAACCCTTCTGGCTTCAGAAAATATTAGTTCTAAAGGGTTTATGAGGTGAAAAACGCCGTTTGAAATAATAGCCTGAAAGGAATTTTCAGGAAAGGGTAAATCTTCAGTTTCCAGGTCAATCGTATGGAGCTCTTCAACGATATTCTTTGATTTGCACTGTTCCAGCATTTTTTCTGAACCGTCAATACCATAGATTTTATGACCTGCTTTTTGAAAAAGAATAGAACTTTCACCTGTCCCAATTCCCAAATCCAGAACTTTAGAGCAGGGTTGCAGACGATTTTCCAGCATATCAAATAAAATCTCTGGTCCCTTCCAATTGTTTTTGGTTATAGCCTTATCGTAGTTACTGGCAAAAGAATCGGCAAGTTTTATGTTCTCTTTGGGCAATTTGTTTTATTTCAGGTTGTTTTTCTCTGAGACTATGAAAATAAAAAAATTAGCAAAGCGTCTCAGATTATTTAGAAATTTCCAACATTCGCTGAATTGGTATTCTTGCCTTTTCAATCACTTCATCTGGCAAGGTGATTTCAGGCTGTTCGTATTTCAAACATATATAGAGTTTTTGCAGGCTGTTCAACTTCATGTACGAACAATCATTGCAGGCACAGGTTGAATCAGCTGAAGGTGCCGGAATAAAAATTTTCTCGGGGCAGGCTTTATTCATTTGGTGAAGAATTCCACTTTCAGTAGCAACTATAAATTTTGTTTTGTTGCTTTTTTGAACGTATTTCAGAAGCGATGTGGTTGAACCGATATGATTTGCCAACAGCAACACCGGCTTTTCACACTCCGGATGCGCGATAAATTCAGCATCCGGATACTCATCCATTAATTCAATGATTTTTTCAACCGAATATTGTTCGTGTACCATGCACGCACCGTCCCAAAGTACCATATTTCGCCCGGTAATACTGTTTATATAATTTCCGAGGTTTTTGTCAGGGGCAAAAATTAGTTTTTGGTCTTTGGGGAAACTCTCTACAATTTGTTTTGCATTGGCTGAAGTACAAACGATATCCGACATGGTTTTCAGTGCAGCCGTTGCATTGATGTACGTAACTACTTTATGGTCGGGATACCTGGCTTTAAAATCGGCAAATTTATCAGCCGGAGCCGACTCTGCCAGCGAACAGCTCGCCTTCAAATCGGGAAGGATAACTTTCTTTGTAGGATTAATTATTTTTGCTGTTTCCGCCATAAAATGAACACCAACAAAAACTATTAATTCAGCTTCTGTTTTAGCAGCAGCTTGTGCCAACCCCAAACTGTCGCCTACATAATCAGCTATATCCTGCAGTTCACCTTCTACATAAAAATGACTTAGAATGACAGCATTTTTCTCTTTTTTCAGACGATTAATTTCATCAACCAACCTCACCTTAGGATCAATCTTTTCTTCGATATAACCTTTCTCCTCAAGCATTTGATCAATCTGCAACTGTTCCATTTTTTATTCCCCTCTGAAATTTCGGTACAAAATTGGCGTCAAAAATAAGAATTCCTGAAATAAAAACAGCTATAAGTTTTAATTGTTTGGAAATGAAGCACAAAAAAGCCGCAGTATGCGGCTTTTTTGTGCTTACTACTTATTAAACTAGAAAATGTAACGTACACTAAATTGGGCCTGCCATCTAGAGCTTTGAAGCCCTGCGTCATCAATTCCCCATGTATCATTTCCACTTTCATTTACATACTGGTAGGTTGGTGTTGTTCCATCAGTTTGGTATCCAGCAAATTTTAACAAACGGTATACATTATAATCTCCAACTGCATAATGCATCCTTCCCCAGTCTTTATTCAGCATGTTTGTAAAATTAAAAATATCTAATGCAATTTGGATTTTATTTTCACGGGTAGGTGATATTTTGAATTTGAATTCTTGCATGATCTTCAAGTCAACAATATTTTCAAACGGCATCCTCTGCGAACCTCTTTCCACATAATCTCCCCTGTGGTTTTTCAGGTATTTATGATCTTCAATGAAAGTATTTAAATCTTGCCATTGTTGGCTGGCTGTATAATCTCCATCGTCGATAAGAATAATGTCATTCTGATTTTCAGGAACATACAAAAGAGTCAAATCGTAACCGTCAAGGTTGTCGCCTGCGGGACCGGCATAAGAGGAAACACCGTTATCATATCCGTATGAGAATGTTTGACCTGATTGACCATTATAGAAAACAGAGAAAGTGGTATTGGCAAATTTACTGTATTCCCATTTATAAGAAACGTTTGCTATTATGCGATGTCCCAGGTCGTAAACAGAATATCCCAGGTCAAGATTATTGCGGCCATGCGCATTGGCAACCCTCCATTGTGATGAGTTTTGTGAAGATTCGCCGTCATTTAACGATTTGGCTATACCATAGCTGTAAGCCAGTGAAGCATAAAATCCGTTTTCCCAATTTTTATCTGCCTGTACAGTAAAGTTAAAGCTGTGTCCTTTATTCGTATTGGAACCTAGAAAAACATCGGTATATGAACCTTCTGCACCACTATTACTTGTGACGTCGTTATTAATATCTTCCCAAATTGTTCGGGTGTCACCAGTGCCGGTCATTTTTTTGCCTAGGTCCTGAACAAACAAGCTCTGGTACGTTACATTATTTACATTTTTAGTATAAGTTATATCGAATGTGGTATTTATTCCATTATCGAATTTTTTATCTAAGGCTATATTTGAACGAAAAACCTGTGGCATTTTGAAATCTTTTACAAATAAGTCAATTTGTCCCGAGGGTTTTCCTTCAACTTTTGGCTGTTGGTCCCAGTTTGGATTAAATATCAGGTTGTCTCCCGATCTGTCGTCGATGCTCCCAACCAGCAATCCGTTATTATTGTATGAACCTCCTGGCCAAACATATGGAATGCGGCTGGTAAATAATCCAAGACCTCCACGAAGTTGTAATGTTTTATCACCGTTAATATCCCAGTTAAATCCTGCTCTTGGCGAGAACAGCGGTCTTGCATTAGGCATCTGGCCGGTTTTAGCACCTCCAAAATCTACGTCATAATGACTTTCCAAATAGGAAATAACATTGTTGTTAAAATCTTTATTTTCCATAGGGTCGTCAAGGTAAATTGGTACATCAACCCTGATTCCGTAAGTCAGTTTAAAATTAGTGCTTACCTGATAATCGTCCTGGGTATAAAAACCAAGTTGAAGTACTTTAAATGCTGCTGCTGCATCAGTATTGTCGCCAGTCATATTATCAATATTCGAAAAACTTCTTCTAAACCTTGTAGCCGAGGCTCCGTTCATAAAAGCTTCGAGATTCTGGAATTGATAATATCCGAAGTTCTGGCGAATAAAAACATTGAACATGTCATAATATTCATGGTGCATTCCTAATGTAATGTTATGTTTTCCTGCATAAATACTAAAATCATTGGTAAAGCTAAAAACCTTTTGTTTTAGTCGGTTTGCAGTTGAGTATTGTTCACTACCTAAACTAATTTTCTCATCATTTAGATATACATAAGGGAAATTATCTCCCATTGGATCTCTATTGTCATCAACAACGGTATAGCCAACCATTAATTTGTTGGCAAACTGGTTTTTGAAAATACTTTTAAGCTCAGCAGTTGTTGAATTTGTTGTAGAAACAAAATCAACACCTGAGTTAGAAAAATATAAGCTTGATAAGCTTGATGTTGAAGGGCTAATGCTTTTACCATACGAATACTGGTGGCGAATCGAGAATTTATGATTTTGGTTGATATTCCAGTCAATTTTAGCAAAAATTTTGTTTGCATCTAAAGTTGCTTTTGTGCTTTCGAAAGTACCGGGCTCATACCCATAATCGTTTTTCATTTTAGTTGCCAAAGATTCGACATCAGCCTTTGTAGCCGAGCCTGTATAGTCTGCAAAGTCAAATGGTTTAGGAGTATCATCTTTTTGAATTTCACCATTTACAAAAAAGAAAAGCTTATTTTTAATAATTGGTCCAGCCAGTGAAAATCCAGTGGTGTTGGAAGTGAATTCATCAAGTTTTTTTCGCTTGACCTCTGGATTATCGGTAGGCGTTTTTCCTGCCAGATTCTGATTCCTCATATATCTGTATGCGGAACCGTTAAAAGTATTTGTTCCACTTTTTGTGACCGCATTTATACCAGCACCAGCAAATCCACTTTGTGTTACATCATATGGAGAAAGAGAAATCGTAATTTGGTCTATAATATCCATACTCATAGGATTAATACCAATTTGACCACCATTTGTTCCGCTGTTGGCCAATCCAAAAACATCGTTTTGTACGGCGCCGTCAATAGTAAATGAGTTGTATTTGCTGTTTTGGCCCGCTATTTCGAGTCCCCCGCTACTTGTAATCTTAGCTTGTGGAGTTAATCTTGCTACATCACTAATACCACGACTAATCGAAGGAATATTGGAGATCATCTCATTTGAAACAGTTGTTTTCGATCCCGTTGTGTTTCCGTCAAAAACGCCACTTGTGTTTGCAATAACCAAAACTTCATTAAGCTCTGATGCTGTTTCAATCAATTCAATATTCAATTGTAAAGTTTGTCCAAGGGTAAGATATAAATCTTTCTTTTCAAAAGTTTTAAATCCTACAAAAGATATTGTCAGAGTGTAAGGTCCACCTGGATTCATATTGGCCAGGTTATATATTCCGGAGCTGTTTGTGATAGTTCCGTACTTAGTACCGGTTGGTTCGTGTGTCATTAACACAGAAGCACTTGGGAGTGTTTCTCCGCTAGTTGACTGAACATAGCCAGAGATAGCAGAAGTTGTTAACTGCCCATAACTTTTTGGAGTGACAAATGCACAAAGCATAATAATGCATGTCAAAAGTTTCATTTTCATTTTCATAGAAATTGGATTTGAATTAAATAAATAATTGCATGTTTATTGAACACTTAAATTTTTTTAATCAAAATAATTAACTGCTATACCGGGTATTTAAAAAGTAAGTTTGTAGTTGATGGTAAAAAAATTTCTGCAATACTGTGCTTTGTTCGATAAGCTAAAATACCCATTTCCTTTCTTAAACTTTTAACCATATTGTGGTCTCGTTCGACATGTAATTTAAAACAAATGAAATTGTTTTACTTCTAATAAATATTAACAAGCAGTTAATTTTTGATTTCATTTTTACTACAGCTCTAAATCATTTTAACTTTTCAAAGTTTATAGCAGATTGTTTTTATGACTTTTTTTAAATTTAATAAATTATGGTATCTCTAATGTCGACATCAAGTTCCGGAGAAAATCTTTAATTTTTTTAAATTTCAGGCACAAAATTCATTAACAAAAATAGGACAGAACAATGTTATGAAACGTGATATTTATCTCCTTTTTAAAATTCTTTTTCGATATTTTTCTAACTATTTTTTCTGATACACCTAAAATTTTTTCCTTCTAAAAAATAGTTGACTATTTTATTCTGCTGTTTCAACATATTTATATTTAGTAGAGTAAAAAAATATTTATAATTCAAATCATTTAAAATCAATTACTTAGCACATGTGGCATAAAATATTTTGAAAAATTTTAGTACTATGTGTTGCATGGTACTAAAATTTATATATATATTTGTAATGCAAATAACAATGTAAAATAAAGTAGTTTTTTAAAAATAGTTCTTTAAAGTTGTAACATTTAAAAAAGACAGGCGTCTTAAAGTCGGAAAAAGCAAACGGAGAAATCAGGAAAACAATAGAAACAGAAAACAAACAAAGTCATGAAAACAAAAAACAATGTTCAGAAAACAATTTTAAGGTCAGCGGCAGTGATTATTAGTTTTGTTCTTATTAGTTTTACAGTTAGTGCGCAGGAATTTTGGAAAAGGTTGCTCACGAACAGCAGCTTTAATGAAATTGCAATAGCGATGATTGAATCTGACGGTAACAAAACTAATCTTCCTGCTGAAAATGGCTCAGAATCAATTTCCGTTTTATATACGGTTCAGGAATTTGATGACGAACTTAATCTGGAAGACTGGATGACAAAGGATTTTTATTTTGAAGCACCGGCCAACGAATGGGCAAATGAAACAGAAAATGCCCTCGATTTGGAAGAATGGATGTTAAATGAAAATTTATTTAGCCCTGAGATGATTGATGAGGAGCCATTACAACTTGAAACCTGGATGACTTCAAGTGAAGTTTGGAACAGTTAATTATGAGTATTCAGGATTTAGGCAGAATCTATTGATTGGTGGAAAAAATATAAGTAAGCAAAAATGAAAATTGAAAACGCAAAGGCGCAGATGCGGAAAGGAGTACTGGAATACTGTATTCTCCTTGTCCTTGACGGAAAGCCTCTGTATGCCAGCGATATAATTCAGTCGTTGAAAGAAGCAAAAATGATAGTGGTGGAAGGAACTTTATATCCTTTGCTTACTCGATTGAAAAATGCCGGACTTCTGGCTTATCGCTGGGAAGAATCAACTCAGGGGCCTCCCCGAAAATATTATGAATTAACAGATGCCGGACGTCAGTTTCTGGGAGAACTGGAAGGTTCGTGGGCCGAACTTGTCGATGCAGTAGGTAAAATTAAAAAGAACAGGGGGTAAATCTAGTCCTGCTAAAATTCTTTGAAACAAAAAACAAAAGAAATGAAAAAGACATTTACAATCAATATTAGCGGTACAATTTTTCATATCGAAGAAGATGCTTACGAGGTTCTTCAGAAATACCTGGTAAATCTGAAAAATCATTTTGGAGTTAGCGAAGAGGGGAAAGAAATCTTATCAGATATTGAAGCAAGGATAGCCGAGATTTTTACTGCTAAATCGGATGATGATAAAAAAGTAGTCACTCTCGATTGGGTGAACGAGGTTATAAAAACCATGGGTACTCCAGAAGATTTTGCGGAAGAAGAGGCTGAAGAAGAACCGGTTTTTTCAGAAAGCAAAAGAAAAAGGCGCCTTTACCGTGATCCTGACAACCGTGTTTTGGGTGGCGTTTGCAGTGGGCTGGGTGCCTATTTTAATATGGACCCCGTCGTTTTGAGAATTATTTTTGCCATTCTCTTTTTCGTAACATTTCCTGCAGCAATGATAGCATACATTATTCTTTGGATTGCTGTACCAAAAGCCCTCACAACCGCTCAGCGACTTGAAATGAGAGGGCAGGAGGCAACAGTGAAAAATATTGAGAAATCAATAAAAGAAGAGGTAAAGGAAGTAAAAGAGAGTTATAAAAAGTTCAAGGAATCAGATACTTATGCAAAAGGGAAAAAGTCGGTTTCAGGAGCAGGAGATGTATTTTATAACATCATAAAAGTAATCCTGAAAATTTTTGTAATTATTATTGGGGTTATCCTGATCTTGTCTGCATTCTTTGGAATTCTTGGTCTTATCTCTTCATTAATTATTGGTCAATCATTTGTTGAAGGTTGGCCGTTGGTTTGGGGCCCTGAAATTCATATGCCCAACTTCCTGAATCATTTTGTCGAACCAGGAACAGTAACCTTTGGAATGATTGCAGTAGGCTTTTTGGTGGGGATTCCTATGCTGGCGATGTTGTACATCGGAACAAAACTGGTTTTCAGGTACAAATCAAATAATGCTGCAATAGGTTTAAGTATGGTGGGCCTATGGCTAATTGCACTGGTTTCGATTATTGTAGTTTCTGCAAGTCAGGTTGGAAATTATAAAAGTCGGGCATCAATCTCTAACAGTGAGGTAATTGATTGTGATAATTGTACTACCCTTTATCTTGAACTGGATGAAGACAAATATGACGACTACATCGAGATGGACTGGGAAATAGACAACTTTAAAGTTGTGGTTATGGATGGTGAAGAAGTAATGCTTGGGCTACCAACTTTTGACATTGAAAAATCGGGTTCTGATAACTTTTCTATGTTAATTCGGAAGACTTCGCGTGGCAGAACACGCGAAAGCGCACAGGAAGCTACAAATGAAGTAGTTTACAATTACGAAATATCGGACTCTACACTTACCTTCGATCCCTACTTTTTTATTAAGGAAGGCGGGAAATGGCGTGACCAGGAAGTTGATATTACCCTAAAAGTTCCGGAAGGGAAAACGGTGTATCTGGGCGAGGAAATGATTCGAATTATTCACGATGTCGAAAATGTGTCCAATACCTGGGACGGTGACATGGTTGAAAAATTCTGGGAAATGACACCGGAAGGTTTAACAATGAGAGAATTATCAGAATAGAAAATATAAAAGATTTGACAAAATGGTTAACAGCAATACATATAAAATGAAAAGATTGATCTACATCATTTCGTCATTAGGAATAATTTGGATGGGATTTGGATTAATTTTTTGTTACGAAATGGGTAAACACGGTATTGACAACATCGACTGGGGCTTTATATTCCTAGGTAATTTGCCGGTAGTTATAATCGCCGGCTCACTATTAATTTCAGCATTCAGGGCAAAAAAGCAATTCAGCGAATAATTTTATATCGCAAATTTTATAAGGCTTTCGTTGGCAGAAATTTTTATGTAATGAAATGAAACTTTTACCGTCTCCTTGTAAACAATATTAATCATGAGAACAATCAGAATTTTATCTATTGCTGTATTGGTTTTTGCAGCTCAATTTTCAAACGCACAAAGTAAATCCTATAAAATGTACGATGCTTTTGCCAACAAGGACGGTGTAACCAATTTTAGTTTTACCAAAAACATGGCCGATGCTTTTAACATAGACCTTGGTGATGATGATGAAAAAAAGGTTACAGGAGATTTGAATGAAGTGAGATTTATGTCCTACAATCCAAAAAAGGGAAGTATGAGCGGCTCTGAATTTACAAAAAGAGCGGTTAGAATGTTACCTTCACAGTATAAAGAATATGTTGATAAAGACAATGATTCTGATGCAGAAATATGGCTGCTTGGTGGCAAAAAGAAGTTTAAAGAATGTCACGTGTTTTTGACCAATGAAAATGATGACCAGATGCGTTTTGTAATTTCTTTCTACGGTGATTTTAACGTAAAAGATTTAGACGGACTGAAAGAAACCGGTTTAAGTTTTTCCAATGATTAATTTTGGATGGAGGTTAATTTCGTAAAGGACATTTCAGGGGGAATGAATTAAAAGTCCATCAACCAAATTTACCAGGCTATACCAAAATTTACAGATAACTAAGATTTTTTCCAGGGATTTCGGTCGTAATGCCCGTTTAAAGGATGTTGTTCTTTTCTCCCGTCAACATAAACAGCTACCCATTCAGCAAGCCTTCTTCCGAGAATCCGGCAGGATTCTTTTTCTTTGTCGAGTCGTGGTTCGCCGGGCTGAATGGCCCCGTAGTGCGTGGTATATTGGTGGGCAACATAATCGGTTACGCAAAGACAAGGAATCCAAAATTCATTAAAATGGTATTAATGGACTGGCAGGTTAGCTCTGCGCCTCCTCCCCAGCCTCCCTGTGAGCTAAATGCACAGCCAAATTTTCCATCAATTTTTTGCCAGACAGGCAGAACGTCCTCCCAGAATTTTTTCATTTCCGACGCAACAGTTCCCAAATGAGTTGGCGAACCAACAGCTATCCCGTCACACCAAACTACATCTTCAATACCGGCCTCGCTTACCGATAGTAGCCTGATTTCATTACCCGGCACTTTCAGGGCTCCCTCTTTTACATATTCCGCCATCTTTTTTGTGCTGCCGTCTTCACTGTAGTACAATATCAATATTTTACCCATGGGGTTCCGTTTTTGAATTTTTATGCTAAAATATAAAAACAGTTCAGGAATTGCCGGGAATGAAGAGAAGAATTAATAACCTGATGGTTTGTTAACTTGAGAATTTGCAGTAACCAGCTGGAAGAATATTTACAGGCTGAGTCTTGTTTTAATCAATCTTTTTAATGATTTGAAGTTTTTTTCGTTTAGGTGACTGAGGAACTTTTTCGGGATATCCAATGGTTATTGGCGCTACAATTTTATGGTTTTTCGGAATGCCCAGTTCGCTGAGCAATTCTGGATCTTTAATTTCCGTGGCAAAGTTTACCCAGCATGTTCCAAGCCCACGCGAAGTTGCCGACATCATTAAGTAGCTTGCAGCAAGGGCGCAATCTACGTACAAATTTTTCAGACTTGCTTCGCCAAGTATAAATATTACTGCCGGAGCATGATAAAAAATATCGAAAGATTCCTTTTGAAGCATTTTTTCATATTTCCTCGCATAGTCGTTCGGATTGGACGCAATTCTTGCGAGTATATTTTTTTTGCAATCATCCGAAATTTTACCCATTAAATCCCGGTTACTGACAATGATGAATTTCCATGGTTGTTCGTTGCCGGCGCTGGGAGCAAGAGTAACATCCTGCAAAATAGATGTGATAATTTCAGGTGCAACCGGTTTATCCAGATACTTTCTGATGGACCGCCGTTTTTCAAGTAATTCAGCAAATTGCATAATTTGATTTTTACCGCATTGTCGTTTTATTTGTTGACTTCAACTTTCTTATTCGTTACCTGGTTAAATCCTTCTTCAAAATCTTTTGGGTGATTAATTGCATCGTTAATCATTAACGACAACATTACTATTAAAAAAATGACGATTTCGAGGAATCTGTTATTTATCCTTTTTTTTTTAATATAATCATTAAAACCACCTCCTTCGGGGGTGGTCATGTTTAATTGGCTAAGCCTGAAAATTATTAACTTCGTTACATGAGTAATTTTAAGAAATTGAATCATGTAATTTATAGGTGTACCTACCATATAGTATGGACACCTAAATATAGATTTCGCGTTCTTGAAGGTCTTGTCAAGGAATTGCTGCAAGATGACCTCCCGATGTTGTTAGAATGGAAATCATGTGAGATGCTCGAAATGAATATTCAAAAAGATCATGTTCACTTGATTGTTAGTGTCCCACCCAAGCTTTCAATTTCGCAATTAATGGGAATATTGAAAGGCAAAACAGCCATCAAAATCTTCAAAAGTTATCCTCAGTTGCGGACAAAACCATATTGGGGAAATCACTTTTGGGCAAAAGGCTATTGTGTTGACACCATCGGCCTTGACGAAACCAAAATCAAGAAATACGTGAAATATCAAGAAGATCAAGAACGTCTCGAAGAGCAACAGCGGCTCAACTTTGGCCCCTTATAGGGGCCTTCTTATAAGTCCACCTTCTTTGAGGGTGGATTCTTTAATTTTTTATTCATGACAATTGTTTTGAGGATGTATCAATTATTCTATTGGAAATTGATTTTTAGTTTCGTTCAAATTTAAAGGTTTTTACGCATTTTGCGCGAGTTGTTTTTCCAATTTATGAATTTTTTTCCTTAACCTGATTATGTCATAAATAACAGTTATTGTCCCAAGCATCGATCCAATGCCTGATATCAGTGGTCCATTTGGATAATGCTGAAGCCTGAAAAATGCTCCGGTCAGAATTAACAGGACTGCAATAATGTAAATTATTCCAACGGTTAGATTTGCTTGTTTGTAAGTCATAATTTATTCATTTGGTTGTTTTTTTCAATGAGCTTATTTGTAAACTCCAGGATTGAATCATTTTTATCGGGGACATGGTATTCAGAAATTACACCTCTGTCATATTTTGTTCCTCCATACTGAATAAAACGTTTTGGCGAAACATAAAATGTAATTTTACTATTAGGCGTTTTTAAATACCAAAAATCTCCATAATATAATATTGTGCCTCCTGTTTCTTCTCCGATTATTGTTCCTAATTTTAAGTCCTTAAATACTCCTGCAAATGTTGCGGCCGCACTAAATGTAGCGTCATTTGTCAACAAAAACAGGTTGCCGTCAAAACGTTCTTTTTTATTTTTAGTTTTTATCAAATTGTTTTCAGGGACTACTAAATCATCAATTGCGTAACTATTTATCCAATCTAACCTTTCAGGATATGTTTCTTCATAATGTTCTTTTAGTTCAGGACTAATACGAATTTCAATCTTTTTATATTGAGAATATGGTTTGTCGGTCAAATAATTCATTAATGAATCAACAACAATGCTTCGGCCTCCGCCATTGTTCCTGATGTCAATCACTAAATTTTGAATTTTACTTTCTTTAATTTTTAAAAATGCACTATCTGCAAATGCACAAAATCCATTTAAGTCGGCAAATGATTTGATTTTCATTACAGCTGTTTTTTTGCTCTCATTTATATCAAGAGCATAGTAATTTTGATTTGTTTGAGGCATTCGCTCAATGTTTTGCATAAATTCGGCGCTGGTAACGCCAGGAACTGACATTTTTTGAATTTCATGCTTATTGTTTTTTATAACTAATTCATAATCTCCCTCAAATCCATACAACATCCAGATTAGGAATCTAAAATTATTAGCTATTTCTTTTTGTTTAATTGCAGGCAATTCTCCTGAAATAAGTGCCTCCATATTGTGAACCATGTTAGTCGCATTAATTCCGTTTATTTCTAGAATTTGTTCTCCGTTCTGAAAAAGAGAAGTGTCGTTTCCGCAATAGAAGGATATATAAATTGAATCATCAACAATATTCACAAAAAAAGGAAATGATGTTCCTCCTGCTTTTGTGTATTCAACGCGCTGGTCTGTTGGGACAGAAACCCCGGTATGACCATCATGTAACGATGCAAAAAAAGGTGCTAAAAGCAAATAAATTTCGTTTTGCGTCATACTGTCTTTGACGGTTTTTTTTAATTCTGAAAATTGAGTTTGATAATGATTTACCTCGTTTTTATCCAGAAATATTGGGTGAATACTGATAAGTTTTTCAAAAGCGAAATTCAGGTCTTGTTCAACTTCGGTTTTTGAATAAGATGTATAATTAATTTGCCCCGAAACAGAAATAGTAAGAATACAGAAAAGTATTAATGTTAGTTTTTTCATTTTTAAAGTTATTTCATGCAGTGAACAAGAGTTTAAAATTTTATGTTTTTATTATGGATTTCAAAGAATATCAATGTTCGAAAGGACGTAATGGACGAGGCGAGAATCGGAGGATGGCGCAAGACCAAGCTCCGCTATGCAATATGGCTTATCCAACATGCCTTTAATTTAGTTCAGATTTCATTTTGTTTAACTCAGATTTGAAATTCAAATTTTCAAATTGAGAGAAATCACTTTTAGAGAAATCACTTTCTTCCGTTGCGATTATTTTAAATAATTCGAAAATCAATTCATTAAATTCCTCTAGTTTATAATTGAGATTAATTAATTCTTGAATTTTAAAATCTAGGTTATAAATACTTACACCTTTTTTTGATATTTTAGATTTTATTCCAACTATAAAAGGTTCAACAGGCTCATTAACAACCACTCCAATTGACCAGTAACAATGAATTAATAAATTTCTGATTTCTATTAAATCAGAGAAGACTGAAATTAAGTTATTAATATTTCTCCTCTCAGATTCGTCTTTAATATAAATACTCAACATAGATTGAAAAATTGATTTAATTGGTTCAGCAGTTAATTTATCTATTAAACAATCTGAATACAATTTATTTTTTAGGTCATTTTTAATCGAGATATCTTTAATTGCATTCTTGAACGAATGTGTTATTTGTTCAAAAATTACGTTAAATTTTCCTAGTTCAGTGTAAACTAAACTTCGATTGTTGATAAATTCTTCTTCTTCAGTATTCATATTTTTTTAATAGCATGTAACATATGTACAAAATACATATATCAAATATTTTATTGTCAGTAAAAACACAAGCTAAATTTTCGGGGTGTCGCGCTCTCGCTTCGGAAACTTCATTGGGGTGTCACCTCGATTTGCTACCCTTAAAAATAGAAGTTAAAAGCTAAAAAAGCAATTTCTTTTTTGAATGTATAATTTTAAAGAAACACCTGATTTTATCCTGTTTCCCAAATTCAGGGAAATAAGATTTTGTCAAATCTTTGTTTTATTATACTTTTATTCACCACGGTTTTTTCAAAAGAAAATGACCACCGGAAACAACAAACGACATTCATTAAATTAATTATTAACCTATATAACCAATAAAAATGAAAAGGAGTGAATTCTTAACCGCCTTGGCTGCTATGCCGGCGGTAGCAGCTGCACCGGCAATTTCAAGCATTGCACAGGAAGAAGCAGGGCAGGTAAAAATTACCGATGTAAAATTGATGCGAGTTAAAATTGGTGCCAGGGGGCATGTTTTACCCTTAGTTAAGATAGAAACCGATGCCGGTGTTTACGGAATTGGCGAATGCCACCACGATGTTACAGGGTTGGGAGCCAAAGATGTGGTTCTGAACGCTTTTAAACCTATATTGGTTGGGCAGGATCCATTTGATATTGCCCGTTTAGCCGAACTGATGAAATGGCGTATTTCTTATACGGGCGGGAATGGAGGAATTGGTATGCACGCAGTTACCGGTTGCGAAATTGCGCTCTGGGATTTGGTGGGGAAACTGGTGAAAAAGCCTTTGCGCAAAATACTGGGAGGTGGTTGTTATAAAGATGAAGTAAGGGCTTATTTAACCAGCCAGCCCAGAAATATGCTGGATAAAGAGGTTTGCCGCGAGTGGATAGACTATGTAAATAATTCGGTGCAGAAATGGACAGCTGCAAAACCTTTCAGGATTTCAAGACGCCCTGGCGGAAGTGAGCTTAACCGCAGGCTAACCAATGCCGAATTAAAAACAAATATCCAGGCTTTTTCAAATTTGCGTGAAGCAGCAGGTGATGATTTTGAAATTATTGTGCATTGTCACTGGGAGTTTGGATTTTATGATGCACTGAGTTTTGCAAAGGCTTTGGAACCGATTCGCCCATGGTGGATTGAAGACCCGATGCCCATTGAATATACCGATACCTGGGCGAAGCTTACTGCTGCATCGCCGATACCAATTCTTTGTGGTGAGAATTTATATACGGTGTACGATTTCCTTCCGTTTATCACTAACCAGGCAGTTCACATGGTTGAAATAGATATTTCAATGGCAGGTGGTTTGCTGGAGGCCAAAAAGATTGCCGACCTGGCGAATTTGTATTACATGCCGGTAGCTACGCACAACGTAATGGGCCCGATTGCTACGATTGCTTCGGCCAACTGTGCCTCTACAATGCTTGATTTTATAGGTCACGAAAGTTACGACTACAGCGAAAATTCAAGGGATGGACATGCCAACTGGGAGAAACTGGTTATTTATGATCGTGAAATTATAAAAGACGGACACATTCAGCTTTCTGATAAACCGGGTTTGGGACTGGAACTGAACAAAGACTTCGCCATGGAAAACCTTGTTGAAGGGGAAGAATGGTGGGGATAAAAACATTATAAGCTTATCGTTGAAAAAGATCCGGGAATTTGGTTCCCGGATTTTTTGTATATATTAGCCGGCTTGTCGAATTATCACTTTTATTATTTATTCGTTTTGTCAAAAAACAGTACTTTCACACTCTGAAAAATCAACATTTTGTTATGCCAAAGATTAGGGTTACAAAACGCTTCCATTTTGAGATGGCACATACACTTTACCAGTACGATGGATTGTGCCGAAATATTCACGGACATTCGTACAACCTGGAAGTTACCTTGGCAGGCGAACCAAAAAAAACGCCCGGTCACCCGAAAGACGGAATGGTACTTGATTTTGGTGATTTAAAAAATGTGGTGAAAACACAAATTGTCAATCGTTTCGACCATGCTTTGATGATTAACAGTCTTGTCCCGGAAAAACAAATCGAATTGTTACAGAAAACAACCGACCGCATTATCCTTGTTGATTTCCAGCCCACTTCAGAAAATATTGTGGCCTATATCGCGGAAATACTTCAACAACATTTGCCTTCAGATGTTTCATTATTTAGTATACGTTTGTACGAAACCGTAACCGCATTTGCCGAATGGTTTGCTTCCGATAATCAGTAAAACAAAAAACATGTCTGACACCAGTTCCAAAAAACTATTTTTGCTCGACGCATATGCATTAATTTATCGTAGTTATTTTGCTTTTATTCGTAATCCTCGTTTTAATTCAAAGGGAGTAAACACATCAGCGATGTATGGTTTTACGAATACGCTAATTCAGTTACTGGAAGCTGAAGATCCGAACTTCATCGGGGTAGTTTTTGATGTTTCTGCACCTACTTTTCGACATGAAATGTTTCCGGAATACAAGGCAAACCGTGAAGAAATGCCCGAAGATTTACGCAAATCAATTCCCTACATCCGAAATATTATTGAAGCGTTTAATATTCCTATTATTGAAAAAGCAGGTTTTGAGGCAGATGATGTGATTGGGACGCTGGCACGAAAAGCGGAAAAAGAAGGCTTTACCACTTATATGATGACTCCCGATAAAGATTATGCACAGTTGGTTTCTGACCATGTTCTGATGTTCAAACCGGCAAAATCGGGGGGTGTTGCCGAAGTATGGGGCAAAAAAGAAGTAAATGAAAATTTTGGCATAAAAAATCCGGAGCAGGTAATTGATATTCTGGGCCTGATGGGAGATAGCGCCGATAACATACCCGGTTGTCCCGGGATTGGCCCGAAAACGGCTGAGAAATTGATCAAGGAGTTTGGTAGCATTGATGGGATCTATGAAAATATAGACAAGCTTAAAGGCAAACAAAGAGAAAACTTAGTTGAATTTGAAGAGCAGGTCAGGCTTTCACGAAAACTCGCAGTTATCATTCAGGATGTTCCGATTGATTTTGATAAAAAAAATCTAACCCGTGATGAGGTAAATAAGGAGGCGCTTAAAGCGATTTTTGAAGATTTGGAATTCAAAACAATTGCCGAACGTCTGAACCTGAAAGAAGTTGCGAAAGTGGAACAAACTGCCATGCAGGGCTCACTCTTTGGCGATACGGAGATGGCACAGCCAACCGTTAAGAAAAGAAATACGATCGACAGTATTCCGCATCAGTATTACCTAATTGAAAATGAAATGCAGCGCGCCAGCTTAAGAGCTGAACTGTCGGTACAGGAAGAATTTTGTTTTGATACGGAAACTACAGGTTTGGATACACATACAGCTGAAATTGTTTGTATGTCGTTTTCGTTTTGTAAACACGAGGCTTTTTGTGTAACCCTTCCTTCAAAACGTGAAGAAGCGCAAAAAGTAATGAATGAGTTTCGGGAAGTTTTCGCCGATGAAAATATCACAAAAATAGGGCAGAATATAAAGTATGATATTCTGATGCTCAGCAATTACGGGATTGAGGTAAAAGGGAAAATATACGATACCATGATTGCGCATTATCTTATTCAGCCAGAAATAAAACACAACCTCGATTTTTTGTGTGAAATTTATTTGGACTACGAAAAAATTCCAACGGAACATCTTATAGGTAAAGGGAAAGGGCAGATAACAATGCGTTCGGTGCCTGTTGAAAAGTTGCGCGATTACGCCTGTGAAGATGCCGACCTGACATTGCAGCTTAAACATGCGATTGATCCGGAACTGGATAAAACTGAAGTCAGAACCTTGTTTGAGGAGTTGGAAATGCCCCTGATACCCGTATTGGTGCACATGGAAAATGCAGGGGTTAAGCTGAATGTCGAGGAATTGAAAGACTACGCGGAAGTTTTACGCGGGCAAATTATACAGCTTGAAAAAGAAATTATTGATTTGGCAGGAGAAGAATTTAACGTTTCCTCGCCCAAACAACTGGGGCCGATTCTTTTTGAAAAGCTTAAAATTGATACCAACGCGAAAAAAACAAAAACCAAACAATATTCCACTTCTGAAGATGTGTTGATTCGTTTGGTCGATCGGCATCCAATTGTTAGTAAAGTGCTCGAATTTAGAGGATTAAAGAAGTTGCTTTCAACATATGTGGAGGCACTTCCTTTGTTGGTGAACAAAAAGACAGGAAAACTTCATACCAGTTTTAATCAGGCGATTGCCGCAACTGGACGCCTGAGTTCTGTAAACCCCAATCTTCAGAATATTCCCATTCGCGATGAAAGCGGTCGTGAAATCCGAAAAGCATTTATTCCTTCTGATAATGAACATACTTTTCTTTCGGCTGACTACTCACAAATTGAGCTTAGGATTATGGCGGCCTTAAGCAAAGACGAGGAAATGCAGAAAGCATTTAGGGAAGGGAAGGATATTCACGCCATTACTGCCGCAAAAATTTACAAGGTCGCCGAACCGGAAGTAACTTCCGATATGCGACGAAAAGCCAAAACAGCCAACTTTGGAATTATCTACGGCATTTCTGCATTTGGACTTTCGCAACGTTTGAATATTCCGCGAACTGAAGCAAAGGAATTGATCGACGGCTATTTCGAAAGTTTCCCGAGGATTAAGGAATTTATGGATGAACAAATTGAAAAGGCAAGAAATAAGGGCTACGTACAAACAATTAAAGGACGTAAGCGTTATTTAAATGATATAAATTCAGCCAATGCAGTGGTTAGGGGTGTTGCGGAAAGAAACGCGATAAATGCACCCATTCAGGGGTCGGCTGCAGATGTAATCAAAATGGCGATGATAAATATTTTCAGGCAGCTTGAAGAACAAAAATTAAAATCAAAAATGGTGCTCCAGGTTCACGATGAATTAAACTTTGATGTATTGAATCCTGAATTGGGAAAAGTGGAAGAGATCGTTAAACGGGAAATGGAAAATGCAGTTGATGTTGGCGTCCCCCTTACGGTTGAAATGAATAATGCTGAAAACTGGCTTGATGCTCACTAGCAATATGATTGAACAGATAGAAACCGAAGACGATTACAGGGAAGCCTTAAAGCGGTTTTTGGAAATTTGTGGCGCTCCAAAAAATTCGGAGGAGGAAAAAGAGCTTTTTCTTTTGATGAATTTACTGGAAAAGTATGAAAGGAAAAATTGCTCTTTTACTTGAAGTTGTTGAACAGGCTATTAGTCTCTGCCAGGTAACGATTAAGCGAATTTGATTTTTTTATTTGTTTGAAAGCTTTTTTTGAATTCTCAAAATTAAAACTGAAATACATCCAGAACTGTTTCATTTTATTTAATACATTTCCATCATTGTCAAGTTTTTCCTGGTAGTTTTCACATACCAGCTGATGGAATTCAATGAGTTTGTTTCGTTTTTCTTCCTTTGAAAAGTAGTTCCCGTTAATTTCAGAAGGTAAAAAAGGGTTCATCAAAATTCCGCGGCCCAACATCCAGCCCTTTGTTCTTTTGAATTTATTTTGTTTTTCCTTAAAATCGGAAAGGTTAAAAATATCGCCGTTGTAAATTAGAGTATGCGTTGTGTTTTCTTCACAAAAAGAATAAGCGGATTCTATTATTTTTTCTTTATAAAGTTGCTTGGCAATTCGCGGGTGAAAAATAATTTCTGTTAACGGATAGGAATTTAAAACCGGCAAAACAGCTTTGATTTCATTTTCGTCTTCCAAACCTGCCCGCAACTTTACCGAAAGTTTTTGGTCTGTGGATTCGTAAAAAGCATTCAGGATTTTTTTGATTTGCATTGGATTTGGCAATAACCCGGCACCCTTTCCACGATTGGTTACCATTGGGTAAGGGCAGCCTAAGTTTAGGTTGATTTCTTTGTAACCGTAACCGTTCAGTAACGTTGACAGAAATTTTATTTCGTTTTCATCTTTTACCAGAATTTGAGGGACAACACGGTTTTGCGGATTATTTTCCGGAACAATTTCAGCTAGGTACTTTTTTAAAATTGTTTCATTCTTTACCGAAATGTAGGGAATAAAAAAGGCATCAATTCCGGTAAAAACCGTTGAATAGGCTTTTCTGTAAATCCAATCTGTATATCCCTGTAACGGAGCAAAATAAATCATTCAATAAGGGTATCAGTTACCAAATATTCAGTAAAAATATTTGAATTAAAATTGAACACAAATCTTATCTATCCTATTTCTATTAATATCTTTGTATCCGACTTTTGTTATGGAATTGAACGACACATACCGGCAAGACACAACGGGAATCACCGATACCTTTTTTATGGTTTTACCTGATTCGGTAAATGCAGCTGATTCGGTCGCCGAAGGTTTTTCAGTTTCCGATACTTTAAAAAGTGACTCTGTGGCATTGAAAACGCCGAATACCACTATAAAAGTTCAGGAGCAGCGGGTGGCTCAACCGGTTTACAGGCTGAGAAGGAGAGATATTCAGCACGAGGTAGACGGAAAGAGTTTTATGGAGTCCAAAAAAATTAGTTTGGTTACATCTTCCGGGAAACCGGAGAATGGGATTAGTTTACCTGTTCGCGAGAGGAATACTTTGAATACCGACTGGCTGGCGCTGGTGCTAATCATTTTGCTGGTTTTGTTTTCTTCGGTAAAATTTAATTATTCGAAGTATTTGCATCATTTATTTCAGTCGATTGTAAATTATTCTACTTCTTATCGTATGTTTGAAGAAAGAAGCTATGCCGTTTTTAACGGTGCCGTACGACTCGAGATAATTTTTTATGCTATTATTTCGCTTTTGCTATTTCAGCTGGCAGGATATTTTAATATCGAATTCCCTTTTCATAATTGGATATTATATTTTATTATTCTGGCTGGTGTAGTGATATACTTTTTAGGGAAAAAAATGCTTTATCGCATTGTTGGCAATATTCTGGAAGGTAGGGAAGAAACCGGAGAATACCTTTTTAATCATGATAATTTTAACAGAATTGTAGGTTTGGTTTTATTCCCAATTGTGACTCTTTCTGCATTTGTTCCTTTTGAAATGGCTGATAATCTGATTCTTGTGGGCGTGGGTATTTGGATTATTTTTTATCTGTTATTATTGTCACGTGGAATTTCAATTTTATTAAAAAAACAGTTTTCTATATTTTATCTGTTTTTGTACCTTTGTTCCCTTGAATTTTTACCCTTGCTTTTAATTTTTAAAATAGTAGTTGTGTAAGAAGGGGATAAGTTTCATTAAAAGCATAGAATTTTGAAAGTCAGGAGCATATTAGTTTCGCAACCAGAGCCAGGCACTGCAAAATCACCGTATTTTGAGTTGGCAGAAAAAAACAGTGTAAAAATTGATTTTCGCCCGTTTATACAGGTGGAAGGAGTATCGGCAAAAGAATTTCGGCAAACCCGGATTCAGATTTTATCGCATACGGCAGTAATTTTTACCAGTCGTACAGCTATAGATCACTTTTTCCGAATAAGTCAGGAACTCCGGACAACTATTCCCGATTCTATGAAATATTTCTGTATTTCAGAAGCGACTGCTTTCTATCTCCAGAAATACATCGTTTACCGGAAAAGAAAAATCTTTTATGCTGACGGGCGATTCTCTGATTTGGTAAATGTTATGAAAAAACATAAAGATGAGAAGTTTCTTGTTCCGCTTTCTGATATTCATAAGCAGGAAATACCCGAGCTTTTGGATAAAGAAGGATACAATTACACAAAAGCCATTTTGTATCGCACAGTAAGCAGCGATTTGTCTGATTTGGCCGATGTAAATTACGATATTCTGGTCTTTTTTAGCCCTTCGGGTATAAAATCGCTTTTTCAGAATTTTCCAGATTTTAAACAAAACGATACCCGTATAGCTTGTTTTGGTCCAACTACTGCACAGGCAGTTCGTGAGGCAGGTCTGCGCCTTGATATTGAAGCTCCTACAGCCCAGGCTCCGTCGATGACAATGGCATTGGAACAATACATAAAAAATAATAATAAGTAACAGCTAAAAGAAAAATATTTAATTTTAAAGGCTGTCCGTAAACGGGTAGCCTTTTTTACTGTACAATGGAAAATTCTCCTCAAAAATCTGAAATCATTAACCGGCGGTTTACCTTTAAAAAAGAGGAGCGCCTTTGCAGCAAGAAAGTGATTGACAAACTTTTTTCAGAAGGAAAGGCATTTTTATCATTTCCTCTAAAAATAATTTATCTGGACACAAAGTTGCCTGTTGATAATAATATTCAGATCGGTTTTACAGTGAGTAAAAAAAATTTCAAAAAAGCTGTTCACCGAAATCTTTTAAAACGGAGAATGCGGGAGGCATATCGTTTAAATAAACATTTACTAACCGAAAAAGTAACTGAAAATCAGATGGCAATTTTTGTTATTTTTATTGGGAAAGAAATTACAGATTTTAAAACCATTGAACAGGCTTTAAAAAAGGCACTGGTCAGATGTGTGAAAATTGACTCAGCTAAACATGAATAATATTGAAAAGATAATTCACGCTCAGGATGAATTTTTCAATTCTCATGCAACTCTTGATATTCGTTTGCGCTTACAAAAATTGAAAGCTTTAAAAACAACCATCAAAAATTATGAATCCGAACTGATTGAAGCTTTTCAAAAAGATATGGGGAAGGGTGAATTCGAAGTACTTTCTTCAGAGATTGGATTGGTACAGTATGAATTGACTAAGCATATTCAAAATCTGAAAAAATGGGTTACTCCGAAAAAAGCCAGAACACCTTTACATGTATTTCCTTCAAAAAGTTTGATTTACAGACAGCCTTACGGTAGGGTGTTGATAATCAGTCCTTTTAATTATCCTTTTATGCTCACGATGGCACCGCTGGCCGGTGCATTATCAGCCGGTAATGTAGTAGTTTTGAAACCGTCGGAATCGACAACAAATGTAGCTTCTGCAATTGAGAAAATAATATCTGAGGTTTTTGAAAAAAAGTATGTTACAGTGATTCAGGGTGCTGCTGAAGTTAGCCAAGAGCTTCTGTCTTATCGTTGGGACAAAATATTTTTTACAGGAAGTTCAAGGGTTGGAAAGATTGTTTTGGAGGCAGCAGCAAAATTTATCACTCCTGTTGTGCTCGAGTTGGGCGGGAAAAATCCGGTTATCGTCGATGAGGATGCCAACCTGGAGATCGCAGCGCGCAGAATTATTTGGGGGAAGCTGTTAAACGGAGGGCAGTCTTGTGTAGCACCTGATTATTTATTTGTTCACGAATCAGTTAGAGATGATTTTACAAAATTACTGGTAAAATCTGTAAAGGAATTGTTTTCAGAAAAACCGGAAAAGAATGGCGATTTTACCAGAGTTATTAATTCAGCTGCTGTTCATCGTCTGTCGGAATTAATTAAGGGGACTACAATTTATTTTGGCGGTGATTTTAATGCTGACAAGAAATACTTTTCTCCAACAATTATAACCGATGTTTCCATAGATTCTCAGATAATGAAAGAGGAGATATTTGGGCCAATTTTGCCTGTCCTAAGTTTTCAGAATATCGAAGATGTTTTTGATACAATAAGAAAAGGTGAAAAGTCTTTGGCTGCTTTTTATTTTTCTGAAAGCCGAAAAAAACAGGAAGATTTTTTACAAAGAACGTATTCCGGTGATGCCATGATAAATGATGTGGTTATTCATTTTACCAATCTTTCTTTGCCTTTTGGAGGGGTGGGTTATAGCGGAATGGGATCGTACCATGGGAAAAGAAGTTTTGAAGTTTTTTCTCATGAAAAATCGGTTATGAAAACGTCCACTAAATTTGATTTGCCGCTCCGTTATCCTCCCTATAACAAAAAATGGGTTTTTAAATTATTGAGACTGATATTCAGATAATCAAAAAGCCCGGGATTTACCCGGGAATTTATTTTTGAATTTTACTTTACTCTTCATCCATTATTTCAGTCTGCATACGAACAGAATCTTCATGTATAAGTTGGAAAAGTATTTTAATGAATGTTTCATTAATATTTAACTTTTTTCCGAGGCTTACACGACTATCCATTAACTGAGACCAACGATTTATTTGTAGGGCTGTAACATTATTTTCTTTTTTGTATTGTCCGATCTGTTTTACAATTTCCACCCGTGAAGAAAGAATTTCAAGCAATTCTGAATCAAGTGCATCAATCCTGTTTCGCAAAACATCCAGTTGGTTTTCAAAATCCGGATTATTTGCACTTTCATGGCGAATTACCAGCCGGTCCAGAAGTTTGCCTAAATCATCTGGAGTAAGTTGCTGGGCTGCATCACTTAGTGCGCATGATGGATCTCTATGTGATTCCAGCATCAATCCTTCCATTCCCATATCAAAAGCTTTTTGTGAAACTTCGTACAAGTACTCACGTGTTCCTGCTATATGACTTGGATCACAAATAATAGGCAGGTTTGGCAAAAGTCGTTTTAATTCTATAACCGTTTTCCAGTTGGGATAATTACGATATTTTGTCTCCCTGAAAGGCGTAAATCCCCGATGAATAGCTACAATATTTTTTATCCCTGCCTGGTTGATTCTTTCGATTGCTCCCATCCAAAGTTGAACATCAGGATTCACAGGATTTTTTACCATTACTACAGCATTTGTCCCTTTAACCACATCGGCGATTTCCTGCACAACAAAAGGACTAGCAGTAGAGCGTGCACCAATCCATAAAACATCCAATCCGGCATTTAGTGCTTCTTCAGTATGTTGTGCATTGGCTACTTCGGTGCCAACCGGCAATCCAGTTTCCTTTTTTACCATTTGCAACCATTTCAATCCAATGGAGCCAATTCCTTCAAAAGATCCAGGTCTTGTTCTGGGCTTCCAAACGCCACCTCTGTATACGAAAACGCGTTTATCTCTGGCTAATAATTTGGCTGTTTCCAAAGCCTGTTCTTCACTTTCCAGGCTACATGGTCCGGAAATTAAAAGCGGATTGTCAATATGAGGCAACCATTCTTTTATCGGATTAATTTCAAGTTTTAAAGTCATTTTTATTTTGTATAAAGTTTTGTGAATTTCTCTTCATTTTTTACAAAATGGGTATTTTCTCCTTCAAGAATACTCCTGATTTTGTTTGCATTAATTATGAGATCTTTTAGTTTATCAAAATCATTATTTTTCATGCTGTCTCGGAATTCCTGCAAATGTTTAATGTAGACATCAAGCGATTCAACAACGTAATTACAATTTTGTTGAAATATTGGATGCCACATAGTGTGTGAGCTCTTTGCAAGACGCACAGTTGAACGAAACCCACCGCTTGCCAAATCAAAAATTATGCTTCTGTCTTCTTTTGCCTGAACAGCATTTGCCAATGCATAAGCAGCAGCGTGGGGGAGATGCGAAACGAAGGCCGTCGTATGATCCTGCTCATCAGATGACATGTAGGCAACATCCATCCCGAGTACCTGGAACATTTTTTCAGCTAGCGCAATATGTTGAGGGCCTGAATCCTCCTGGTCGCACAAAATGGTGATTTTATCTTTGAAAAGTTCTTCAACTGCAGCAGAAGGACCTGAATTCTCGGTACCTGACATTGGATGTGCGGCTACGAAATTTTTTCTTCGGGGATGTTTTCTCACTTTATCAACAATTATTTTTTTTGTTGAACCCATGTCGATTACAGTTGTCCCGCCGGAAATTTTATCCAGTATTACGGGAAGGATCTCAAGTTCTTTGTCAACCGGAATAGCAATGATAACAAGGTCCGTGTCCACAATTCCTTTTTCCAGTGATTCAACCCGGTCAACCAGGCCAATTTCAATGGCAGCTTTTGCATTGAGTTCATTGTTTTCAACACCAATCAAATTGGTAGCAAATTTACTTTTCCGTAAATCTTTGGCCAGTGAGCCACCAATTAAACCTAGTCCGATAATTGTTATTTTCATTTTGTAAAATTTTTATATAAAAAAAGGCCCCGAATTCTCGAGACCTTTTTGTAACATATCTTTATATTGAACAATACCTTACTTCCTGATCCCGAGTTTAGAACCAAAATAAAAGTAATAGTAAAAATAAGTATTGCTAAATAATGTCATCATTCTACATTTTTGTGCTAACAAAGATAGGTATATATTTTAAAAAAGAAACAAATTTTTTACATACACCAATATTATTGAGTCTTTTAAGCGGAGATAATTTGCAATAAATTATTTTTTTATCAGTTTTCTGGAAGTTACCTGCTGTCCGTCTTCCAATATATTTACCAGGTACATTCCTTCCGTAAATTCGCTAAGGTCAATTGTTCTGGTTGTCTGACCATAGATATCACCCAGTTGTACGGTTTTAACAATTTGACCCAGAACATTGTAAAAATCGACACGAATTTCGCGAACTGTAGTATTGCTTTTATCAATAATCAAATTCAGTTTATCTTCAAAGGGATTTGGGTATAACATAATATTTCCCGGAGAGAGTTCGGTAAGCTGAGCGGACACGGGCTGTTGAATTCTGAGATTGTCGATAGCCCAACCCCATCCGTGGGCATAGGGGTCAGAATAAAGTCTGAATTTTATCAAAACTGTATCTCCAACTTCAAAATTGCTTTGTTCGATGAGATCAATACTGTTTGAAATATAAAGGTCCGGACTTCCCACTGTACCTGAATTTTGTCCAAAAAGGTTATCGTTGTATGCGTTAAGCCAAATAAAGCTTCTTTTGGAATCATATCCATCAGCGAGAGGCACCCAGGTTTTCCCCATATCATTACTTCCTTCAACTACAGCATAATCCCAAAATTCATCATCTCCAAAATTTGTGTTACTTTCTCCCGGTTCAACCAATACTATTTCATCAAATGTTATCGTTCCGCTTTTTTTCAGAATAATGGGTCGTTTCAGAATCGTAGAAAAGTTGTATTCTTCATTATCTGCACCCGGGCTTGGGTAAGGGTGCGGACTGTGCAATGCCGCGTTTTCAAAACCGCTTTCTGTATAGATGTCGAAATCAGAAATAATAAAGTCATTAGTTTGAGAGTCAAAATTATTGATATAGGCGGATACCGGTTCGCCCAGTTTTTCAATGTTAAAGGATAGAGAACCAATTTTTGGGTAGGAATTCTTATTTTTCCCCAAAGAAGCATCTTGAGCAACTATTTTGTAATTAATTACATCGCCATCATTTAACAGATTTTCATCAAAATTAAAATTACCAATATAGGTATTGGCTGAATCCAAAACTAATTCAAAAGAATTTTGGTTTGTACCGTTAATATCATATTGGACATAAACTGAATCAATCCCCAGGTTGTCTTCTGCAAATGCTGAAACCATCAATCCATTTTGTGTTGCCAGGTAATAGGCAATTGGCTGGTGCTCGATTACAGGCAATTCGGAATCAGGTCCGATATTCAACGAATAAAGAGAACTGGGAGCTTCTGTTGGCAGACGAAAAATACGCTCTTTTTCATCTTTAGCACTTATATAATAATGCAAAGAGCCAAGCTCAATATCCGGAGTCACATCAGCCGCAAACAGATTATTTGTTTCTGTTGGTTGAAGTAGTATAGTATCGATTTGGGTTTGAAAAGTGTCGGTTGAATAAATTAGAAAGACAGACGCCGTATCAAGTTTATAGTCACTTTCAATATTTACTTCAAAGGAGAGAGATTGCTTTTCTTCAATGTCTTTCAGTTCCTCGAAGTCAAGATACATATGCATCCAGCCGATATCGGCCATAATCCCTCTGGTTATAGGCCCGGGATCATGAACAGCCTCAGCTTTTCCAATAGTCGGCGTCATCAAAGAGTTTCCGGTACTTGCCGGGTACGTAAAGTCATTTAAGTGATAAATACTTGAACCATCATCCCAGGTGTTTGGTGCAAAAAGTCGCGGTAATGCTCCTGCCCCTTCAGCAATCGCGACGGGACTGTTTGCGTATATGAAATTGGATGTAAGCTCTTCCTTTAGTTCCGGAGATTCGTTCGGGAATATTAAGGTGTCGATTAATTGTTTGTCATCTCTGTTAACAATTAATAAATCGAATGCTGCTGCATCTCCAAAATCTTCATAGCCAAAAGCTCCGTCCTCACCACTTACAAAAAAGAATCCCGTAAATCCTAAACCGTGCCCTAATTCGTGTAAAACAACTGTTACAAAATCGTAAAGCGAATCTGGAGTATTAAGGTCAGTGCCAAAATACCAATCAATTGATTTACTAAAATTAGCTGTTATGTCAGGTGTCTCTACTCCTGTAATTTCAGCCCCGGTTATTTTTTCTACAATAGCAACAGGGTAAAACCTGTTTTCGTGCGGAGTGTTTTCAAAATTTTCATAATACGCGTAAGGACCGCAACTACCTAAAACCCCTTCACCGAGCGTACTCCAGGTTGCTCGAACATAAATGGGGACAGGTGATTCAATAATCGTTTCCCACAACCCAACTGCATATTCAAATGCGCTTCTGGCTTCGGAGGGAAATAAGCGATAATCAACTATAATATTTGATCTTTTTTCACCTGATTTTAACCTGTTTAATAGATCGGAAGAAGGGGGTATTGCTACTCTTTCAACCTTATCAGAGGCATAGCAAACCGGAGGTGCAACTTTTACAGCATTCTTCTTCCAATCCCGCTGTGCAGAAATTGTAAAAGCCCCAATTAATAAAATAAATCCAATTAAAATCTTTTTCATTTATCCTTAGAATATTGTTGTTTTATTAGGAAATACAAATATGAAGGAATAATCGATAAGAAAGGTTCAATCATGTCAATTTTTTAGCTGAAATCAAAAAAAAGGCCGGATTCTCATCCGGCACTTTTCTACCTTTTGTTTAATAAAGCATGAATAAGATTCACGCAACCCATAATTTTTTTAGAGTAACCGTGATTTTTTTACAAATACAAGTTTGTAAAAAATGACCATCGATGTTACTAATCCGATAAATGCTGCAACTAATGCAATAAGAAGTAATGTTTTCATAATAGGTAAAATTTAATATTTAACAATTTTTTTTGTAATAACTTCAGAGGCATCTGTTATCATATTTACAAGGTAGATGCCTGGTTTTATACTATTTAGATTTACTTGTTTTTTGAATGTGAACTGTGGATCAGTCCAGATTTCGCGGAAAACAGTTTTTCCTGCCAGATCTGTTACAAGGATATCAACTTCCGAAATATCTCCGGTGTTGGAGCAATCAACATAAAAATTATCAGAAAATGGATTAGGATAAACGTCGACCTTGTTTATATTGGCAATTTCATCAAAATCAAATGATTCAGTCTGAATTTTTAAATCGTCGATTGCCCAACCCCAACCATTAACCGAATTATCTGATGATAACCTGAATCGAATAATGATGATATCTCCTTCCTGCAACCCAGTATTTTCAGTTAAATTTATTGTGCGATTGACAAATAGACTTTCATTACCGGTAGCTGCTGAAGAAATACTTTTTAGTGAATTGGTGAAACATGAATACCAGCGCTGGTCATTATTTGAATCATAACCTTCAGTTAAAGGGATCCATGTTTTCCCATTATCCTTACTAGCTTCAACAATTACATAATCCCAGAAAAGTAATTCGTTGTATGTAGTTCCGGCTTCACCTGGTTCAACAAGTACCACTTCTTTAAAAGACATTTTCCCTTGATTATTTATTACAATAGGGTACTTTAATTGTGAGACCAGATTATATTTTTCATTTTCAATTTTTGACTGCTCATAAGGATGATTTGTATGTAAAACCCCATTTGAAAATCCATCTAGCTCGGAGATTTTAAAATCACTACCTATAAAGTCTTCTGAAAAATTATTGAAATCAGTTTCATATGATGTTACTGCCTCTTTGGGTTCAAATACTTCAATTGAAAAGTATCCGTTTGTGGGAACAATTATTTTGTTACAGTTCTTTGATTTGTCGTCTGCAATTATACGGTACTCAATGTTGTCATCACCTTTTATAAAGTCAGGTAATTCTACTGAACCAGAAAAAACATCTTCGGAGTCGATATTTAAATAGACAGGTTCCTGCGAAATTCCATCTATTTTAAATTCAACTTTAACTGATTTTACGCCAAGGTTATCTTCTGCTTTACCTTTTAAGTTCATATATTTTAATGAACTTGAAATTAGTTTTACAGGATTGTGTTGAACCGTAGGTGCCGAATAATCAGGTCCAATCCTAAAATTTAGTTTTTTATTTGGGGCTGTACTGGGAAGTTTATATGTTTTCCCATCAGAAAATTGAGCAACAAAATAGTATTGAATGTTACCCAGATGATTATCTACAGGTAAATTCGTAATATATTTTTGTGAAGAAGCATCATAAGTCAAATCTATTGACTCTGAAGAAGTAAAGTAGTCTTTTGAGAAAATTAATTTTACTGATTCCGGTTGAAACGGGATCTCACTGTTTATTCCTAAAGATATTGGAAGTTCTTTACAAGTTTCTTCAAAATCTTTAATTACAGTAAAATCAAAGGAAACGGATTTCCATCCCATCTCAGCAAGCATTTGAATGGTTATATCACCGGGAGTATGAACTGCCTGACCTTTGTATTTATAGGCAGTCATTAGTGAATTTTCGTTGTTGCTTAACGCACTGTTATCAAGATGATATAAACTTGAACCCGGCACCCAATTGTCTGGTGCATATAAATTTGGAGCAGGGGTTGCCGATTTTTCAGTTACAGTCTCCTTATTAAATTTCAACTGTTCAGAAGTGAGTTGATAGAATAATGCGATAGAAGGACTTTCAAAATTATTATTATCTGCAATCCTTAGGTTGTTATAATTATAAACATAATAGTCATAAATACTGGGCAGATTACTGGAATTGTTAAGAAAGCCATTTTCATCTTCAGCTTTTAAAAATCCTGAAAATCCAAGGCCATGTGTAATTTCATGTAATACAGCAGTTACAAAATCATATTTTTTTGAAGGTGTATTTCCATCTGTATCGAAATACCAGGAAATATTTGAATTAAAACTGCAAATAATGTCAGGTTCGTTCTCTCCATTTAAATCTTTTCCGGCAAGTTTTTCAGCGAGTGCTACCGGATAATAAACATTGGAGAAAAGCGCACCATCAAAGTTTTTGTAGAACTGAGTAGGTTTGCTTTGCGCCAACATGTTTTTTTCATGTTCTTCCCATTTGACTTTTATTTTAATAGGCAAAGGAGAAGAAATAAAACCTTCCCAAATTGATATTGCGTATTGAAAAGCCGCTATCGCCTCAGCGGGTACATTTTCATAGGAAACAATAAAATTTCCTGCACTACTTCCGGATTTCAGAAGATTATCTCTTTCAGGGGGTGGTGTAAATTCATTTTTTACTTCGTCCAAAGCAATGTTGATCTGGCTTTCGCCTTTAATGGTTTGCGTCAACAGTTGCTTTTGCGCCCTAACATTGCAAAAGGTAACAATGGTAAGGACGATCACAAGCGTCCGTCTCATGACAGTTTCTATTTATGGGTTTGTAATTATCAAAAATAGAAAATAACGAGACAGACACGTTGGAGAAATTTGCTGATTTGTTAAGTAATAAATGCTGATAATCAAGTAAGCATTTACTCAGCCAAATAAAAAATTGTTGATTTCGTTTGGGATTTATCTTCCAAATTAACTTACCTCCAGCAAATTTATTTGCAGTAGATAACTTTTTGATCACCCTAATATTGTAAAAAATTACAACGTAAGGGACGACCGAAAACGTCCGTCTCATGACAGTTTCTATTTATGGGTTTGCGTTGGTAAAAGTATAAATATTATTTATTATTCCAAGTAATTTTTATAGTTTAGTCGCACCATGTAAAACAAAAAAACCACAAAATTTATGAAACAAATTAATATAGTTTTGGTCGGGATAATGACCCTATTTTTATTTTCGGCTTTGAAACCTGAAAAAGGTTACTATTCAGAGCTTTATCGCCCCCAGTTTCATTTTACACCAGAGAAAAATTGGCTCAGTAATCCAAGCGGATTGGTTTTTTATAAAGGTGAATACCATATGTTTTATCAATACAATCCTACAGGGAATGAATCGGGTTATGCGCATTGGGGACATGCAATTAGTAAAGATTTAATGCGTTGGGAACATCAACCAATTGCACTCTATCCAGATGAAGATTCAAAAGATAGTATGTATTGTACGGTTTTACAGGGATCAGCTATTGTTGATGAACATAATTTACTTGGCAAACAAAAAGGAGAGGAGAAAACATTAGTTCTGTTTTATACCAGCCAAAATTGCGGTCAGCGGATCGCTTATAGTACAGATAAAGGAAGAACATGGGAAAAATATGAAAATAATCCGGTTATTCCTTTTGATGAAAGTGATGAGGCAAGCAGTCCCAAAGTAATTTGGTTTGAACCTACTCAAAAATGGGTGATGGTATTGAACCGGAAATCGGGTGATAATGATAATACCAGAGGTATTTCTTTTTATGTCTCTGAAAATCTGATTGACTGGGAATGGAAAAGTCATATTGCTGGTTTTTCTGAATCATCGGATCTTGTTCAGTTTAAGGTGACGAATCGGCCTGAAGAAACCAAATGGGGAGTATTTGACGGTGACGGAAGTTATATTATAGGAAGTTTTAATGGTGAAGAATTTTCTCCTGAGACAGGGAAAATGTTAAGTGATTTTGGGAAAAATTATTTTGGGGCACAAACCTGGAGTAATGTTTCGGAGGAGGACGGAAGAATAATTCAAATTGCAAGCTTGGGTGGCGAGTTTCCAGAAATGCCATTTAAAGGTCAAATGACTTTCCCCAGTGAACTTTACGTTACCAAATTCAATTTTGGGTATAAACTTATTCGTAAGCCAGTTAAGGAAATTGAACAACTCCACGGGAAACATTACAGTTGGGAAAATAAAAATTTAATTCCAGGCATAAATGAGAATATTTTGAAGAAGGTTAGCGGAGATTGTATCCATATTATTGCAGAATTTGATATTAAAACTTCAAATAATTTTGGATTCATGATTCGGGAAGGCAGAGGCGATGCCGGTACTGAAGTTTTATATAACGTTAAAAGAGGAACATTGTCTGTGTTGGGTTCAACAGTTCCACTTCCTCCGATAGACAATAAAATAAAATTAGAAATTTTAGTTGACCGATCATCAATAGAAATTTATGCCAATGATGGACAAGCGGTAGTTTCAAATTGTTTTACCCCAGCAGAAAAAGCAGAAGATTATGTTTTGTTTACCAATGGTGGTGAGCTTGAAGTTATAAATATGGACGTATACAGCGTAGAATCAGGTTGGTCTGGGGAAAATTAAAACATTAAAATGAAATATTATTTTTTATTTATTAGTCTATTGATTTTTACTGCAGGATTTATTTCAGCGCAGGAAGTTAATATCTATAATCCGAAAGCAGATGCTAAAGAAGATATTTCTGTTGCAGTGAAAAGAGCATCGGAAGGTAACAAGCATGTTTTTATACAGATTGGTGGAAATTGGTGCCCTTGGTGTATAAAATTCCATCGGTTTGTGGAGGACGATGCTGAGATCAAGGATTTCGTTGAAAAGAATTTTGAGGTCATTCGAGTTAATTATGATCTAGAGAATAAAAATGAAGACGTTCTAAAAGATTTAGGATTTCCACAAAGGTTTGGATTTCCCGTATTCGTTATTTTGGACGGGAAAGGACAGCGAATTCATACTCAAAATACAGCTTTGCTTGAAAAAGACGCGGGATACGATCGGGAAAAGGTACTCCGTTTTTACAAAAACTGGTCGCCTGTGGCAGTTAATCCTGACACTTATAAATAATCCGAATCAGAGGAACAAGGAAATTAGTTGCACAACAACTATTAAAAGTACCATTGCTACCGGATATACGGTAGCATATGCGATGGAATGCGCATTCGTATCCGTCATTGAATCCGCAGCTGCAAGGCCTGGAGTACTGGTCATGCTGCCACTGATAGCCCCAAGTAAACTTAAAATGTTCATTTTAAATAACCATTTTCCTATGACAGCTGCAATAAGCATTGGGAATAATGTAATCATTCCACCAAAAAGGAATAGACGAATTCCGTATTCATTAAAAGTTTTTACGATTTCTGCACCGGCATCTGAACCAACGGCAGCGAGAAACAAAATTAGGCCAAATTGTCGCAGTAATTGATTTGCGGCACCACTCATTGTCCATAAAACAGGACCTGTTTTTCCAATTCTGCTTAAAACCAGAGCAACGATTAAAACGCCGCCAGTGAGTCCTAAGCTGAATGAAAAACTTCCCATGTTTAGTTCGATTTTACCAACCAGAACTCCTAAAATAATGCCAAGTGCAACCGGTAAAATGTCAGTGTCCGAAAGCCTTTTTTGGTCATCTCCGAATATTCGGGCAACCATTTCCATATTTGCCTTGCTACTTGCAATAATTAATTTGTCACCAAACTGTAGTTTTGAACCTGGGAAAGGCGAAATATTGATCCCTGATCTTCGTATCCTTGTTATGGTGGCACTGTAAGTGTGGAGTAGATTTATTTGACCGACAGTTTTATTTACTACCTCTTTGTTTGTTACCAAAACAGATCGCACGTCATATTTTGGATCGAGAGGTATTTCTTCTTCTGTCGGTTGCCCTATCAGTAATTCTACATTTTTTAAAGCTTCTTCTGTTCCAACAGCCTTAATTAAATCACCTTTATGAAGAATAGTTTCAGGAGAAGGAGTTATTGCAGTTCCATCATGAACAACCCTGGATACAACTGCCTTTGTCATGAAACGTATTCGAAGTTCGCCTATTGATTTTCCGAAAATATTTTCATTTTCAACCACAAAGTTTTGACGAAGTATTTCAGGAAATTCTTCTTTTATCTTCGAATTAAATTCTTCTTCAGATTTTTTAAGGGAAATATTTAGAATTTTAGGCAAAAAGCGAATAAACAGAATTACCCCAATTACTCCAAACGGATAACCAACCCCATAGCCAATGGAGGCCAGCGGAGAATTTGTATAATCGATGGCAGCCGCCAAACCTGGTGTGCTGGTTAATGCCCCGGTAAATAATCCAATGGCAATATTCTTATCGATTTTGAATAGGGTAACAACCAGTACCGTAATAGCTGCAGCTATTAATATTAGCATGGTAGCAAAGGATGCAAGTTGCCTGCCTTCTTTTTTAAATGATTCGAAAAATCCCGGTCCTGCCTGAATTCCAATAGTAAAAATGAACAAAACCAAACCAAGATTCTGAAAATCTTTAGGAATAACTATTCCAAAATGTCCAAAAACAAGAGCAATAAAAATAACAGCTGAAACATCCAGAGAAAGACCAAATATTTTAACTCTGCCAAGGATAAAACCGAGTGCGACAATTAAAAACAGCGCAAAATAACTGTTTGATAAAAGTTCCATTTTCCATTCCAATTTTCACCGCAAAGGTAGTGAATTGTACAATTAAGATTTGATTTTACTCGCCAGATCAAATTATGTAACAAAGAATTTAAAATAAGGATAGGAACATATAGCTTAGAGAAGAAAGCTAAAGTCGTCATCTTCCCCCAATTCATAGGATTCTTCATCCTTCGTAAAAATTCGACAAGTTTTGTCTCCGATTAAGTTTAATTGATCGTCTTGTAATAAAAGCATGGTACCTTCTTTAAGCCCTACGACAAAAATTCCCGGATTAATTTCAATGAACTCCGAAATCCTTTCTTCCCGTGTTTCTCCTCCGTGTCCTTCCGGATTTGCATCCAGATAATGCGGATTGATTTGAAAGGGAACAAGGTTTAAACAATCAAATCCTTTAGGATCAATGATCGGCATGTCATTGGTTGTGCGCAGTGTCGGACAGGCAACGTTGGCACCTGCACTCCAACCAATGTAGGGTGTTCCGGCAAGAACTTTTCCCTTGATAGCTTCCATTAAGTTTTGATCGTGCATCATTCGAACCAGCTGCCAGGTATTTCCACCTCCAACCACTATCGCTTCAGCATTTTGTATCGCTTCAACCGGATTGTCAAAAGTGTGTATTCCCCTGATATGGTGACCAATTTCGACAAATCGTTCTTCCACCTTTTCACAGTAAGCATCGAAAGAAAATTTCACAGCTGCAAAAGGAATAAAAACTATGTTTAAACTATCCTTTCCCAGAAATTTTTGAATTTCATATTTTGGATAATCCAGGTAAGGTTCTCCTGGCATTGTTGAGTTACTAATTAGAAGCAGGTTCATGATTTAATGGATTTTTGACAAAAGTAAGAAATTCTGTGAGTATGAAAACTAAGATTTGATTCAACGATTATTAAATTGTAGATTTTATTATTTTTAGATTGTCTATCATTAGTTAACTTTCAAATACTCATCCATGGATTTACAAATTATACAAAAAAAGATTTACGAAATTAGAGGACTGCGAGTTATGCTGGATGTTCATCTTGCTGAATTATATGAAGTAGAGACCAAGGTTTTAAAGCAGGCTGTAAGAAGAAATCTGGAGCGATTTCCTGAAGATTTTATGTTTGAATTGACCAAGAAGGAATTTGAGGAATTGAGGTCACAATCTGAGACCTCGTATTGGAAATCAGTAACTTATATGCCATTTGCTTTTACTGAACAGGTAGTTGCGATGCTTTCCAGTGTATTGAAAAGCAAGAAAGCAATTCGGGTAAATGTGGAAATTGTTAGGGCGTTTGTTCAATTAAGAAAACTTGCCTTTCGGGATTCGGAAATTATTCACCGGATAGATGAAATGGAAAAGAGGTATGATGAACAATTTAAAGAAGTTTTTACTGCTCTTCGTTATCTAATAAATCCACCTGAAAAAGCGAGAATATAAATAATCTATGTCAGAATTATCAAAGGATGGTAAAAGTCCCAGAAACACCTGATTTTTTAGAATAAATTCTTTCATCTCTAAGTCTATATTACTTTAAAATACACACCCTAAAACAGTTGGAATTGTCTAAAAGCTCACTAAGGTAAACCCAAAAGTAAAGGCTGTCAATTCCGGACCTTTGTTTTCTTTAAAAAGAGGTAAAAGTTCATAGGTTGCGAAAAGATTTATTCTTCGGTATCCGGTACGTATCATAATTCCGTAATTAAAATCATGTAGATTATAATGTCCCGGGACTTTTAGTTTTTCCTTTTTCCCTTCAACCCTGTATTTTATTTTCGTATGGCTGTTAATTCTGTAACTTCCAAACAGGCCGGCAGAAAAATACAGACGGTTTTCATAATGATTTATTGGAATTTGGAACTCTGCCAACAGCGGCACCATTACAGAAAAAATGGAAAGTTTTGATTTTTGGTTCTGGTCTTTAAACAACAATTGTGGTTCGATAACGTCATCTTCCGTTCTTACGATGGTTGTGTTTTTGTCGAGGCGATAGCTTTGCAAGTGCAGCCCCAGTCCGGTAACCAATCCAACTGTATTTCGGTTGTGTTGTAATCCAATATTTTGTTGAATAATATTGATATAAGTTGAATTTGAGCGAAACACATCGTTATCCATAAATTCAGAGTCATATCCTGTATAATCTGTATTTAAGAATGTATTAAATCCAAAATCCACTCCCGCCCAGTGTCCAGAAAAATCGTCTTGCCAGAAATTAAAGCCGTTTTGCGTAATTTCCCGAATATCAATTTTCCGAAGAATTTTTTCCGGATCTTTTTTTATTGGAACAATCGAGTCTGTTGCCTGTGCCTGGATTTTCCCAAAATTTCCAAAGAAGATAATCAGGGTAACTAATAGAATTGATAATGTTTTCAGTGGCATTTTAATATTCATACCTGATCGTTTTTTTGAAATGAATATTATTTGTGACAAAGGTAATGTATTCAGAATTATAAAACTATTTTTCCCTGCTGTTCATTTTGTATGTTAAACAAATTTGAAACGACGGTTTATCTTTCAGGAAGTTAACATTGTGTATTTAATACAAAGAAAATTCCATAATTCACTGAAAATTCATTTTAAAAGAATACCTTTGCGCGCATTATTTTTAGAAAAATTTGAATGACATTATTTAAAGAAATGGGCCTAAAAGCTGAAATTCAACTGGCAGTTGAAGAACTTGGTTTTGAGCAGCCCACACCAATTCAGGAAAAAACAATCCCATTTTTGTTGGAAGAAAATCAGGATATGGTTGCATTGGCTCAGACCGGGACCGGGCAAAACTGCTGCTTTTGGACTGCCAATTGTTCAACAAATTGAAACAGGACAAAAATCTACACAGGCATTAATTTTGAGTCCGACACGTGAACTGGCCTTACAAATTGCCAGTGATATTAATAATTTTTCGAAGCATTTGCCAAAAATCAATGTGGCCGTAGTTTATGGAGAGAGCTGATATAAAAAAACAAATTAATGATTTGGATCGTGGAGCACAGATCGTTGTTGGAACTCCAGGCAGAACGCTTTGATTTGATAAAACGAAAAAAGCTTAAGGTGGATAAAATTCAGTGGCTGGTTCTGGACGAAGCTGATGAAATGCTTTCCATGGGTTTTAAAGATGATTTGAGATGCAATTCTGGAGAATTCACCTGAAGGAAAACAGACCCTGCTTTTTTTCGGCTACAATGCCAAACGAAATCGTGGCTATTTCCAAAAAATATATGACCAATCCGTTTGAGATTTCTGTTGGCAAAAAAAATGCAGGTGCTGAAAAACGTTGAACACAACTATTATGTTGTTCATGCAAAAGACAGGTATTTGGCCTTAAAACGTGTTGCGGATATAAATCCAAATATCTATGGGATTATTTTTTGCAGAACACGTGCAGAAACTAAAGATGTGGCAGATAAACTGATGCAGGACGGATACAATGCCGATGCATTGCACGGAGATTTGTCGCAGGCACAGCGTGATCATGTCATGGCTCGTTTTCGGGGAAAACATTTGCAAATGCTGGTGGCTACTGATGTCGCAGCTCGGGGTTTGGACGTAAACGATCTCACACATGTTATTAATTATAATTTACCTGATGATCCTGAAGTGTACATTCACAGAAGCGGAAGAACCGGGAGGGCAGGTAAAAAGGGTATTTCAGTAACTCTAATTCATCTTCGGGAAAAAAGTAAACTTAGGCAGGTAGAAAAAAAGGTCAATAAAAAGTTTATTCAAAAAGAAGTTCCATCAGGGAAAGAAATTTGTGAAAAACAACTATTTAGCTTAATAGATAAGGTTGAAAAGATTGAGGTGAACGATGGGCAAATTGGCGAATTTATGCCGGTTATTTATAAGAAACTTGCATGGCTCGATCGAGAGGAATTGATAAAGCATTTTGTGTCGGTTGAATTCAATCGTTTTCTGGACTATTATAAAAATGCTCCGGACATTAATGTTGATGAATCGAAACATGTTGATGATGATTTCGAACGTGGCGGACGTAAAAGGCGCGACCGTAAAAAACGCGACCGAAATGATCGAAACGACAGGAATGACAGGAGAAGAGGAGGGTATGATTTTTCAAGGTTCTTTTTCAATTTGGGCAAAAAGAACGGAGTTAGTAAACGAACTATAATTGATTTGATAAACCAGAATCTTCCCAATAAAAGTGTGGAAATTGGCAACATTGAGGTGCTGAAAAGTTTTTCATTCTTTGAAGTTGATAAACGTTATGAAAGGGAGGTTTTAAAAGCCTTCAAAAATGCTAAATATAAAGGTCAGCGAATTGGAATTGATATAGCAAAAGGGAAATAAAAATATTTTGAATCGCTTAGCGAAGCTGCCTGTTTATTTCAGGTGGCTTTTTTATTTTTTCTTTTTGCTTGATTTTGCTTTAGGATTGAATTCGAGACAACGTTTTACCCATTTGTCCAAATCCTCATCAAGATCGACCCCTTCCGGATCAACATATAAAAATCCTTTCATCGGGCGGTGCGTGAAGTCCATAACTCTGCAGCCTTTTTCCTTTAAATAATCTTCCTGGTAGTCAGGATCAATGCGAATCATTAAATCGTCTTTTAAAACGCCAACGCACATTTTGTCGTCAACAAGGAAGCAAATTCCGCCAAACATTTTCTTTTCTTCAAAATGTGAATTGTATTCCTTTAACGAGCCACGCACACGGTCAGCTAAAAATTCATTATAAGCCATTTTACAATTTTTTTTTATCACAATTAACTTGCAGGCAGTTGGTTTTGTTTCAATTAATCTCAATTTTATGGGGTATGGTAGTTATTTTACGATTCAACATTCTTTTTTTACCGCTCGTCAATAAAAATTTTTTGAATTGTAGTTTTCAATCGAATTTTGATTCAACATTAACAATTAAAATTCAAAAAAATGAAAACAATTAAATTCTGTTTGGTTTTGGTTGCGATTTCAATGAGTGCAACCGTCTTGTTTGGACAATCGAAGATTGATTCAAAAATTTTCAAAGCACTTCCTCAGAATGTCAGAATCAGTAATGAGGAGCAAACGTATCTTATTGTAACCGATTATTACAACGGAGATATTTTTGGAAATGTATATGAAAGAATGAGAATTCAGGGAGAATACACCAATGGTTTGAAAAATGGGAAAGTTAAATGGAACAATGTTACAATGGTAACAACAAATCAACCTGAAGCTGAATTGCCTGACGGATCTCCTGTCGCTTACATGGAAAATTTTACTTATAAGCCATCTGAGGAGATGCTGAATTTTGAAGCATTTCAAGGCAATGAGGAATTTGCAATATTTGCTAAAAATATGGTTTGGGATATGTTGGGACTTGAGGGCTTTGCATGGGATTTTTGGGACTCATTAAAAATAAATCAGCCCTATTCAGCAAGCGAATACAATGGAAAGGTAGATTTGGCCGGACAGGGATTTTTTGAAAATAAGAATATTATTTTAACCTGGACAGGAATTACTGAAAGAGATGGAGAACTCTGTGCGACAATAGAATTCCGGACACTTAATAATCCACTGGAGGTTTCCGAAGGAAACATGAAACTAAAAGGACGGAGTCACTACTGGGGAAATATTTGGGTTTCAATGGAGGACAGACAACTGGAAGGAGCTGAATTGTTTGAAGATGTTGCGATGCAAATGAACCAACCGGGGCAACCAGCTAATCAGATTGTTGGAGTAGTGCGTGAAATTCAGGTCATTAAACAGAAAGGAAACAAATAATTCTTATTTTCATAGTTAAAACGCAACAGAAATTAAGTAATGAAAGGATCAGCTGCAAAAAAATTTACAGATACATTCGTGTTCAAAAGGTTGAAGATTTTGGCTAGTGCCGTTACTATCGCCATGTTATTTTCTTTATTCCTGCAACGTAAACTTTTCCCGTCTAATTTTATCAATTTGTTTCTGGTAATTTATTTGCAGTTGGAAATTTTTAAATGGTTAGGCTATCGTTTTTTTGGTAATCTGTCAAGAGATGATGAGGGCAACCGACAAAAGATTTTAATACGTTTCGCTAAATTTTACCTTCTTGTATTGTTTATCGCAATTATTATTTTTTTGCTGGTTTATACTGGTTCGTTTTTAGTAAACGGAGCAGATTTTTCGCATTATTTTGAGGGTTTGATTGAAATCGAAATAAAAGGATTTTTAATTGCGGCTCTAATTGGTTTTACGTTAGGGGCACTATTCTTTTTTTACATGCAATGGGCTGAGGCTTTAAAACGCGAACAAAAACTCACAAGGGAGAAGTTGATTTTTCAATACGAGACGTTAAAAAACCAGGTCAATCCTCATTTTCTTTTTAACAGTTTGAACACCATTTCATCGCTGGTTCGGGAAGATCCGGATTTATCAGAAGAGTATATTCAGAAACTGTCGAATATTTATCGTTATATATTGAGGGATAATGAAAATGAATTAGTATCACTTTCTGAAGAGTTGGATTTTGTACAAAGCTATTTTTATTTAAGAAAAATAAGGGATGAGGAGAAAATAAGCTTAAAAATTGATATCGGTGAAATGGAGTCAAAAGACTTAAGAATTCTACCGGTTTCTCTGCAATTGTTGGTAGAGAATGCCCTAAAACACAATACGGCAACTCGAAAAGATCCACTTAAGATGGTAATTCAGAATGAAGGTTTTGATTATTTGATTGTCAGGAATAATTTACAAAAGAAAAGCCAACTGAATGAACCTTCCGGCATTGGATTGAAAAATTTGGATGAACGCTGCAAACTGATCTTAAATCGTGAAATAGAAATCAGCGAAACAGAAAAGGAATTTATAGTAAGAGTTCCGGTAAAATCGCAAAAACAATGAAAGTAGTAATTGTAGAAGATGAACGTTTGGCTGCCGAAAAATTGCGACGGCTTTTAATTCAGGTAGATCCGGGAGTTGAGATCTTAACGGTACTTGAGTCAGTTGAAGAATCGGTAAATTGGTTTTTAACAAATGAAACACCAGACCTTGTTTTTATGGATATTCAACTGGATGACGGGATTTCTTTTGAAATATTTGACGCTGTGAAAATTGAATCCCCTGTTATATTTACCACGGCTTTTGATGAATATGCAATTCGGGCTTTTAAAGTAAACAGTATTGATTATCTGCTTAAACCAATAGAAAAGAATGCACTTGAAAATTCCATCCAGAAATTTCGGAAAATATACTCCGGGAAAGATTTTAATACAAAAATTTCTAAGGTATTTGAGCAAATATCAAAAAACTACAAAACTCGTTTTTTGGTAAAAATAGGAACCCATTTTCATTCGGTTCCGGTGGAAGATATTTCTTGCTTTTTTGTGGAAGAAAGAGCAACATTTCTAAAAACAACTTCTGCAAAAAATTACGACCTTGATTATTCTCTTGATCAAATTCAGAAATTGGTCGACCCTGATTTGTTTTTTCGAATCAATCGCAATTTTTTGGTCAACATCAATTCAATTTCTGAAATATTAAGTTACTCCACCAGCCGACTGAAACTTAAGCTAGATGATTTCACTTCAGAAGGTTTGATTGTTAGTCGCGATAAGGTGGCTGAATTTAAATTATGGATGGACAGATAAGACTTTGAAGCTGAAATTTGTTATTGGTTGAAGCACTTTCTTACATTTTTTCCGTCAAAATCTCACCATAAGAATCATTTTGAATTTTGATGTTGATAAAACTCTTTTATTCAAACAAATGATTTCATATTTTTATAGAATAATTAAATTAATTAGATATGAAAAAGTTAATTCAAGGTATTATTTTATTGATGATTATCGGAATATCCACACAAATGAAAGCAGCAGAAAAAGATATTATAAAAACGTCAGAAGGTGATTTGGCAATAACTTTTGTTGGCCACGGAACATTGATGATGGAAATTAACGGAAAAGTGATTCACATTGATCCCGTATCGATGTTTGCAGATTATTCTACAATGCCCAAAGCAGATTTAATATTAATTACGCACGAACACGGGGATCATTTGGATGCAAAGGTTATTGATATGCTTAAAAAAGAATCAACCCAGATTTTGCTTACTGAAAAGTGTGCTGAAACTTACAAATCAGGGAAAGTGATGAAAAATGGAGATTCAGGAACATTTGATGGAATTAAGATTGAAGCTGTTCCAGCCTATAACATGGAAAAAGCGTTTCATCCGAAAGGCCAGGGAAACGGGTATGTTTTGCATTTCGGAGACACGAAGGTTTATGTTGCGGGTGATACTGAAAATATACCTGAAATGGCCGGATTAAAAGATATTGATGTTGCTTTTTTACCCATGAACCTGCCTTATACAATGACACCTGAAATGGTCGCTAAAGCTGCTGAAACTTTTCATCCTAAAATTCTTTATCCCTATCATTTTGGGGAAACCAATACGAATGAATTATTAGATTTGATGAAAGATCAACCGGAAACAGAAGTACGAATTCGTGATTTAAAATAGTTGATTCGAGATTAATTGGTATAATAATAAAAATGAAAACCGCACAGTATTCCTACAGGTGCGGTTTTTTTTAAACCTTAAAATCCCAATTAAGTAATCAGGAACTTTATTTCGTGCCAGTGAAATTTAGTTTTTTACATCCTCGTATTACACAAATTGTTGTTGCAACAATTCCTGTCACGGCAAAAACAGTAAGCGCTCCAAAAAAGAATTTTTCAGGTAATCCTGCGCAACATGTTAAAAATCCAAGGAAAATTGTTGCAAAAAAACCCAATATCCCCCACAGTCCCAAATTGTAGCAAATCAAACACAATGTCCTTTCCATAATAATTCTTTTCTGTAAAGATATTCTGAATAATGGACATTTGTGCAAAACAATTTGTGAGATTATTTCGTATAAAATGTGATATTTGTTACTTCTACCAGTAATTTTAGAAAATGAAAATAAATGAAAATAAATGCGGAGAATGTAAAATCAAATCAGGAGCTGTATCAATTTTAAATAAAGATGAAATAGACATTCTCGAAAATGCGTGTTCTCACATTGATTTTAACAAGGGTGAATTGATTTTTAAGGAAGGAACACCATCGAATAATATTGTATTTGTGCGAGATGGATTTATAAAATTGTGTAAAAAAGTTACTGCCAACAGAGATTTTATCCTAAGCATTGCAAAAAGAGGGGCTTATCTGGGTATTCAAAATTTAAACAGAAAAAAAGGAGAGTATTACTTCTCAGCAGTTGCCATAACTGAAGCTAAGGTTTGTTTTATAAATATTGAAAGTTTCAACATATTGTTGAAGAGGAATGGAATTTTTGCAAGTGAAATTATTTCATACATTTTCACTGATGAAATGAATTATTTCGATAGATTGATCAATAATATTCAACAACAGTTACCCGGGCGTTTGGCAAACGCGTTGTTCTATTTTCGTGATTCAATTTATGACGTGAATCCTTTCAATATCAATCTAACAAAATCAGAGCTTGCCTCACTTATCGGGACTTCACGCGAGAGTGTTTCAAGGATTTTAAAAGAATTTCAGGTTGCCGGAATTATAAAAATGGAGAGAAGTAAAATCACCATTTTGGATGAAGAACGTCTTAAAGAAATAAAAGAAAAAGGTTAAAAAAAGCCACCTCGAAGAGTGGCTTCCTAAAATGTATTTTTATAAGTGTATGTCTGATGATGCATCTATTTTTTCAATCGAATTTGAATTTATATTTATCGATTTCAAGACTGCATCAAAGTTGCTTATATCTATTGATTTGTCTTCTGCCAATATCGCCGGCAATACTGCTATTCTGAATACCTGGTCGTCGGTTTCTGCAGGAAGATATTCACTAACGGTTCCCTCTAGATAAATTTGAACATCGGCAGTTGTAAAGTCAAAATTATACTGAACAACTCCATCATCTGTAACAACGGTCTGTGGCAATAAACGCCACACATCGATTAATCCGCCGTCATTTGCTTCCACCTGTTCCCAAAGGATGTAAACCAAAACAACATCTCCGTTATAAACGGTTATATCATAATCATCAAATGCATAATAAAGAGTGTAATCGTTTTGCGGAGTAAAATCTCCGTAAACCTCTACAATTGTTCCCATCTCAGCGTCGTACCCATTGTCACCTTTGGGACCCTGGGGACCCTGTGGTCCAGTAGGTCCAATCGGACCCTCGCAGGAAGTTGAGATAATTATAGCTAAAAATAAAAGCAAACCTGTTATTGTTTTCATGACTAAAAATTTAAAATGGTTAATTTTGAAAAACTGTTAAACAATATTAATGCCAAACGTAACTATTCTGTTTATATGCGATATACATGTAATAAAAATTTCCACTAACTGTGCAAGTTTTAAAATAGACTGGTGTCATAAGTTCATATTAAACAAAATATAAAATGAAAATAGCTGCAGAAGTAAAAATAAGTGACAATGGTTTTGTATTTAATTCGAAGACAGGGGATTCATTTAGCCTTAATCCACTTGGACAGGAATTAATTAAAAAGATCCAGGAAGAAAAGGATTTTGATACTATAAAAAGTGAGATACTGGGGAAATTCGATATTGATGACCTTACTTTTGAAAAAGACTTCTATGAATTTTGTGCTCTCTTAAAACATCATCATATTTTAGTCCAGGGCGATCCACTCGATTTTAATTAAGAATCAAATGGAAAAGCGTAAAATAACATTAGCTGTTACAGGATTAAACAATACTGATAATCCTGGTCCGGGTGTACCTGTAATCCGCGGTGCAAAAGAATCGAAAGATTTGGAAGTTCGCATAATTGGTTTGGTATATGAAAACCTCGAACCGGGAATTTATATGGAAGGTTTATGTGATCGTATTTTTCAGATTCCCTATCCCTCTTCGGGCTCCAGTGAATTAATTGAACGAATTGAAAAAATCCATCAACAGGAGAAAATAGATGTTTTAATTCCGAATTTCGATGCTGAGCTTTTTTCATTTATGAAAAATGAACAACGGTTGCGCGATCAGGGGATACACACATTTTTGCCTACCATAAAGCAATTTCAGGAAAGAGAAAAAAATAAACTTCCCGAGTTTGGTGAGAAATATGATATAAAAGTACCGGGAAGTATCAATCTTACAAATACAAATCAGATTTCTGATATGGAGGACAAATTTGATTATCCGGTGATGATCAAGGGTCAATTTTATGATGCCTACAAAGTAAATAATGAAGAACAGGTAAAGCAGGCTTTTTACAAAATTTCATCGAAATGGGGATTGCCGGTAATTGCTCAGGAATTTGTAAAAGGGATTGAAGTAAACGTGGTTGCATTGGGCGATGGCAGAGGAAATACTATTGCAGCTGTTCCAATGCGCAAACAATACATTACTGATAAAGGAAAGGCCTGGGGCGGAATTACGCTTGCTGATGAAAAGATGATGGAGATTACACGCTCCATTATTCAAAAAACAAAATGGAAAGGTGGTATGGAGTTGGAAATGATTAAAACGGGTAATGGAGAATATTATCTGATTGAAATCAATCCCAGAATTCCAGCATGGGTATATCTGGCCGTCGGCGCAGGGCAAAATATACCGGAAGCTCTTGTAAAACTGGCGCTTGGGGAGGATGTTCAACCCATGTCTTCTTATAAGATCGGGAAAATGTTTGTACGTTATTCTTACGATATGATTGTTGACCTCGAAAAATTCGCAGCTATTTCAATGAACAAAGAAATTTAAAATTGCAGAAAATGGAAAAGTTAAAATATGAAAAGCCGATAATAAGTAAAATTACAGCAGGTGTACCCAACAAATTCGGGTTGCCTTCAAAAATAAAAACAGTAGCTAAAATTGATGGTATTCCGGTTTCAGATTTGATAAAAGAATATGGTTCTCCGGTATTTGTTATTTCAGAGAAAACCATTCGTGAAACCTATAACGAAGCAAAACAGGCTTTTGAAACCCGGTACCCTAAAGTACAATTTGCATGGTCGTATAAAACAAATTATCTCGACGCAGTATGCAGCATTTTTCACGATGAAGGATCCTGGGCAGAAGTGGTATCAGGTTTTGAGTTTGAAAAGGCACTTGCTTTGGGGGTAAACGGATCGCAAATCCTCTTCAATGGTCCTGAAAAATCAGAAGAAGATTTAACACTGGCAGTAAACCATAACGCGTGTATTCATATTGATCATTTTGATGAGCTGTATCTTTTAATTGAAACGACCCGGAAATTAAATAAAAAGGCAAGGGTAGCAATTCGGGTGAATATGGATACTGGTATTTATCCGATGTGGGACCGGTTTGGTTTCAATTATGAAAATGGTGAAGCCTGGAATGCCATTAACCGAATTATGCTGGCTGAAAATCTTGAGTTCATTGGTTTACACACACATATTGGCACATATATAATGTCAACTTCTGCATATGCTGTCGCTGCATCAAAGCTGGCAAATTTATATATGGCTACCCACCGAAAATTTAATCACTGGTTAAAATATATCGATTTAGGAGGTGGTTTTGCTTCTAAAAATACATTGAAAGGAGCTTATATGCCCGGTTCAGAAACCTGTCCTTCGTTTGATGAATATGCTGAAGCTATTTCCAATGCTTTAATTTCATCCGAAATTCCACATAAGAACTTACCGGTGTTATTTCTTGAAACCGGAAGGGCATTGATTGATGATGCAGGTCATTTACTAACTACTGTGCTGGCTAACAAACGTTCTTCAACGGGGCGAAGAACAATGGTAATTGATGCCGGGGTAAATCTGCTTTTTACTTCATTCTGGTATAATCTTGGGGTTTTCCCTACAAAGGAAGCTTCTGATTTCCTTGAAGAAACAACCATTTACGGACCTCTTTGTATGAACATTGATATCATTCGTGATGCAATAAATTTTCCGGCGGTAAAGGTTGGAGATCAACTTGCTATTGAACGGGTAGGAGCATACAATATGACACAATGGATGCAGTTTATTACGTTTCGGCCAAATGTTATTTTAATCGATAATGAGGGTAAAACGCATATCATTCGGAATAAAGAAAAACTGGAAACCATAACCGACTTTGAAAAGAATCCGAAAAAATAACCAAAGGATGAAAAATTACACCCTGAATTGGAGAGATATTAATGATTCTGTTTTGAACAGTTATTCGCAGGTATTTTTTTCAAAATCGAAACTACTGGCTGTTTTTTTATTGGTAATCAGTTTTTTTGATTACGGGGCTGGTATTGGGGGATTGTTATCTGTTTTTATTGCGAATGTTCTGGCCCGTTTTCTGGGATATAATAAGTACTTTCTTCTTTCGGGATTATACGGATTTAACGCCTTACTGGTAGGTTTGGGAGTAGGATTGTTTTATCAGCCTTCGGTACCTCTTTATATTTTAATTGCAGTTTCAGCTGTCCTTACTTTCTTTTTAACGGTTGTTTTTCAGGGCGTTTTGGGTAAATATGGATTGCCGTATTTAAGTGTTCCGTTTCTGTTGGCTATCTGGGTTGTTGCACTTTCTGCCGGCGACCTTTCTGCACTTAATATTAGTGAACGTGGAATTTATACCTACAACGAACTTTATGCATTGGGAGGACAAACTTTTGTTAATTTTTATGATTTCCTGGAAAACCATATTCGGTCTTCGTTTGTCCGTATTTATTTTCATTCGCTGGGAGCCATATTTTTTCAGTCCCATTTATTGGCGGGAATTATAATTGCTGTAGGATTGCTTATTTATTCCAGAATAACATTTGTTCTGTCGTTGCTTGGTTATTCGGTTGCCTATCTTTTTTATAATCTGGTTGGAATTGAGTTTAATTCACTTGGGTATACCTTTATTGGATTTAACTATATTTTGACAGCCATCGCGCTTGGCGGATATTATTTGGTTCCCGGGAGGGTAAGTTACGGATGGATAATTTTGTTACTTCCGGCAGTAGTTTTAATAACAACCAGTACACAACAAATATTTTTAACATTTAAGATTTCACCCTATTCTTTGCCTTTCAACATGATTGTTTTAATGTTTTTGTATGCATTAAAACTGCGTGAAGTCCGACCTGAAAAATTGGTTGAAACGCCTGTTCAGTTAGGCAACCCGGAGAAGAATTTATACCTCTATTCAGGAAATTTAAAGCGTTTCCCGACTGCATACCCTGTTTCGGCAATGTTGCCGTTTTATGGTGAATGGACCATCAATCAGGGGCACAACGGCGAACACACGCACAAACGAGCCTGGCGTCATGCCTGGGATTTTGTAATCACTGATAAAGAGGGGAAACAATTCAAAGAAACTGGCGATTTTCATGAGGATTACTATTGTTTTGGCAAAGCGGTTTTAGCCCCTTTTGAAGGGAACGTTGTTGAAGTGGTAAATAATATTGAAGACAATACGATCGGGGATGTAAATACAAAAGCCAACTGGGGCAATACAGTGATTATAAAACATAATGATTATTTATATGCCAAGCTGAGTCATTTGAAAAATCATTCTGTTGAAGTAAAACCCGGAGATGCAGTAAAAAAAGGACAGATAGTGGGTCGTTGCGGAAATTCAGGTCGTTCGCCTTATCCACATCTTCATTTTCAGTTTCAGACAACACCTTATATTGGTTCCGTCACTTTAGATTACCCTTTTGGACACTATTTATTAAAAGATAAACACGAATTTACCCAACATAACTTTGATTTTCCCCAAAATAATCAGATAGTAATAAATCCTTCGAAAAATGAGATCCTTTCAGAAGCGCTGCATTTCATCCCCGGGCAACGTTTGAATATTAAGGTCGCGGTGGATTCAAAAAAGCAAAAATGGCAAAAACTGGCTGGCAATTTCGAATTGCATGTTGAAACTGACGTGTTTAATACGACCTATATTCAATGCCCCCAAAATGCTGCAAAGGCTTATTTATACAACGATGATGATCTACATTATTTCACCAATTTTACAGGTTCAAAAAATACGGCACTTTTTTGGTTTTTTATTTCCTTGTTTAAAGTACCCTTAGGATTTCTTCCTAATAGTAAAATATTGGATGCTATTCCTTTAAATATGATGTTTGGCGGGATTTTAAAATTCCTTCAGGATTTTATAGCACCCGTTTTTCTTTTTTTAAAGGCTGACTATTTGCTAACGGTCAAGGATGCAGGTGATATTCTTTCATCGGGAGATATTGAAATGTCGGCTGTTATTGTTCAGAAAATTTTTGGAAGAGAAACCAAACGGATTTCATCTGAAATAAAAATAAGTCGGGAAGGGCGAATTGAGATAAATATTGAATTTACAGAAGCAAAAATAAAATTGACATGTCAAAACGAATTGTAATGACCCTTATTTTGGGAATGATGTTGTTGGTTGTTTCGGCACAACAAAACTGGAATTATGTTGAAGTTGATACAAAATCGTATGAATTGTACCAGCAGAAAAAATGGGATGAACTCATTCATTACGCTTCTGATGCAAGGCAAAACGGGATCGATTTTTTTTATCTTCAAGTTCGTACAGGAATTGCATATTACAATTTAAAACTATACCGAAATTCAACAAAATGGTTTTTAAAAGCCTATGAAAATGATACCTCTTTTGATTGGCTGCAGGAATATTTATATTACAGTTTGGTTTTTGGTGGCCGAACGGCGGAGGCACTAAAATATGCTAAAGATTTTACGCCGGCACTTCAGCAGAAAATAAATTATGCTCCGGCAAAAATTTCACGGGTTGCCTTTGAAGGAGGTTACAGTTTTAATCCGGATTTTGACAAGATAAAAGGAGTTGCCTATTACGAACAATTAGATGTTGGCGATGATTACGGAGAAGCTTATTTTTTGGAAAACTATCATTTTGAGTCGTTCGATTTGAGTCATCAGTTGTCTCCGGGTGTTAGTCTGACTCATAATTTTACGTATCTGGGAATGAATAAAGAGGAGCAGGTTTATTGGGGATCACAAAATTCATTTCCAATAAAAGTTAATCAATACCAATATTTTATAAATCCTCTTTTTGTGTTGGGGAATAAATGGTATGTTTCACCATCAACAAGTATTGTTTGGGGAAGTACTGAATTGATTTTAGGGAATTACGATCCAAATACATTTTATGTATCCGATTTGAAATATTCCGATTTTATATTTTCGACTTCAACGTGGTCGCATTTTGGAAATTTTTCACCTGGCGCTGAAATTAATTTTGCGAATATTTTTGATGAAAATTTTGCTCAGCTCTCCGGCTGGATAACTTACTATCCACTTTCAAATACCAACTTCTATCTTACGCCGCGAATTTATTTTCGAAGCGATAAGGCTGAAAATATTGGATTTAATACGTTTGAGATTTCCGGAGGATTTCAACTTGGACCGGTTCACTTGTATGGTAAATATTTGAATGGAGATATGCGGAATTTTGTTGAATCAGCGGGTTACGTTATTTCCAATTTTCCAGGAAGTTCGGATAAAAAGATTATGGGAAGTTTATATTTTCCGATAGGGAAAAAATACCAGTTTGTATTCAGGTATATCAATCAAAATATTACAGAAAATTATCAGGTTTATACCAGCGGCATTAAAAGTAACTTACTGGAATACAATTATATAAAACACACTTTAACTGCAGGAATATCATGGAATTTTTAAAAAGATTTATATTGGGTTTTTTTATGCTATTGTCGTTGGCCGGGTGGACACAGGTCAACCAGGTGGCACTGGAAGAAGCATTTGAAAAAAGCTATGCCTTAGAAAAAAACGGCGATTTCAAAGGCTCAATGGATCCATTAAAAAAGGTTTACGATGAATCGTCGTATGAAATAAATCTACGACTGGGGTGGTTAAATTACAATGCCGGGCTTTTTGATGAGTCAATAATTTTTTATTCAAAGTCTCAGGAATTAAAACCCTATTCAGAGGAAGCCCGTTTTGGATTGATACTGCCAAAAGCTGCGCTGGGGAAATGGGATGAAGTCATTGAACTTTACGATAAAATTCTGGAAATTCATCCGAATAATACAGTAGCCATGTATCGACTGGGTTTGGTTTACTATGGGCGAAAAGATTATTCCCAGGCTTATCCACTTTTTAAAAAGGTGGTCGACCTTTACCCGTTTGATTATGATGGATTATTAATGTTGGGCTGGACATCTTATTTCCTTGGAAATTATAACCAGGCAAAAGTTCTATTTAATAAAGTTCGCCTTTATAATCCCAACGATGAATCGGCAACTGAAGGTTTAAATCTAATGAAGTAGAAAACTAACCTGCTTTACTTTCAGCTTTTTCCATGGTTAGTTTCAAGGGTTCTATTTCCTCACCCCAGTATATGGTTTGATGGGAGAACGGAATTTCAATACGGTGCTCATCAAATATTTCTTTGAGACGTTTTCTGTATTCCCTTCCAATTGTCCACTGTTGGATGGGTTTGGTTTTGATACGTCCTTTTACAACAAGGGCGCTGTCACCAAAACTGTCCAATCCAAAAATTTCCATTGGTTCAAGAATATTTTCTTTGTATTCGTCTTCTTTCATCATGCCATCGGCTACCTGTTTCATCAGTTTCATCACCTGATTGAGGTCTTCCTTATAGGCAACGCCAATATCAAAAACCATTGCCGACCAATCTTTTGTCATGTTGGAAACGGAGTTTATTTTTCCGTTTTGAAAAATATGAACAACTCCCGAAAGATCGCGTAAAGTAATTGTACGCAGTTCGATTTTTTCAACCAATCCTCCGGTTCCGTTAATGATAGCGACATCACCGGTTCGTATTTGGTTCTCGAACAAGATAAAAAATCCGGTAATAAAATCGCGAACCAACTCTTGTGCTCCAAAACCGACAGCCAGTCCTACAATTCCGGCACCGGCCAGAATCGGAGCAATGTCAATATTGATTTTTTTCAGAAAAATCATTATAAAAACAGACCAAATAATTATTGCTACACCTCTTTTTATAATTCCCATCAATGTATTAAGGCGTTTTTCCACTTCTAAATTTGGTTCATCTTTTTTGTTAACTGTTTTCTTAACAAGTAGTGATTTTAATTTTCGAACCATAAAATAACCGACACGTAAAGAAATTATCAGTAAAACTACCAGAATTATTATAGAAGGTAATTCTGATATTATCCAGTCGGTCAAGCTCTTTGCGAATGATTCCCAAAATTCAGGAGTAAATATATTTTCCATATAATATAATTTTCAAGTTATCTAATTTGCTAATCAAAATAGTTTCTAAAGACCATGCCATTCATCGCGAATATATCTCTAGTCCGTTCTATTTTATTTGTTATGAACTGTTTATGTATTTCGTGTTTGTTTGGTGCCCGTGTATTTATTGCACAGGTTTGCTGTAGCTTTTTGTGGAGTTATTTCACAAGTTTTAGATTAAAGGCCTAAAAAAGCCCGGAAACAATTCCGGGCCTATGGTTTTCTGTTTTCGATGGTTTTAGAAATTAGGTCCTGTCCCATCGCAATTAGTAGAATCACCTGAATTATAATAATATCCCGGTGTCCAGTCAGAATCAGAAGTGGATGAATTTTCGATAATATCCTGGTATTCATCTGCTGAAATTACGGTTGGAGTATATGCTTCTCCCAATCGTGACAAAACATTTGTGAAAGCGCGAATGTGATTTTTAGAACCTCGAAGTAGGTTGGAATATACTCTTGTTACATCTTCATTTTGAGTTTCTTCCAGTAGGTTCTGTAAATCGTTGATGTCGTACTCTTCAATAAAGGCTCCTACTTTTAGAGCCGCTTCCAGACTTTCCGAACCTTGTTCCGTTAACGTTGTATAAAGATCATTAAAGTCAGGATTTGTAAATTTTCCTGGCTCTGTTAATGCAGGATCTTCCAACCCATAGCCATTTATTAATTTTGATACTGCGTTCGAATGTGCTTGTTCGCTTTTGGAAATGTTATTGAAAATGAGGTAATTATATTTTTCATAAAAGAAAGTATAAACGTCGTGTGCCAGTTTTTCTTCTTCACGCATTTCCATGAGTCCGTCAATTTCTGCTTCAGTTAGTACGCCGGAAAATGTGCAACTGTCGCCATAATATGCTTCTGTTTCTGAACTTTTTACCTCTGCCGAAGCCAGCATGTCTTCAACACCATTTATTGTTTCTGAACATGATGCAAATATCAGAGCAGCCCCTGTAATTGCAATAACTGTTAAAATACTTTTTGTTTTCATTTTGCTTTATTTTGTTTATAAAAAAATGATTTCTAAAAGATTACAGATGGTTCTTTAATCTTAGTTCCATCTGGGGCAATTACCAAAGTTTCGGTTGTTAAAATTTTGGCGGCCGGCCTGACCGTTGCCAAATCCGCGATTTCCATTTCTGAATCCCATAGCATTGCCTTGACGGGCTACTCTTCCACGACCCTGGAAATTTCCGTTGCTGTTTTGGTTTCTGAAATTGTTTCCACGCAGTTGCAACAATTCGAATTCCTTTTGCTGATTTTCATTTAATAGTTCTTTTACTTCCGAGCGATGATCAACAATATTTTCGAGCATTTCTTCACGGATGATATCTTTTTCATCCCAATTTGTTGTTGCTCGTCTTTTATCACGCAACACATCCATTTTTTCCTGATGCTTTTCATCCAGTGCGGTGATTTCATTAACCTGTTCGTCGGTTAAATCAGAAAGATAATTTACACATGTAACATTTTTGCTATTTTGAGCAATAGTTCTGTTTCCATTTCTCCATCCCTGTGCAAACAGGGTACTTGTTCCTAATGCGAGGGTAAAGAATACCCAGGCAAACTTTTGTAACTTGCTAATTTTCATGATTTTAAAATTTTAAAGTGAATTAATTTTACTACCTTCTATTTAATCTGTTTCTACCATATTGTGGTAATTTAACATCTTCATTTTGTTGCAAAACCGACATAAAAATTGTATTCAGTTTTTCCTTTTGCTGTTCATCACATTCTTCTTTCATTCCCAGGTAATATGCAATGGTTTCATTCTTAAGTTTTGTATGAAGTTCTCCAATTTTGGTTGAAATAGAATCGAGTTTAGGCTGGTTGGGAATCTCTTTCCCCATCTCCTCAACCATTTCAACTCTGAGCGCTTCCAAATCATGGTTAATCTGCCATGCATTCTGGTTAAAAGTGCGATTCAGTTGCCTGAAAATATCCATCTGGTCAAAACGTAAATCCAATTGGTCTCTGAAAAAGCGAGTCCGTCTTTCTGCCGGTACCTCAATAACCGCTTCTTCGGTTTGTTCTATCATTTTTTTATCCTGAATTTTATGATATAAAAATGAAAAACCCATTGAAATGTTGGTTGCCAGTAAAATGGCAATAACCCAAACAAGTATCCTGTATTTATTCGATTTTGCCATTTTCTATTCCATTAAAAATTCTTCGATGGGTTCCGATTGCATTTCATTCAGATAAGGTATTATTTCCTCGCTCGAATAGTTTGCATACGCTGTATTTACCTGAGCCGGAGCGCCAATTTTATAGCCGGAGTAAATCCCTGCGATTAATAAAATGGAGAAAACAACCGGTTGAACAACCCGAATCAAAACTGGTTTCCAAAATGGAATTATAGCCGGTTCTGTTTGTGCTTCCAATCTTGCTTTTAAGCGTGTGTAAAAGAACGGATTTATTTCTGCTGATTTTTCTTCTTCAATAATTCCAAGTGTTTTTCTGAGTTCTTCAGCAAATGCAGCACAGTCCTTACAACCGGAAAGATGGACTTTCATCAGTTCTGCTTCCCTTTCAGGTAAGTCACCTTCAAGAAAGAAAATCAGCTTTTTATGTATTGTCTTGCATTCCATTTTTTGTTCGTTATTTATATGACACCAATTAGTAATATTTCTTGCGTTTAAATGCACTTTTTTTTGTAGCACTCATGAAGTTTTTTTTGTAGATTCTTTTTTGCCCGGTGAATCAATGATTCTATCGAGGAGACTGATAGATTCATAACTTCAGATATTTCCCTGTATGATAAATCTTCATATTTATTGAGAGTAAAAGCAACCTTCTGATTTTCCGGAAGTGAATTGATCGCTTCGTGCAGCATGGTAGCTCTTTGTTTGTTTTCTATTTGGGAATCGGCATCTTCGCTTGTTCCGGAAACAATGTTTTCAAATCCTGCATTTTTTGATTTTACGGTATCTTCAAAAGATTGGAACCATTTTCGCTTTTTATTATCGCGAATAAAGTTTAGTGAACGATTTACCGCAATTCTGTATAACCATGTAGATATTTTTGAATCAGCTCTGAAGTTTTGAACCGAACGAAAAACTTCAATAAAAACTTCCTGGGCAACATCTTCGGCGTCATCCTTGTCATGAAGCATACCATAACAGGTGTTGACAACCAGTTTTTGATAATTTTCAACGAGCGTTTTAAATGCCTGCTCGCTTCCCAACTGAAGTTTTTCTATGATCTCGTCCTCTGTCATTTAAAAAAAACCGACTCTTAAATTAGCTCAAAAATTACGGAATAAAAAACATGACTTTATTCTTTTGAAATAAGTTCATAAATATCGCGTGGCATAATATCATTATTTTCGCCAATATCTTTCAGAGTTTCACTTTTTTCAGCCTTGATATTGTTTTCTTCCAGAAGAATTAGAACCTGGTTAATGTCTTTACCAGCTTCAATGGCAAAATCTTCCAGTGTTTTTCTTCCAATTCCTGATCCTTGCAACTGTGATTCAGGCTTTTGGGTAATCTGCCGGTAGATTTCAAGTGGCGTTGTTTCATTCAATTCTGCGATCTCACCCAGAGTTTGCGGGGTCGTTTTGTCATAAAGAATTTGGTGACGATCGAGATTAATTGTCATTTGCTCAAATGAAATATCAGTAAGTTGAATGTCAAGTTCTGCTAAAGTTAATAATTCGGCATGAGGAACCGGAGCTTCTTCCTCCACCTGTTCCCAGGAAGCCGTTAAATATTCGCCTGCGTCCATTACTGTTTTGAAGGGTGGAACCGAAAAAAGAATTCCAAAAAAGAAAACCATAAAAAGGCCGGACGAAAAAATAAATTCCCTTTTTTTATTCAACCCTGTTTGGGTTTTCGATTTCAGATAGGAAAAAAATTGTTTCCAGTTAACGGTGAGCAGGTGAAAAACGGACAATATTACAAAGGCAAAAGAAAAAACCGTGTGTAGTGCCTGCCATCCCTCTTTTCTTAATCCGATGAGTTCCCAATTTACCCAGTGAGCGTATCTTCCCGGAGGGGCAGCATATAAAATAATACCGGATAGCAGGATAATTATAAATGCGTAAGTAAGTCCGAAACTTATAAATGCCCGCCAGCTAAATTTGTTTTTCATAATGTGTCTTTTAATTTACAATAGTTCGTTATTTGGGGTAAGACACAGCACAAAAAGAAAACTTGCGTTGGATTAATTATTTTTTTGAATAATTTTTTACAGTGTTTTATCCTGATCGTGATAAGGTGATTCTAATTTTCTGCCTCGGTACGAGAAACGTTTCGACATGATGTTTAAAATTTCATTGGCAGTATTCTCAATGGGTTTGTTGGTCACATTTAAAACAGTGAAGTTTCCTTTGTCGAAAATAAACATGGCATTCCGAATTTCTTCACGAACCGATTTCTCATCAATGTATTTTTCATCCTGATGGTTGTTCCAGCTTAGTAATCTTTTTTTACGATGTGCGATGAGCTGGTGGACACCGATGTGCAGGCCAAAAACCCGGTTTGGGTCAACATTAAAAAGTTCTTCGGGCGGCTGTATTCCTTTGACCAAAGGCACGTTTGCAACTTTCCATCCAAACATGGCAAGATATACGCTCAACGGTGTTTTGCCGGCTCTTGATACACCGGTTAAAATTATTTCAGCCGATTGTAGTCTCTCCGGGCTCATTCCATCGTCATGTGAAAGCGTGTATTCTATCGAATCAATTCTGTCGAAATATTGCTGATTGATTTCTCTGTACAATCCCGGGTGTTTCAATGGTTCAACATCAAGCGTTTTATCAAGGTGGCCTGCCAAATCACCCATGAAATCGACGACCCTTACACCAAATTCTTCGCACAGTTCATTTATTTTTTTTCGTAAATCGGGGTTTACCATCGTGTGGGTAATCAGTCCTCCGTCGGTTTTGGCCTGCATCACCACATCAAAAATTTGATCCTCGTCGGAAACGTGGGGAACAATGATAACCGGAATATCATTTTCCGGATATTGAATGAGTAAGGATTGAACCATGTTGTTCCCGGCAAGTCCGCGTCCGCCACTAACTACATAAATAGGAGGAGGTAATATGCTCTTCTGTATGTTCATGTTTATTCTTTTAATTATGAACAAAAATATTGCCTGCCGGTTTTGTCTTTTCTCTATATTCTAATACAAAATTGATGTTCTGTTTAATTTGGCCTGAATGTCATTTTATATTTTGCCGATTTTATTACATTCTGTTTTGAAAACGGATCAGCGTGGTATTCGTTTTTTAAATATTTCTCCAGTTGATCAAGATAAAAATTGCTTGAAGGAATTCCACTTGTTCCGGTTGGAATGATGGTTTTTGATGCGTCCCAGTTTCCTGTATCAAAAATATGCCGATGAGAAGCTCCGTGATTCACATTGTACAAATTATTGTAGGAGTAGGAATAGGGCGTTACCGTGTGAAAGCTGCCCGGTACGCCAAAGGGTCCGCGGTTTAACTTAAATGCTTTGTCCAGGGCTTTCACGACACCTAATGGATGACTCATTGTAAATGTGTGGATTTTATCCCAATTCCATGCTTCTACATCATTGCCCAATTGCGTGTTTAAATCAACAACCATCTCTCTGAATGAACGTACAATAATGTCATTGAACGTTTCTTTTTCGGAAGTGTTTTTGTCGTCAATCCATTCCGAATTTTTGTCCTCCAACACATTTAAAAGCAGGTTTTCCAGAAGAATTCTTTGTCCCAATGCAGCAGAAAAATATTCCTCCGGCAAATCGTCTTTTATCAGGTTTTCACACACTTTTCTGTATAAAATTTCAAAAATTGAAGTGGCCTGGCTTTCACGTGTCAGAATAAAATCCCAATCACTCAGTTTTGTCAGAGCGGCTTTTTCAGTCTCATTAATATCGGATATTGAATCTATGGCTATGGCTTTCAGAAAAACAGGTGTATATTTTTCAGCTTTTTTTGATTTGAAATCACTATGCATTTTTTCAAAATCTTCAATCCCGGCTTTGTCTGTTTCGTCTAACATTTCCCTTATTCTGTCAATACGATTGTTTGTAGCAAACCAATGACTGATGTAGTACGGATAGTTCTCCGAAACCGTTTTATTGTTTGCTGAGGAAACATAGCCCCGTTCCGGATTAAACTCAAAAGGAAGCTCTTCAAACGGAACAATTCCTTGCCAGTCGTACCGGCTGCTGTCTCCCGGGTAAATTTGAATGCCATTGCCTTCACGAATTGGAATACCGGCACTGCATTGTAATCCGATATTTCCAGATACGTCGGCGTAAACAATGTTCTGACTCACCGAAATAAATGTTTTGACGGCATCACGGAAATCATCCCAATTCTTTGCCCGGTTAAGTAAAAACACGGTTCGTATTTCGTCACTCATTTCGTTACCTAACCAATGTATGGAAAGCGGAATTTCTTTTTCATTTTTAAATTGGTTTACAATCGGGCCCCTGTGTGTAAACTTCAGAGTCTTTTGAAACTCTTCACCTTCTTTTGTTTTGATAATTTCATTTTTTATAATAAGGTTCCGCCATTCACCATCCACCAAATATTTTGTGGAATCTTCGTTGAGCGTTTCAGCATAAAAATCAAGGTCGTCGACCATCACATTTGTCATGCCCCAAGCTATGGAATCGTTGTGTCCGGCAATCACAAAAGGTTGGCCAGGAATAGCCAGCCCCGTGACATTCAATTTTCCGGGAACATTTTGATGGATCTGGTACCAGATTCCGGGTGCAAATAATCCCAGATGCATATCGTTGGCCAAAATTGGCTTACCTGTTTTGCTTTTTTCTCCCGAAACAGCCCAGTTGTTACTTCCGTGAAAAACTTCTACACCCAGTTTCTCCAGATTCTCACTTGCTGATAGTATTGTTTTATCTATCGTTCCCAGTGAATTTGTGAATTCAGGATACACCGGTGTCGGGTGGTTTTTCATGTCCGGAATCAGATCAAGTATTTGTTCCCGACTCACTTCCTTGCTAATGTTGTGTAAAAAAATTTCAGTATCCCAGCCAGAACTTAAATCCCAGGCCATATACCCGATTAAATTTATGGAATGAACCGGTTTCCAGTATTCCGGGTGATAACCCAAAACCCGAAATTCCGGAGGCAAAGGATTTCTTTCAATAAAATAATTAAATCCCTCGGCAAAAGCCTCCAAAGCTGAAACTACTTCGGGCGAAGCCGACTCCAGAATTTTTTCTGATTTTTCCTGTATTCTTAGCGACCGCATCAGTAAATCGGTTTCCAGTTGGTCTTTTCCAAGAATTTCAGAAAGCCTGCCTGTTGTTACGCGACGCAGCAAATCCATTTGCCACAGACGATCCTGTGCCATAACAAAACCTACCGCACGGTAAAGATCTTTTTCATTTTGAGCATAAATGTGCGGAATACCGTTCGAGTCACGAAAAACATTAACACTGTCAGTTAAACCTGCTAAATTGAGATTTTTATTGTAATCGGGCAAACCGTCATTTTGTATACTTTTTAATAAAATATATCCGGCAGCAAGAATTACAAACAGCAAAGCCAGCAGACCGAGTAAAATTCGTTTTAATATTCGCATATCACTTGAGTTGATGAATTTTAAAAAAGATTCAGAAAATTACTGATTGAATTTCAAATAATTATATATTTAATAAATAAAAACAGAATCAATTTCAGCTGTAGATTGTATTTTTAAAATAGAAGAAATTTATTGTAAACTAAAAAAGCTTAACGTATGAAAAAGTTAATTGTTCTTTTTTTGTTGGGAATTTATGCCATTGCCAGTTCTGCGCAGGAAGCAGATAAAATTTTAGGTGTTTGGTGGAATGACGAGAAAACAACCAAAATTGAGGTGGAGAAAAAAGATGGAAAATATATAGGAACCATTGTTTACATGATTCCTGAGAAATATGAAAATGGTGAACCGCCAAAAGACGATGAAAATCCTGACCCGGCCTTGCGTGAGCGTTCGGTTGTTGGATTGCAGATTCTGGAAGGTTTTGAATACAATGCAAAAAAGGAGGAATGGAATAGCGGAACCATTTATGATCCAAAATCAGGGAATACCTACGATTGTTACGGCTGGCTGGAAAATGATGATCTGTTAAAACTAAAAGGATTTGTTGCCGGAATCAGGTTGTTGGGGCGTAGTTCGGAGTGGTATCGAACGACCTTATAATTGTTTTTTTAACCAGAGCGAAAAGTATAAATCAGTAATTCGCAATCCGTCAGTAAAAATCAGGATGCCTTTATTTACAAGACTCTCGATTGCAGATTTTACAGAGCTGGCTGGGCCCAGTTTATATCTGTTATGAAAGCTGTTGGAATATGGTTTTTCAACAATTCCTTCCTTGGCAATAGCCTTTAAAACATTATATTGAAGTTCTGTTACCAATTCACGATAATTATAATAAATAATTTCATTCTCAATAAGAATTTCGTTTAGGAGTTCTGAAGCCATTTCACTGGTTATAGTTTCGGTGGAATTTGCATATAATTTATTACACATGTATTGCACATTGTAGGTTATCCCCTTGTTTAATTCGTAGATGAACTCTGCCGTTGAATGAGAGATTTGTTTGTCGGCACTGGTGAAATGCCTGATGATAAATGAAGAATATTCCTCTTTATCAATTTTTTTCAGATGTAAGATTTCTGTGCTTTGATAAAATGGCCGTGAATATTCGTTAAACATTGAAATTAAAATATGAGTCTGGCTTCCGCAGAAAATAAAACAAGTTTTGGGATCTTTCTGAATCTCGGAACGAAGTAAGGCTTCCATGTTTTTTTCAGGATATTTTAAAATCTGTTGAAATTCGTCGAATGCAACAGTTACTTTTTTCCCTGATATGCGAATGTATTCAAAAAGTTTGGCAACGGTTAAGTTTGCCTCCGATTCGTTGCTTATCGTGAATTCTAAACTGGGCGTTCCCGTATTTGGATCAAACGAAAATTTGGGGCGTAATGCCGAAAAAAAACTGGAAATCTTTTTTATTACCTTTTCTGTAAAAGGTTCCAGTTTCTCTATTACTGTATTTGAAAGTAAAAGAATAAAGTCATTCAGTTCCAAGGTTGGATATAAATCAATGTATATAAAAATAGTGTTGGATTCAACCTGTTTTTTTACATGTTTTAATAACCCGGTTTTACCCAATCTTCTTTCTGAAACCAAAGTAATGTTCCTGGAATTCTGAATTGCACTTCTTATTTTTTTGCTTTCTTCCTCTCTGTCACAAAAGAATTCCTGGCCTAAATAACCGGTTATTATAAATGGATTCATATCATTACGTTTTTTTCGTTACGAAATTTACGTAATATATTGTTGAAATAAAAGTATTTTTTATTTTATTTTAAATGACTCACAATGAAAATGTTGATAAATTGCGTTTTTTTCGTTACGAAATTTTCGTAAAAAACTAACTGGAAACTTGAACGGAAAATCCTATTTTTTCGACCTGTCCTGCAATTTTATTTAAGTCAGAAATGGGAACTTTTTCCAATGTGTCAATTGGAGTATCCCGGGCAATGGTGTAAATCATCACCTGTTCGGGTTTTATTTTTTTGAGAAGTTCGAGCCATGCCGAAATTTCCTCTTCTTTTGTGTTGTCAATGGTTTGGCCTTTGTAACTTCCACGAATGAACATGGTTTGAATGGTTACTTTTCCATCAAAGGCAATAAGCTGTTCAACCACTTTTTGAAGATTAAAGTTTTTGTTTGGGCAATCCAGCAATTCTACAGTCTTTTCAAAAGCTGAATCGAGTTTCTGAATATTATCATCAATTTTTTTTAAAGCCTCAAAAACAGGAATTTTATGAAGCATTGTGGCATTTGACAAAACAGCAATTCGGGCTTTTGGCGTGTATTGGTTTCTTAGTTCAATGGTATCGTCGATGATACCTGCAAATTCGGGATGAAGAGTTGGTTCTCCGTTTCCTGCAAATGTTATTACATCAGGCAACTGGTTTTCGGTAACCATTTTCAACAACGTTTCTTCCAGTCTAACTTTCACTTCCCCGCGCGAAGGTAGTTTAGATTTTTGACGATCCTTTTTTGGATTTCTGCCACATTCACAATAAATACAATCGAACGAACAGATTTTCGTATTTGTTGGTAAAAGATTAATGCCCAGCGAAACACCCAGCCGCCGGCTTTTTACCGGACCAAAAATTATTTTATCAAAAAGAAATGTAGCCATCTGTAAATTTTTTGCAAAGATAGTTGCTTGAAATGCGATTTGCGAATGTGAAGAATGAAATATTGATAAATCAAGCTGAGGATTATGAAACAAATGATGACTTCTTTACATCAATCGTTTTACTTTGCTGTTCTTTGTGAGTTTCATATTTGTTAAATCAACACCACTGATAAGGTTGACACCCGGATTTTTACCTACTTCAAAACTACCCAAAAGTTTTTCTATATTTAAGGCTCTCGCGCCGTTTAAACAAGCCCAGGTAATAAGATTTTCAATACTTATCTTCGGAAGATTTTGCTGAAGAACAATCATTTCATCGAGGATGGAGAGTTGATGATTGGAAGCCAAACTATCGGTTCCTAAACAAATATTCAAATTTTCCTTTTGAAACAAATCGAGCGGAGGCAGCTTATTTTCGATAAACAGATTTGACAAGGCGCAGATTACCCAGAAAGTATTGTCGGGCGAACGTCGCTTGCGTAAGTCGTCAATGTCCTTTTTTTGTGAAAAAGTATTATGTATGAGCAACAATTGGTTTTCAGGAGGTAAATAGTGGAGTACGGTAATAAACGAACTTTTCCCTTCCGGTTTCCAGTGCGAGGTCTCAATGCCTAGGTTTTTCTCATAATGGTCAGCAATTGCTCCGGCACCGGAAGAAAAAAAGTATTTTTCGGCTTCACTTTCCTGGTTATGAACGCTTAAAATACTATTCCTTTCCATTGCTTTTTTTCTTATCATTTGGAATAGAGGCTTGGAAACAGAATAAGCCGAGTGTGGAACAATTGAAGCAGGGAGTCTATTTTCAGTAAATTGATTATAAACAGCCTCTGCAATTGAAAACGATTTTTCAGCACGGGATGGATGAAATCCGAACGATTCAACAAAAGTGTGATAGTAAATTTTGCTTTTTAATTTGGTTGAAATGGTTGCACTCGAGTTGGCAGTGTCTCCGACTGCAGCAATGCCGTCTGCCCACATTTTTCGATCTGCTTTTCGGAAAATTTCTTGCTGGTTTTCAGTGTGTTCGTTTCTTAAGCGGTTGATGTGTTTTAAAAAATTACCCATCCCCTTTTTTTCGGGAATTTTCCCTTTCATATAAGAAAGCTCCAGATGACAGTGGGCATTTATAAAGCCCGGAACAATAATTCCGCTGTAGAATTCCAGTCCGGCTTCTTCTCTTTGATAATTTTTATTTTCGAGTACTTCAAGTACAGTACCTTCATCATCACATACAAGAATTCCATGTTTAATTGGAGGACGATTGGCAGGGAAAATGTATGTAGCTGAAATTTTTCTCACCTCGGTTCTTCTCTTCTTCTAAGATCAAGAGCATCATTTCTGCGGGCGGAATTTTCCTGCTCCATCTCGCTTAACTTATTTTGTACATCCCGGTACATTTTTTCAAAGCTTTTGGGCCTGCTAAGGTAATACACATATGATTTCTCAAAAACCGAGTCGGGAACCTGGTATTTATTCAAAACTGAATAATAGAAATCCGTTGATGTTGTATGTGCAACGCTCGAATCACGATAACTTCGGTTTTGAAAGGTTGCTTCTGCCAAATGAAAATCCACAAGCATATCAATCATCTGGTTTTTTTTGATGAGATTCTCCGGCTTTTCAATTACAGTGTCATCGCAAGCCATAAAAAACAGGAGGATTGAAGCCAATATGACAATATTCTTTTTCATTTGCGGCGCCAAATTATAAATTGTTCGCTGACAAATCAATATTCAAAGCGTTAAAAAAAGCTATTTTACCCAAAAATAGACTTGAATACCTCTTCAACTCGGCTGGTTTTAACAATTTCAATTTTAAACCTTGAAGGATCAAAACCTTTATTCAAAGAAGGAATAATGATTTTTTTAAATCCAAGTTTTGCAGCTTCAGCTATTCGTTGTTCAATTCGGTTAACAGCTCTGATTTCACCAGTCAATCCTACTTCACCTGCAAAACAAATTTTATGATCAATGGGAATATCGATATTGGATGAAAGGATGGAACAAATTACAGCCAAATCAGTCGCCGGGTCATTAATTTTTAGTCCACCGGCAATGTTCAGAAATACATCTTTCTGAATAAGTTTAAAACCGGCCCTTTTTTCAAGTACAGCCAGCAACATATTTAACCTGCGCAAATCGAAACCGGTAGAAGAACGCTGTGGTGTTCCGTAGGCTGCTGAACTCACCAGTGCCTGAATCTCAATAAGAATCGGCCGGATTCCTTCGATAGTAGCAGCAATGGCGGTTCCGCTCACATCATCACTAACCTTTGAGATTAATTGCTCTGAAGGATTGGTAATTTCACGTAACCCGTCGCTGCGCATTTCAAAAATGCCCAATTCGTTGGTGGAGCCAAAGCGGTTTTTGTTTGAACGTAAAATGCGGTACATGTAATTGGTATCTCCTTCAAACTGTAAAACAGTATCAACAATGTGCTCCAGAACTTTGGGACCGGCAATGCTTCCTTCTTTGTTGATGTGCCCGATGAGTATCACTGCAACGCCGCTTTTTTTTGCAAATTTCAAAATAGCGGAAGTACATTCACGCACCTGTGAAACCGAACCTGGTGATGATTCAATGGTTTCTGTTGAAATGGTTTGAATGGAGTCGATGATCAATACTTCAGGTTGAATTTGTTCTGAATGAGCAATCAGATTTTCGAGTGACGTTTCACTGAGAAAAAGACAATCGTTATTGCTAATTTTTAAACGTTCGGCACGCAACTTTATTTGTTGCAAGCTTTCTTCACCGGAAGTATATAAAATTTTTAGTCCGTTTAATTTTAAAGCCAGTTGCAGGGCAAGAGTTGATTTTCCGATTCCGGGATCGCCGCCCAGAAGAATCAGTGAGCCTGGCACTATACCTCCGCCCAGAACACGATCAAATTCATTTATTCCTACTACAATGCGTTGAGTTTTCGATGCCTGAATATTTTCCAGGGTAATGGGTTGGTTTATTAAATGACTGGCCGCTACTTTGCCAATGCTTTTTTTCTTTTCAATCACTTCTTCCACGAACGTGTTCCATTCCCCGCAGGACGTACATTTCCCCATCCATTTGGGCGATTGGAAACCACAGTTTTGACAAGTGTAAATGGTTTTTGTTGCCGGCATTATTTGAGGGTTTTAATTTTTTGAATGATTTCAGAAGTTGAAATTCCCGGAATCAAATCCAGAGTTACTACTTTGCCGCCGGCGTTTAAAACGGTATCATGTCCTGCAATCTCGTGAATTTCGTATTGTTTTCCTTTTACCAGAACATTTGGAATAATTTGGGCAATCAGTTCTGCCGGAGTCTCCTCATGAAAAATGATTACGGCATCCACACAAGCAAATGCAGCCAAAATTAGTGCACGCGCATTTTCATCCAGCACCGGCCTGTCTTCTCCTTTTAAAATTTTAACCGATTTATCTGCATTTAAACCAACAATCAGTTTTGTTCCCAAAGCGGCAGATTTTAGCAATGAATCCACATGTCCGTGATGGATAATATCAAAGCAACCATTTGTAAAAACAATGGTTTCCTGATTTGATTTCCATTCCTTTAGCGTGGTTTCGAAAGATCGAAAATCGGGATATATTTTTGATTGGATATCCGGTTGTATCATTATTCAAAAATATAAAACTAAAGGAGAGAATAAGAAAAATTGATATGAAAGTTACGAACGAACAAAGCATTGCCTCATCGGAGGAATATTTTAAAAGGGAATGAATTACAGCTATATCAGAGTAGTATTCAATTTTTAATTGAATGAAAAATTTATAGTTTCTTTATAAAAAGATATAATACTCTTTGCGCCTATATCCATTCTTTAGAAAGTACTTCTCCACGAATACTAATGACGACCTCTTTTACCGGTACTTTTCGCGATGCATGCTGAGAAGCGATCCGAACCATTTGTGACAATCCGCCACAGCACGGAACTTCCATAATTACTACTGTAATGGTATTTACTTTTGAAGTGTCGATTAACTGCACAAGTTTTTGTATGTAGACGTCTTTCCCCTGGTCAAGTTTCGGGCAGGCGATTACCATTTTTTTGCCTTTAATAAAATCGTTGTGGAAATTACCATAAGCAAAGCCGGCACAATCTGCAGCAACCAAAAGATCTGCGCCCTGGAAATAAGACGCTGCCGGATTGATCAGATGCATCTGAACTGGCCATTGGGTGAGGGCTGACGGAACATCGGTATCTGGTGTTGCCATTTTGAATCCCGCCGCATTAAACGATTGCGGTGCCGATCCTGCACATCCGCAGGCAGCTCCGGTTGAATGATCATGTTTTTGTTCTTTTTCACCATGAAGCAGGTTGTGTACCTCACTAATTTGAAAGGGCATCTCGTTACGGTTTGCCTTGATATACGTTAATGCCTGATTTAAATAGCCGGTTTCACCATGTTCCTGTAAATGTTTCAAGTGGGCAAAGACGGTAGCCTTGCCACTTTTTATCATCTGCGCGATAACGACTTCTTCATTGTATTCATCAGCCTCGCGTTTTTCAATGGTGATGGCGCCTTGCGGACAATGTCCGATACAAGCGCCAAGACCATCACACATCAACTCACTAATCAATCTGGCTTTCCCATCTATAATTTGCAATGCACCTTCGTGGCAGTTGGGTACACAGTCGCCACAACCGTTACAAAGTTCCTCGTCTATTTTTACAATTTCGCGTAACATAGTTTACAATTTTATACAACAAAAGTAGAGCAGGGGCGTTTCTGATTTTGTACCATTTGTTACAAACCGATATAATTATGATTGATTACCGATTAATAGAGCAGTGCCCGGTTTTCAAAGGAATACCGGAACACGAAGTTGAAAAGTTATTAACCCATATTCATTTTCAGGTTAAAAAGTTCAAAAAAGATGAAATTGTTGCCATTGCAGGAGAAACCGTACAAAACCTTTATATCCTGCTTTCAGGAAGCGTAAAGGGTGAAATGATTGATTACTCCGGGAAAACCATAAAAATAGAAGATGTGGAAGCGCCAAAACCTCTTGCAACAGCATTTTTGTTTGGGAAAGACAACAAATTTCCGGTTACGGTTACTGCGCATGTTGATGTAAAAATACTTGCTATTCCGGTTTCTGAATTTTTGAAAATTCTTCAGTTGAACACGCAGGTATTAAAGAATTATTTGAACAGCATTTCCACACGAACCCAGTTTCTTTCCCGGAAGCTTCATTTTTTAAGCTTTAAAACGATTCGGGAAAAAGTGGCACATTTTCTTCTTACACAAGCCGGAGACCAGTATCATTCGGTGGAATTAAAAAATACCCAGCAACAGCTGGCCGATCTTTTTGGTGTAACCCGACCTTCACTTGCACGGGTTTTTAGTGAAATGCAGCAACAGGGATTAATAAAAATTGAACGTAAAACTGTTACTTTACTCGACAAAGAAAATTTGAACGAATTACTTCGAAATGGATAACGGACTTGTTTTTTTCAAAATATTTGAGCCATTTAAGAAAGATCTTTTGGCCTTCTCAACCACAAAAAAAGCCTTGAATCATGCTACGCCCCGATTTACAGGCGATTCACCTGAAGTTTATCAACGTAGCCGTGAAAATCTGGCGAAAATCTTGGATATTCAACATAATCAACTTGTTTTTCCAAGACAAACGCATACCAATTGTGTGGTTGATATTGATGACGTTCTTAAAACAGAAATCAGTGAAACTGATGCGTTGGTTACCAAAAAGCAAGGTATTTGTTTGTGTGTACAAACTGCCGATTGCGTTCCTATTCTGTTATTCGATCCGGTTAAAAGAGTTATCTCGGCAATACATTCAGGGTGGCGCGGAACGATAAAAAAAATAGTTGAAGTAGCCGTTCTGAAAATGAAGGATATCTATGGATCTTCACCGGAAAATATTCTGGCGTTAATCGGCCCTTCAATCGGGCCGGGTGTATATGAAGTAGGAGATGAAGTTGTTAAAAAAGCGCGGGAGAATATTCCGAACGCGGAAAATACACTACATGAAAATTTAAAAGGAACATTCCATTTCAATTTGTGGGAAGCCAACCAACAACTTCTTTTAAACATCGGGTTAAGAGGTAAAAACATTGAAATAGCGGGAGAGTGTTCTTTCATTGAAGATAAAAAATACTTTTCGGCACGAAGAGAAGGAGTGAATACAGGAAGAATAGTCTCCGGAATAATGCTATTGTAGAATTACAATTCAGTAAAAAAATATATTTTTGCCTCCTAAATTTAAACAGCAATGAAAACATTAAACCGCAAGCATTTCAAAAATAAAAAAATCGTCGCATTTCTAATTTTTTGTCTGGTAATAATAATTAATGTTTCGGCGCAGGAAGGCGCTTACTGGCAGGGAATTTCTGTTAAAAATCCGGCGGTAATCGGTACTCCTTCCGACTGGGTTTTTGGAGATTACCTTTTCACAAATGAGAATAAACTTACGCCCGGAGATGAAAAAGGGCCTACTGCACTCGCAATTGGTGTAGATTACAGAATCGCACCCGAAATAGGATCATTCGGGATAATTTACACCAAAGAGAAAAATGCGATTGAAGATGTAGTTCTGATGGAAATGAGTTATGCCTATTCACTTCCTTTGAATAAAGGAACACTAAATTTCGGAGTTTCAGGTGGGCTATGGAAGTATAAAAATGATTTTTCTCGTTATGCAGATGATATAGACCCATTATTCAACCCAAATTTTCAACAAAAGCATTTAAAGGCGGGAGTCGGAATGTTTTACAATTCAGATAAATTGGATTTAGGAATTAGTATGAACCGCTTTTTTGAACTGGATAAAAACGAAGAGAGTGACCCATATAGTTATTCTAGTATTAACTATACTTCAAATCTTGTAACAGTACTTGGAGCGTACCGGTTTAATTGTTTTGATAAATTAGTGATTGAACCAAACTTAATGGTTGATTTTAAAGATGGAAATACGGATGTGTTTCCGGGTGTTTATTTTGAATTCGATGAAATGTTCTGGGCTGGATATACCAATTTGGACCTTAATAATCAACATTCAATAATTTTGGGAGTTGATATTCTGAAAAGGTTCAGGGCAGGTTACAGCTATAGTTTTACAAAAATATTTAGCAGCAAGAATGGGAACATTCACGAATTTCTCCTTGGAATACGGCTCGACAGTATCTAAAAAAATCTTAAAATCACTGTCTGATAATTCTGTTTGAATCAAAACAATTATCTTCGCAACAGTTAATTTCCCGGACTTTATTTTGAAAGTAAAAAGTAGCAGATGAAGAAATATACTTTGTTTAACAACGTGTTCGGCTGGATAAGTTTTGTTATTGCAGCCGTTGTTTATTTAATGACCATCGAACCAACCGTAAGTTTCTGGGATTGTGGGGAGTTTATTACAACATCTTTCAAATTTGAGGTTGGACACCCTCCCGGGGCTCCAATTTTTATGATTATGGCGCGTTTTTTTACTTTATTTGGGGGAGGTGCCGAAAATGCGGCTGTTATGGTAAATGTAATGTCTGCATTAGCCAGTGCTTTCACAATAATGTTTTTGTTTTGGACAATTACTCACCTTGCAAAAAAGCTGGTTAAAAATGATAATGAACTTTCCTTTGGACAAATAATTGCAATAGTCGCCAGTGGATTTGTGGGTGCAATGGCATATACTTTTTCCGATACTTTTTGGTTTTCAGCAGTCGAAGGTGAAGTTTATGCAACTTCATCTCTGATGACAGCTGTTGTTTTCTGGGCGATATTGAAATGGGAAAATGTAGCTGATCAGCCAAATGCAAACCGATGGATAGTCCTGATAGCTTATATCATTGGCCTTTCAGTTGGAGTTCACCTCTTAAACCTTTTGGCAATTCCCGCTATCGTTTTTGTATATTATTTCAAAAAATATAAGGTTACGAGAAAAGGTATTATATATGCTTTGATTGTATCTGTTGTTTTACTCGCAGGTATTATGTATGGAATTATTCCGGGAATTGTGACTGTCGGCTCCTGGTTTGAATTGTTATTTGTAAATACATTTGGGCTGCCATACCATTCAGGATTGCTGTTCTACGTTGTATTACTGACTGCGGCTGTAGCATATGCCATCATCTATACACATAAGAAGAAACTGGTACTTTGGAATACGGTTATTGTTGGTGTAACCGTGATTATTTTAGGGTACTCTTCTTTTGCACTGATTATTATCCGTTCGAACGCTGAACCTCCTATGGATCAGAATAGTCCGAACGACGCATTTTCATTGCTAAGTTACCTTAACCGCGAACAGTACGGATCGCGTCCGTTGTTCTACGGACAATATTTTAATGCTCCTTATGATTCAGGAGAACGTTTTAAAGAAGGTAAGCCAATTTATTCTAAAATTGATGGAAAGTATGTTGTTACTTACAACAGGCCAATTCCGGTTTACGATGAAAATTTCACCACATTTTTTCCAAGAATGTGGAGTTCGATGGAGTCTATTCATGCGCAGGATTACCAGAAATGGGGAGAAATAAAGGGGACTCGTGTTCAGTATCGGAATGAAAGAGGAGAAACAGAAACCATAGTAAAACCAACATTTGGTGAAAATTTGAGATTCTTTTTCCGTTATCAGGTAAATTATATGTATCTCCGGTATTTTATGTGGAATTTTGTTGGTCGACAAAATGATATTCAGGGACATGGAAGCAAAATTTACGGAAACTGGTTAAGCGGAATTAATTTTATTGATGAAATGCGTCTCGGTGATCAAAATGATTTGCCGGTACGTTTTGCAAATAACAAAGCAAGAAATACATATTTTTTCTTTCCTTTCATTTTGGGGATTTTGGGAATATTTTATCAATACAAAAAAGGTCAGAAAGGAAAGGAAGGTCTTTGGGTTGTTTTTCTTTTGTTTTTTATGACCGGGCTGGCAATTGTTATATACCTGAATCAATACCCGCATCAGCCGCGTGAAAGGGACTATGCCTACGCCGGTTCATTTTATGCATTTACCATTTGGATAGGCCTGGGAGTATTGGGGATTTACGAAGCTTTAAAAAAATATATTCCAGAGTCTGTCTCGGCAGCATTAACTGGTGTTGTAACCCTTATATTGGTGCCGGGGATTATGGCAGCTCAAAACTGGGACGATCATGATCGTTCCGGAAGGTATACTGCGCGGGATTTAGGGGCAAACTACCTGAAATCGGCACAGCCTGAAGGAATTCTTTTTACCAATGGAGATAATGATACATTCCCTCTTTGGTATAATCAGGAAGTGGAAGGTGTTCGCACCGATGTAAGAGTTTGTAATTTAAGTTACCTGCAGACTGATTGGTATATAGACCAAATGAAACGGCAGGCCTACGATTCAGATCCTGTGCCATTTTCCATGTCATCTGCTCAGTACCGTCAGGGCACTAGAGACCTTGTGTACCTTTTGGATGATTCAAGAATTACAAGAAAATCAGTAGGGCTAAAAGAAGCCGTTGATTTTATTGCAGATGATAATCCTGCTACAAAACTGCAACAGGCTGAAAATGCAGCTTATTTGCCTAAAAAAGTTCTCTCCTTTAAAGTGGATAAGGAAGCTGTTATCAGAAATAATGTGGTTCCACCTGAAGATTACGATAAAATTGTAGATACAATTACCATTGATCTTTCCGACAGAAGCTATCTGGGGAAAGAGGAAATGATGATATTGGATTTACTTGCTTCAAATAACTGGGAACGTCCGATTTATTGGGCCATCACCGTCTCAAGTAATAAATATTTGAATTTGGACGATTATTTCCAGGTAGAAGGTTTTGCCTATCGTCTTGTACCTATAAAATCACAAAGCTCGCCACAAACGCTTCAGTATGGAAGAGTAGCTACTGATATTATGTATGATAATATGATGAATAAGTTTGAGTATGGAAACATGAATGATCCGGATGTTTATATTGATGAAAACAATGCAAGGATGATGACCAATATTCGAAACAGTTTTAATCGTTTGGCGCGTGCACTTGTAGAAGAAGGAAAACGGGATTCGGCAATTACTGTTATTGATCGTTGTATCGAATTGGTTCCTAATGAAATCAATCAATATGAATATTTTGCTTTGGATCTTGCTGAAACTTATCTCGCTGCAGGTGCCTCAGATAAAGGTATGGCCATTGTAAATACTGCTTACGAAATTTACAATGATGAATTGGGATATTTTCTGTCCCTTGATTCAAAATTGAGGAATACTGAAGATGTCAATCAGGAAATTCAGAAATCATTGTATTATCTTCAACGAATGGAAAGATTAGCTCAATCTGATGGAGATGAAGAGCTTGCGCAAAAAATTAATGAGACGTTCGAATTGTATTATCAAAAATATATCGCAAGTTAACAATCTGTGATTTTTTGATTTAAAATGCCAAATTGAATTCTGTTCAGTGTGGCATTTTTATTTTGTTTGCAGAAATAACTAAATTACAGCAAAAATCAAATTATGGAAAAAATAATAGGCTCACAACAGAATATCGTCATATTAATTATTTACTTTGGGTTGGTCATTTTTGCCATCGCCCTCATACTAAAAAATGAAAAAAAATACCAGAGAATTTTGTGGTTAATGGTGGTAATTTTGTTTCCATATATTGGTTCAGTAATTTATCTGTTAAAATATTTCCTTACCCAAAGGAACAATATGAGGCGATATTAATTTATAATCTCGTAGTATCTGAAGTTAAAGTCAGGTTACACATTTATTGTTTTTTAGAAACACTTCGGTTGGGCTTGTGGGTTAAACAAATTTTTTATACGACTAAATAAAAACTTATCTTCACAAACGAATTAAAAAAAACTATTTATCGATGAATATCTTAGTAATTGGTGGCGGTGGAAGGGAACACGCATTAGGATGGAAAATTAAACAAAGCAGTAAAGTTGATAAACTTTTTTTTGCTCCCGGAAATGCGGGAACTGCTGAAATTGGAGTGAATCTTGATGCAGGGGTAAGCGACTTCCCAGGGATTAAGACTCTTGTTTTGGAAAATGATATAAATCTTGTTTTAGTAGGTCCCGAAGTGCCACTGGTAGAAGGTATACATGATTTTTTTGCTGAAGATCCGGAACTAAAAAATATTATGATTGTAGGACCTAAAAAAGTCGGGGCTTTGCTGGAAGGAAGTAAAGATTTTGCCAAAGATTTTATGTTCAGACACAATATTCCAACTGCGAAATATTTTACAGTTTCATCTGAAAATTTGGAAGAAGGACTATCATTTTTGAAAACAATGAATGCGCCGTTTGTTTTAAAGGCAGATGGGCTTGCAGCGGGGAAAGGGGTGCTAATTATTGATTCTCTTGAAGAAGCGGAAAATTCCTTGCGTGAAATGCTTGGAGGTCAATTTGGTGAAGCAAGCAGTAAAGTTGTAATCGAAGAATTTCTGAGTGGGGTTGAAGTTTCAGTTTTCGTAATTACAGATGGGAAAAGTTATAAAATTTTGCCCGAAGCCAAAGATTACAAACGGATTGGTGAAGGCGATACAGGATTAAATACAGGAGGTATGGGAGCGATTACCCCGGTACCTTTTGCTACATCTGAATTTATGAAAAAAGTTGAAGAACGAATTATTCAACCAACAGTCATTGGGCTGCAAAAAGAAAATATTGAATACAATGGTTTTATCTTTTTTGGGCTTATAAATGTAAATAACGAACCCTATGTTATTGAATATAATGTAAGAATGGGCGATCCGGAAACAGAGGCTGTAATGCTCCGTATAAAATCCGATTTTGTTGAATTACTGGAAGGAGCAGCATCAGGAACATTGGAACAGAAAAATATTGAAATTGATGATCAGACGGCTGTCACCGTAATGCTAGTTTCAGGAGGCTACCCGGGAAGTTACGAAAAAGGAAAGAAGATTTCGGGTACGGAAGATATTCAGAATAGTATTGTTTTTCACGCCGGAACAAAATTCGATGGCGAAAATGTGGTTACCAGTGGAGGCCGCGTAATTTCGGTTAGTTCTTACGGAAATTCAATGAAGGAAGCTTTGGAGACTTCATACAAAAATGCTGAAGTGATACAGTTTGATAAAAAATATTACAGGAAAGATTTAGGTTTCGACCTATAACAAATGATACTAAGAATATTAAAATCAAATCGTTCAATAAACTACCTGCTTACGGCTTTATTTGGTTTTCTCCTTTGGAGCGCGAGCCTGATGAAACCCTATTTATATTCTTTTTATCGCGGAGAGAGCGATAATATTCTTTATAGACCTATTCATGAACTCCTCAAAAGCAGTTTAATTGCCGAGAGTATTATTTCTCTGGTGTTGGTACTTTTTCTTGCTTTTTTAATACAGATATTAAACACACAGTTTGCCTTCATACGAATACGTACAATGTTGCCTGCACCGCTATTCGTGATAATTATTGGAGGTCTTACTGAAATGCATACTTTACACCCTGTTTATTTTGCGGCCATTTTTCTTCTGGTGGCTATCTACAGGCTTTTTAGCGCATTCGATATTTTAAAACCTTATTCTGCAGCTTTCGATTCAGGCTTTTTTTTAGGAATAGCTGCACTTTTCTATTTTGATATCCTGATTTTGTTTCCTGCATTTCTGATCGGGACTGCAATTTTGAGTAGGGAAAAACAGTGGAGAATATTTGTTGTTAATATTCTGGGTGTATTGCTTCCTTTAATTTTCGCGCTTGGTTATGCTGTCCTCACAGAACAATTTTTGGAACTTTTAAAAACCTTTGAACAAAACATTGTCTCATCCAATAACTACTTCAAATTGAATTTGTATTTGCAAATTTTTCTTGGATTCCTGGTTATTCTTTTCGCACTTGGGTCTGTTAAAATAATTCAGCAGTATGACACTAAAAAAGTAAGTTCCCGAAAATATTTCACGGTTTTCTTTTTAATATTCATTTTCTCCTTAATTGGATTCATCTTTATTCCTCCGGTTTCACAGGAGATTTTAGTAATATTATCTATACCAATATGTTATTTATTGGCCAATTATTTTGTCTTTCTTAAAAGTAGGTTTTGGGGAGAATTTTTAATTTCTTTGCTCATCGGAATAGTAATTTTTATGCAAATAATTGCTATTTGAAATGGATAAATCTAAACCAACGTTTGCTATATACGGGATACAGGATCGGGAAAACTACGAGCATCCCTTTTATGTGCATGACCACAATATAGCCCTCATGCAAAATGGGAAAGTAATACAATTTCTACAACAAGAAAGGTTATCAAGAAGGAAGCGTGATAATTCATTACACATGCATCTTAAATCTATTTTGAAAGGGAAGCGACTTCTTGGTAAAAAATATGATTTGGTTTTTGTCGATAATGTTGTTGGCCGGGCATTTATTACCTGGAACGGTGATGTACGATTTGAGGCGCCCTTAAAAGAATATCTTGCATATGAACCGGAATTGGGTAAATGCTGGTGGTTTGGTGGGGAAAGAAAAGCTTTTGTGTTAAATCATGAATTGGCTCATATATTTTCCTGTCTTCCTTTTTACGGGAATTTTAAAGAAAATAGTCTTTTGGTACATTTCGACGGAGGTGCCAGTATGAGCAATTTTTCAGCCTGTACTTTTAATGATGGAAAGTTAAGGTGGGAAGAGTATCATTGGGATTTAAAACCGTATAGTACAATTTATAATGCCAACGCGCTTGTTTTTGCGATAGTGGGTGCAAAAATGGCAGATCAAAACGAAGTTCCGGGTAAGTTTATGGGCTTTGCAGGGTGGGGAAAGTACCGGCCTGAAATTGAGGAATGGCTGATTGAGAATGATTTTTTCCATGACATTTGGGGCGAAACTTCCTACTTTTTTGAAAGAGTACTTTTAGATTGGGGAATTGAATTAAAATCATTTGACCAGAATTCGAAAATTATCAGAGATATAGCAGCAACACTGCAACAAATATTTGTAAAAAGAATCGTAAAAAAACTTATTGCGTTAAAAAAGAGAACTGGGGCAGAACACTTGTATTACACAGGTGGGTCAGCTCTGAATATTGTGGCAAATACGGCCATAGTTAAAAGTGGGATTTTTAAAAACGTCTTTATTCCACCATGTACAGAAGACTCAGGATTGGCATTGGGTGCAGCAGCTTATGCAGAATGGATAAAACACGGGAAAGCTGAAATTCATTCCGCATTTTTAAACAACTGGGGTATAGAAAATTATATAGCAGAATCGTCAGATGAAACCATTCAGGTAATTGCTCAGGAACTGGCCAATGGAAAGGTTATAGGATTTTGCAATGGATTCGGTGAAGTGGGGCCAAGAGCCTTGGGAAACAGAAGCATTTTGGCTGTGGCAAATTCCAAAGAACTCGCGAAAAAAGTTAGTATTGGCATGAAAGAGCGTGAATGGTATCGACCTCTTGCTCCGGTCGCTCTCGAAAAAAACACAAAATATTTTACCGGCGAAGAAACAATCCATCCTCTTTCCAGGTTTATGTTGCTTGATTTTAACGTACTTCCGGAAAAACAGGATGAACTGGCAGGCGCTGTTCATGCGGATGGGACAGCGCGTTTTCAAACCATCTTTAAGAAAAAAGATAACAGGTTTTTGTACGATTTGTTACAGGTTCTTGATAAAAAATACGGTATTCGGGCATTGTTAAATACATCGTTTAATTCAAAAGGTGAACCTATTGTTCATACTGAGGAAGACGCTATACGATCAGCAAAAAAAATGAATTTGGATGGACTGGTTTTGAACGGGAAATTTAATAAACTTAGGGAACTGAAAAAAATACAAAAATCTCTGAATTAAAAACTATTACTACTTTTGCATCGTTTAAAAAATCACATTAATGGCAGTTATTTTAAATATCGAAACCTCAACTGAAGTTTGTTCGGTTGCTTTGGCAAAAGACGGGATATTGCTTTTTGAAAAGGAAAGCAGGGAAGGATTAAGTCATTCGGAATTATTAACCGTTTTTATTGAGGAACTTTTTGCAGAAAACCATTTTGATATTAAAGATATTGATGCTGTTGCCGTAAGTAAAGGACCCGGTTCTTATACAGGCCTGCGAATCGGGGTTTCAGTAGCAAAAGGCTTGTGTTATGCTCTCGATATACCTTTAATTTCAGTAGGTTCGCTGGACGCTATGGGTGATTTTATGGTAAAAAAACGGCAGGATTATATCGCTGAAAATAGTGAAGATAACTTGCTGTTTTGTCCGATGATTGATGCCAGAAGGATGGAAGTTTATATGGCAATATACAATACCAGGGGCGAAACAATTCATCCTGTATCGGCTGAGGTTATCGATGAAAACTCTTTTACAAAAGAATTCAACAGGCACAAAATACTATTTTTTGGTAATGGGTCTGAAAAATGCAAGGCCCAACTTAACCATTCTAATGCCATGTTTTGCGGGCCTTTGAAGACTTCGGCACGGTTTATGTTTTTTTTGGCAGAAGAAAAGTATAACAAAATGGAATTTGAAGACGTTGCTTATTTTGAACCTTTTTATCTGAAAAATTTTGTAGCAACCATTCCAAAGAATAAAGTATTAAAATGAAAAAACTCATTATCATACTGCTGTTGACAATACTTCTTGCTCCATCTTCTTTTGGAGCAAAAGAAAGGATAAGGTACAACCTCAAGTTTGGTTTTGTTAAGGGAGGAGAGGCTGTATTGGTTATTACAGATACCTTATTCAACGGCAAGCCTGCAATCCATTATTTTATGGAAGGAAAAACCACTGGTTTAACCGATAAGCTCTTTGGAGTAAACGATGTGTATGAAACCACCGTTGATAGCGAAACACGTCTTCCGTTAAAGTCAATCCGAAATATAAAAGAAGGGAAATATCGTTGGTATAACGAAACTCTTTTCTATCATGATATCGACTCGTTAAACAGCCAGAAATCAGGTTGGCGTGAAATGCCTGAGAACCTGGTTGACATTATTTCTGTGTTTTTCTATTTTATCAATCACCATTTATTTGAAGAAATAGAGGTTGGGCATACAGTGACACTTCCTACATTTCATGCCGATAAAATTAACGATGTAACCGTTAAATTTTTAGGTGAGGATAGAGTGGAAACGGATATGGGGAAAATCGATTGTTATGTACTTGCCCCAGTTGTTGACAAAGGGAAACTGCTGAAACGATCTGACGGTCTGAAATTTTTTGTTTCAAAAGAAACTAAAATGCCTGTTTTTCTGGAGTTTGACATGAAGGTAGGTGCACTAAGGGCTATTTTGAAAAGCTACAAAATAGACGGTGTTGAACAGGTTTCGAAATGAACCAATCAAAAAATCACCCTAAAAAATTATAGAAAGCATTGATTTTTAATCGATTTGTTTAATTTTGCACCGATTTTAAAAAAATAAAGATGGCATCAACAGCAGATTTCAGAAACGGTTTGTGTTTCAAATTTAAAGGAGATATATATACAATCGTTTCATTTCTTCACGTAAAACCTGGTAAGGGGCCTGCGTTTGTACGTACAAAACTTAAAAATGTAAAAACCGGTCGCGTTATCGAAAACACTTTTTCTTCCGGGGTTAAAGTTGAAGATGTTCGCGTCGAACGTCGTCAATATCAATATTTGTATAGAGATGATATGGGTTTGAATGTTATGAATACTGAAACATACGAACAAATTTCTATTCCTGAATCGATGATAGAAAATAACGATTTAATGAAAGAGGGAGAAATAATCGAAATTCAGTTTCATGCTGACGAAGAAATGCCTTTAACTGCTGAAATGCCGGAAAAAGTAGAGCTTCAGGTTACTTATACAATTGAGGGCGAAAAAGGAAATACAGCCAGTTCAACTGCGCTAAAGCCTGCCACCGTTGAAACCGGGGCTGAGATAATGGTTCCAATGTTTATTAACGAGGGTGATGTAATTAAAGTTGATACGCGCGACCGCTCTTACAGTGAAAGAGTAAAACAATAATTGTTTTCAGGATATTTCAATCCGGTCTGGATCAGGCCGGATTTTTTTGTATTTTATTTTCGCGACTTAAATACAAATCTATTGATACAATCATGGCAGTAAATCCCCAAAATGGCACCGACAATTTATCGGTATCCAAAAAGTTATTCATAAGGCCATGAATGTAATAAGTCACTAAAGCTATAATTGCCGTTAGCACTATTTGTTTTAAACGCTTATCAGAAACACGTGAATACGTTTTTATTCCTGTGTACAGTACCGTAAAAATAATTAATAGAAATGTTAACATGCCAAGCACTCCAGATTCGGCAAGTGGTCCAAGGTATTCACTATGCGCATTTCCTCCATCCGCAGAATTAGTGCTAATTATAGTACGATTTCTGTTTAACTGGTAAGGGGCATATTGAAACATATATGTCCCCGGACCAAAACCAAAAACTGGCTTATCGGCAAACATTTGGATGGCACAACTCCAGCGGTTAATGCGCTCAAGGTTGGAAGCATCAGATGTAATGTTTGTCATCGAATTTATATGAGTCATAAAATTTGCCGAGGATTGTTCTGTATTTTGCTCCAGCCGCATAAATATTTGGTTCTGAAATAAAATAAAGATTGTCACTATGGAGACAAGCGTTATTAAAATGGTCCGGAATCTGATTTTCAGTTTAATAATTCCCCATACACCAATTGCAATTACCATACTCAGCCAGGCAGCCCTACTGTACGACAAAATAAATCCAAGCAACAATATTCCAAAAAACACAAAGGAAACAATCCTTATTTTTTTTGAATAGGTTTTTCGTAATGAGAACATTGCCATGAAAGGCAGATACATAGCCAGTACCGCACCGTAAGAAGTGTGGTCGTTATAAAAAGGTGAAACAACAAAATGAGCTGCCTGCTTGTCCCACAAGCCGTAACTTAAATGCCTGAAAGTAGAATAAAATACGACGGTAGCTAATGAGATAACATATAGCCAGACATAACGTTCTATATTTTTTCCTTCACTGAAAATTTTTATTGTGATTAAATACAAACCTGCAATAAACCATATTCTCGATAATAAAAATTTGAAAGAAACAAGCGGCATTGTACTTGTCATAGAAGTTAATGCAATCCAAAACAGGTTTAGTCCAATAGCTAGCGAAACCGGATGGAATAATATTTTTCTATCGAAACTTCTCTCCTGAATAACTTTCAAAATAAACAGGAGTAATAAGCCAAACAATAGTGGTTCTGTAGGCAGAAACATGTCATAATCCAGTCCATAAACTATTTCATGCAGCGGCAGGGATAGTGGTGTAAAAAAAGCGATCAAATAGACAACTTTATCGAAGGAAAATATGGCCAGCAAAAGAATACAGAAAACTGCCGGCAGAATATTTGCCAGAAACATATCTTTTTTTACAACAACCCATATATTAAAAAGAATAAATGCAACCGAAAGGATGTAAAAAAACGAAATTTTTATGGCCTGGTTGCGGATCACAAAACCTGTTTTTTTCGGTAGTCAAGTATCATAAAAATCAGCAAAGAAAAGAATAATGCCGATAAGGTTGTAAGAGCAACTATTAACCATCTGACGGGGTAGGATTTTTTGTCAGCTGGAACCGGGTATTCAACCACATGACAATAGGTAATATCTTTTTCGTATTCGCTCAAATAATACTCGTACTCTGCTGTTAATGAGTCAATAACATTTTGGGTAAAATATAACCTTGACTCCAGCCACTCAGCCTCTGTTCCTTTTTCAGAGAAATTGAAATAGAGTTCCTGAATTTTTTTTGTATCATTTGAGGAACCTCTGCCCGTGGCCAACGCATTCATATAACCTCTTGTAATTTCAGGAGTTTGGGTTTCAAAATCTAAAATGCCATATTCATTTTTTAGCGTATCAAGCTTCAGCATCAATGAGTCCAGCTCTGTGTATTTATGTTTCAACCACTTTTTGGAAATTTCAACCATTTCCAAATTTTTAATTTTCATCAACTCCTCAACTTTTTTATCGTAAAAATGAATTATTGAATCGCACATATCGGACGCTCTTTGCGGGTCCTGGTCAAGAACCTCTATCTCCACTGTTTCAAATTCGGTTTTGCTGGTTTTTACATTGGTATTGTATAGATCAAGCATGTAAGTCAGGTAGTGAGGATCATTCCTGCTTATTTTGTATACTTTGTCAAGTTCAAACGCGTCAAACATTTTTAGCTTTATATCTCTTGAATTTACAATTTCAAGCATTTGTTCAGTCTCTGATTCATTACTTAATACCGCAAGATTTATGGGGTAGATGCGGGTTGAAGATTTAAATTTTTGCGTAATAAATTTTGGTCCGGAGAAAATAGCTGATAAAGCTACAGCAATAAATCCAATGATAAAAAAATGAAATTTTCGTTTCCAGATTAAGTTCAGGACACGCTGATTATCAAAAAAATCATTCATAAGGAGTGGTTTAAATTTGATCGCACTATTTCAACGAAACAGAACGTCTTTTAGTATTTTGTAATATTTTAAAAAGTGATTATTGAACGATTATCAAGTAATAATTTTTTTTCCCTTTTTGAGCAAGAATATATTTTCCGCCGATCAGAAATTCGCTGTTTATAGTCAATTCCGGATCTGCAATTTTATCTTTGTTGATACTCAGTCCATTACCTTTTATTGTTCTTCTTAATTCTCCTTTTGAAGGAAATATATCGGTTTTTTCAGCCAACAGATCAATTACATTTACCCCGTTTTCAATCTCTGATTTTGGAATATTAAATTGCGGAACTCCTTCAAAAACGGACAAGAAAGTATTTTCGTTTAATTTTCTTAATTGCTCTGCAGTTCCCTTTCCAAATAAAATTTGCGAAGCTTCAACAGCCATTTCGTAATCTTCTTTGGAATGCACCATTATTGTAACTTCTTCTGCCAGTTTCTTTTGAAGAACACGGGCGTGTGGTGCTTCCCTGTGCTGAATGATAAAACTTTCAATTTCTTCAGAAGGTAAAAGAGTAAAAACCTTGATGTACCGTTCAGCGTCTTCATCGGAAGTATTTAGCCAGAACTGGTAAAACGAATAGGGTGATGTCCGTTCCGGATCGAGCCAAACATTGCCACTTTCGGTTTTTCCAAACTTACTTCCGTCGGCTTTGGTAATCAGCGGAATTGTGAGAGCAAAAGCTTCGCCTCCTGTTTTGCGGCGAATTAATTCTGTTCCGGTAACAATATTTCCCCATTGGTCTGAACCACCCATTTGTAATTTGCAGTTCAAATTGTCATACAACCACAAAAAGTCGAAACCCTGCACTAACTGATAGGTAAATTCAGTAAATGACATTCCCACTTTTGATTCGGAACTCAACCGTTTTTTTACCGAATCTTTAGCCATCATATAGTTAACAGTAATGTGTTTCCCAATATCGCGAATAAATTCAAGAAAAGAGAATTCTTTCATCCAGTCGTAGTTATTTACCATTACAGCTTCGTTTGCTGCGCCGGAGTCAAAGTCAAGGAACCTGGAAAGCTGCTTTTTAATCCCTTCCAGATTTTTATTTAATGTTTCTTCGTTCAGCAAATTTCTTTCCTGTGATTTTCCTGATGGATCGCCAATCATACCGGTAGCACCTCCAACCAGGGCAATCGGTTTATGACCGGCCAACTGAAATCTTTTTAGCAACATTATCTGGGCAAAGCTACCTACATGCAGTGAGTCGGCAGTAGGATCAAAGCCAATATAAGCCGCAGTCATTTCTTTTTTTAATTGCTCTTCGGTTCCGGGCATCATATCATGTAACATACCCCTCCACTGGAGATCTTCAACAAAATTCATGAAAGTATTCGTTTTAAAAATTTGCGCAAAGATATAAAATGCTGGCTGTTATTGCGATGCTTTGCTTTATAAAAACGTTAACGCTATAAAATCAGGACAGACTTAAAGCGTTCAAAAAAACAAAACCAATAACTGTCCAGAAAACGAGGCTGTACAGAATTGATATTCCCAAAAATTTTCCAATTACTTTTCCCCATTTTTGACCGTAAACGTTTTTAAGAGAAATAATAAAATAAAGCGGAATAATGGCAAGTACCAGTAGTACGATAAATCCTGAGACACTTCCAAAGATGAGTTTCAGAAGGATTAAAAGTATAAAATCGATAAAAATAAAGGAGTGGATGTGAACGGAATAAATCAGATGCCTGATGTAATTTTGGTACCTGCGAATGTACAATAATTTTAAAATGAGTGCGAACAAGGGAAGAAGCAGAAAAAATGCCCATGATGTATATTCAAGGATTTTTGCCATTGCTTCCTTTGGTGAACGGCACAAGCGAATAAATTCCTGTAGTCTTGCTCTGGTTTTCGGATTTTGTTCTGTTTCCAGATCGTCCTCAAGTTCTGTCGCCAGTGTGTTCAGTATTTCACGAAGGTTGTTGGTTTTACCAACGTCGGTGTTTATGCTAATTGGTGAAGATTTTCCAATAATGGAATCATTAATTGTATTTATTTCCGCCAGTAAAGAATCGGCAATTGAGACAGAAGAAGAATCCGTTGTAATTATGTTTTTGCCGATCAAATCTGTGTCCAACACGTTGTTGATTCCCCGGTTTGTAAGTATTTGCAGCAGAAAAAACAGTACAAAACTAATAAAAATATAAATCCGAAACGGAGGCGCATATCTCACTCTCCGGCCAGCAAAAAACTCGTTGGTAAGTTTACCGGGGTAGAATAATAAATAGGAAATGGTTTTAAAAAAACGTGTATCGAATGAAAAAAAATCGCCCACAAAATTGTAAAATACAAATGAGAAAGGTTTATCAAATTCTCTGAATGCCTGGCCGCACTCGGGGCAAAAATGGCCACTAAATTTTGTCTCGCAGTTTTTGCAGGTTACATTTTCGGATCCTGAATCCGGTTTTTTATTCTTCCTCCAATTTACCAGGTCAGGCAACTTCATGATCTGTATTTTCAGAATTTTCACGGTCATCCCAGATATCTAAAAACGGGAATATGGAAGGTGCAAAACTTCGGATAGGTTCATATAGCCTTGATTCGGCTTTTGCTCTGCTGGAAAGAATTTCAATATCATCGTCAATTTTATCGAACACAACAAGTATGACACTTAAAATCAACGCTGATTTTACAATCCCGAAAACCAACCCGGCCAGTCGATTTACAAATCCGAGCATTACCGTGTCTACCAGTTTGTTTATCACATTACCAACAATATGAACCAGGATTACAATTACAACAAAAGTTACAATAAAGGATATTATATTAAGATGTTTTGTCTGTAAATTTAAATTCTCAATCAGAAATTCCGCAGTTATATCTGAGAACTCAATGGCTCCCCAAATACCTAAAATTAAAGCTGCAAGTGAAGCCAGTTCGGCAATTAATCCTTTTTTAAAACCTCCGATTGCAGAAAACAGCAGGAGCAATCCTAAGATAATATCAATGTAGTTCATTTTGGTTGTTTCTTGATAGTGTAAAAATATGAATTCAAAATAATTTTAAACCAGAATCGGGTAATAATTTAATTCGTTGAAGAACACTTAGTTGAAAATCAAAGTATAAAATTTTCGTTTACATTTTAAAACGGTTGGCATCAGGAAATATTTTTTTGAGCTTTGAATAATAAATTATATTTACCTTTGAAAAGTAAATTGAAAACAGACAGATGCCTTTACTCAATTCCGTAATTTCCTGGTTTAACATCAAACGAATATACCAGATTCAATTGTACAGGGAGCATCCTATTGAAATCCAAAATGAATCGCTGTTTAGTTTATTAAATTCCGCCAAACGGACCGAATGGGGTAAAAATCATAATTATTCCGAGATTTCAAATATTGAAGAATTTCAGCAGGCAGTTCCGCTTCAAAAATATGATGATATAAAGCCTTATGTAAGTCGTTTACGTGAAGGAGAAAAGGATTTATTGTGGCCCGGTGAGGTAAAGTGGTTTGCCAAGTCATCGGGAACAACCAGTGATAAAAGTAAATTTATACCTGTAACCAAAGATGCATTGGAAGATTGCCATTTACTTGGCCCAAGGGATGTGTTTGCACTATACATCAGAAATCACCCGGAAACAAAAGTTTTGTATGGGAAAACACTGGTTTTAGGCGGAAGCCATCAGATAAACAATTTGAGTAACAATTCGTACTATGGCGATCTTTCCGCTATTTTGATTGAAAATGTGCCTTTCTGGACTGATTTTATTCGGATTCCTCCTGCAGAAATTGCATTAATTGAAGAGTTTGAAGAAAAAATAGAAAAGATAATTGAAACCACACTCGATCAGAATGTTACTTCGTTTGCCGGGGTACCTTCCTGGTACCTTGTACTAATGAAGCGTGTATTGGAAAAGACAGGAAGAAATAATATTCTGGAAGTATGGCCGAATCTGGAGGTTTTTTCGCATGGAGGCGTCAACTTTGAACCATATCGTGAACAGTACAAAAAACTGATTCCTTCAGAAAATATGCATTACATGGAGACCTATAATGCATCTGAAGGCTTTTTTGGTATACAGGACAGTCCTCATCGGGATGATATGCTACTAATGCTTGATTATGGTGTGTATTATGAATTTATCCCGATGACCGAATGGGGAAAGGAGAATCCGCGTGTTCTAACACTTGAAGAGGTTGAGTTGAATGTAAATTACGCAATGGTAATTTCAACCAATGCCGGACTCTGGAGGTATATTATTGGTGATACGATTAAATTCACCTGTAAATATCCTTTCAAATTTAAAATAACCGGAAGAACTAAACATTTCATAAATGCGTTTGGGGAAGAAGTAATAATTGACAATGCTGAAAATGCTTTAAAAATTGCCTGTAATCATACAGGAGCTATTGTTAATGAATACACTGCCGGACCCATTTTTATGGGCGATAATCAGAAAGGGGCGCATCAATGGATTGTAGAATTTGAGAATGAACCTGATGATTTTGACCATTTTATTACGGTTCTTGATAACTCTTTACAAACTTTAAATTCTGATTATGAAGCAAAGCGTCATAAAAATCTTACCCTGGAAAAATTACATCTGGTTGTGGCTCCGTCAGGTACCTTTTATCAGTGGATGAAAAACCGGGGGAAAGTTGGGGGGCAGAATAAAATACCAAGACTTTCAAATGACAGGAAATATCTGGATGAACTTTTAAAATTAATTCAGAAATAAAACCAAATTTTTGTACTTTAGAAAATCAAATTTACATCATATGCATATTGCTGTAGCAGGAAATATTGGCGCTGGAAAAACAACTTTGAGCGAATTGCTGGCCAAACACTATAAATGGACACCTCATTATGAAGATGTGGATGAAAATCCTTATTTAAACGATTTTTATAACGATATGCAACGTTGGTCATTCAACCTGCAGATTTATTTTTTGAATTCCCGTTTTAAACAAATAATCGATATCAGAAAATCGGGCAAGACTATTATTCAGGATCGAACCATATATGAAGATGCAGAAATTTTTGCACCAAACCTTCACAGTATGGGTTTAATGAGCACCCGCGATTTTACCAATTATAAAAGTCTGTTCGATTTGATGGTGAGCCTTATTCAGCCACCGGATTTGTTGATCTATCTTCGCGCTTCCATTCCAACTCTTGTAAACCAGATTCAGAAACGTGGTCGTGAATACGAAAATTCAATTCGCCTCGACTACCTAAAACAGTTGAACGAACGTTACGAGAATTGGATTAAAGGATACAAAATGGGGAAGCTTCTTATTATCAATGTAGATGAGCTTGACTTTACAACCAATCCCGAAGATTTAAGCTCAATAATTGATAAGATCGACGCACAGATTCACGGATTATTTTAATCCCATTCCTTAATTTTTTTGTTGATTTCTTCCCAGGTTGTATCCGGAAGGTTGGCACCTAAAACTTCCACTACCTTGCCTGCAACAAGAGAGGCAATGTTTCCACATTTTTCAAGCGGAAATCCTTTAGTTAGTCCATACAGGAAGCCGGCTGCATAACTATCGCCTGCACCAGTGGTATCAATAGCTTTTGCCGGCACTCCGTTAATTTTTATTTTTTTGTCGCCTTTTTGTATAAACGAGCCCTCCTTTCCTACTTTTACAATAGCAAGTTCACACATTTCGGAGATTTCTTTTAACGCCTCTTCAGGAGTTTTTCCTGTTAGTGCCAGGGCTTCTTCTTCGTTGGCAAAAACAATGTCAACCGAGTTTTTAATCAATTCTTTTAAGAATTCGAGGTTTGCCTCCACCACATTAAAACTGGCCAAATCGATAGCAGTAGTTAAACCTTCAGATTTTGCCAGATCAAATCCTGATTTTATTAATTCATGATTTTGAACAAGGTAACCTTCCATATACAGGTAGGAATAGCCTTTAAATAGTTCGACATCAAAATCAGAAGGTATTAATTCAGCTGCGGCACCTAGATAGGTGGCCATAGTTCTCTCAGAATCCGTGCTAATAAGTCCCATAACCCGTCCTGTATCTTTATTACTTAAGGCCATGTGAGTTTTAATGCCTTTTTTTGCAAACTCATTTTTGAAAGTCCTTCCCAGTTCGTCATCACCTGTTTTTCCGATATAGCCTCCGTTCCCCCCAAGCGATGCAAGGCAACGCAAAGTATTTGCAGCTGAACCTCCTGTGGTAACTTCTTTATAGTTATTTAACGTTGTGTTAAATATTTTTTGTGAAAGCTCCGAATTAACCAGAGTCATGCTTCCACGCGGCAATCCGAAGGTGGTTAATACTTCGTCATTGTCAAGTTGTGTAATTATATCGATCAAGGCATTTCCAACACCAAGTACTGCAGGTAATTTATCCGTTTTAATCATCATTTTGTTTTTCCGAATTTTTTGTAAAAATATTTTTTCTTTTCGGAAAAGCTATTATTTTTGCATCGCTTTAAGAAAAACAAACGAGTTTTTAAAGTTGACATAAATTCCCTAGTAGCTCAGTCCCGATAAATCAGAAATCTATGATTTCATTATTTATCGAGGATGCTCGAAAAACTTACAAAATATAATTTTGAGTTTTTCGGCATTGGTTAGAGCGGTCCCGAGAACTCGGGATTAATCCGTAGGTCGGAGGTTCTAATTAAAGAAGTAAACAGGGTAAGTATATTCCCTAGTAGCTCAGTTGGTTAGAGCGGCGGACTGTTAATCCGTAGGTCGTAGGTTCAAGTCCTACCTGGGGAGCCAGATATAAAACCAGAATTAATTTAAAAGCTTGAAATCAATGGATTTCAGGCTTTTGTTTTTTTAGCCTACCCAGAAATTCACTAAAATTCTCCTTCGTCAGGTGACCTATTAGGTGACCTATTTTAAATTTTGAAAAAGGGTCACCAGAATCTCTGTAACTCGCTCATATAATTGCACTTATTTGCCTCTGTTTGCAAGAACAAAAGGTGGTTTTGTATAGTATTTTTGTATTATAATCTTAATGTTTTATTATGCAGTTTGATTTGAGCATATTATTTTATTTAAAAAAAGGTAAAAAGGTAAAAAATGGGAAAGCTCCTATTTACTGTAGAATTACAATAAATGGTGAAAGAGCTGAATTTTCTACCAATGAAAAAGTTGAACCTGTAAAATGGGATTCAGCTCCACAAAGAATAAAAGGCAGGAGTGAGTTAGTTCGTACCATTAATAACCGCTTAGATATTATCGAAAGTAAAGTCAGATCAATTTTTAATAAAAGTATTGAGAAAAGTGAACAGATTTCGGCTAATACTTTGAAGGATTTATATACGGGTAAACGTCAAAAAAAATATTACTTAATAAAGGTATTTGAAGAAAATAATGAGTTGATTAAACTTGAAGAAGGTGGAAAATACTCAAAGTCCACAGTTCGTCAATATAATACAACACTCTCTAGGTTAAAAGAATTTCTTTTAGAAAGGTACAATTTGAATGATATTGAACTTGAAAAAATAAATGTTAATCTAATCCGTAGATTTGAGATTTTTCTTCGTACTAAGTATATGAACGGTGATAATACAACAATGAAATACCTCAAGCAACTGAAGAAAGTAATTCATTATGCAATTGAGCTTGGATATTTACATAAAGACCCGTTTTACCATTACAAAACCGCTTACAAAGAGGTGAATCGAGGATATTTAACTACTGAAGAACTTATTAGAATTGAAGAAAAAAAATTTCGAGTTAAAAGACTAGATCAGGTGAAAGATGTATTTCTTTTTGTTTGTTATACAGGTTTATCATATTCTGATCTAAAAGGTCTTACCTTTGGCAGCATTTCTAAAGGTATTGATGGAAAAAACTGGATTATTTATGAACGAGAAAAAACTGGTGTTCGTGCCAGCGTTCCAATTTTGCCGCAAGCACAGAGTATAATTGATAAATATAAAGATGATCCTATATGTGTCGCAAATGAGCAATTATTACCCATAAAAAGTAATCAGAAACTGAATTCATATCTTGAAGAGATCGCGGAACTCTGTGAAATAGATAAACACATCACAATGCATCTTGGGCGTCATACCTTTGCAACAACAGTTACATTAACGAATGGAGTTCCAATTGAAACAGTGCAAAAGATGCTGGGACATAAAAATTTATCTACTACACAGATTTATAGCAAAGTTGTTGATGTAAAAATTTCAGAGGATATGGAAAAACTAATTAAGAGGATTTCTTAATTTTAGAGTAAAAACACATTAGATGGAAGATAATTGTTGGTATGAACTTCATGGATTCTTAAGGAAAAGAATAAATTTAAAATTAGATGATAAAAAAATTTTAGTCAATGGCGATATTGTTCTGGAGGATTTTGAAGGATGTGCTTATGAATACGTCTCGCGTTTTATGGGTGAATGCAATCGAAATCAATTTAACAGTGGAGCGAGTGAGCTATTTTATTCTGAAATTAAGAATTATAAAGAAAAAATATTAAATGCGTTTGAAAATGAGTACGAATATAAATTTTCCAATAATTTTAAAGTTCCATCTCAATTCATCGATCTTTCCCTTGAAATTCCAAATGCTCAGATTTACTATTTGAATCTTTTTCGTATCAAATGGCAGGTTTATAAATTTCTTTTGGATAAATTGGAAGAGATATTGAAAAAAAGAAAATCTTTAGGCATAAAACATCAACTGGCAAGGCGTGAAGATTTTAATCTCAATTTGATAAATGATCAACTGGACGAGTTGCGGAATTTATTTATTGATCAAGACTTAATTATTAAAAGTACAAAGATTGATGATTTTCGAGCGGCATTTTCAGGAAGAAAGAATAGAAGTAGGTTGGTATGGACAGAAGATGCTCACTGTTTGTATGTGCTTATAAATGGGTTAAATGAAAATTGTATGTTTCGCAATGTATTAACTCATGGCAAATGGGAAATTGTAATTGATATTTTTAACCCTGAAAAAAGAATAAACGGAAAACCATTTTATGAAAAAACAACCATAATGAAATCCAGTCCGACAGCGGGAAAAGATTACGATAGTTTGGTTGGCCCGATAATAGAAAGAATAAAAATTCTAAAGCAGGAAAATACAGATTAACCCTACTCAAATCGTATTTTTTCAGACTGCTCAATTCGTAAAGCTTAGCATACATGCGTCTTATATGCAATCCTCTCGAATATTTACTAAATGTTCGAGTTCGAGTTGTGTTTCTTTTGTGCTATGAATAATATTTTAATATTAGATCAAGAGGAATTCTTGCAAATCCTTGATAATAAACTAGGAAATATATCAAGGGGAGAAAAGCCTACTCCTAAAAAATGGCTACGCTCTGCTGATGTGCGAGAGATGTTGAATATTTCTGATTCGACATTGCAAACCATGCGAATCAATGAAACTATCCCTGCTTATAAACTGGGAACAACTTGGTTCTACAAGTATGAGGAAATTATTGAAGCGTTGGAAAAAAGTAAAACGAAAGGAGGTAGAGATGCAGAATAAAGATTGGTATTGGGAAACCAGCCAAATGAAAAAGAAGCTTGAGAGGATTGAAGCTTCTGTTGACGAGGTAAAGGCGGTCGTTAAGCCGGGACAAGAACTTTGGGATGGATCTGACATAATACGATTTTGGAAGGTATCCTCTCGCACACTTGCTGATTGGAGAGCAAAGGGACTAATTGGTTTTATCCAAGTGGGGAATAAAATTTGGTACCCACGTGATGCCAGGGAGTTATTTCTAAGTAAATATTTTAATAAAGCGAAAGGAGATAAAAATGGAGAAGAATTGTAAAATAAGCTTTTTTAAAAATCTATGGACTGAGCCTGAAGTCGTTGATTTAACATACATGCTAGGGGCAATGAAGGAAGGTGCTTATAAAGCACAAATTGAAAGACTTAATTCTTGTAAAAAGGATTCAGAAGAGTTTCGGGAGTTGAAAAGACAACTCCCACTCTTTACTCCATCGGGAACTTTCAAGGAAAGACGTAGGGCTGAAAGTATTGCAGAATATAATTCTATAGTAGTACTTGACATTGATAAAATTGGACCTGATGCAATGTTTGTTCGAGATAATGCAGCAAGGATCAATACTACTCTCGCTGCCTTTATCAGTCCTAGTGGGCAAGGAGTAAAAATACTTGTGAATACGGACGCCACGGTTGAAAACCATAAGGAGGCATTCAACCAGATTGCCGAATATTATAGGAATGAATTAGGAGTGGGAATTGATCCTTCAGGTAAAGACGTTTCAAGAGCCTGTTTCGTGTCTCATGATCCTGACTTGTACCTTAATGAGAATGCTACTCCCTTTGAAATAAAAATTGGAGCAGATGAGAAGCTAAATTGTAGTAAAACTGCAGTTACGATTGGATTAGATGATTTTCGATATATAGTTGATTTTACTGATAAGGTTAACACTTACATCCCGGGAAACAGAAATAATTATATCCATTTATTGGCATGTAATTTTAATCGGGCAGGCATAGATCAAACATTTGCAGAATCTTTTATTTATTCGAGTTACCCAGAAATGCAGACTGAAATACCTAATGCTGTTAAAAGTGCTTATAAATATACGGATGAACATGGAATATTTCCATTGGAATACATGGAAAGTGTAAGAAGTGTAAGTTCTGCAACCTGTGTAAATGGAAATTTTACAGATAAAACACCATTTATTCCAGAAACTGTACATAAAAATCTACCCAAAATTCTAAAAGATAGTGTGAATGCATTTGATTCTAGTCGGGAGAAAGATATATTTCTTACTGGGGCTTTAACGGTATTAAGCGGATGTTTTTCGAATCTTAAAGGTGTATATGATAAACGAGAATTCTATCCAAACTTAAATAGTTTTGTAATTGCTCCCCCTGCCAGCGGGAAAGGCGTTCTTAATTATTCTCGTGAATTAGCTGAACTTACTACATAAAGATATCATTCAATATTACACCATGAATTCGACTCTGTCTGATGAAGAACTCGATCATCCAAGATCCCTTTATATTCCTGCTGATTCCAGTGCTGCAGCGGTTAAAAGGATGCTGAGTGAAAATAAAGGGATAGGTATAATATGTGAAACTGAGGCAGATACTTTGAGTACTACATTTAAGCAGGATTGGGGTAGTTACTCCGATATCATACGTAAAGCGTTCCATCATGAACCTATTACTTATAGCAGAATGGGTGAAAAAGAGAATGTAAAATATGAAGAAATAGCTTCACCAAAAATATCAATTTGCTTATCTGGTACTCCGAATCAGGTTTCAAGTCTACTTAAAAGCACTGAAGATGGTTTATTCAGTAGGTTTATATTTTACACGTTCAAAAACGAAGGCACACCTTATTTTAAAAATGTGTTCAGTAAGAACGGAGTTTGGAATTTCACTGAGTTTTTTAACGAACTGTCAAAGTTGGTTTATAGGTACACTAAATCTTCAAATACTTTACCTGAGATTAGATTCTCTTTGACATCTGAGCAAGAAAATAAGTTTGTTCCACATTTCGATGCTGTAGTAAAAAAGATTAGTAAGCTTTATGGAGAAGACACTGATCTTCGAAGTGTAGTTAATAGACTAGGTCTTATTACATTTAGAATAGCCATGGTACTATCCATAACACGATGTATCAATGCTAACCTGATAACGAGTAAACTTATTTGTGATGATACTGACTTTGAGTCAAGCATTAAATTATCGGAAGTCTATTTGGAACACGCTTTAGCAGTATATAGGTCTTTACCCGGAACAGTTGATGTTAAAGGTAATGCAAAGGCATTATATGATTTTTTACCTGATAAATTCGTAGCAAAAGATGCACAGAATATTGGCAGGAAGATATTAGATTATAGCCAAAAGTCTATAGCAAATTACTTAAAAGAACTAAAAGAAAATGGTTGGTTAAAGCAGCCAAAAGCCAATGGAGAATATATTAAATCAAATGTACACTAAGTACATTTCTTACATTTTTTACACAAAATGAGAAATTATGAAAAAAGAAAATATTTTTAACGATGGACAACCTGGTATTGTCGATGTAATTATATCCGAGATTTGTAAACCCAAAGATGATTATAGGGAAATTAGGTTTAAAGATAATGAGGGGCGAATTCTAAAACATCGCTATTATTATTTAGATGAAAACGACCCAGACTTTGAAAAGAAATTAAAGGCACAAGGTATTCGATTAAAGCACTTGTGGAAGACAATAAATGGAGATGAGAAGATTCCAGAGTTTAGTTCTCCGCAGGTTATGTTAGACACAGTTTTAAATGAAGTATTTATTAGTTCTGTAGGCAGAAATTTTAGAATTGCGGTGGATTATGGTCTTCCACCTAAGCAGTCAAAATATCTTCGGTTAAAAAAGTTCGTTCCTTTTATTGAGGAAGCGATTGTTGAAAAAACGGGATTATATTTGGATGCGAAGGCTTTCAAAGAACCATCATCCGAATAGTCAATTTTTTTTTAGGAGATTAACATTAAAACCTGTCAGAAATGGCAGGTTTTTTTGTAGGTATGTGAGCCCGTAATACCTCCATTCACATAATGTGACTCCTTTCAGCAAGAGAACTAGTTTTCGTTAATATAATATATAACTAAAAAATGAAGGAATTTACTACCGATAAAAGCATTTTTATAACCAATATCATGTACTCATTCTATTCGATTATTATACCAAACGTCCAAGAATTTCCGCCATTAATAGTTGTACGGCATTTTGAACGGCCTGGTCCAGATTATCAAGAGATTTGTATATTTCAGAAACATTCTCAGTTAAAGCAATATGTGAGTGAGGTAATGGCTGCTCTGCACAGCAAATGTGAAGATGAGGACTTTTTTTATATTTAGAATTGGCTGAACTATCTGGTTCACTTGAATCACAATGTAATAAGACATAATCTTCTTCTATTCTTTTTACATTATTATACCTAATTATATGAAAATAAATTCTATCAAGATAATATGTATCAGAATCATATTGATTCCATCTTTCATAATACTGCCCATAAAAACCATCAATATTTGTTCTAAAACGCCATTTCAAATAATCATTTCCTTGTTCATAAGAATCAGATGCACCCAAAATATATGTATAACCGAACGATTTCGGAATTATTATTACGCCATTCCCTCTTTTGGCAATAGGAGAAATTAGTCGATTAACGATTTTATATCTGCCACCCAAATTTTTGATTTTATCTTTAATTCTTGGTACGGGAGCCATATTACATTATTCCTAAAATTTCTTTTTCTTCTTGATCGAGATTATATAAATCAGCAACCATATTATCGATTTCACGATCCATTTTTATTGCTTCATACCCTTTAGTATTCATTCTATCGGTTACCAGGTTAATTATTTTACGCATTTTATTATTGGGAACCAGACTAGGATCTGGAACTGGTGTATTTTTTAGAGTTTTCACTTCGAGCATTGTATAGCCCCGACTATAGACATGGGAATGTTTAGAAATATACCAATAGCAAGCAGCTGAATTTAAAATTGCAACAAAATACAATAAAAAATCATCTCCTTTAACAACATCTGATTTAGGTATAAAAAATGGTGAGCGTGAAACTGCGTATTTCCCATCAATATCTAATCCAAACTTGGGCATTATTGTTAAATGCGGAGTAACTATCTTGCTACTCAATAACTCTTTTGGATCTCTTGGCCGATGCGGAAACCACCAATTCGATTTCTGAAAAGCCTTTTTCGCAATAAGTTCCTTTTGATTCTTCAATAAGTATTGCCATGTTTTAGGATAGGATTCTTTTAACTCATCTTCATCAATTTTATCTCCATTTTTATTAAATGGATAAAAAAAGTAACGCTCTGTTTTGCTTGGAACTATATACCGGCTCATTTCTTTGTCTGGAAGAAATGGGACATACAAATCATCTTCGCCTTTTGGGATAATCGATTTATCAAGTATAAATATGGAGTCGAATCCAGAAACAAAACCTTGTTTTACAGTCAAAAAATTATCAATGGGAGGAAATTTTTCCAATTTCTGTAATATTCTATTTTCTTTGATTGGTAAAATATTCCATTCTTTTCCTTTTAAATCAGATTGTTCAATTTTAAAAATGCTGTAAAAATCATTTTCTCCGTAATTCCCTCTAATTATATCCTGTAATGCTCTACCTACTAAATTTCTACATTTTAAAATAGTAACAGCTGAGTTATTAAAATTAAGATTTATCGTATTATTTTTTTGAAAAATTAGCAAAATAACATATATGCCTGTATCTCCAAAAACTGGAATTGAAGACAAATCAGCTATCACTTTAATTCGAGTATTTTCTAATAAAAATTTGCGGAAATTTGACGCACTTCTAGAAATTAAAAAGCTATGTGGCAAAACAAATAAACCAAGTCCGTCTGGTTTTAACATTTCGAATCCGGCTTTTAAAAATGCTAAATATGAATCGATTCTCCCGGAGGCAAGTTCATTCATATAAGATTTTATTTTCTCGCGATATTTTTCAGATTGAGATGACGACGAAATAAATGGTGGATTAGACAGAACCACATTTTGGGTATTTGCTATTTTGCTTTCTAAAATGTATTCAATTGTTTCAGAATTAAATATATTTAGTTTTTCAGGAAATTCACCAGTCAAAATAAGCTGTAACAATGCAAGCGATAATTCTGAAGCTTTGCAAGCATTCGAATCAATATCAATTCCAGTAACGTTAGTAAAACAAGTTTTTATTTCTTCATTACTCATAAAACCTTTTCGAGGGTCACACTGAAGCTCAAGTAATGATCTCAAAAAGATTCCTGAACCCACAGCTGGTTCAGCAGTTTTTATATTTCTAAATTCACTTGGAGCTAAATTTTCTTTAATGTATTTAGCAAAAAAACGTGCAATATACTCCGGCGTATAAACGGTTCCATATAGTTTATTTATTTCTTCTACTGGAACTTCAGGGAAAAATGACAACTGGGCATTTGTTTCAACTTTTAGAATTGAAATATACCTTTCATAAATTCGACTTAATGCATGATTAGACATAACAGAGAAATCGTAATGATATATACCGTTGTGCCTTATTGCATAAAAATCATTAAATAAATAACTGAGAGTCTGTGTATTAATATTATCAAAAATGGAATAATCAAAGTTTATCAAAAAATTAGGAATATTGCTTTTTTCAAGTATTGTTAGAGACTTCGCTAATATCCGTTGAACTATATCGTTATTATTTATTTTTTTTTCTTCTTCCCAAGCTTCTAAAAGAACTCTGTCTACAGATAGTGCAGGATTGAATTTTTTCTCATAATCTTCAATAGCGCGAATAAAAATGATAGCATTAAACAAACTAGATAATGCTTCATTTGAAACTTTATTATTTAATTCAGAAGATAGTCTTCTCTTCCAGTTTGATATTGTGCTAATTAAAGAGTCATCTAATGTTGGAATATTGGGTGAAGGTCTCTTCCCAATAATTTTCTCAAATTCTTCACTTCGTAGTTTTTCATACTGATCCCTGCTAAAAATAAATTCTGTAACAATATTTTCTAAAGGATTGTATCGATTATAGATATAGATTATCTTATTTCTTTCAATGTTGATATGCCAATCTACCATGTTGTTATATGAAATATTTAACAACTCCTTTTTTTGATTTATTGACAAATCGTAATAGGGAATTTTTAAGAAAGATATTATTGCTGAATTTTGTAACCCATGTTCAACAACTAAATGTATACTAGTGAAATCTAATTCTTTAGATGGCCGTAAATAATAGCTAGGATCCCACCCAAGTTCATATGCAAATCTGTCAACTAAAGATGGTTTATCTTGAACAGTTGGAGTATCAGTTGTTAAACCTAAAATCGTGTCATATAGAGTATTCATAAAAAACTTGATAATAATATTATCATTACATCATTACTAAATATAATCAATAAGACTACATTTTCAAATTAAAACATAAAGTAACAATAGATAAGTGAATATATTCTCATATGATTAAAATAATTTTAAAACAACAGGTTTACTGCTATCACCTAATATTCTCCATTAAATAAAACTATGTATTTTGTTATAGTATTTACTTTTTATTAAGGCGAAGTAATGTAGTTCAAAGTGAAAAAAAATAGCCTCAAAATCAAAATTAATTTATACCCTTAGCATTTTTCAACGTCAGATTTAAGAGCGCGATCCACCTCAACATTTAAGCCACCTCTCCGAATTTTTGGGGAGTCCCCCCCCGGTAGTGAATTTTGGCCGGGTATTTATTAACCATTTAAACGTAAAAAGATGGAAAAAATATTCATTTCGAATTTCCTTGTCTACGAAACACCGAGCGAGGAAGCAAAAGGTAAATTTAGCGCTGGATTAGTCGTTGCCAGCAGATTAAACGGAAATAACCTATTAGTTGGGTCGTATAATCCTAACCGAGATTCAAAAACGACTATAAAAGTGGGTTTTATCACGTTCAGGCAAAAGTTTGAAACGAAAGAAGAAGCCAAAGAGTTCAGACAAGAACATTCCCGAAAGCATCCAGTAGGTAGCACTTTAAATCCTAGAGAATGGGCCTGGGGAGAGGAAGATACGGAGGCAACAGCTGAATTGGCTAATCCAGGAGCCATCATTCATTTTGTCGACTTTATAGGCCATGACGAACAAGTACCAACTGCTACTTCTAAAAAAGAAGAAAAGGAGCAGATGCAGTATAAAGGTAAGGTTACTGAACCCATTTAATACTGCACACAAGGAGGTTATTAGCCTCCTTTTTTTATGACTATTTTGCGCAATGTATATATCAATTATTCAGGTTTTTATGCTGTATTTTTTAGCCAGTTTTTTGAGATGGTTTTTACCCTGAGATATATACTGAAATTAAAGGCCACTGAAAAAATATGGTAAGAGAGGGCAACCGAATTGGTTAGCCCTTTTTTAATCCAGAAGATTCAATCAAAATTAGATATTATGGAAATTCGTAAAGTTCAACGCAAGGCAGCTAAGATTAAGCTTGCCCTGCAAGGCCCGTCCGGGTCTGGAAAAACGATGTCAGCATTATTACTGGCATCAGGAATAGCTGATTGGTCGAAAATAGCTGTCATAGACACAGAGAACCACTCAGCTGATTTGTATGCTCACCTTGGAGACTACAATGTTCTCCAGCTCTCTAAACCTTTTACACCAGAAAGGTATATAAAAGCCATTGAATCCTGTGAACAGGCCGATATGGACGTGATAATTATTGACTCTGTATCCCATGAATGGGAAGGCTCAGGGGGAATTCTTGACCTACATGGAAATATGCCGGGTAATTCTTTTACCAACTGGGCAAAGATGACGCCTCGTCACAATGCTTTTGTGCAGAAAATCCTCGAATCAAAATGCCACATCATTGCTACAATTCGAACAAAAACAGATTACACCCTTACTGACAAGAATGGGAAAATGGTTCCTGAGAAGGTTGGATTAAAAGGTATAACCCGTGACGGTATGGACTATGAATTTACGATTGTATTTGACCTCGATATTAAACATCAGGCCAATGCAACAAAAGACAGGACTGGCCTATTCATGGACAAACCGGAAGAGGTAATTACTTCATCTTATGGTAAGAAAATATTAGACTGGTGTAACTCCGGAGTTAGCATTCATAACGTGAAAAGTTATATATCAAATGCTACAAGTATAGAACAGCTAAGAAAAATCATTATCGATTATCCTGAATTCAGAGATGCAATCGAACCATTCGCCATTAAACGCAAAGAAGAATTATCAATTAACGTAATTAATCCAATTAAAAATTCAGATAATGGAATTAGTTAAAAACGAAAACATCAAGGCTATATCCCCGATAGTCGAATTTGCCCCAACACAGGAAACCAGCGACATTCATTTTATGGCTGCAAATACGATTCAGGTGGATTTAAAAGAACTTACTCAAAGGCACACTATCCCTGTATTTGCGAAAGATAATGAATCAACTATCTCTCATCAGGAATTAATTGAAACGGTGGCTTATGTAGCTGACCAAATCTTTGGCGGAGAGGTTATTTTAAAACCCGCTGTAAGGGTATCTCATCCAATCAAGGGAAGAATACCATCTGCTGTTGGTAAGCCTGCAAAAGAGCTTCTGGAGCATGAAAAAACCTTGTATTTTGAGCGTATGGCATTTGCTATTGAAATACCTTCTATCAATGATAAAGTGGCTCAAAATAGCCTCAATTTAACTGTAGGAGGAGTACGAGCATACAACCTTACAAACCTTCATACACGAAAGACGGAGGAGCATTTTAAGCTATTTATAGGATTTCAGAATAAGGTTTGTACCAACCTGTGTATAAGCACTGATGGATTCAAGTCTGATGTTAAAGTAAGGACAATTGCTGAACTGGCAAAATCAGCCTATAACCTGTTTGGTGAGTTCAACGTGTACAGGGAAATTGAAAAGTATAATAACCTCCCTGATACAATAATAACAGAATCACAGTTTGCACAGATTGTAGGAAGGGCAAGGATGTTTCAGAATATGCCTTACAAGGACAGAAAGGAACTGCCTCAATTTCCTCTTTCTGACAGTCAGGTGAATCTTGTTGTAAAGGATTATTACTCTGATGAATCCTTTTGCCGGGATAATTCAGGGAATATTGACCTGTGGAAGCTGTTTAACCTGTTTACTGGAGCTAATAAGATGTCATACATTGATTCTTTTCTGGATAGGAATGTAGGTTGTCAGCAGTTTGTTAATGGTCTGAATGAAGCTATTGGTCTGAACAAGTATCACTGGTTTGTCAGCTAATTCTTTTGTCCATCCATCCAGACTCTTTAGGAGAAAAGATGGATGGAAATTTCTATACTAAATAGTTTTTGCCGTCTTTAGAAAGTTGGCAAAGATTGCTGACGCACTGGGCGTTTCTTCTGATTACCTCACAAACGGTACTTCTGATGACCTTGCAGAAAGTTCTTTAACAGACAAAGAACTCCTGAACCAGTTTAAGAGCATTGAAAAACTGCCCGAAGCAGACAAAAACGTGGTGAAGGTTTTTCTGGATGCGTTTATTACTAAAAAGAAGTTGAAACAATTAGTTCTATAAAACTATAAAGCCCGGCAAGTCCGGGCTTTATAGTTATTACTTTTCTCTTTTTAGGTAATTCTCAAACTCCAACCGAGTTAAAATCAAATCACATAACAAGTTAAGCTCTATTGACTTATTTAAATTAGCTGGTAGATAACGAAGGTGGTTATTCCAAAGACGCGACTCTGAAAGAATTATACCATAATTTTTCAGAATAAAATAGGTTAGAGCAAGATGATCGTCTGTTTTCGAATTTACATTTAAAACCGAAACCTCATAAGTGTTACCCGCAATACGATAGACGGACTCAAAAACGGATTCCACAACAAGCTCTTCATTACTCAATTTTACAGAATATGATCCTTCTTTAAACTCAATCAATACAGCATTGTCAGAATTAGGTTCTGAATCGCTAAAAAATAACTCAATCTTACGATCCTTTTGATAGACCATTTTAAAATTTGATAGGGTATCATAATCAAAATGATCTTCAAATAAAGTGTAACCCTCAATTCTTATAACACTTCCAGTAGTAATTATAGAATCTTTTTCTGATGCATAACTATTTGTTATAACCAGTACCGTAATTAATATGCCTAGAGATATATTCTTGAATCGTTTCATTTTTTAAATTTACTTTTTTCCAATCTTTAACACTATTAAAAAACGCTCTGTAACGCAAACTATATGGACTTTTATTTTTATCTCCCATGAGCGTATGATGTTGACTAGAATAGCGATTATCTCTTTTATTCAATAAATCGTAATGGTCAAACATACTATGCTGAGTTTCATGGATAATAGTATTAAGATCATCTGAAAAATCAATTTGGTTTGAGGTTTCGCTACCAAGTCGTAAGCCAATATTAAATTCAAGTTTCCCTTGTCCTCCAAATTTAGCATTTTTTTGACCATACTCCCCATAATTTTTGCCACTTTGAAGTTCTTCTCCATCCAACATTACAACGGATTGTCCAGATGCGTGTCCTGATTTTGCCTCGTTATAACCAGGCAATTCTTCCATGTAGCCAATTTTTACATTTATATGACCGTACTCTCCTCCTGCAGAATAATATGACGAAAACACTTTTCCAGCCTCAGTATCATTTAGCCAATAATTTGCAACTTTCATTGCATACTCATCATTACTAAAAGCTGAAGAATAACTTATAGTATCTCCATTTGGATCAATATAAAGCATTGGATTATTTGAAACATAGTTATAAGGAGTTAGAGATTGATACTTTTCCGCCATTGGGTCAATAGTATGGAACCTCCCCAGTTCCGGGTCATAGAATCGAGCCCCGTAATCATACAACTTTACGCCTCAAAAACAGCATTTCAAACAACTTCTAACTGCACCAAAAACAGTCTTAAAAAGAACGTTTACCAGCCTTAAAAATAGCAACTTTTTTCTTTTAATTGAACCGGTTTTAATTGAGTTTTTCAATTAATTCAGTTAAAAGAAAAAGCTGGCAGGGTGGACTTCCAATAACAAAACCCACCTGTTCCACAAAAAAGGTCAATAACCGGTTTCACTTTTTGAGCAGTTTGATAATGTCAGTAATCGGCAACCGTGGCAAAACCTCCTTAAAAAAGCCTGTTATTTCCCTGATTTTCGTGCGTGGGATAAATGCCAAAACGATTATCACAACGACAATCCAGACTAAAAAATATAATGTTACTCTTTCCATATCCTAATATATCTTTCATCTAAAATATAAATGCAATTACATTTTTCTTCCTGAATGTAGTCATGAAAAAGTCAACCGAAAAAAAACAGTCCAACCCTTGGACACTTTTGTCTAACCCTTACACTTTCCCGCCCTGATTGCAGCACATTGTTTTGTTTGCTCTGGATAAATTGTTTTCAGTGGTAAAGCAAAAAACCAAAGAGCTGCAACCGCCATCGCACAGCCAGACAACCCCAAGCTATTGTAACATAACACCATCTTATAAAACAGCCGCCAGAACCGACCGCACTGTCCAAAGCTGCCTTATAAGGGCATTATGTATAAATAGCCGCACAATCCAACACACGGCGACGGAGTAAACCAAACCCCTCTGGCAAAATTAGCCCCGTATTGGTCCATCCCAAAAGCTTCCGGCATAAAGCCGCTGCGCTTTTTATTCCTTTTCCTTTTGTGCCGGAACCAATACTCAGCCGGATGGATGCCTACAGGTTTTGGTTAAGGGGTTTTATGCCTGTTTTAAAGTTTATACATCAACAGTAAAAAAGTCAGGACGATTATCAAAATTGCAATACTGTATTTGCCCGGATTAACACACTTGATTTTAAATGATTCGAACTGGATAATTACGAACTCTTTTTTACGGCACTTTGTCTTTTTTCGACTCATGATACTTCGCTTAAAAATTAAAAAATTTTTTAAGCGCGTCGTGCCGCACTAAATGTACACCCCAAAACACGATTTCAAAAGGACAGATTTTTACCCCCTCTCAAAACCCTTTGTTTGCAGGGGTTTCAGAATACATGCGTAATTTTGACTGATTTGGAAGTCTCATTTTTCCTTTTTTAAGCCCCGATTTTCATAAAATCATGATGATGATGGTGTGCTGTTGGAACGGGTAATAACCCCGTTCGAAAAGCCAAAATCTGACTTCAAAACGTGTTGGGGTTATGCTCGTTTCAATAGCATTCTTTGGGGTGGTGGCCGGGGCTACGGTGGGCAGAACAATTCAACAAGTATTTGTAAAATTCTTGTTACCTATTTCAGGGCGGGAAACGGCTCTTTGATTTTTTGGTTTACCGCTGAGAACTTTTCAATTAAAAGAAAAAAACAATGTGCCGTTTCTTGTGTCGGGGCGGGTCGAACAAGCGGGCTAATTTACATAGTGGCACATTATAGGATGCTTTGGTCTGGCATCGGCTTTTGCAGGGGCGTACTATAATGCCGCATTATGTAATTTAGCTTGGGGCATAAATTTTTTGGCGTGTTTTTTTGCCCCGCGTGGTACAATGGAAAACTGCAAAAAGCATGACGAAAAATTTGTGCAGAAGGGTTGGAAGCGTTGGCAGGGGGATTAATGACTTGCGGTAGATTCCCTGGACACTTTTTCCCGGATTGATTCTGCGACAAAGTTATTTAATGACATTTTTTCTTCCATGGCCAGCAATGCTGCTTTCTGGTGAAGCGTTGTCGGTATCCGCACATTAAAACTGCCCTTGAACGGTTTTTCCGGGGCAATTCCGGTTTCTTTACATGTCGATAAATAATCTTCGATTGCTTCTATAAAATCACTCTCCAAATCATTCCCGGTTTTTCCTTCATAAGAGATTAAACCTTTAATACCTAAAACTTTTCCATACAACAAATCATCTTCTTTGCTGTATTCTATACTTCCTGTGTAACCTTTGTAATTTAAATGTTTCATAGCTCCAATACCTCCTTTACCTGTTTTAACTGATAGTGCTTCATTATCCCTGTCGGGTGCGGTTTGTGCATCATCAATGATATGCCTTCACCGTTCATAAACTTCACCCTCGAACCTGATGTCTTTCCCTTTTTTACTTCTTTAAAACCGAAGTAGCCAACAAGTTTCACCATCTCGTCATAATGAAAATCAGATGGCATGGACAAAAAACGGGCTATCAATTTTTCTTTCTTTGACATGATACAAAAGTAACTATATTTAGTTGCAAAACAATATTTCTTTAAATGTTATTCAGCGGATGGAACTTTTCCAATTTCTTCTGCAGGTTATCCAGGTGGTTTAATTGGTACCTTTCAGTAGAACTTACGTATTTATGCCCGGCAAAATATTGCACCTGTCTCAGGTTGTATTCTTTCAGCCAGTGGGTAATTACACTTGCCCGGATTTGCTTCGAGCTTAAAATATCCGGATTGCTTTTCCTGATATTCCGGAACATGTGCAACAAACTGTTTTTGATGTTTTCGCTCCCGTTGATACTGATAAAAAGCTGCTCCCGGAGTTTGGCCATATCGATTTGATTGGGCTTTCTTGCCGGCTTCGGGACAGAGATTTCTGCTAAGATTTTAGGCCGGGTTTTATTTAAATATTCGTGCAGTTCCAGTATCTGGAAAGGTTTTAGTTCCAGTGTCCGGCTGTTCCTTCTCCGGCTTCCGGGGATATGGATTTTTCCTGCTTTCAGTTTTACATGGCTTACTTCCAGTTGTCTCAGTTCTTCGGTGGTCACGCCCTGGTAAACCAGTAGCCCTAAAATTACCTTGTTCCTTTTTGTCCGGGTATTATTTGCCGGGCATTCATGATAAAGCTGTTCCAACCTTTTAAAACTGACAATACCGGACGGCAGTCTCTTCCCAACACCTTTTAAAAACAACCCGGCAGCAGGATTGATAAGCCCGGCATTTTCTTTTTTCAGGTATTCATAATAAGCCCGGACACTGCACAGTTTCCGGTTGATGTGCCGCTTGCTTTTCCCTTCCAGGTGGCAGTGGTCGATAAAGTTCAAAATATCATTGTACCGGGTTTCTCCCGAGGCCAGGTTTTCTGCTTCCAGCCAGGTTAAAAAATATCCTGCGTAATTTGATTTCTGCCGGATGGTGTTTTCGCTGTTGCCCGACTCCTGCAGGTAGCTTTTGAAGCCTTTTAACCGGCTTTGTATTTCCTGGTTGAACTCATAAGTTTTAGGTTTACTCATAACTCAAATGGGTGTAAATCTGTGTGCTTTCCAAACTGCTGTGGCCGAGGAACCGGCTGACTTCTTCCAGCGACATGCCGGATTGTAAAAGGTGTGTGGCGATGGAGTGCCGTAAAGTGTGCAGCCCGGTTTCCTTGTCGATTTTAGCGGCTTCGGTTAATTTGTGTATGCGGTTTATCAAAGCGTTCCCGCCAAGCCGTTTTACCCGCATACTCAAAAAGAAAGCGTCTTGCCGGACATTCTTAAAACTAAGAATCTTTGCCCTGCTCACATAGATGTAATTTTCCAAATCTTCCCGGATGGTTTCGGTCATCGGCACATAACGCTCTTTGTAGTACTTGCCTTTGCGAACATAAACCAGTTTCTCACGCAACAAAACATCATCGAGGTTCAGCGCCTGGCCTTCGCTCCTTCGCAAACCACAGCCGTAATAAATCCCCAGGATGGCCCGGTCGCGGATTCCCAAAATATCGTTCCCGCAGGCTTTGTAAAGCGCACCAACTTCTGTACGGGTAAGGATAGTATGTGTTTGTACCTGTCCTGCCTGTGGCCGGATATCGATTTCAAAAGCGACTTTTCCGGTTACCTGCAGGTAGCGGCCAAACCGTTTTAATGCATTGATATTACCGGTGATGTAATTCAGGGAAAGGCTGCCGGGTTTTCGTTTGTTCTTCCGGTTTTGTAAATAATTGTGGTAATTGTCAAGTGTTTGTTTATTGATTTCTTTGAGGTTGTTGAGATTATTCTCATCGAGCCAGGCGGCAAAATCCCGGAGATAGTTTACCGATGCCAGAACCGTGCTTTCTGCATAACCCAGGGTTTGCAGCCACTTTTCAAAACCTTCTGCCAGTACGCCGTTTATTTCCATTACGATGATTTTTTGTTTACCCCTGCCTTATATTTCAGTTATCCAATTAGCCACCGCTCCTTTTATGTTGACATCTAACAAGTTGAGTGGATAACTGATTCAATTACCCGCTTGTTATTCACGCTACCAACTGCCAACCTCTTCTTTATATTGGTTAGCGCAGCATCCAAAGCATTGTCCAGGCTTTGGTTCAGTTGCCTGTATTCTTCGGTGTTGGTTACTTCATATTCATAACCGGATTTATGTCGGTTGCCGCCAACTATTTTCAGGTAATTGTACCGTAGCAACTGGGACAGGTAATATTTCAGGTTGTTGGGGTTCATCCTGAACGCTTCCCGGATTTCGTTTTTATAAAAGCTGGCTTTGTTACCTGTTTTTAACCAGCCTTTCAGGTTTTCAAAGAACCTCCGGCACTCTCCGCTGAGTTCATCGGCTTTGGCCAGAAGCACATCTTTTAAAAGGATGTTTGCCCATTCAATATCTTTCAAAGTGGTTTCGATATAAGCCTCCCCAACCCCTCCCAGGGAGGGGCTTTTTTCGTATTTCACTTCGCGTTGGTACTGGTGGTAAAAGGTGATGGTCTCAATAAAGGCCAAATAATGGCTGTTTGTTCGGAGCGGTTTAAAAACGTGTTCCGGGATAACCAGGTATTCAGCATAAGGGTTTCTTACTTTTACCGGTTTCAATACCGTTTGCATGTCTTTAAAAAACTCTGTCATTTGCTTTTCTTCGTCCTTTTTAATACGTCCGGCCGACTCGGCCCTCTGGTAATTCATGATTTGTTCTTTGTGTTGTTTGCTGCTGTCGAGGTAAATTAATAAACTCCGGTTGGCATTGTCCTCGTAGAGTTTTTCCCGGGTGGTTGTCCCGGCCAGACAAATCGGTCCTTCCACTTTCAGCGTGATGGTTTTCAGGTTGCCTTTGCTGTCTTTGATGGGGATGGTCTTGGAGATTTTGCGTTTGCTTTGAAGTTCTCGAAGCGGGTAAAGGACGTTTTCCGCCCCGTCCATGTCCTCGATTAATACCAGCTTGTTTTTTAGTTCCTGCTGGCCGAAGTAGTAAAAGGCGTTTTCTGATAAGATGGTAATTTCCAGTTTGTGGTGTTCCGGTATCAGTGCGCTTATTTTTTCCTGCAGGTAGGTTTTGCCCGTTCCGCTGGCTCCGAGGCTGATAATGTGCAAAGGTTGTTCCCGTAGCCTTGAGGTAAATACCAGGTACATCAAAAGCCTGTTGTTTTCTTCGCCTATCATCCCGGTTTTGCCGATGTCGTTGTTTGTACGTTCCATCAGTTTCGGGCTGCTTAAATAACGGATGGCTTTGCGTTTTTGGGCTTCGGTAAGTTGCCGTTCCTGCGGGCGTTTTTCTTTACGGCTTTCAATTTTGGCAAGCCTGTATTTTTCTATTTGGTCGGTCAGCTCTGCAAGCGCTGTACGCAAAACAGTCGTGCCGGTTTCCAGTTGCTCGCTGGCTTTATTGATAAATTTCTCTAAATAATCGCTGTGGTACAGGTCGATGGTGTGCCGGATGGAATGCAGCGGATTTGTGCTGTCTGCCCGGGTTATTTTGACGGTTGCCCGGAGCCTGTCCAGTTGCTGCAGGTTGATACCGCCCAGCAAAATGATTTGGAGTTCCGGTGTGGTAAACGTTATGAACTCAGGATTTGCAGTAGAAAGCCCCATCCTAACCTTCCCCGAGGGGGAAGGGACTTGGGCTGCGTTATTTGATGGTACTAACAGTTCTGTTTGTTCCTGCTCCAAAGTCTCCCCTTCGGGGAGATTTAGAGGGGCTGTCTTTCGTTCATCAATCAGTTGCAGGATTGCATCTTTGTCGTAATTCAGAAACAGGCTGTTGATGTCTTCGCCTTCCGGGGTTTCTACGGCTGAGAGTTTTACGCCGGGCAGCTCGTTAAACAATTCTTCCCGGTACTTTTCCACGGCTTCGGTTCCGGCTTTGTCGCCGTCGAAGAAAAACACGATTTCCTCTAAGTTCGGCAATTCTTTGATGGCCTGTAAAATTTCTGTCGTCAGGCCGTTTACACCGTAGCAGGAAAGGGTTTCAAAACGGGCGGTGATTTCCAGTATTTGTAAAAGTGTGGCTGCATCGATAATGGCTTCCGTTAAAATCAGTTTTGTAGTGTTTGGTTTTGGATAGCCGGGATAAAGCCCGGTGCGGTTCTTCAGGTAATAATGTTTTGCATTTTTATTATTGGTGATGCTCCGCCCGTAAATACCGGTGATTTGGTTTTGCCTGTTTTTTAACGGGAAGATGATGCAGTCTTTGGCAAAAGGGGTGTAGGTTTTTCCCTTGGCTTTCGGGATGTTCCCGCCGTAAGGGATTAACAACCCGGCATCGATACAGGCTTGCTGGTCTTTGTCGCTCAGTTTGCCCCGGTGGTGGAACTGCCCGCTGTTGTAACCTGCTTCCAAAAGTTTGTAATCCAGTCCCCGTTCCTGCAGATATTCTTTGGGCTTGATGGCAACACCACTGTTTAGACCGTTTTGGAAGTAGCTAAATATCTTGGTCAGGATTTCAGTATGGTTTTGCACTGGCTGACTTTTGGGTTTGTTGTTGATTGGTTTGGGTTCCCCACATAATTCTGCTGCCTTTGTTAGTGCCTGGTGTTTGCCCAGGTTTTCTTTCCGCTGGATAAACTCGATTGCATCGCCGTTGGCATTGCAGCCAAAACAGTTAAAAGTGTTGGTTTCGGCATAAATTTTTAAACTGGGCTGGTCGTCTTCGTGAAAGGGGCATTTTAGCATTTGGTGGCGGTCGGGCTTTAGTTTGTAATGATTCAGTACTGTGAGGATGCTTAAACGTTGTTTTATCTCCCGGATTTCCATGTTGATAACTTTTGATTTATCGTATGTGAGCAAAATAAATCATAAACGATAAATTCTCAAAACATTCTCGATAAGCAAATATTAACAATGAGATACAAAAGCACCTTAAATACTTATCTTTACCGATAAATTCAGTGTTGATAATTTTCACAAAAGACAAAACACAATGAACGATTTGGGAAAAAGAATACAGGAACTCAGGAAAGAAAAGGGGCTGACCCAGCAGGAACTGGCCAAAGTGGTGGGGATTTCTCATCCGCAGATTGTACGCTATGAAACCAAGGGCGTACAGCCACCGGCTGACGTGCTCGGAAGGATTGCCGACACACTTGACGTTTCTGTGGATTTCCTGGTAAACGGGAACTCTACTGAAAAAGCCCAAAACACCCTGAAAGATACCGAGCTTTTAAAACAGTTTAAGGCGGTGGAGAAAATGGACGAGAACGACCAAAAAACCATCAAAAGCCTTATTGACGCTTTTATCACCAAAGGAAAACTGAAACAATTAGCCCTCTAAAATGAAAAGCAGGCCAAAAAAAGTATTTGAGCGTATTTATATTCATGCAGCAAAAATTCAAACAACCGAAGGGTGGGTTTTGGTACTCCACTCAATGGACGGCTTGAGCGAGTTTGCTTTTCGGCCGGTTTTTAATAAAAAGCCGGAGGTTACCGTTGAACTCCTGAACCAGCTTTTTGACAATACTTTAAAAGATTACAACACTGTTTTCCACCCCAAACAAATTGTTTTTGTTACCAACCTGCCTGAAGAATACGCAGGACTTATACAGCAAACCAAGGCAGCCAGGCACCGGTTTATTTACAACAAGGAAGCCACGGCCAAAGCAATGCACGGATTGTTAAGTAAAATGACTCATGAATTGGTGGAACTCTAAAATAATAAAGCCCGGACTTGCCGGGCTTTTATGCTATTTCTGTTTAACCCTAAAGTTTCCCTTGCATATAAAGTTTATTTTTTTGAAAATCAAAAAAGGAAATAACCTTAAATGAATCTTGTTGCTTCTTTTCTAAAAAATACATCCAACGTTTGACAGAACTATTCTTTTTGTTTGACAAGAAAAATAATAGTTTATTATCATCAATGAAGAATGGCTCTGTGATGAACGTATATGTTTTATCCGAGGCAATTACATCAGAAGTCTTTATGTCAAACTCCAAATAATTATTTAGATTCTTAGGAACAAACGAATCTGCTCGATTAGTAACATCGTTAATAACTGAATCTTTTATCGTATAACCAAAAATATTACTTCCATAATGATAAAAAGCTACAAGAGAATCGACATTCTCTTGATTTACATATTTGTTGTATAAAATGATTTCATCAGAATTAATATTTGATATTAAAAGTGCTTGCTCCAATATATTCGCTAACTGCCCGTCATCAACTATTTTGTTGTCATTAGAATATCCGCACCCCAATAAACTATATACCAGTATAATAAATGCTATCTTTTTCATTCTTTTCTATTTTAAAGGACTTTTTACTCTCCACTCAAATCCTGGACCTTCTTGCTCTGTAATATCAATATATAGCGTTGAATCTCCTTTGTGATTAATATACAAAACCGAATCGCCAGTTGCATCTTCATAGCTACTACCAACCAAAGACTTTGTTTTTTTCCAAGTACTATATTTCCCAGTACCAAAAACCACACCTTGTGCATCTGTTTTTTGCTTCTGAGAACCTCCGTGCTCTTCTAATATTTTCTTATCTGATGTATTCTGGTCCTTATTCAGGGACGATATGTCCATTATCTTACCTATACCTTGAGCAAAATCAAGTGGACTTCTTTGAAAACGTCCAGCTCCTGCTCCGCCAATTGCCGGCATTAAATCATCGATATTGACAGGCCTGTCTGTATATTTTGCCCTTGCTTTGGTTGGAGAAATACTCTGCCCCGATGTAACAAAAGGAATTCCTCCCTTTTGAGTATAACCACGACTGCTGCTATTCGAATACCTTTTTTGTCCCCTGAATACTCTTTTTACAGTTACATCTACTTGGTCATCGCCGTTAGAATCTTCTATTCTTTGGCTAACAAAATATTCTCCACTTCGTTGGTCTTGCAGTGTTTGTCCACCACCATTAAAAGTTTTCCAAAGCCAAGCTCCAAATTTTGTTCTAAAATTACCATCAGGGTCAATATACCGCAATGGATTATTTGTAACATAAGCATAAGGAGACCGTGCAAAATCCCATTCAGAAAGCGGGTCAAGCGAGTGCCACCTCCCTAATTCCGGGTCATAGAATCGAGCCCCGTAATCGTACCAGTCTAAACTGTTACCAGCCAACTCGTCATCCTGCAACTCTTTTTTGTTATAAAGGTACTTATTAGACAGTACTCCGTTGGCGAAATAGTTTTGCTGGGTCATTACCATCCCAAAGGGATAATAATCAGTTACCTGCATTACTTCCGGCTGCCCATTGCTGTGGCCACTAAACACTACCCTGGTATTACCAAGATGATCCTGTAAATTATATTCAAACTTATAATGAACGCTGCCGTCAATATCAATTGGAACGATTCTTCCGGCGGAGGTAAAGATAGCTTTTAATTCTCCATCTTCATAAATAAAATTGCCGGAATAATCCAACCTCATGTTGTTTTCAGAAACTACACCGTCTACGACTTTTACCAGTTTGTTTCCGGCAGCATCATATGTGTAACGAAGGTATTCGTTACCATCAAAAACAACCTGCTCTGGGAGGTTTAAGTAATTATAATCAAGATTTGTTCCTTTTGAAGGATCTTGGTTTAAATTACCATTGTTATCGTATGCATAAGTTCCATTGTTGTCGTCATAACCATTAGAATTTGAAGTAGCATCATTTACTGATTCTATCCGATTACTATTTGATTCATAGGTGTAAGTAAGATTATCAACTAAAGTGGCATTCAAGTACCTTGAAAGCGAAGACAAATTCCCGTTGTTATCGTACCCGTAACTAGCATTATACCTGTTCTGGTTACTAGTTAAAGAACTACCGTCTGCGTAATCAGCTGCGGTTAATCGGCTTAAATCGTCGTAACTAAAACCGTACCCCTTGGGGGTCCCCGTGTCCCAGCGTAGCTCAGAAATATCCCCATTATAAAGGGCACTTGCTGTGAGTGCATCTCCGCTTCCAGGATTATTATACCGTAAATCGAGTGCAAACAAATCAGTACCAAGATTATTCACTGTATTCATGGTTCGCAGCCAACCCTTAATATTGTATTTGTAATCTATTTTTTGGTTAAAATCATCGCCACTGCTACTGCCGTGCAAATACTTGATAATCTGTTCTCCCAGTTCGTTATACTGATAAGCAGAAGAGGTGATTTGTGTTTCATCATTTATTTTCAGCTTCTCAGTAAGCAGACGTCCCTGGTGGTCATATGCGTAGGTAGTTGCCAGTTTTACCTGGTTACTTTGCCCATGATTATGTATCATTGTTGTTTCAGTGATTTGCCCAGTAAAATTATAATTATTGTAAACAACGTCTGTTTCTCCCAAATGGTTATCTGAGACGATACGAATTGGTCTTCCAAAATCATCATAAAAAATTGCATTTACCAAAAGCGGTTCAGTTATGGCATCATTAGCATTTTGAAGCACTCTGGTAAGAGTACCGGTTACAAGACCTTTTGTTTGAGATGATTGTGGTACGGTATATCCTGTAAGGCTATACGAACCAAAGCTATAATCTTCATTAACAAAATCAGAAGCCTGTAAGAATTCATATTTATCGTAATATGTTACTGTTTGAATATTATTTTCATCCAAATTATATACTCCTGGTAATGCTGATGTTGTGGTATAGCCTAACATAGTACCAGATGAGGAATGTGTTGCTTCACCTTCAAAATCGTCAAAATTGCCCTGAACTGTTAACCGGTTGGTCCCTGCAACCACTTTTGCGGTAATAACAGGTCGGTTAACATTATCGTAAATTGTTGCTATCCATATCCCTCCAACTTCTGCTCTTAGATTACCATCTTGCACCATCACTAACCTATCTCGTTTATCATATACCATATAAACCGTTTCAGCACCTGGCATGTCTTTTTGTATCATCCTGTGTCGTTCGTCATACTCGTAATAATAGCATAATTCTGTATCTCCTGGCCCCGATGCCTTTGGAGGAACAACACAACGAAGCAATCCAAGATTATCATAAACGTAATGCGTTTCAAGCCAATTGCTGCCATCATACGAGGCCTTACATACTACACGTCCCAGTTTGTCTTTGTACTCACGGGTTTGGTTACCGTCTTCATCCGTGTATTGTGTAATGTATAATTCTCCGGCTGAAAAATTATCCTGAGTATAAAACGCTGGACTTCCTGAAACAGACCAGTTATCAACACTTCCAGTATTGGTTAAGTATTCAACATAAGATGGATTCGTTTGCCAGGCATCTGGCCCCTGTAATTCATCTACCCGGTTTAGTGGGGAAGATTCATAAAAAGTTTCGTTCCATGGACTGTTACCTGATTCATGCCCTGGTATAGAATTATTGTAAAAGTTTATACTTCCAGTTTCGGGGTCACTAACATATGCTCCTGTGGAAGAGTTTGTCACGTATGGCAAAAAGTTAATACTATCGCGTCCAAACGCATCATATTTCTTTGCCATTACAATATCTTTTTTCAATGGCGACCCCTGTACGGTGATATTTTGAACAGAACGGCCTAACCCATCGAAATATTCTATAGTCTCTATCCTTTCTTTGGTTCCAATATTTACTACAGAGGTTTCAGGGGCTCTCAACATAGTTGTTCTGATATAATTTGCCGAGGAACTAGCTGATACAGTGCCAACAGTTCCCCCAGCGGTTGGATTATATTCTACCTCTGTATATGATGCTGAGGGATCAATATATGCATGCACATCTGAACCTTCTACTGCCCTAAAACCATCAGTAAGTTTAACCTGGTTAGTTGCAGTGATATCTGCTTTCCCTGTATAAATATCATCATTCTCAACATTATAAACTTGGGCAAAACCCGAAGTTATGGCTAAAATATATATTACGGTAAAAATGTATTTTTTCATAACGCTTGTTTTTCCTTGGTTGATTAATAGCTAAATTGAAATTCTACTTTTTTACGATTTTAAGATCGTGGACAATTTCACCCGCCTTAATATTCAAAAGGTAGTTTCCACCTGCCAGACCACTCATATCAATTTCTTTTACTGAATTTGGAATATAGCCACTGATTTGCTGGTTGTAAACAGTAACGCCTTTACTATCTGTCAGAATTAAGTTAACAACAGTTGGTTTTTCAGTTTTGGCAAACCAGGTAAGTTTGTTTTTTACCGGATTTGGATAGGCTTGTATAAAAGCATTGAAACTTATACCTGCACTTTTTGTATGATTATATGTGACCGTTACTGTATCAGTAACGATACAACCTTCAAATGTTTCTGCAATAAGATCGAGTTCTTCTGAATCAATTTCAGGATTATAACTCACTTCTCTTTCCGGATAAGTTGAACCATCTTCCCAAAGGTAAGATGCAAAACCATTTTCAGCAGAAATGAGGATTTTGTTTCCCTGAGATAATTCCAGTTCATCAGGAAGATTTAAGGCCTCACTTTCTGCAATTGTAATGTTGAATGTATCAGATGTTGCACACCCCTGCTTATCGAAAGCCGTGACAGTATAAATTCCGGGGCTGGCCACCAGATATGTATTCTCTCCCCATTCTTCTGCGTTCCACAGGTAACTATAGTAACCTCCGGTAGCTGTGAGTTCCGTCTCTCCTCCTTCACAAAGTATATTGTCTCCAATAATTGTGACATTGTTCTGGTCGCAATTAAAATATTTGGCAATTATAATATCTTCCTTTCCTGCGGAAGTAAGTTTTTCACTCTTTAATTCCAGTTCCCCACGAAACCCTCCTGCAAAAATAATATTGCCGGTCTCGTCAATGGTAAATGCCTTACAGAAACTGGATGCCTCTTCTCCCGGCTCATCGTGCCAGACTGTCTCTCCTTTTTTGTTAAGCTGTAACAAAAAAAGGTCTTCACCCGGAATTTCAGAATAAACAGAATCTCCATCTATGGAATACGATTGTCGGAAGTAACCGGCTACCATAAGGTTTCCATTTCGTGTATTGGATAAATCCATTACGCGCGTTTTCACAGGACTGGTCAGTTTTTTCGCCCACAATTGGTCTCCGGCTGAATTAAGAGAAAACAGCATAGTTTCCAACTGTGCATTGGTAACGTATAGAGTATCACTTGTTTTTAGAGTTTCGTTGTAATTTGCACAAACGATTACCTCATTATCACTTCCGGTTATTACTTTTGTCCCTTCAAGGTAACCTGATGATTCAAAAGTTTTTGTCCAAATCAACTTACCTTCATTATTTGTTTTTTGAAGAACAAGTCCGTTTTTCGTAGAATTTGGGATTACAACCAGATTATCATCTGTAAAAACAAAATTACCACTAACACTAAAAAGCGAATAACAATTGTTCTCTGCATCAAAAGTTGCTGATACTAAACGATGGCTTCCTTCACCGGAAGAAAGTTTTGCCCTAACAAGGTTCCCATCTTTAGATAAATTAATTAAAAATGCCCTTTTATTTCGGGGGGTAAGAAGTTCTGTGCCATCAATTGTCAATTTACCCTGCAAAAGTCCTCCTATTATTATTGAACCATCAGATGAAATCTCTAATACATCCAATGTTGCATTTCCTTCAAATGGTAAACGGGTAAACCAGTCAATTTTTCCCTGTTTGTTCCATGAAGACACAAATAAGGCTTTCCCTTCCCCGTCGTATACATCTTTTTTATGCTTAACAGCCCCGGAAATTGTTCCTCCAAGGTATACATTCTCTTCACCGGTTAAAACCCTGCTCCCATTTCCTGCACCTTCTCCTGTAAGTGTTTGCATCCAAATGGTATTGCCTTTTTTATCGAGTTTCAAAAAATAAATATCGGTCATTGCCTGTCCTTCTGCTTCTTCATTATTAAAAATAAAAGTTCCGCTAAATCTTCCGGTAGCATAAACGTTATCTCCTTCACTGGTTATGTCATTCACTACGTCTGTTGATTTGCCCCCACCACGAACTCCCCATTGGAAAGTTTGCTGAGAGCTTACGGGCAATACCAACAAAAAGAACATCAAGGTAATTGTACTACCAAATATCAATTGAGCTATAGTTCGCGAGATTTTTATCATGATTGCTGATTTTTGATGTTTTTAAGGATATTCTAAAATGACAGGTCTTTACTGGCTGGCATAGTTATACTCATATTTCTCAACGATATTATCGTTTTGATCACGAATTAAACTCAACCGGCCAAAATCGTCGTATTCATAATAAATAGTACGGCCTGCCGGGTCGGTCTCTGAGGTCATCCCAATTAAAGGTTTATATGTATAAAGCGTTACCCGGTAACTACTGTTTCCGATATAGCTGGATAAAAGCCCCTGCAAATAATCGATGTCATCCTGAATATCACTTAAATCGTCTGAGAAACTTAAACTATTGTCATTTACAGAAATGGGAAGAGTAACATTTGTGCCGCTCTCAATTTTAGCAACAGGATATTGTTTGTTGTAAGCCCATAAATAATAAGTATAAATTCCATCTTTCCCTTTCGCTTTAAGTAGATTCCCATTTGTGTCATAATCGATGAATTCCATTTCCGGATTATCCCCATAATTTGAGTCCATTGAAGAACCAGTATATTCGGTGAATGAATTTAAAGGAACTGCAGTCTCAAGAGTATATGTTTTATCGGGGACAATATTGCCATCATCCGTTTTGTAAGTAGTCAATATGCCATCTGTCCATTTCCCCGCAACTTTTTTTGTTTGTTCAATTGGGAAGTTTAACATATTAACTGTACTGCCGGCCATTGAAGCATAAATACCTGAATTTATATCCGGTGGATACCTGTATGTAAATTCTAAGCTATCTCCACTACTGTTGTATACCTGCCTTTCTTTTAAAAGGTGATTTGAATTATATTGAAATGATGTATTTGTTACTATTGTTCCATTATTTGTAAATACTGAGTCTATTGTAGTGGTTAGTTCTTCTTTCCCCACTTCTATTGTATAGTCTCCATAAGCATAGATTGACATTCCTTCAGCTGCATAATAATACTCACCAATACAAGTACATTCTCCATCTTCACAAAGAATAGGATTATTATAATTTATTGGGCATTCAATAATACCATCCTCATCTCCTGAAAGAGGTAATATATAGTATAATCTATCTATCCATAGACCATATATTGTTTCGGAGGGATTAGTTGTCTCTGCATAAGAATTAGAAATTACTTTTGTTAGCGAATAGGGATTTAGCGTATTTCCCGTATTTGTATAATAGGACTTTTTTAATAAATTGCTTTTCTTCCACAGCTGATAGTTAATTCCTGAATAAGGTTGGGCAGAAGTGGTACGGGTAATGCCCTCAGAATATTTATAGGTGGTTTTTCCAGAATTACTTTCTTCATCACCTAAATATTCTGCTACATACGTATAAAAAACAGGAAGATTTGCAAAATAACTTAATTTAGGTAATACATTAGAATATAAAACTGTTATATCCCATTTATAATTAGGTAATACCGAAGTGCCATAATTATATTCAATTAATTCCCAACGTTCAGATTCTGCCATCATTGATCTGTACCCGGGAATTAATGGCATTTTCCCGACACCACTTTCGTTGTTACCATATTTGTATGTTTTTGTTTGAACATTATTATTCCCATCTGATGTTTTAATTTGGTAGATTCTTAATCCTCCCCCTGCCTTTGTGGTTCCCTGATCATCATATTGGTTTTGCTCGTAGAAAAATTCTGAATATCCACCCGTTGGGTACGTTATCTTTTTTAATACACCACTTTTAAGGGCTGTTAGATTTGAATTTCTATTTGCATTTGTGTTTTCTATAATTTGACCCTCAGTTGTAGTTGGAATAAACTGACACATATCCGTTCTTCCTGAAGCATTGTAATAACCCCAAAGATCCATAGATCTCACATTCATTGCAGTAGTTACACCTGGGTATACAACAGGATAATAGTCGAAGTTATATGATTCAACAGGCGTTGACTCACTATCCTGAATAATAATATTATCCAGTTTTTTTACCGACATTTGGCTTGCATCAGTAAAGTAATTCAACAAAGATTGATTTAGTACTATTTTCTTTATAGTGATATCATTAGCATCTTTTATTTCCATACTTTTAATTAATAAATTACCATCTATTGGAATTTCTGTAATGGTATCAAGATCAAAGACAATCCTACCTGACTTAAACTTTATTTCTTTTAATCTTTGAGTGGTATAACTTTGTGTAGATATGGTTTCTTCCGGTATTATCGGTTCCGTAACTGGATATGGCATAGGATAGTAATGGTCAAAGTATTTCGTTATTTTTTTATATACTGTATTATAGGAAGTCACATAGTTGAGAAATGCTTCATATTTAAAATGTATTGAATCTTCTTTGTTTGCTGATACTATATCGGTAAGTAGCCATCCATTGTATCCTTTGGGACAAAATTCCCTATAAATATTTCCATCTGTCAGTGCTTTCCCAAATCTATAGGTTATCCCATTTTCATCGATTATATCAAAAGAATCGAATAATTCATTAGTGCTATTAATGCCATACTCTAACGTGTATGGTTGTTTTGGAATAAGTACAGGTACTTTATTGTTATTTACATCTTTTAGAATAAAATGTCCGGTTAAATTATTTACTGCAAAGGAGAAAATATCATATTCTGAATCATAGATAGGTGGTTCATAACTCGATCGATTATCTATGCTGGCAAGGTATGGGAAATCGGTAACAATAGAAAGTTCTGAATCCCTTTTCCATGGATCAGGGAATACAGTTCCCTCGTAATTCCAGCCATCCGCCTCTCCATAAATAGTTCGGGAAATCATCCCACCTGCGTTCAGGGTCCAACCCAAACCAACCGCTCCAGTTCTATCATATACTCTTCGTCCTGAAGAGTGATAACTTAAACTTATTGGTAAACTTAATTCCCCACTCTTAATAACATAAAGAGGTATATTTATATCAGGAATGCCTGTCGCATTACTAACTGGGTAATCCAAGTATCTCATAAGTGAAGAAGCATTGGGTGAAGGTGGGACAACACTTCCATATGGATTATTTACTTGTGAAAATGACTGAGTTAAAGTAGTTGTTTCCATTTGAATGCTGCTGAGGTCAATGCCTTCTATTTGGACATTTGATGTATCCTGTTGCCCATACCCCAGAAAAACAGAAAAAATAAAGTAACAAAGTAATATTTTAAATTTTAGTTTCATGTTTGTCGATTTATCAGTTTGAGCGTTCAATTCAATTTCATCTATATTTTTGTTGTGTTTAAAGCGTTCTTCTGAAAAAATACAAAATAGCTGAAGATCATTCTAATACACATACCATACCTTTTTTAAACCCCGAAATTCATTCATTTATAAACTAAATTGTCCTTATTTGAATAGTGTTAAATAGTTTATTCCTTAACTATTTCCCAGGTTGAAACTTCTTTGTTGACTTCTATAGTAAATAAATAATTCCCAGACGCGATTCTACGAAGATTGATTAAATTTAGTCGAGTTTGGCCTTTAATTCTGTATATCTCATTACCATCGATATCAGACAAGTACAATTCAGGTTTAATATTTTTTTCCAAATTGTCAAACTGGACATAAATAATCCCATCATCAACTTGTGGATAAAAATTTACTGAATAAGATCCAAAAGATTCCATAACCGAAGGATTCATTAAATTATCTGATTCAATTACTGAGGCTAGGGTAGGAAGTGTCGCTAAAGCACTATCCTTGCTAATTGTAGTGTTGTGCGTAAGAGTTACTTTATCATATTTAACTTTTGAGTCATTCTTCATTGTCTGGCTAAAACCAGAATGCATTAACATAAATGCGAATATAAAAAAGGTTAAAAATTTCATAATTAATTTGATTTAATGTTCATTAATAAATTGTTCCATTGCTTCAATTCTTTTTTCATGATTGAGAATGTATAACGTTATCTCCTCGGTTTTTTTTAGCAATAACATACTCATTTCAGAAATATTTACACCATCTTGTTCCATTTTACTTGCTGAGGGAATATCAGGGAGGTGCTTATTTTTTAATATAAAATCTTCAAGCTCACGGAGAGATATTAAATTATACTCTTTATCAAAGACATAATCAGGAGGAGTAACACTCAATCCTACTTTTAACTCCTGAGCATGAATTTTTCCGTTTACAGTTAGTTCCTTATCAGGAGTTGTTGTTCCAATACCGATGTTGTTCGTCGATTCATCAATACAAATGGATGTGCCACTCACAGTCCAAATATCTTCTTGCGAATACACCTTTCTACAACAATAAGTAAAAATGACAGTTAAAATTATTATATATACTTTTATTTTCATATTATTTATTCTCTGTATTATGCTGTTTTTCAATGTCTTGAATGCGTTTTTCCTGATCGATGATATAAAGTGTCAATTCTTCAATGCGTTTTAATAGCCCCATATTTATTTCGGATACAGATATTCCTTTTGTTTCCATTTCCAAAGCAGGGGGAAATTCCGGTAGATGATTGTTTTTTATAATAAAGCTTTGAAGTTCTGAAATTGAAAGAAGTTTGTGATCATTTTCGAATACATAATCGGGGGCATCAAAATCTAAATCAATAATGACTTCTTTCGAGAGAATTGTGCCATTTACAGTTAATTTTTCATCTGGAGAAGATGTACCAATACCAACATTTCCTGTATTAGTATTATAAATATTTGTTCCATTTATCGCCCATAAAGTAGTATCAGTAGTTCCACCGTTATAACTGCATAAAGCAGAAATGTCAGATGAAGATAGGGCTCTATTGTAAATTCTAACTTCATCGATTTTACCAACAAATCTTTCACTTGAAGAAGACAATGCACCAATATACATGCTTTGACTTATCCATGGAGGTTCATAACCAGTGAAAGTACAAGTACTCTGCAATACTCCATTATAATAGATTTTCCACTGATAATCTTTCCATGTTGCCGCAACATGTATCCATTGTCCAGTTTGGGCCAATGAATCACTAAAACACATTTTATACGCACCATCATAAAATTCAGCACTAAATTTTGTAGTATGATGTAGTTTAATAACAAAATCACGGCCTGAACTTACTTTTGCTAATATAACGCGATTAACTCCTACTGATGTGGGGAAGATCCATGCAGTTAAAGTAAATTCATCATAACCTGTGATGTCAGAATTGTTATAAACTCTCACATAATCCGTACCATCAAAAATAAAGGCATTGCCAATTTTACCTTCAGTCGTAAGCTCGGCACCATAGTTAGTACCATCGTGAGAGCCGGCAATATCCAATACTCCGGTTGATATACTTTCGAAATCATAGTGAGCAACTAATCCTGTCGTTATGTCCTGTCCTTTAGCATTTAGACAGTTTGCCAAAAATATTGACAATGTTGAAAATAGAAGAAGTGTGTATCTTTTCATATATGTATATTTAGAAATTAGCTTTTTGATTGGCTCCTATTGAGGCACTACACTATCATACCTGATTCTTTGTGTTTTAATTCTTTCAGATAAGAAGTGCTTGTGGAGATGTTTATATAATCTATAATAAATATGGATGAGTTAACTTCATTGATTTATGGTTTTAGTTTTGTATATCGGAAAATCAATGTTAAATGTAACATTGTCTTACTAAGCATTTTCAGATATTATGTAATTGGTTAGGGGTAATTCGTAAAAGGTTAATTCTATTTATTGAATGGTAAAATATCTTTCGTTTTTGAGTACTAGGATTTCGTTTGAATATTTTTTAAATATGATCTTTCTGACATATGAGTATTTAGATTGTATATGTTAAAAATATAGATACAACTAAATTAACTAAAATGAAATAACTAATTTTGATACAAAGTTCGTAAATAACGAATTTAAAATATAAAGCGTTAGCTATAATTTGTGGAGTCGAAAACCGCCAGTTTAATAACGTACACAAAAATTATAAGCATTACGCTCACGCTACGGCGTGGGCTGTGTTTATATGTGTACGTGGGTGCTTGGCGGTACCTCGATTTCAGATAGGCTACAGTCCCACGCTTTTTTTATGTCTAATCCTCACTTATCGGACTGGGGTGATTTAAACTGCCAAATATGGAAAAAAAGAGTAAGTTATTTAAGAAATCTATTCTCATCCAAATATTTCAATAAATTTTAAATCTAAAACTTTCAATGATGAATCTATTTAAGTTATTTACCAATTTGCCAACCTACATAAAACGTTCTCTTATTATTGGTAGTGTTATACTACCTTTAATAATTGCAGTAATATACGATGACCGTAATGAATTTGAGGAAGAATTCTTTTACACTATCATAATAAGTTTTGTAATTTATTGGCTTTTAACAATAGCCGGATTATGGATTTATGAAGGATTTATAAAAGACAAAAAGAAAGATATATTTAATCATGAAACAAAATAATTTGATTAATATAATCGATTAATATTATACGGTCAATTCATTACAATTATTAAATCCAAAAAAATGAAAAATGAAAATAATTATTACTCGTATTATGAATACATTTCACCATATAACGTATTAGTCGTTTCAAACGATGGAGAGATAATTGATCTGCTTTGCCCGTTCCAAGTGAAATCCAAGGTCAATTTTCCTACTATAAAAGCTAACGATAAAGTCTGGGTACAAAAAGTTCAGACTACAGCAGAATCAAAGGATGTATTTATTATAGAAGACAATGCCTATTTTGTCGAATATTTTCAGATCGTCCTCAATTAAAAGTAGTATTTTCAAAGTTGAAATATATTGCTGATATTTGTTAAATGTTCCTTGAGCAAAGTGCAGAGAAATAGGTGTAAAATTCGAGACCTATTTGAGAAGATGAATTTTAAATAATTGATTTTAAGCTTATTATACTAAAGGTTCAAGTCCTACCTGGGGAGCTTAATAGAAAAAGAGGTCAATTTTTGACCTCTTTTTTTTGTCTGAAACTTCCAAAACTATTGATATCATTGATTTTGGCCAGTAAAATATACTTGTATTTTTAAATTGCTATTTTTCTTCCCTTATTTAGTAATCGTCTATATTCTTACATTTAATCAAAAGTAATTGAATGACTTAAAGGGTTGCATGACATTGAACGGTATAATGAATTATTTTCAACATAAACCTTGATGAACAATGGTGGAAGTTACCATTTAACTCTAATTCGATTGTATTAGCAAAATAAATCACAGTTTTAAGTTAAGGCTAATATTCAGCAAGCAAAATCAAATATTACAAGAATTGAAAACTTCTATTTGAAAGTATCGCAAATAAATATGATATGAAAATGTAAAAGGTAGCCCAACTGGCTGCCTTTTACATTGCTAATTCTACCCTTTGGTTTGAATCAGCTTTCCCCTGTTTTTACCTTTTAAACATAGGGTATTTCAAATTATACTTATCAATCCTCTTCCCGGTTTTTGATAGATTACTTTCCCGATTAAAACTTAATCTCATAAATATTAAGAAGGCAATAATGAAAATTTTCAGGTAGAGCTTAAAGACACTTTATACTAAATATCAGAACCAACGCTCTACCCAAAAAAGTTCCCAATAAATTTAACGTGAGCTTTGTATAAAATCTCTAAACCTCTTAAATATTCATGTTTATTAGCTCTGTATCATTTATTTTTTTAATTAATAGTAGTTAGATCATTTTTAATTAAACGAACGCTATAATAATAATCTAATGATGTAATTTTTATTTCTAAATCTGGTGAAAATATTTTTAAAACTGTTATTATTCCTGAATTAGAATCATATAAATCACTAGTCCACCAGATACCATAATCACCTAAAGCTTGATATGAATAACTTGAATAAGGAGTGTAAAGCCCACCTAGTAATCCATTAAAACCACTTTCATTTGTGGCATCAGTTCCTGTTGTTTTCATTGCTGATCCGACTGATGAAATAATAACATCATTAGTATTAATATAAGGATAAGGATAATCGGAATAATTATCAACATAACTTTCACCGATATAATTTGCTAGTTCTATCCATTCTTTCTGAGTTGGCACATGCCAACCTTCAGGACAAATATCACCATATTTTACATCGTTCCATGGATATAGTCTACCATATATATTTGCATTTTCTTCATTATCCTCATAAACTAATGATGCTGTTGAATTATATGCTAAATTTTCAGCCATCCAGGTCTGATTACCGATTGTAACTGTCTTATAAACATGTCCGTCTCTCGTATCAGTAAATGTTGGATTCTCTCCGACCATTGATTCCAGTTGAGAAATGAGTCCTTCACCAATTGACGTTTCAATAGTGCCGGCTTTCATCAACCCTTCAAGTTGGTATATGAGTGACTGAAGAAGGTTTTCTGCTGCTTTTTCGTTCTCTTTGTCTAAGCTTTTCTTTACATTTTCAAGTTCTTTGATAAAAACTTTTGCCAATTTGGAATCTAATTCACCTTCGCTCTCATAATCTTCAATTTTGTCAATCAGTACATCAATACCTGAAATAGATGCACTTTTTGATTGGTTAGATTGAATTGCCTTATTTTCAAAATTATCGTTCAGTAGTATTTCATCCTTTTGACAAGACTGGAATGAAACAGAAATAAGAACAATAACGAATACCGAAGAAATCATTCCTTTGATAATTCTTTTTTTTAAACAATTTTTTTTCATGATTTTAATTTTTAAAAGTTATAACACAGTTGAATTAATAATGGAATTTACTATAGCTGGTCAGAGAAGGTCATGTGCTGCCGGTGATTCCAGTTTTACATGACCATCTCATGAATTCAGCTGTAGTTGAATAACCTGAAACAAAATTCGGGAAGCGGCATACAACGACGAAATTTTTTTGGCTTACCCTTGTACTGTTTTTGAAAAATGGTGCAAAAAAGAAGATTTTAAAGAAATTTTTAATCGAATCGGGCAGCGTAGGCCCCTGGAGACTCTCCTTCAAGTTTTTTAAAGTCGGTTATAAATGCGTTACGTGATGAAAACCCGGAAAGTGATCCTATGGCTTCAAGGGTAATTTCATTCGCTTTTCCTTCCTCTATGAGCGCTTTTGCGTGGTTAATGCGCCACTCATTTCTAAAGTCATTAAAGCGTTGTTTCTTTACCTCCCTGAAATAGTAAGCAAGATGATGAGCAGGAACATCGATTTGCTTGGAGAAAAAGGCAAGATTACAATCGGGTTCCAGGTAAAGGCGCTGTTTCCCCATTACATAATCTGATTTTTGCCCGATGGATTTGAGATAATCGAATTCAAAAGAATTGGCATTTGGTTTAGTCTCATTTGTTAGCCTATAATCTTTTTCCTCTTCTTTTTTTTCAGGAGTTCTGGGCAAGCCGTAAAGAATAGTAGGGAAAAAGAATGGCGAGATTAAAAGCCCGATAAGCCCTACTACCGATATTACCCTTATGATATTGAAAGTAAAAAAAATTGCAGAAAAATGCATTTCAAAACTTTTAAACACCATAATCAACTGGCTGATAACCAAAATTAGCATAAAACCGAGCAAATAACACAACCATTTTTTCATAAATTGTTGCTTCGATAAAACAACAGATGATTTTTTCTTCACCAGAAAATTAATGAATAAAATAATTGACCAAATCGTATATCCTAATGCCAGAAAAAGACGGATTAAGAAAATTATAGTAGAAGGAAGTATTTCGCTTAATAATGTGGCTTTGTATACCATAATGTAGCTTTGGTCCTGGACCACGGTTTTAGCGGCATCTACTTTCTCATGCCAGGGTACAAATGTGTTGGGTAATGCCGAAACAAAAAAGATCAAAGCTGGCAGAAAATGCCATAAGTCGCTTCTTCTCAGCTTTGGATTATCGGAAAGTACACTTCTAACGTACCAGAAAAGCATCGGCCCAATTAAATAAACCGGCGAGCTAAATAGAGAAAGATTAAAAAGAAAAAGACTGATTAAGGTAACTGATTTTGAATACAGTAAAATGTACTGATAAAAACCATAAAGGCTGGTAAATAAAAAAAATAAACTCAGGTAGATGGTAGACGTGTATTTCTTCGCATTGAAATACAGTAAAATTAATGACAAAAAAATACCCGTAAGTGATAAAAATAAGAGCATGTTTTTACATTATTGTAGATGCAATTTACTAAAATTTTTATTTTGAAAATTTAGAATGGTTAGACAATTTTTAGTAGATACCACCTTTCTTAACGACTTAAATCGAAAATTAGGTTGCAACTTTCGACTTTTAGGGGAGCAGACAAGGCAAGAAGTCATAAGCGACCTCTTTTTTATGTCTTGATTTTACAATACTATTAATATCATTGACCTTGATGAGTAATAAAAGCTGTAAGTGGATTGGTATATTCTATTTAAATTAGATGAGACTCCGGTGGTGAGTTCCTTTCTAATCAAATGGGTAGCTGGTTCCCCTATCTCCTCTCCATATATACAAACTTCAAACATCAAAATGTGGTACAATCCTGATTAGTGAAGAAAGGTTTGAGGCATCAACATCAATATCGCCCTGCTTTTTTGAGATAGCCCCAAAACACCAGTGCATTTTCCTGTCTTGTAAATGTTTTTAGGCCAGTCACATAGGGATATTTTTCAAACTAATAATAGTTTATTTCTCAAAAGAGAATTCCACCTTTCTTACATTTAGAACTCTAACATCTATTGTTACTTCCGGATGATTTGGCAACCAATCTTTTACATTTTATTTATGTTTAACATGTCGTGTAAATATTGTTTTACATCTTAGTTTAGATCTACCTTTTCTTTTAAAAAAGTAAAAATGAGCTGAACTCCCTTGATTTTCACAATTCATCAATTTTTGCAGCCATAATAAAATCATTTTCCGACAAGCCTCCAATTTTATGCGTACTTAATTCAACATCAACACTTTTATAATGGACACAAAGATCCGGGTGGTGATCCTGATTTTCAGCAATTCGCGCTATTTCCTGTGCAAATGCCATACTTCTCTTAAAATTCTCAAATGGGAAACTGTACTTTATTTTTTTGTTGTCAATCACTTCCCAGTCATTTTTCAATCGTTCTGAAAACTTTTCTATCCGTTCTCCTTTTAATGGTTCTTCACTCCCAGTGCAAGGTTCACACTGTTGTTCTTTAAGTAGTAACATAATATTTCAATTTTTAAGATTTGTAATACTAATCATGAAAAGAATATGCCAAAAATCTTTTTTTGCTCATTGGCAGGGTATTAAGCGAAACGATCGATTTTAAAACTGCAATTGCTTAACGAATTGTGGATTCAATGCACGGTTGGTGGGCAGAATGTTCTACAGTAATATGCGCACGACTAAAAAATTTTACTGATTTCCAGCCACATATAAATATAAAATTGGTAAATCCAAATAATCAGGGGGCTCTCCGGATTTTGGCATAGTATTGGAATTAATATTTATGATTAAGTGGAATTAAAGAAAATAGTTATGGAAACACATGAAAAATTTAAAGCAGAAATAAACAAAAAATTAAGCGAAGCAAATGCCAGAATAATGGATATTAAAAAACATTCTGATCAAAATAAAGATGCGGAAATTAAAAGAGACCTTTCAGGTATTTTAAGGCATTTGGAATCGATACGGAATAATATCATGTTACAATATGAAAAAATTGATCAAAAGGAGTCCGAAGGAGACTTGTTTCCTAAGCTGAGAAAAAATATATACCGAAATTTCGATTCTTTTGATGAAGCATTTTCTCAGGCGGGTTCTTTGGTGAAACCGACAAAATTTAGAACCAGAGAAAGATCTGTAAACTTTAATAATCCGTTTGGAAACAAATAGAATTCTTGATTCAGAGAATCAGGGGGCAAATTTCCGCAAGGGATGAGCCCCTTTTTTTGCTATCTTTTTAAATGATTGATTACCCCACCACTAATTAAAATCTCTTTTTGTTGTTTTGTCAATTCACAAATTACTTCAAAATTTTTATCAAGTGTTGCATTGTAAATACCCGCAGGTTTTTTATTTTCCAGTGCAGCAAAAACATCATTGATTTCCAGAATGTTATCCGGTTCTACTAAATCGTAATCTGCAGGATTTTTAAAAATAAACGGTATAATTCCGAAATTCACCAGATTCTGAAATCCGATACGTGCATAACTTTTTGCAATCACTGCTTTCTGACCCAAATATCTTGGAGCTATTGCTGCATGTTCACGGCTGGATCCCTGTGCATAATTTTCTCCTGCAACCACGACATGCCCTCCGTTCGAATCTTTATATTTTTTTGCTTTTTCAAAAAATTCCCCATCAATAACTTGAAAAGCGAACTTACTTATCGCCTCAATATTGCTACGTAGCGGTAAAACTTCAGCCCCGGCTTTCAAAATTTCATCGGTTGAAATATTATCTCCCATTTTTAAAACAACCGGTACACGAAATGAATTTTCTACCACGTCAAAATCGGGCAGGGTTTTTATATTCGGACCTTTTTTCAGTTTTACGGTTTCATCATTTTCACTGGGAGGTATCAACATAAACATATTTAAAGAAGCATTTTCCGGTTCTTTATATTTGGGGTATTTCATGTGTTTCCTGTACTTTGTCGGATTGGTTATTTTTCCAAACAACGCTGAAACAGCAGCTGTTTCCGGACTGCATAAATAGACCTGATCGTCGGCAGTACCGGAACGGCCGGGAAAGTTACGAGGCATAGTTCGTAAACTAATCGTATTGGATGCCGGAGCCTGCCCCATTCCTATACACCCCATACAGCCGGTTTGATGAAAACGTACCCCTGCCTGCATTAAAACATTTACAGCTCCTAATTTTCCTAAATCTTCAATTTTCTGACGTGAAGAAGGATTTATATCAAGTGAGACATCAGGATGCACATTTTTTCCTCTCAAAATCTCACTTACCATCCAAAAATCGCGCAAACCGGGATTAGCAGAAGAGCCTACAACAACCTGAGAAACAGGCTTTCCATCTACCTCATACACAGGAACAACATTCCCGGGACTACTGGGTTTGGCGATCAATGGAACCAAATCGGGAAGATGAATTCGGTCAGTTTTATCATATTCAGCACCTTCATCGGAGACAATTTCTTTCCAGTCATTTCCTCGATCTTCCTGCTTTAACATCACCCACGTCATATCATCAGATGGGAAAACCGAAGTAGTGGCACCCAATTCCGCCCCCATATTTGCTATTACGTGCCTGTCCCACGCAGAAAGAGCTTTTACTCCCTCGCCAAAATATTCTATGATATAACCAACTCCCCCCTTTACGTCGTAACGCCGTAACATTTCCAGTATAATATCTTTAGCACTCACCCAGTCGGGTAATTTTCCGGTAAGCTCTACACCAAAAATTTTTGGCATCGTGAAGTAGTAAGGCTGGCCGGTCGCCGCTTTAGCTACATCAATCCCCCCGGCACCAATAGCAAGCATTCCTATGCCACCTGCCGAACAGGTGTGGCTGTCGGAGCCTAGCATGGATTTACCGGGCTTACCAAAACGTTCCATATGTACTACATGGCTAATGCCGTTTCCCGGCCGGCTAAACCAGTATCCAAACTTTTTCGCAGCTGATTGTAAAAACACATGATCATCTGCATTTTTAAAATCGGTTTGCAAAAGATTGTGATCAACATATTGAACCGCAACTTCAGCTGAAACTTTATCAATGCCTATTTTTTCCAACTCCAACATTATCATTGTTCCCGTAGCATCCTGTTGTAAAATGTGATCTACTTTTATACCTATCTCCTCACCAGGAAACATTTCTCCACTTACCAGGTGCGACTGTATCAGTTTCTGTGCAACGTTTAATTTTTTCATTTTTTATCCTTTTGCTTCGTTCATTTCCAATTCCATTTTGTGGCTTATTCTGTCTTTTTCTTTTGATGATGGCCTTAGAATCAGGCGAATACCACGATCGAAAGTAAAATAGTTCCATATCCAATTGGCAAGTACCACAGCCTTATTCCGAAATCCCACTAAAAACAACAGGTGAATTACCATCCAAAGCAACCACCCGGCAAATCCGTAAACTTTAATATTTCCGGGTAAATCGGCAATGGCTTTGTTTCTTCCAACCGTAGCCATTACTCCCTTATTTTTGTATCTAAACCTTTTAGGCAAATGATTCTTTTCTATCCTGTTCAAATTTTTCGCCAAATGCTTTCCTTGCTGAATGGCAACCTGAGCAAGCCCGGGAAGACCAGCTTCATATTTTTCCGTTTTCATAAAGCTAACATCGCCAATGGCATAAATCCGTTCAAAAACTTCATGCTCAGATTTTCCTTTACAAACCTGGTTAAATTCATTAACATGCAATTTGCCTTTTTCAATGCTTGCTTTGTCAAAACCTTCAGGTAAATTTCCTTTAACACCGGCGGCCCACACCAATGTTTTGGTTTGTATTTCTTTTCCGTTGTTAAGTATGGCAACTTCACCATCAAAATCATCAATCATTGTATTCAGAATCACCTCAACCCCCAGATTTGTTAAATATTTATGTGCTCTCTTCCCGGCACTATCCGACATTGCCGGAAGTACTTTGTTAAGTCCTTCAATAAGATAAATTTTCACTTTATTAATATCCATCTCAGGATAATCATTCTTAAGCACATGACTTTTTAACTCGGCCAAAGCACCACAAACTTCCACTCCTGTTGGCCCGGCACCAACTACTACAAAGTTTATTGGTTTTTTGCTACTAATCTCTTTTCTTGTAATCTCTCTCTTTTCAAACTGTTGAAAAATATGGCTTCGCAAATCGAGAGCATGAGTAACCTGTTTTAACGGGAGCGAATTTTTTGCTATATTTTTATTTCCAAAAAAATTCATTTTTGCCCCTGTTGCAATTACCAGATAATCAAACTTCAGGTTTCCTGCGTCGGTTTCAACTTCATTTATTGAAGGCAAAATACGGTTCACTGCTACCATCCGAAAATATACATCATTTTTGGGGTCCATTATTTTGCGTAACGGTCCGGCAACCGAATCGGGCTCAAGGCCAGCAGTTGCTACCTGGTACAAAAGCGGTTGAAAAGTATGATAATTGTAGCGGTCAAGCAAAACCACCTGAAAACTGCTATTAGAAATATTCCGAAGTAAATGAATTCCACCAAAACCACCTCCAACAATTACCAATCGGGATTTCTTTGAGTCGGGAATATTTAATCTGAATTGTGAATCTTTCTGCATAGATTTAAATATCATTTAAATACCATATAGAAAATAATATTCCACTTTTATCCTGCAATCATATGTTTTTCTGATTAAACATTATTTTTGAATATGTCACTGGCACTTTGGTATTTCTAAAGTAGTTTTCAAAATATTAGTTTACTGATTGTATGCGGTAAATTGTGGAAATAAGTCTCATCCTATCCAAACATTTCCACAAAAATTAATTCTGGTAATCTTCTTCGAAAAGCATTTAATGTAAAGTATCTCAACTACTAATAAAAATAGCTCACATTAAAAAGTGCCAGCTTAGTCATTGGTATAACTGTTGCCCAAATTGAATTACAAAAAGCTCTAAAAAATCATTCGAAACAAAAATTTTATGATGGCAGAAAGTAAAGGTGAAAATGATAATGTTAGAACACTGGAAAACAGAGAGTGGTTAGATTCCATTGATTATATTATTAAAAACAACGATTCAGAGCGAGTAGAAGAGATTTTCGAATTGTTACGGCAACGAATTAACGAAAGTGGAATTTCATTAAACCACCAGCTTAACACACCATACATTAACACCATTCCAAAATCAGGCGAGTCAGACTATCCTGGAGACCGGGACTTGGAGCGAAAAATAAAAAGCATTATTCGCTGGAATGCCATGGCAATGGTTGTTCAGGCGAATAGGAAAAAAGATGGAATTGGTGGACACATTTCAACCTATGCATCGGCAGCTACGCTTTACGAGGTTGGTTTTAATCACTTTTTTCGTGGCGAAGATAAAGATAATCCTGCCGACATTGTTTATTTTCAGGGGCATGCCTCACCTGGTATTTATTCTCGTTCGTATTTGGAAGGAAGGATTTCGGAAAAAATGCTTGAAAACTTTCGCCGGGAGTTGAATCCCGATGGTGGATTACCGTCCTATCCTCACCCCCGGCTGATGCAGGATTACTGGCAATTTCCTACGGTTTCGATGGGACTGGCACCAATAATGGCCATTTACCAGGCACGATTCAATAAGTATTTACAAGACAAAGGATTACTTGAAGCACCCAACCAAAAAGTGTGGGCATTTTTAGGCGATGGGGAGATGGATGAACCCGAATCGATGGGAGCATTAACACTGGCGTCCCGCGAAGAACTGGATAATCTCATTTTTGTAATTAACTGCAACCTGCAACGGCTGGATGGTCCGGTGCGTGGAAACAGCTCAATTATTCAGGAGTTGGAGGCAGCTTTTAAAGGAGCAGGTTGGAACGTTATAAAAGTAATTCTTGGCGAAAATTGGGATCCGCTCCTAAAAAAAGATACAAACGGAATTTTAAGAAAACGTTTAGGTGAATTAGTTGATGGCGAACGACAGAAATTTTCTATTTCAGGTGGGGATTATATCCGGAAGGAGTTTTTTGGAAAATACGATGAACTGAAAGCCATGGTAAAAAATATGGGTGACGAAGAACTGGCGAAACTTCGCCGTGGTGGCCACGACCCGCAAAAAGTTTTTAATGCCTATAAAAAAGCTGTTGAATCGACAAATATGCCAACGGTTATTCTTGCTCAAACCATTAAAGGTTATGGATTAGGAGAAGCTGGTGAAGGTCGTAACATAACGCACCAGCAAAAAAAATTAAACGAAGAAGAGCTAATGCACTTTCGTGACCGGTTTAATATTCCTATTTCCGACGAAGATGTGGCAAAAGCACCATTTTACAAACCAGATGATAACAGCGACGAAATAAAATACTTATTAGGACAGCGAAAAAAGCTAAACGGATTTCTTCCTAAAAGAAACCGGGGGAAAGCAAAATTTAAGATGCCGGAAGCGAAAGTTTTTAAGGAATTTTTTCAAAGCTCAGGTAAACGCGAAGTTGCTACAACACAAGCTGCTGTGCAACTTCTTTCAAAGTTGTTGAAAGATAAAAATATTGGAAAGCTTGTGGTTCCAATTGTTCCCGATGAATCAAGAACGTTTGGTATGGATGCGCTTTTCCGTCAATCGGGAATTTATGCCCACAAAGGGCAGTTATACGAGCCGGTTGACAGGGAAAGTTTGCTCTATTACAAGGAAGCTAAAAACGGTGCAATTCTCGAAGAAGGAATTACAGAAGCAGGTTCTATGTCGTCATTTATTGCTGCCGGAACTACATATTCTACCCATCAAATCAACTGTATTCCGTTTTATGTTTTTTATTCCATGTTTGGTTTTCAGCGAGTTGGCGATTTTATGTGGGCTGCTGCTGATGCACGTACAAAAGGCTTTCTGCTGGGAGGAACCGCCGGGAGGTCAACATTGGCGGGAGAAGGACTTCAGCACCAGGATGGAAACAGCCATTTGCAGGCTTTAACCGTTCCCTCCGTTCGGGCTTACGACCCTGCATTTGCCTTTGAGCTTGCTGTTATTATTCGCGATGGATTGAAAAAGATGTACGACGATGGTGAAGATATTTTCTATTACATCACGGTAATGAACGAGAAATATAAGATGCCACCCATGCCGGCCCGTAAAGAGATTGAAACGGGAATTATTAATGGCATGTATAAATACCGAAGCAGTCAGAAAAATAAACACAATATTCATTTGCTTGGAAGTGGCTCTATTCTTAATGAGGTGCTAAAAGCAGCTGATATCCTTAAAAAAGAGTATGATGTTTTCCCGGAAGTATGGAGTGTTACCAGTTACAAAATGCTGTATGATGACGCTGTGGAAACAGAAAGAGTAAACCGGTTTAACGAAAAGAAAAGAAAAAGCTATATCGAAGAGTGTGTGGGAACTGACGACGGAACTTTTATTGCTGCCAGCGATTACGTGAAAGCGCTACCTCTGTCCGTTTCAAGGTGGTTCCCCGGAAAATTTACTGCGCTGGGGACCGACGGTTTCGGATTGAGTGAACATCGCGAGGAACTGAGAGAACACTTTGAAATTAATGCCAATCATATCGTCTGGGAAACCTTGTTGAATCTGTTTTATCAGAAGAAAATCAACAAAACAGCTCTAAATGAGGCAAAGAAAAAATTAAGTATTGATAGTGATAAAAAGTCACCTACAAACTTTTAAAAAGATACCCTGATAATAATCAAGTTGACGTTCATAAAATGATAGAAAATGAAGAAAGAAATAAAAATACCAGATATTGCAGAAAATGTTGAAACCGGATTAATTGCCGGAATTTTGGTTTCTGTGGGTGATAAAGTTTCAGAAGACCAAGCCGTTGTAGAGATTGAAACCGATAAAGCAACCACCGATATACCTTCACCATACGCAGGAGTTGTTGACGAAATAAAAGTAGAAGAGGGCGACGAAGTAAAAGTGAACCAGATAATTATGGTCATTGAAACGGAAGGAGAAGAAGAACAGAAAGAGAAAGAAAGTAAAAAAGAGAAGGAAGTTGATTCTGAACAACAAACGGAAGACAAGGAATCTGACTCTGAAGAACAGTCGGAAGAGAAAGATGAAAAGAATACTCAGGATGATGATCATGAAGAAGATGAAATCGATATAGGAGAGAAAAAAACGGATAAAAAAGAAGAATCAGATTCTGATGATAAAGAGAAGAAAGATTTAAGCGATATTCCTGCATCGCCATCGGTGCGCAGGTTAGCCCGTGAGTTGGATGTAGATTTAACCCGGGTTGAAGGAAGTGGGCCTGGAAACCGGATTACGGCTGAAGATGTGAAAAGTTTTAGTGAAAAGCCGGAGAAAAAAGAAACTTCAGAAAAAGAAACTCAGTTGCCCGATTTTTCACAATGGGGACCAACATCAAAAGAGTCAATGACTACCATCCGGAAAATTACAGCAAAAAATGTGAGCAAGGCCTGGCAATCCATTCCGCATGTAACGCAGTTCGACGAGGCAGATATTACCCAACTGGAAGAGTTCAGAAAAAACTATGCGGATAAAGTGGAAAAAGCCAGAGGAAAACTTACGGTTACAGCACTTCTTCTTAAAATAGTTGGTTTTGCGCTGCAGAAATTTCCGCGCTTTAATTCCAGCCTTGACCCTGCAAACAATGAAATTATTACCAAACATTATTACAATGTAGGCATTGCAGCCGATACACCTCAGGGACTGCTCGTTCCGGTTGTTCGAGATGTAAACTCAAAATCACTGGTAGAGTTGTCGGTTGAATTAACAGAATTGGCGCAAAAAGCACGCGACAAAAAACTATCAACTGAGGAAATGCAGGGAGGTAATTTTACCATTTCAAATTTGGGAGGAATTGGCGGAACTGCTTTTACCCCAATTGTTTTACCACCACAAGTTGCTATTCTGGGTGTTTCAAGAGCTGTTTACAAACCGGTTTATAATGATGATGAGCTGGAAAAACGTCTGATTATTCCATTGTCGCTTTCATACGACCACCGTGTAATTGATGGAGCCGACGGAGCACGTTTTCTCCGTTGGATTTGCAATGTGATTGAAGACCCGTATGCGATTTTACAATAAAAAAACAGAAAATGAGTGACGTAGAAAAACATAATTTGGTAATTATTGGTGCTGGCCCAGGAGGTTACAGAGCCGCATTTATGGCGGCCGATTTGGGCCTGGAAGTTACCTTAATCGACCCTGAAATTAATCCGGGAGGCGTGTGTTTGTACCGGGGCTGCATTCCAACAAAAGCCTTACTTCATCTGGCAAAAATTAAAGCCGACGCTGAACATGCCAGCGATATGGGAATTCATTTTGATAAGGTAAAAGTAAATACCGATGAAATTGGAAAATGGAAAAATAGTGTGGTTAAAAAACTTACCGGAGGCTTAGGACAACTGGTAAAAGCACGAAAAATAGATTATATCCGGGGAACGGCTAAATTTCTGGATTCAGAAACTATTGAAATAGAAAAAAATGAGGGAGACAAAGAAAAGATATCCTTTGAAAAAGCAATTATAGCAACCGGTGCGAAACCTGTTGAATTGCCCGGGATTGACATGGATAATCCAAATATCATGCATTCAGCGCAGTCGCTTGAATTAAAAGATATTCCGAACAAAATGCTAATTGTTGGCGGTGGATACATTGGATTGGAAATGGCAACCATTTACAAATCGCTGGGAACTGAAATAACAATTGTAGAACTGACCGACGATTTAATGCCGGGAATGGATAAAGATTTGGTGAAAGAATATAAAAAGGCCAATAAAAATACCTTTAAAGAAATTCTGCTGGAAACAAAACTAAAAACTATTCGAGAGAAAAATAATAAACTGGAAGCTGACTTTGAAGACAAGCAAAAAAAGAAGTTCAGCAAAACGTTTGACAAAGTGTTGATTTCGGTAGGACAAAACCCGAATACCAAAAATATTGGGTTGAAGGACGCATCTGTTGACACCGATGAGAAAGGTTTCATTAAGGTGAGTACGCAAATGCAGACTTCGCAAAAAAACATTTATGCCATTGGCGATGTTGTTGGTCCGCCACTACTGGCACATAAAGCAAGCTACGAAGGCAAAGTGGCTGCTGAAGTAATTGCAGGTAAAAAGTCGGCAAACGATGCTAAAGCAATTCCCGCGTTAATTTATACTGAACCAGAAATTGCCGTTTGCGGATTGAGTGAAAAAGAGGCAAAAGAAAAAGATATGGATTATAAAGTAGTTAAATTTCCGTGGCCCGCATCGGGAAGAGCTGTTGCAATGAACGAAACAACAGGTTTTACCAAGCTTTTGGTGAACGAAAAAAATGAACGAATTCTAGGAGCAGGCATCGTGGGGAAAAAAGCCGGAGACATGATTGCAGAAATTGCACTTGCCATTGAAATGGCTGCTACTGCAGAAGATTTGGCATTGACCATTCATCCTCACCCAACACTTTCAGAAACAATAATGGAAGCCGCTGAAATGTTTTACGGACATCCGGCTCACACATTCATCAAAAAATAAAATCTAGCAATATGAAAACGATAATTATTAGTGACATAAAAAGCAACAAAGATTCAGTAATAACCTATGGTTTACGACTGGCAAAACAACTGGAAACCGAAGCAGAGGTTATGCACCCGATTGACCCGCGTGTACACCAGGGGGCATATGGAGCCGTCTCCGATTCGCAGTCTGTTACACCGGGAAGTACTTTTTCGCATGAAGAAGCAATTTTCAGAGAGAAAGAAGGAGTAAAGAAAGATTTGGATAAACTTTTAAGCGCTGAAGCTTCAAGATTAAATTACCCGTTAAAAGTAGAGGTACAGGTTGAACAGGAAAGTATCAATGAAGCAGTAAAAAATAAAGTAGAAAAAAATAATGATAATATTTTTGTTATCAGCGCTGAGCCGGATGGAAAGATATTTCACTCAAAACCTGAGATTTTGGAAACGATAAAAAATAATCGTGCCACGTGTTTAATTGTGCCGCCTGGAAATTTATCAATTTCTCTGAAAAAAATCCTGATTCCTGTTGATTTTCACGCCAGCAGGATGGATACTCTTTCTGAATTACATCCTTTCTTTCAGAAAATCAGACCTTATATAGTTGCAGTTGATGTTGCTGAAAATGGTAACTACACCGAAAAAGAGCTGAAAAGCCAAAATTGGAAAGAATTGGCAAGTGATATTTTACCTCATACAAAAATTAGCACAGTTACTCTTGAGGGTGACGATTATAGCAGCACTATAGCTGCATTTTGCAACCGTAATACTCCGGATTTGTTCCTCATTGCCCTGCAAAAACAAAATCCTGTAAAACGAATATTTAGTAAAAACGGACTTGAAAAGTTAATTTATAAAGTAAATGTACCGATACTTTTTTATCATATTTAATTTAATAAAAAGATGAGGAAATATTACACAAAAAACTAATATTTCTCCACATTTCCCATGCTAAAACTTCACTCCCAAACACACACTATAAACACACAAACACTTCATTAACAAAATTTTACATAAACACATTTTTGATTTGGCACATTTTTATCTTCATATTAAAAAAACTTAGTTATGAAACGCAGTGTAAAAGAATTATTAGGATACACCCTGCAAGCCATAGATGGCCCAAAAGGGAAAGTGAACGATTTTTTATTCGATGACGAAACGTGGATAATCCGATATGTGGAAGCTGATTTAGGAAGCTTTTTCTCGGAAAAAAGAGTATTAATTCCGCAAAATCGATTAAATGAACCACACTGGGATAACAAACATTTTACTGTGAAACTGACTGTAAAGAGAATAGAGAATTCTCCTGATTTAGATTTTGCCGTGCCTGTTTCAAGGGCCTATGAAAAAGAGCTCGCTGACCATTATGAAATTGAACCTTACTGGCCGGCAAATATGACGGTGTTCAATGGAATTGCATCGCCACTTTATCCGCAAGCACCGATTAAAATCCCAAAAAGCGATGTTAGTGAAAAAGAGCTTGATACCCACTTGCGCAGTTTCAGAGAAGTTAAGGGCTATTTTATTAAGGCCCTGGACGATCGCTTTGGGCATATTCATGATCTAATAATCGACGACGATATGTGGCGAATTGTTTACGTTGTAGTAGACACCAAGAATTTCGTTCCCTGGAGTAAGAGAGTCCTTTTACCCATCGAAACCATTGAAAGTATAAGCTACCAAAACCAGGAAGCAAGCATCGATTTACCAAAAGATACGATAAAAGATGCACCGGAATACGATCCAGCTCTGGCAGTTAATGCTGAGTATGAACGCGTCCTTTATGATTTCTATGGCAGAAAAATTATAAGGTAGATTTTTTCTCAATCAATATGGAAAATGCCAACTAAAAGTATTTGAATGTTTTACATTTCCCGTATATCCAGAAAAATACCGCTGGCATAATTTATTGCCTTTTCAATACCAACCGCAACTTTTATCGCAGCTTCATCAGGATCAGGCATTTCTCCCGATGATTTAGCTTTCTTTAATTTTTTTATTGACGGAAATTTATTTTCGTAATCTTCATTCAAACCAAAAATATAATCCTGCATTCCGGTATCAATAAGCCCTGGAGCGAGAGAACAAAAATGAGTTTGCGTATATTCTTTTGCATATAAATTTACAAGCATATTTAAAGTGGCTTTGGAAAGAGAATAAGCATTCCATCCCCTTGAGCCACTGACTGAAGCACCTGAAGAAATGGCTACAAGCTGATGAATGGATTCCACATTTTCGAAGAGCGTTTCAATAAGAATCTTGTTTGCCCAAACATTTACATCCATTACTTTCTGAATTTCATCAAGGGATGTATCTTTCAAATCTTTTATTTCAGATAAGATCCCCGCATTCAGAACAATAAGACCTAAGTTTTTAACATCATTCAAAAAAGACGTCAGATTGGTTTTAACCTCCTCATAATTTGTAATATCCTGAGTCAACAAGGTAAAATTTTTGTAACCTTTCAATTCTCTGTTTATCTTCCTGCTTATCCCGTAAACTTCATGTCCGTTGTCCAGATAATACTTTGCCAATCCAAATCCCAATCCCGAACTTGTTCCTGTAACTAAAACATTCATACAGATCTATTTTTATCAATTTAGTTCATTAACTATTTCTTCGATAAATTTAGGGATATCACTAATTCCCTGCGCTGTAATAAAATGCCAGAACTTAAATACTCCTTTGTCAATGTATTCTGCACCGGCATTTATCATATCGGTTTTTAGCGCACGATGGGAAGTCATTGAAATTCCTTTAACTATGTCTGCCTCAATCAACAGCTGCGGACCGTGGCATATAGCGGCAATCAGCTTGTTCTTTTTATCAAATTGTTTTATAAAGTCAATGGCATCAGTGTTACGGCGTAACTTATCGGCATTAATGACTCCGCCGGGAATTACAAGGGCATCATAATTTGAGCCGTTTACTTCCGAAAACAAATAATCAACTTCATAAAAACTTCCCCACTCTTTTTTTGTCCAAGACCTTATTTCCGGCTTTTCAGAAATAATATGAACCGTTGTACCCTGTTCGGTAAGCTTCTTTTGTGGTTCGGTGAGTTCTAATTCCTCGAAACCATCAGTTGCTATAATAGCAATAAGTTTTCCTTTTAAATGTGTCATAACTTTTTATAATTTTTCGTTGAATTAATAATAGAAAAAATGCCATAAGTGAGGGTGTAAATTCCGATCAGAATCGTTATTAAACGGGTGCTCTCAAAGGGATTAAACAAAATTACACCTCCCATAATTATTGACAAAATACCCACTAACAACATCATTGTGCCGACGAATCCACTATTTACAGCTCTTTTGTATGAAAAAACAAATATAAACCCGATAACAATAGCCCAAATGCCTATGATTAAAACAAAAATGGTGGCAACCAGTTCCGGCCGCGATAAGATTAAGCTTCCCAGAATCAATCCAATAATTCCTTCGGGCAGTAAAAGATACCATTTAGAATTGTTTTTCCTTGATCGAAAAGCTCCAGCTATTTGGGCAATTCCGCCAACGAGAACCGTAAACGCAAAATAAATTCCAAGTGCGGTTAACGTAACTCCCGGGAAAAGAATAGCAACTAATCCAAAAATAGCAGCTAAGAAACCGTTGATATGCAAAAAATAACTTTTAAACATTTTCTCTCTGTTTTTATTCAACCAGCAAACAGAAATAATTGTACCAACGTTACAAACCTTTATTTTAAACCAATCTCCCGCCAGGTGTGCGAAATAATTCTACACGCTATCACCGAAATTCCTCAATCATTCAAACAGAATAATTTTATATTTTATTCAATTCACTTTTATAATTTGAAAATCAAATGGATTTGTACCTAACCAAATTCAACCCTGTTTCTTTGCTACAAAACCCGACAACAAAAACAATCGCAAACAATTAAAAAGCAACACATTAGAAACTATGCCACACTTTCTGAATTCTGTTTAAAGTAAAAGATTCGTATACCGGCAAATTTTCCCTGCTCATAATTAATTCAAAAGAAATTATTTTTTATTTAACAAAATAAAAATCAGAAGCTTGGCATAGTATTTTCACTTTTTATAGTAACAAACAATAAAAATTGAATTTTAAATGAATGCGTTATTATTAGGTATCATTTATTTGGTTTCCATTTCGTTTGCAATAACCGTCCTCTTTACGTTTTTATTAAAACGAAGAGGACCCTGGGGAAGTTTCTGGGCATTTTTTGCCTTAGTGCTTCTTTCAGTATTTGTTGCAGATGCCTGGGTTGGTCCTGTTGGACCTATATTCTTTAATCATATATACTGGGTACCTCCGTTAACAGTTGGCTTGCTTATAGCATTGCTTTTGGCGGCAACAACGCCCAGTCCAAAAACCAGGAGTGAACTGGAAATGTACAAAGATGAAATAAATGAAAATAAAAAATCAACGATTGCGCTTGGAGCTTTTTTCTGGCTTCTGTTTGCAATTATGTTGGTACTGATAATAGCTGGTTCGATAATAAATAGTATTTAATAACCATAAAAAATTAAGGAGTTATGAAAAGATTAGAAATGAGAAAAAAACTAAGTTACATGATGGTCGTGCTTTTTTCCGTATTTACAATATTCGGAACCGCACAGGCACAAGATCACGATAAGTACGTCATAAGTGATTTGGAAAGAATGGAAGATCAAAATATGGATTACATGAACCAGATTTATAATATTGTAAAAAATTATCCGGCGTTTTCTTATTCTTACAATATTGAAGATGGCAAAATTCAGGATGTTACGGTAGAAGGTGTTGATGACAATCTCGATAAAAAAAGACTCGAAGTTGTTTTGTTCGACCTTAAAACAAACAAAAACATGATGAAAAACAAAGCTAACCGTATTGGCGTATTTTATTCTGTAGATGATGAAGCTGAGTATGAAAACGGTTGGGAAGATTTAAGAAGAAATATTTTAACAAATATTGAATACCCGTTTGATATTAAAAACTGGGGATTGGAAGGAACTGTATTTGTTAAGTTTGTTGTAGATGAAGATGGGGAAATTCCTTTCCTGACTACATCAACAAACATGGAGTCTTCAATGGATGTATATGTTGATAGGCTGGAAGAAGAGGCTGCAGAAGCAATTGAAGCTACTTCAGGCGATTGGGAACCCAGTGAGGTTGAAGGTGTAGATGTTGCATCTCTGGTAGTAATACCGGTTACTTTCGATGTTGAAAAGAGTCCCTCTATTCCTGTCATGATAAGATAGTAATGCATAATTAATGCTAAAAAAAGAAGGATTCGAAATCTCGAATCCTTCTTTTTTTATCTAACTAAACTGTATTTTTATGTAGGTGACCCGATACTGATTGCGGCTCTTCTTTTATCCGGTTTTTCTTTGTGAAATTTATCGATAAATACCGTTTTAATATTTACAAATTGTTTGATTCCGTTAACAGCAAGTTCCCTGCCGTAACCCGACTGTTTTGTACCGCCAAAAGGCAAACGCGGATGTGATTGAACCATAGCGTTAATAAATACTGCTCCATCTTCAAACTCAGGAATCAATTCTTCGGCTTTTTCCAGATCATTTGTAAACAGTGAGACACCTAGTCCATAACTAGACATATTACTTAATTTTATAGCTTCTTCCACATCTTCAGCAATAATAACAGGTGCAACAGGCCCAAACACTTCTTCATCAAAAAGAGGCATACCCGGTTTTACATCAACTACTAACGTTGGCGGATAAAGCGCACCTTCAGGCAAATCTCCCACAATTACTTTTGCTCCCATTTCAACTGATTTTTTTACCTGTTCGGTTACAAACTCAGCCTGTTTCTTGCTTGACAACGGGCCTACGTCAGTTTTTTCAGAAAATGGATCTCCAATGGTTAACTTATTGATTTCTTTTTCAAATTTTTCAATAAACTCTTCATAAATATTTTTATGGATGATAAATCGCTTAGCGGCAATACAACTTTGACCGGCATTTTGGAATCTGGCTTTTATCCCAATATCCACTGCCTTGTCAATTTCTGCATCGTCTAGTACAATAAATGAATTATTACCTCCCAATTCCAAAACAGTTTTTTTGATATTTTTCCCCGAAATTTGTGCCACATCCGATCCGGCTTGCTCACTACCGGTTAAAGTGATGGCTTTTACTGCTTCATGTTCGATAATCTCTTTCACTTTTTCAGAACCTATTACCAGATTTTGAAAAACACCGGAAGGAAATCCAGCCTTGTCAAATATTCCCTGTATGGCACGGGCTGAGATCTGCACATTTGATGCGTGCTTCAGAATAACAACATTTCCTGCCATTAAAGTTGGTGCTACAAACCGGAACACCTGCCAAAAGGGAAAGTTCCATGGCATAATACCCAAAATTGTTCCCAGCGGTTCATTTTGCACATAGGCCATGTGACCACCGGCAGCTATTGCTTCTCTGTGAAGCATTGACTCGGCATCTTCTGCATAGTAAGAACATACCCATGCACATTTCTCAATTTCCGAGCGGGATTCCTCAATCGTCTTTCCCATTTCTTTGGTAATTGTCTGACCCAATAAATCGGAACTTTTCATTAACAAGTCAGCGACCCTCAGCATCAATTTTTTTCGATATTCAAAAGTGGTTTTTTTCCAATCGTCAAAAGCTTTAACCGATCTGTTTAATGCATCTTCTATTTCCCTGTCGGAAAATGGTTCAAATTCCTGAATAAGTTTACCAGTGTAAGGATTTATACTTTTAAAATTCATCACTTTTGCTTTTAATTATTATTTAATTTCCTACACTAACTTTTAATGTCCAAAACTATTCCACGCTTTCAATTGCCCGGTTAGCGATGTACAAAGCATTCTCAAAAAACTGATTAACAGCTAAATATTATTTAAAGAAAAAAATGAATACAAACAGTAATCTGTGGTTGCTGTGTAAAAAATCTACAGCGAAATTGTTGCTGTTTACCCCTGAATCACTTGAATTGCGCTGGGTAGAATTTCCAATTTTAATTTTCTCTTCTTTCCCATTACTTCTCCGTCAATTTGAAAATCCTGGTGATAATCTACGGAAATAAGAGCTTCTTTTGCCTGAAATACTTCAACATACTCCATTCGGTGGAGCTTACCAGTAAATCCGGCAAAAGCAAAATTAAAAACGAACCACCAGGGGTAAGGTCTAATCGCAATTACTTCAAATTTGCCATCGTTAAACTTCCCCGTTGGATTTATTTTCACTCCGGTACCATAACTTTGAGCATTAGAGATCACAATCATCTCTGCCTTCGACCTCTTTTTTTTTGTATCTGTTTCAATATTGTATGAAAAAAATGATTTGGGTGAAAAAAGTTCTTTAAAAAACTGTTTTCCGTAACCCAACATACCACGCATATTTTCCCGTTCAAAACGTTTAACGATTCTGGCATTTATTCCCAAATCACTGAGATGAAAACAATAATGGTTGTCGTCCACCCGAATAACATCCATGGCAACAGAGTCTCCTTTTATATTGGTTTCCAAGGCATCAGAAAAATGTATCGGAATATTGAGATTAAAAGCCAGACCATTTGCAGAACCACCCGGAATAATCCCTAGAACTATTTTTCCCCCAATTAATTCTGAGGCTACCTGGTTAATCGTCCCATCACCTCCAATAGCGACTGCCTTTGTGGGTTGAAATGTATCGAGTAATTTGCGAATACGAGAGCCATCGTTTTCACCTTTTGTTTTATAAATTTTATAATCAAACCCTTCTGCTTGTGCTGACTGCGAAATTTGTTCTTCAAAATTTATATCCTGGCCGTTGCCCGATTTCGGATTAATAACAAATAAAATTTTTTGTTCGCTTCTTTCTTTCAAAATCCTTTGTTTTAAAATGGCGTAAAACTTGTTACATTATTTATACCAAAAGAAAATGAGTTCGTTATTATGAAATATTTTAAGCCTGTTTATAAGGGAATCAAACACCCGTTTAAACTTCTGAAGATATTTTTGAAACAGAAAGCAGGGTGGCTCGACATTCCCAAAATATTACCTTACAAAGGCTATGGAAATGAAACAGATATTTTTATCGAAGGAATGGTAATTGAAGATAAAGGTCTTGCAAAACCTAAAGATAATCAATGGTTTTGGCAAAACATTCTGGCTACACTGAAACGTTTTTCAAGTGATGAAATTCCTGGGGTAAAAGTCAGGGCTGATTTTCTGGGCGAAAAACAAATTGCCACTACCGACGAAAAAGGATTCTTTTCCTTTCACTTTTATTTACCCGGAAAGGAAAAAGAATTACTTACAAAAGACTGGCATACAATACACCTTAGTCTGCTTGACCAAATTGTAGAAAATCAGCCACAGGTTTATACAACCGGTGAGGTCAGAATAATCCCCAATAAACAGGCAAAAATTATTGTTTCAGACATTGATGATACTGTGATGATTTCACATTCTACCCAAACAATGAGGAAATTACGATTAATGCTGTTAAAAAATGCACTTACGAGATTACCATTCTCCGGCGTAACAAATTTCTATCAGTCACTTTCGATGGGTAAAACAAAACAGGAAAATAATCCTTTCTTTTATGTTTCTAGCAGTGAATGGAATTTATATGATTTGCTGGAAGACTTTTTCAGTTACAACAAGTTGCCCAAAGGTATATTCTTACTTCGAAAACTAAATCACAGCATTTACAAATTCTGGAAATCTGGAGGCGGAACCCATGAGCATAAATATGAAAAAATTAAAAGTCTGCTTACATTTTATTCTGAACAGGAATTTATACTAATTGGTGACAGCGGACAGGAAGATCCGGCTCTGTATTCAAAACTTGCATTTGAATTTCCCGGGCGTATTAAAGCTATTTACATTCGCCGCATACGGTCAAAAAGTTACTCTGAAAAACAGGAAAAACTTGACCAGAAACTGGGGAAAGTAAAAACCTTATATATTGAAGTAAAAGATACTATCCAGGCTGCCAGACATGCATCAGAAAATGATTTGGTTAGTGCTGATTTGCTGTCCGATCTAAAATGATTCCGACAAACCATGTAGGTTACACCTGGAAAATTTAATTGCATATCAAAGGTGAATTATTTATTTCAATATCCATTTTCGGGCTTCAATAATCTCCGCATGCGGAAAATACTTTATAGTGCCTGAAACAAACGGACTTGCTAAACCTGACCACATTCTTTGCCAGGTTGTTTCACCCACAACAGCAATTTTTTTTATGTCGCGAAAATGCTTTATGTATGTCTTCACATCTTCTCTGAAAGCTGATGGCTCGATTCCGTCAATGCTTTCAATCTGAATGTAAAGTTTTATTTTCCCAAAATCCTTTACTGTTTTTTCAATAAGTGGAGTAATCCTGTCATAGTCGTTTTTTTCAATCCTGCCATCCACTTTAATGGCAATTAAATCTTCTTTTGTAATATCCAATAATGTAAACATGACGTCAATTTTTAGTTTTTTTAAAATAAACTTATCCTTTCAGGCTAACATCCAGTGTAATTTCGAGCGATGAAAGGGCTTTTGAAACCGGGCAATTTTCTTTTGCTTTTTCAGCCAGCTCTTTGAATAATTCTTCTTTAATATCCGGAACAACAGCTTCAGTTTTTAGCTGGCTTTTACTGATTTTAAAACCTCCGTTGGCCTCTTCGATGGTTACTTTCGCTGCAGTCTCAATTGACTTTGGTTCGTATCCTTCTTCCGTAAGCAGGCCGGAAAAAGCCATTGAAAAACACCCGGCATGTGCTGCCGCAATTAATTCTTCGGGATTTGTACCCGCTCCATCCTCAAACCTTGAGGAAAAATTGTATCCAAATTCTTTTCCTGAGGCATCTAATGTTACAGTCCCAATACCTTTTTTAAAATTTCCTTGCCAATTGGCATGTGCTTTATTTAGTTTCATTTTTAAATAATTTTTAATTAGACATTTCATCAAACATGTATAAAAATCAGAATCACAGTTCTGAGATTGCCTGCTCCAACTTTAATTTCAACAGTTTTGCATAACTTTTTAATTCTTCATTTTGTACAGCCAACATTAAGGCAACCGGATTAATGGCTGCAACTTCACTTTTCCCGGAAGATAATTCTCTTACAATGACATTACAGGGAAGCATCGTCCCGATTTTATTTTCCAGCTCAATAGCATCATAGGCGAGAGCCGGATTGCAGGCCCCAAAAATCCTGTATTTTTTGTATTCTTTAATCCCAAGCTTTTCTTTAAATTTCTTGTGAATATCGGTTTCAGTCAAAATTCCAAAACCCTGTTTTTGCAACACATCTTTTGCAGAAGAAACAGCCGTTTCAAAATCTGCATTGAGTGATTTCTCGATATAATATTTCATAACTTACCAATTAATATTTAAAGGCCAATCTCATTTCAATTTCCTTTTAAGCAATTGAGCGTTAACTGCCACAATTATGGTGCTTAGACTCATCAAGACAGCGCCCAGAGCCGGACTAATCATTATTCCGGCACTAATCAGTACTCCGGTGGCCAAAGGAATTGCAACTATGTTGTAACCCGTTGCCCAAATAAAATTTTGTATCATTCTCCGATAGGTTTCTTTTCCAAAGAGCACCAACGAAGAGATATCCTTTGGATTACTGTTTACCAGAATAATATCTGCCGTTTCGGCTGCGACATCAGTACCGGAACCAACAGCAATTCCTATATCGGCTGTGGCAAGTGCCGGTGCATCGTTAATTCCGTCGCCTGTCATACAAACAAATTCTCCGTTTTTCTGAATTTCTTTTATTTTTTTCAGCTTTTTATCAGGAAGTAATTCAGCATAGAATTCATCCAGTTCCAGTTCTTCACTGACGCTTTTTGCTACTTTTTTGTTATCCCCGGTCATCATTACCAACTTCAGCCCTTTATCTCTAAGCACCTTAACAGCTTTGTATGCTTCCTTTCGGATTTCATCGGCAAGTGCAACAAATCCAATCGGCTCTTCATTTTTTAAAACAAATACTTTGGTTTCTTGAGCATTACTAGAATCATCTTCGGGAATTTCAATCCCGTTTTCTTTCAAAAACCCCGGACTTACAACTTTCACCAGGGTGCCTTTTACTTTTCCTTCAATTCCTTTCCCGGTAATTGTTCTAAAATTCGTAGGCTCTTTCCATTTTAAATTTTCGTCTTTAGCTTTTTTTAAAATTCCTTCCGCCAAGGGGTGTTCCGACTGTGATTCTAGTGATGCAGCCAGCTCCAAAATTTCTTTGTCATTCAATTTATCAGAGAAGCTTTTGAATCTCGAAACCTCAAAATTTCCCTTTGTTAATGTGCCTGTTTTGTCAAAAACCATAACCGAAATTTTCCTGGCGTTCTCAAATGCGGTTCGGTTGCGAATCAATAATCCTTTTTTAGCTGAAATTGAAGTTGAGATTGCTGCCACAAGTGGTACTGCCAAACCTAAAGCATGAGGACAGGTTATTACCATTACACTGGCCATTCTTTCCAGGGCAAAAACAAAAGGTCTCCCGATAATGAGCCATGTTATGAGTGTCCCAAATCCAACGACAAGTGCTAAAACGGTAAGCCAGAATGCTATCCTGTCAGCAAGTCGCTGCGAATTTGATTTTCGGTTTTGCGCCTCTTTCACCATTCTAATGACTTTGTTTAAATAGGAATCCTCTCCAACACCCTCTACTTTTACTTTAATGGAACTTTTTCCGTTAATTGTTCCCCCTATTACTTTATCGTCTTTGGATTTCTGAACAGGTTTTGATTCGCCTGTAACCATAGATTCATTGATGTGACTTTCTCCATCCGTGATAATTCCGTCAACCGGGATTTTCTCACCGGGCCGAACCAACACAACATCATTATTTTTCAATTCTTTAACACTAACATCCGTTGTTTCATCATCATCCCAGCGGTGTGCCTTGTCAGGCATAAGTTCGACAAGACTTTGCAGTGCCCCGGAGGCATTTACAACCGATTTCATTTCAATCCAATGCCCCAATAACATAATATCAATTAATGTAGCCAACTCCCAAAAGAAAGAATCTCCTTTCACTCCAAATGTTGTTACAGTACTATATCCAAAAGCTACAGTTATAGCAACGGCAATCAACGTCATCATACCCGGTTTTTTACTTCTAATTTCATCGAGTAGTCCGGTTATAAAAGGCCAGCCGCCGTAGAAAAAAATAATCGTAGATAATCCAAAAAGCAGGTATTTTGAAAAATAAAACTCAAGATTGTATCCTAAAATATCTTGAATAAATGGAGATAAAACAAGAATAGGAAGTGTGATTATCAAAGATATCCAAAAGCGTTTTCTGAAATCTTTAATCATGTGATGATGATGGCTGGTGTGATCGTGACCTTCATGCGTATGTGAATTATGTTCATGATTTTTATGACCACTGCCTTCCTGACTATGGTGCCTGTTTTCACTGTGATTATGGTTGTGCATTTTTTAATTCTTTTGCTGAATAATCAAGTTCAACTCATCCAGCAACTGCTTTCTCGTTTGGCCGGTCTTCATTTCAATGTTTGTCAACAGTTCATTCTCGTAAATTTCAGAATAAATCAAATCTGAAGGGTTTAACCAGGGATATTCAAGCTGCAAACTATCTTTGATTTTCGACCAGTTTTTCTTTAAGATTGAATGTGTTTTCATTGTAATTAATTTTAAAAATGAAAAGCCTGGTGGAAAACCCACCAAGCTTAAAAAATCGTCAATTTGCCTAAGGCGTATTTATAACAATAAGATCGTTTTCAACTTTTGTGGCGCCACCTTCAATGGCATTGATTTCAGCATACAATTTTTCTCTGCGGGTATCTACTATACCCTCCAGGGTAGCAGTCCCGTCATCAACACTCACCTGTACTTCGTCTTCATTAACATAAGGTGACCACCAAAGCTGGCTTTCAATATCTTCCTCTATTTTTGCATCAGGCTTTTTCCTTTGTTCAACATCAATGTGGTAAGGCGGAAAGTATGAATTCCATCCGTAATAACTGGTATAGCCTATGTTGTCAAGGTCGTTTACCTTTAAATTATTTCTTACACCAACCACACCTTTTACTTTAGAGGCAACATTTTCAGCCTGTGATTTTTCAAAATACGTGTCAACTGTGCCATTCAAATAAACTATTCCGCTGTCAGCCCTAACATCCAATTGCCATTTTTCAACAATTGGATTTCGACTAAATGCTTTTGTGACATCGGCTTTAAGTTTTAAATCTTCCGGAATAAACTCAGGAACAACTTCAAGCTGGTTATCCACATCCAAAACGCCTACAACGTTTTTTGCATCCTGCTCAGCTGCACGTTTGGCTTTCAAATTATTAACCTCGCCTGTTAAAGTTACCACTCCTGAATTCACTGAAATTTCAGGATTAAATGAATACACACGCGGATCGTAAACAAAAGCATCTTCTATTGCTGCTTTTACTTCGGCATCAGAACGTGTTGCATATTTTTCTTTTCGGAGATTTTCGTCTCTGGCCCATTCCTTTATTTCCAGCTCGTTTCCATCGACCAGTCTCGCACCCATTACCCAAGAATCGGCAACTGCCAAATACTGTTCGTTGGCGCTACCAACAATTCCTGATAATGAAACCACTCCATCATGTACTTCAACATCGACTAATGCATGATCTATTCGAATATCATTTTTAAGTGTGTTTTCAACGTCTTCTTTTATTTCATAATCAGGTCTGGTAAGGTTGTATGCCACGCCAAGATTATTTTCAACCTTTTTTACACCTTTTATTCCTTTGGCAACAAATCCGGAAAGTTCCTTTTCCTGCCAGGAATCAACAGTCCCGTTTAATTCTATCATCCCGTTATGTGCCGACACATCTATTTCATAGGAATCAGTAGCCGGATCATTTAGCAAAGCTTCATTAACATCGTTTTGTAAAGTAGCATCTAAAACTTCCGGTACATTAACTTCTATTTCATCCACAACGCCGCGTACGCCTTTTACCGTTTTGGCAATTTTTACTGCCCGGTCTTTTTCTAAAAGATTATCAACCTTTCCTGTTAAGGTTACAATTCCGTTGGTCGTATTTAAGTTTATTAAATGCGCCGGTGTAGTGGCGTTAAACATGATTTCATTCTCCACTGCGACGCTAATCTCGCTGTCCGTTGGACCATCTTGTGCAAGGAGATTAGCATTGGTAATGAATAACGATAAACAAATAACTAATAAAGTTCGTGTAATGTTTTTTCTTTTCAATTTCATAACTCCTCCAATTTATGGTTCAATAAATTCTACGTTATGAATAGTGAAAATCTCATGCCGTTTTTTTTAAAATACTAACATGAATTAGGTATAAAGGGAGAAACAGGATTTTGCGGGGGAAATTTGGTTTTTGTTATGTTGAATTATTCCACAAACGGGTGTAAAATCCACATGTTAGTTTGAGAATAAACTGTTAATGTGAAAAGAAAAATCTAAATGTCGATTTTGAATTGATTGATTTTATTGTACAATGTTTTCCGATCGATGTTTAATATTTTGGCGGCTTTTGATTTATTGTAGTTTGATTCAATCAGCGCATTTGTTATTACTTCTTTTTCGGTAATCAGCGTTGCTTCTTTTAGCTCTTTAACATCGCGATGATCAGAGAAATCATGTCCTTTGCCCGGTTGGAGATTATTAAATCTTATCTCGTCAGGCAAAACATCAGGTTGAATCAAATTCGTATTAGAAAGTAATACTGCCCTGTTGATTACGTTCTGAAGCTCACGGATATTACCATGCCACTCGTATTTGAAAATTAGTTTTTTTGCATTCTCGTCAATTCCTTCCACCGATTTGTTAAAAGCTTTATTTGCCTGGTTAATGAAAAATGAAGAAAATTCAAGAATATCCTGCTCCCTCTCGCGTAATGGCGGAAGCTGGATTTTAAAACCATTCAGCCGGTGATACAGGTCTTCCCTGAATTCATTGGTTTTAACCAGTTTTATCAAATCATCGTTCGATGCCGTAATCACCCTTACATCTACCTTTATTACTTTATTGTCGCCAACTTTATTTATAAACCTTTCCTGCAGTGCCCTGAGCAGTTTAACCTGGTTTTCATACGAAAGATTTCCCACTTCATCAAGAAAAAGTGTTCCTCCTTTTGCCTGCTCGAAATATCCTACTTTGTTATTGATTGCACCGGTAAAAGCCCCTTTTATATGCCCAAAAAGTTCACTATTGGCCAAATCTTTCGGAATAGCACCACAATCAACAGCTACAAATGGTTTTTTATTCCGTTTACTTGCGTAATGAATGGCTTTGGCAACATACTCTTTTCCCGATCCGGTTTCCCCTTCGATTAAAACGGTAAGATCAGTCGGGGCAACGACTTTTACATGCTGCATTACATCCTGAATGGCTTTACTGCTGCCGGTAATGAATTTTTTCCTGAACGAGTTTGGTGTTTCCTTTTCTTCACTCGATTCGAGAGCCCTGTTAATAATGCGCATGAGTTCTTCGGGCTGAATTGGCTTTGTGATATAGTCGTAAGCCCCTGATTTTATAAGTTTAACAGCCATTCGCACTTCAGCATAAGCAGTCAATATAATAACAGGCAACAATGGTTTTTTTGACTTTATTTGCTGTAAAATCTTGAATCCGTCGGTATTGGGAAGACGATAATCGCACAATACAATATCATAATTGTTTTTTTCAATCAACTTTATACCATTCCTGCCGGTATAAGTACCTTTTGCTTCAAAATTGTTTTGTTTCAGGTGATTTACAATTAAGTCGCACATAAATGTATCGTCGTCAATTACAAGAACTTTTTTCATGCTTATCAAAACAATTATTGATTTGTAAGGTTTTAATTTTTTTTCGAACAAGGCTTATCTAACAAAGATATACAAAATAAAAGTTAATAAAGATTGATGACCTAATTATGGGAATACTGTCAATTGAACTTGTGAAATATAGATAGGAACCAACTGTCTATTTAATCAAAAACTCAATTTAAAAGTAAGGTTTTGTTTTTCTGTGCCGGGAATAAGCATGATAGTGAATAAAGGAGTTTTGGCATGTTACGTTGTATAAAAATCACGAAAAATGGAAACTAAAATGTCACTAATCGTTATTTTGTTGAATATTAATTGTTTTATGTGGAAATACCTGGTTGAGGGTTTTTCCCCCTTTAATTCCAAAATCCAGTGTTCGGATTGGAAATGGAATAGTGATGCCGTTTTTATCGTATGTTGATTTGATTCGTTTAATTCCGTCACTTAACGCGCGCAAATAATCGGTTTGTTTCTCGAATCTTACCCAATATCTTATTGCAAAATTTATCGAGCTGTCTCCAAATTCCATGTAATATAAATCAATGGGTTTATTTTTTTTGAGGTAATCTATACTTTTTATTGCTTCAAGTGTTAAATCTTCTACTCTTTGCAAATCTTCGCCGTAACTAATACCTACATTTAAATCAATTCTTCTTTCATTGCTTATAGTATAATGGGTGTAAATATCTTCAAAAATTAACCGGTTGGGAATTACCACTTCCTGTCCCTGGAAAGTTTGAATTTTAACGGCACGTAATCCAATCGATTTTACCGTTCCGTAATGATCGTTAAACTGCATTATGTCACCAACATTTACAGTACTTTTTATTGCAATATAAATACCTGATAAGAAATTTGCGATGGTATCTTTAAATGCAAACCCAATGGCAAGTCCAACAATTCCTACTCCTGCCAATAAGGATGTTACAGTTTTTTCAAGTTCTAAAATTCCCAAAGCAATAAACAGCGCGGCTGTCATAATAATAATCCGGGATAATGAGACTACTAATTTTATTATAGCAACATTGTTTGAAAAACGAGACAGGGTTTTGGAAACTAAAGATGCAATAAGCCGTGCGGCTATGTAAAACAACACAATAATAAGCACCGCAATAACAAAATTTGGTAGCATTGAAACTACCTGATCTACCCAGTTCCCGATTTTACTGGTAATTATTTGATATGCATCATCTAAATAATTCATTCTATTTTAAAAATCAGGCCCATATGGATATGGACCTGAGGTTATACTTTCTATTCTTTAACTATGTTGTGATATTTTCCACTGACTGTTTAAGATTTTCAAAATCTTCCTTTATCTGTTCACCTAATTCTTCAAGGTTATCACCTGTTTTATCCGACAACTGCGAAATTTTGTTTTTTAACTCACGAGCTTCCTGGCGAACATCTTCGTATGATTTGTTGAGCTTTTGAGCGGTTTGATCACCTGCTTCATCTACATTTTCACCAAACTCTTCCATGTTATTTTCGAATTCAATAAGTTTTTTTTCCAATTTATCCACGAATTGAGGATCGTCTTCTGAAAGATCTTCAATATTTTCCTTAAATTTCTCAAATTCTACTTCAGCATTGTCCAGCGCATCATCCATGTTATCCTTTATGGATTCAAGACTTTCAGAGGCACTTTGGTTATTTTGTTTTGGCTTGTTATTGCAGGAAAATAATATTCCACTACCAATCAAACCCGAAATTATAAATACGATTGTCATTTTTCTTTTCATAATAATACATTGTTTTTAAGATTCTACATTAATTGCTTTCACACCAGATAAAAAGTAAAAACAATGCCAAAACCGGGTGTAAATGTTTCAGCCTGCATGTAATATGCTCAATAATAGATTGTTATAATGTTTGCCCGATGATGAAAAAGAAATTTTTACTAGCTTGCTTTTAAATTTAATGTAGATTAATATCCTCATTATGTGGAGTTTTTGTTTGGAAACATCATTCTTTTGAACGGTAACTGATACTCAATATTATTGTTAACTAACGGGTACAGATAAATATGTGCATTCCAGTACCCAATGAGTGACAATAATTCTACACTTATTTAACAGATTATTTTGTGCGGCATTAATTTAATATATTGATTCATAATTAATTAAGTTCTGTTTTATGACTTGGCAAGATATTTTCATTTATAGTATAATAATAAAGTGTAAGAAAATGAAAGGAAAGAATAACAGATACGATACCCTTGTGGAAGCCATTGAAACCCTGAAAAAACAAGGGTATATACATAATTTTAGGATTAGTGATAAAGGTTTTCTGGTAGAGGGGAAGGAAAAAGGATACATTGCTGATGAAGTTGAGTTGCATGAATTTCACAGGTTTGAAGGAAATACAAATCCTGCTGATATGAGTATCGTTTTTGCTGTGCAAACGAGTTCAGGTGAAAAGGGAACAGTTGTGGATTCTTACGGAGTAAGAGGATCTGAAATAACATCAAAATTTATGAATAAAGTTGCTCAAAAACAATTTGATACAAACAGCTAGAGGATGATGTCAGGAAAATTGTTAAGAACTGTTGTATCCTTTGTCGGTGATGTTCTGAAAGCTTGTGCTTCCAATAAAATATTGAATAAATAAAAAGTAAAATTAAATATGAAAAATTTAATTGTTTACCTCTCGCCGATAGAAAAAGCATATAATATTATTGGTTATTCAATCCAGGTTGCCCGTCATTTAGGATTGAATATTCATTATGTTTATAATATCGATGTTGAAAGGTTGGTAAAAAAGAATGAGAAAAAGGTTTCTAAGGAGGAACTTACAAATGAAGCCGTTGCAAGTAAAAAAACAGAAATTGCCCAATTGGTCGAAAAAGATGAGTGGGAATGGGGAAATATAACTGCTGTTTATTCTGTATATACCGGCTCCTTAAGCGAATTGTTTAAAACATTATCATTAAAAAATCACAGCGAACTGGTATTGTTTCCAATCAAGGATGAAAAAATATCCAACGAAAAATCAATCCATCAAGTTCTTGATGCCATAAATTTGCCCGTTTGGTGTTTTAAAGCAGATAGCGAATACCGGCAGGTAAAAACAATTGTTTATGGGTCTGACTATAAAAAGGATGACGTAAATGTTATCAAATCGCTTACTTCGTTAGCAAAAGCATTCGAGGCGAAAATTAATGTTTTGCATGTTTATAAAAGCGAAAAATTCAAACAGCAATTAATCGATGCAGGGCTGAAAGATTTAATTGATAAAAAAATTGAATATCCGTCCATTGAAATTCACAGCAAGAAGAAAGGCAATGTTGTAAAAGGAATTGCCAGTTTTTGTAAAAAAACGTTTGCTGATTTAGTTGTTCTCATGAAAAAGGATAAATACTTTTTTCAGGATCTATTGCGTAAAACCACAATTGAAAAGGCGCTGAAAAAGATTGATTTGCCCATTCTCATATTCAAAAAATAGAATTTAAGAATTATTCTTCTGTAAAGGATGAAAAATCTGGTACATCAAATAAAGGTTTCTGTCGAAGATTTTCTGGTCGAACTGGGAAACATCGTTCTCTTTACAATGAATACAGTTAAACAGTTTTTTGTTGCACCCTTTGAATTTAAGGAGCTGGTGAAGCAAGGATACATAATTGGGAATAAAACATTTCCGTTGATAGCCATTACCGGTTTTATAATGGGGCTTGTTTTAACCCTTCAGTCAAGGCCGGTTTTGGTCGATTTCGGAGCACAATCAATGTTGCCCGGAATGATTTCAATTTCAATAATCAGGGAAATTGGGCCAGTAATAACAGCTTTACTTTGTGCAGGAAAAATCAGTTCCGGAATTGGAGCCGAATTGGGCGCTATGAAAGTAACCGAGCAACTTGATGCAATGGCGGTGTCGGGCACAAAGCCTCTGAATTTTGTAGTTGCAACCCGTGTAATGGCAACAACAATACTGGTTCCGATTTTAGTTTTCATTGCTGATGCAGTAGCACTTTTGGGCTCTTTTATGGCAGTGCGAATGCACGAAAAAGTTTCGGTAGTACTTTTTATCTCCCAAGCTTTCGATTCGTTGAGTTTTTACGATGTTATTCCTGCTACTATCAAATCGGTGTTTTTTGGCTTTTTTATTGGCTTAATCGGTACATATAAGGGTTATACCACCAAACAGGGAACGGAATCGGTTGGGCTATCAGCTAATTCTGCCGTTGTTACTGCCTCGCTGGTAATTTTTATCATTGATTTAATTGCCGTACAATTTTCTGAATTATTATTCTCGTCATAAAATATCGCTATGGAGCATGTAATCGAAATATTGAATTTGAAAAAATCATTTGGAAGCAATGTGATTTTGAAAGATGTTTCCTTGGAACTCCGGAGGGGGGAAAATATAGCTATTCTTGGAAAGTCGGGAACCGGGAAATCGGTACTTACTAAATGCATTGTTAGGTTAATTGAATCTGATTCAGGAATAATAAATGTTTTGGGTGAAGATATTACTCAAATGGCAACCAGTCAGATTGACGAACTAAGAAAACGTATCGGTTACCTTTTCCAGGGAGGCGCTTTATATGATTCAATGTCAGTGAAAAAGAATCTGGAATTTCCGGTACGTCGTACCCAGCTTTCAAAAAATAAATCGGAAGTAAATGATATGGTTGACGAAGCACTGGAAAGTGTCGGTTTACTTGATGCAAAAAATAAAATGCCCGCTGAATTATCGGGAGGAATGAAAAAACGAATCGGGTTGGCAAGAACATTAATTCTGAGACCTGAAATCATTTTATATGATGAGCCAACAACAGGGCTTGACCCGGTAACTTCGGGTGAGATTAGCGAGTTGATACTGGATATCCAGGAGCGATACAATACCTCGTCGCTCATTGTTACGCACGATATGAAATGTGCCAAATTAACGGCAAATAAACTTAAATTACTGAGAGATGGTAAGTTTTACGCTGAAGGTACATTTGAAGAACTCAGTAATAGCAACGACCGCGAGGTAAGCGCTTATTTTAATTAAATTTTACGGTATGGCACATTCAAAAAATAAGATATTAAGGCTGGGGCTGCTGGTTGCAGTCGGATTGTTCCTGTTTATCATTACGATTTATTTTTTAGGAAGCAAACAGAATTTGTTTTCATCGACAATTACTGTCAAAAGTTATTTCAATAACGTAAAAGGGTTAGTTGAGGGTAACAAAGTGAGATATTCTGGAATTACGATCGGTACTGTTTCTGATATCGAAATTGCAAGTGATACAACCATTCTAGTAGAGATGTTAATTGATAAGAAAGTGAAAGATTTCATCCGTAGAGATTCCAAAGTTAAAATCAGTAGCGATGGTTTAATGGGGAGTAAAATTGTTGAGATACAGCCCGGAACTTCGCATACAGGGAGTATTGATGACAATGATGTTTTAAACGCAACAAACTCTGTTGACATTGACGAGGTATTGGAAGAGGCAAAAGAAGTGATACAAGACGGAAAAGTTGTAACCAAAAATCTCATGGAAATAACGGATAAAATGAATAGCGGGAACGGTGATTTTGCAGTTCTTTTAAACGAAAATAATATTACCTCAAAACTTAATAGTGTAGGAAACGAATTGCTGGATTTTGGTTCTTCGGCAAATGAAATTGTTGGAAAGGTAAACAACGGTGAAGGTGATTTGGGTAAATTGATAAATGATACCACCATTACATCTGATTACATGGTGTTGATGAATAATTTTGATAGCATCACCCAAAAAACGAAATCGCTGGCTGATGAATTGAATCGGTATGCTAACCAATTAAATACAGGTGACGGTATTCTTTATAAACTGGCTTACGATTCAGTAATGGCAAATAAAATAGATACAACGGTTACGAAAGTCAATAATAGTGTTGACGATATTAAAGGAGCAGCTGAAACGGTTGAGAATAGCTGGATCTTTAATCTTTTTTCAGGAGAAAAAAGGGAACAAAAAAGTCAAAATAGGAAGAAATAACTTTGTTAAAGCGATGTTGAAAAATTTTTTTTCACACGTAATTGAGATAAATTAAGAATGTGGCATTCATTACACAAAATGTGAAACATTCTTAAGATAAAGTGTGGTCTCGTATCAACAATTCCAGGAAGTCACTGGGAAGAGGTTTTTCAAGATAAGCACTAACAAACGGATATTTCATGACCCGGTCCCGGTCATCTTTTTTTCGTGACGATGTACATACATAAATTTCAACAGAATTTTTCAAATCATGTATTTGGTCAACATATTTCAAAAATTTAAATCCGTCCATTTCAGGCATATACAAATCTAAAAGAATATAATCAGGTAATTCGTTTTTATTTTGTATTCCCTTTAAATACTCAAGTCCGTCTTTTGCATTCTCAAAATGAACAAGATAATCTGAAAGCTTTTTTTGTTCTAAAATTGAGTTATAAATACTCACCAATTCAGAATCATCATCTATAAAAATTATCTTTTTATAATCTGTATCTACACTCATTATCTTAAATTTAAATGTCTAAGTTCAATTATTATTCCAAAATCAGTGCGGATTATCGGTTAGAAGAAATTTCGGTAGTATCAAATGGTTTTTGCTGAAGTGGCCTTTTTAACAATATGTTTTATCTGGATATTGGTTTGTTCTATTAAATCAGAAAGTTCATCATAACGTTTCTCATGAAGTGTCAGGTTCTCAATTCGCTCAAAATTTGACGATAAATTGTGTAGCCCAAAATATTTGAAAGAAGGGATGGCTTTGTGTGCCTTTTCACCCATCTCCTGCCAATTTTCTTTTTCAAGAGCGGTAGAAAATGTTTCCAAAACTTCATTCGCATTACTTATAAAATTATTTAGCATCAAATTAAAAAAATCTTTATTGTCGCCTGCAGCTTTTTGCAATTCCACAATATTAAATTCGTCTTCTTTTGTATTTTCAGAAAAATATCGTTCTGTTATAATTTCTGAATTCTTCTCCGTCTTAATCTCGAGCATGTTACAAAGTTTATTGTACAGATCGTTTTCCTTAAATGGCTTTATAATATAGTCATCGAATCCCGCTTTTAAATATTTATGAATATCACTCTTCAGCGCGTTGGCAGTTAAAGCAAGTGCTGGTGTTCTATAGTTAATACCGGTATTGTCAGAATGCATATTCTTAACGACCTGTACACCGTCTTTTTTAGGCATGTGTATATCAAGCAAAACGATATCGAATTTTTGTTCACTTAGCTTTTCAATGGTTTGTTTTCCGTCTTTTACCAGGGTATATTTTGTTTTCCAGTCCTTCAGTAACATTTCTGCCAGAATAAGGTTGTGTTCATCATCATCAGCCAGTAAAATCTTTTTACCTCTTAGAAATTTCTTGTCAATGTCGAATTTTTGTTCCCTGGTTTTTAGTTTTCTAACTGACGATTTTTTGAACGGGAGCATAACAAAAAAGGTACTTCCTTTATTTAGTTTACTTTCAACCCAAATATTTCCATCTAATAAATGGGCCAATCGGTGACATATTCCTAACCCCAGACCGGCACCGCCGCGAATTTTTTCTGTTCGTTTGTTTCCCTGTTCAAACACATTAAAAATGTAGGGTAAATCATTTTTACTAATTCCAACCCCGGTATCCGATACTTTAAATAAAATTTCAACATTATTTTCGGTTTCTTTCTGTACCTCACAACTCAATGTAATTTTACCTTTGTCGGTATATTTAATGGCATTTACCAGCAAGTTCATTAAAATTTGTTTTAGTCTGAATGGATCACCATTTAAGGCTGGTGGAATGTCATCGCCTTTAATAATTTTAAATTTTAGGTTTTTCTTTTCGGTTTGCTGAACGACGGTTTCCTCAAGTTCTTTTAGAGTATCGCTTATTGAAAAAGGAACATTTTCAGTATAAACCTTATTCATACCCAGTTTAAAAAGGAAAACAATTTCCGTTACCAGGTAGAGCAAATGGTCTGAAGCATTTTTTATAAGGCTAATGAGTTTTTGTTGTTGCCCATCCAATTTTGTTTTTTCGAGTTGTTCGGTAAAGCCCATAATAGAATTCAGAGGTGTCCTGATCTCATGACTCATATTGGCAATAAAAATCGATTTTGCTCTGTCAGCTTTTTGCGCCTGTTCTTTACTTTTTATCAGGTTTTCTTCAAGTAATTTATTATTAGTTACATTTTGCAAAATAAGTATTCCGGCAACCGTTTTTTTATAATAATCTTTTACAGGGGCCGCCACAACATAATATACGTTATTCTTATACCTTACTTCTCCTTCAGTGTACTCTCCATTTAAAGCTTTATTATAAAATGGGAAAACTCTACGCTGTGTTTGTTTGTCGAATACTTCAAACATTTTTTTTCCGATGTAATCTGAATTTTTTTGGCCAAATTTTTCTTTTTCTCTTCCGCCACTTAAAATGTACCTGTACTCTTTATCAAATAAGAAAACATCCATGTCAGGTAGGTTGTCAAAAACTATTGACTGATAGTCAAAGGATTGTATGTCATTACTTTCAAGGAAATGAAAATATACGATATATCTGTCGTTATTTGTATTGCTCGATTCAATATCAATTTCCAGGTTACATCGGTTAAGGTTTCCTACACCAGTTTTTAAATCTACTTCAATCGACGAATTTTTTAAATGAATTATCGATTTTGAAAACGTCTCTTTAAATTTATTTCTGTGATTATCATCAATAAAATCAGTAAGTTTAGATTTGTGAGAATGACTGAAAGTACTGCTTGAGAAGTAGTTTTTAAAACCGGAATAGTATAGAATTTCCATGCTTGTATTCACGATCATCATACCATCCTGCCACAGTTTTTTGTTCGAGCTCCCGTCACTTAAAATGTTGCTTTCATTTAATTTTTGTAGCCGTATTCTTCCAAGCTGTGTGCTGAGCCAACTTTCAATTTGCTCTAATTCTGATATATTATTTTTTTTGTCCGATAATAATTTCTCAATGGTCTCTGAAACATTCAGGAGCTTTTTGTCGAATTTACGGTATTCTAATGGCATTAAACATTCTTTTATTAAAATGTAGAATATACAAAAAAAAAATTCCCTTGTAAAACAACTAACCGTTTAATTTGGGCTAGGTGTGTGGTTACTTCTGCTAATACTTTGTTGCCAAAGAATAAAAATGTTTGTGTAATCAAGGGGTTATTCGTTGGTCGAATCTCCACCTGCTGATTTTCTTTTTTTTCGAATAGAAGAAATAATTTGCATGGTTAAATTGGTTCCCATGTCAAAAGCCAGGTCTTTAACTTTGTCGGTTAAATTGTCAAGTACATTTGCTGATGAACTTACTAATTCTTTCTCTGCAAGTTTTTCATGAAATTTAAGTTTTTCCTGCATAAATTCCAGTTCCCTCATATTTTTTATTTTTTTCATGCTACTGTGATTCATCGTCTTCTTCGAATAAAACTTCCGAGAAATTATTGAGGAGTGCATTGGTTAATACTTTTTTTCTGAAAACGATGAAAAGAACTGCGATCAGGACTAAAAAACCAGTGGCAATTAGAACTCCTTCAAAGTAATTGTTGAATTTTTGGCCATACCAAATCGCAAAAGCTGCACCCAGAAACATAATTATTATCACCGAAAACAGGATAATAACAAGGTAACCCAGTAAGTAACTTACAAGATTTGATGATTTTTTTAATAGCAGGAGCTTAAATATGTCGAACTTTACCTGAACGTATTGTTTAACAGAATCGTTAAGCTCTGCTATATTTTTTGTTAGTTTTTTGCCCATTATTTTGCCTTATTTACTTGGCCGCAGCTGCTTTTTCTTTTACATTTTCTTCTACTTCTTCTTTTTCATTGCGCATTTCATCAATTACTTCGTTGAGTTTATCTTTCAGGTAATCAACTTTCTCTCCTAAAGTCTCAGTTACTTTCTTCGAGGTATTTTTGACTTTTTTATTGATCTTTTTCCTGGTTTTGTCACCCCTGTCAGGAGCTACTAAAATTCCAGTAACGGTACCGGCAGCTGCACCTGCAATAAATCCTAATAATGCATTTCTTGTTCCTTTATTCATGATTCAAATTTTTTATGTTAATAAATTTATTTTTATAAGTTCACTGTTTTTACTGGTTCATTATGGTTTACAAATAACAGGTTTATTAACGTTTAGAATTTATATTGAAAAAAATATTCCAATATTTTGGCTGAGGATTAAAAGTTTGATATGCAATCACTTGGCTTTCTTTATTTAGTCACATAAAATTTAATATGTGAATTTTTTTCTACATGTTGTGGAATTTTTCTCTGTGTTTTTAAAACGTGGAAACAAAACCGCAAATTGTAGAAAATCACATCCAGTTCTATAATTTCGAAAATTCAGATTTTTCCTATAAGTTCCATTATTACTGATTTTTAGCCGATTTGAAATTTGGTGGCACAATTTTTCCAATACAGTTAGTGAAAATTTTAAAATTATGATTATGAGAGCATTTGGGATTATTTTAACGCTAATTGGAATTATTGGAGTTGTATTGTTTGGAATACAGGCTGCAAACAATTCGGAATTATTTAGTTTTTTGGGAATTGATGTAGCGGTGAGCAGTGCAAACTGGACTCCGGTGATCATTAGTGGAGTTATATCCGTAATCGGAATTTTAATTCTTTTGATTAAAAAAGGGAAATAAGTTGTATAACAATAAATGGTGTTTAATAATTAAAATTAATGACATGGATAAATTAGAAGTAAAAGGAAACTGGAATGTTGTAAAAGGTAAATTGAAGCAGAAATATGCTGATTTAACCGATGATGATCTCACTTATGTTGAAGGAAAAGAGAATGAGTTGCTTGGAAGGTTACAGAAAAAAACAGGAAAAGTACGGGAAGAATTGGTGAACGAAATAAATGATTTGTAGAAATGAGATCGCTGCTTTACCTTATTGCCGTAATTCTGGTAATTGGTTGGATTTTTGGGTTTTTTGTTTTTTCAGCCGGAAAGTTAATACACATTTTATTGATTTTTGCTGTGATCTCAATCCTGATCTCTATTATCAGAGGGAGATGACCTTCAAATGAAAAAGTAAAAAATTACACGGACTTTCGAAAGACAGTCCGTTTTTTTATGTACTTATTTAACAGGAGTTATCTCAAAAGGAATGGCAAAATTCAGGGGTTTGTTTTTATGATTGTAAAATTTTGAATACTGATGGGTTATTTCCACGCCAAAATAAAATATTAGTGATACAAAATAAATCCAGATTAGAATTACCACAAAAGAACCTGCTGCACCGTAAACCGCCCCCAGTTTACTATTCCCGATAATAAACCCGATAATGTATTTCCCGATAAAAAATAATATGGCTGTGAAAATTGCACCAAACCAACTGGGGCGCCACTTTACATTCACATCGGGTAAAAAACGGTAAATAACTGCAAAAACCGAGGTGATTATTATCAACGAGACAGCAGCATTAATAACCTGGGCAAAAACTACAAAGTCGGGATTAAAATACTGGCTTAAAATATCGCGCAGAAATGCGATCGAGGCATCGACAATAAGAGAAGCAAGCAGCACAAATCCCAGACTTAGAATCATACCAAATGAAAAAATACGATCCTTGGCTAGTTTGAGAACATTCTGCTTCAGTTTCGATTTTACCTTTACCCGCCAAATGTAATTAATATAGTTTTGCATAATACTAAACAAAGTTGTTGCTGAAATTAGAAATATAGCCCCACCAATAATGGCGCCGATGCCGCTTTTTTCAGTAATTTGATAATTTTCGATAGCATCTTGTAAAAGCTGGCTGCTTTCGTTGCCAATCAATACGTTTACCTCGTCAAACAATTTTTGGCGAATAATAACATCACCGGCAAAAATCCCGAAAACCGAAATAATGATAATAATTATGGGAGCAATGGAAAAAATGGCAAAATAGGCTGTTGTGCCGGCCATTCCAACCGGGTTATTTGAGCCAAAATTTGAAATAGCCTTTTTCAGTATTAAAAGACTCTCACGAATTATTCTTGTATTAAATCTTTTCATCCTTGTTTTTTCTTTTTCCACATTTTTTTGAAACTGACACGGTATTTCTCAATCCCTCTGTCACTGATTAGAAATGCATAAGGTTTTAAATCGTCAATATTGCGCATTATAACCTTAATGATAGCTAGTGTAGGCACCACGATCAACATGCCCGCAATTCCCCATATCAGGTTGGCAACCAAAAGACTGATTATAATAGCCAGTGGATTTATTTTGATACTATTACCCACTATATTCGGAGTAAGCAGGTTATTTTCGGTAAATTGAATTACAATGAAAAGAACAATAATTTTTAATAAGGTTGAAAAAGGATCGGGTACAGTAAAAAGAACGTACGAAAAGGGAATTAAAAATCCCAAAAAGGTTCCGGCATAGGGAATTAAATTCAGAAGTGCGGCAAGGACACCAAAAACAAGCGCGTGTTTTACTCCAATAACATAAAGGCCTAACGAATTTAAAAAAGCAAGAATAGCAACGACAATAAATAAGCCGCCTAAATAGCGGGTTGTTACGGTCGATATTTCACGTAAAATATGAAGAGTTTTTGCCTTTTTTTCTTTTCCAACAATACGAAAAATAAAATAAGCTGATTTGGTCCTGTAAAAAAGAAGAAAAAATGTAAATACAGGTAAAATGGCTATTTGGAAAATAGTGGTTGTTGTTGTTGCAAATAAATTTCCAAGTTGTGTTTCCCAGGAGCTAAAAAAGCTGTTTGAGAAACTTTGTACATATTGATCCATGGCACCCGCATTCATGCCAAGTCTACTTTCCATTATAAGTTTTAAAGAATCGGCTTTAGCTTCAAAATCAGACTTTAATTCAGCAAAATCAATGGTTATATTTGAAAGTTTTGCAGATAAAAACAAAGCACCGCTACCCAGGATTAATATGGCAATTAAAATCACAAATAATATTGAAATTACCCGGTGAATGCCTAACTTTTCAAATTTCCAAACAACCGGATATAGTAAATAAGAGAAGAAAATACTTATTGCCAACGGAATTAAAATGCTTTTAGCAATTATTACTCCCGTAAGTAGTACAGTGAATATGAATAAGATTAATGCAAAACGTATAAGTTGCTGATTCTTCATTTGATTAAACTTTGTTAAATAAAATATTGAAAGAATTGTGCCAAGCATGATAATACTGGCATTTGAACTATCTATTCTAAACTTTGGGTTTGAATTGGTTGATGAGTTTCTTATAAAAAATTCTGCTATTTTGGTTAGGAGTGATAATTCTAGTAGTAACAGAGAATGATTTTTTTTAAATACAACTTCCCGAAAAATGAATTTGACCTTTTTTAAAAGGACAACCTGTCTGGGGAATTTTATCTACAAAATACAAAATAAGTTGCTCATATTCTACACACTGGAATGTTGCGTATATCCCATTATTAAAGGAATTTCAGACCAATAGTCAGTTATTTATTTTCTGGCAGTATTTTTTCAGTATGCATTATGTTGAATTTAAAAATAGAATTATGCCAAAGAAAAATAGTATTCCCCAAGTTAAAAATGAAGAACAATATGAAACTTTGAGAGATAAAGGCTACAGTAAACAAAAGGCAGCAAGAATTGCTAATACTCCAGATTCTGGTAGGCGTGGCGGAAAAAGCAAAAAATATGAAAAGTGGACGAAAGAAGAACTTTACAAACAGGCTGCAAAAGTTGGTATCTCAGGTCGAAGTAAAATGAATAAGCAGGAATTGATACATGCACTACGAAATAATTAGAACAAAACAAAATTTGATAGCAATGTGATTGAGGGAAGATTCAAAATTTTACATTGAATAACCAAATTAAAATGTCGAAATTTGAATAAGAATCATTGTTTTGAAAACATAAATTTTATTATCAAAGTTATAAAACAAATTATCTTTTATAGTTTACAATTCGAAAGGGTTTTGAAATCTATTGCAATATGTTTCGCCGGGTAGTTTTAATAGGAAGCATTTTATTTCTATGTACAATAAAAACATTGTACACACAGGAAAATTATGAAATAAGAAAAATAAGTTTCAGAGGCAACAAGTCGTTGGAAAAGAGCTTTTTACTGGAGCGAATGGCATTGAAAGAGGTTAGCGGTTTTCAAAAATTAATTACAAAAGATGAGTCGTCTCTCTACAGTAAGGAATTGATTGATATTGATGTAGAAAGACTCAAAAAGATTTATCAGCGGGAAGGTTTTATTGATGTAAAAGTTTCTGCTGAACCTTCTGACATCAATGATAAAAGACAGGTTGTAAAGCTAAAATTTATCATTGAGGAAGGAGAACCGGTACTGGTTGATTCTGTTCGGTTAAAAATGATTGAAAACGGGCAGCACATTAATGTTGATTCTTTGGAAGATAAAACGATAAAAAAGCTTGAATTAGTGAAGAAAAAACGGTTTCGCGATGAAGCAATTCAGAAAGATGTAACATACATTGAAAATGCTTTCAGAGATTTGGGACACGCTTATGCAAATGTCAGTTACGATCTCAATTTAAAGCCCGGTGAAAACATAACATCAATTACTTATAAAATCACACCGGGCCCGGTATGTAATTTTGGAGAAACCGCAATTACAGGAAATAAACATGTCTCTGAATCATTTATTCGAAAACAATTTGATTATGATGAGGGGGAAATCTATAACAAATCATTGTTATCTGAAACCCGTCAGTCATTATATAATTTGCAACTGTTTCGTGTAGTTTCTGTTTTACCGCAAAAAGATGAAAATACATTGAGAATTCCCATTCCGGTAAATTTATACGTGGAAGAGGCACCGCGAATAAACACCCGGTTTGGTGCAGGGTACGGAACCGAAGATAAATTCAGGGCTTTTGTCGATTTTACCTACCTCGGATTTTTAGGAACAGCACGGCGGATAAATATTTATGCCAAACACTCGGCTCTCCAACCTTACTATGTGAGTTTAAAATGGACCCAGTCGCAAATTTTTAATAAAAATGGTTCCATTTCGTTAAACCCTTTTCTTTCGAGCAATTCGGAACCAGGCTACAATACAAGAACTTACGGTATTAATGTTCCGCTTACTTATAATTTTAACGCCAGGTTGACTTCTACTCTTACCTATTATCTCGAAAATGTGGAACAAACAATTGAGGAGGGTGACCCGGAATTTAATGACAGAGAAAGTAGTAAGTTTCCTTACAACAAGTCGGGGTTATTGTTGAGTACCGTATTTTCTACAGCAAGGCCAAAGTTTTCTCCTGAACGCGGAGTAAACATGTCGTTTGGTTTTAAACTTAACGGGTATGTTTTTGGAAGTAATTTTAATTACACCCGTTTGTGGGGCGATGTGAGAACTTATCAGAAAATAGGCGACTGGATACTTGCATTACGAATTATGGGAGGTGGTATAAATTCTTCTGACAAAAGTGGATTTATTCCGGTAGAGGATCGTTTCTATTCCGGGGGTAGCAATTCTATTCGCGGATGGAATCGTTCGGAACTGGGGCCTAAACGAGAGAGTGGTTCGCCGCTGGGTGGTAAAAGTATTATTGAAACAAATATTGAATTGCGTTACCCATTGTTCTGGCGGGTTAGCGGCGTTGCTTTTTTTGAAGGTGGAAATGTCTGGACCGGTTCGTATCAGTATAAATTGAATAATTTAGGATATGCAGGCGGTGGTGGAATTAGAATTGAAACACCAATCGGGCCGGTACGTTTTGATGTGGGTATTCCGCTGTGGAATAAGAAAAGAAACCCTCAGTTTTTTATAAGTGTCGGACAAGCTTTTTAAACGAATGAGAAAATTTTTTAGATATGGTCTTCTTTTTTTGGGATGGTTGATTGCAGGAATCATCGTTCTGGTTGTTATTGCCGGATTGTTGATACAAACCCGCCCGGTAAAAAAGAAAATTGTTTCAATGGCTGAAAAAAAGGCTTCTCAAATTTTAACCGCTGAAATTTCAATTGGAGAAATCGACGGGAATTTTTTTTCCAGCCTATCTTTGAAAAATGTTTTGTGGACAAACAATAATGATACCCTGGCTTTTATTCAGCAATTTGATGCCGGCTATGAACTGCGTCCGCTTTTAAACGGCGAATTGTTTATTCATAATGTCCGTATTTCAAATCCGTATTTTTATTTGAAACAAAATGGAGATTCCACATGGAATGTGCAGAATATTGTCGAACAGACCGGGAATAAAAAGAAATCAAATAAGTCTTCCGGGAATTTTAGTTTACATATTTCAAACTTCGAAATTGAAGAAGGAGATGTAAAAATTAGTTCTTTGGATACTTTAATTCCCCGAAGAATTAATCATTTGAATACGGAATTGGAATTCAGTTATTCTTCAGATGAACAAAGGCTGAATATGAATAATCTTTCATTTTTAACCATAAAACCATCATTTGTTTTGGAAAAGCTTTCATTTAATGCTGACCGAAATACCCGTGAAATTAGTTTACAGAATTTAGTTTTAAAAACGGCTCAAAACAGGGTGGAAGGGAAAGCTGATTATGTTGAAGATACATTGTTAAATGCCACAGCAGACCTTGAAAGCGAGCCTTTACATTTAAATGAATTTGAATTTTTTCTTCCCGGGTTTAAAATTCCATCTTCGCCAAAATTAGACATTACAACCGAGGTGAAGAATGGAAGTTTAAATGCCAATGTTACCCTGGTCGATGGTGACCAAAATATCAATCTTTCGGCAAAGTCAGAGAATTTTGCACGGTTCTTAAATAACACTTCCGGTATTCGTTTGCAATATAATGTTGACGGAACACTCCAAAATATTGACCTTGCGCACTGGCTGGGTGATTCGCAATTAGACTACCTGGTAAACGGTCAACTTCAGATTGATGGTGAAGGAACCGACCCAAAAACAGCAACCATTTCGCTGGAAGGAGATTTTAATGATTGTATTTTTAAAGAAAAACCAGTGGGTAAATTAACTACGTCCCTAAATCTCAAAAATGGAAATCTGGATGGAATTGTAGAAGGAGAAGGGGATTTTGGAACCGTAAATATTACTCCCGAAATAAATGATTTGCAGGGAACTCCATCATATCGGTTAAAACTGATAACCGAAAAATTCAATTTAGCTAAAATCACTGGAAACGACAGTTTGCAGTCGGATATAAATTTGATGGCGCGAATTGAAGGGAAAAATTTTGATCGGGAGAAAATTCAGGCAACGGCAGATTTAAAATTGTCGAAATCCAGGTTTCAGGAAATGGTTCTCGATACACTGGTGGGGCAGGTTCACTATCAACGCAAAAATATTCAAATCGATTCGCTCTTGGCAGAAACACAAACGGTTACGTTAAATGTTTCGGGGAATTATAATTTGACCGGAAACTCAGATTTGGCAGTGAAAGCAAAATTTTCCAATCTTGAAGAGTTTGCGCGTTACATTCCGGCAGAGGAAATATTTGCAGAAGGAAAAATCGACGCCCGTTTGAAAGGCAAAAAAAATTCATTGGCAGTAGAAGCAAATCTGGATTTGAAAAATGTTCAGTACAATAATTTTACAATTGAAAAATTAGTAGCTACAGCGCAGGGAGAGCTTACTCAACAGGATACTACAATTCATGCTCAGATTTTGGCGAATGAATTCAGGACAGGGAAATTGCTTCTCGATTCAGTAAATTTTGTTGCTGATTATTTTATGGATTCTCTTTATGTTGATGGAAGCCTTTCCGGTGAAGATATAAATACAAACCTGGCGGCAGGAATTCGTCTTGGCACGATGCAAAAAATAACAGTAGAAAACTGGGCCGTAGATTTTAAAAATCAACATTTTGATCTTCAAAACCCTCCTGCTGTTTTTGAACTGGATTCTTCGCAATACAGGATTTCAAATTTTAAGCTTATTTCCGACGATTCTGATTCTGCACAATTTATTATGGCAGATGGCTTGGTTTCACGCGTTGGGAACCAGGATTTTAAGTTTGAGGTTGCAAATATAAATGTTCAGCAACTGCTGGAGATGCTCGGGACTGATTTTGAAGCTTCCGGAATTCTGGATGTAAATGCAAAAATTGAAGGTACTGCTGAATCGCCCCAGCTAACAGGTAATTTTACTGTTGATAAGGCAGTGTTGAATAAATATGAATTCACCGATTTTGGCGGTGATTTTGGGTTGAACGATGATAAATTGAATGCTGATATTACCATTGTTCCTTTGGAACAGGGAAGATTTAAACTGAATGGTGAATTCCCTGTTTTGGCTGAACTTGACAGTATGAAATTTAGTGTTAATACCAAAGATTCCTTAAATGCTTCCCTTACTGTTGAACAATTTCCACTAGCTGTTTTGCAAAATATTCAAATTGCAAAAGATATAAAAGGTACTATCGAGGGAAATGCAGGTGTAAAAGGAACACTGGAGGCTCCTGATCCGGAAGGTAATTTTCATTTGGTAGATGCTTCGCTGGAAGTTCCTGAATATGGAATAGATTACAAAAATATTGCACTTAATGTCGAATTTCTTTCAGATGCTGTTAAACTCGATTCTTTTTATATAAAAAGCGACGATGGAAATATGAGAGCCAGCGGGACTATTGATTTTAATACCACTTTTTACAAAGGAGATATCAGTCAATCGGAGATAAATGTTGAATTTCACAATTTTAATCCGGTAGATCACCGCCAATTTAATATGCAATTATCGGGCAATGCAAATTTACAGGGCAAAAAAGGCGATGTGGTTTTTAGTGGCGATTTAAATGTCCCTGAATCCGAACTCTACCTGCCGGCCATTTCTAATATGTTGGGTAGAAATAATGCCCCGGAAATTCCGGACCCGATTTTAATTCGCGAATTGAAAAATCAGCAGCTTTATGAAGATTCGCTTGCCATTCAGCCGGATACCGTTCAATCTGATAGTTTTAATTTTACATATCTCGACAATTTTACGGGAACATTAAACCTGGAGATTCCCAAAAATACATGGGTAAAGAATCAGGACATGTATATTGAAATTGCCGGAGATCTGGAGCTACGAAAAAACAAAGATTTTTTTGAATTATTTGGTTCGGTTGATGTGGTGCGCGGCCAATACGATGTACTCGGCAAAACATTTATTATTGATGATGGTACGATTAGTTTTCAGGGAGGAGAAGAACTGATGCCGCGAATTGATATTACTGCTTCTTACACTTTCCGAAATATCGACAGGGCAGAACAAAAACTAACTGTTCAGGTTTCAGGGACCGCTAAAGAGCCCAGTGTGAATTTTAGTCTGGATGGAAGTAACATTAGCGAAGGAGATGCCCTTTCATATATTTTATTTGGGAAAAGTATGAATGAACTGAATATCGATCAGCAACAAAACGTAGCTGGTGCGGGGAATATTGCAGGAACAGCCGCAGCCGCAATTTTGTCTTCGCAGTTGACTAATTTTTTGGGAGAAAAACTAAATGTAGATTATATTGAAATAAAAGGCGGGGGTGATTTTCAAAATGCAACAGTTGTGGTAGGGAAGTATATTACCAATGATCTTTTCGTGAGTTATGAACAGCGTTTTGGCGAAACCAATGAAAAAGATATGGCCAAGTATGAAGTTAAGCTGGAATATGAACTTTTTAAATTTCTTTTTTTGCAACTTAATAATTCTTCTAATGACAGTGGTTTTGATGTAATTTTTAAACTTAGTTCCGAATAATTACACCTGCCATTTCAGTACTTTCTGCAGTAGTAAAATTGAAGGTGATTAATACTGACTTTGAGTCTTTTAATATCCCCATTACCGTGGTCATTTTGATTTTGTGTCTTGATTGGAATCGAAATTATAAAAGCAACTTCCCCGATTGATATCAGTCTCAGAGAAGTAAGATTTGTAACCAGAATTAAAATTTGTGCTTTACCTCTCTGCACAACAACGCAGCTGACTTTTTAATATTTTCAAATACAATTAATTACAAAAAGGCAAGATTGCTTCTTTAAACCCAGCAGACCAAATAAAAATGAAAAGTTATATTATTGTATTTAGGGTATCAGGTCCTGTTGGATCGGCCGGGAAAATTTTTGTAAAGGCAGGTACCGAAGCAGATTTTGATTCCGTGTGATATTCAAGCCTTTTTATCATCCACAAGTCCTGAATGCTTTTTCTTGTCAGGGTTAATCCACAAATACCATTTTCATACCATTTATTTATACCCCCGCCATGCAAACGCGCCATGCTTACAAGCACACTGTCGGAAACCATAGGGCTTCCTGCCTGTATCGCAAACGGGAAACTGGCTTTTGCCAATAAAAAATTCTCAGAGATATTAACAGAGTGTTCTTCTTTACCATCAAGAGTTACATCTATCTTTTTTCCTGTAAGACCATTTCTGAACTGCTTGCAATACAAACGGGCTATTCCCGCATCTCTTCCTCTAAATATTCCTCCATTATAAACCACTTCACCATCGGTAACAAACATATCTGGTATTTCATCATATAAGCCATCATTAAGCATTGATTCATAGGTCCGATAAAGACTAATAATACTTTTTTCTGCTTCCAGTATTGCAATTCTTTCGGATAATTCTTTTTCCCTAACTCCTATCTCACTATCACTAATTTTATCAGATTTTGCAACTGCCGGCACTGTTGATACTACTACACCCGTTGTCATGAATGCCCCCATTTTCCGAAGAAAGGAACGTCGTCCTGTGTTTTTTTCATTGTTTAAACCCGATTGATTTTTTTGTGTATCCATAATTATACTTCTATTTTTCTAGCATTTGGGCCAAAATATTTTTTTATGTCATAATACCCTATATGACGTCCAATTGCACCCGTCAGACTTAATTCTACGCCCTCTTCATTTCCATGAAAACCAAAACCGCAATCATGCCTAATTTTTTCATTAATCATCACAATCATCTCATGACCATTACACGCCTCTTCACATTCCGCCAATATATGCACCCCATCACGAATCTTTACAAGAAGGCTTGGGCCAGACCATTGTAAACCCAATGATTGGTCGGCTGTATATATTGTCCATGAATGGGCGTTGGGCCCGGCAAAAATATGCATGGAAGTTATATTGTCAGAGTATGTCCATGACCACGCATGACCTACAAGATCATAAGAGAATTCATGCCGAAGGTATTTTGGGGGATTAATCCCATCTAAATCTGCTACGCCAAATATTGCATAAAAAGATGCTTCATTACCATAATATTCTGTTCCCATTTGAGAATGGATGCAGGTTGTTAGTCCGTTGGTTAAATCAAGGGCTATCTGCAAACTAGTCCTTGGGTTACTGTCAACAAGAATATGACTGAACCAAGCAAGGTCTTCATCTGCTTCATAGGCTCTGTATTCAACTTCTTGCCATTTGTTTTCTTTATTTTCTTTGTATTTGAGTTTGAATTTTTCTTCAACCTTATAATGGATAACAGGTCCTCTGCCATCGTAGCGCAACGTAAATTCTTTTCCTACCAATATGTCGCTAAATGGCATATTATTTCCATCCATATCAGAATGATTAAAATTTCGGGTGCTTTTAAGTGCTGCTTCGTGAACTTCTTCATCAGTCATATGAGGAAAATCTCTAGCCGGACGATAAGCCATTCTCTGTCCCTTAACCTGAGGTCTCGCTGCAGCACCGGGAGTTTGTGCAACCATTGGCTCATTGCCCTGTTTCTCAAATGGCCCCATAGGTGTTAGTTCTCCAACAATTTTACCTTCACCCTTAAACATATAATATTCCAGTTCATCATTTTCATTAAATCCAAGCCTGACACCAACCTGTATCTCAGAGAAAAGGTCAACAACATAAGCTGTAAATATGCCTGAGAACTCACATTCAGTTCTGTTGTAGATGAAAGTATTGTCATTTACCAATACATAATCTGATGGGCTGCAATATCCCAATTGATCCATATGGCGGGTAAGTTCCACAAAGTTTGTGGATACCACTGAGGCATAAAGTTCAATGGTTTCTATGCCTGTATCCTGTTTCCAGTACATGCCCTTCCCTTCGATCCTGTTTGTTAAGTGATGACGATCTTCAGGTATAGTTTGCCCTACTTTTTCGACATATCCATAATACATGTGACGCTGTACTTCCCGGTCGTCAATAGTTATCTCATTACCTCCCATCGTCACTTCTTTTCTGCCACTGGAAAGCCATACTTCAATAATGGTCACAAGGTTGGTTTCCTGATCAATAAATACATTATATCCTCTTTGTTCCGATGGAATCATATGGGAAAAGAAAATCATGTTTTTAAGGGTAAGGGCGCCATAAGCACTTGCAAATGAATTACCACCAACCTCAACCGAAAGGTTGTTTTTATCTCTGAAGGAGTAGTTGAAAACAGGGCCATCATCTGTTATAATTTTGATGGATTTTCCTGAAAGTTCACCAGTATACTCAGAGCGGCATGCAGGACCTGATTCAGTAACCTTAAGCTTTTCTCCAATCTGGCTTTTGGTAAGTTTTGTGTATTTAAATCGGTGCATTGGGATGTTCATTGGATGGTTCATATCTTCTCCTTTCAATTTTTTGACTTATTATTAATTTTTTTCTATTTATATTTTGGTTATGACTTCGGTAGCTGCATATAAAGATGATCTGTATGAGAATCGACCAAATTTTACATATTCCCTTTAAATATATGCAATTTGAGTAAGTAAAGAGCTGTTTGGCCTTAAATAAATTGGTCTAAGTTTTGAAATTGTTTTTCAGGTATTTACTGAACCTTGAGGTTGAAAAATTAAGCTTTTCAGGAAATGAAATATCACTGTACTACTACTATACAAAATAAGGACAGAATGGTTGAGAAAAGCCAACTTTCGTTGACCTTTGCCGGATAACATATGAATGCGAAGCATTGATTCCTTGATTATATGAATATGGGGGATCAAACAGGACAAGAGGTCATTTCCCGACCACTTTTTGTTGTCGTATTCAAATTATGTGATAGTGAAATAAGGATTTAATCCCGATTGCTTTTACTTATTGTCCCTCCTTTTACGCTTTTGAGTTTAACCTGAAAATCTTCTCCTTTATCTGTGATCCAACGAATACGAACAACTGACATTCCCGGAATATTATCGAGATGTACCACCGAAGGATCCCCGGTCTGAACTTCAGTAATATCATGGTCTATATCCTGAACGATCATTTTACCCATAGCATTGATTCCATCAATGGAAACCTGATCTTGCGGATCGATATTGTACCGTCTGTTCTGCCCCGAGCGTGTTGGTGTAAGGCGTTTATTAACAATTGTTACATCGACCTGCTGCAAGCCGCCTCCAATGTCCTCGATTTTAATATCGTCAATATTTAATAGAGGAGTATGGTATGCATGAAACAAAGTAAACGCCATGTTTCTGTGTGCTTCAGACTGAAGCAGGAATCCCGGGTCAGGTCGTCCGAAATTTTTTGTAAATCCGCCAATTTCTATTTTGCCATACTGGGGATGGTCAATTTCTTTCCAGGGTATTGAGGCGTCGTTAAATAGAAGGTAGCGATCAAATTCATACATTTCCTTGTCACGATCTATTCCCGCATCGTCGGGTATTCCAAAATACATTTGTTCTGTAAATAGTTCGTTGGAAAATACATATATCCCTCGAGCTCCGTAAAACCAGTCAATTTCACCTCCATAAACCGGGTAAAGGTCTCTCCAAAGTACAAAATAATTATATCCTGGAATGATTTTTTCGCCCATTTCTCCAACGGTATTCAATAAATTCTCATCGCCTCTGTCGTAGCGTTCCATGTATTTTTCCTGTGCCGGTCCCCGAAGGATCATTCCGCCATTGTTATGATAGGATTGTGCTCCGGCTATATTCGGGTGAGCAATAACAAAGTTACGTATAGCCAGATTCTCAGGTGCATAAAACGGAAAAGGCAAAGCTCCTCTTTGTGTGTAATCAGGCTGCCAGTTATAAGACCAGTCACGGTTCGGATCGTAGGAGCCGAGACCATCTTCATTTACTGCACCATCGCCGTCATTGTCAAGCCCTTCGTAACCCAAAAGCTCATATTCCCCAAATTTTCCATTTTCAACACGTACCATTCTTGAAGGATTGTTGGGATCAGTAATATACTGTCCGTAAGGATTCTTTCTTCTCATATAAACCAGGTTTCCGTCTCCATCCAGATCATCGTAACCATCTTCATCGGTAAGTCCGTCCCTGTCATCATCGAAGGGAATCATACCGGCTCTGGGGGAATGCATGTTGTTAGCTTCAAGCATATAATTATTCCTTGCATCAGGATTAACGGTAGGTATGATGTAGAAAACTTTTTCATCTAAAAGTTCTTTGATGAATTTATTATCGTGGTACATTTCGGTTAGATACCAAGCCGTGTAAAGAGCTATTTCAGATCCTTGTATTTCGTTTGAATGGATATTACCGTCGATATAAAATCCGGGTTTGTCTTCCGGCAATTTGTTGTTGAAATTAGTAATTGTAAGTACCTTGATTTCCCTGCCCTCAAACGATTTTCCGATGGAAGATAACCTGGCAAGTTGAGGGTAGGCTTCTGTAATCTTATTGCAGATATCGTTGATCCCTTCATAGGTATAATACCTGTTCCACATTACCTCCACTTTTGGATTTACTGGTGAACCTGCTGATTTAAAGAAATAGGGAACTTCCTGTCCGTTCAAACACAGGCTTGAAGCTAAAATAAGACTGATTATAATTATTTTTATTTTCATAACGTGCATTTAATTGAGATTTACTTCATTCGTTGTATAGCCTGTTTGAGGCGATCCTATTTTTAACTGAATGGTTCCTGAATTTTTTATTAACCAGGAAGTTTTAATTGTTTCACCAGGAACAATACGATCATAAAGAAATACTTTTTTACCACCTACAATAGTTTGCTTTTGAGATGGAATAATATCAAGCCTGACTTTTTTAACCCACTTGCTTCTTTGCGCTAAAACGGGCATGGTTGGAAATTTGCCGGTATTTGTTATTTCAGCTTCAACCAGAAATAGGTTGTCTGCTTGTTTGGTAATCTTTATATCACTGAATTTTAACGATGAATGCATTTCTGCCAGCGCTACCAAAAAATCAAGATGGTTGCTGGTAATCGTGTCGATATAAGAAAAAGGTGGATTTGACATCAAAAATGGTTTGATACCTCCAACCTCAACTGTCTTTCCCGGAAAATCTGGGTGTTCGATTTTACTCCAGGGAATAGTCTGGTCATTTAATCCTTTTACAGATGCCCATTTTAAGTAATCAAATTCTTTTGTTCCCAGGTTATTTTTGTTTTTACCAAAATTCCATGCCGGGGTACTGAATCCGTAACGATTGTAATGAAAATAGATCCACGATAACAAATCACCTCCTGACGGAGACACTTTTGTAGAATCGGGGCAAGCGGACATTCTTTTTGTAAAGTCCGACAACGCGCTCAAAATACGGCTTGTCATTTTCGTCGACAACGGTTTTTATATTCCTATCGGGCAGCTCTGCTTTTAAGTCAGAATATTCTGAAAGATTATTTTCAGGCCCGATACAAAGTACAGCAAAAATATTCCAGTGTTCAAATAAAAATTCTGCAACAGCGCGGGATTCTATTTCAGATAATGCATTATAACCTGCCCCTTCACTAAAGTAAGGATAGTTGAAACTAAAATTTTTATTGAAGATCGTTCCTCCGGGTATGTCCTCGTTAATTTTATCATCTTTGTCATTATCTATTCCTTCAAGCATGACTATATACTCGCCTTTTTGGTTTTTTGCCAAATCTGCTTTAACCATTACCGAAGAATTTTCAGGATGGATTATGTACTCCCCTTTTTCGGTATCCAGGATCCTCATTAGTGTGATTAATCCGTCATTGTTTAGATCATCATAACCATCTTCGTCGGTCAGCCCGTCTCTGTCATCGTCAAAAGGTACTGCATTTCGTTGTCTTTCATATTTTAAGGATCCAAAATACTGGTCCGTAGCGTCGGGCGATACATTAGGAATAAAGTAAAACGTTACCTCATCAAGCAATTTGGGATTTAAAGAGGTTAGTTTTTCTGCCAATTGCATTACAATTTCTGTTGAGGCTAACGATACTCCGTTGATACCACCTAAAATAGCAATACCGGGCTTGTTATCGATATTCCCTGTGCCTAAAGTAATAACGGAAATGTCTTTGCCTCCCGACGTGGTTGCCAAAGACTCAGAATCGACAATTTCATTGAGTTCGCTCAGTGTCTTAATTCTTTGGGATAACTGACTGCTACTACTGTACTGAGCAGTCACATTAATTGTGAATACGAAAAAAGACAAAAAGTAAATGGTTATGATTTTCATTTCTTTGGTTTTAAAGAATAAACATTGATTTTAAAATTAATATAATTAATTATTATGGCAATAACTGGAAATTAAATACATCAGACTCAATCAATATACACGAAATCACTACCTTCTGATTAATCTAACTTTAGTGTTATTTAAGCCCGAACTTTCATTATTACATCATTCTTGCTTATTAGGTTTTTCATAATTAACCAATGAAACCATTTTTATTCGGGAGTTTCTGGCCCCATGGAATTCATCTATCCAATGGAAGAATCATAACGCAAAACAAATTGTAACTTCTGCCAAATCCTCATTGAAGGGGAATAGATATGAAAAAATTAACCATTTAAGAATTAGAAAGAAAAATTCAGTCGTACAAAAATATTCCGACCGGGTTCAATACTGATATCCCCTCTGTTCGTTGAGAGATGATTTGTATAACTATTATTTGTAATATTATCGATTCCGGCAAATAGTTGCAAACGAGTTATGCCTAATTCAATTTTACTTGTATTTACAGCTAAATCCAGGCGGTAATATCCATCAGTTTTCTTTTCTTCTACAGCAACTTTATTTTGTTTTGCTGCACTAACAAAGGTAAGTTCAACTGCACCTGATTTGTAATAAGAATAACGTATTCCCAAACTTCCGTTCAACGGTGGAATCAATGGGAGATTTTCATTGACATCAATATCTTTTCCACGAACATATGCTCCCGTTACGAATAATACCAGATTATTATAAAAGTTGTAATCAAGCTTGAAATCGAATCCGTAAAGTAAAGCCTTTTGTACGTTGGAATTTATAAGTGCAGGGATTGTATCGGGTTCAGTTTCTGAGGTAAGAGTATATACAAATTCTCCCGGAGTTTCTACAATCATATTAGTAATTCGGTTAATAAATACACCTGATTGTAAGCAAAAACGGGGATTCCATATTCGGATACCAAGGTCGGCGGAATAACCACTTTCCGGTTTCAATGAAGGATCTCCCAGCCTGACATAGTTGCCCAGATCGATATATTTAAAACGCTCTTCAAGTGATGGAGCCCTGAATGAACGCGCCAGGTTCAGTGATGCATCAACATTTTTATGAATTTGATAAAGGATACCGGCATTGGCGCTCCATGAAAAACTGTTTTCGTGGCCTTTTTCAAAAGTCTCCCGCTGGGTTGAAGGGAAATCGTTTCTTTCGCCGTTTACAATAAGATAATCGACATCGTAGCCTTCTTCGTTTTTAATCCATATTTGGTCCAACCGGCCGCCGGTTATAAGCCTAAGCCGGTTATTTAACAAATGGATTTCGTCTTGAAAAAACAGTCCGGCGCTATTAAATACCGACTCAGGAATTGGCGTCTCACCACGTTCTAAATGGTTTGTTTTGAGTATATCGCCTTGTGGATTTAATACCTCAATTGTAATATATTTTTCACGGCTGGTGGTGAGTTTTCGCCCCCAAATGTCTATTCCTGCAATTAAATTGTTCTTTTCAGAAAAGTTCCAGGTACTTTGGATTTGGGCCCCGTTTGTAAGGTGTTTTCCTGAAGGCGTAATCAATTCGGGCGTTGTACGCTGGATATTCCCGTTGGCCAGCGTTGTTTCTGTCACCGTATTGGGTATCATCGATACATCGCGAAGGATATACTGGTTAAAGTAGTTTATTTTCAGCGAAGGGAATTTATCGCTTATGTTTTTAATTTCATAACTGGCATTAAACAATTGCCTGCCAATGTCAGTATAAGTTGCCTCTGCCGGACCGGGAAAAGCATTGCCTCCGGGAATTCCTACATCAGTGGACCAGTTACGTTGGTATCGTATCTTGAATAAATGATTGGCATGTGGTTTTATTCCCAGCTTTGCCGCAATATTATTTGTTGTGAACTGGCTGTTGGGCAAAATACCTTCCGGGGTTTGTATATCATCGGCTTTATTATATGTACCGCTAAGCCTGAAATACCATTTTTCATCACCTGTATTGATGGCTGCATGGTTTGAGAACAGTTTGTTTGTCGAAGCAAAACTTGAAGCAACATCCCCTGACAGGTAGGGTTTATTGGCAAAATGCCCGTCTTTTGTAATAATATTTATGATGCCTCCCATTGCTCCGGTTCCGTAAAGTGATGATTGCGCTCCTTTTATAACCTCAACACGCTCGATATCATTTACATCGACCATACTGAGTGAAGCGGTCAAATCGGTGGCTGTCTCCACCCGGTTTCCATCAATAAGTGTAACCAAACGGCTTTCGCCTAAGCCGCGGATATTGATATTGGTAGCCCAAATCCCGTCGCTTCCCATAGCAATTCCGGGTTCGGCATTAAGTACATTGGAAAGCGTAAGCGAAGATTGTCGCTGATAATCATAAGCTCGGGTAACGCTCAATGAAGCAGGCAATTCCTTCACTTTCCTGTCCATTCTGAGGCTCGATACAACGACTTCCCCAATACGAATGTTTCTTTCTGAAAGAGAAATGGAGTCATTATCCGTTTTTAGATTTTTATCATTCTGACTGTAAGAATTGATTGTTAAAACGGTTATTAAGGTAGTAATTAAAAGGCATAATTTATTCATTGGTACTGTTCTTTAAAAGTACCGATTTTACCTGGATTCCTTTTAAACGTCCCAACTGGCCTGAAAGGGAACCAATCTCATCCGTAGTACCTTCAAGAACAAGAGAAATAATGCTTTGTCCATTGCTGCGGGGTAAACCCTGCCGCCCAATAATAATTTGTGAATGTTTCGAGATAATATCGTTCAGTAACTGAACGTTTTCGCGTTTCTCAATTTGAATTAATATTGTACCTGTTCTCTTTTCCATCAGAATACCTCCGGATTAGATTATTTATATTCCCGTAAAACCTTGATTGTGAATGATATCTGAATCGCAGTATAAATACGGTTATTTTGTGATTTTTTTCAAAGTTATTATTTTTTACCGGGAAAGGTATGCTCCACATCATATTTTGTGGCCAAATGCTCAAAAAAAAGTTGATTTTTAAAGGCATAGGAAAAAGAAATATAAATTGCCTAAAATAAGTAGCTTTGTATTAAGCTTTGAAATTATGAGAGGTAAACTAATCATTTTTATAGTATTCTCTTTATTAGTAGGGTGTCGGAATCCGGTAAGAAATGACGGGGACAAGCTTTCTTATAAAATTGCTACGCTTAAAGGGCCTTCTTCCATAGGGATGATTAGGCTTATCGACAGCATAAATAATGCTGATAATACAAACATTCAAATAGACATTCTCAACGAGCCCATACAGGTTCGGAAGATGATGCTGGATGGTACTGCTGATTTCGCAATACTTCCAACAACCATGGCAGCAATATTATACAATAAGGGCCTGGATTACCGGCTTATTGCCATTCCGGGTTGGGGAACGCTATACCTGGTTGGAGAAGATACCACCATTACCCGTTGGGAAGATATCAGAAATAGAAGGGTAAATGTTATGGCCAAAGGAATGACGCCTGATGTGGTTTTTCGTTATCTGCTGCAAAAAAATGGAATCAATCCTGACAAGGATATTACCCTCGATTACAGTTTCCCAACCCACATTGACCTTGCAAATGCAATTGCTGCAGGACAGGCAGAACTGGGCGTTATTCCTGAACCTTTGGTGAGTCTTGTAATGCACAAAAATAAAAAAGTATATCCCATTTTCGATTTGAACCTTGAATGGAATAAACAGCAAAATGCACCTATTGCTATGACTGCTTTTTTAGGGAAAGAGAGTATCCTGAAAGATAGCCCGCAATTGACGGAGCAATTAATTTCGTCGTACAAAAATGCTGTCCGGTGGGTAAATCAACATCCCGACAGTGCTGCAAACCTTATCGTTAAATACGGTATCCTGCCCGATTACGAAGTTGCTTTGCAGTCCATTCCCCGGTCAAATCTTAATTTTAAAAGGGCAAACAATATACAAACGCAAATTGATGCATACCTGAAGGTTTTTTATGATATGAACCCTGATATTATTGGAGGTAAAATACCCGATGAAAATTTCTATTACTAAAAAGCAATACATAAGTTTTACATCGGTAGCAGTAATGCTAATCGTTTGGAAAATTATGGCAATCTATTTTGATTCTGATTTTATTGTACCTCAACCGGAAGACACCTTTTTAACTGTTGTTAAATTGTTTGGCGACAGTGCATTTATAAAGGTTGCAGGCACAACTATACTGCGCGGGCTAATTGGATTTATTGTATCTGGTATTTTAGGAATGGGAATAGGTATTTTAGCCGGCCTCAGTCCGGGGTTCAACGCTTTTATAAATCCAATGCTGGTTTCTATTCGCTCTACTCCTGTAATTGCCCTTATCCTTTTGGCCCTGATATGGTTTAATCCCGATATCGTTCCCATTTTTATTGCCATGCTTACCATGTTCCCTTTTATTTGTACCAATGTGGTTGACGGTATCAGGAGCGTCGATAATGGCCTGATAGAAATGGCCCGGTTTTACAGGGTAGGTAAACGTAGGATTATAAGTGAAGTATATATCCCCGCAATAATGCCGTTTATAATTAGTGGGGCATCCAGCGCTATGGGAATAGGATGGCGGGCTATAATTATTGGCGAAGTACTCAGCCAGCCTCAATACGGGATTGGCACAAGAATGCAGTCGGCACAGACCTTTTTAAATGTAGATGCCGTAATTGCCTGGACTTTAATTGCCGTACTCATAAGTTATGGTTTCGAGAAAATTATACGGTGGGGTGAACGTAAAATTGTAACCTGGAAAATGTAATTATGAGAATGCAAGTCAAAAATATTAGTAAAAGTTATAACGGAAATCCGCTTTACAGCGATTTCAGTATGGAACTTTCAGAAGGTATTATCACCTGCATTCTTGGTCCTTCGGGTTGTGGCAAGACTACCTTACTGAACATCATTGGTAAAATAATAACTCCCGACAGCGGGAAGCTCACAGGCTTCGACGATAAGCTGTTTTCGTACATTTTTCAGGAGCCTCGTTTATTGCCATGGAAAACTGTAAGGGGCAACATTGAATTTGTATTAAGCAGAAATTTGTCATCCGTAGAGCGGAAAAACCAGACTGAACAGCTTATCCGTTTGGTCGAACTTGAAGGATTTGCCGATTATTATCCTTCACAGTTAAGCGGAGGGATGCGCCAACGGGTTTCCATAGCTAGGGCTTTTGCCTGCCCATCTGATGTCATTCTTATGGATGAACCTCTAAGCGGATTAGATATTACGCTGAAGAAAAATATGATACGGTGGTTTTCGCAAATATGGAAATCAGATAAGCGCACTGTTATTTTTGTAACCCACGATGTTGATGAAGCTCTTTTACTGGGGAATGAGATTGTTGTTTTAAGCCAGGCTCCGGCCCTAATTACAGCCCATGAAAGAATTAACGAACCTACCGGAAACCGTAGCATGGAAGAGCCAAATTTTAAAAAACTGAAGCAAATACTGCTTAACGCTTTGGGACAATCGGATTAGATTTTCTTACGTACTTAATTTAATTTGCTCTGCCTTTTAACTTTGGAATTTTTCCAAAATTATTCTTGTAAAGGATGGTAAAAAGATATGCTTCTCTGTATTGAATATTAACTTACTAAAAATTCTGAATAAGCATGCCGGTAATTTCCATCAGGTTTTCTTCCCATGCTGGGTTTAATGGCCACATTTCAACAATTTCTCCGTCTATTTCTTCAGCAAATACACGGGCTTGTTCGCGGTCCAAATCACTTTGAATATAAATTACCCTGATGTCTTCTTTTTTTGCCAGTTTAACCAGTTCTGCCATTCGCTGGGGTGTTGGTTCTTTTCCCCCAGGTTCAAGTGAATATTCATTCAGTCCATATTCGCGTGCAAAGTATGATAGACTTGGATGAAACATAATAAACTCATGACCATGATAATTTTCTAGAGCACTTCTGATTTTATCATCCAATTGGTCTATTTCAGAGGCAAATTTGAGGTAGTTTTCGTTATAAACGGTACTTTTTTCAGTATTTAAAACAGAAAGTTCATCGGCAATGCGCCGCGCCATTTGTTTTACTAATGGTGGGGACATCCAGATGTGGGGATTAATCCCCTTCTCTGTTTTTGTTTCGGTTGAGGTTATGGATGTAGCAGAAATTAAGTCCAATCCTTTTGAAAGGTCAATTACTTTCATTTGCCGGTTGGCTTGTTCAATCTTTTCTTTCCATGAATATTCAAAGCCAACATGCCCAACACGAAACCAAATTTCTGACCGGGCTATGTTTACCAATTGAGAAGGTAAAAGTGTGAAGGTTGCCGGACTGGCTCCCGGCGGCAACAACACATTTATCTCAAAATCGTTTCCTGCAATCTTTTCGATAAATGTTTTTTGCGGTAAAATACTTACTGTTATTATCTGTTTATTGTTCACCTTGCTTTCCTGTCTTTTTGCATGACATGAGAAAAACAGAGTAAATATGATAAATACGTATATATTTTTTGCCTTCATTTCTAAGAATATAATAGATTTTTACTATTGTCTTGCTAATAAGTTCAAGCGGAATTGAGTATATTCAGAGCATATTCAAAAGAAAAACCCAGTACCACTTCATTTTTTTCAATACCACCACATTTTCGTGATTCAGGGCACCCAAACGACAAACTTACTGTGTTATTTTTATAGCAATGGGAAAAAACATTACCACAAACTGATAAGAGTGAGAATGGCGGGACAGATGGCTTTATCCCTATTTTTGCCAAAGTGTGTATCAATTTTGTAACCATTCCGGGCTGAACATAGATAATGTATAAGTCAGGCTGTATTTCCTTTTCCATATTCTCATCAATTCCTAAATATACATTATCAATATTTTTTAATTTAGGAATCTCACAAAGTGCGTTTTTGATAAACTGAAGCGGAATTTTATTGTTTTTTGAAATAATATTGGCAAGAGATGAATCGTCATTATCAAATCCTAAGCTTCTTCTTGCACCCGGACATCTAAGATTCTTGTTAACTAGTTTTACGGGCTCGTGAAAGGAATGATTTACAGCTTCGCATAATTTAATATGGTCGGATGTAGGATAGAATGTTTCGGGCAGTTCGGTGTTTACACTAATTGCTGTACACTTCGTTCCAAACTTCATTTTTAATTGCTCAATCATTATTGATTAGTTGTTTAAAATTCCAACTCGAAACGACCATCGTTCAACGTATTTGATATTTTATTTTTCGACTTGGTTACCCACCCGATAGATACTTCTTCCGCTTTATCAAAATCTGGCACAAATGGTTTAATATCAAGCAAGGGAGTACCATCCAGAATGTCAACATTTTCAATTTCAAGAATATTTTTATTTCTTGCTACTAATTTTACAACTGACAGTCCGATAGGGTTAGGCCGAAATGGTGCCCTTGTTGAAAAAACTCCATGTACATTTTCATCAAGAAAAGGTTTTACTATCAGTTTATATCCTTTTGACCGATTGAAGTGATAAATCAGAATCAGGTGTGAAAATCCTTCTATATCTTTTAAACCCTCTGTGTACTCAGAAAAAATTTCTAAACTTCCTCTGACTCCCGTTGCAGAGGCAGGCTGAATTGGTGTATTTTTGGTTTCCTTGTATTTAGAATGAATAACACCTATCGGGTTGAAAATAATACCTTCCATGATACTGACATAATTTTTGTTTTCATACTATTAACACATCATTTTATACACAATATCTTCGGCTGCCCTGATTATGGGATTGTTCACAGGTGAAGCAGTTAACAATGGATGAGTTCCTACCTGGAAAGATATTAGTTCAAAAACAGTTGTAGATTTTTGGATGGCCAAGCTGATAATATTAATAATCTCGCCTACTGATTTTCCTCCCCAGGCTTCTCCTCCCAATATACTTCCGTCCACAGGTGAAGCATAAAGTTTAACCGTTAAGTTGGCCATTCCGGGCAGTCCTCCCGGATGCCGGTCAGGCGATGAAAATTTGGCTGAAATCAGTTCAATCCCCGATTCATCGGCATTTTTTTCGTTGGCACCGGCAGCAGCCATAGCTATACCGTCAATTTCGGTAGAAAATACACCCAACGTTCCTGAAGTGCATTTTTTGATTCGGATGCCAAAAATATTATGCCCCAAAGTACGAGCTTCTGCTGTAGCTGTGGATGCCAGTTTTATAACATCACTTCGTCCTGTTAGAAAACCAAAAGTTTGCGCACAATCGCCAACAGCGCTGATATCTTTTACTGTCGTCCGGCCATAATTATCTACATGAATATCGCCAAACCGGTTTAATTCGAGACCAGATTCTTCAGCCAGTTGTGAATTGGCCTTGTAGCCAATGGAAAGAATCACGGCATCGGCTTCAATTTTTCTTCCGTTGGAAAGAACAACGTATTGAACAGCACCATTCTCGCCGATAATTTCTTGAACTTTCGTTGATGTCATCACATTAACTTTTGTTTCTTTCAAGGCATCAGTTGCAATGGCGCTTAATTCCGGCGAAAAAGCTTTTGAAAAGCAAAGTGGTTCACTTTCAACAAGCGTAACATTCATTCCCGAAGCAGCCATTTGCTCTGCTACCTCAGCTCCAATGAAACCGCCTCCAACAATAACAACATTTTTAAATCCGCTGATTTTTGAAGCTAGTTCATGAATGTATGGAAAACTTTTCTTTACATAGAATACATTATCAAGGTTATATCCGGGAATAAAAGTGGGAACGACTGGTTGAGAACCTGTAGCGAAAACCAGTTTGTCGTAGCGAAATTCCTCTCCCGATTTTACTAAAACCTTTTTAGCTGTTTTATTTACTTTTATGGCAGAATCAATAATAACCTCACCACCTAAATCAACAAAAGGTTTTGGTCCCATTTTATTTTTCCCTGCATCGTTCCCCAGTAAATTAAAAATATAGGGAATTCCACATGGGACAAGTCCATCAGCTTCCTCTTTAATCATAAGAACACTTTTCTCTTTAAAGAATTTTTTAACCGTAATTCCTATGACAATAGCTGCCGGACCGCCTCCAATAATAATTACATCGTAAGTTTTCATATCATATTTTTTAATAATTTAATTAATAGCCTTAACTGGGCACTCATTTTCACATATTCGGCAAATGGTACATATATCTTTTTTTATAAAAGCTTTCCCGTCAACTAAAGAAATTGCCTCCACCGGGCATACATCTATACAGCTTCCGCATCCGGTGCAGAGTTCAGTATCTATTTTTTGGTATTTTAATGTCTTTGATTTTACAGAGTCTGTTTTCAATTCTTTTGAATGAAAACTATTTTGGTCACGGGTTAAAGGAATGTGGCAAACCGGGCATAAGAAACTACGACACGGCCTTCCCTTATCATGAATAGTAGTATGACCACACTTCGGACAGATACAGTATTCTTCTTCTGTAACCGGCTCATTGTGCAGAAATATTCGTTTTCCCAACCTTCTTTTTTTCATTACATTTTAGTTTAATAATACAAGTCTCTTTACCATATTTAATCTTTTTGTATTGCGAGGTCAGGACTTCGTAATTTATCAGGCGAAGATTTGTATTTGTTAATCATTGATTTTGTATTTCTTTTATTTCAAACATATTACCGCTTTTATCCCAAATAAAATAAGTGTCATTTTCTTCGTTCTTTTTTATAAGAGTTTTATATTCTGCTTTATTGGCCCTTTCATAAATAGTAGTTGTTTGTCTGTATGCCAAACAAACATGGGAAAATAGTTTCTGTTCCTTTTTGCAGCTTATAAAAATTTCGAATTGGACAGATTGATGTTCCATTAAATATACATCAACAACTTCTTCTGAGTTAAAAATCTTTTGTGAGGTTTCTTTATTTAGCGAGAACTTTCTTTGAACAGTAAAGTGTAATACTTTTTTGTAAAAATCCTCAATTTCCTTCGGATAATGAATAGTTATTGCAACATGCAAAAGCATTTTTTTAATTTTAAAAAACAAATCTAAATAAACTTTTGTTCAATTTAAAATAAATAGTATTTAGATTTGGAATCATGATTGAAGTTTTTGTTACCACATTAAAACAAGCATTAATGATAACCGCATTTGTGCTTTTTATGATGGTTGTCATCGATTATATTAATGTTCAAAGCAGGAATCTTTGGGCGAATAAATTACAGCGGTCACCCATATTACAAATTATTGTTGCTGCAATTCTTGGAATTATTCCTGGTTGCCTTGGTGCTTTTACTGTTGTTTCGTTATACACCCATCGAATGATGGGAGTAGCCGGATTGGTAGCTGCTATGATTGCAACTTCCGGAGATGAAGCATTTGTAATGTTTGCACTGTTTCCCGAGAAAGCATTTTTACTTCAATTCATTTTACTTGGGGTAGCCATTTTAACGGGTTTTATAGTAAACTTATTTACAAAGAATAATAAACCAACGGGAACACATGGATTTGTTATACATGAACATGAAAAGTGCAAGTGCTTTGTAAAAAAAGACATTATTCCACAGATAAAAAGTATCTCTTTTGAAAGGTCTGTATTACTCTTATTTTCGGCAATTTTTATTATTCTTTTGGTTGCCGGTATTATTGGCCCAAATAACTGGAACTGGAAGAAGATTATATTCCTCGCCGGAGGACTATTCCTATTATTCGTATTTGTAACAACCCCGGAACATTTTCTGAAAGAACATCTGTATAATCATATTATAAAAAAACACCTGGTCCGAATTTTTCTTTGGACATGGGGTACCTTTGTTGTACTGTATTTCGTGCAATCAAACCTGGAGTTAAACAATCTGGTTAAAGAAAATTCTTACTGGATTTTGTTTATAGCTGTTCTGGTTGGCCTAATCCTTGAATCGGGTCCGCATTTATTATTTGCTACACTTTTTTCGCAAAATCTGTTGCCTTTTAGCATACTTATTGCTAATTCCATAGTACAGGACGGGCATGGAATGTTACCCCTGCTTGCCGAATCGGGAAAAGATTTCATAAAAGTTAAAATAATCAATATGGTTGTTGGGTTGCTTGCAGGTCTTATTTATTGCAGTTTGGGCTATAGAATTTGCAAAAGCCAACCTATGCAAATCACAAATTTATTTGAACATTTGTTCTTATTAATCGTTATCTTTGCATAAGATAATCAGAAACGGACAAAGAGCCCGTAAGTATCGAATTGTTGAATTTTAAAATTTAAAATTATGCCATCAGGAGATCGTACCGGTCCAATGGGGCAAGGTTCCATGACTGGAAGAGGATTTGGATTTTGTTCGGAAAATGACATCCCCGTTTTGAAAATGGTTTTGGCGGATATGGAAGAAGAGGAAGAGGCTTTGGATTTGGCAGAGGAGTAGGAAGTCGCGGTTTAGGACGAAGAAACCTCCGGAATTGGCCATTTCCAGACTTTAGTATGTTACATCATCGGATTCCGGGCAGGGAAGAAGAAGTAAAAATGCTTAAATCGCAGGCAGAGTCTCTGAAGAATATACAAAAGGATATTGAAAGAAGACTTGGGGAACTGGAAAAAAAGGATTAGAAATTGCCGGCGGAAATAATTAAGGTATTTATTTAATACATATTCTCTGTATCCAGAGAAAGGTAGGTTAATTTACTTTATTTATTACACAGGTATCCTGCTAGGGGGAGGTATGTTTTTACTTTTGGGGATTCTGCCGGTATAACAAAAAAAAAGCAACATGATTGTGAAAACTGCCTTCTTATACAGGCGCAGGAAATGTTAGAAAGATATAATATTTCAAACACGATGTTAAATCCGATGTAATTGCGAATATGCTAAATGTTCCAAGAGGTAGCTTTATGGTAATCAATAATTTTTATTTAAGTAGGGACAAATAAAAAAATCAAAACAATGAGTTCAGCATTATTCGAAAAAATTGAAATGCCCGGTGTGAAAAACATTATAGTTGTGGCATCGGGAAAAGGAGGCGTAGGTAAATCTACCGTGGCAGCCAACCTTGCAGTTTCGTTAACCCGCCAGGGATTATCGACAGCTTTGGTAGATGCCGATTTATATGGCCCTTCCATTCCAATGATGTTTGGCGTTCAAAACCAAAAACCTTCCGGAATTATAATCGACGGAAAAGAGAAAATATTACCTGTTGAAAAGTTTGGTGTGAAATTGTTGTCCATTGGCTTTTATATGCCGGCCGGCCAATCATTGATTTGGCGAGGACCAATGGCATCGAATGGACTAACCCAGTTATTCAGAGATACTGAATGGGGTGAAATAGATTATATGATTGTTGATTTTCCTCCGGGAACAGGCGATATTCAGCTTACTACCGTTCAGAAACTGAATCTAACCGGAGCAATAATTGTAACTACGCCACAGGAAATTGCACTTTCTGATGCAAGAAAAGCAGCGGCCATGTTTACCCAACCTGATTTGAATGTTCCCATTCTAGGTGTGGTTGAAAACATGTCGTGGTTTACGCCGGTTAGCCATCCCGATGAAAAATATTTCATTTTTGGGAAAGGCGGTGGCGAAAAACTGGCAAGGGAGTTTTATACTCCGCTGCTCGGACAAATCCCACTAGTTCTTGAAATTGGTGATGTTTCTGACCGGGGCACTACTATTTATAATCAGCCAGATAAAGAGGTTATTAAAGCATTTGATAATATTTCGAATGCGATTTACGAATTAACGGAGGTACGTTTATGATTGCTTTTGGTCCTGTTACGTCAAGAAGGCTTGGATTAAGTCTGGGAATTAACAATATTGTTTCCAGAAAAGTGTGTTCTTATAGTTGCATTTATTGCCAGATTGGTGAAACCTCAACACATGAGCACTGATCAGGAAACTTTTTATGCCCCCGAAAATCTAATTAAAAACGTAGAGGAACATTTGAGCATGCTGGATGAGTTGCATCACCCTGATTATCTTACGTTTGTTTCCAACGGAGAACCGACCCTTGATAAAAATCTCGGAGAAGAAATCCGGATGCTCAAGAAGTTTGAAATTCCCATTGCAATAATTACCAATGCATCCCTTCTGCATCACGAAAATGTACGTAGAAATTTAATGGAGGCCGACTGGGTTTCTGTAAAAGTAGATACAACAGATGAACTTACGTGGAGAAAGATCAACCGTCCTTACAGCAATATTAAATTGGATAAAACTTTGGAAGGTATCATCAAATTTGCTTCCGACTATAAAGGAAAGCTGCATACTGAGACAATGCTGATAAATAATCATAACGATTCATCGGAGCATGTCAAACAAACAGCATCGTTTATTCGTGAAATAAACCCCGATATTGCCTATTTGTCCATACCAACACGCCCTCCGGCCATAAAGGATGTCAAACCAGCAATGGAAAAAAACAATAACCATAGCTTGGCAATTATTCAGCAATTCAGGGATTAAAACTGAATTGCTTACGGGTTTTGAAGGTACCGACACAGGAATTACCGGCAATGCATTTGAAGATATCTTGAATATTACTGCAGTTCACCCTTTACGTGAAGATACAATGAAAGAGCTTCTTAAAAAAGAGAATACAGAATATGGCTGTTGTAGAGTCTTCTGGAATTTTTGAGGCTGATAAAAAAAACAAAAGTATAAAAGGGATGAACTATTTATGTAAGAAGTTATCATTTTTAAACAATCAGAAGTATGGAAAGAAAAATTATGCCAACTACCTGGTTTATCGGATTTTTGATTCTCATCATCATTTCACATTTTTTTATCGTCGAGAAAAAGATAATATTTTTCCCATATAATCATTTCGGATGGATATTTGTACTATCAGGAATTATCCTTAATCTTTGGACAGACAACCTTTTTAAGAAGTATGAAACCACTGTAAAGCCATATTTAAAACCATCAAGGTTGATTTTAGATGGAGCCGTTTAAAATTAGTCGCAATCCAATGTACCTGGGAATGTTAGTGATCTTGCTAGGTACTTCTGTATTACTTAAATCTATATTACTAATTATCGTTCCAATAGTCTATTTATTTGTCATACAAATTTTTTATATCCGTAAGGAAGAACAGGCTATGATACAGGAATTTGGTGATGAATATTTAGATTATAAAAATAAAGTCAGATCATGGATTTAATATTTTCAAATCTTATTTGTAACTCAATAAACTAAACCACATGATTTTACCCATTGTCCTATACGGTTCTAAAATACTGCGAAATAAAGCGTATGATATTGATGCAGGAGATAATTTCACTGAGTTAGCGGCAAACATGACACTCACCCTAAAAAAAACAACAGGGATATGGACTTGCCGGCCCTCAGGTTGCAGTTTTAAAAAATATTTTTGTCATTGATACCACATCGGTAAATAAAGATGGAACAGCACCTGATGTAAAAATGTATCTAAATCCTGAGATTCTCGATTATAGTACAGAAGAATTATATTATAAAGAGGGGTGTTTTAGTATTCCAGAAATTTTGAAGATGTTATAAGACCCGATAAAATAGAAGTCCCGGTACCGAAATGAAAATTTTCGATATAAGGGAAGAAACGCTTGACGGGCTGGTTGCCCGTATATTTCAACACGAATATGACCATTTGCAGGGAATACTTTTTATCGATCGTTTAAGTAGCCTTCGTAAAAGGATGATAAAAAGTAAATTGAAGAAAATAGCCTGTAGTAGTATGTTAATCTAAAAAAAACCAGTTATGCCAAAATTAAATGGGACCGGCCCCGAAGGCAAAGGCCCAAAAACGGGACGGGGCCTTGGAGAATGTGAGAAAAAGTCATTTAAAGAATTATTACAAAAACTTGGAAAGGGTTTGGGGAAACGTCGTAAATCAGGAGGAGGAGAAGGCCGTGGAAAACGGTTAAAGTACAACTCATAATAATCTTTTCGACAGATGTATTCAATTTATGAAATTTCCCCTCTCCGTAACTAATTGTTTATCAGAATGCGTTAATTTCTTTGGATTTAATTCCCCGTCGCTTTGCGGCGAATATTTTTTAAAGCAGGCTGGTCCGAAGGAAAAATTTCCGTAATACCCCGTTGGGTTGCTACAAGGATAGGAAATTTTAAGTCTGCGTTTTTATTAATAATCATAACAATATCCGATATAACAATCATCACCCAGGACGCGCTGGTAATTTTGAAAGCGATTATTTGAGCAGTTATAGTAGTGCAAGGTTAGCCCCTAGGATTAGCCCGAGGGTACTTTGGAAAGATAATAATCCCGCCGACACAAAACCTACTGCAAGCACTGTTGTTACCGATGAAGATTGGATAACAGAAGTAATTCCTGTGCCGGCAATCAATGATGTCCACCGATTTCTGGTCATTGCCATTAATAATTTTTTCATCTGACTTCCTGCCGCCGCTTTCAATCCATTAGTCATTATTGTCATTCCATGCATGAAAATGGCCAGACCGCCAAGAATCAAAACGATTAATAAGCTCCAGTTCATCGTTAAAATTTTCAACTAGAAAAAGTAGTAAAAAAATGTAAGACATAGATTATTTAATGTTGCCAACAATTTCCAGCTGTCCAGACTAACACATGGGTAAAGACATTATTTCCCACTACTTTTTCATACTATTCTGTAAATGTTTACCGCTGGGGATTTATATTTTATACCTATCATTTCTTCCTTTCAGGCTTTATAAATGACATTGGGTTGTAGAAAATCCGATCTCTTAATTGTGCCTGCCTGTTAAGTCTCCAGCTTTCAACATAATTAATTGCCTTATGAAGAATGTTAAAATACAACGCAACCACCAATAAAAAGGTAGATAGCCAAATGACAATAATATTATAGAAAGTAGAATCAATTCTTATGTTTCCCAAATATTTGTAGGCACTGTAAAAATGGGCACTTCCGTTATTGTAAACTGGTTTTCTGTAAATGGGTTCATCACCCTGATAAATCCTACTATTTGTTATATAAATCTTATGGGATGAATATTTGTCCCGAAGTAGTGATTCGAGTTTATCATTGGTATGAAGATTTTTAAATTCTTCAAATTTTTCTGGATCATCACCAAACTGAAAGAGGATCTGTTTGTACTTTCCCTCTAATAAGTCATTCGCTTTGTTATATTCCTCTTTGTACTCTTTTGCCGCATATTCAGTATAATCAGAAATCAAATTAAACGCATTTTCGTCGAACGAATCTGTGCCTATTTGATTCATTGCCCAAATTACCGAATCATTTGTTGGAGTTATAGCGTTTACCAGATCTTCATAAGTATTTTTTAACAGGGGAACTACAGATTCAGCCTTTTCCTGAAAGTCTTTTTCTTTGTAAGACTTGTAGGAAACTAAATATTTCTCTATTTCAGGGAGCAAGTAAAAAGCCTTAAATCCAAGTTCATTTTTGGTAACTTCTTCGTCAAAAATATTTTTTCTGTAATCGTTGTTTTTATAAAGATTTACTGCCAGTGCCTCATAAGCCCATCTGGAGGTCATAACATCACCAATTATCGGTGTTTTTTCATAACTGTTCAGCGATTGATGCATTTTATTAAAATCAATGATTACCCCGCTAAATAATAATTGGGGGACCAGTAATAATGGGATTAATATGTAAATTGCCACAATTGAATTAAGCCCGGATGATAAGTTCAACCCGAGTACATTGGCAAAACATGCGGTTGTGAAAAGTATTGCCCAGGTTGTAAATGTTGCATCTTTAATACCAAGCATATAATTACCAATTAATACGAATGAAAGCATCTGTATTGCCGAGAGTGAGAATAGAATTATAATTTTTGATGTAAGATAGGCTCCTCTGCTTAAGTTTAGGAATTCCTCACGCATCCTTATTTTACGGTCCTTAAATATTTCTTCAGCACTGATGCTCAGTCCGATAAACAGAGCCACAACAACACTCATAAAAAGAAAGGCCGGTATATTATCATTAAATCGATATAAATAAGTATCACCATCACTGAATTTAGAAAAGAAACCAAGTAAGACTGCCAGAATCGGTGCCTCAAGCAATGCTATTGCCAAATATTGATTATTGGTTTTTTTGGTCGCAAAGTCACGCTTAACAAAAAGCTTTAGTTGTTTAATCCATTTTGGAGTTTTAAAATGTATTTCCGGAAATTTTTGCTTGGTGTTTGGATTTATTTTCATAAAATCCACTACTCGTGGTTCTACCTTTTCTTTGTATTTCTGATACCAGTCTTCGGGTGCAATTTTTCTACGACGAATGCTCTTACCAAAAGGATCGACCATTCGAGTTTGTATAATGCGAAGTGGTTGTTCTGTCTGGACGTTACCACAAGTTAAACACTCGCTTTCGTCAGGATTAATGTAATTTGCTTCATGTTTGAAATAGGTGATTGCCTCCATGGGATTACCAAAGAAAACAACCCGACCTCCTTTGTCCATCACGATCATCCTGTCGAAAAGTTTGTAAATGTCGCTGGACGGTTGATGTATATTGGCAAATACAAGTTTTCCTTTCAAACACTGTCTTTTCAAAAGGTACATAACCTTTTCAGAATCAGCTGAGGAAAGACCTGAAGTTGGTTCATCAACAAACAGGATTGATGGTTCACGCATTAATTCGAGAGCAATGTTAAGTCTTTTTCGTTGCCCCCCGCTCAATATTTTTCGTAACGGATTTCCAACCACTAAATCCCTTGCTTCAACCAGGTCAAAATCTTGAAGAGTCTGTTCAATTTTTTGTTTGATTTGTTCTTCTTCTAAATTTCCAAAACAAAAGCGGGCATTGTATTTCAGATTTTCATAAACCGTTAGTTCTTCAAGAAGCAGGTCATCCTGAGGAACATAGCCGATTATACCTTTCAGTATTTCTTTATTTTCAATATTATGAATGTCGTAACCATTGATAATAATTCTCCCGTTGTGTGGTTTTAATTTGCCGTTAAGAACATTTAATAAAGTAGTTTTTCCAACACCGCTTCCACCTAAAATCCCAACCAGGTCACCAGATCGTTCCTGAAAACTCAAAGGATGCAGCCCATAATTTTTGCGGCTAAAGCGGTATTCTACATTTTCAGCATTAAATACTATGTTTGGTCTACCTTCCTCCTGGATAAACCTTGTCATAATACTGCTGTAGTAAATCGGAATAATTCGCGAGGTTCTTAATATACCTCCGGGAGGGAAAACATAAAGTCTTTTTTGGGCCAATCGGTGACCGTTAAGGTACATGTTTCTGGGCCCCCAGTATTTAAAAAATAAGGTATTGATGCTGCTAACCCTGATTATCTCCAATTCAACTCTCTGATTCTCGCGGTAAAGATGTTTGATTTGTTTGTCGCGATACCCTTTATTTCCGTTTACAACAAAAAGAATACTTTTTTCTTTTACAGCATTTATGGATTCAAGAAAAAAACGGGCGAGGTCTTTGTACTCAGGAGATTTAATTTTTAAGCCTTTCGCGACAATATTGACAATTTGACGATCATGAGAACTTGTACCTTCTTCTTTGTATATGAAATTCAATAATTGAACAACAATCATGAACCGGGTTCCCAAATCAAATTGCTCAACAATTCCTTTACATATTTTCTTTATATATGTTTTATTGATAAATTTTTCACCTGTACCTTCTTCTTGGTATAAAATTCCTTTGTTTTCAATGTGGTAGTAATGAACAAAGCTTTCATATAATTCCAGGTATTTCTCTATCAGTTCGCGGCTAAAATTTTCCTGCAGGTAAGAAATTACCGAGTGCGAGGCATCTTCAGAAGCCTTGTTGTCATCGTAGTCGGTTACAATGGCAAAAAGTTTTAACAAACTCTCAATAATTCCTTCGTACATAGTGAAAAAGAAAAACGGGTTTCAACCCCCAATTTCATAGGTAGTTAAAACCCGTTTGGTTAATATTTTTATAAAAACATTACTCTACGTGTTTGTTTCTTATAACAGTTATGGTGTCCAACAATTTATCAAATTGTTCTTCGGTCATTGATGTTGTTCCTTCTTCCAATGCATAAATGGCATTGATGTCAGAAATATCTTTATATGTTTCACTAAGCAACTCGGAGTTGCTATATTCCTCAAGCATCTCTCCTAATTTGCTAAGATGTTCTTTTTGGAAAAGAATGGTCTCAATCAGTTTAGGATTTTGAAATGTATTCTCAGAAATATGAGTGGTCAGATACAGTCCTTCGTAAACTGTTCCAGCTAAAACAAGATAGGAAATTTCTGTCCGGCCTTGTTTATTCAGAAATGAATAAGCTTTCTGAAACATATCAGTAACAATCTCAGTCAGTTTTTCTTTGTTGTCCATATTTTCCGTAATCTGATCAGCCAAATCTTCTGAAAAAGCTGCAGCCATATCCAATTCACGAACCAGTTGTTCAATTGCTTTAAAATAATTTTGTATTTCAGCTTTTTGATTGTAGGTTGTTGCGTAAGCGAGGTCAGCAGTATAAATTCCCATGTTAATAGCTCTGCTTTTTTCAGTCAGATATCTATCGACTTTTTCAGGACTATTAGAAATATCAAAGATATAACTTGCTTCAATTTCGTTTAACATCTTGGTTACCTCGAAAGTTGAGGGAAGCGGATAAATATATTCTTCAACTTCTTTCTCGATCAACTCATCCGAAATTTCCGGGCTTTGTTTTTGCCCTCCTTTGTTGGTACAGGAAGAGAAGCCGCTAACCAGAAAAACAGTTATTACTACAGCAAAAATTAACTTTAACGCTTTTAGTGTCTTCATTTTGATTTTTTATTAATAGTTTTTAGATTTTACAATTTGTATAAACAGTAATCATTTTTAATGGTCAATCGTTTTGATTTAAACGCTATCAAAACTTTGAATAATGCTAAAATAATATAAAATTATCGGCAAATTATAAATTTGGAATTGAAATTCATCAAATGTCTTTTCTGATTAAATTTTGCTTAGCAAATGAAGAGATAGAGTAAGACCCAAATCTATCAATATTAAATCAAATCATTTCTTCCAATTTTTCCTTTTTAGCAAAGAAATACGATGAGTTCAAAAAATTAGGATATTTGTTTTACATTTTAGGATGGCAAAGGCTCTCCAACAGGGATATCACAGCGGTGGCCCGGCTGACCATGAGGAGGATTTAACGTAACAGAAGAATTTGTTGCGGTAGTCAACGGTGCTCCAACGGGAATATCGCACCTGTGTCCGGGTTGGCCATGAGGTGGATTTTTAGCAGGTGTAAAACTAATCGGTTGCGAAGAATTCAATCTGGCTGCATTTTCAAGAGTTGGTCCACCGGGCAAACTAATCATTGAAGTTGGTGTCGTAGATGTTGGAGGAGTATTGGCAGTTTGAGTAGTGCTACTGGTGGTTTGAACTGCAGCATTGGCGGGAGGTGAATCAAGAGGAGCGCCTACAGCGATATCACATCTATGCCCGGGTTCGCCATGCGGAGGATTTAACTTTACCTCTATGCTGGATTCTTTAATCTCTTCAGATAATTGAGGTGATGTTTGTTCAATGTCTTCCACTGCTTCTGAAACCGGAGCTTCAAAATCAAAAGTATTATTTGATTCTTCGATTAAAACCGGAGTAACTTCGTTCGAAGGTGTCTGACTTGTTTCATTTCTAGTCGGTCCACAAGATGTAATGAAGTATGAAACAAGAATTACGGCTAAAAATTTTAGGGAATATATTTTGAATTTGTCTTTTGGATTTTTCATGATTTAGCATTTTTTCGTATCAAACTGTTTTGTGACTTTTGATCCATAGTAATTTTAGTCAGAACATATAAATGTCTTATAAGGTTCAAAGATGTACTAGATTTTAAAGAAATTAAAACTATTTTCCTGGATATTAAAAACGAAAAGTTTACCGCTGATTACCTGACCATAACCCGTAATTATTTTGATTATTTCATTTGCCTGAATTGTGCCGGCTATTCCCGGTAACACCCCAATTAGGCCAATATCATTTTCTTTAAAAACTCCATCTTTAGGTACACTGGGGAAAAGATCATTGTATGCAGGTCCTCCTTTGTAGTTAAAAACGGTTATCTGTCCCTCGTAGTTTAATACCGAAGCAAAAACCAATGGTTTTTTTCGTTGGGCTGAAATTTGTCCGATAAGAGCCCTGGTTTTATAGTTATCAGTGCAATCGGCAATAATATCGTAATCATTAACGATATTTCCAGCATTTGATTCGTTTAATTTCCAATCAAAAATCTGAATATCAATTTCAGGGTAAAGAGCTGATAATTTTCTGGAAGCCACTTCTGCTTTTTTCAGACCTATTTCCGAAGTATTATAAAGAACTTGCCTTTGGAGGTTTGAAACACTGACTGTGTCGTCATCACAAATACCTATTGTACCTACTCCCGCAGCAGCAAGATAAATAAGCAACGGACTTCCCAGTCCGCCAGCACCTACAACCAGGACCTTCGCATTTTTCAGTTTTTCTTGGCCGGCTTCCCCAATTTCAGAAAGGGAAAAATGGCGTGTAAACCTTGAAAAATCTTCCTTATCCAGCCGTTTCATGGTGATGTTTGTGTTGGTGATCATCGGCGTTTGATACACAATCACAGTTTTGTCCCCATTCGCTGGTGCCGTCTGCAAAAAACTCATGTTTCCAAATGGGAACTTCATTTTTTACCCGATCGATGATGTAGCGGTTTGCATCGTAGGCTTCTTTACGGTGACCGGCACCGGTAATAACAACTACTGCACATCCACTGATTTCTACCCGTCCCAACCGGTGGACACAGGCAACCTGATTAAGTTTAAAATGATTTTTTGCTTCATCGAGAATTTCACCAATCATTTTATCAGCCATAGGTTCGTAAGCTTCGTATTCAAGATGCGTAACCTTTTTGCCCTTGTTGCTGTCGCGTACTTCGCCACTAAAAAGTACTACGGCGCCACTGGCAGGATTTCGAAATTCGTTAAAAAGTTTATTGTATTCTATGTTGGTATGTTGTATGTGCTTCATAATCATTTAATTTAACCTCCACTTGAGGGTGGAATCAAAAACAATGTATTTTCTGATTTTACGGTTTCCGTTAACGGAACGAATTTTTCGTTTACTGCGATGCGGCTGCTGGTAAGAATTTCCTCTGCTTCAGGTTTTAACAAAATTAATTCGTCAATAATCCCGGAATAAGTTGTTCCTGATTCAACAGGAACAATTGCCTCACTTCCGAAATATTTCCGGAGTCCGGCAAAACAGACAATCTTTAAATTCATTTTATTCATATTAACCTCCAATATTTCTCATTGATAATTCGCTTCCATGAAATTTTACTGCTTGTTTCAAAAGCAATAATTCTTTTAGTTTTTCGGATAGTTGGTAGTCATCATGGATGAATGGTGAAAGTTTTTCGCCATGAGCATTACTGAGACACCCAAAAAAATAGCCCCTGCTGTCCATCCGTAGCCGGTTACAGTCGTGGCAAAATGGAGTCGATTCGTTGGCAATAATTCCGAAAATCCCATTTTTGGAGGTACGCCAGTAATGGGCAGTCTCTGCCCGTTCTCTTGGAATTTCTTCAATATCGTATCTTTTTTGTATGGTGCTGAGAATTTCATTTTCAGAATAGAAAAGATCGTTTTTCGAATGATATAAATGCCCCATTTTCATCAACTCCAGAAAACGAATTTTGATGCCCAGTTTAGTGGCATAATCAAGTAGCGGGATAATCTGGTTATCATTCTTTCCACGCATGATCACTGCATTTAGTTTAACGTTCATTCCCGTTTTTACTGCTGATTCAATTCCTTTAAAAACTCTTGACATATTCGAGTGACGCGCAATTTTTTTAAATATGTCCTTGTCAATCGCATCTATAGAGATATTGACAGAATTAACGCCGGCGTCAAAAAGTTTAATTGCATTTTCTTTTAGAAAAAAAGCGTTTGTAGTGAGTCTTATGTCTTTTATCCCAATTTTTTGAATGCTTCTGATTAACAAATAAAGATCTGGATAAAGTAATGGTTCACCACCAGTTAGCCGAATGCTTTTTAAGTTTGTTAAATGGTGCACGGACGCAATCAGCCGGGTAAAATCACCAACACTGAGCTGTTCTTTTGAAGATGAATGCGTATTTCCTGGATCGGACATTTCTCCTGCCTCATCGCTGACACAATAAACACATGAAAAATTACATGAATTCAATAAACTTATCCTCAGTTTTTCGAATCTTCTACCCAGTTTATCTTCAATTATTTTCATGCCTTAATTAACTGTTAAAACCATCAATTGTTTATTTATTTAAGACTTTGAGGTATTTTTTTGATTGTGCTGCCGTAAAAGCTGAGAAACGCTAAATTGTCAGTTTTTGCAGCTTTTTATAGCTATCTGTTAAATCCTTGAGATGTTAATTCTATAAAAAAGACAATTTACTCTTAAACAAGCAAAGACATCTTCTTGTTATATGTTTGATTTAGAAAAATTTATCCATTTATGGAGTTTCAAAACTTTCAACTCGGGTTAAATTTTTATTTGAATTTTGAAAACAGAAGAAAAATAATCAATAAAATAATTCAGATTTATGGCAATTTTTAATTTAAAGATCAACAAGAAAGAAGTTCAGGTTGATGTTGATCCGTCAACACCCATGTTATGGGTTCTCCGGGATCACCTAAATCTTGTAGGTACAAAATATGGATGCGGAATTGCTCAGTGCGGTGCCTGTACGATTCATTTGGATGGCAATGCTGTTCGTTCCTGCATAACTTTTGTTGATTCAGTCGGAGACCAGGAGATTACAACCATTGAAGGACTCTCTGAAAAAGGAGATCATCCCGTTCAAAAGCATGGCTGGAACATGATGTTCCTCAATGTGGTTATTGCCAGGCAGGGCAAATCATGACAGCCTCAGCGCTTTTAATGGCAAATCCTAATCCAAATGATCAGGAAATTGAAATGGCGATGAATGGAAATATATGCCGGTGTGGTACTTACACCCGCATTAAAAAAGCTATCAAAACTGCAGCCAGTTCATAACTTGTTTTACTCTTCACATCACGAATTTTAATGACAGTTGAATATCAAAACTAAAATCTTGGGAAATGACAATTGTAAAAACGAAACTCAATAGACGCTCTTTTATAAAAAGTTCGGTTTTAGCAGGAGGCGGAATGCTGATTGGATTTAGTTGGCTGGCCTCTGCTTGCAGCACTGACGCGGAAAAGGGATTATCCATGCCCGATGAGTGGTTTGAGATCAATGGATTTTTAAAAATAGGCGAAAATGGCGCAGTGACCATCATGTCGCCTAATCCTGAAATCGGGCAGAATGTCAAAACCTCAATGCCGATGATCGTTGCAGAGGAGTTGGACGTTGACTGGGCGAACGTAATTGTTGAACAGGCTCCGTTAAATACAGATATTTTTACCCGTCAACAAGCCGGTGGAAGCCAATCGATAAGACAAGGCTGGAATGGACTTCGAATGGCAGGTGCGTCTGCACGACATATGCTAAGGGAAGCTGCTGCCCAGAAATGGAACGTGCCCATTGAAGAAATTACAACGGATGCGGGCATTTTGTATCATAAAAATTCGGGTAAAAAAGTTGGTTACGGTAAAGTAGCTTCGGCAGCAGCACTATTGGAGGTGCCTGAGGAAGTGGAATTAAAGGATGTAAAAGATTTTAAAATTATAGGGACTTCCAAAAAAAACGTGGATGGTCAAAAAATAGTAACCGGACAACCTTTATTTGGACTTGATTACAAAAAGGAGGGAATGCTTATAGCTATGATTATTCATCCTCCGGCATTCGGATTGACTCTAAAATCGTTTGATGCTGAAGATGCAAAGGCTATGCCCGGAATCAAAGACGTATTTTCCATAAAAACTTATGATGACGACAACGGGAGAGTCAGATTTGATGTTGATGCCTTTCCTGAGCTTGTTGTTATTGTTGGGAATTCAACCTGGGAGGTGATGAATGCGAAGTTGATGGTAAATGTAGAGTGGGGGCCAATTTCTGGATCAGGTGAAGGTGTTGGGTTCCCTTCAGGTTTGGAAAGCACTGCTGATCATAGGGCAAGAATGACTGAGGCAGGCGCCAAAACCGGGACAGTAGTTCGCAAAGATGGTGATCCGGAAACGGCATTTAAAAATGCAGCCAAGGTTATTGAGCGAACCTATACTGCTCCCTACCTGGCACATAATACTATGGAACCCATGAATTTTTTCGCTAATGTTACAGAAAATAGGGCAGAGCTGGTTGGACCGATTCAGACACCCGAATTCATGGAGCAAAGTGTTTCAACAAGACTTGGTATTCCTCTGGAAAATATTGATATTCAAATGACCCGAATTGGAGGAGGATTTGGGAGAAGACTATACGGTCATTTTATTGTTGAGGCAGCAGTCATTTCACAAAAAATGAAAGCACCGGTAAAACTCATATACACACGTGAAGATGACATGACTTTTGGGACTTATCGCCCGACTTATCATGCCGTTTATCGCGCAGCATTGGATGCTGATAATAATCTTGTTGGTTTTCACGTGCGAATGGGAGGAATTCCTCAAAGTCCGCTAAATGCAAATCGGTTTCCGGCAGGCTCGGTAGATAATTATCTTGCTGAAAGTTGGTCGTTGGATTCAAATATTAGTGTTGGGGCATTCAGGGCACCCGGTTCAAATTTCAATGCGGTTGCCGAGCAATCATTCCTCGACGAAGTGGCTGAGGAAGCCGGTAAAGACCCCATTCAGTTTCGTCTAGATTTACTAAAACGTGCGCAGGAAAATCCGGTGGGAGATCGAAATGATTATGACGCCTCGCGTTATGCAGGTGTGCTTGAACTTGTACGGGACAAATCGGGTTGGGAATCAGATTCTGAAGAGAAAAGCAGAGGAGTGGCGGCTTATTTTTGTCACAATTCCTACGTCGCAAATGTTCTGGATATTTCTCAAGAAAACGGTAATCCTGTTATTCAAAAAGTATATGCAGCTGTTGACTGTGGCATTGTGGTAAATCCGGATGCAGCAGTAAATATAACAGAAGGTGGCATTGTTGATGGAATTGGGCATGCAATGTATAGTGAATTGACTTTCAATCAGGGTGAACCTGAACAAAATAATTTTGATTCTTATCGTTTAATCCGTCATTCGGAAGCGCCAAAATCAATTGAAGTACATTTTGTTGAAAATGATATGCACCCAACAGGTTTGGGAGAACCACCTTATCCGCCTGTTATGGCGGCATTGGCGAATGCCTTGTACAAAGCAACCGGAGAGCGATATTATCACCAACCTTTTATTAAGAACAGCTTTGACGTATAAAAACATAGCAGCAAAAAATAATTCGTTTCTGAAATGACACATGAAATCAAACTTCTCTTTCATACTCTAAAAACCTGGCAGCAAAAAGGGAAAAAAGCGGTTTTTGTTTCGGTAGTGGCATTAGAAGGCTCTTCCTACCGCAGGCCGGGTGTCCGTATGATTATTAGTGAAGATGGAGAAGTAGTTGGTGCAGTGAGCGGTGGTTGTGTGGAGAAGGAAATTGAGCGACAAGCACAGAGTGTCTTTAACACCGGAAAAGCAAAAACTATGGCCTACGACGGTCGATTGCGCATAGGATGTGAAGGTATAATTCATGTCCTGATTGAACCGGTTTTTCTTTCTGATGAATTGTTGGATAGATTTGATCAGGTGCTGAAAGCAAGGCAAAATTTTAAAATGGATTCCTGGTTTTACAAAAAAATCGGAGAATTTGAGGATGCCGGTTCATTTATTACTTTAAATAATAAAATCTATTCTCTTCATCCATCCTTTACTCCGGATAAAATTGATAGACAGGAGTGTTTTTCGCAAAAGTTTGAACCGCTTTTTCAACTTTATATTTTTGGTGCTGAACATGATGCAGTTCAACTGTCTCAAGCAGCAAAATTATTGGGTTGGGAGGTTACAATTGTGGCTTCTGCCGAGGAATCAAAATCCTGTGATTATTTTCCCGGAGCTTCTTCCTTGATTACACCCTCTTTCGATTCAATTGATACTTCTTTTATAGATAAACAAACAGCAGTTGTTTTGATGACACACAGTTTTCACAAAGATGTTCAGTACCTGATGGCAATAAAAGATATAAATCCGGCTTATTTGGGAATTATCGGATCTATAAACCGACGCGAAAGAATACTATCTGCATTAATGGATTATGATCCTGAAATTTCACCAGAATTTTTAGAACAAATTCACGGGCCTGCCGGAATTAATGTTGGGGCAGAAACAGCATCAGAAATTGCAGTTTCAGTTTTAGCTGAAATTTTAAGTGAAGTTCGTCAGCAAACACCGGTTGCACTACGCGAAAAAGTTGGCGCTATCCATGACTGATATTCAGATTATCCTTTTGGCAGCAGGTGGCTCAACCCGGATGGGAAGTCCAAAACAGTTATTAACCTGGGGAAACGAGTTGCTTATAGACCATCAGGTAAAAAAGTTGCTGAAACCCGGTTATCCTGTAAACATTGTTTTGGGTGCCTGGGCAGATGAAGTTGTATCGGTTGTTAATAAATATGATGTAAATATTTGTATAAATGAAGATTGGGAAAAGGGTATGGCAAGTTCAATTGCTCATGGGATCAACAATATTATGGCTAGGAATCCGGCTACAGAGGCAGTGTTAATTGCGCTTCTTGATCAGCCATTGCTTACAGCTGAACATTTCCTGAAATTACTGGATGCTTTTCATACGGGAAATGATGAGATTATCGTTTCAACTGCCGATTCCGGTCGGGAAGGTGTTCCGGTTATTTTTGACAAATCTTATTTCAATGCCCTTCAAAATCTTAAAGGGAAAGAAGGAGCAAAAAAAATAATACAAACCCACCGAAATAAAGTAAAGCAAATCGCTTGCGCCGATTCTTTGGATGATATAGATACGCCTGACGCCTACCGAAAAATGCTTGCCAAATCCGGTAAATTATGAATTGATTATGGGTTTTTTCATATACAACTGATTGTTTGGTTATTTGAGACTTTATTTGCAGAGTTGTTTATTTAAGTTTACGATCCTGCCAAAATTGTAATATTGATGTCCGGCAAAACGAAAATGAAACAGGAGCAAATATTCAACAGGGAACAGCAGGAGATATTTTTTGGTTCAGATATTCCACATGCTATTCGTAAAACGGGTACGGAGGTTCGCACTCATCTTGCTTCTCAGTGAGAGTAAATAATGCATATGGATAGGGCATTTTTGTAACTATTGATTAAATTAGGAAAGTTTTTTAATAAACCTGATTTTGACTGAACTACTAATTATTGCTGACGACCTGACGGGGGCAATTGAAGCAGGTGTTCAATTAAGTAAGTGCGGGATTACTGCTTCGATTGCTATAGATCCGGATACTGACCTTAAGCCAATTTTGGTTAATGAGAATATTACCGTTCTGGTAGTAAATACTGAAAGCCGGCATTTATTACCAAAAGAGGCAGCAACAAGAATTCGTGGAGTTTTCCAGTCGGTTGGAGGGAAGGGAATAAAGTGGTTTTATAAAAAAACTGATTCAACAATGCGAGGCAATATTGGTTCTGAGCTTGAGGCTTTCCTGAAAGAAATTCACCAATCAGTTTTACCCTATATCCCGGCCCATCCAAAATTAAAACGGTTTACGCGTGATGGATACCAATATATCGGAGATACTTTACTGCATCAAACTTCATTTGCCAATGATCCGCACGAGCCCCGGAAAGAAAGCTTTGTGCCCGGGATTCTAAAAAAACAAACAGATATTGAGATTTGTCTTTCTGAACCAAATGAATCCGAATCAGAAATTTCAGGTTCGTTGAAAAGAAGAATTTTGGTTTTCAATTGCCGTTCTGAATCTGATCTAAAAAATATTGGTGAAAACATTTTAAAAAACAAGTGGCAAAAGGCTATTGCCGGGACGGCAGGATTTGTTGAAATTTTACCTGATTTATTGTCACTTCGTACCTCTAAAATCAATTTTGGAAACATCGGCGGACCAATCCTGTTTGTGAATGGAAGTATTAATGTTGTTTCACTGAGGCAGGTCGACTATGCAAAAGCTAAAGGAGTTGTAACGATTTTATTTTCACCACAGATACTTTCAGCAGAAGATTTTAAAATAAGTAGTGATTTTTTGCAAATAAAAGAAAAAATCAAGACAGAATTTCAGTTTGGGAGGAATGTTATTATCTCAACCACTGATTCCAGATATTTGGGAAATTCAGTTCCATTAAAAAATATGAACAGTAAATTGTTTTCTAAAAAAATTGGTCAGATTATAGCTGCTCTTTTACAGGTAATTCATGTTAATACACTTTGTGTTTTTGGCGGTGATACTTTGATGTCAATAATGAGGGAAACTGGTGCCGGAGTGATTGAAGCAAAGACTGAAATCCTGCCGGGTGTAGCATATACAAAAACAAGTCTTCATTCCGGAGAAATTTGTTTGTTATCGAAACCGGGGGGGTATGGAGAAGAAAATGGTATTGTAGAAATTATTAATCGTGTAAAACTTAAAAAATGATCGGAATAACAATTGGCGATGCAAATGGAGTAGGACCGGAAATACTGTTAAGAGCATTCAATGAGGGAAAACTCGCGAAAGAATTTGTTGCTATTGGAGATTTTTCAGTCATGAATTTTTGCAATGAAAAGATGAAACTTTCCGTGCCAATAAATAGGATTAGTAATTTAAGTGAAATCGCAAAAAATCATTTGAATGTTTTGGATTTAGAATTGCTGCGAGAGGAGGATATTACCATCGGACAAATTTCCCAAAAGTCGGGTTACGCATCTTTAAAGTACATCGAAAAAGCAACAAAGCTTGCACTTGAAAAATCTATAGATGCGATGGTTACTTTACCCGTAAATAAAGAAGCAATACGACTCACCTATCCCGAATTTTCAGGACATACGGGTTACATAGCGTCATTGTGCAGATCACCTAAACATACCATGATGCTAATTTCAGATCAATTAATTGTTTCTCATGTGTCCACGCACGTATCGTATCTGGAAGCGGCATCAAGAGTCAAAAAAGAACGTATACTCGATGTTGTCCGGTTGACCAGTTCTGCGCTGCAGAAGCTTGGGAAAGGAACCCGAATTGCCGTTGCAGGCTTAAATCCACATGCTGGTGAGAATAATTCCTTTGGATTTGAGGATTCGCAGGAAATACTTCCGGCAGTGAAAATGGCACAAGAAGAAGGGATAAATGCAACCGGGCCGGTGCCTGCCGACACAGTGTTTTACCAGGCTTTAAAAGGAAATTACGAAGCTGTTGTCTGCATGTACCATGATCAGGGACATGTTCCAATCAAGCTTTTAGCATTTGAGTCGGCCGTAAATGTGACATTGGGATTACCTATTGTCAGAACTTCGGTTGACCACGGTACAGCATTCGATATTGCTTACAAAGGATTGGCTTCTACTGCAAGTTTTGTTAATGCATTTGAGCTTGCCCAAAAATTGTAAAAAAATAAATCCCAATGAAGATAAAAGCTGCAATTGAAAAAATTCCGGGTGGAATGATGGTAATCCCTCTTATTTTGGGGACACTTATAAATTCGTTTGCTCCTTCAGTCTTGGAAATAGGTGGGTTTACAACTGCTATTGCACAAGGAGCTCTTCCCATAATTGGAGTTTTTCTTTTTTGTATGGGAGCAGGTATAGAAGTAAAAGCAGCTCCAAAAGCGTTAAGAACCGGATTGGTTATCACACTGGTGAAGTTTGTAATTGGTGTGGCAATCGGATTGATGGTGGCGAAATTCTTCGGTGCAAATGGTTTATTTGGATTATCATCGTTAGCGGTTATTTCCGCTATGACAAATAGTAACGGCGGAATTTATGCTGCGTTAACCGGTGAATTCGGCAACAAAACTGAGATAGGTGCGATAGCAATCATTTCTATTAACGACGGGCCATTTTTAACCATGATTGCATTAGGTTCTGCAGGAATCGCTTCAATTCCTTTATTGTCTCTTGTGGGAGTTATTCTACCAATTTTATTAGGAATGTTAGTAGGTAATCTTGATAAAGAGATGCGCAACTTTTTACTTAAAGGTGGTCCCATGTTAATTCCTTTTTTTGCTTTTGCATTGGGATGTGGACTTAGTTTGAATATGTTAATAAAGGCAGGATTTCCAGGTATTCTTTTAGGACTTTTGACTGTAGGAGTGGGAGGCTTTTTTAATATTCTTTCTGATAAGGCAACAGGCGGAACAGGAATTGCCGGCGCCGCAAGTTCAAGTACCGCAGGAAATGCCGTGGCTACTCCCGCAGCTGTGGCAATGCTCGATCCATCAATGGCTTCAATTGCTGCAATTGCAACACCGCAGGTTGCCGCATCGACAATTACAACTGCAATTCTCGTACCTGTATTAACCACATATATTGCTAAACGAAATCAAAAAAAGAATCTTAAAAAAAGCGACAGTGAGATTCACTTTTAGGGTATACCTTGTATTTAATGCATCAATCGCAAATGTAGGATTATAAATTATTCTGGCTTGCTTATTTTTTTAATTCAAACAGAATGTCGACTATTTCAACAGAAGGAGGTTCAACGGTTTTGTAAGCCTTTGCAATGGTGGCAGCTAAGTCTGAATTTCTAAATTTGTTAAGAGACTCCTGAGAATCCCATATGTAAACTCCTCCAAATTCTCCTTTAGATCCAGATTTTATGTAGTACTTCTGAACCAGACCCGGTATGGCTTTGAACTGAGATTCTCTTTCTTTGGCTTTTTTTAGGAGTTCTTCTTCTGTAAGCTCAGACTTCAGCCTGACAATTTGCATTATCGTTCCTTTTTTTTGATTCGTCATAACATCCTTTGATTAAAAATGGCTTGTTTATATATTAGAATTCATTAGAATAAAACACTAAAACATCTTAATATGTTTCGAAATTCTAAAAAAAGGTGCAGTTAGATATTTTATTACAAGATTTTTGTAATATCAACTTTATAACCTTTTCAAATAAACACTCTTATTTTTTTATTATCCTGAAAGTATTTATATTCAAGGCATTAAGCTAAAATTCTTACTATGGCCGATAAAAAATATTCTCAATCCGCTCCATTCTTAGTTCTTTTTTTTCTATCAATTTCATTTCTGTCTTCCTGTAACAATCCGGACGGCAACTGGCCCCAATTCAGAGGTCCCGGTAGTAACCAAATTGCTGATTCAAGGAATTTACCACCAGAATGGAATAAAGAAGAAAATTTAGCCTGGTTTTATGAAGTTCCCGGCAGGGGATGGTCGAGTCCTATCATTTGGGAGAATAAAGTTATTTTTTCCAATGCAGTTTTGGAAGATCCTTCAATTTTACCTCCGGCCAGAGATGGTGAAAGGCTGGAAAATCCTGATACTGTGGTGTATGATTTTGAAGTTATTTGCCTCGATTTAACCACGGGAGAAGAAATCTGGAAAGAAGTAGCTTACCATGGAATTCCAAGATACAAAACTCACCGCGATAATAATTATGCCCCCGAAACTTTGGTAACTGATGGCGAACGTATTTATGCCTATTTTGGAATGACGGGCATCTACTGTTATGATATGGAGGGAAATCTGGTTTGGGAAAAAGATTTAGGAAACTATCCCATGCAATCAGGCTGGGGAACAGCCACTTCTCCATTGCTATACAACAACGTTCTGTACATGCAGATTGATAACGAAGAAAATTCTTTTCTAGCCGCGCTGGATGCGAAAACCGGCGAGGAAAAATGGCGGATTTCCCGTGAAGAAAAATCAAACTGGAGCACCCCGATTATCTGGGAAAACAGTTTACGTACCGAATTGGTCACTGCGGGAGTTACAGTTCGTTCCTACAATCCTGAAAACGGAGAATTGCACTGGGAATTTAATACAGGAGGAGGTCGTAGTTCTGCGTCAGCCATAACGTTCAATGATATGATTTTTTTGGGTAATGAGAGAAGGGGCAGCGATGGGGGCATTTTGTTTGGAATTAAGGCAGGAGCATCGGGAGACATAACATTGCAGCGAGACGAAAATTCCAACGAATATGTTATTTGGTCTATAGAAAATTCAGGGATCGCCATGCCTTCCCCACTTGTTTATGAAGGTTTAGTATATGTCGCAGAACGTAATGCCGGGCGAGTCTCCTGCATAGAGGCATCTACCGGAGAAGTACTTTATAAAAATCGAATTTCAGATGCCGGTGCTTTTTGGGCGTCTCCGTGGGCACACGATGGGAAAATATATTTTCTAGATGAAAAAGGGATAACTCATGTTGTTGAGGCTGGAGAAGAGTTTAAAGTTATTGGAAAGAATTCGCTAGAAGGAGATGTATTTTGGTCAACCACTGCTATTGCCAGTGATGCATATATCTTCAGGGGGCAAAAAGGAATTTACTGTGTGAGGTGAAATGATTAATTTTCACTAAACTTTACAACCACTTCACCTTTGTTCTGATTTAGTTCAACTTCTTTTGAAATGCCATTTACTGTAACTTTGTATTTACCATAGAATGCATCTGTCGAAAAATTCCCGTCGCTGTCCGTGAGGCCTGTTTTATTGGTCCACCATTCGTTGTAAACCAGATTCTTATATGCTTGTGCTGCGGGTGTAGGTGTCCAGTCGCGTTTGTAAAGGGATGAAGATGGAATCCAGTTGGCTCCTTCCCAAAATCCCCACATTAAAATACCGTCAACGGCCGGGTGGGAAAAACAAATTCGGTAAAAGTCAACAATCTCTTTTGCTTTTGATTCTTCCTGTTCATGAGTTAGCTGGCTATTTTTGTATTCCGATCGCATACCGGGTAAATTAAATTCAGTAATCCGAATGGGTAGATTAAAGGTAGCCAATGAATCAAGAGCTTCAACGAGGTATTCACGGTCAAAAGTTTCAAGATGACTATGCGCCTGCACGCCGATTCCGGCAATCGGAATTCCCTGTTCAAGAATATTGCGAATATGTGCCATATACTCCGGAAGCCCAATACCCAACGGAGAATCTTTGATAAGAATATCATAGTCGTTTAACCAGAATTTTGCATCAGGATCACCGTTTAGAGCCCATTGTGCCATAAGTTTTGTGATGTCGGGACCAAGCCGGTCTTCATAGTAATTCCCGTGAATCATTTCATTATTTAAGTCGTATTCAGCAAATCGGCCCTTGTAGCGCTTTGTAATATCTTCGGCTCTTTCTTTTATTCGTTGCCTTAATTCGTTGTCGTTCAGTTCTGCAACCCAAGGCTGCACGTACTGTGAGCCTGTGTTTGGTGATTTAAATATTCCCCAAAATAAGTTATGCCCTCTGAGCGGAATATTATTTCTTTCAGTCCAGATCAAAATTGAATCTACAACACTGTAATCAACCTCATCTTTTCTTCTTTCCATAATAGCCCATTTAAGCGCGTTTTCAGTTACAGCTGAATTAAAATTCTCCAGAAATTTTTCCTTAAACTGTTTCAAATCATCCTCAGGCATCCTTCCGGCAAAATTGTTTGGGATAGCGCATCCAAACCAAAATTCGTGATTAAGCTGTTCTATGATTACTTTCGCATTCTTTTCTGCATTAATAATGAGTACCCCTTGTCGGTATTTTGCAATTGAGTCGTTTATTCCAGGATATTGTGCATTGGTTTTTAATGTAATTGTTGTTAGCAGAGAGAATATCGCAAAACATATGGTAACCTGTTTTTTTATTGCCGAACTAATATTTTCCATAGTCAATTTTATTAAGCTGTTGCAGTTTTTAAATGCTATTTGAAGTAAATTTAGTAAATCTTACGGACAAAAATTTATCGCGAATGATTTCAAATTGTACATTCATACTTCAAATAATGATAAAATTGATGCAAATGTTCATATTCACAGGTTCTTATGCTGATTGGATTTGAAGCATTCAAAATTGCATGTCGCCGCAGCAGTTTTATTGTTAAAAAGTTGTTAATGGGAGCCTTAGCGTCAACATTTCCGTTTAGTTTTATGTTTACAGCAAACAATCTTTAATTAATAACCCATTATGAAATTTATTTTTTTACTCGGATTTGTTGTACTTTTTCAATTTTCAACTTTTTCACAGGAAGTATGGAGTATTGACAATGCTCATTCCAATATTGTTTTTGAAGTGGGATGGGAAGATTTTTCAGCAAGAACAGGTGAGTTCAAGGTTTTTGAAGGAACCTTAACTACCGATTCGAGGGATGATTTAAGCGATGCAACTTTTGAACTAAAGGTTGATCCGGCCAGTATTGATGTAATTGCTGCAAATTTGTCAGAACAACTAAAAGGAGAACAATTTCTAGATGTAGCCAATTATCCGGAAATTACATACCATTCATCTGAAGCCGAAGCCATCACCGATAGCACCTATATTTCAAAAGGAAAGTTAAAAATCCATGGTGTTGAAAAAGATCAGGAAGTATTGGTTGAAGTTAGAGGATTCAAAGAAACCCGTAGAAGTTATTTGTTTGGGCTGAAAGTTACTCTGGACATAAATCGGACAGATTTTGGTTTGGAATGGGGAGCTCCAAGATTGGGAGAAAAAGTTAAATTAGTTGGTCATTTACTTTATCAAAAGAGATTAGAAGAAGAATGATGATTAATTCTGCCAAATATTTATTGCTTACAGTATTTGTTTTGGTCTTTGGTTTCTCTAAGGCTCAAATACTTACCTTTGATCACGGTGAAATCGAATTTTACACTTCTTCGGTTTTGTCTGATATAGAGGCTGTAACCGATAAGGCATCTGTAAACTTAAACCTGGAAACAGGAAAAATTGACGTTTCCATTGATATCATGTCGTTTGAATTTGAATATGATTTAATGAAAAATCATTTTAATGAAAAACACATGGAGACTGATAGATTTCCTGTGGCGACATTCAAGGGGAAGGTAGAACAGGATTTATCTGCCGGAATTGAGAATGAGACAGAAGTAGATGCAAGTGGTGATTTGACAATACACGGAGTTACAAATAAAGTTTCAATAAAAGCAAATATTTCAAAAGAGGGTGAATTTACCGTTGTCAAAACAAAAATGCCTGTTGTTTTTGAAGATTATAATGTGGATGAACCATCCATCTTAACCAAATCAGTAGCAAAGGATGTTGAAGTAAAAAGCACTTTATATTTAAGATAGAATTATTCTGAAGATGAGAGAAAGAATATTTTTAATCGAAATATGTAAAAAGAGGTCAATTGACCTCTTTTTTATTTTGATCGAATTTTCACCCCTTTTATCAGCAAATACAAACAAAGCGACAATTCCGATACAACGGCTACAGTCATCACAAGTATTTCACTTGTTGATGCAAAATTAGGAAAAAGAAAATTAACGAAACAATCAATTAAATAGCTAAAACCGGCTGCGACAATCAAAGTTCCCAACCACTTCGGGAAATATTCAGCTTTGAAAATAAGGTATCCTAAAATAACACAACTGATTCCGAAAAACACGCCGCTAATCAGATATCCGTAGGAATGGGCATTCAGAAAAAGCAATGAAAGAGAGTTTAATTGTTCGCTTGAAAAACTGTCGAGATAATCGCCACCGTTTAATAGTAAGAGTGGCAAATAAAAATTCAACAGATTTATCCCAAGTACCGTTGCCTGCGCCAGCCGGAAAAATGATGCCAGCATTGAAAGACCATTATTCACAGGTTTTAAGAGCAAATAAAGAAGTAAGGCAACGCCAACATCGCTCATTACCATAGTTAAGTCGCTGATAAAGCCGATTCGGAATAAAAATGTGTTACTTTCAATGTTTACTGCTGTTGCTGTTGCATCGCCCGGGACAATTATTCCCGAGCGGACAAACATTTCGCTGAATAGTCCTGTGATAATGATTATCAGGTATAAGATTCCGGCTGTCCGGGCATGTAATTTCATTGTTTGAATTGTTTTCATGACTTTAATTTTTAAGGATTTCCAGTTTCTATTCAGAAATAATTATTGTATCGCGGCTTATGGTGTAAGCGCCAAAGTAGCCCAACGCACCATTCGAAAGATTGGTAACCGGATTTGAGGGATTTGCGTTGCCAATCATTCCGCCTTCAAAAAGCAACGATAATGTCCGGTAATATTCATAGGTTGATTCGGCTAAGGTTTGTAACTCAACAACTACTGTGTCCTGCTCAAAAAACTGTTCGTTGTCCCACTGCATCGAAATTTCGTTACCATCAACAAAAGCATCGTCAAATACATACAAAACCTTTTCGTGTTCTGTTGAATTATTGATTTTTGAAACTTTTAAACGGTAGAAATTTTCAGTTCCGGCAGGGTCGTTCAAATGTGCACTCAGTATGTAGCCACCCGAAAACTCCATATAATCAGGTGTTGGCTTAATTGTAACTGAATCTACAGCAACAATAGCAGGCATTTTAACTGAGCCCATGTAAACTTCTCCTTCTACTTCAACTTTTAAAGTATAGGTATTTCCTTCTACTCCTGCCGATGTTTCGGAATACGTACCCGGACTCGTTTCCTGAAGCTGTCGCGAATTCCCGGAGTTATCGGTTATGGATACAACTGCATTGGAGACTGGCGGATAAATCCCCGGCTCAAAATAATCCGTTGATTTGGAGATTCTGACCACAACAGAATCGCTGACTACTGCATCAATAACTAACTTTGGTTCAATGGAATCGAGGTCGATTTCAATTACATCCTGACATGCAGGAAAAAGAACGAATAAACTAAAAATAAATGCAAATATTTTAATTGTTTTCATCTCATTATATTTTGAATTTTTAAAGGTATTCGATGGAACTCGTTTTTGAAGATTCTTCTGTGTGTTGGTAATTTTAGATACTCGTTTCATGGCTTTAAAATTTAAAATTGTAAGTAACTGACGGAATCATTTGAAACAGCGCTAAACGCATTGCTTCGGTTTGTGTTGGGTTGTTTTCATTTTCCTGAAATGTAATGGAAAAAGCATTGCGTCTTCCGTAAACATTGTAAACACTGAAGTTCCAGCTCGATTCAAAACGCTTTCTCTTTTTGGGTGTGTACGTTGCCCCAATATCTAAACGGTGGTAGTCGGGCATGCGGTAACCGTTTCGCTTGGTGTAAACCGGAACCGTAAACTCATCTATCCGATATTTTCCACTGGGAAATGTAACTGCATTTCCGGTGTTAAAAACCCAGTTGGCTGATAAATTCCATTTTTTGTTTAACTGATACATCCCCACAACCGAAATATCATGTGTCCGGTCTTGTTTTGCAGGAAACCAGTCACCATTGTCAATTTCATCCATTGATTTTTCGGTGCGCGAAAGCGTGTAACCAACCCAACCGGTCAATTTTCCGGTGCGTTTTTTTACAAACAACTCCAATCCGTAGGCGCGTCCTTCCCCAAAAACCAGTTGCGATTCCACATTCTTATTTAGCAGAATTTCAGCTCCGTTTTGGTAATCAATCTGATTTCTCAGATTTTTATAATAAACTTCAACTGATGTTTCAAACATGTTATTTTTAAAATTCCTGAAATATCCGGCAGCGAACTGGTTGGCAATTTGCGGCTTTACATTTTTACTGCTTGGAATCCAAACATCGGTTGGAAGTGATGCAGAAGAATTTGACAAAAGATGAACATACTGCGCATTCCGGGCATAAGAAAATTTGATTGAACTTTGTTTATTCAGGATAAAATTAAAGGTAGTGCGTGGTTCAAGTATTCCATATTTTTGAATGACATCACCTTTAGAAAAAGCTTCTGTTTTTGTGATTTCATCATCGGCATTATAAGTATAAACCGTATCGGGACCAACGGCCATAAAGCCCGAATACCGCAAACCATAAGTTACATTGAAATGGTTGGAAAGATTTAATTCGTGAGAAATGTAAATAGCTCCTTCATAAGCCTGTTTTTTCGTCATAAATACCGAATTAAATACATCATTGTTGTCTCCGTTAATTTCACCCGGGTTGTAGGTGTGATAAATCGTGTTGAATCCAAACTTCAGCGTATTGTTTGTATTCATATAATACTGAAAATCTTCCTTCCAGTTTAAATCTCTGATGCCGGACTGAATGTAAATCATATTGTCTGAAAAATTGTATCCAAATCCGTAATCGTAGTTGCTGTAAATTAGCGAACTATTTAAAAAAAGACGGTTGTTAAATACGTGGTTCCAGCGGAAAGTGCCGGTTTTATTTCCCCATTTCATAGCAAAAAGTTCGTCGATATTAAATACATCGCGGCCAAAATACCCGGATAAATAAATCCGGTTATTATCGTTTATTTTATAGTTTGCCTTGGCATTTAAATCGTAGAAATAGAGGTCGGTTTTTTTCTGTGTTCTGTCTTTTGAGAATACCAGAAACATATCGGCATAACTCCTGCGACCCGAAATAATGAAAGAGCCTTTGTCTTTTACAATGGGCGATTCAAGTGTTAAGCGGGAAGACAATAGTCCCAGCCCGCCCGAAGTAGTAAACTTTTTTGAATTTCCGTCATTCATCTGGATATCGAGAATGGAAGATAGACGTCCACCAAAATTTGCCGGTGCATTTCCTTTATACAACTCCATATCTTTTATCGCATCGGAATTAAAAACGGAGAAAAAGCCCATTAAGTGAGATGCACTGTAAACCGGGGCTTCATCCAGAATAATCAGGTTTTGATCGGCGCCGCCACCGCGCACATAAAATCCCGAAGTTCCTTCCATTCCGGAACTTACACCGGGCAATAGTTGAATGGTTTTCAGGATATCCTGCTCACCCAAAATTACCGGAATCAACCGGGTTTCTTTGGGTGAAAGTTTCGTAACCCCCATTTGTGCTTTCCGGATGTTTTTGTCTTCCGCTTCACTCCTTACAACAATTTCATTCATTTGAGTTGAAGCAGGCTGCAGTTCAATGTTTTTCGTGTTACTTACCAAAAGCTCAGTCGGTGCTGAAACGTTCTCATAACCAATGAATGAATACCTTATCGTATACTTTCCTTTTGGTATGGTAAGCGAATAAAATCCATAAGCATTGGTTGCTGTGCCGGTTTTCAGTTCTTCAATATAAATGGTTGAACCGATCAATCCTTCGCCTGTTTCGGCACTTTTTACATAACCGCTTAAAGTTATGTTGTCGTCAGCAAATGTTGATTTTATAAATACTGATAATACTATAAGACCTAAAATTCTTTTTTTCATTTTGTTTAATTTGTTATCGTTTTGAATCAAAATTAGAGAAGCAAGTGTTTGGAAGCGACGTTTTTAATGAAGTCGGACGTGTGGATTACCAAAGTCGGACGCTATCGTTTTCTGTTTCTGTTTTCTGAATTAGAGAGAGTTGTTTTGTTGACTTTGAAGCGTTATTTTGTAATTTGATTTGTATTTCGTCACAGGCTTTCCACCTCGAATAATTAGCCAAAATGCAAATCCAACTTCTCCAAAAGCCATGGGAAAACTAAGTATCATTTCAACAGTTTTTATCTGGCTTTCGAATTCAGGTAGTAGAAATTTTGCACTGTGAATAAGGCTATAGGAAAGACCCGCAAAAATTAAAAGGATTCCCCAAATGTTTTGAATATGATGTGATTTGAGCGCCAGAACTCCCAAGCCCAAAAGGTGAAACCCAAAGATTATTAGTGCAAACGACCAAGTAGATTCAAAAGCATTAATGTGGTTCATAACTTGCTGGCTTAATGATTCCTGAACTACGGATTGATTCCCGTTCAGTATTTTAAGAACTTGGATAAAATTAAATACAGCCGTACTGAAAATGACTACAAAAACAATTCGTAATCCTGCGGTAAAAAGTGAAAGATTTTTGTTTTCATTTTTGAAAAAGGAGTACAGTGCCCAGGCAACTATTAAATCAAGAACGAGTATAAAGAACCATCCAAATACCTCTGTTTCAAAAAGTAATCCATTGGATTTAAGATTTTCAAAAGTAGAATTCGGGTTATTGGGAATTACAAGTGTATTGTGCAAATAACCGTAGATGAGTCCTGCTGTAATGGCCATAATTAATAACGCGATGCCTGCTATTAATGCTGATTTTCTATTTGTTTTCATTTTGTTTAATTTTCGGGTTCAACAATAATTACCACGTTTCCTTTTTTATGGCCCGAGGCAACATAGGTGTGCGCTTCGGCAACTTTTTCCAATGGGTACTGGCGGTCAATTACAGTTTTGAGTTTCCCCTCCTTGAATATTTTTAACAACTCAGTAAAAAGTTCTCTCAATTCAGCTTCTTTTAGTAAACCGGTAGCACTAAACCTGGCTTTCTTTTTAGTAAACATTGAGGTCCGCATCATTTGTAACAGCAAAGGAAATTTTAGCACCGGCGAAATATATTGTCCCGATTCAGATAGAATTTTCTTGCTTTTTGAAAAAGAACTTTTACCAATGGTATCGTAAACCACATCGTAGGTTTCGTTTACTGTAGTGAAATCTTTTTTGGTATAGTCGATCACGTGGTCTGCGCCGAGCGATTTAACAAGCCCAACGTTTCTTGTACTGCTAACACCGGTTACTTCAGCTCCTAAATATTTGGCAATTTGCACTGCAGCAGTACCTAAACTTCCCGAAGCACCGTTAATCAGTACTTTCTGACCAGCTTTAATTTTAGTAATCTTTTTTAGGAAATTCATTGACGTCACATGTCCGTCGCCAAAAGTAGCCGCTTCTGAAAAGCGAAGATTATCGGACATCTTTAAAATCACCCCATTTTCAGAAATGCTTAAATATTCGGCGTTTGCACTAAATCCAACGGTAGTTTCACCAAAAACCCGGTCGCCCGGTTGAAACTTACTGACATCTGTGCCAACAGTTTCTACAATCCCTGCAAAGCCAGTTCCCGGAATAGCGTGTTTTGGTTTGGTAAGTCCGGTAATCAATCGTCCGAAATAAGGTTTGCCTGTTCTTATCATTCCATCGGCAGCGGTTGATGTTGAAGCATAAACTTTTACAATAACTTCATTTGCTCCGGGTTGTGGTTTCATTACTTCCTGGATTTGAAATACTTCTGGTCCTCCATAACCTGTTGCTACAATTGCTTTCATTTTTTCTTTCATAATATCTGTTTTTAATGATTTAACTTTTTCAAAAATCTCATGAAGCAAATGTAAAGGAGGTGCGGCAGGTAAACGTTCGGAAAAATGGTGCGGATGTTCTGAATTATAATTACGGACTAAAAAGTATTAATTCATAAAATAAATTGGCATATGATGTTTTTTAAAACTGTTCTGCAATCTGCCACAAATCATTGTCGCTATAATATTGCAAAGAGTTTCCGCAATGAACTATAATTATTTCTTCGTCGGGAATAATATAAATATTTTGCCCCAGGTTGCCGGAAGCGGTAAATTGAAAAGTTGAATCGCAGTTGGTATGTCCCCACCACTGGTAACTGTAATAGGTATGTTTGCAATTGTTGCCTCCAAACCAGTCGGGGTAAATATCCCGGGGAATGGATTTGTTTTCCCGGGTCGATTGCAACACCCAGTCTTTGGAAATAACTTGTTTCCCGTTCCAGCTTCCTTCCTTCAGAAAAAGCCTGCCAAAACGGGCATAATCAATTGCGCGGGCAATCAGACGGCTGGGCATGTATTCAAAACCGGATTTTTTACTGTCGATGGAAAACAACGCATCGTATAACATAATTTGTGACCACAATTTTTCTTCAAGGTATTCAGAAACCGTTTTGCCACTTGCCCGTTCAATAATCAATCCCATATAGCTGGTATTGTAGTTGTTGTACTGAAAGGTTTTTCCCGGTTCTTCAGCGATATCTACTTTTTTTAGCAAGAGCTTTCGAACATTGGGGTGATAATAACCAATAGCTTCATCGTGCCAGGGAAGATGGATATATGTGCCCGGAATGTACCCGGTAAAATATTTTAATCCCGAACGCATTTCAAGCAAATTTTTTAGCGTAATTTTTTCGAAATCAGGATTGCGTTCTTTGAGTTCGGGAATGTATTTTGTTATGGGATCGTTTACACTTGAAATGAGACCATCATCGATAGCTGCTCCAATCAAAAACGAAATAAACGATTTTGCCATAGATTGTGAATGGAAATAGGAATCATTTGAAAAACCATTAAAATATTTTTCATAAAGAATGGTGTCTTTGCGGATAAAAATCAGGGCAGTGGTTTGCGATTTCTTTGCCCATTCATCAAAGGTTTTAAAACCGGAATATTCGATCCTGCCTGTGAATAATGATTCCACATAATCTTCATCCAAATGTGTTACAAAATCAAAGGTATCTTTTGATGATTTGATTACACGATTCTCATATTTCTCGTAATCATAAACATCGGCTATATTTTGTGTAATCAAGCGGTAAACATAAACAGGTGAAAATTTAATCGATAAGCTCATTAGAAATGTCAGGACCAAAGCCAAAGGCGTTAACACGATAATTAAAATTATTTTTTTCATTTTAATTCTGCTTTTTAAATTTAATAACCAATTGTTACAACATCATCTTACATGCTATGATGTTTTTTCCGAATGATTTTAACAATTCGCCTGTACACGATTTCCGCTAAATTCCAGTCATATCCGTCAAAATTAGTTGTATTATTAAATTGAATGACAACGGCATCAATGTCTTTATGGTATTTTGCTATACTCTGGTAGCCGGGAATCAGTCCGGTATGTTTGTACACATAAATGGATGAATAGATTTCCTGTTCTTGTTTATCTTTGAAGACTGAGCCATCGTTTAATGCCCGCAGAAAAATTCCCACATCTTCTGCTGTTGCTATCATTGATCCATAATCAGTGGTTTTTATGTCTTCTTCCACGCCAAAATAGTAGCCACTCATCAAATCATCCATATTAATTTCATGAATCGAACCGAAGGTATTTTTTAATCCGAGTGGATTTAAAATTACTTCCCTGATGTATTGAAAATTGCTAACACCCGTCACTTTTTCTATAATCATGGATATCAACAAATAATTAGTGTTAGAATACCTGTACTTTTTATTCGGTTCAAAGTCAGCCGGTAAATCAAGTACTAATTCAAGTGCTTCTTTACTGTTTTCTGGTGGGTTTGACCAAAAGTTGGGGGTATCTGTTAAATTGGGAATACCACTTCGATGCTGCATCATCATTTTCAAGGTAATTTTATCAGCGTTTTCAATTCTTCCCAACAGTTCCGGCAAATAATCAGCAAGCGTTTTATCCAGCGACAAGCGATTACTTCTGACCAATTTGGCAATAGCAACCGCATTGTATAATTTGCTGATGCTGGCAATTTTAAATAAAGCATGTGGATCGGCCGGTACATTGTTTTCCCTGTTTTTCAAACCGGCAGCGTAAAAAGCAGGAGGTTTACCGGCTTCATCAACATAAACTACAATCCCGTCGAAACCGTATTTAATTCCTTTATCAAGCTGTTCCTGAACGGTGTCTGGCAGTGGCACTAACATCGCCCGCAATAAAATCCACGGTACAAAAAACATGGAAACTATGGTTCCAGTAAGCAATAAGATTCGGATAATTTGTTTTGTACGTTTCTTTTTCATTTTTTAAGTTTTTGTTTGCAAAAAAATCTTGCACAAACATAGCTTCAGTAAAAAGAACGAAAGTATGTAATTCAAAAACAAAGGTTCGGAATTATAAATGAGAACTAAAGAGACTGATTCTCTTTCAAAAACTCTTTGGGTGCCATCCCGGTTTCTTTTTTGAAATAAGTATTAAAAACAGTTTTAGAATTGAACCCACTTTCGTATGCCAGACCAATCAGAGAAATGTGGCTGTTATTTGGGTCAAGTGCCAGATTTTTGAAATACTCAATCCGGTAATGATTGATAAACTCGTTAAAGTTTTTACCCATTTTTTCGTTGAGTAACCACGACAATTTGTTGGGATGAATTTCAACATTGTCAGCAAGCGAACGAAGCGATAAATTAGGAATCAAAAACGGTTCCTCCTCACTGATATAATGTAATAATTTTTCCGCGTATTCTTCTGTAGTCTGAGTATCTAAAAGTGGTGTTTTAACCTGTGGTTTATTTTCAGGTTCCTCAGTGTGACGATACAATTTATTTTTGTATTCGGCATATCGGATATCCTTTTTTAGGTTGAATGCCAATGGATCTGTATAATTAAGCAACAAAACTGAGGAATTTAATTGAATGGCCTTATCGACCATAGCAAATGCTTCATCGATTTTTCCCAAGTTGGCATAAACCAGGTACATGTATGAATGTGCTTGAAAAGCAGTCGGTTCTTTTGATTTTTCTTTCAGCTGGGTAAGATATTTTTCAGTTTCTGTTTTATTATTTTTGAGAATATTCGCCAGACAAAGCGTTCCTAACCGTTCATTATGAACCACAATTTCTTTGGGCATCTGTTCCAGAAAATGAATTGTTTCGTCATACTTTCCTAATTTTAGCAGACAATAACTACGAACAATGTAAACAGGAATATTATTGGGGTTGGCCGTCAGACATTCATCAAACAACTGCAATGCTTCCGAATAGTTTTCAGAACGATATTGAAAATAAGCCTTGTAAAATAATGTTTCCTGCGAAAGCGGATCGATGCTGTGTGCTATTTCCAGGTGCTGTTTAGCTTTATCCATTTCGCCGGAAATCATGTATAGTGTAGATATAAATTGCTGTGCTTCCGGATAGTTCGATTTTAATTCCACCGCCCGAAGCGCATGTTTAATTGATTCCTGAAAATCGGCTTTGTAGAAAAAAGCAAAATTGGCAAATAAGTATTGTACGCCTGCATTTTCAGGATTTAGTAAATACGCTTTATCCATAAATTCGCGGGACTTTTTCCACGCCTCATCTCGCGGCATTAGCTCAGTTACCGCAAAAAAACTGTAGGCATCAGCCAACCCTACATACGAATCAGTATGTTTTGGATCCAAAGCAATGGCCTTTTCGTACAATTCAATGGCTTTTTGCGCATCCACGGGATTCCATTTATTAAAGTGAAAACGCGCTTTCAAAAAATATTCATACGCATCAATATTCCCGGTTTTTTTTTCTACCAGGTGTTCCTGAATTTCAAAATGACCATATTGTTCCCTGAGTTTTTCTGCAATGAGCAGACTAATTTCATCCTGAATTTCAAAAATATTTTCCAGTTTCCTGTCCCAGGTTTCTGACCAGAAATGAAAATCCTCTTCGGCATGAATTAACTGGGCTGTAATTCGGATTGTGTCAAACGCTTTTCTGATACTTCCTTCCAGGAGGGTTGACACATTTAATTCTTTGGCAATTTGTTTTACTGGAATATTTTTGTTTTTAAAGTAAAAAGAAGAGGTTCTTGAGGTGACTTTAAGTTGTTCGATTCCCGCCAGTGCATTGATTATTTCTTCGGTTATTCCATCACTAAAATATTCAATTTCTTCGCTGCCACTCATATTTACAAATGGAAGAACAGCGATGGTTTTTTCTGTTGGATTTATTTTTTTTCATCTGTTTTTTATTTTACAGCATTTGCCAAATTCTGCTTACGATATTCACTTGGAGTAATGCCCGTGAATTTTTTAAAAGCAGTGTTAAAAGACGACTTTGAATTGAATCCGCAATCCATAGCAATTCCCAGTAGAGAGTAGGATTCTGATTTCGGATCTTCTATTCGCAACTTTATTTCTTCTATTCGAAAACGGTTAATAAAATCAAAAAATGATTCACCATAAACCCGGCTAAGTAACTCCGATAACTGATATGGCTGAATATTTATTTTTTTGCTCAATTCATTTAAAGATAATTCATTTTCCAAAAAAACTTTTTTTACCTGCATTGCCTCCTTTAGCCTTCTCCCATATTTTTCCAGTTGTTCATCGTTAAGCACAAAAACACTTCGTTTTTTGTCTTTATTTATTCCAGTCGAATATGTTGTAGGTTGAATTTCATGTGAGGGAAGATTTTTTGAAGATATAAGGTCCTTAATATTTTTTTTGTTCCAGGTTGAATAGGCGAGTGCATAGATAATTAATCCAACAAACAGTCCGATAATGTTATTCGAAATAGAGAAACTGAATAACAAGATATAACCTAAAATAAACGATACCGAGGCGACCAGTAACACGAACAGAAAAAAATAGAGTATTTGTTTGGCTTGATTAAGCGATATTTTTTCAATGTTTGAGAAATTATTTTTGATTTTTTGCTGGTGCGTTTTAATCAGAAATAAACTGATAAAGACATAAACTGAAATGTGTACCACCCTTGCCAACTGCATTAATAAGGCTTCAAACGGGACTTCGTTATTTAAAAAAATATATTCGGCAAATTCTATTTTCGCCTCACCGCTTTTGAGATACAAAGGAATAAATGAAAGTATATAGGCAATAAATGGTATACCGTGCAGGAAATAGAACCTTGGCAATCGATTTTGAGTGAGTACAAAAATGTATATAAAAAGCAGTGGCCCGTATAGCAGAAACAGGGGGTCGGCAACGTTTATAAAATGCGGGAAAATTTTATAATATCCCGACAACCCGTAAACTCCACCCAGGAGACTGATTGCCAGCACCAGAGTTAATGTCCCTAAAACAACAGACTTAGTTTCGTTAAGCCGTTTGTGCAAAACCAAAAAGGTTAAAAATATACCCTGGATTGCCGCTGCAAAATTCAAAAGTACTAAGATTTGCATTTGATATATCGATTAACAGAGATATACCAATTTTAAACATGAGTGCAGAAAAAAAGTTTAGGGATGGCAAGAACAAGAAGGGTTTTTCTATTCCGCTATTTTCCGATTGCTTAATATTATCAATGTAATAATATAAATCAAAACAATGGCAAAAGGAATAACGACGAAGCGATATCCGGGGAACAAGTACCAAAGTGAAAGTACCAGAATTGTCCTGATTACAGAATGAAAAATTCCTACCCAATGCTGTATAATCCAAGAGAAAGGAAGCCACATTAAGCCGGTTAAGATACCAACTGTCATGGGCAGTGAAGTATATTCAATAAGGAAAAAAGGAATGGCAATGGCATAAACCAATACAGCCTGTCCGACGGACAGCAGGAAAAGGCGGTCGAATTCATTTTTCGGTTTGTTTTTATCCAGGAAATTTTCGCCAGTAAATTTTGAAATAAACAATGCCATATACACGATGCCTCCTGTAGTAATAAATAAAACCCAAACGGTTGTAGTATCAGGCATGGTTAACCCGGAGAAACCCACCACAAGCCAGGCAATTAGCCCTGCAATTGGAGTTGCCAGGAATTTTCTGTTTGCGAACTCTTTTCTTTGTTCTTCTAATGTTCTTGTAATTTGTTCCATTATTTTGATTTCTTGTATTTAATCGGCCAACATCATACTTGCAATTTGTAGATTAATTTGATTAGGGCGGATTGACCAATTTAAAGCACCATTTGTTAGGAAAATAACCGTAACATTTTGGCCATTTTGCTCATTCCAATAGTGCCTGAAAGATGAAATTCCAGCCCCTCCATGACCAACTATTCTATAATTATCGGGTAACTTATAAGCTTCCCAACCAAGTCCGAAACCGCCATCTTCACCATTATTGAGCTTTACCGGAGTCCATATATTCTCAAGTTGTTCTCTGGTTAAGACTCGTCCGCTCTGAATGGCCTGAAACCATTTTATTAAATCATTAATGGTGATGTTTAAACCCGCTCCTGCATACATGGGCGAAGAATAATTTAGCGGAAACATTTCCAGTTCGTTGTTAATATTCTGATAGCAGGTAACCCTGTTGTGAATAATTTTTTTAAAACCGCCATATTGAGCTGAACTTAATCCGAGTTTGTCAAAAAACTGTTCCTGCATGTAGGATTCAAAATCCTGGTTAGCCAGTTTTTCAATAATAATACGAACCAGCAAAAATCCGGTAGCATTATATTTTGATTCTGTTCCTGGTTTTGAACTAAATGGTTTGTCTTCTATAGCACCAATAACATCTTCTTCACTTTCCGGAGCTAAATAAATTTGGTAATCTATCTGGTCAGGAATGCCGGAAGTATGAGACAGCAAATGCTTCAACGTTAATTTTCTCCAGGGCTCAGGTAAATCTTTTCTATCTGGAAGAAATTCTTCCACGGTTTCATTTACACTTCGATTATGTGTTTTTAATAACTGATGAAGAGCAATAGAACTAAACAGTTTTGAAATAGAAGCCACAGGAAAGGAGTTCTCTAAAGTCATAGGTACTTGTAGCTGGAGATTAGCAAAACCAAAAGCTTTTTGATGAACGACTTCGTTATCAATTAGTATAGCATAGTTTAAACCAACTATTTTCAAACTATCCATCATTTTTTTCAGGTAATTATCTGCCTGACTAAAAATTGTCGGATCGACCTGGTGTGAATTTTCCTGGCATTGCGATTTTGAAATAAAAATGTTTGTTAGCAATATGACGAGTAAAAATTTTTTCACCATTATAAATGACTTAGTTCATTTAACTTTTCAAGATCTGAACTTAAAATAACTTCCAGATTTTGTTCGATTTTTTCCACATCCCAATTCCACCATTTTATTCTGCATAACGTTTGAATAATATTATCCGGATAACGTTTTTTAATTTCTTTTGCAGGATTACCTCCTACAATGGAATAAGGCTTAACGTCTTTTATTACTACGGAACGCGCCCCGATAATGGCACCGTCGCCAATGGTTACGCCGGGCATAATTATTGCTTCCATGCCAATCCAGACATCATTGCCGATAATGGTATCTCCTTTTTTCCCGGGAAACTGAAACATAGCCTCAATTTTTTTTGATGTTGTTTCCGGTGTCATCATAAAGTTATTAAACGGAAAAGTTGAAAAGCCATTCATGTTATGATTTGCGGAGCTTGTGATTATCCGCGTTCCATGTGCAATCTGACAGAATTTGCCAATAATTAATTTTTCAGGGCTTAAAGGGAATAAGTAAGGCGCTAAAAAGGAAGCATAGTCTTGTAAAACCTCAAAATGCCCGAAATAGCTAAAATCACCGATTTCAATTCGGGGATGATTGATTACCTGGTTCAAATGAACCACTGTTTTTATTTCTGTACCATCAGGCATTACCATCGGGTACTTTTTATTTGGATTAAGTAATGTCGCTTTCATACTTTAACAAAATATCCTTTATTTAAAATCTGTTGCAAATTCATAAAACATTTCCGGCCACGACATCGATGCAGGCGTGAAACCATATTCAAATCCCAGTCTTATAATGGTAAGCTTCTTTTGTGGACAGATATAAACATATTCGCCTTTATTTCCCATTCCAAAAAAGTCATTGGTATTTTCCTGTCCGTCACGAAATTTGCCCCACCACAGATAGTTGTAATACGTATTGTTTTCTAAAAGATAATCATAATATCCTTCAGGTCTGTCTTGTGGTTGTGTTGCTTTTTGTACCCAGCTCTCGGGTATTACTTGTTGACCATTGTATTTGCCTTTATTCAAAAAAAGCAAGGCAACCCGTGCATAATCGTGAGCATGGCAGTTTATACCGCTTTCCATTTTCTCAAAACCATTTTCATCAACGCTCCAACTGGCATTGCTCCCTCCCATTTTTCGCCATAGTCTTTCTGATGCATATTTAGCAACCGACTTGCCGGTCGTACGTTCCAGGATCATACCCAGCAATAGGGGGTTGTAATTATTGTAAAGCCAATGTTTTCCGGGTTGGTCTGAGATTCGGGTATTTACTAAGGTCGAACTTCGTAAATCCGGAGATTGATAAGTAAACTCATCATCCGAAGGGAATCCGTCATGTGAATAAGCAAGTCCTGAACTCATACTTAGCAAATCCCTGATGGTAATTCTTGAAAAACGGGTATCTTTTTTTATCAGCTCAGGCAGATACTCGGTTATTTTATCATCTTCGCTTTTAATAAACCCATCTGAAATAGCCAATCCAACCAATGTGCTAACAAATGATTTAGCAACCGAAAATGATGTAAACGTAGAGCCTTTATTAAAACCATTAAAATAATTTTCGTATAGAATTGTGTCATTTCGCAATACTATAAATGCTGTGGTCTGTGCCCGCTCCAACATTATTTCGAAATCAATATTTGTATTTAAATTTTTGAAATACGAGGTGTTTTCGAACATCCCCTTAATTCTTACTGTTTGCAAATTGGAATAAAGCGCCCTGGGATGTTCAGCCCCATGAATATTCCTTTTCTTGAAGATTAAATAGTCCATTACAGAAGCATCACCACCCTGGCACCTACCCAACAAGGTGGACACATCAATTTTCGATTTTTTATAGGTCAATCGATCTTTAATATTTACTCCTGATAAATTTGTTGGATGTGTTTGATTTATTTTATGCAGAACGATACTTTGAAAATTTCCTATATTTTTGGTGGACGGCCATTGAACCATTCGTTTGTTTTGTTTATCGTTCCTGATAATTTGTATGGCCATTATCACACTGTCCTTGTTCCACCTTACAGGCAAGTTCTCGAGTGGAATTTTCATTTCAACCGTGTATCCATCTGGATTTATTTTAACGGCAGAAGTCCATTTTGTAGAAAAAGAAAACGATAAATCCCTTGTTGGCGGGTTTAAAGAACCATCCAATTCATTGCCGGCAGCATCTGCAAGAAAGGCATAAGCATTGATTCCATCATGATACGTATCGACACAAAATGCAATCCAATCATTACTTAACATGAACTCGTTGTCCTTGTCGAGTCGTTTTGCATTCAATTCAGAAGTGCTGTTTACCCTGCATATAATACCGGCATAAAGATTAACTGCATCATAGGCAACCCAGGCGGTTGTGTTATTGTATTGGCCATTTTCATCGTATAGTTGGTTAGTAAGGGGAGTTTTTTTCCAGATGGGTTCGTTTAATATGCCGTCAATATTTACTGCACTTTCGGTTTTAACAGGTCTCAGTATGTTTGTGTTAGCCGATATGTTTTGAGTATAAGCATTTATTGAAATGAGGATTAAAAACAGTTGTATGTAAATGGTGTTCATCATATCTATTATAATAAAAAGGTTTATTAAATTTTTAATCTCTATAGTTTTCTCATGTAGTTTTTAATTTTTCATTTCTATATTCCACATGATATTCCTTCCCCTTATTTTCAATAGTTGCTTCAAAAGGTTCGGGTTTTATTTTTATTGAAGTAGGAAACCATATTTCTTTTAAATTGTAATTGGGTAACAAGAAAATTCCTTCCTGAGAACCGTTTGTTCCGAATCTTTTCAAATCACCTTTCCAAAATTTTATTCCTAACTCGGCTTGAAGTTGATTATTTATTTTCTGTACATCTTTTGTGCCTATGCCTATTTCGTTAACTCCTAATACTTCTGAAATATCAAATTCAGACTCAATATTATTTTTTAAATCATATCGGACTATAAATTCGGCAATATTTCCACTTGCATCATAGAAATAGAATGAATCAGCGTTCCAACTTTTAAAATTTTCAATTTTCCGACCATTTTCAATATCTATTATCTCAGTTCTTTTTCCCATCCATTCCAGTGCTTCATTTATTTTATTCGATGGAAGTAGGAAACAATAATGATATTTGTGTTCTATTTCAGATTTTTCGAATGATAATTCACTCCAACCGATTTTTAAAGAGAAAAAATCAGAATTTCCGTCTATAATCTTAAATCCTAAAATCTCTGAGTAGAATTTTTTCTCTAACTCAAGTTTATTTGTATAGAGCTTTAAATATTTAAATTTCATTTTATTACTTTTTTACGGTTAAATTATAGCCAATTATGTAATAAATAATACTTTGTAACCGAACCAATATTAAAGTTTGAAGGTGCCGTATTGATTATTTTCTTTGTTTTCATACCTATTAAGTATTAATTCCGGTTTTACTTCCCTTAATCATTCTGTTTTTCGTTGAAGCAAAAGTAACGGCAATGTTCTGCATAAACGTTCGGGATTATAATTACGTACCAAAAAGTCTGATTTTATATTTTAATGGAAGAAATAATTTTTTTTACATAGTTATTCACTTAAAATGTATTGTTGAATTGGTTGTTTTATCTCCTCAAAAAGTCGTTCCATCGGTTTCCGAACTTTGGGCAAACTCTGGCTTCTGTCCGATGTATCTCTGTACCCAACGGTTGCAATAACAATGGCATTTAGACCTTTTTCATTTAGTCTCAGTATTTCATTGTACTTTTCCGGTTCAAAACCTTCCATCGGACAGGCATCTATTTTTAGTTCGGCACAGGCCATTAATAACGTACTCAATGCCAGGTAAGGTTGTCTTTCCAACCAGTTGGTTTGTTCAGTTTCAGATTTTTCATCCAGTTTCATTTTTATAAAATCGCCGTAACTTTTCAGCTTTTCATAATCGATATTTCTTGTCTCGGAAGTCAGGCGTATGAAAGCATCAATTTCATTGTGATCTACACTACTTTGATTACAAAAAACAAACAAATGAGAAGCATCTGTAATTTGGTCTTGGTTCCATGAAACCGGCTTCAGTTCTTCTCTTATTGCTAAATCTTCGATAACAAGAACTTTGTAGAGTTGTAATCCATAAGATGAAACCGATAATTGCACGGCCTGTTTTAGTTTTTCAATGTCGGCCTGACTGACTTTTTTTGCAGGGTCGAACTTTTTTGTGGCGTAACGCCATTCCAGTTTTCTAATGAGTTCCATATTGCTTAATTATTTAATTGATAGTTATACATCATAAATTGTTTTGAAAATCCCAGCTTTTCATACATTGGTTTTGCCATTTCAGAAGCCTGAAGCACAGCGTATGCAGAGCCATCTTCTATAGACTGGCGGAGCATTTGTTTCATAATTTCTTCTGCATAACCCTTTCTCCTCATCTCAGGAATAATGCCCAACGAATGAACACCAACGACTTCGCTTTCCGGGCTATACAGAATACATGTTCCGACAGGCTGCCCATTGTGAGAAGCGATAAAATAACCGATATCATGAAAGCTCAGTTCTACAAGTGTGGGACTGATTTGATAATTGAAGGCCTTTTGGAATAACTCTGACCAAAGAATTGCGCTGGCTTTGTTTTCCACCCGATGAATGTCGATCCGACTAGCCGACTCAAACGGGCCGTTCAACTTCAACGACATTCCGAATTGTTCAGAAGCCTTTGTAAATCCGGCATCCTCCAACAATCGGCCTGCCTTTTTCTGTGGAACATCCCAACAGGAAATTTTTAAATGAACAGGCGAAGCTGCTACAATTTCCATTGCAGACTCTAGGCTCGTTTTGTTCATTTCGTGATGAAACCACAACCGGTTGGGCCATTCGGCGCCGTTAACTTTACAATAACTAAAATTCGTTTCTGAATAATAAGCATGCGCCCGTTCACCAACAGTTTGCCACAAACGGATCAGATTTTCAATATTTTCTTTTACTAAATCCATTTTTATTTTTTATTAATCAAATATATCCCGGCAATCATTGCCGAAACACCAATAATTCTTTTTAAATCAATGGTTTCTTTTGGGAGTCCGAACCAGGCGAAATGACCGGCAATAACAGAGAACAACATCTGACCGAACAGCCCGATTGAAATCATGGTAGAAATACCCAGTTTAGGAATCGTATAATAATAAAGACTGATTCCGAGTACGCTAAGAAGTGCTCCGGAAAACCACAGATAAATCGGGATTTCTCTTACTTGCTGAATAGTTGGAACGCTTTTTATACTTACAGTTACCAAAACGATGGCAAACAGAGTACTAAAAAGATAGGCCACCAGAGTTGCAAGAAGCGGATTCTTTAATAAAACGCCCAGTTGAGAATTTAAGCCACCCTGAATGGACAAAAGAATTCCCCCGGTCATTGCAAAAAGCATAATTGTGATATTGTTATT
>CAXXDA010000008.1:0-75774 GCA_963676775.2 uncultured Draconibacterium sp.
TTTATGTAACGGCATCCTGCTTACTCCCAGCATTTTTGCTATATGCTCTTGTTTTAACTTTTCACCTGGCAATAATTCTTTTGCCAGAATCAAAGTTTTCAGTCGTTTATAGACTTCGTAGCTTAAATCAGTATGTTTTATCTCCATTTTAACTGATATAAAAAATTATTTACTTCAAATCGTTAACTCAAAAGTAATAAAAATGTGTAATTTTGTATACAAAATACATTAATATTCAACAAAATACAAGACTCAGTATTAACTAAACCACTATGCACTGAAAGTACATAGGATTAAGATTGAATGAAATTCAAAAAATAATGAACAAAGTAGACATGAGTAGAGAGTAATGAGTAGAGAGAAAAGGCAAAATGATTCTCAATACTCAAATCTCTGTACTCAAATCTACTTTTTAAAATGGAAATTTATAGAAACTAAAGTAGCTGCAATAATCCCGATTGCTATCGGGAGCAGGGTTTTAACCATTAACTGGAAAATAAAAAATTAGGGATCTAAATGTTAAACCAGAACGGAAACTTCGGTTCAAATAAAAACGGTTTCTTAATTTTGAAGTAAAAATAAAGCCGGAACACTAGACAAACAATTTCTTAGACAATCCAAAATCATGATAAAATTGTTTGCTTATATAACAATAATCTGTTACTGACTGTTGATAACAAACAATACAAATTAAAATCTGAATGATATAAAGTTTTAAGAAGAGAAATCCTTTGATAAGCTTTTATCTTCAATGTGCTACTTCCGTATATTTTTCTTTTTCAATTTGCAACTTTATAAGTTCCTGCGTTTTCAATGAATGTTCTCGCATTAACTTTTCTGCAAGTTCTGGATCTCTTTTTTCGAAGGCATCAATAATAGCTAGATGTTCGGGAAGGGTTTCCTCCGGTTTTCGAATTAAACCTCCCCTGAAAGTATGAGATGTAATATTTTTAACCACTTCAAATTTCTGAAGTATTTGATTTCCGCTAATGATTAAAATTGAATTATGAAAAGACTGATCTGCTTCAATATATTTCTTTACATCAATACCGTTGTTTCCTACGAATGGGGCGAATAGTCCTTTTAGGTGCTCCAATTCCTTATCTGTAATCTTTAGTGCAATCCTTCTGGCCGCTATTCCTTCAAGTGCCTCCCTGCACTCAAAAGCATCAAGCATTTTACTAACATCAATTTCTGTTACATAAAATCCTCGTCTTGGCAAATTTTCAACCAACATTTCATCTTCCAACATTTGGAAAGCTTTGTGCAAAGGCATTCTGCTCACTCCAAACATATTGGCTATTTGTTCCTGTATTAACTTCTCTCCTGGTTCTAATTCTTTTGCAAGAATCATGTTTTTTAAACGTTTGTATACTTCGTAACTTAAGTCAGAATACGGGATCTCCATTTTATTTCAATTGCAAAGTTAGTTTAGATTTATTAGACTTTTATAATATTATATAGTTTAACTATAATTGTCAAATATATTATCTTGGTTTACAAAATACAATTAATTTTAATAACGAAACAAAGCTCACAAGCAGTTTATTACAAATTCTCGTCTAAGAATTTCACTCTAAAAGTTTCTAATACAATTTATTAAATTGAGCAATTCAAAATAAAAACAGAATGTTGATAAATTACTATTTTTCAAGATAAAGAATCCAACCACAAAGAAGTTGTATTCTTTAATATTTATATTGTTAGTTCAATAAGGAAAAAGTAAAAATCATACTTAAAAAAAATCTATTGTGGTTTTAAGATATTTAGTATCTTTTGACATTAATTAAAAACTGAACAATGAGTAAAAGATCAGCATTTCCAAAAGTATTTTGGACTGCCAATTTCATTGAAATACTGGAAAGATTTGCCTATTACGGCATTTACATGAGCTTTGGTATTTACCTGCAACAACTGGGATTTTCAAAGGGCGACCTTGGAATTATACAGAGTATTTTTCTTTTGCTTTCCTATTTAACTCCATTATTCTCGGGCACAATTGCCGATAAATTTGGCTTCAAAAAAGTTCTCATCGTTTCGTACTTGGCCTATCTCCCATCCATCTTATTACTTATTGCAACCAAAACCTTTTCTGGAATTGCTCTTACAATGCTTTCCATTGGATTTGCAGCCGGAATTTTCAAACCGTTAATTTCAGCAACGGTTCGTGCAACCACCGACTCAACAAATAAAACACTGGGTTTCGGTATTTTTTATGCTATGGTAAACTTAGGAGCCTCATTTGGCCCTATTGTAATGGGAAAACTCCGTGCCATGTCATGGGACTATGTTTTTTTATGTTGCAGCCGCAACCATTGGATTAATGCTTGTAATCACCCTGTTATTCTATAAAGAACCTTCACGAAACATTGAAAATGTAACACTTAAGCAAAAATTCAGGGATATGGGTGAGGCGCTTTCAGACATTAAGTTTCTTGTATTTCTTGTTTTCCTGGGTGTTTTCTTCTGGCTTCCGTTTTGGGCATTCTTTAATATACTACCTGTTTATATCAACGATCATCTCGATACTGCGCAGTTATACCAAGCTGTAAAGGGAGTAATCGGAGAGTCAGCTACCCGGATAATTTCAACACAAAACAATGGCGTTTGGATGATCAATGCTGAAGCTATCTCTCATACCGGTTATATTATTATTGTTTTTCCAACTGATTATTTCACGCATCTTTGAAAAGAGAAGTGCTATTCCCTCATTTCTGTTTGGCTTGTTTATAGCAGCTTTGGGATTTGTTATTTTAGGAATCTCAGTTACATCATCTGCATCACTGGTATTTTTGGGTATATTTCTGTTTGCTACCGGTGAAATGATATCCTCTCCGCGAATACAGGAATACATCATGTGGATTGCGCCAAAAAGAAAAAGCAGGATTATATATGGGAACAAATTTTCTTGCGACAGCAATTGGTGCATTATTAAGTGGTTTATATACAGGTTTGCTGGGAAGTTTCGAGAAAACAGGAAATCCCCAGAATGTGATGTACACTCTTGCCATTCACATGGCTATTGCAATCGCAGCTATTTGGATTTACACAAAAACCACAGGTGGATTCAAAGAACGTTCCGAGTGAATAAAATCTACATATTCAACATAATAAAAACTCTAAATTAAAGCAAAATTTTCTGTGTCATTTTTTGTACAACCTCAGATTTACAGCAAAATAGTGCATTACAAAAAAACTACTTCTGAATTTATAATATTCATGATTTTTGATATCCGGAAAATATATTTAACAAAAAAATATTATTGCCCCATTTAACTTTTAGCAAAAGCAATAGTCTAATCCTCATTCATAACAATTAAACACAAAAAACATGAAACAAAGAATATACTTTTTGTTATCAAATAAACTCCTAAAAACAGAACAAAAAAGCAAACTGAGAAAAACGGGTTACACGCTTCATTAATCGCAACAGATGACAGAAAATTCCCCTTTACTTTATAATTCGACAGGTTTGTCGAAAATAAGTATTGTTTGTAAAATTTCCCTGCTGCTATTGATTCATGGTTTTTCCAACGCCCAGGTTTCCCTAAGTAAATTTCGCTATCCGGCTGAATTTGAACAACAACAGGCAGTTTGGTTTGGCTGGGGAAAAAAATGATTCGACCTATCAAAATACTGCAGTTAAAATAATCAGGCAGCTTCAGGGAAAAGTACCGATAAAAATGGCCATTGACTCATACGAATTGTGGAGAGAGTGCTATTATATTTCTTGATAAAAAAGGTATTGATCTTGATCAGATTGAATTCAATGTAATTCCTGGTGATCGTTTCTGGATACGCGATAACGGAGCCGTTTTTTTGGTTGCTGAGAACGAACGATTGGGCGTTGTCGATTTCCAATGGAGTTCATACGGTTATTACGACTGGCTTATTAACAAATTACCACAAATGGCTGATGGGATTAAGGCACTAAAAAATATACAACTAGCCAGTAATGAAAGCATGCTCGATCAAAAAATAGCATATGTTACCGGTTCTGAATTAATAAAATCCGAGCTTGTTATAGAAGGTGGTGCTTTGGAAACAAATGGGAAAGGAGTACTTCTTCAGTGCGAACAGGTTACCCTTCAGCGTAATCCGGGATGGACAAAAAAGGAAATAGAGGAAGAGTATCGTCGGGTTCTAGATATAAAAAAAGTTATCTGGCTAAAAAACGGAACTGCAGATGATGAAAGAAAATTTTTGCCTTATGAGAATTATATTTTTACTGGAACAGGGGGACATCTTGATGAGTTCGTCCGGTTTGCTGATGCGCACACAATCCTTCTTGGCTGGATTGATAAAGAAGATATTGACAAACATCCTCTTAACCTAATCACGTATAAACGAATGAATGAAAACCTCAAAATATTACAGGCCTCTACTGATCAGGATGGCAATCCATTTAAAATCGTAAAAATTCCCTTGCCTTCAATCGTTGAGATGGAACCTGATGGTACTAGTGAAGTAAAAACAGATGCAACCGATTTTGCACAATTTCTGCCTGAAGTAAAAAAACCAACTGACAAAAAAATGGTAAATATAGCAACCGTTTCCTATCTAAATTTCCTGTTAACTAATGGAATGATCATAAATGCATCTTTATGTCAACCATGGGACATCAAAACAGTACGAAGATCGTGTAAAGGCAATTTTCAAAGAGGTATTCCCTGACAGAGAGCAAGTATGGATTGATGTATTCCCGCTAAATAAAAGGGGTGGCGGTATTCATTGTATGACACTTAATGAACCACGTCTTACAAAGAATGCAACGACATTTATTCCGTAAATAATTTTTAAAGTAACACTGATATTTTACCGGTTGGATAAAAACTAAAAGGGAGTTAATAACTCCCTTTTTCAGTGCCCAGAACAAAACCTGAACCTTTTAAAACTGATTGAATTCCATTGAAAATACTTCTTAAATAATATCTTAATTATAGTGCTATTATTCAGTTATTTGCAAATATAATGTTTTTTTCTTTATAAAATATTATTTCAAGTGATTGTAAATAATTGCAAAAAATGTCGGGCAAAGTTCGGGCAATTGTGTATCTTTGATATATACTAATAATTTTTTCATGGCAACTTTTAAATATTTTATTCGGGTAACCAAAAAAAAATCTGATAAGCCTGTTAATATTCGTATTCGTTTTTATCAGGGGCGTAAATTTGATTGTACCGCATTAACAGGTAAATCTATTCTCCCATCATACTGGAATAATAAAAAAGGTGAAATACGTGATGTTGCTGAATATATTGATAAAGAATGTAATGATTTCTGAATTAAAGAAGTTAAAATCTTTTATTGTTAGTGCTGAAAATTTGGTGGGTGATAAAACAACAATCAATAATGATTGGTTAAACTTACAAATTGACAAGTATTATGACCCTGAAAAATATGAACCAAAGAAAATCACCTTTTTTGAATACATTGATAAATTCATAGAAGAATCAAAAGATAGGATAAATCCTGATACTGGACGAAAGATAACCCGTTCAACTCTATTAAAGTATGGCACTTGCCGTAATTATTTAAAAGATTTTCAAAAAGTTTACTCCAAAGAAATTGATTTTGATACAATTGATGTAGAATTCTATAATGCGTTTGTTAAGTTTTTAAGTAAACGAAAAAAGGAAATTAAACTAAAGGACGGTACAACTAAAACTGAAATTGGTTTAGCAACCAACACAATAGGTAAACAAATTGCTGTGCTACGAAATTTTTTAAATTCTGCTGTGTTGGAAGAAAAGGTTGATGTGAACTACCAACTTATAAAAAAGCGATTTAAAAGCCCATCAGAGACCACAGATTCAATCTATTTAAATGAAACTGAATTGAATAGTTTGTATGAGCTTGATTTGACCGAAAATAAACGCCTTGAACCTGTTAGAGATATTTTTCTGGTTGCAGCATGGACGGGGTTGCGTTTTTCTGACCTTAATAAAGTTAAAGCAGAGAACATAGAAGATAATACTCTTGTAATAACCCAAACAAAGACCGATAATGAAGTTATTATTCCTATACATCCTGTTGTTACATCAATATTAAAAAAGTGGAATAATAAACTCCCACGTATTCTTAGCAACCAGAAAATGAATGAATATCTTAAAGATTTAGGTGAACTTGCTGAACTAAATACAGTATTTAAAAAAAGTATTACAATAGGTGGTGTAAAAAAGACACACTCTTATGCAAAAAAAAGAATTGCTAACAACACATACGGCAAGACGGTCATTCGCAACCAATTTATATAAAAGAGGATTTCCTACTATTTCTATTATGATGGTAACGGGTCATAAAACTGAAACCGCATTTTTAAAGTACATTAAAGTTACACCTCGTGAACATGCCGAAAAACTTAGAAAATTTTGGGCAAATATTTACGATAAGGAGAAAAACCAGTTCACTTAATTTTAAACTAATTTTGTTGAATCTTACTCAATCTTTCAACTTCAGATGCAGGGTAAAATACTCTACGTCCAATTTTTTTCTTTTTTATCCATCCCCAATTATACCAATTGCATAAAGTTCCTTCTGCAATTCCAAATTTGTCAATTACTTCTTGACGGCTGTATAATTTTTCTTCTTTATTTTCTAATATTTTTTTTGCTGTTTCTTCAGCTACCATTATAGCGAATTCCTTCAATTGCTTGGTGGTCACGGTTAAAATTACATTAGTTGTATCACCACTAAAAGTATAATCATAAATACTCATTAAAATTTAAATTAAAACTAATTATCTGCTGTCGGATTTCTTATATAAATCGCTGTCGCAAAATAAAATATAACGAAAAAAAACGTGAAAAAGAAATTTCACATAATATATTTTTGACAATTTCGGGCAATTTTGTCTGGAAATTTTTGAACGGTATTGACGGGGGTATTATATGATGTTATTTTTTGAGTATAGAGGGGGGATACGGCACCCAATCCCCACAGGGGAACCCCAGGGGACCTCCCCAAATTTGTTTCACATATTATGTTTTTAAATAGCTCTCATTAAATCATGTTCAACTCAACTGAAGTATTCTTTTATTTTTTGATAACATGCTTCGTAGGTTTTAAAATTATTCTTTAGTGGAAAGTTTTTTGTGTGCAAGATTGGAATAATAGTATGCATAGTGTTTTCAGCTTTATAAATATTACCACATACTAATTTAAATGTACCGCTTCTTTTTGGTTCAAAATATGGTTGACTATTATTCAGTCCAATAATTTTTGGTTCTGTGCTTGTGATAAAATCCACACTACCAGCATAAAATCCAAGTTTTTGTAACCAATAATTTACTTGTAAAGACATCGGGAAAATGAGTTCAATGGATGGATTTGTTGATAATATTTGTTTGATATTATTTATACCGTTTTTTGCTTTTTCCTTTGGTATCAAGACAGTTTTACCTTTTGGTGCATGAGGCAAAGCATCATTGCATAGATTAGTCAGATAAAATTGCTCTGGTCTAAATTTGTTATTAGTCAGATATAAGATATGCTCAAATGTTGATTTTGCTAAACCATATTTTCTTTTTTCTGCACCACTTTTGGGTTCAGGTTTAAAATAATAGTTCGCAAATAAAACATACGGTGCAATGGTGTCTGAAAGCTGTAATCTTGGGTCATGACCGACAACCAGTATTTTAGCATCTTCCAGCGATTTCCAATCTAAGGTTTTCATTTCATATTATATAAACTGAAATTAAGATTTAATAAGTACATTTTTTCCCCAGAATTTTTTCTGAAGAGCTATGAAATTTGTTTCACAATCTGTGATGTTAAATAAATTAGATTTATTAAATATCTGACATTGTGTTGTTTGTGTTTTTTTATTTATCATATTATTTTGTGAAACAAATTTCATTATCCCCTGGAAAGAAAATTCTTGATATTTTTTTCGGCAGCATTCTGATACAAAACAGTACTTTAAAATTATATCAACCACCAAAATAAAATTTTATAATTCCTCTTTAATCTTCAATTCTGTAGCAATCTTAATGAGCCTTTTTTCTGTATTAATCCAATCACCCAGATATGCTGTCATTAAACTTTTCCACAGCTTACCGTGATTTGGTGTATTAAAATGCAATAGCTCATGCACTATCACATATTCACCCAATTCTTTGTCAAGTTGTAACAATGTGTCATTAAAATTCAGGTTGCCGTTGGTTGAACAAGAGGCCCATTTATTTTTCATTGGTCTTAATGCTAAAGTATTAATGGATATGTCCATTTTTTGAGCAAAATACCTCACTCTGTTTTTGAATTCCTCCCTGCTGTCCCATGTATTACTCATAGCTTATATGCCTTTGCCAGTAATGTAAATAAATCGTCAACTATACTCGTAACTTTATCTATGTCATCTTCAACGGCAAATATCGCAAATGATACTTTCTTTCTTAATTCACGAAGTTCGTTTTCACTTTTTTTCCAGTTTGGATATTCTAAAAATGCATCTTTAATTTTTCTTGTAGCCAGTTCAGCATCAGCATCTTTAATTTTCGCATCAAGTAGCGTTCTGAAAACAAAGAAAGATAAACCATCAAATCCTTTTTCTGCCTGTTCTTTTTTTCGCTTTTGTTCCTTTTCCAAGTCTTTTATTAATTCAGCTATTGCATCCTGTGTTGAAAGCTGACGGTCTTCATATCTTGATTGAACCTGTTCTGCACGTTCCAGTAAACCAATTAAAAACGGGTCGTCACTTTCATCTTCTGCAATCCGTTCAATGCTCATCACAAGATTTATGACTCTGGTTGGATTATCGCTGTTGTTATCTTTAATTTTTTCAATCGAATCTTTATCAATTTTTACAAATTCATTTTGGAATTTAATGTCTGTTGAATCTATTTTCGATTGAACCAGTTCATTGGTTTTTTGTAAAAACTCCCTGTCAACATATACCTTACGTGCATAAGCTTTACGTACAACAGAATAAATTGCCGACAACGTACCATACGGCTCGATATAAGGACGTAAAAAGCTATCAGGTGAAATGATTTCGTATAACATTTCAATCTCTTTAAACTCCTTAAAAAACTCCTTACGCTTGTCTTTATCCCTAAAATGTTCAATTAGGTTATCCGTGTCTTTATCATTGAAATCGTGCTTTATTAAATTGAGGTATTCAGGTGCTTTCTTTTCCATTTTGTCTTGGAAAAGTTGTTTCAACAAATTGATGTCCTTTACAATTGCATTTACTTCATCGCTGTCGAATGCCAATGCTTTTTCTAAGTTTTCAAAAATACCAACAAAATCCAGCACAAAACCATGTGGTTTAACCATATTCTGGTTTTCATTTTCGTATGGACGGTTGACACGTGCAATGGCTTGTAAAAGTGTGTGGTCTTTCATTGGTTTATCCAGATACATCGCATATAGAATTGGTGCATCGTAACCTGTAAGTAGCTTTTCAGTTACAATCAATATTTTTGGATATTCACCAAACTTTTTAAACTGTTTACGGATTGTTTTTTCCTTTTTATCATCAAGATGATATGCTTTTAAATCTGGGGAGTCGTTATTATTACCTGTGTAAACAACTTCAGAATATTCGGGTGGTAGGTATTTATCCAACGCCTTTTTATAGGCTGCACAAGCTGGACGGTCAACACCAACTAAAAAAGCTTTATATCCAAGAGGTTCAACATTTTCTTTGTAGTGTTCAGCTACGTATTTTGCAACTTTTTCAACTCTGGCTTCACCTTTTAAAAAGTTTTTAGTGTTAATTGCACGGTCCAGGATTTTATTCAATTCCTCAATATCAGTAACACCATATTCTTCAGATAATTTTAAAAATTCTTCTTCCAGTATATCTTTTGGTACTAATAACTCATTTGGTGCTACAGAATAAAACAGGGGCTTGGTTGTTCCGTCCTCAATACTTTCTGAAATTGGGTATTTATCCAGATATCCATTTTCATCATCTATCCCAAATGTTTTAAAAGTACCCTTACCATAAGCAGTTTTATCAACTGGTGTACCTGTAAAACCAATATATGTTGCATTGGGAATTCCAGCCATTAAAAAGTTTCCTAAATCACCACCCGTAGTACGGTGGGCTTCATCAATTAATACATAAACATTTCTTCGTGTATTAATATTAGGTGGCATGTCACGGAATTTATGAACCATGCATACTATAATACCCCTGTAATCGTCTTGCAACAGTTCGTTTAACCGTTTTATACTTGTGGCTGGTTCAACATTTTTAACACCTAAAGCGGTCAGATTTTTCTTCATCTGGTCTTCCAGTTCATTTCTGTCAAGTAATAACAAAATGGTTGGTTTATCTGATTCAGGGGCTTTAAACAACATTTCAGCAGTTTTAATCATGGTATATGTTTTGCCAGAACCTTGCGTGTGCCAAACCAATCCACGCATTTTTGTTGGAGACTGGCAACGGTTAAATACTTTGTGAACCGCTGTTTTTTGATGTTGAGTCAGTATGTATTTATTTAATTCTTCATCTTTTTCAGCAAAAACAATAAAATCCTTCAGGTATGCCAAAATGTTCTGAACTGAACAGAATGTTTTTATTTTATTTTCAAGATTACCAATCTCTTTATGTTTCCAGTTGAATATGTTTCTGCGTATTGTATTCCAGGTTACACCATATGAAAAACCAATACTTTCTGTGGTGGTAAAAAGTTGTTGTGGTACAAATAATTCTGGTGTTTCTCTGTGATAACGTCTTATTTGGTCAACTCCAAGTGCTATTGCTTCATCTTTGGTTGCATTTTTACACTCAATTACCAAAACAGGAATACCATTTACAAGGAAAACAACATCTTCACGAACTCCGTAACTACCATTGAAATAATAAAATTCTTCGGTTACCTCATATTCATTATTTGCTGGATTTTCAAAATCTATAAGTAGTAAATCAAGTTCTCTTTTTTCTTTTTCGTAATAATAAGTGGTTTTGCCACGTAAAACATTCAGGAATTCCTGGTTACCGTAAATGTTATTTTTTAGAAGATTAAACTTATCTACCAAAACTTTCGGGTTTTCTTTAAATCGGGCATTAAAGTGTTTTATTTTTTCAAACAGAACATCCTGGAAATAAATTGAAGCATGTTTCGCCCTGTCTCTTATTTCCTTGTAATCAGAATTAAAACCACGTCTTTTTTCAGCATCGGTACGTGATACAAATGTCCATCCAATATCCTGTGCATATTGCAGAATTCGGGCTTGTACGCTTTTATGTTCTGTTGGTTTCATACCTGTTCCAGTTTTTATTCATAAATGTATCGTTTGCGACTTGTTATTTTCTTGATTTCTTTCTTCGATACTTTTATTCTGAGCTTTTTAATCGTTTCGTCTTGGATGATTGGTGTATTGTCTATAATGCTTCTTAAACTACCATTTAACCATTCAGTATTCCAAACCTTTTCATTATTATCCAGAACTTTTTTACAGATAATTTCGTCATACTTTAGCCTCTTGTCAATTTTTAAGTACAATCTTTGAAGCCAAACATTTAACAATGATGAATTTGGTACTTGTTTAAATTTAGTTTGAATTTTCTTGATTATTTTTTTCTTATTCAAAACACCTTTTATATCGCCAACTAACAGACTTAAAATAGAAATTGCAGTTGGGCTAACTCTTGGATTTCTGTAAGCAATTTCTGTAACTAAACTGATTAGTACCTCAATATTTGATATATTCCTTTTAGTTTTCTGAAGATACTTTAAAAAGTCCCGCATTTGGGTATCAAGTGTTCCACTATTTGGAAATCTTTCTGAAAGCAAATGCAACTGAATTAGCCACTTTTGATTATTTTCAGTTATTCTTTTATTCTCTATCCAATAGCGTTTATCTTCCTTAATTGAACTTTTAATAATATTGTCGGATGCAATTGTTTTATCGGCATTTAACTTTAATCCCAAAGCCGATAATATTTCCGATAAAAATTTAGCAATTTGCTCAGCTTCAAAAGGATTGTTCGTAAAAATACGATAATCGTCACGATACCTTAAAATTTTATAATCTGTTATACTGGTTGCTTCAAGTTCTTCGGTTAATAATAAATCTACATAGCCAAGAACAATTTCAGAAATGAAATCCATTATTACACTTCCTTGTGGAATCCCATTTGTTTGACCATAGCTCATGTCCTGTAAATGTGTGTCTATGGCAACACCAATTAAATCTTGATTATTCCTGTTTTCCTTCTTTTTAGCTTCAGGTTTTGTGTGCAAAGCCCAGGGAATAGAATGTGTATAAATTGAACTATAGCATTCGGTAATATCTGTATGAAGAATATAACGATAATCAATAGCCAGTAAAATAGATTTTTGTTCTATTTCCCGCCACCATGTTAATATTTGTGATTGCTTATTTGATTCATTTTCACCATCCGAAACTACGGGTAAACTATGGCATTCAATTCTATTATTTTCTTGAAAAATTTTAAAACGTTCTTTTATTAGCTGCCACTTATCGTCTTCAGATAAGGTGTTGACTAATGAAACATAAATTGCAGGATGAATTATCTGAAAAGGTCTCCATGCATATTTTCCGTCTTTATTTGTTACCAAGTGGTAGTTTACATTTTCAAAATCACGTGGTTTGGAATCTTGAAAATCTTTTAATTTTTTACTCGTTAATTTTCTATTGACTTTATCTAATAACGGTTGGAATGAAAAGTATAAAGGAAGGTCAAAATTGATATAGTTTTTATCTTTTAACAAAAACTCTTTTAATTCATTTGCATTTAAATCCAGAATATTTTTCATGGGTAAAAGTTTAATTCTGCATAAAATTCAAGTAATGACCAAATTATAGTCATTATTCTATTTTAGTTTTAATTTTCAGCAGCAATATCCAATTCATCAGTTGATAAATTATATTCTTTTCCAAATTGCTTAAAATCTACATTCTTAACCCTGGTTTTACCCGTCATTAATTCATGTGATATGGTTTTAAAAAGCGACTCAAGGGAATTTTTCTTTTTAATAGTGTTATCTAATTTAATGTCGATTCCAACTAATACATCAGCAATTTTTTCTTGCTCACTTTTTTCTGGTAATGCTATCTTCATCGCATTAATAGCACTTTTATTAAATTTTGCATTTATTGAATAAGTCTGAACTTTAATGTAATATCCAATTTCTCTAAGGAAGTTTAAGTAGTAATAAAGAAACCGATTATTGTGATTTTTATTTACTCTAACTCTTAGTATAAAAGATGAATGGGTGTATTCACCTTCCAAATTAAAAAATGCGGTTTTACCCACATGTTGTTTACTACCACTTCTCCAGTTAAATAATAAATCACCTTTTTGCAGAATTGTTTGAAAATGACGTTTAGTTTCTAATTCAAAGTAATTTATCTTATCTAAATTAATTCTGCCATCTATTGAAATATTCTTATTTGTAAGAATTTTGCAACCAATTGGTTCTATATTATTTGCAACTGAAGCTTGAATTCCGTAGATGACTTCTCCTGTTTCTTCAAATCTTAAATTCTCCCAACTTTTAGGCACCAACCCAATTTCGGTTTCTTTTTGCGGTTCCCCTCTTATGCCTTCAGTAAAAAGTTTGTGCATCAGGGCTTTTTTTAGCTCTATGGTGCGGTCAATTAATTGTTGTTGGTTATCGATGGCTTCTTCTATATGATTGAGTACATTTGCTATTGCTATCTGCTCATTATAATCTGGCAAAAAAATGGGTAGCTCATAAATTTCATTTCGATTGTAATTTGCTTGATTAACTGCTCTTCGGGATAATTGAATAAATGTCCCTTCGTATCTAAAATAATTGAGTAAGTGTTTAAGAAAATAGTTATGTGTTGTTTTTTCATCACAACTAATTCTTAAAATAAATGAAGCAAATATTACGGGTTCGTCAATTTTATGGAATATGGTTGTTTTGCCAATTAATTCAGGACTATTCCTCCAATTAAATAAAACTTCACCATCAACCAAAGTCAAATTTTTTATTTGCCTTTCAGTTGCTTCGGTTCTTCGAATTTTATCATAAGTGAGTTTGCCTGATTTTGTGATATCAGCAGTACTTACAATTTTAACACCATTTTCAGGTTGAATTTTTGGAATTGCTTTTGATAATCCATAATCAATGAAAGAAACCGCATCTTGTAATCTATATTTTTTCCAGTCTGAAGGATAGCCCAATATATTTTCTTTTTCTTTCATTAATAGTCAATTCCAATTTGGGTTAATATATTTTTTAAATCGGCATCAATGGTTTTTGCTTCTACTTCAAGCGTTTTTAAGTCGGCTATAATTTCACCTATGGGGCGGTGTTCTTCACTATCACTTACCTGTATATAACGGCTTGGTGAAATATTGTAATCGTTTTTTTGAATTTCAGCCAAATCCACAATTTTGGAAAGTTTTTCTTCTTCCTTCCATTCGGTGAAAACTTCAGCTATTTTTGCAATGCTTTCATCAGGTATATAGTTTTTGGGGTCGCCTTTAATAAAATGTTTTGAAGCGTTAACCAATAAAAACTTTCCTTTGTTTTCGGCTGGTTTATTGCAATTAATTATTAAAATAATGCCTGGTGCCGAAGTATTGTAAAATAGGTTTTCTGGTAGGTAAATTACACCTTCAACCAAATCGTTTTCCACAAACCATTTGCGTACCTCTTTTTCTTTATTGGTGTTTGCGTTACCCGAACCACGTGAAGCTGCACCTGTGTCAAGCACAATAGCAGCTTTCCCATTTTCATTTAAACTTGCATTTATAATTTGCACCCATCCCCAGTCAGCAGATTGTTTCCCTGGAAATCCAGCACCATCAGGAAAACGGTTTAATTCATCACCGTCATAATCATCAATGGTAAACCAATCCTGGTTCCACATTGGATTAGCCACCACAGCATCAAATTTCTGTAATCGGTTGTTTACCTTAAATTTTGGATTTCTGAACGTATCACCAATTTCAATTTGCCCTTCCATATCATGAATTATCATGTTCATCCATGCCATAGCAAAGGTTTCAGGTGTATATTCCTGACCAAAAAGTTTTAACGATGCATACTTGTCTTTTGATTGAAGTGCCATTAACCGTTCCAGTTCCAGTTCGCATTTAATCAGCAAACCACCAGAGCCACATGTTGGGTCATAGATTTCATGTCCAGCTTCAGGCTGAATTATACGTGCCATAATGCGTCCAACTTCAGCAGGGGTATAAAATTCACCAGCACTTTGTCCACCTCCTTCAGCAAATTTCCGTATCAGGTATTCATAACTGCGACCAATAATATCAGGTTCAACATCTTTTAAACCTAAACGTTTTTTGCTTATTTCTTCAATTAAGTTGCTTAATCGGTCATCGTCAATGTCACGTTCACCGTGTGTAGTGGCATTAAAATCTATACGATTTATTATACCGTCCAGCTTTGGATTTTCTTTTGCAATTGCTATCAGGTGACTTGTTAATGTTTCACCAATTTTATCAGATAATCCACGAATAACTGACCAGACTGGTTGTTCAGTATCTTCAGGTTTTAACGGAATATAAAACCGAACAATTTTTTTATCCTGTTCTACCCATTTAAATGCTTTCTCACGTGAACCAACCTCTTTTGCTATTCGGTTTAATTCATCGTCAAATACATCACAAAGTCGTTTGGTAAAAACCAATGGTAGTATGAAGTTTTTATACTTTGGTGCTTCCTGTGCACCTCTGATACTACATGCAGCCCCCCAAATCCAGCTTTCAAGTGATTTATTTTGTTCTTTCTTTTCTTTCTTTTTTGCCATAATTCAAATCAATTCATTACTTATTGATTATCAACAGTTAAAATTAACGGGTGTGTTTCTTAATCTAAAATTAGTTTTGTGGTTTTTAAATTAAGGCACAAGGTACCAATTTTTGATTAGCTTTCCAGCGGTATAACATAATCAAAATCTGAATTCTGATATGAAGAATTTGTTGGCGGTACACCAAATATTATTATATAGATATTTATATAAAGATGCGATTCAGAAATCACATCAACTTAATTTTCAAAAAAAAGTTTTTTTGGGTGGCTTTATTGTCACCCTTTTTCTGAAATTAAAAAAAACACAGCAGTTTTAAACAGGGAAGAGATAAAAACGAGAATATTGCAATCTCCACATTGCAATTAAAATTAATTTTATTTTTAATAATTAAAGATTGAAACTATTGTAGGTACAATTATTTTGATACAACTTTGAATTTAATTGAGTTTAAAATTTACGACTAATTGTGTACGAAAAGAACGCCAGATACAACATATATAAGCGGTTTCAGCCAGCGAGACTGAGGTTTCCAAATCACATGGATTTTCAATTCTCGGCTAATGGCGAATTGGTTTGTAATAACAAAGTAGTACAAGTTGTTCCATCATTTGAGGTAAAGCCACATAATCGTCCTCCCATAAATTTTAATTTTGATGCGATTGGTATTTTTTCATTCACTCCAGTTAATGCTGATTTTTACATTTTCAGCTTTTTTAATCAATCCAAGCTTGACACGGAATGTGCAGTTATACCCGAAAAAGTATTTGCCAAACACTTGTCTCTCCATAAGAGTAAAGTAGAGGTTAGTCTAAAACTAATTTTAAGTTCACATGGTCTCTTTGAATATCGTGATACTGACGGTGCTGAATATTTTTTCATGGGTGTTTGGTTGGATAACAAACGAAACTTAACCAAATATTACAATAATTGGTCAGTTTTTGAATAACTTCATTCTCGCTGTAACGGTTGGGGGTGTTGTGGTTTATTTAATTCGGCACATATAAAGGATTTTTGGTTGTGGTCCAGGTTTGTAAATTTACCAAGTTTCTCGTTTAACTTTCTTGCCGTAAATATTTCTAAATCAAAATCAGCCGAAACAGATTGTATATGACTAACTGTATTCCCCGAAGTGTTACAATTGTTTGGAAAATTACTTATTAGATAATCTAAATTAAAAGATATTGCCCTTTTAGCCTGATGTTCTTGGTTTGGTTGTATTTCATTTATTTCAAGAGCAACAGATTTATTTGGTATATGTTTCCACCGAAACAGAGTAATTTCTTTACCCTTTTTTATGGCAATGTCTTTTCGATGCTTCATTATATCTCGCTTTTTCACTTTGAATAACTTAAACCATCCATCCAGTTCATTTTTAAAAATTGAGCCAATAAACTTTGCATCGCCCAAATTATTTAAGTCTTCAAACGTGTATTTTTTTAAATGTCTGGATTTTAATTGTAATTCAAATCTTCCGATATCCTGATAAGTATTTAACCCATTTAATTCCCAATACTTCTTAATGTAATTTTTCCCTGAAGTTTTAATTTCCTCTGTTTTATTATATACTGTTGCTGTCTTTCCATAACCTTTTCTCCCTATAATGTATGATGAAAATGTATGGTTATGCTTTATAAAACTTTTGGCATCAATTTTTAGGTTTTCATTATTTATTTGTATTGTATCATATTTTGTATGTCTGCCAATATACTCCATGATTTTCAAGTTGTCAGAACCGTCAAGAGCAATATCAATTCTACTATATCTTACAAATTCCAGGTTTAAGTCAGTCATAATATTTTGTAAAACCGCAGTAAAATTTTTATGGTATAACAAATTATTTTTGACTTTAATAGAAACCTCATTTGATGCATAACTTTTATTTGTGGGACATGTATGTAATTCACACACATCAGTACCCGAAAGTATTATGGTATAGCATTTATAAAAGTTTGGATTCTTACCATTTGATTCGTTAATAATTAATTCATTGGATTGATGTTCGACAAAATTGATATCTTTCTTTTTTTTAGCTATAAATTGCAACCAGTCCAAATTTAAGGTGTATTTCTGGTACTTTTTTTTACTAATTATTTTTTCAATTTCTTTATTATAATCTTTTGGATTATAGTTTATTTCAGAATTATTCTGAATAGTGGAGTGAGTAAATGAGTAAACATTGCTAATAGGTTTACTTTTTCCTTTTTTTTCAATATTTATAGGTATAGTTTTCATAACAAATAAAATCTAAACAAAATTTATTTAAACCTCAAGTCTAAATCTTGGGGTTTTTTTAATAAATATGTAAATTGTTATGAATAGGACCTATAGAATGAAAAATCATTTTCTGAATTGCTGAAATCATGTTGATTAGAAAATGACAAAATACGGTCAAAAATGGCAAAAAAAATACGATTGCTGAGCAAAATTCGGGCAAATAAAAAACCTAACTCTGATAATCAATGAGTTAGGTTTAAATTTGTGCCCAGAACAAGACTCGAACTTGCACGGGAAAATTCTCCCACAAGGCCCTCAACCTTGCGTGTCTACCAATTCCACCACCTGGGCATAATTTTCAAAAAACGTGAGTGCAAAACTAAAAAATTTATTGTAACAGAAAATATTTTTATTGCAATTTGTTGGTCTAACGCTCGTATTCTTCTTCATACCTGGTTTCCACAACAATACCGTCTACAACTGTGAAATAATACCTTTCTGTTTTATTCACTTTTGGAGTTATAATTTCATCCAGCGTCAGTTTTCCCTGACTAATCTCAGTACTTTCAAGTTCTTTTACTTTCTCAAAAACATAAATGGTCCGATCTTCCTGCTCAAAAACGGATTTCGGCTCACCATACGTCTCTTTTAAAATTGTCACAGGCTCACCTTCAAACTGCTTTTGTAATTGTTTTTGGTGACCGCATGAAAAAAGAACAAAGACCAATAATATTATGATTACATTAAACTTCATTTTTTCAATTTTTGCTGAAAAGTAATTAGAATATTTAATAAAGTGTCCGATTTAAAAGTATTTAACGATTTACCTGTTGAAAACTAATCGTTAAACCATCTTTTTTTATCACTATGCCCCAGCGATTATTTTCTATCTTTGCAGCGTGTTATAAAACATGTTCCATTTCTTAATTATTGCCGCAAATGATTCAATTTTTCAAAACCCAAAATGAAAACATAATTGCCGTAAACTCAAGACAGGCACTCAATCAGGAAAATATAAATAAGCTTATATGGCTGTTTTCTGAGGCCGAATATATGCTTGAAACAGAACTATCAGGCTGGTATATTGGGCCGCGAAAAGAAATGCTTACTCCATGGAGTACCAATGCGGTTGAGATAACCCAAAATATGGGTATTGAAGGGATTATTAGGATGGAAGAGTTTTTTAAAGTTGAAAATGAAAATGCTGAGCATGATCCGATGTTACAAAGATTATATCAGAATTTGACTCAGAATATTTTCACCATCAACAAAAACCCCGAACCCATTATTAATATTAACGATATTGCAGCTTACAACGAAAAAGAAGGACTGGCATTGAGCGAAGACGAAATCGATTATTTAAATTCGGTTTCAAAATCAATGGAACGTTCGCTTACCGACAGTGAAGTTTATGGTTTTGCACAGGTGAATTCAGAACATTGCAGACATAAAATTTTTAACGGAATATTCATTATCGATGGGAAAGAGATGGAATCCTCACTTTTCCAGATGATTAAAAAAACCTCAAAAGAAAACCCGAATAAGATTGTTTCGGCATATAAAGATAATTGTTCATTTGTCCAGGGTCCGGTTGTTGAACAATTTGCTCCGGCCACACAGGACAAACCCGACTTTTTTGAAATAAAAGATATAGAAACTGTTCTTTCATTGAAGGCTGAAACTCACAATTTCCCGACAACTGTGGAACCATTCAATGGTGCATCAACAGGTACGGGTGGTGAAATTCGAGACAGAATTGGCGGTGGAAAGGGAAGTCTCCCCATCGCGGGAACTGCGGTTTACATGACTTCCTACCCACGCACCGAAGCAATGCGTTCGTGGGAACAAGCCACGGAAGAACGTGACTGGTTATACCAAACTCCGGAAGAAATCCTGATTAAAGCATCAAACGGTGCAAGCGATTTCGGAAACAAATTCGGCCAACCTTTAATCAATGGTTCGCTTTTAACTTTTGAGCATTTTGAAAACTTCAAAAAATATGGCTACGATAAAGTTATAATGCTTGCCGGAGGTATTGGTTTTGGAAATAAAAAAGACAGTCTGAAAGACAATCCCGGCATCGGTGATAAAGTGGTTTTACTCGGAGGCGATAACTATCGTATTGGAATGGGCGGTGGAGCAGTATCATCAGTTGCTACAGGTGAATTTGCCAATGCAATTGAATTAAATGCTGTACAACGCGCTAATCCGGAAATGCAAAAACGTGTTTATAATGCGATTCGTGCTTTGAGTGAAGCGGATGATAATCCAATCATTTCGATTCATGATCATGGCGCCGGAGGCCACTTAAACTGTTTATCTGAGTTGGTGGAAACAACTGGTGGAAAAATTGATACGGCCAAACTTCCGGTTGGCGACCCTACCCTCTCACAAAAAGAAATTATAGGAAATGAATCGCAGGAACGCATGGGACTTGTGATGAAGCAAAATAGCGTTGAACTGCTGAAAAAAATTGCTGATCGCGAGCGCGCTCCGATATACGAGATTGGGGAAACAACAGGTGATATGCAATTCACTTTTGAAAATTCTGTTACCGGCGAAAAGCCGATTGACTGGCAACTCGGCTATATGTTTGGCAATCCCCCTAAAACCATTTTGGAAGATACAACGATCATCCCTGAGTTCGAAGAATTGGATTACGATGTAGAAGAAATAAATACTTTGGTTGAAAATGTACTTCAACTCGAATCCGTGGCTTGTAAAGACTGGCTGACAAATAAAGTTGACCGTTCGGTAACCGGACGTATTGCCAAACAGCAATGCGCCGGAGAACTGCAACTTCCGCTAAATAATCTGGGAGTAATTACTTTGGATTACCAGGGGAAAACCGGAAGTGCCACATCGTTAGGTCATGCGCCTGTAGCAGGTCTGGTTGATGCACCAAAAGGTTCGGTTCTATCCATTGCCGAAGCATTGACAAACATTATCTGGGCACCCCTAACTGATAAAATTCGCAGTATTTCCTTAAGTGCGAACTGGATGTGGCCGGCTAAAAATCCGGGAGAAAATGCACGAATTTACAATGCTGTAAAAGCTGCCAGCGATTTTGCCTGCGGATTAGGTATCAACATTCCGACAGGGAAAGATTCCATGTCGATGACTCAGAAATATAAAGATGATGTGGTTTACGCACCCGGCACAGTTATCATATCAGCATCCGGAGAAGTCTCCGATGTGAGAAAAGTGGTTGAACCGGTTTTAGTAAATGATGAATCAAAAGAAATCCTGTTTATTGACTTTTCGTTTTCAGACCGGGCTCTGGGCGGAAGTGCATTTGCTCAATCCATCAACAAACTGGGGAAAACTGCACCAGCTGTTAAAAGCACAGAAAAATTTGTTGCTGCTTTTAATACCATTCAGAATCTTATTGAAGAAGACCTTATTTTAGCGGGTCACGATATCGGTTCAGGAGGTTTAATTACCACATTGCTTGAAATGTGTTTCAGCAATAAAAAGGGAGGAATGAAGGTCGATTTATCAGGAATTGGCGAAGAAGATTTAGCCAAAGTTCTGTTTAGCGAAAATCCGGGAATTGTAATTCAATGCGGCGATTCTGAAAAGATAAAAACAAAACTTTCTGAAAAAAACATAGAATTTGTTTCGCTCGGAAATCCGGTTCCTTACAGAAAACTTAGAGTGAAAAATTTTGAAACTGAGGTTGATTTTGATATTGATTCGCTACGCGATTTATGGTTCAAAACATCTTATCTGCTCGACAGGTTACAAATGCAAAAGGACCTTGCATTGGAACGTTTCAAAAATTATAAAAATTTCAATCTGAATTTTGATTTTAAAGATTTTACAGGAAAAGCAGCCGATTATGGAATTGATGTAAAACGTAGAAAACCCTCTGGTATAAGGGCAGCAATTATTCGGGAAAAAGGGGTGAACGGCGACCGTGAAATGGCCTATGCTATGTACCTCGCCGGGATGGATGTAAAAGATGTTCACATGACAGATTTGATATCCGGTCGTGAAACTCTGGATGACTTAAATATGATAGTTTTTGTTGGCGGATTCTCCAACTCCGATGTTCTGGGTTCTGCGAAAGGATGGGCAGGTGCGTTTAAATACAATGAAAAAGCAAGAATTGCGCTTGAAAAATTCTATCAGCGGGAAGATACATTAAGCCTTGGCGTTTGTAACGGTTGTCAGGTTATGGTTGAACTTGGACTTGTTTATCCTGAACACAGCATCCAGCCCAAAATGTTGCACAACGAATCGCACAAGTTTGAATCCGCTTTTTTGAATGTAGATATACAGGAAAACAAATCTGTTATGCTTGGAAATATGGCGGGAATGAAATTGGGTATATGGGTGGCACACGGTGAAGGTAAATTCTATTTACCGTTCAACGAACAACAGTATAATATTCCTTTAAAATACAGCCATGATGAATATCCGGCAAATCCAAACGGTTCTCATTATGCAGCTGCAGGACTATGTTCCGACGACGGACGTCATTTGGTAATGATGCCACACCTGGAAAGAGCATTTACTCCCTGGCTTTGGGCGAATTATCCTGCCGACAGGAAAAAAGATGAAATAGCACCCTGGATTCAGGCTTTTGTTAATGCGAAAAACTGGATTGCTGAAAAAACGAAATAGGAGATTTACAGTTAAGGTACGACCATTTTTTCAGCCAGATTCTGCGCGATTTCTTTACCTTTAAGTTGTTCCACTATTTTTATTGCAAAATCTATTGCCACACCAGCGCCTTTACCGGTTAAGATATTTCCGTTAACTTCTGTAGCATTGCCTGTAATTTCAGCACCATGAAGATAACTTTCAAATCCGGGATAACAGGTTGCAATTTTTCCGTTTAAAATTCCCAGCTCTCCAAAAACCAATGGAGCAGCACAAATTGCCCCCAAATATTTACCACTTTCGTTAAACTCCAAAATCCGATTTTTTAATCCTTCATGACTGTTCAAATTCTTTGCTCCGGGCATTCCACCAGGCAATACAATCATATCTACTTCACTATAATTAATATTTTCAAAAAGTTCGTCTGCAAAAACCGGTATCTCGTGTGAGCCAACGACTCTTTTTTCTCCTGTAACAGATACAGTTACAACATCAAAAGCTGCCCGTCTTAAGACATCAATTATACTAATTGCTTCTATTTCTTCAAATCCTTCAGCCAAATGAACCGCTATTTTTGTCATATTTTTGATTTTTTAACCAAAATAAAAAAAGATCTCCGGAAACCGAAGACCTTTTATTAATCAATAGATTTTAATATCAATTATCTGAATACTCGTGTAATGACTTTTCTAACTTTTTACGGGTAAAAAATATTCTGCTTTTTACAGTTCCAAGCGGCAAATCAAGCTTCTCAGCAATCTCTTTATATTTATATCCGTCCAAAAACATAGTAAATGGCACCTTGTATTCATCTTCCAAAGCATTTATACTTTTATGAATTTCTTTGGTGCTATAAAAAGAATCTGGCGATGGATAAATTTTATCTTTTGAAAACATTAAATGAAAATCATTATTTGAACCATCGAACGTATTTTTCGTTTTAACGTTTCTACGATAATCATTTATAAATGTATTTTTCATTATCGTGTAAATCCAGGCCTTGAAATTAGTGTTCTGTGTAAATTTATCACGATAGGTTAATGCCTTCAGAAAGGTTTCCTGCAAAAGATCATCAGCTCTTTCTGAATCAGATGTTAAACTTAATGCATAGTAATGCAATTTGTCTCTTAACCCGAGAAGTGCGCTATTAAATTGAACTTGAGTCATGGCATGTTATTTTTAATTTGTCTAAACAAATATAAGATGCATTGGCAGAAATAAAAAGAATTTGGAGTCTTTTAATAGTTGATTTTTTCTATGTACAATAAAGAATCTTTATGGAGCAATGAACAAAAATCAGTTTTCGTTGTTCGCCTTTTCACTAAATCATTATGTTTAAGCTAAATACCCAAAACATAAAACAAAAACTCCTATTCTTTTCTATACTTTGGTACTTTTAAAAAGTTTCAAAAACAGCTAAAAAAAATGCTTCATAATGTAAATACAGTATAATACTACCTTGCGACTTTTTAACTGAATCAACAACTAAATTCCTTTTTATTACAAACTACAAAACAGCAACAATAATATTAATAAACTATTAAGGTATACAGAAAAACAGTGCCAAACTGTTGTTGAATGATTTAAACCATTAACAATCTTATGTTTAGCATTTCAATGATCTTGACTACTAAATCTTTCAATTGGTGAAATGAACCACACTTGTGTGTAATTTTTCCGCGAAATGTATTTTGTGAGGCCGGTAAGGATTGAAACTACCTTAGTCTCTAAAGCATAACCCTCAATCCCAAACCTAAAGAAACTCCTTTTCTGTTAGAAAATGTCTGAGCATAATCAAAACTATTATTTATTACTTCCCGTTCGGCATCAAGCAAAACAGAATCTACAATAATATTATCTTTAATTGTGGCAATCATCTGTATATTGTGAATAATATTAATTCCGAGCCGTACTCCTGCATCAACAAAATTTGTAGAGATAGTATTGTCTGAACCTTTCCAGGTTGCTGATTCGATTCCATAGCCAATGAAAGGACTCCAGTGAAGATTCCTAAAGGGGTAAAAATCTTTACTAATACCAATTGAACCTCTGACAAATTCAAACTTTCTGTTTCTTTCTTCAATTGAATAAGTGCCATCATTGTAACCACCTTCGAAATATATCTTTAAGGAGGTCATTCCCTTTGCTTTTTTGCCGGGAGGAATCGTACCATCCAACAATCTCGAAAAATAGTATTCAATTCTCCCTGATGTATTTATTGGTCCGATAACAGTACGATCAAAGCCTATATTTAATCCAATACTTGGCTTTTTTTCAAGATACATACCGGAAGTTGATATCTTTTCCCCGGCTATCTGATAAAACTCAGATGTTGATGAAATATCATTTAAACTACTGTTTTTCCCGACTTTCATGACTTTTATAAAACCTTTCTTTTTTTGCTTAATCCCTCCTCCGTCATCAATTTGATTTTCATAAACCGAATACCTACTATCAAATCTTAATTTTTGTTTGTTACCCATTGCAGCAGTAATAGGCTTATCATTTTGAATAACATTATATTTATCATATAAAGACTCGTTTCTAATAATTGAAACAGCTCTTTCCTGAGCTAATTGAACTAACTCATCCAATTGCTCATTTTCCGGTATTTGTTGCATTCCGGCTGCTTCAAAAGATTTAACATAAACAAGTCTAAATGGAAAATCAGCTGAAGCAAAATTCTCTTTCTTTTTTAAATTATCTTCTGTGTCTTTTGAAATCCAATAATCATTGAAGAAACGTTCTGCAATTGAATTATTAAAATCGAACTTTACTAAATAATAATTTACAGTAACTGAATAAGTATTTGAGCTTAGATTATCCAAACCGGTTTCTTCATCATTTGAATGGTTTGATAAATTTAGATTCCTGAAATCAACCAAAAATAAATAAGTCTCATTCAGTGGTTTAAGCCCGGTACTTTTTTGAAAAGAAAATTTTTTGTTTGGTGTGTCCAGAATTTTTTCAATTTCGTCTGCATCCAAAATCCCTTCATCGCGCACGTATCTAATGTCAAAAGTTCTGTCAGATTGCCAGTTAAACCAATAAGACAAAATCTGTTGCGCAATTCGATTTTTATTTAGTAACAGATTAATATCTTTTTCTGAATAAATCTCTACTTTTCTATTTTCCAATAAGCTAATATCCAAATGAGGAATGAGATTATTCAATAAATCTATCGTTTTATAATCTTCAACAATTATGTCATTATCATTAAGGTGACTGTTGAGTAAAGCGTTTTCCGAAACATTTATAAATGCAATTGTTTTACCAGATTGATCCGAATCAGAAATAATCTCAGATTCCTGAGCTAAAGCGACCCCTGAAAAGATCAAGGTAAATAATAATAGATAGATTTTCATAGCAACAATAATAATGAATTACCACTTCAAAATCAATAACGAATTCAAAATTTTACGCACCGAGCACCTACCTTTTTTCGCCTTTACAAATTTTAAAATTGATTGTTCTGTTAATAATAGACATTAATTAAAGTTTTAAAAATGCTTGTTTTAATCGTTAACATATATTTGTATCTTATTACAAATAAGTTGTATGATGTATAAATCGAAATTTAATTTACATGCACTTTGTATTTTAACTTTCAGAAGATGGGAAAGAAAGAGCTACTCGGCTTTTCAAACAATTCACCGAATAGTAAAAATTTCAGTCTTGGCTGTAATATATTTTCTTTCTACTCCTGTCCTGTCTTTTGCAACAGAAAAGGACACAACTGAAGTTAAAGTACAATATGACATCGATGAGATCGAGGTCAGTGCGCAAAGAACACCTGCCATGTATTCGCAGGTGGCACGGATTATTTCCGTGATTGAGAGTGACGAAATTGAGTATGCCCCGGTGCAAAATGTTCAGGATCTGCTGGAGTACATTGCCGGAGTTGATGTGAGACAGAGAGGTTCTGAAGGAGTTCAGGCGGATATTAGTATCCGAGGAGGAACTTTCGACCAAATGCTAATCCTGCTAAACGGAATCAACATCACCGACCCACAAACCGGACACCACAATTTAAATCTTCCCGTCAGTTTACATCAAATCGAACGAATTGAAATTCTTGAAGGCCCGGCGGCACGTGTTTACGGACCAAATGCATTTTCAGGTGCAATCAACATCGTAACGAAGATGCCTGGTTCCAATGAAATTTCTGCCAATTTTACTTATGGAAGTTTTGAATATACAGACCTAAATATATCAGGAGTGGTGGCAACAGGGAAATTAAAACACAATATTTCTGCCACCCGAACCAGTTCTAATGGTTATATTGATAATACCGATTTTAAAACCAACAATGTTTATTATTCCAACCGGCTTGAAACCGAAAAAGGTACTTTTTCATTTCAACTGGGCAATTCACAAAAAGGATTTGGAGCTAATAGTTTCTATACTCCAAAATATCCAAATCAATATGAAGAAACAAAAACTTTGTTTACTTCAGCAAAGTGGGAATCAAAATCAAAATTGCATTTAACTCCTGTATTTTATTATCGCAGGCACAAAGACAGATTTGAACTTTTCAGAGAGAATCCCGCTGATTGGTATACAACGCACAATTACCATTTAACAAATGTTTATGGTGCTAATCTGAATTCCTGGGTCCAATGGAATCTGGGCAAAACGGCGTACGGAGTAGAATTTCGTTCAGAAAATATACTGAGTAATGTCCTTGGTGAAGAAATGGATACACCCCAAAAAGTCGGAGGAGAAGACGCAGAATATACAAAATCAAAAACAAGAAATACGTGGTCCTTATTTTTGGAACAGGCAATTTACCTTGAAGACTGGACTATAACAGGTGGCTTAATGGCGAATCATATTTCCGAAAGTGATTTAGGTTGGAATATTTTTCCAGGAATGGAAGTTAGCTATAATTTTAATGATGAAATCAAAGTCTTCTCTTCCTATAACACCTCGCTGAGAATGCCCACATTTACAGATTTATATTACGAAGGACCTACCAACATCGGAAATCCCGTTTTAAAACCTGAAAAATCTGCCACATTTGAAGGTGGATTAAAACTCAATAGTGTTTTTATTCAGGGACATGCAGTTCTTTTTTACAGAAAGGGTAAAGATATAATTGATTGGATAAAAAACAGCAGCGAAGATGTTTGGCAACCTCAAAATCTGACTAAAATTAATAGTTTTGGTTCTGAAATTCAGGCAAAATTTAATCTTCAAGAAGCACTTGGAAAAGCTTTTCCCGAGCAACTGGAGATAAGTTATTTAAATAACAATATCACCAAAAAGAACAAGGAGCTTATCTCAAACTATGTTCTGGACAATTTGAAACATAAACTGGTATTTGGTGTAAATCAGAAAATAATTCAAAATCTGATCTTAAATGTAAAATTCGTATACCAGGATAGAGAAGGTAGTTATACTGGTTTTGAAAATGGTGAATGGGCAAGTGAAGTTGATTATTCTCCATTTTGGTTGGTTGATGGGAAACTGGCTTATAATATCAGAAACATGTCATTCTTTGTATCTGCAACCAATATATTCAACAATCAGTATTACGATATAGGAAACGTTATTCAGCCCGGCAGATGGATAAAATCCGGGATTTCATACAAAATTGATTTTAATTAGTAGATGGATTTTTTTGAAAATACAAAAATTGTATATTCGCCAAAAATTTAAGTCATGTTAAAAGGATTATTAGCAATTTCAGGTCAATCAGGACTTTTCAAAATGGTTGCCGAATCGAAAAACAGTATTATTGTTGAATCTCTTGATACAAAAAAGAGGATACCTGTGTACTCCACTTCTAAAGTTTCGGCTTTAGAAGATATAGCAATTTATACCGAGGCAGGAGATATTCCTTTAAAAGACGTATTCAAATCGATAAACGAAAAGGAAGAAGGCGGAGAAGCACTGAGTCCTAAATCATCGGGCAACGAATTAAAAAATTATTTTGAGGAAATTTTACCGGATTATGATAAAGACCGTGTTTATGTATCCGATATTAAAAAAGTGTTACTTTGGTATAATATTCTTCATGAAAAGCAATTACTGGACTTTACAGAAGAAGAACAAGATGATTCAAAAACTGATAATAAAGAATCTGATTCAGAATAATTTATAGTTGTTCAACGATTTGAAATCGTTATACAATCTGTTTTTTTCCAAAAGAATCTCAAAAAGTTTAACAGTGGCAAGTGCATCGCCTGCTGCGCGGTGCCTGCCATTTATTTCAATACCCAAATCAGAACAAAGCCTTCCCAGTGAGTACGATCGATGTCCCGGAAGTAGTTTTCTGGCCAGTTGAACAGTGCACAAGGTTTTGTTGTTGTACTCATAACCCAATCTTTTATATTCTTCTTTTACAAACTTGTAGTCAAAATTTACGTTATGTGCAACAAAAATTCTGCCCGCAGTCATTTCAACAATTTTTTTGGCAATTTCATAAAATTTGGGAGCATTTTTTACCATATCATTGTTTATTCCGGTAAGATTTGTAATAAATAGTGGAATGTCCATCTCAGGATAAATCAATGATGAAAAAGAACCTGTTATTTCTGAACCATTATGTTGAAATATAGCTATTTCAGTTATTTTACCATTTTTGTAACTATTCCCTGTCGTTTCTATATCAATAATCGCAAACAAAGTATGTTTAATTAATCTATCGTATTAATGAAATTTATAAATTTGTACAAAAGAACCATAAAATTAAACATAAAGAATAATTTCACTGTTTTGTAAGATTAAAATTAATTCCTAAATTGCTCATAATAAAATGAGAAATACTTTAAAAAATATAACTATGAAAAAATTTACCTTTATTTTTCTGGCTCTGTTTTTAACCTTAGGAGTTTCATTTGCCCAGAACTCAGACAACAAATGGGCAATTGGCTTGGGTCCAGGGCTCTATCAAAACCTAGAAAAAAATGAACTCGGATTCTTAGGTGAGTTTTATATTAGCCGTTACTTAACTCCGTCATTCGACCTTATGCTTAAGCAGGAAATGGGATTCAATGATGATGGTACAGATTTCGGCAATACTTTGTTAAACCTGAGATTTAAGTTCAACAACGGAAGTATTCTTTCAGAAAACGCTAGTGTACAACCCTATTTGTTTGCTGGTCCCGGTTACATGATGGATAACTTAAAAGAGGGTATTAATTTTGACGCCGGTATCGGTTCAAAATTTCCTTTAAGCGATAATGTATCTCTTTATCTTGAGGCAGGTTACATTAAAGGAATCGACGGAACAAGACACATTAATAATGTATTATCTGATGTTGTTGATGACCATATCAAAGTTTCAGGAATCGTTGAATTTGCATTAGGCAAAGCAAAAGATTCTGATGGTGACGGAGTACCAGACAGAAAAGACGATTGTCCAGACACACCTCCAGGAGTTCAGGTAGATGAAAATGGATGTCCGCTTGATCGTGACGGTGATGGAATTCCTGACTATAAGGATGACTGTCCGGATGAACCGGGAAGCCCGCAACTTAATGGATGTCCAGACAGAGATGGTGACGGAATAGCAGACAAAGATGATGATTGTCCGGATGTTCCCGGATTGGCCAAATTCAATGGATGCCCTGACACTGATGAAGATGGAGTTCCGGATCCAAAAGACAAATGCCCGGATACACCTAAAGGATGCCCGGTTGACGAAAACGGTTGTCCTCTTGATTCTGATGGTGATGGTGTAATTGATTGTCAAGATAAATGTCCTACCGAACCAGGACCAGCTTCCAACCAGGGATGCCCGGACTGGCAAACAATACAAATACCAAATATTCTTTTCGACTTCGACAAATCTACTTTAAGACCGGAAGGTATTGAAGAACTAGACAAGTTAGTTGGTCAGTTGCAAAGCAGTAAAGAATATGAAATCGAAGTTGGCGGACATACCGACAATATTGGTACAGAGAATTACAACATGGGACTTTCAGAAAGACGTGCTCAGGCAGTTGTAAAATACCTACTTACCAAAGGAATAAACAATGCATACGTAAGCTCTAACTACTACGGAGAAAGCAAACCTGAAGTTGAAAACAATTCACGTGCAAATCGTCAATTAAACAGAAGGGTTGAATTCGAAGTATTAAGAATCAGAAAATAAACATTGATTTATAATATTTTAGTAAAGCCCTGTCGTTTGACAGGGCTTTTTTTTTATTTCTTAATTTCACACGTCCTAAAATATTATCTTTGTCGCTCTTAAAATACTTTCAAAATATGAATATCGATAAAATAATTTTTGACGCGATAAAAGAAGCTTTAGTTGATTTGTATAATTTGGAAGCTGATGAAAAGCAAATTCAACTGCAAAACACACGTAAGGACTTTGAGGGCGATATCACAATAGTTGTTTTCCCTTTCCTACGATTTTCAAAAAAATCCCCGGAAGCAACAGCGGAGGAACTTGGAAAATATCTTCTTGAAACAGTTAATGTTGTTGAAAGTTACAATGTTATTAAAGGTTTTTTAAACCTGGCTATCGATAAAAAATATTGGTTGGATGTGTTACAGGAGGCATACTCAGAAAAAAATTATGGGATTGAGTTCTCAACAGAAAAATCTGAATTAGCTATGGTTGAATATTCCTCACCAAATACAAACAAACCGCTTCATTTAGGGCATATCAGAAATAACCTTTTAGGCTATTCAATTTCTGAAATACTAAAAGCAAACGGGAAAAAGGTGGTGAAAACTAATATCGTAAACGATAGAGGTATTCATATTTGCAAATCAATGTATGCATGGCAAAAATGGGGCAATGGAAAAACACCTGAAAATTCAGGGGAAAAGGGAGACCATCTTGTTGGAGAGTTTTATGTAGAATTTGATAAGCATTATAAAGCTGAAATTACCGAACTGAAAGAAAAAGGATTATCACAGGATGAAGCTGAGAACCAGGCACCTTCTATTTTGGGAGCAAGGGAACTTTTAAGAAAATGGGAGGCTAAAGATGAAAAAACCGTTGAACTTTGGAAAACTATGAATGGATGGGTTTATGAAGGTTTTGACGTTACCTATAAAAAGCTTGGAGTTGATTTTGATAAAATTTACTACGAATCAGAAACCTACCTTGTAGGAAAAGATGAAGTTTTACGTGGCCTGCAAGAAGGTATTTTCTATCAAAAAGACGATAATTCTGTTTGGGCAGATTTATCAAAGGAAGGATTAGACCAGAAATTGCTACTGCGTAGGGATGGTACTTCGGTTTATATGACACAGGATATTGGAACAGCAAAAATGCGTTTTACTGATTACCCAATTGATAAAATGGTTTACGTCGTAGGAAACGAACAAAACTATCACTTTCAGGTTTTGGCAATTTTACTCGATAAACTAGGTTTTGAATGGGGAAAAGATTTATTCCATTTTTCCTATGGTATGGTAGAACTTCCGTCAGGTAAAATGAAATCAAGGGAAGGAACTGTGGTAGATGCTGATGATTTAGTTGAAGAAATGGTGAGTGTCGCACGAGATATGTCAAAAGAATTGGGGAAATTGGAGACATTAACGGAAGAAGAAGCAGAAAAGACGTATCGGATGATTGCAATGGGTGCGTTAAAATATTTCATATTGAAAGTTGACCCTAAAAAAAACATGCTGTTTAATCCTGAAGAATCAATTGATTTTAATGGAAACACCGGACCATTTATTCAATATACTTTTGCCCGTATTCAGTCAGTGCTTAGAAAAGCAAAAGAAAACAAGGTTGACATAGACAAAGAATTAAAACCAGATTCCATCTCAGCCAAAGAAAAAGATATTCTAAAAAGAATTTCACTATTCCCGGGAATTGTTAAAGAGGCCGGAGACAATTTTAGTCCGGCAGTTATTGCAAACTATTGTTACGAACTGGTAAAAGAATACAACCAGTTTTACCATGATCATTCGATATTATCAGAAACCGACGAAGAAAAAAGAAATTTTAGATTGATATTATCAGCTTCTGTCAGTGATGTGATTAAATCCGGAATGAATATGCTTGGCATTGAAATGCCTGACAGAATGTAACAAAAAGAAAAAGGAGGCGGGGTAAGCCTCCTGTAGTTTCTTTCTGGTGTAATCGAAAGATTACAGTCATGATTTGATTTAACGATTTAAGGGAATTTAGCGTCCTTCCATAGTAATATTCCGAAATCAGGGAAAAGGTAACCTTGAAAATCTCAAAAAAATTGTTATTAGTAACTATTAATAGGGATTTTAAATAAACTAGGCGCACTAAATAGTAAATACAAAACAAAGATCAATGAACTATTTTTGTTATCAATAACAAGAATATTTAATAATACATTTAAGTCTGACTCTGGGTGACCGATTCAGGCTTTAAAAATCATTGACTGAAAAATCCACATGACCTTAATCTAGCGATAATTATAAATTTAATGCATATTTCAATAAAAAGTAATTTTGCCAAATTTTGTATGTATTACCCGGGGTTTTTCAGCCTAAAAAATACTTTGAATGGATTGAAATTGATTGCGAAGATTCGATTTTATCTGTTTACATTATTAATCTTTAAATTTATTGCAAACACAAATGTAAAAGTTACAACCTTAGTGTATGAACATATTTAATTTGTATGGTGCGGGTTAAAAAACTGACTTTTGATATGTTTTCGTTAAAATATCCTGACGTTGGCCTTGTTTCGTTATAAACCAGATATAAATCGTTTCCTTCTTTTGGATTATATCTCAAGCGAAAATTCGCCAAAGCTAAACTGTTTACACTATTGTATTGAATAAATGTACTTACAGAAAATTTTGTATTATACATATAGAGGAATTTCAAACGGGCTACATGTGAGTTCATTTCCTGATTTCTTGTCGGGAATACTACGTGATTAAAATTATAGTATCCTGAGAATTGTACGCTTGCTGATAAATTAAGAATCGGTTCAGCTGTTACAGTAAAATTGTTTCCATCGTAAAATTCACCTGCACCAATAGACAACCTTGTTGAAAGTGGTTTTGAAGTTGGAGAATTTATATTTGCTCTCGCAGTATAATATTTATACTCATTTACAGGAACATAAACACCGTCACCTAATTCAAATTCTCGGTCAACACCTTGTATATTATAATTTAAATCGATCTTCCAAAACCAGCCTTTCTTTGTATTAAAACTAAATCCGGGCCCGAACATACCAGACTCTATTTCACCATCAATTACTCTAAGTGTTCTGGCATAGCTGAAATCTATATTATAACTAAATAATTTTGATTCAACGCCAGGTATCCATCCATATTGTACAGTATAACGTCCCCCTTTAATTCCATATTTTGACATAAATCCCATTTTAGGATCAAAATACTTTCCTGAATAAGAATACGACAAATCATACGCAAAACCTTCCTGGCTTCTTCTCTCCCACTTCACATTATAAAATGTCGAATTTAGCGACGCTGTTAAATTATTACCATCGGGATCAGTTGTTTGCGCTACATTAATTTCAGCATAATCATCGCCAAAAACCCGGAATATCCCATCAAACCCATATGAATATTCATTATTGGCATCCTGATTCAACCGCGAAGTCATTATCGCACCTATGTAAGAGTTATCATTTATAACCTGTCTGCGAAAACGCAAAACACCAAAATTCTCTGAAGCTACATTGTCATTACTTTGTGTTTGCATATCCATAAAACCCATGTCCCATTTTCCAACTCTACCGGTTAATCTTGCTCCTCCTAATATTGGCACAGGTGTTCCCAGATCATCTATACCGATCCTCCTGCTATAAAATAGCTGACTTGGTCCGCCTAAACTGAAATTAAAGATACTTGCCCGTTCCTGAAAAAACATTCTTTTTTCAGGATAAAATAATGAATATCGTGTCAGATTAACTCTCTCGTCATCAGCCTCTACCTGTGCAAAATCAGTATTAACAGTTAAATCCATCGTTAAATTACTGGTTATACTATATTTTAAATCCAATCCTCCATTTAATGTCTTTTCACTGGAAGCTAAATATTCAGTCTCTGTTTCATTTAATTCATTCAATTTATCAATACCAGTTATTACATAGGGAGATATATATACAGGTTTCGATTCCTCCACGCCTGACAAAATAATTGTTTTTGCCAGCGAAGGTTTATTAGGAGCTGTTCTTCCGTGTTTCGGGTCAACTGCCGGATAAGTATCCATTTCATTACAATAACTAATTGAACGATTGATAAGTAAACCCATTTGAACCTTACCATTTTCGACCTGGAATCGAAGGCTTGAAAATGGAATCCTCATCTCTACGCTCCAACCCTCTTCCGTTCTTGCTGTTTTCACATCCCAAAATGTATTCCAGCTGTAATTTATATTAGATGTACCCAACCGGATTGAAGCGTTTTGCGCATCATTCGAAACTGCATAATCAATTCGCTGTCCGGCAGGCATAGTAAAAAAAGCCAATGCGTTTTCGTTGTCATCATAAGTATCAAGCAAAATTCCAAATGAATCCGGATTTTTAGATTCCTCATCGCGTTTTTTACTGGTAGAAACTATATTTGAAGGATCAGCATATTTAAGCATTGCTGATACCCACAAAAAATTATTATCATAACTAATGTATACTGTACTTTTTTCTGTAGGAGTTGCCCCGTAATTGGGAGAATGCATTACCAATTCAAATTCCTGCGCCAGTTGCCAGAAAGGCTCGTCCGGGATACCATCAAAATTTACACTACCACCATTTTTATTTATGGTAACAACATCCTGTCCGCTTACTGCAAAAAATAAAAAGACAAACGAAAAAACGAAAATAATTTTTCGTTGAAATTTAGGCCCCATTATTTACTTTTGTTTAGTTGTATCAATATTAGTCAGTAAAATCAATATCTACCTATGGTATTAACTTTCCCAGCTTATTTGAAAAAAGAATAAAGATAATTTTTGAATACATTGCAAACTAAATTAATCTTATTTTAACCCGATCAAATTCAATTCCTTAATCAAAAATTAAGAATTAATATACCGGCAATTCTTATTACTTTTAAAGCCTGAGAATTAAATGACGGGACAAATAAAACAATAAGACTTTGAAAAAACTACTATTTTTTATTTTTACCATGAACATTAACATTTGCCAAGGTAAGAATTAGCTATAGAGGCTACGAAAAATCAAACTTAACCAAATCAAATTTTCTTTTTTCCCGTTTACCTGTTTCTGTTAATTGCATGTAATACTCAAAAAAAGTGTAAATGATATCGACAGATTTTCGCTTGTAACCAGAACAATATTGAAATTAACAGTTTTGATTCCTTTTTGTAGGTAAAGGGCAATTTACGTTTACCTAAAAATAGGCTTGCAAACCTTCCCTGAATTTTATGAAAATGATGTTTACTTTGGCACTATATCTGAATGGGGATGGCACAGCTTTCCTAACAATGAAAATTATTTGATTAAAGATTCGTGCAATTTCTTTGAAGTTGAGGAAAGAAACGAAACATATCCAGTTCAAGGTCACACAGATAGCAGGAATAAACTTCTACTTTAAATATAAATGTTGATACAAATCATTAATTCTTAGTTGTTCTTTTAATTTCCGGTTGAAAATAAGGAAACCCTATTTCCAAACTTTCGTTGTAGAGAGAATTCAAAACAGATTCCGAAATGGAATCCTGAACAATAATAAACAGAATCCTTTCTTCTCTGAATTTGACTTCATACATAATTTGCAAAAGTTCATTGGTCAGTTGATTAAATTCGGCAAGATTCAAATCTGATGTAGAAAGTAAATTCAAGGCCAACTCCAATTTCTTTTTAATTTCATCGTGGTATAATGCCATTAGCGAAAGACATCCGCTTTGGGACAGGTGTCTTCTTATTTCAGGGAAAAGAATACTTTCTTTAATTTCATAATAACTCCTAAATCTGGCCAAATCTTCAATTGCACTTATCAATTCATCTTTATTTGTCTTATTTTCAGGAAATTCATTCAACCGCCTTAAAAGAGGCTGAATAATAGCTAGTTTCTCATCGAGGATTCTATTGTTTTCCAGTAAACAACCAAGATATGTCTCGGAGGATGGTGGATTATACGGATGTTTCTCAATTATAGGCCGGAGTATTACCATAAACTTGTCTATTCCGTTTTTTAATACATCCATCGAAATTTCTGCAGAAACAAGTCTGTCGACAAGTGCGGAAACATCTGCAGGAGTGCAATTTCCCAACAATTCGATATTATTCTCCACTAGTTTTTGAGAATCTTCTCCCCTTGAAAAACGATAGTAAACTTCCAAAAGAATATCTAAACGTTCGTCCGTTGAAGTCATGATTTTTGGTCTTATAAAAACAATTCAGTTGTGATTACAATATTATTGTAAATTCACGAAACAAAACTGTTTTTCGAAAAAAATTCAAAGAAAATGAACAAACGCTTAATATATCCTTTAACATCTGATCAAATTTTCAATTATATTAAATTCTCAAGTAGATCAAAGTGTAAACAAGAAAATTTTCCATATTTATAAAAACATGGAAAATGAGTGAACTAACCATACGATCTTTGACCAACATACCCATAACAACTATGCATAATGCATTCACTGAAGCTTTTTCTGATTACGAGGTTAAACTTGAAATGCCACTGGAAAAGTTTCGTGAAATGATTCTAATCAGAGATATAAAATCGGAATATTCAATCGGATGTTTTTATAAAAAAAATTTAGTTGGTTTTATTTTAACCGGATATCGTGAAATCAATGGAAGAAAGATTGCTTACGACGGTGGCACCGGCGTAAAAAAAGATTTTCGCAGAAAAGGTATAGCAGAGCAGTTACTCAAACATCTAATTGATTTTCTGAAAGAAAAAAAACTTGACGTTTTTATGCTTGAAGTGCTTGAAAATAATAAACCAGCAATACGCCTTTATGAAAAACATGGATTTATAAAAACTCGCAGGTTGGAATGCTTTGAAATTGAAAAATACAACTTCACAGCAAAATTTGAGGATAGTTACACAATCAAAAACAATAAGGGTATTTCAAAAGAAATAGATTTAGACAAATACGAACTGTATTTACCTTCGTGGCAAAATGCCGACAAATCAATAGAAAACAATAGCAAAAATTATTCTTTTCAAGCAGTCGAGTTAAACGGTCAAATTGTTTGTTTTGGTTATATTCACAAAAAAAGAGGAGATATTCCACAAATTGGAATTTTAAGTGAATGGAAAAACAATGGTATTGAAAAGCTCCTTCTCTTTTCGTTGTCTGCCAAAACAAAATCTGAGAAACTATTAATTTTAAATGTAGAGGAAAACAATTATTTAAGTAAGATTCTTCAAAAAGAAGGATTTAAGAATTTCGTAATTCAATGGGAGATGAAATTAGATTTAAAATGAATATTAATATGCAGGAAACCAGGTGAACTGATTAACGCAAAATATTGTCTTTTTTAAATTCATTCTATATTAGCTTATTTTCATTTTAACATATTTAATTATCTATATATTTAACCTCGTTTTTGGAAAAATACTTTAAGTATATTGCAACTTTTACAGATTTTTTTTGTTAAATTTTGTGACAATATATCTAGGATTTCAATAAAAAAAACAATATAACATATGTTTGATTTAGACCTTATTAAAAGTGTTTATTCCGGGTTGGCCGGAAAAATAGAAAAAAGCAAAAAAACTTTAAACCGGCCTATGACTTATGCCGAAAAAATTCTTTATGCACATTTATATGCAAATCAGGAACTTGAGGCATTCACCAGAGGTGCTGACTACGTTGATTTTGCACCTGACAGAGTAGCCATGCAGGACGCAACTGCGCAAATGGCCCTGCTTCAGTTTATGAATTCAGGAAAAAATATGACTGCAGTTCCTTCTACCGTTCATTGCGATCATTTAATTCAGGCTCAAGTAGAAGGAAAAACCGATTTAAATGTTGCTCAGAATGCAAATAAAGAAGTTTTTGATTTCCTTGAATCAGTATCAAATAAATATGGAATTGGATTCTGGAAACCCGGTGCTGGTATTATTCACCAGGTAGTGCTAGAAAATTATGCCTTTCCTGGAGGAATGATGATTGGAACTGATTCTCACACTCCAAACGCGGGAGGACTTGGAATGGTTGCTATTGGTGTTGGAGGTGCTGATGCTGTTGATGTTATGGCAGGAATGCCATGGGAGCTAAAAATGCCCAAATTAATTGGTGTAAAACTAACCGGAAAATTAAACGGTTGGTCGGCTCCAAAAGACATTATTCTGAAGGTCGCCGGTATTCTAACTGTTAAAGGTGGAACAGGTGCGATTATCGAATATTTTGGTGAAGGAGCCAGATCATTATCGGCTACAGGAAAAGGTACTATTTGTAATATGGGTGCCGAGGTTGGAGCTACAACAAGCTTGTTTGCTTACGATGAAAGTATGGAACGCTATTTAAAAGCTACCGGAAGAGAAGATGTGGCAAAGTTAGCAAGCGAAATGAGGGAATATTTGAAGGCAGATCCGGAAGTATATGAAAACCCGGAAGTCTATTACGACCAGTTAATTGAAATAAATCTTTCAGAACTTACACCCCATGTAAACGGACCATTTACTCCCGACCGTGCAACACCGATTTCTGAAATGGGACGTACGGCTCGTGAAAATGGCTGGCCTCTGGAAGTTTCAGTAGGACTAATCGGAAGTTGTACAAACTCATCTTATGAGGATATTTCCAGAGCTGCATCAATTGCGAAACAGGCAGTCGACAAAGGATTAAAAGTGAAATCTGAGTTTACTATTACCCCAGGCTCAGAACAGGTTCGATATACAATTGAACGCGATGGTTTTATAAGCACATTCGAAAATATGGGTGGAAAAGTATTTGCTAATGCATGTGGGCCTTGTATCGGACAATGGGCTCGCCCCGGTGCTGATAAACAGGAAAAAAATACCATTGTACACTCCTTCAACAGGAATTTTTCAAAACGTGCCGATGGAAATCCAAATACCCATGCATTTGTAACCTCACCTGAATTAGTGACAGCGTTAGCCATTGCAGGAACATTAGACTTCAACCCGGTTACAGATACTTTGACAAATGAAAGCGGGGAGCAAGTTAAACTTGACCCACCTACGGGTTTTGAATTGCCCCCTAAAGGATTTGACGTGGAAGATGCAGGCTATCAAGCTCCTGCCCAAGATGGCTCAGACGTAATTGTTAATGTTGCACCTGATTCAAACCGCTTACAGTTGCTTAGTCCGTTTGCACCATGGAATGGTAGAAATATTGAAGGAGCAAAACTGCTTATAAAAGCTCTGGGGAAATGTACTACCGACCACATATCAATGGCAGGTCCATGGTTGCGTTTTCGGGGACACCTCGACAATATTTCAAACAACATGCTTATTGGTGCCGTTAATGCCTTTAACAGCGAAACAAATTTCATTAAGAATCAACTAACCGGGCAATACGATCAGGTTCCGAAAGTTCAACGTGAATATAAAGAAAAGGGAATCCCAACCGTGGTTGTAGGTGATCATAATTACGGAGAAGGTTCTTCCCGTGAACATGCAGCAATGGAACCACGTCATTTGGGAGTCCGTGCAGTAATTGTAAAATCATTTGCTCGAATTCATGAAACCAACTTAAAAAAACAAGGGATGCTTGCCCTGACTTTTGTGAATGAAGACGATTATGATCTTATTCAGGAAGATGATACGTTTAACTTTACTAATCTGGTAAGCTTTGTTCCTGGGAAAAATTTAAATATTGAAGTTGTTCATACTGACGGAACAAAGGATTCAATTGAATTGAGCCATACTTATAATTCTCAACAAATAGAATGGTTTAAAGCAGGTTCTGCATTAAACTTGATTCGTAAACAAAACATTTAGGGAATTGTATTCCAAAAGGGGATAAAAGGAATAGTAAATGTGAATGATAGCTATGCGACTTTAGCCTCGAAAGCTATCTGGAAAACATAACTTTATAAAAAAAAAAACAAAAATATGCAGAAAATTAAGGTTCAAAATCCGGTGGTAGAACTGGATGGTGATGAAATGACCCGGGTAATCTGGGATTTTATTAAACAAAAATTAATTCTTCCCTATCTCGACATTGATTTAAAATATTACGATTTAGGAATGGAACATCGTGATGCCACTGATGACCAGGTAACCGTTGACGCAGCACTTGCCATCAAAAAATACGGTGTGGGTGTAAAATGTGCAACAATTACTCCGGACGAGGCAAGGGTTGATGAATTTGGATTAAAAAAAATGTGGAAATCACCAAACGGTACTATTCGTAATATTTTGGGAGGAACCGTTTTTCGTGAACCTATTTTGATAAAAAATGTACCTAGATTAGTTCCCGGATGGAAGCAACCGATTTGTATTGGGCGACATGCATTTGGCGACCAGTACAGAGCCACTGACTTTTTAACAAAGGGCAAAGGAAAATTAACTATCACTTTTACACCGGAAGACGGAAGCGAACCGGTTTCACACGAGGTTTTTGACTTTGAAGGTGACGGTTTGGCAATGGCAATGTATAATACAGATGAATCAATCCGTGGTTTTGCCCGTTCATGTATGAATCAGGCTCTTGATAAAAAATGGCCGTTATACATGTCAACAAAAAATACCATTCTAAAAGCTTACGATGGAAGATTTAAAGATATTTTTTCAGGATATTTTTGAAACCGAATTCAAAGAACAATTTGAAGAAGCGGGAATTACCTACGAACATCGTTTAATTGATGACATGGTTGCTGCCGCGTTGAAATGGGAAGGTGGTTTTGTTTGGGCCTGTAAAAATTATGATGGGGATGTTCAGAGTGACACAGTTGCCCAAGGCTTTGGATCCTTAGGATTAATGACTTCAACACTTGTTACACCTGATGGAGAAACGATGGAAGCAGAGGCTGCACACGGAACAGTAACTCGTCATTATCGGCAGCATCAAAAAGGGAACCCCACATCAACAAATCCTATTGCATCCATCTTTGCCTGGACACGAGGATTGGCTTTCCGTGGGGAAATTGGATGAAAACCAAAAATTGGTTGATTTTGCGCATGCTTTGGAACAAGTCTGTATTGAAACCGTAGAAAGTGGTAAAATGACCAAAGATTTGGCTTTAATCATCCATGGAAAAGATTTAAAGGAAGAGCATTACCTTACGACAGAGGAGTTTCTTTCAGCATTGGATGAAAATCTACAGGCCAAACTTAATCAGTAGTTTAACAAAAACGAATTGATTATCTTAGGATAATTTGATATTTACGCATGACAGATACTACAAAAATAAAAAACGGAGAGCTCCAGGTACCCGACCAGCCCGTAATTCCTTTTATTGAAGGAGACGGGATTGGCAAGGACATTTCCTTACCTTCACAAAAGGTACTTGATGCTGCCGTAAAAAAAGCATACGGAAATTCAAAAAAAATTATTTGGAAAGAAGTTCTGGCAGGTGAAAAGGCATTTAGGAATACAGGTAATTATTTACCTGACGAAACGATCAATTCATTCAAAGAACATTTAATAGGAATAAAAGGACCTTTGCAAACACCGGTTGGAGAAGGTATCAGATCTTTAAACGTGGCTCTCAGGCAAACACTGGATCTGTTTGTTTGCCTTCGGCCGGTAAGATGGTTTAAAGGAGTTCCGTCACCAATACGATTCCCTTCATTAGTAGATATGCATATTTTCAGAGAAAATACAGAAGATATATTATGCAGGAATTGAATATATGACTGGGAGTATTGATGCAAAGAAATTCAGGGACTTCCTAATTAATGAAATGGGGGTTGACAAAATCCGATATCCCGAAAGTTCCTCATTTGGAATAAAACCAGTTTCAAAAGAAGGTTCTGAAAGACTTATCAGAGCTGCCATTAATTACGCAATCCAAAGACAGTTACCTTCAGTTACTCTTGTTCATAAAGGAAATATTATGAAATTTTACCGAAGGTGCATTTAAAATCTGGGGTTATGATCTGGCTGAGAATGAATTTGGTAACCATACTTTTACCTGGAGGCAATTTGAAAACATCAAAAAAGATAAAGGCCAGTTGGATGCTGAAAAAGCATTAAATGAGGCAAAAAAAGAAGGAAAAGTTATTATTAAAGATGTAATTACTGATGCTTTTTTACAGGAATCCTTGCTACGACCGTATGAACCATTCCGTGATTGCAACAATGAATTTGAATGGTGATTATATTTCAGATCAATTAGCTGCTATGGTTGGTGGAATTGGAATTTCACCAGGCGCCAACATTAATTACAAAAGTGGATATGCCATTTTTGAAGCTACCCACGGGACAGCACCTAATATTGCCGGTACGGGTAATGCAAATCCAAGTTCACTTATCCTTTCGGGAGTAATGATGCTTGAATATATGGGATGGAATAAGGCTGCTGAGCATGTTTACGATGCAATGGAGCATACCTTTGCCAAACGAAGGGTAAACCTCTGATTTGTATGCGCAAATGGAAGGTGCAACTTTAATGACCACTTCAGAATTCGCAGAAGAAATTATTAAGAATATGCACTGACAGTTACGATAATTAATAACAAATACAAATACAATGGAATATATTAAGTACAGATTTTATCAAAAGGCAAGCAGGTGCTCAAAAGAATTTCAGCGCCTGAAAAATGAACATGCAGATGTTGTATTGGGTCAGGTAACACTTGGACAAGTTTTGACAGGAATGAAAGGCATTCCTTTGTTAGTAACAGACACATCAAAGTTAGATCCTGAAGAAGGTATTCGTTTTAAAGGATATTCGATTCCTGAATTACAGCAAAAGCTGCCAAAAATTAATCCGGAAGGAGAACCGCTTCCTGAAGGTTTATTTTATTTAATGTTAATCGGGGAAATTCCATCCCAGGAAGATGCACTAAATTCTTTCAAAAGACTGGGCTACACGTGCGCATGTGCCACAACATGTTTTTGATGTTATTGACGCAATGCCAAAAACTTCGAAGCACAATGACGCAGTTTAGTGCTGCAATAGTTTCAATGGCAACCGAGTCAATCTTCCAAAAAGCGTACAGGGCAGGCGTTGGTAAAAAATTCTACTGGGATGCAACATACGAAGATGTTATGAATCTCATTGCACGGCTTCCACGAATTGCAGCCTACATTTATCGCCGTCAGTTCCATAATGGTGACCATATTCAACCAAATCCACGAATGGACTGGGCAGGAAATCTGGCTCATATGATGGGATTTGATTCCGAAGATATTAGAAGATTATTTCGTTTATACATGATTATTCATGCTGACCATGAAGGGGGAAATGTTTCGGCACATACTGCACACCTTGTAGGTTCTGCGTTGAGTAATCCTTACTATGCATATTCTGCAGCAATGAATGGATTGGCAGGCCCATTGCATGGTTTTGCCAACCAGGATGTTATTTTCTGGATGTTTGAAAAGATTGAGGAATTAGATACAGATACGCCAACGGATGAAACAGGTTGCTGCTTACTGTAAAAAAACATTAGAAGGAGGTCGGGGTTATCCCAGGTTACGGACATGCGGTGCTTCGTAAAACGGACCCAAGATTTACGGCTCAGCAAGATTTTGCCAACAAATACATCAAGGATGATAAAATGGTGAATCTTGCCAACCAGTTATACAGAGTTGTTCCTCCTATTCTGGGGTCAATTGGTAAAATAAAAAACCCGTGGCCAAATGTTGATGCATATAGCGGATCATTGCTTTACCATTACGGTATTAAGGAATATACATTTTACACTGTATTATTTGGAGTTTCAAGGGCATTAGGTGTACTGGCATCATTGATTAACGATCGTATCTACGGAATGCCAATTGAACGACCGACTTCGCATCCGTTAACCTGGTTTGTTGAACAGGCACAAGGTACAAAAGGAAATTGTTAAAGTTTTCATGACTAATAGAAAAAAGCCGGTAATTCCGGCTTTTTTTATGGTTTATTCGTTAGAAGATCCAAAATTTAAGAACTACTTTTAAAAATTGTTGCTATTAAATACATATTAGGATATGCAGTTAAATAAAGCCATAAAAAACAGGTGGAGTCCAAGGGCATTTTCAGACAAACCAGTAACCTTAAAAATGCTAAAATTACTTTTTGAAGCAGCTCGCTGGGCACCTTCGGCCAGAAATGAACAACCATGGAATTATTACTACGCTCAAAAAGGCAGCAGAGAGTTTGACATAATTTTAAGTATTCTGACCGGAATAAACCCGGAATGGGCAAAAAATGCACAGTTTCTGATCATATCAGTATTGAAAAAGCATTATGACTATCAAAATAGAGAGAACCGTAATGCATTACATGATATCGGTGCCGCAAATGTTTCCATGGCAATTCAGGCCTCAGAAATGGGATTACAGGTGCATCAAATGGGAGGTTTTGACAAAGAAAAGACATCTGAATTTTTAGAACTTGATGTTGATAAATTTGAACCCGTAACCGCAATTGCTGTTTGGGTTTCCCGGCCCTCCTGAAATACTTTCATATAAACTGAGAGACAGAGAATTACAAACAAGAACCAGAAAAAGCATTAGTGAATTTGTAATCAAACTCAACAAATAGAATCCAATGAGCTCTTATAAAAAAAACGTTAGTTTTGAAAATGAAGATTTTTCAACATTTGATTTCGAAAAAGCTGAATTTGAAGAATGTAAGTTTATAAATTGTAATTTCTCAAATGCTAACCTATCAGAGAGTATATTCTCTGATTGTGATTTCGAAAACTGCGACCTTAGTATGGTCCATCTGCATAATACTGCATTTCAGAATATAAATTTTAAAAATTGTAAACTTATAGGACTACCATTTGATGAATGTAATCCTTTTTTACTTTCATTCAGTTTTCATACATGTATTCTTAGTTTCTCCTCGTTCCATAAACTTAAGACAAAGAATATATGTTTTGAAAAATGTAAAATGGAAGAAGTTGATTTTTCGATAGCTGATTTTCCAAAAGCTGTTTTTTAATGAATGCGATTTAACCAATGCTGTTTTTGAAAATACTAATCTTGAAGAGGCTGACTTTACCTCAGCATATAACTTTTCCATTGATCCTGATTTAAATAACATAAAAAAGGCAAAGTTCTCCATTCATAATATCTCAGCACTTTTAAATAAATATAATATTCAAATCATTGATTAATTCTTTTTTCAAAAATTAATTAACGATATTAATTTTATTAACAATGTTAATTATATTTGTAATGTTAATAAAATTAATACCATGAAAAACAAGGAAGTTCAGGAATTGAGGATGAAAAATTACTTCATCCAGGCAACCAAAGAAATTTTGAAAGGAGAAGGATTACAGGCTGTAAGTGTTAGAAATGTTGCTGATAAGGCAGGTTATTCATATGCAACACTTTACAATTATTTTAAAGATATTACCGAATTAATTTTTGTTTGTGTCAATGATTTTTCAGGAAGAGTGTAAGACTTTTGTCGAAGAACAATCAATAAAAAAAGCAAAAGGAAGAGAAAGATTAAAAGCTTCGGTAGTTGCTTATATCAACTACTTTGTTGAATATCCAGGGATTTTTGATCTGTTTTATATGACAAAACCATCAGGAATTGGGATCAATTCATCTGCTTTAAACGTAATTGCAACATCTCTTGATAATGTTTGTCAGGATGACTGGAACTATTGCATGAAAGAGGAACTTATCTTAGAACAAGATATTGAAAAATTAAAAGCCCAACTTCGATTTATAGTGGTCGGAATGCTGCTTTTCTATCTAAATCGAAGAATCCCGGTTTCCTATACAGAATTCATTAATCAAATTAATATACAAATAAATTCATTACTCACCTGATAAAAGAATTTTATAATCACTAAAGTTAAAAACACCATTAAATTCCGGACGAAAATCGTTAGGCTAAATGAGTTGAAAAATCTCAGTTAAAAAGGTTACAAATTCTCATAAAATCTCAAACAGAACCTGATTATATTCTTAATTAGTTATTGTTCGAATTGAAATCAAAATCAGTATTTTTAGAGTCAAATAAATCCGAAATAAAACGTACAACAATTATGAGTAACCAACCTCTTGCTGAGAGATTACGACCAAAAACACTGGACGACTACGTCGGGCAAGAACATCTGGTGGGAAAAAATTCTGTATTACGAAAAATGGTTGAGTCCGGAAATATTTCATCACTAATATTATGGGGCCCCCCGGGAGTTGGTAAAACCACTCTTGCAAAAATCATTGCCAACACTTTAGAAAGGCCATTTTATACTTTAAGTGCAATAAATTCAGGCGTAAAGGATGTTCGAGAGGTAATTGAAAAAGCAAAAAAACAACAGTTTTTTAACCGGCCTAATCCAATTCTGTTTATTGATGAAATTCATCGTTTTAGCAAGTCGCAACAGGATTCGCTTTTAGGGGCCGTTGAAGACGGAACTATAACCCTGATTGGTGCTACTACAGAAAATCCTTCGTTTGAAGTCATTTCCCCTCTCCTTTCGCGTTGTCAGGTTTACATTTTGGAACATCTGGATAAAAAAGGCCTCCTCCAGATTGTTGATTTGGCTATTAAAAAAGATACCGTTTTAAAAGAAAAAAAGATAAAAATTAAAGAAGACCAGGCCATGCTAAGATTTTCAGGTGGTGATGCCAGAAAATTGTTAAATGTCCTTGAACTGGTTGTTTTAGCAGAAGAAGGCGATAAAATTGAAGTTACGGATGAAAAGGTTACAAATCGCCTTCAAAAAAACCTTGCCATTTATGACAAGCAAGGAGAAATGCATTATGATATTATATCTGCATTTATCAAAAGTATCAGAGGAAGTGACCCTGATGCAGCAGTTTACTGGCTTGCACGTATGCTTGAAGGTGGTGAAGACGTAAAATTTATTGCACGACGTCTATTGATTTTAGCTGCCGAGGATGTTGGATTAGCAAATCCCAACGCGTTGCTTTTAGCCCAAAGTACATTTGATGCTGTACACAAAATAGGTCCCCCTGAATCTCGTATAATACTTTCAGAATGTACAATTTACCTTGCCACATCACCTAAGAGCAATTCAGCGTACTCCGCTATTGATGACGCCATATCGTTAGTAAAAAAAACAGGAAATTTACCTGTTCCTCTTCATATCAGAAATGCCCCAACCAAACTTATGAAAGAAATTGGTTACGGTAGAAACTATAAATATGCTCATTCATTTGAAGGCAATTTTGTTGAACAGGATTTTCTTCCCGAAGAAATTAAAAATGAAAGGATTTATCATCCTCAAAATAATTCATCGGAGGCAAAAATTCTTGAACGTTTGAAAAAATGGTGGGGAAAACGATTTTAATTTTACAAAACGCAAACATATTGCACAAAAAAAAACCGGTTAAAACAACCGGTTTTTCTTATATTGACAATAGATTTTACTATTTCTTTTCTTCTTCTGAAGATTCGTCTTCCTTTTTATCTTCTTTAGCCTCAGCTTGTGGTTCTTCAGCGGTTTCCTCTTCTGTTTTTTCTTCAACAACATTTACATCCTCAGAAGATCCAACTTGTTCCTCAGCCTCTTCTGCCTTTGCTTCTTCAATCGGCTGAACGTCTTCTACAACCTCAACCTTTTCTTTTTTTCCTTTCGCTTCAGCTACAGGTGCAGTTGTTTCAGCTTTTTTCGAACCACCACGACGAGAACGACGTTTTTTAGGTTTAGCTGCTTCATCTTTAGCTGCCAACATTGCTTCATTGTAATCAACCAGTTCGATAATACACATTTCTGCATTATCACCCAAACGGTTACCTGTTTTCAAAATACGGGTATATCCTCCTGGTCTGTCAGCAATTTTTTCAGCTACTTCTCTAAAAAGAACAGAAACAGCATCTTTATTCTGAAGATAACTAAAAACCACTCTGCGTGAGTGTGTTGTATCATTTTTTGCCTTTGTAATCAAAGGTTCAACATACATTCTCAATGCTTTCGCTTTAGCAACCGTGGTAGAAATTCTCTTATTCTCGATAAGAGAACTTGCCATGTTTGCCAACATCGCTTTCCGATGTGCGCTCTTTCGGCCTAAATGATTAAATTTTTTATTGTGTCTCATTGCCTGTTACTCCTTATCCAATTTATACTTCGTGATGTCCATTCCAAAATTCAAGCCCATATTGTCTAAAAGATCATCCAATTCGGTAAGTGATTTTTTACCAAAGTTTCTGAACTTCAGCAAATCGTTACGATTGTAGGTAACCAAATCACCCAGCGTATCCACATCAGCTGCTTTCAGACAATTCAACGCACGAACTGATAAGTCCATATCGACCAGCTTGGTTTTTAAAAGCTGACGCATGTGAAGCACTTCTTCGTCAAACTCTTCATTTGCAAATTTCTCGTCTGAATCAAGAGTAATTTTTTCATCAGAGAATAGCATGAAGTGGTAAATCAGAATTTTAGCTGCTTCTTTTAATGCATCTTTTGGATGGATAGAACCATCGGTAACAATATCCAAAACTAATTTTTCATAGTCAGTTTTTTGTTCCACACGATAGTTTTCAACAGCGTATTTTACTTTTTTGATAGGAGTATAAATAGAATCAATAGGAATTACTCCAAATTCAGCTTCAACCGGCTTATTCTCAACAGATGGTACGTATCCACGACCTTTACTGATAGTAATTTCCATTTGAAGTTTAACATCCGGCTCCATTCTGCAAATAACTAATTCAGGATTTAATACCCTGAAGCCAGTCATAAATTTATTAATATCGCCGGCAGTAAATTCCTCCTGTCCGCTAATACTTACGGTAACTTTTTCGCTATCGAAATCTTCCACCTCATTTTTTAACCGAATTTGCTTCAGATTAAGGATAATATCTGTTACATCTTCAATAACCCCTTTAATCGTAGAAAATTCATGGTCAACGCCTTCAATTTTTACAGTTGTGATTGCAAACCCTTCCAGTGATGACAAAAGAATCCGTCGTAAAGCATTACCGATTGTAATACCGTATCCGGGTTCCAACGGACGAAATTCAAATTTTCCGACTTGATTGTCAGATTCTATCATTATCACCTTGTCAGGCTTTTGGAATGCTAATATTGCCATAATAACCTTAAGTAATTTTTTATTTTGAATACAACTCTACGATAAGCTGCTCTTTGATGTTTTCAGGTATTTCTTCACGTTCCGGGCGATTCAGGAATTTTCCAACCATCTGGTCGCTATCCCATTCCAACCACTCATATCTTGAGCTTCGGCGTGAATGCAATGAGTCTGTAATTTCTTCCAACGATTTTGATTTTTCCCTAACTCCAACAATGTCGCCAGGTTTAACCGTGTACGAAGGAATATTTACTATGTTTCCGTTTACCGTAATATGTTTGTGTGTCACAAACTGACGAGCAGCTGCCCGTGTTTTAGCGATACCCATGCGGAAAACAACATTGTCAAGCCTTGATTCAAGTAACTGAAGCAATACTTCACCTGTAATACCTTTTGCCGCTGATGCTTTTTCAAAAAGGTTACGGAATTGTTTTTCCAATACACCATAGGTATATTTTGCTTTTTGTTTTTCTTTTAGCTGAAGCCCGTATTCTGACTTTTTTCTTCTTTTTGAAGACAAACCATGCATTCCGGGAGGATAATTTTTGTGTTCAAACACTTTATCCGGGCCGAAAATTGGTTCACCAAATTTACGTGCTATTTTAGATTTTGGTCCTCTATATCTTGCCATGCCTTTTCGTTTTAAATATTATACACGTCTTCTTTTAGCCGGTCTGCAACCATTATGTGGCAGTGGTGTTACATCAACAATCTCGGTAATTTGAATGCCGATTGTAGCTAATGCTCTCATTGCTGATTCACGACCATTTCCAGGCCCTTTAACGAATACTTTAACTTTACGAAGTCCAAGGTCATATGCAGTTTTCGCGCACTCCTCAGCAGCAACCTGAGCAGCATAAGGAGTATTCTTTTTGGAACCGCGAAATCCTTTTTTTCCAGCTGACGACCAAGAAATAACTTCTCCGTTCATATTCGTCAGCGTAACGATAATATTGTTGAAAGAGGAATGGATATGAGCCATACCACTGGCTTCAACCACCACAGTTCTCTTCCTGCTTGTTCCCGTCTTTTTTGCCATAATTCAATTTCCTTATTTAGTGGCCATTTTTTTATTGGCAACAGTTTTACGTTTTCCTTTACGGGTACGGGCGTTATTTTTAGTACTCTGTCCACGTACGGGTAACCCAATACGATGACGAATACCACGGTAACTACCGATATCCATTAAACGTTTAATATTCATTTGAACCTCTGAACGAAGTTCACCCTCAACTTTAAAACTTTCATTGATAACCTTACGGATAGCTCCAAACTGATCATCATCCCAGTCTTTCACTTTTAAATCTCTATCAACTCCAGCTTCTTCAAGGATACTGTTTGCCCTGCTACGGCCAATACCATAAATATAGGTAAGAGCTATCTCACCTCTTTTATTATCTGGAATATCAACACCAACAATACGTGCCATAAATTTTAATTTAACAGAATAATTTATCCCTGACGTTGTTTAAACTTCGGGTTCTTTTTATTAATTACATATAAACGTCCCTTTCTGCGTATAATCTTGCAGTTGGAACTACGTTTTTTTACTGAAACACGAGTTTTCATTGTACCAATTCTTTAATTTTTGTATCTAAACGTAATTCTACCTTTGGTTAAATCATAAGGAGACATTTCCACTTTTACTTTATCCCCTGGCAAAATTTTAATATAGTGCATTCTCATCTTGCCGGAAATATGAGCAGTAATAATATGCCCGTTTTCCAGTTCAACACGAAACATTGCATTAGATAATGCTTCTATAATTTTTCCATCCTGTTCTATAGAAGGCTGTTTTGCCATAAAAGTTATTTTTCAATTTCTTTTCAATAAATTAATAAGTAGATAAAACCTCCGCCTCTCCTTCTCAAATAATTCTATTTGCTCAGAATCAGCAAAAGGAATAATCCCTTCGATTATCGTAACAGTACATTCATTCTCTGATAGATATAATTCCTTCGTACTGCAGTCTATTTCCTGCGGAATAAAAACCTATCATTCAGCAAATAAACCTTCTAGCACCAAGGATTACTTCTATATCTGATTTCAGGTTCCTCATGTAATCTTTTCCTATTTTGTTATCCAAAATAAAAGAATTCTTACTAAGAATTATCAATTACATGCTCAAGCGCTTCTAACTAGTTCCCTTCAACTGTCTTTTCGATGCGCAAAGTTAATGCTTCTTTACAATTTTTCATAATAACTTCTTTTGTTCAGAAATATTTCCAATCAAGAAGTTTAACAAAATTTGCAGTTGTAAACCTACTTTGGTTTCATCCCAGTCTAGAGAAACAATATAACTATCCTTATTTTTAAAGTAATAGACTTACCGTGTAATCATATCAATGATGTACACTAGTTTCCAACGTACTCAAGAAAACATAAAATACAGATTCTTACCATTATTTTGAATGAACGTTCCGGTCTTTTCTTTCAACTAAAAGTTGAAAATATGTGACCGATTCACTGGCAACCAAAGCCAGATTTTTGCTTATTAAAAAGCTACTCTTTTAAATCAGTTAATAATAACCGATATCTACATCATCCCCGGTCGGCCTTTTATACGGCCTGATTTCATCAAACCGTCATAATGCCGCATTAAAAGATGACTTTCTATTTGCTGCAAAGTATCTAACACAACTCCCACAAGAATCAACAGTGAGGTCCCACCATAAAAATAGGCAAACGACTGTTGTATTCCGACCATCATAGCGAATGCTGGAAGAATAGTCACCAATCCCAGGAAAATAGATCCGGGAAGTGTAATTCTTGACATCACTGCATCAAGAAATTCAACAGTTTTCTTTCCAGGTTTAACGCCAGGAATAAAACCACCGTTTTTCTTCATATCCTCAGCCATTTGCGTTGGATTGATAGTAATTGCAGTATAAAAATAAGTAAAGGCAACTACTAACATAAATTGTGTAAAGTTATACCAAAAACCAGTGATGTTTGATAATGCAGCCGCAACACCACGTAAGTTTTCCGAGTTGGCAATGCCAACAACAGTAATGGGTACCATCATAATTGCTTGCGCAAAAATAATAGGCATTACACCTGCAGCATTTACTTTCAAAGGAATATACTGACGTACACCCCCATATTGCTTATTACCCACTATACGTTTTGCATACTGAACCGGAATTCTGCGTGTTCCCTGAACCAACAAAATAGACAGCATGAAAACAATAAAAAGGATAACAAATTCTACCAGGAACATTACCAGTCCGCCTCCCTGTTGCGTAATTCGAGCAGTAAACTCCTGCACAATAGCCAAAGGTAAGCGGGCAATAATACCAATCATAATGATTAAAGAAATGCCGTTACCAATTCCTTTATCGGTAATACGCTCTCCCAACCATAATACGAACATTGATCCAGCTGTTAAAATAACAATCGATGGTATATTAAACAACATACCGGAGACTGCAAATGCTGTATCAGGCAACTGAAAATGTAGATTTGTCAGATACGCCGATGCCTGAGGAATCAGAATTATTACAGTTAAATACCGTGTAATCTGATTAATTTTCCTTCTTCCTGACTCACCCTCTTTCTGCAACCTCTGGAAATAGGGTACCGCAATACCAAGTAGTTGGATTACAATTGAGGCAGAAATGTACGGCATAATTCCTAAAGCAAAAATCGAAGCCTGTGCAAAAGCACCACCTGAAAACATGTTAATTAATCCAAGCAAACCATCAGAAGTTTGACTTTGCAAATTTTCCAATTGTGCCGGATCAATACCGGGAAGAGAAACAAAAGATCCCAAGCGGTAAATTAACAAGAAGAATAAAGTGGTACCGATTCGCAACCTTAAGTCTTCAATCTTATAAATATTCTTTAGGGTTTCAATAAATCGTTTCATTACAGTTTAAAGTATTTCAGTGGTTCCTTCTAGTTTTTCAATTGCATCTTTTGCACTTTTCGAAAAAGCATGTGCTTTTACTTCCAGTTTTGTGCTTAAGGTACCTCCTCCGAGAATTTTCACTTTGTCGTTTTTCGAAACAAAACCTGCACTAATTAATGCAGCTATGTCGATAGTGGTTACCTTCTTTTTATCAGCTAATTGTTGTAATACATCCAAGTTAATAGCTTTATATTCAACCCGGTTTATATTTTTAAATCCTGATTTTGGAACTACCCGCTGCAAAGGCATCTGACCACCTTCAAAACCAATTTTCCTGGAATATCCAGATCTGGACTTTTGTCCTTTGTGACCACGAGTAGATGTACCTCCACGTCCTGACCCTTGTCCACGTCCGATACGTTTCTCGCTTTTTGTAGAACCCGGTGCAGGTTGTAAGTTACTTAAATTCATAATTTCAGTTATTTGAAATATTATTTAACTTCTTCAACACTAATCAAATGCCTCATTTTATTGACCATGCCCATAATCTGAGGAGTATCATCGTGCTCAACTGTCTGATGCATTTTTTTCAAGCCCAAAGCTTTCATAATTGCTTTCTGACGTTTTGTTGAACCGATAACGCTTTTTACTTGTGTAATTCTTATTTTAGCCATAATTGTGTTATCCTTTAAAAACTTTTTCAATTGAAACACCTCTATGCTGGGCTACTGTATAAGCATCTCTTAACTCAAGCAAAGCCTCCATTGTTGCTTTCACCAGGTTATGAGGATTAGATGAGCCCTTTGATTTAGCAAGTATATCGTGAATACCTACACTTTCAAGAACAGCACGCATCGCACCCCCTGCTTTAACTCCCGTACCGGAAGAAGCTGGTTTTAGCAAAACATTCGCTCCACCAAATTTAGCAGCCTGCTCGTGTGGAATAGTTCCGTTAATTACCGGAATTTTCACAAGATTCTTTTTAGCTGCCTCAACACCTTTACCAATAGCTGTAGTTACCTCGCTCGCTTTTCCAAGGCCCCAACCTACAATACCGTCTTCGTTACCAACCACTACAATTGCAGAAAAACTAAATGTTCTCCCCCCTTTTGTAACTTTAGTAACACGGTTAATGGCTACCAACCTGTCTTTTAACTCAAGGTCGCTTGTTTTAACTTTTTTAATATTCTGCGCCATAATGTATTAGAATTTAAGGCCACCTTCGCGGGCAGCATCAGCTAATTGTTTTACTCTTCCATGATACAAATATCCGCCCCTGTCAAATACAACTTCTGTAATTCCGGCTGCCAGTGCTTTTTCGGCAACTAATTTGCCAACCATTGCAGCTTTTTCAGATTTTGTACCTTCATTTTTCGCGATATCTTTGTTTTTTGATGAAACAGCCAACAAAGTTGTTCCCTGTAAATCATCAACCAACTGAGCATATATTTGCATATTACTTCTAAAAACACTCAAACGAGGGCGTTCTGCTGTTCCAGATACTATCTTTCGTACACGATTCTTAATCCTTGCACGTCTTTCTACTTTTGTTAATGCCATAATAATTACGTTTATAAATTATTTAGCAGCTGCAGCTTTACCAGCTTTACGCCTTAATTGTTCACCAACAAACTTAATACCTTTTCCTTTGTAAGGTTCTGGTTTTCTGAAGGATCTGATTTTTGCCGCAACCTGACCGATAAGTTGCTTATCGATACTTTTTAAAGTAATAATCGGGTTACTTCTTTTATCAGATACAGCCTCAACAGTTACCTCTTTAGGAAGTTGTAAATAAGTATGGTGTGCAAATCCCAAAACAAGGTCCAGTACATTATCGGGCAGAACTTCAGCCCTGTAACCTACACCTACAAGTTCAAGTTTTATTTCATATCCTTTGGATACTCCTTCGACCATATTATTTACCAACGAACGATACAGTCCATGCATCGATTTATGACGTTTGGTCTCTCCATTTCTATTGAGGCTCAAACTATTATCTTCAACAGATACTTCAATTTCAGCATCTACTTGTTGTGATAATTCACCAAGAGGCCCTTTAACGGTAACAACATTATCGTCGCTTACGTTAACTTGCACTCCTGACGGAATTTCTACGGGTAATTTACCTATTCTTGACATGACTGTTCCTCCTTTAATACACGTAACATAAAACTTCTCCGCCAATATTCAATTCGCGTGCTTCCTTGTCGGTAATTACGCCTTTTGAAGTGGAGATAATTGCTATGCCCAAACCATTTAGTACACGCGGAATATCGCTTGAATTGCAATATTGACGCAGACCTGGTTTACTTATGCGTTCTAACGCTTTAATTGCAGACACCTTTGTTTCCGGATTGTATTTCAATGCAATCTTGATATTTCCCTGGTATCCAACTTCGTCTTCAAATTTATAATTCAGGATATAACCTTTTTCTTTTAAAAGTTTTGTCATCTCCTTTTTAATATTTGAAGCCGGGATATCAACCACACGGTGTTTTGCCATAATTGCATTACGAACCCTGGTTAAATAATCTGCTATCGGATCTGTTACTTTACTCATTTTTCAAGTTTCTTTAAACGATTACCAACTTGCCTTTTTTACACCTGGGATTAAACCGGCAGAAGCCATTTCACGGAAATTGATCCTGCTGATTCCAAATTGTCGCATGTACCCTTTTGGTCTTCCAGTAAGTTTACAACGGTTGTGCAAACGAATTTTGGAAGAGTTTTTAGGTAACTTCTGCAACCCAACCCAGTCGCCTTCGGCTTTAAGCCTGGCTCTTTTCTCGGCATACTTGTCAACTAACTTTGCACGCTTAACTTCGCGGGCTTTCATTGATTCCTTAGCCATTTCTTAGTTCTTTTTAACATTTTTAAATGGTAAACCTAATTCTCTCAACAAAGCAAAACCTTCTTCGTCGGTACTTGCAGAAGTAACAAAGGTAATGTTCATCCCATTGATTTTATTTACTTTATCAAGTACAATCTCCGGGAAAATTATTTGTTCCGGAACGCCTAAGGTATAATTTCCTCTACCGTCCATTTTGCTTTCAATTCCACGGAAATCGCGGATACGTGGCAATGCCACAGCAATTAAACGGTCCAGAAATTCATACATTTGGTCGCGACGCAGTGTAACGCGCACGCCAATTGGCATTTTCTTTCTCAATTTGAAATTAGAAATGTCCTTTTTTGACACTGTTTGTACGGCTTTCTGGCCGGCTATCATTGTCATTTCTGTAGTTGCAACATCGATAATTTTCTTATCGGCAATAGCTGCTCCTACTCCTTGGTTAAGAACAATTTTTTCTAATTTCGGAACCTGCATGACAGAAGAATAATCAAATTCCTTCTTCAGTGCAGGAATAATTTCTTCCTGATATTTCTTTTTAAGAGTTGGTACGTAAGCCATTACTTAATCTCCTCTCCAGATTTTTTGGAAAAACGAACTAATTTACCATCGTCATTCTTTCTCCTTCCAACGCGAGTAGCTCCCAATTTAGGATCTTCAAGCATTAAATTTGAGATATGAACCGGTGCTTCTTTTTCAATAATACCACCCTGCGGATTTTCTGCATTGGGTTTGGTATGTTTTTTAATCATATTAACACCTTCTACAATTGCTCTGTCGTTTTTTCTGATTACTTCCAAAACACGGCCCTTCTGACCTTTATCGTTGCCAGTAATCACAACCACAGTGTCACCTTTCTTTATGTGTAACTTTTTCTGCATTTTGAGCTCTTTTTCTAATTACAGTACTTCAGGTGCGAGTGAAATAATTTTCATATTCTTATCTCGTAACTCACGTGCTACAGGACCGAAAATACGTGTCCCACGCATTTCACCTGCATTGTTTAACAAAACAACTGCATTGTCATCGAAACGGATATAAGAACCATCGCCGCGGCGAACTTCTTTTTTTGTTCGAACAACAATTGCACGTGATACCGCACCTTTTTTAACATCGCTACCAGGTATGGCACTTTTTACAGTAACCACTACAGTATCGCCCAATGAAGCATAACGTTTTCTGGTTCCGCCTAATACGCGGATACAGAGCACTTCTTTTGCCCCACTGTTATCGGCTACTGAACATCTTGATTCTTGTTGTATCATGATTACTTAGCTCTTTCAATTATTTCAACTAATCTCCAACATTTACTTTTACTGAGCGGACGAGTTTCCATAATCCTTACAGTATCACCAATGTTGCAGGTATTGCTCTCATCGTGAACATGGAATTTGGTTGTTTTATTCACAAATTTTCCATAAATAGGATGCTTCACTTTACGTTTTTCAGCAACCACAATGGTTTTTTGCATTTTGTTACTAACAACCACCCCGATTCTTTCTTTCCTGAGATTTCTCACTTTATTTTCCATCGCTGAATTAATTCTGATTTTCGTTTAATTCCCTATCGCGAAGAATGGTTTTTAATCTGGCAATATTTCTCTTGCTTTCACTCAATTTATTAGGATTATCAAGCGGAGAAACAGCATGATTTAACCGAAGGCGAATCAGATTTTCCTGTTCTGTCTGTATTCTTTCAACGATCTCTTTGGTCGTCAATTCTTTGATTTCAGATGTTTTCATAATTCACCTTTTTTTTATTCTTCGACAAAATCGCGTCTTACAACAAATTTTGTTTTCACCGGTAATTTCTGAGCGGCTAATCTTAAAGCTTCTTTGGCCAGTGCAAATGGCACGCCATCGGCTTCAATAATTATACGACCCGGAGAAACCGGAGCAACAAATGCTTCAGGAGCACCTTTACCTTTACCCATCCTAACTTCGGCTGGTTTTTTGGTAATAGGTTTATCGGGAAAAATTCTTATCCATATTTGACCTTGACGTTGCATATGACGGGTTACCGCAACCCTTGCTGCCTCAATCTGGCGACCGGTAATCCAGTCTTCTTCCAACGTCTTTATTCCAAATGAACCGAAAGCCAACTGATTCCCTCTTTGGGCGTTGCCTTTCATCCGGCCCTTTTGTACTCTTCTAAATTTTACTTTTTTTGGCTGTAACATCCTTGTAATTTTCTGAGTGTTAAACCACTATTTTCTTCTTCTTCCACGGTTTCCTCCGCCACCTTTTGCACCACCTCTGCCAGGTTTCTGGCCGATATTTGGCGATAAGTCGCGGTTTCCGTATACCATACCTTTACAAATCCAGACTTTTACACCGATAAGCCCGGTTTTGGTTAACGCTTCAGCCAATGCGTAGTCGATATCAGCACGCAATGTATGTAGCGGAGTACGGCCATCTTTATACATTTCAGAACGAGCCATTTCTGCTCCGTTTAACCTGCCGGAAACCAAAACTTTGATTCCTTCGGCTCCCATTCTCATGGTTGAAGCAATGGCCATCTTAACTGCCCTTCGGTAAGCAATCTTACCCTCGATTTGACGTGCAATATTCGTTGCAACAATCTTAGCATCAAGTTCCGGGCGTTTGATCTCAAAAATGTTGATCTGAACCTCTTTACTGGTGATTTTCTTTAACTCCTCTTTCAGTTTGTCAACTTCCTGACCACCTTTACCAATAATAATACCTGGGCGTGACGAATGAACTGTAATGGTAATAAGTTTCAAGGTACGTTCAATAACGATTCTTGAAATACTGGCTTTTGCCAAACGTGCGTTCAGGTATTCTCTGATCTTTTGGTCTTCCACCAGCTTATCACCATAATCATCGCCGCCGAACCAGTTTGAGTCCCATCCTTTGATGAATCCCAAACGATTTGAAATCGGATTTACTTTTTGTCCCATGTACTATTAATTAAGATTTTCTTCAACAACACTTTCTTTCCTATCAACGTAAATCGTCACATGGTTTGAACGTTTTCTGATACGGTGTGCCCGACCCTGGGGAGCCGGACGTAACCTTTTCAAAATACGGCCTGAATCAACCATGATTTGTTTTACATATAGTTCACTTTCTTCTAAACGAACTCCTTCGTTTTTTGCTTGCCAATTGGCAATAGCAGAAAGAAGAAGTTTTTCTACCCTGCGTGAAGCTTCTTTTGATGAATATTTCAATACATCAAGTGCTTTGTTCACCTCCATGCCGCGGATCATATCAGCTACAAGCCTCATCTTCCTTGGAGATGTCGGGCAGTTTCTTAAAACAGCAAAATATTGTTGCTTTTTTTCTTCTTTTCTTTTTTCAGCTGCTAGTCTTTTTCTGGCACCCATTTCTTTTTCTTTTAAAATTAATTATGCCTTATCTCTTATTACCAGCATGCCCCCTGAAAGTACGCGTAGGCGCGAATTCACCCAAACGGTGTCCAACCATGTTCTCGGTAATATATACCGGAATGAATTTGTTTCCGTTATGTACAGCTATTGTATGGCCTACAAAATCAGGAGAAATTACTGATGCTCTGGCCCAAGTTTTAACTACCGATTTTTTGTTTGACTCATTCATAGCCAAAACTTTTCTCTCAAGTTTGAAATCGATAAAAGGACCTTTTTTTAATGAACGACTCATAATTTATTCCTCTTTAACTATTTTTTCCTACGTTCTACAATATACTTGCTGGATGCTTTCTTTTTAGAACGGGTTTTATACCCTTTAGCAAGAACGCCTTTACGTGATCTTGGATGTCCTCCTGATGAACGGCCTTCACCACCACCCATTGGGTGATCAACCGGATTCATTACGACACCACGTACACGTGGTCTTCTTCCTAACCATCTTGAACGACCGGCTTTACCCGACCTTTCAATGTTGTGTTCTGTATTTCCAACTGTACCTACTGTAGCCCTGCAAGATGTAAGTACCATACGAGATTCGCCTGAAGGCAATTTTAAAATTGCATATTTGCCTTCACGTGAGGTCAATTGCGCATAAGCGCCTGCACTACGAGCCATAACCCCACCCTGCCCAGGGTGAAGTTCAATGTTGTGAACCAAAGTACCAAGAGGTATTTCAGCAAGTGGTAATGTATTTCCAATTTCAGGTTCCACTCCACTACCGCTCTTTATCGTTTGACCAACTTGCAACCCGTTAGGCGCAACGATATATCTTTTTTCTCCATCTTCATATTGAAGAAGAGCAATACGAGCAGTACGGTTAGGATCGTACTGAATGGAATCGACAACAGCTGCAACACCGTCTTTATCGCGTTTAAAATCGATAATACGGTATCTGCGTTTGTGTCCCCCACCTATATACCTCATCGTCATGCGGCCCTGGTTATTTCTACCGCCAGATTTCCGCAGGGGCTCCAACAATGATTTTTCAGGTGTAGATGCAGTAATGGTATCAAAAGCACCAATTATTTTGTGCCTCTGACCCGGAGTTACTGGTTTTAACTTTCTTACTGCCATATTTATTAAATATTACTATAAAAGTCAATACTATCACCTTCTACCAAAGTAACAATAGCCTTTTTATAAGAAGCTGTTTTACCGGTAATGATACCGCCTTTGGTATATCTTGATTTCATTTTTCCACCATAAACCATGGTATTCACGCTGTCAACCGAAACATTATAAAGGTTTTCAACAGCCTTTTTAATCTGAGGCTTGGTTGCTCTGCGATCAACGACAAAACCATAACGGTTAAACCGTTCTGCCTGGTCTGTCATCTTTTCTGTTACTAATGGTTTTACTAATATTTCCATTTTTTACTAGCCTTATAAGTTAAACGCCTCTTCAATTTTCTTCACAGATCCTTCAACAATAACTACAGTTTTTGCATTTAAAATCTGGTAAGTATTTAACTCTGAAGCAGTTACAACCGAAACATCCTTCAAATTTCTGGAGGACAAATATATATTATTATTTTCGACTGGTAAAACGAAAAGTGACTTTTTATCAGCGATTTGCAAATTTGCTTTAATCGTCACTAATTCCTTTGTTTTAGGCGCTTCCAAATTAAAATCTTCAAGAACTAAAATACTTTTTTCATTTGCCTTGTAAGTCAACGCCGATTTTCTGGCCAACTGTTTTACTTTTTTATTCAGTTTAAAACCATAACTGTGCGGACGTGGCCCGAAAACAGTACCTCCACCACGGAAAACAGGCGACTTTATGCTACCTGCACGAGCCGTACCGGTACCTTTTTGTCTCTTAATTTTCTTTGTACTTCCTGCAACTTCAGCACGTTCTTTTGACTTGTGCGTTCCTTGACGCTGATTTGCCAGATATTGTTTTACATCGAGATAAATGGCATGGTCGCTGGGTTCAATACCGAAAATCTGGTCGTTTAACGATACCTTTCTTCCGGTTTCCTTTCCTTCTATATTCAGTACACTTAGTTCCATTGTTTCCTAATAATTATGTATGAACCTTTGGCGCCAGGCACTGAACCTTTCACCACAATTAAATTCTTCTCAGGAATAATTTTCATTACTTCCAGGTTTTCAATAGTAATGGTTTTTCCACCATCTCTACCTGCCATACGCATTCCTTTAAAAACGCGTGACGGCCATGAAGAAGCTCCTATAGAACCAGGTGCTCTCAGCCTGTTGTGCTGACCGTGTGTTGCATCATTTACACCACGGAAATTGTGTCTTTTAACTACACCCTGGAATCCTTTTCCTTTTGAAACACCGATTATGTCAACATAATCTCTTTCATGAAAAATTGAAACATCAATTTCCTGTCCTAATTCAAATTCTTCCTGGTAGGTGTTGTGAAACTCAACTACTTTACGCTTTGGTGAAACACCAGCCTTTTTAAAGTGGCCAAATTCAGCTTTTGTGGCGTGTTTTTCCTTCTTATCGCCATAAGCTAACTGAAGCGCTTCGTAGCCGTCGGTTTTGGTGGTTTTCACTTGTGTAACTACACAAGGACCAGCCTCAATCACAGTGCATGGGATATTTTTCCCCTCAACACTGAATACGGATGTCATTCCGATTTTTTTTCCAATAATACCAGCCATTTTTCGACTACTTTTAAATTATCAAACTTTAATTTCTACTTCAACGCCACTGGGCAATTCCAGCTTCATTAAGGCGTCAATTGTTTTTGCGGTAGAGCTGTAAATATCAATCAAACGTTTGTATGACGACAACTGAAACTGCTCTCTCGATTTTTTATTTACGAAAGTGGAACGCAAAACAGTAAAAACCCTTCTGTGAGTTGGAAGCGGAATTGGACCACTTACAACAGCACCTGTTGTTTTAACCGTTTTAACGATCTTCTCAGCCGATTTGTCAACAAGGTTGTGATCGTACGATTTAAGCTTAATCCTGATCTTTTGACTCATAATGAGAAAATGTTATAAATTATTTTAATAAATCAACTCTTCCTTGTACATTTTCTAATACTTTCACTGCCAACTGCTTAGGCACTTCCTGATAATGACTGAATTCCATTGAAGAAGTCGCCCTTCCTGATGACAGAGTACGCAATACCGTTACATAGCCAAATTGTTCTGACAACGGAACTTTTGCGTTTATAACTTTTGCACCGCCTTTGGTTTCCATTCCGGCAATATCACCCCTTCTGCGGTTTAGATCTCCTATTATATCACCCATATACTCTTCCGGAGTAACAATTTCCAGTTTCATAATGGGTTCAAGCAACTTAGGTGCTGCTTTTGACGAAGCACTTTTAAACGCTTGTCTTGCACAAATTTCAAATGATAACTGGTCTGAATCCACCGGGTGGAAAGAACCGTCAATCAAAGTAACTTTGAGGCTATCAACCGGGAATCCCGCCAAAGGACCATTAGAAAGTGCGTCTTCAAAACCTTTTTGAACAGATGGAATATATTCCCTGGGAATACGTCCTCCTTTTACTTCATCAATAAACTGAAGGCCGTGAGCACCATTATCTGCAGGTTCAACCTTAACAATAATATCGGCAAATTTACCCCTACCACCGGTTTGTTTTTTAAATACTTCACGTAATTCAACCGGTTGGCTGATTGCTTCTTTATAAGCAACCTGAGGTGCTCCCTGATTACATTCAACTTTAAATTCGCGTCTTAACCTGTCAATAAGGATCTCCAGATGAAGTTCACCCATACCGCGAATTACGGTTTGTCCTGAATCAGGATCTGTATTCACCTGGAAAGTCGGGTCTTCTTCTGCCAGTTTAGCCAATCCATTTCCCAGACGATCCAAATCTTTCTGTGATTTCGGTTCAACCGCTATACCAATAACCGGTTCCGGAAATTCCATACTTTCCAGTTCAATAGGATTTTTAATATCGCATAGAGTATCTCCGGTACGAATGTCTTTAAAACCAACTGCAGCACAAATATCACCCGCTTCAATTACATCCTTAGGGTTTTGTTTATTTGAATGCATCTGGTATAAACGCGAAATACGTTCTTTTTTACCAGTTCTTGAATTTAAAACCTGAGAGCCTGACTCAATTTTACCTGAATATACTCTTAAATATGCTAAACGACCTACGAATGGGTCGGTTGCAATTTTGAAAGCCAATGCAGCAAGCGGCTCATCCACGTCTGCAGTTCTAGTAACCTCTTTATTAATTACCGGATTTTTACCAGTAACATCACCTTTGTCAATCGGACTTGGCAGGAAAGCACATACTGAATCGAGTAAACGCTGAACTCCTTTGTTTTTAAATGCTGAGCCACACATCATCGGGATAATAACACCATCGATGGTAGCACGACGAATAACTTCAAGCATTTCTTCTTTTGTAATGGAATCCGGATCCTCAAAATAACGTTCTAAAATATGATCATCTACTTCTGCAACAGATTCCACGAGTTTTTCTTTCCATTCTTCAGCCTGTTCCATTAATTCTTCAGGAATTTCTTCAAGGCTGTAATTGGTTCCCATGTTTTCATCATCAAACCAGCGAACCGCTTTCATTTCGATTAGATCGATAACTCCTTCGAATTTTTCTTCTGCACCAATAGGAATTTGAACAGGTACAGGGTTTGCTTTCAGCTTTTCTTTAATATCGTTGTAAACATTAAAAAAATCAGCTCCCTGCCGGTCCATTTTATTTACAAACGCAATTCTCGGAACTCCGTATTTTTCTGCCTGACGCCAAACTGTTTCAGATTGAGCTTCGACACCACCAACTGCACAAAAGAGTGCAACTGTTCCATCCAAAACCCGCAACGAACGTTCAACTTCTACTGTGAAATCAACGTGTCCGGGAGTATCTATAATGTTGATTTTGTGTTCAACATCTTTATATTTCCAGAAAGTAGTAGTTGCAGCAGAAGTAATAGTAATACCTCTTTCCTGCTCCTGCTCCATCCAGTCCATAGTGGCAGCACCATCATGAACTTCTCCAATTCGATGTGTCAATCCCGTGTAAAAGAGAATCCTCTCAGTTACTGTGGTCTTACCCGCATCGATGTGCGCCATAATACCTATGTTTCTTGTATTTTTCAGATCTTGTTTAGCCATTTTTTAAACCAATTTTCTAAAACCTATTTTACTAATCCTAAAAACTAAACTATACCATTTTCTAAACTAAAATCTGAAATGTGCAAACGCACGGTTTGCTTCGGCCATTCTGTGAGTATCCTCTTTCTTTTTGAAAGCACCACCTTCTTCATTAAATGCAGCTACAATTTCTGCAGATAATTTATCGGCCATTGATTTACCCGAACGTTTCCGGGCAAATAATATCATATTTTTAATACTAATTGCAGTTTTTCTTTCCGGTCTGATTTCCATTGGAACCTGGAAAGTTGCACCACCAACACGACGGCTTTTCACCTCAACAGCAGGAGTAATATTTTCCAATGCCTTTTTCCAGACTTCCAGCGGAGAAAGTTCGGTATCTTTCACCCTTTTCTCAACCATCTCCAATGAATCATAAAAAACTGAATAAGCGATAGATTTTTTCCCATCTACCATTAAATCGTTGACAAACCGGGTTACCAAAACATCATGAAATTTTGGGTCCGGAAGCAGAATTCGCTTTTTTGGTTTCGTCTTTCTCATTTTAAAACTTTTAAGTGTTATTCAAATTGGCTGCCCGTAGGCGGTCTTCAGCTTTTCTCCGGAAGACAATTAAAGAGAATCACTTACTCAACCAAACCACTGCAAATAACGTTGTTAAATTCTAATTTTTACTTTCTATTTTTTTGGTCGTTTAGCACCATATTTTGAACGACGTTGCAAACGTCCTTCCACACCTGCTGTATCAAGAGCACCACGAATTAAGTGGTAACGTACACCTGGTAAATCTTTAACCCTGCCACCACGTACCAATACAATGGAGTGTTCCTGCAAGTTATGGCCTTCACCCGGGATGTATGCGTTTACTTCTTTCCCATTCGTCAACCTTACCCTTGCTACTTTACGCATAGCTGAGTTAGGTTTTTTTGGTGTAGTGGTATAAACACGTACACACACACCACGACGCTGCGGGCACGAATCTAAAGCCGGAGATTTGCTCTTCTCAACTTTAGTTTGTCTTCCTTTTCTAACTAACTGTTGAATAGTTGGCATAAATACCTGTTTTTTATAACGTTAATAATACTTTTTCAAAACGGACTGCAAAAGTATGCAAAAATCCTTAAAAACAATACGTTTCGAGGGAAAAATACATAGTATCCCCTTAAAACGGCACGCAAAAGTACAAATTCTATTGGAAGAACAATAAAATTTAAATTCTTTTTTCAGAAAATTAAAATTGAACCATTTGGGTTAAATGATTTGTTTTAAGAAAGTTTAATTATTCACTCTTTCTTTCCACAAAGCTTTTAAAGGATTAAATATTCTTTGGATCAATTTGAGATCTTCGGTGATAATTTCAGCCTGTCCCATCAACTGATTCTGTAATTCAAGCGAGTTATTGTAATTGGTAACTAATCCGCCTGGAAAAGTTACCTCTACCATATAATAATTGTCTTCTGCAGGGACTAAGGAAACATTACTGACTTTTCCCCTAACCAATCCGTATTCCATGTAAGGATAGTTGTCAAATTTTATATTTACATCAAGATTGGCTTTTACCTTCCCTGAACCACGGATAGGAAGTTCAACTTTCCCGATCAGGTCACCTACATTTTCAGGTACAATTGTAAAAGCCCTGTCGCCTTCTGTAACATTCTGGTTTACACTCCAGAACTTGTTAAACGTGACCACTCCGTCGGTTGGTGAACGCATCAAATAGGTTAATTCCCAGTTGCTGACTACACTTTTTAAAATATTAAATGCTTCGAGAAGTTCTGATGTATATTTATTTTTTTGGTCAGAATAAATCTTTTCATTTTCTATTATTCTCTGTTCCAACTGGCTAATCTCAATTTGCCGTTCTGCCAGTTGAGAGCGCAAGCCATCCAGTTCCGACTTTTTACTCAACATATCCGATTCTGCCACCTCCAAATCAGCAGACGAAATCACCTCACTTGCCATTAACGTTCTTTGTCTTTCGTAATTCCGAAATTTTATCTGATATTCATTATCAACCGCATTTTTTTGTTCCCATAATCTATCGTACAAGATTTCAGCCATGTCCAGTTGTTGTTTTAACGACTCATTCATTCTGGGATAATAGTTCTGTTCCACAAACACAAGTAACTCATCGTATTTTTTCAGAAATTGTGAATAATATTCCTGAATAGCACCAAGCTGCAGGTTCTTATCGAATCTGGGCTGAATAACATATCCAAGGCTGTCGAACACCGGCTGAACTGAATCAATTAAAACATCTAATTTTTGAATGTCACGATATTCTGCAGGATTTTGAATTAATGCTATAACCTCTCCTGCTTTTACTTTTTGATTGTCGGCTACAAATAGTGCTTCTATTTTCCCCGTTGCTCTTGCTACTAATGTCGCAGGAGGATTTTCTGTTGTGACTACAATATTTGAGCGCAAAACGTCAGGGTATTGAAAAACGAAGGATGCTATAATGACAATGGCAAACACTGCCAAAAAGATAAAAATTCCGTACCTGACAATTTTTGAAGGGATTCCTCCAAGAATTTCCTGTACTTCACTGGAACGAATTTCTATTTTATTTTTTTCCTCAGCCATCTTATTCACTTGACGTTGGTTATTAGCTACCTAATTCCAATTGGTTTTTCACCAGTTCGTAATATTTTCCTTTTTTATCAATCAATTCTTCGTGTTTTCCTTTTTCTACAATTTCTCCTTTTTCAAGCACAATAATCTGGTCTGCATTTTTTACCGTACTTAAACGATGCGCTACAACTACTACTGTTTTTCCTTTTGAAAACTCATCCATATTCTCCATTATGAGCTTTTCATTGCTGGCATCCAAAGCATTTGTTGCTTCATCAAAAAATAAATATTCGGGATTTTTATAAATCGATCTGGCTATTAAAATACGTTGTTTTTGTCCCTGGCTCAAACCAACCCCCTCTTGCCCGATTGTTGTGTTGTAACTTAATGGTAACGATTCAATATAATCCTGAATGTTTGCCATTTTTACGGCATGTAAAAGATTTTGTTCATTTATTTCATCTTCGCTAACTACAATGTTTTTTGCGATGGTATCCGAAAAAATAAAACCATCCTGCATAACCACGCCACATTTGTCACGCCACATCGGCTGAAAATAATTGGCCAGACGAACTCCTCCGATTTTTATTTCACCTCTAACTGGTCGATAAAATCCCAGTATTAATTTTATTAACGTAGTTTTTCCACTGCCGCTTGTCCCAACAATGGCTGTAGTTTTATTTTGTGGAATTTCAAGATTTATATTATTCAAAACTTTAGGTGAGCGAGGCCCTTCATACTGAAAAACAAGGTTAGATATTGAAATGCTACGATTTTCAGGCAATAACTTAACTTTTGTTTCGGTATACTCCTGTTCATCTTTTTTCTCATGAATTTCAGAAAGTCGTTCCAAACTTATTTTTGCATCCTGTGCCTGGTGCATAAAGTTAATTAACTGGCGAAGCGGACTGTTAAGTTGTCCTATAATATATTGTATGGCCAGCATCATACCCAGGGTAAGTTCACCATTAATTACACCTGTTGCTGCAATAACTATAATGAGTATGTTTTTTGTTTCGTTGATAAAAACCGATCCTGCACTTTGATATTGTTCAAGTGCAAGACTTTTCACACTTACCTTAAACAAACCAGCCTGAACACGTTCCCATTCCCATCTCTTTTCCTTCTCATAATTATTCAGCTTTATTTCCTGCATTCCGTTAATAATCTGAATGAGTTTACTTTGGTTTTCAGATAATTTGATAAAACGTTTATAATCAAGTTCTCGTCTGCGTTTCATGAAAATGTACACCCATACAAAATAAAGTGCAGAACCAAGAATAAAGATGAAAAATATCTTCAGACTGTAAATGGCCAAAACAATTGCAAAAACAACCAAACTAAACATAGAGAACAGAATCCCGATCGATTGGGCTGTAAGAAATCTTTCAATTCTTCCATGATCTTCAATTCGCTGCAAAATATCGCCGATCATTTTTGAATCAAAAAATCCCAGGGGAAGCCTCATCAATTTAATCAGAAAATCTGATATTATAGAAATATTTATACGTGTACTGATGTGTAACAAAATCCACGACCGGATAAAATCAACTGACATCCGGCTGATAAATAAAACCATTTGAGCGATTAATACCAGGTAAATAAAACCAATATCCTGAGTGCTGATACCAATATCAACAATACTTTGAGTAAGGAAGGGCAGAACCAGTTGAATCAGGCTACCAAGAAGAAAACCAAGAAGAAGCTGAATAACCAGTTTTTTATACGGTTTTAAATAATTGAGCACAAATCGGAAACCAGTCCGGTTAACCTCTTCGTCTTCCTCTTTGTAAAAATCGGGAGTTGGTTGTAACAACAAACATATACCTTTCTCTTCACCTTCCTTAACCGTTGACAGCCATTCCTTTTTGAATTCACTTTCAGAATATTCCATTCTGCCAAATGCAGGGTCGGCGACAAAAACTTTATCTTTTTTGAATTTGTATACGACAATAAAATGATTCTGTCCCCAGTGCACAATACAGGGAAGCGGCGCTTCCTTTTTTAACTGCTCAAAGGAAATTTTCACTCCCATCGAACGCATTCCTATTGCTTCCGCAGCATCACTTATTCCAAGCAATGATACACCCTCGCGAGTTATAAAAGACTTTTCTCTTAAAAATTCATTTGAAAAATGTTTCCCGTAATATTTTGCGACCATGCGCAAACAACTCGGGCCACAATCCATGGCATCGTATTGTTGAAAAAACGGGAATTTCGGCATATCAACTTTTTGATCCCGAAAGATAAGAAAAAAAAATTCTATGTTTTAAATCGGATAACTACAAGATATCAACTTGCCTATGTCCTGTAAAATTCCGTACTGTTTATAAAAGAAAATTATGTAGAAACTCAAATCAAAATGAAAAGTAAAATTAAAGAAGGCAAAAATCCCAGCAAAGCTAATTTCTTTGCATGGTTTTTTAACTTTTCCCTTTCAGAGGAAAGGTAAAATATACCAATAGGTATTACAGATACAAATAATGTTGTTCCCAGAAAATTAAAAATCTCGTCTTTGTCTGTCAGAAAAGAAAAAGTATGATTTCCTTCCTCGAAATACCATAATAAGGTAGTTATCATTAAAGACAGTATTATTAAAACAATTGGAAAAATCCGGCAGCAATATTTGTTGGTTTTCATTTTATAAATATTTAAGGTAAAACGACTTATAAAAGATTAAATTGCTATTAAATTATAAAAAATAATATACATAGAAATGGTCGCCAAATCTTTTGATAAGTATCGCAATTCCTAATCAGGAAATTAATTCTGATACTCGTTCAGCCCAGTAAGTAATTATGATGTCTGCACCGGCACGTTTAAATGCGTACATCGATTCCATTACCAACCTGTCTTCATCAACCCAGCCATTTTGTGAAGCAGCCTTTAACATTGAATACTCGCCGCTGACATTATACACAACAAGCGGAATATTAAAAAGGGCTTTGGCACGTGTGACAATATCAAGATAGGCCAATCCCGGTTTTATCATAACCATGTCTGCCCCTTCGGCAATATCCTGTTCAATTTCACGCAAAGCTTCATCACTGTTTCTGTAATCCATCTGATAGGATTTTCGGTCACCGAAGGACGGTGTGCTGTCAGCTGCATCTCTGAAGGGACCATAAAAACCGGACGCAAATTTTGCCGCGTAGGAAAGGATCGGGATTTTATAAAATCCCGCTTTGTCCAGTGCCTCTCTTATTATTTTTACCCTACCGTCCATCATATCGCTGGGGGCAATAATATCAGCTCCGGCTTTTGCCAACGATACTGCCTGTGCGGTTAACGTTTCAAGTGTCGTATCATTATCTACATCGCCGTCGATAATTGTACCGCAGTGACCATGAGTCGTATATTCACAATTGCAAACATCAGCGATTACAACCATTTCAGGAAGATCTTTTTTTAGAGCAGTGATTGCCTGTTGAACGATTCCATGATCATGAACAGCAACGTGCCCATGTTCGTCTTTTTTTTCCGGAATGCCAAAAAGTAATATTGCCCTGATTTTTTTCTGCCAAAGCTCCCTGCATTTTTCAAGCAACAAATCCACAGAAAACCTGTACTGACCTGGCATGGATGAAATTTCCTGTTTTATATTTTTCCCAAATGTAACAATCAATGGCATCACCAAATCATTCAAAGATAATTGTGTTTCTGCTACCATTTCTCGGATTACGGGATTATATCTCAGTCTTCTCAGTCTTGTTGACGGAAATGCGGGTCTATTCATTTTTACCTGAATTATACCCATTGACGAAAATTATTCACAACATGTTGATTCACAGTTCGACTCCGCTCACTGTGACTGTCAGACTGAGCGAAATCGAAGTCTGATTATTAGCCATTTACAAAATAATTCCGTCAATGCGTAAGTTTATATTTCGAAATAATATTTTGTGCCTCCATTTTCGCACTTTTCAATAGTTCTTTTTCAACTACCGATATCTTTACCTTTTCTATTTTTTCAAAATCTGGTTTAAAAGCCATTGCCCTGAAAACATACTTTTCTCCATAGCTTTCGGCATGTGCAGCAACAGGATACCGGCAACCACCGCCAATTTCAGCCATAAAAGCACGCTCCGCTTTTACCTGTTTTTCAATAAATTTAGCATTGATTTTCTGCACCATTTCCAACGCTTTTTTATTGTTTTTATGAACCTGAATTGCGAGGGCTCCCTGCCCGGGAGAAGGTATCATTTCATCCAGGCTGAAATAGCTTTCATCTTTAATTTTATACGCCAATCGTTTTAATCCGGCAGCAGCCAGGATGGTCGCATCGTAATCCCCTCTCAAAACTTTTTCAACGCGGGTATCCACGTTTCCACGAATGTCTTTAAAAACCAAATCAGGTCGCAACAACTTCATTTGTTCTTTTCGTGCCGGACTGCTCGTCCCTACAATACTCCCTGATTTAATTCTTCGCCAATTCACACCATCTTTTGTAACCAATACATCCCGAACGTCTTCACGCTCAGGGAAAGAAGCCAAAATCAATTCAAGATGCATATCTGAAGGGACATCTTTTAAACTATGGACAGCCAAATCAGCTTCGCCGTTTAGTAATTTTTCTTCCAATCCTTTTACAAATACACCTGTATTACCAAAGTCGCTCAGAGGTGTTTTCTGGTCAATATCACCACGAGTGGTTACTTCCAAAAAATCGATAACAATTCCAGGAAACTTTTTCAAAAGAAGATTTCTTACAATTTGGGACTGATGCAAAGCGAGCCTGCTTCCCCGGGTTGCTATGATGATTTTTTGTTTCATTCAAATTTCAAGTACATTTTTCCCGATAATTATAAGCGATGGTGTTTCAGGCTGATTTTCAGAAAGAAAATCTTCAACCTCTCCAAGTGTAGTGGCATAGCTTTTCTGGTTAGGTTGCGATATCCTGCTTTGAATCTGAACGGGAAAAGAAGGATCTACACCCAGGCTTTGCAGCTGTATTGCCATTTCCGGTAAATTATTTAATCCCATATAAATTAAAACTGGTGAACCTGTCTTCAGAATTTTCGCTACTGAATCTAAATCGGTAAAACCTCCGTTTCTGTTTTGCCCGGTGTAAAAAAGCACCATATTATTTTTTTCGCGTTCAGTAAGCGGAACGGAAAACAAAGAGGCACCGGCAACACCAGCCGTAATTCCCGGTATTACTTCATAATTTAATTTGTTTTCTTTACAAAATCGAATTTCCTCAGCTCCTCTTCCAAAAATCATCGGGTCGCCTGCTTTTAAGCGCACTACTTTTTTATTTTTTCTGGCCCAGAATATAAATTCGTTAAAAATTTCCTCCTGTCTTACACTTTGATCCTGCCCGTCTTTGCTCCTTTTTCCCACATATTTTTTAATACATTTTGAATTTGCCAAATCCAAAATCTCATCTCCCATCAATGCATCATATAAAACTACTTCGGCATTTCCCAAACGCTTTTGCGCCTTTATTGTCAGCAATTCCGGGTCACCCGGGCCTGCCCCAACTATCGATATTAAATGCGGTATGTCCATTCTTCCAGTTCTTTCAAATAATCCATCGGACTCGGATATTGGAATTTGTAATCCAGAGTGTTAATTAGCTTCTCGCTGTTAACAACTTTATATTTTTCCGGTCTGTCAGAAAATTCAGGAACGGGTAATTCGCTGATTCTTGATGCTTTTGTATAAAATTCTTCCTTCGTGGGATGCGCCGGACTACATGCATTAAAAATCTCGCCCCAAATATCTTTTTCAATTATTTGAGTGATAATGTTTATACAATCCTCACGGTGAATCAGGTTTACCGGTGTACCGGCAGAAATATTTTTCTTTCCGGCCATGAAACGTGCCGGATTTCGATTCGCACCAATCAAACCTCCAAAGCGAATGATTGTTGTTTTTACATCCTGCAAATTTAATAGTAGCTGTTCCGCTTTTAACAAAGCTTTCCCGCTTGGTTTCTCGGGATTACCTTCTTCTCCTTCATGTACCACAGCATTTTTAGCTTCGTAAACCGAGGTTGATGAAATAAAAAATAACTTTCCCGATTTTCATTTCCTGGACCTGTTTTGCAAGCTGTATAATTTGCTTAGGAAACTCATCTTCTACCCCTTCTGTCCGACGCGGAGGAATGCAGCATATCAAAACATCGGTATTAAAAAAACTATTGTAATCAACCGTTATTGATTCCGGTTCAATCCGAATGTGGTACGTTTGAATTCCCGTAAATTCGAGTTGTGTGTAACTTTCAGAAGTAGCCACTGAACCTTTAACACCAAATCCTTTTGACATTAATCTTCTTCCTAGTGCTGTTCCCAGCCAGCCGCAGCCCAATATTGATATTGTTTTAGACATAATGTTCTTTTTGAATAAATAAATCTTTTACTGACTTTATAGCCGCTTCAATAGTGAATTCTATTAATTCATCGGTAATCGTAGTTGCTAAAAACCATGATTCGTAACCCGAAGGCGGAAGATGAATTCCATTTTCCAGCATTCGGTGAAAAAAAGCTGCAAATATTTCCATATCTGCTTTCTGTACATCTTTGAAAGTTTCTACCTTCTCTTCGGCAAAAAATAAGCTTATCATTGATCCAACCTGATTTATTTGAACAGGTATCTCTGTATTTTTAAAAACTTCATCCAATCCTGTTTTTAATTGTTTCCCCTTTTGTTCTAAACTATGGTAAATCGCAGGGTTTTCCTTTAGCTCTTTCAATACTGTAATTCCCGCTGTTATAGCCACCGGATTTCCGGAAAGTGTTCCTGCCTGGTAGATTGGACCAAGCGGCGCAAGGTAATCCATCCATTGTGTTTTCCCGGCTATGACGCCAACTGGAAATCCACCGCCAATTATTTTCCCAAATGTTACGAGGTCGGCTTCTACATCATATAATTGCTGCGCTCCACCCGCAGCGAGACGAAAACCTGTCATTACTTCGTCGAAAATTAAAAAAGCTGAATGTTTTTTAGTGATTTCCCGAAGTCCCTTCAAAAAACCATTTTCGGGAGGAATACACCCCATATTTCCCGCCACTGGTTCAACAATAACCGCTGCAATTTTTTCAGGATTCTTTTCAAAAAGCTGCGAAACGCTCTCCAAATCATTGAAATCAGCAACTAACGTATCTTTCACTGTTTCATGTGGCACACCAGAACTGGAAGGATTTCCTAAGGTTAAGGCACCGCTGCCGGCATTCACCAAAAACGGATCGGCGTGACCGTGGTAACACCCGTTGAATTTTATAATTTTTTGTTTTCCTGTGATTCCCCTGGTAATCCGTATTGCTGTCATACAAGCTTCAGTTCCGGAATTTACCAGGCGTATTTTTTCAATACCCGGAACCATAGACACCAGAAGTTCTGCAAACTCAACTTCTTTATCGGTAGCCAGGCCGATACTTGTTGATTTTTCCAGCTGTTTTTTCACCGCTTCAGCGACAGGTGGCCAGGCATGACCAAAAATCATTGGCCCCCACGAACCAATATAATCCACATATTTTTCTCCGTCGGCTCCAAAAAGGAAGCTTCCTTCTGCCCTGTTGATAAAAACCGGAGTTCGCCCCATACCCGCAAATGAACGCACCGGTGAATTTACACCTCCCGGCATTACTTTCTCTGCCCGGCTAAAAAGTTTAGAATGTATATTATGATCCATTACGTTCATTTTAAGCTTTTACCTCCAAATATTTTAACGACTCAACCGCGAATTTTATAAATGCAAATTCTTCCTGTTCTTCTGAAACAAAAACTTCATTCTTAAACAACTGTCGGGCCTTCTTTGCAGTGGTATGTCCAATGGTTAGAATTTTTGAAGCCCGCGGGATGATTTGTCCCTCCTTCCACAAAACTTTCAACTCCACTCGGGCTAAAAAAAAGGAAAGTATCAAAAAAATTTATCTGTTTTGATTTTCTGTGGAAGATTCCTGTATACCTTCAATTCTTCGATTTTAACACCCTTCAATTTTAAATTTGAAGGAACTATATCCAGTGATTTATTTCCCCGAAGAAAAACTACTGTTTCATTTGTATTTTTTTGAAACACAAGTTGCACAAGAGATGCTGCATTTTGCTTTTCCGAAACAAAAATCTGATTTGTAAAAGTTCTCAATATCTTTTCCTGTTTTTCAGAAATACAAAGAACAGAATCATTGTTTGTATATTCCAATTTTGTAAAGTTTTCTGACAACCACTTTGCAGCCCACTGACTGGTAATAACAAACTGTCTCCCAGTATCTTTTACAAAATTCATTTTCAATGACTCAGGTTGAACAAGTTCAATTTGAATCAGCGGGTGTTCTTCAAAATCCACAGCATTATCTTTCAGCCAGTTTTTTGTCCGGCTGCCCAATTTTCGTCCTATAAATAAAGATTGCTTCATTCTAATGCTGATTCTTAATGCCTGTCTTTGATTTCCTTTCTATTGATTTCTTTTAGCATATTATTCGCACAAAAGCTCTCCAA
>CAXXDA010000009.1:0-500569 GCA_963676775.2 uncultured Draconibacterium sp.
ATCCGAATTCAACTTCAGGATTATCAGGAAATATTTCTGTTTTATTGCCAATTTTTTCCGCATCCAAACTTTTTCTTAAAGCTGCCAGCGTTGTGTTGTTTTGTTCAATCGCTGCTAAAATCTTTTCTGTATTGTTTTGGGAGAAAAGAAATGTCGGCGCAATTATTCCTATAATAAATATCAATCGTTTCATACTTCTTCCGTTTTTAAAGTTTTGCGTCCTTGCGATAGCACGAATACAATAGGTATTATATAAATATTTAATAAAGTGGAAGTTAGTAGCCCTCCCAGAATTACTTTTGCCATAGGACTTTGAATTTCATTACCCGATAAATGTCCTTTCATTGCTAAAGGAATCAGGGCCAAAGCAGCAGTTAATGCAGTCATAAGAATTGCATTTAAGCGGTCAGAAGAACCCTTTATTACGGTTTCGAACAAGGGTAAGCCCTGTTTTTGTAATTTCTGATAATTGGAAATTAAAAGGATTCCGTTTCGGGTTGCAATGCCAAACAAAGTTATGAAACCAATTATAGCAGGAATACTAAGAATTCCGGAAGTAAAATAAATGGCGAAAACACCGCCTATGAGTGCCAGAGGCAGGTTAATTAAAATAATTCCTGCAAGTTTGAAGTTTTTAAATTCTTGGAATAGAAGCAAATAAATAAGAAGGATAGAAATGAGGGAAGTCATCATCAGTGTTCGTGATGCCTTAGCTTCACTTTCAAACTGTCCGCCATATTCAATACGGTAGCCTTCGGGCAGATTAATGTTTTCATTAATATTCTTCTGAATGTCTTCAACTACACTGCGAAGGTCACGTTCAGCAACATTTGCTGAAATAACAAGTTTACGCTGGACGTTTTCGCGGCTTATTGAACTGGGGCCACTGGCTGATCTTATTTCTGCAACTTGTTCAAACGGTACTTTTTTTCCGTCCCATGTGTCAATAAGGGCATTTCTTATTCCTTCAATTGAATTGGTATAATCTTTATTCAAACGAAGAATAAGATCAAAACTCTGTTGCCCTTCGAAAATATCGCCCATTTTTTCACCTCCAAATGCAGTTTCAACAAATTCATTAAACTGCGCGATCGTAATACCGTAACTTGCCAGTAAATCACGGTTCGGGTGAATCTGTATCTGTGGAATTTCAGTTTGTTGTTCCACATTCACATCCACCAGACCTTCAATGTCAACAATTACACTTTTTATCTCGTTTCCAAGAGTAAACATGTGGTTCAGGTTTGTCCCGAACAATTTAATGGCAATGTTAGCCCGTGTACCGGAAAGCATGTGGTCGATACGATGTCCCAAAGGTTGTCCGACAGTAAACGCAATTCCCGGAATATCGGACAGGGTTTCCCTGACATCGGCAAGGAATTCATCCTTGCTTCTTTCCTCCAGTTGAAAGTTTACATCTATTTCGGCGCTGTTGGTCGTCTGTGAATGTTCATCCAGTTCTCCGCGACCTGTGCGACGTGCCGTAGTTAAAACCTCGGGAATCGATAACAATTCGTTTTCGACCAGGTTGCCAATCTCATTACTTTGTTCCAACGAAATTCCCGGTTTGCTGATTACTGAAAGGGTAAGTGAACCTTCATTAAATTCAGGAAGAAAGCTCCTCCCCAACGACGAAAAGGCAATTAAAGCTATTATAAATACAGCAAGTGTAGACGAAATCGCGAGTGTTTTATGGGTAAGCATCCAGGTAAGTGAACGTTCATAAAATCCACTCAATTTTCGAACCAGCCATTTTTCATTTTCATTTTTTGCCAGATAGGTATCGTTAGCAAGTATCATTTTCGATAATAACGGAGTTAATGTCATGGCAACTACGAGCGATACAAAGAGTGAAACAAGAAAGGCAATCCCAAGTGGCTTCAACATACGGCCTTCCATTCCTGATAGAAAAAATAAGGGTAAAAAAGCTACCATAATAATTACAGTTGCATTTAATATGGAAGCACGAATTTCTTTTGATGCCTCGAAGACAACAGTAAAATAAGATTCCCTCTCATCAACCGGTCTTTTTCTATTTTGACGTAATCTTTTATACACATTCTCTACATCAATTATGGCATCGTCAACGAGTGAGCCAATGGCTATCGTCATGCCGCCCAAACTCATTGTATTGATATTTAATCCAAATATTTTGAGGGCAATTACAGCACCAAGTAAGGATAAAGGAATGGCAAGCAGTGAAATAAGCGTTGTTCTAAAACTTCCAAGGAAAATAAATAAAATGATAATAACAAAAATGGCGCCTTCAATTAATGCCCGTGTCACATTATTTACGGCTGTTTTGATAAAGTTTGCCTGACGGAAGATTTTGCGTGTCCAGTCTTACATCCGGTGGAAGGGTACTTTTTAGTTCTTCCAGATTCTTTTCAATTTGTTCAGTAACTTCCAGGGTATTTACATGGGGTTGTTTTGATACGGAAATAATAATCGCCGGTTTCCCATTATGTGATGCATGACCCATTTTAACGGCACTGCCAATTTCAACTTCAGCTACGTCACGTATGCGAACAGGGCGGCCATTTCGGGTTTTGATATAAGAGTTTCCCAGTTCTTCCAAATCGAAAGTACGTGCAATCCCTCTGACCACATATTCATTTCCATGTTGCCGAACTACACCTCCCATTGAGTTCTGGCTTATTCCGCGACAAATATCAGCAAGCTCCTCCAGAGATACATCATAGTAACCCATTTTTTGAGGATCGATGAGTACCTGGTATTGTTTTAAATCACCACCGATGATGGTAACCTGAGAAACACCTCCGGTAGCAAGAATTAGTGGTTTTACGTTCCATTCGGCTATGGTTCGTAAATCCATCATGCTTGTACTGTCAGCCTGCATCCCGATAAAAAAAATTTCTCCCATTACACTCGATTGCGGCGCCAGCACAGGCTGACCTGCCCCGACCGGCATTTGCGAAGTTACCTGTATGAGTTTTTCACTTACAATTTGTCGGGCCTTGTAAACGTCGGTTCCCCAATCAAATTCTACCCACACAAATGAAAATCCCTGTGATGATGAGGATCGTACCCTTCGTACATCATTTGCACCGTTTACAGCTGTTTCTATGGGAAAAGTTACGAGTCGTTCTACTTCTTCCGACGCCATTCCGTGAACATCTGTCATCACCACAACAGTTGGAGCAGTAAGATCAGGAAATACATCAATATCAGTATCTAAAGCTGTTCTGATTCCAAAAAATACCAGCACAATGGAGCAGAACAAAACAAAATATTTATTCTTTAATGAGAATTTTATAATATTATTCAGCATAGCTTTCGGGTTTTAATGAACATGACCGGCATGTGGATCCAGAGCCCCGCTTGCCTGTGAAAGTTTAATAAATACAGCACCTTTTGTTACTACTCTTTCGCCGGATTTTAATCCGGACAGTACCTCGGTTTTTTTGCCATCGGTTGAACCGGTATGAATTTCCCGTTTTTCAAAAAGTTCCGGAGTGATTTGCACATATACAAAATATAGACTTTGTTCTTCCAAAAGAGCAGAATTGGGAATTGTTGAAGCGGCCTTATTTGATTCGGTTTTTAAATATGTTGTTACAAAATTTCCGGGGATAAAATCACCATTGTTTTCAATTTGAAGATATACCGGGACAAGAAAATTATCATGATTGGCCGATTTCCCCCAGGAAATAATTTTCCCGTTTAATTGCTCTAGTGTATAGGACTTCTGACCATTTGCCGTTTCAATTACTGCTGTTTTCAGAAAGTCCAGATCATTCACATACTTGGGTTGAACTTCCGCATAAAGTGTAAGACTTTTGTTTCGGGAAATAACTACAACGGGCTGACCCGCTTCCACGTATTCTCCGTTTTGAATATACAGATGTTTAACAAAACCACTCAAGGAACTTTTAACGGATTGCCCTGACGCTGTAAAATTATTGTTCAAATTGTTATAAATCAGCTCTGCATTTTCAAAAGTATTTTTGGCTTCCAGTAGTTCTTTTTCGGAGACAATTTTTTCATCGGCCAAAGATTTTATTCGTTCAAAATCCTGTTTTGCTTTTTCGTAATTGTTTTGCGCTTCCAGGTAACGAACAGTTGAATTGTTATCGGCGAAATTGCTTCCTGATATGGTAAACAAGGTCTGTTCCTTTGAAACAGGAGTTCCGGGCAACAAAGAGTTATTATTCAGTAAAACAACGCCATTCGTTTTTGCAGCAATTATCATTTCGTCGTTTTGTGCAGATTGAATTTGGGCCGTTGTTTTGATAATTTCTCCGAAGGGTTCCTGAATAACCGGTTCTGTTGCAAAATCAATCTTCCACGACTGTTCTTTAGTAAAAACAGTGGCATTCGTACTGTTAATTTCTTTTTTTTCGGCGGCTTTGTGAGCCTCCTCCTCGTCCTCGTAAACAGTAATATTTTCGGCGATTATGTGATAAGTTTCCGAATTCGTTTCAATATCAAAAATTATTTGTCCTTCCCCCGAGGTTTCCGGTATAATGTTAAAACTATAAATGCCCTTTCTTGCTGGTTTTGAGAGGGATTCGCTGATTTCTTCTCCGTTAATAATTAAACGAAGAGTAACTTTTCCTGATTCAAGAGCAGAAAAATCAGAGAGATTAGTAAAGTGAGACAGAACATTGGATTCTTGGCCTGAAACGAATGGATCTGCTTCGGCAAATACTTCAAAGTCATCGCTATACGACGTAATTTGTATTTTGGGCTCCTCATGTTCTGATTCTTCTGATTCATGTTCGTGCGCATCAGCAAACTCTTCAATTTCATGAGAATGCTCAGTATCATTTAAATTTGAATTTTGATTGTGGCAAGCTGCAATTATAAAAGCAACCAAAGCTATAAATGTTTTCTTTTTCATTCTATATAAATTTTAGATAGAATAATCCTGCTATTCCTTAAAATGGGATAAATGTTTTGCCTGGCAAAACTTGTTATTTGTGTAAAGTGATTTTAGGATGTCAGAATGATTCCTGACATTTTAGATGATCTGATTTATACTTGAGGAGAGCCACGTGAGTTTACGTTACCATATCCTAAAAAACCATATATGGAATCAAAATAGGTTCGATTTATTGCAATTGCCGGTTGAGTGAAACAAGAAATTTCATCAGAATTCAGAAGCGCATAAAAGACATTCGGAAAATCATTCTGGTGAAATAACCAATCCTGTTCACTATCGTCAGAATCAGTATCGTTTGTTCTTGCCAGGTATACTTGTTTCAACAGGCAGAAATCGGCTTCCGCATCTTCCTCCTCACTGTGTTTATGTTGATTGGAATTACAATTCTGTTTATTTGCGTGTGATTCTGAACCTGTAATTATAATCTCACTGTTAAAATGAATGTGCGGAATAACAGCGTGTGCCAGCAAAAGAATGCTGACAACCAGTACATGGTATATTGCTGTTGTTCTTCGAATCATTTTGAAAACATTTCGGACAAAGTTAAAATAAAATGGTTTAAACCATAAACTTTTTGTAAAGGCAGAATACATATATTGATTTTACAAAAGTTGTAATGGACTTTTGTGAAAATTAATTTTTGAAAGTTCGATTTTTATAATTTAGTTTTCTATTAAAGATGTTTCCTTTATTTTTACTTGGAATACGAAATATTAATTGAAATTATATATACGAATGAAAAAAAGAATACTTGGAAAAACCGGATTTGAAATAACTGAAGTAGCACTGGGAACCTGGCAGGTTGGTGGAAAATGGGGAAGTGAATTTAGCCATGAAAATGCCGATGCAATTTTAAATAAAGCAGTTGATAACGGAGTTAATTTTATTGATACTGCAGATGTTTATGGTGACGGAGAAAGTGAAAAAGCGGTTGGACGACTGGTCCGTTCAAGAAGCGAAAGAATTTATGTTGCCACGAAGTGTGGTCGGAAATTGTCTCCCCATGTTGATGCTGCATATCAACCAAAAGTGTTGCGTAAATTTGTGGAAGACAGTCTGAAAAATATGGGTCTTGAGACCCTTGACCTTATTCAGTTGCATTGTCCGCCAACTGAAACATATTATCGCCCTGAGATTTTTGAATTGTTTGACATATTAAAAAAAGAAGGAAAAATACTGAATCTGGGTGTAAGTGTTGAAAGAGTGGAAGAAGCGCTGAAAGCCATGGAATACGACAATGTAACTACTGTGCAGATTATTTTTAATATGCTGAGACAACGTCCGTCTGAACAATTTTTTGCCGAAGCTGCAAAAAACAATGTAGGAATTTTGGCACGAGTACCATTGGCCAGCGGATTGTTAACTGGTAAGTTTTCTGCAACAACCACATTTGGCAAAGAAGATCATCGTACTTTCAACCGTAACGGAGAAGCTTTTGACAAAGGGGAAACATTTTCAGGGGTAGATTATTTGAAAGGACTGGAAGCCGTTGAAGAAATTAAAAAGCTCTTTCCTGAACAGACAAATCTGGTACTAGTTGCTTTAAAATGGATATTAATGTTTCCTGAAGTGAGTTGTGTTATTCCGGGAGCATCAAAGCCCGAGCAGGTATTATCGAATATTCAGGCTTCTGAATTGCCTGAATTGACTTCTGAGCAAATGGAGGGAATTAAACAGATATATGATAAACTTATTTGGCCCGTAATTGCTAATGAGAAGTGGTAAAACTAAATAATTGAGATTCCTCCGTTCTATGGGTTCATTTATTTCTTACTAGATTTTGTCTGGTATTTTATATGATTTATACTTTGAACCACAATTCTTAATCAAAAATATTTTGAGTTTCTTATATTTATAGACTAAACAAATAATAACTAAACTATACTTATGAAAAGAAGAAATTTTATTCGAAATCTGGCGATAACGACACCTGTTTTGGCTTTTATGCCTTATACTTCCCTAATGGCCAATCCACTTGCAGGTAAAGTAAAAATAACTGATGTAAAATGTGTACTTACAAGAATAGGTATGCGGGTAAGTCCCTTAGTGAAAATAACAACTGATGCAGGATTGGTTGGTATTGGGGAATGCCATCACGATGAGAATGGTCTTGGTGCCAAAGATATCGTTTTGAATGTTTGTAAACCCATCCTGATGGGGCAGGACCCACTCGATCTGGAATACCTGGTATTCAAAATGAGTACACGTACTTCTTATTATGGTGGTAATCATGGAATAGCGACCCATGCAATAACCGGTGTTGAATTTGCCATGTGGGATTTAATTGGAAAAATTACGGAACAGCCGGTACGAAAAATATTGGGAGGAGGTAGTCATACAAATGAAGTACGTGCGTATGCATCTGCTCGTCCAAGAGATATGATGAGTATGGATTCGTGTAATGAATTTGCAGAGTTGATGAAAAGCCAGGGCTGGACAGCATGTAAAAGCGATATCGACAGGGATCAGCGGTGGAACAGGCTGGACAATCGAAGACTTTCCAATATAGGTGTTGACGAGATTGCAAAAGGATTTTCGAATATGAGAGAGGCTCTGGGCAACGAATTTGATATAGCAGTCCATTGTCACTGGGAATTTGATTTTGACAGTGCGCTTCGCGTAGCCAGGGCTGTTGAACCAATTCGACCTATTTGGTTGGAAGATCCGCTACCGATTGCCTATAACGAACAATGGGTAAAACTTACGGAACAATCACCGGTACCGATACTTACAGGTGAGAATTTGTATACAAGAGATGACTTCCGTCCTTTTATTGTAAACCAGGGAGTAAATATGATTGAAATTGACGTTTCCATGGCAGGTGGGCTTCTGGAAGCAAAAAAAATAGCTGATCTTGCTGAACTATATTACATTCCGGTATGTACGCACAATGTAGCCAGTCCTATTGCAACCATTGCTTCAGCTAACTTTGCTGCATCAGTTCGTGAATTTGTGGCCCATGAAACATTTATTATGAATCCTAAAAACAGGGCAGGAGATGGTATAAACGGTGACCCCGATGTTTTGGGTTACGATAAGGAAATGATAAAGAACGGGCACATACAGTTGAGTGACAGACCTGGTTTTGGAATTGAGTTAAATGAAGAATTGATCAAAGAAAAATACCTGGTTGAAGGCGAAACCTGGTGGGATTAGGTAATCTAGTAATTGAAAATTATCCCCATCTTTCCTTATTTTAAAAAAAGGAAATTACTTTGTCGTGCGTTTAAGAAAGACAATGAAAGAGTTACAAATAATTTCAAATCCTTTGGCTGAACAGGTTTTTAACAACTACCCGGATTCAGTTCGAAGTAAAATGTTAAAACTACGTGAGTTAATTATTAAAACGGCAAAGGAAACAGAAGGAATATCCAGGCTTGAAGAAACATTAAAATGGAGAGAGCCAAGTTATATCACAAAATTCGGAAGTACACTCCGAATGGATTGGAAAGCTAAAACTCCAAATCAATATGCAATGTATTTTCAATGTACAAGCAGGCTGGTACCGACTTTCAGTGTAATGTTTAAAAATACTTTCAACTTTGAAGGGAAGCGGGCTATCATCTTCGATTTAGATAAAGAAATTGCCGAGCCGGAATTAAAACTTTGTATAAAAGCCGCATTAACTTACCATAAAGTGAAACACCTGCCAACCTTGGGAATATGAAAAAATATCATTTACATAACCGGCCAAACAGAGAGTTAAAAGACAAAAAAGAAATATTGGAAATACTGGAAAACGGAAAGTTTGTCGTAATTTCTATGTGCAGAAACAATGAACCTTACATAGTGACATTGAGTTATGGATATGATTTTAAAAAAAATTCTCTTTATTTTCATTGTGCGCCAAAGGGATTAAAATTGGATTTTTTGAGTCAAAACAGAAAAGTTTGCGCGACAGTTATTGAGGACAAAGGATATATTGACGATGAATGTGCTCATGAATATAAATCACTTGTATTTTGGGGAGATATGGAAAAAGTGCAGGATTTGGATGAGAAAAAATATGGAATGAGCGTGTTACTTCATCATCTGGAAAATAAGGAATCTGTGATCAAAGGGAAAGTGTTAAAATCAGATGACTACTATTCAAAAATGGAGATACTGAGGCTTGATATTAAACAGATTCACGGCAAAGCTGGACGATAGAGAAGGAAGGAAGATAAATGGATAATTATATTGAAATAAACAGAAATCTTTGGAATAAAAGAACTCAAATACATGTTGATTCTGAGTTTTATGATGTTGATTCTTTTAAAAAGGGTAAGGATTCTCTCAATTCAATTGAAATAGAATTACTTGAAGATATTAGAGGGAAAAGTGTTTTGCATCTTCAATGTCATTTTGGATTAGACACAATTTCTTTATCCAGACGCGGAGCAATCGCTACAGGCGTTGATTTTTCGGAAAAAGCGATTGCCAAGGCAAGAGAAATCAATGAATCCCTCGGTACAGATGTAAAATTTATTGAAAGTGATATTTACAAACTTCCTGATATTCTAGACGAAAAATTTGATATTGTTTTTACTTCATATGGAGTTGTAGGATGGCTGCCTGTCATGAGAAAATGGGCAGAAGTGATCAGTCATTTTCTAAAGCCGAGTGGTAAATTTGTTTTTGTTGAGTTTCACCCGGTTGTTTGGATGTTTAGTTATGATTTTAAACGCATTGATTACAACTATATGGATTTAGCGCCTATTGTTGAAGAACTGGAAGGTACCTATACGGATGGAGAAAATAAGATTAAGGAAAAATCAATTTGCTGGAACCATGGTTTAAGTACTGTCCTTAATTCAATCATAAAAGCCGGACTGACAATCCATGATTTTGAAGAATATAATTATTCCCCGTATAATTGTTTTGAAAACACCGTAAAGATTTCTGAAAATAAGTTTCAAATAAAAGGACTGGAAGGTAAAATCCCAATGGTTTATTCTTTAAAAGCGATTAAACCAAATAAGGTTTAATTTTGAAGGCTTAAGAATAGATAGTTAAAAATTTAGATTATGGTATGTTTATTGTTATTTGTTACGCCAAACTTCTAAAAAAATTGAAAGAAAAATTACTTACTCTAAATTATGGTAAAAAAAGTAATTGTTTGGGTTGCAGGAATATTAATTGGTGCGATTTTAGGATACGTAGTCTGGAACGGAATTATGGATCCTAATTTTTTTCTGGGGGAAACAAAAGCAGTATTCGGTAAAATTATAGATGTTTTTCCTTCCAATGAAGTGAAAACTTTTAAAAGAAAAGTTAAATATGTATACCAGGTAGGTGACAAATATTACGTAGATTTTAAAAAGCTGGGAACTAACGATGAAAAACAAGCTATAGGGAACAGCGTAAAAGTAGTTTATTCAATAAATAATCCCGAAAGAAACAGAGTTGAAAGTTTGATTACAAACGATACTAGATACAACAAAGTAAAATATTATTCAGATAAAGAAGAGGGTTATATGGAAGTGGTATTAAACAACGGCGTTTTCAATTATAAAGAATATGCAGGTAAAGGAAAAATAATGAATGATTTTGTTGGTGAGTATTCTATTAAAGACGATTCTTTAAAATTCGAGCATTACTTAAGTGCTGAAAGTAATTTGAAAATGGAGCGACCTACTTTGTTTATAATTGATTACAAGAATGAAAATCAATTAATTGAATCAAAGACAAAAAGGATATTCAAAAGAATAAAATAATACAAGGTAATAGTTAATTATAATAGAAAAATTACCCCAAAAACACGCACTCTTTCGAATTGATTTTATCTTAACCTTTTCCAATTCAAGGCATACCCCAGAATAAAAATACCTGTAAAAATTAAATTTGTTACTGAAAAGGCGTCCTTATTTATCCAAACTACGGGGAGAATCAAAATAATGATTTGTGCTCCGGAATAAATAAAAAACCCATCCTTGTGCAATTTCCATAACCTGATTGCTCCGCTTAACGAAACAGCATACAATGCCATTAATGTTGTAAAATAAAGGGGCGAAATAGCATCCGTGGAATGCCATGAAGAATATTTGATGATTAATTCAGAGGCTTTATCAAAAAACAGCGAGGCAAAAAAATAACCAAAAAAAGCGAATCCGCTTCCCAAAAATGTTAGAATACATAACGCACTTAATAAATCCGGTCTTTTGTTATTTTCCATATCTGACTTATCCTCTTAAATTGAAGCTCTGTTAATTGTTCAAAAATAATGGGTTTTTATTTACTTTATCAACAAACGGCTCTTTTAAAATGTATTAACTTTGCGCTTTAATTAAAAGAAACAAAAAATGAAGAGAGACAGCTTGGTTTTTGATATCATTCAAAAAGAACGTGAACGCCAGTTGGGCGGTATCGAGTTAATTGCATCTGAAAATTTTGTAAGCGACCAGGTTTTGGAAGCCATGGGATCGGTGATGACCAACAAATATGCTGAAGGTTATCCGGGAAAACGTTATTACGGAGGATGCCAATTTGTTGATATGACTGAACAGCTCGCTATTGATCGTATCAAGGAATTGTACAATGCAGAATGGGCCAATGTTCAGCCGCACTCCGGGGCGCAGGCAAACGCTGCTGTATTGAGTGTTATCTTAAAACCAGGTGATAGTTTTTTAGGTCTCGATTTATCTCATGGAGGACACCTTTCTCATGGTTCACATGTGAATTCTTCAGGGATTCTCTACAATCCGATTGCTTATAAAGTAAAAGAAGATACCGGTTTAGTCGATTACAACGAAATGGAAGCATTGGCTTTGGAACATAAACCAAAATTAATTATCGGTGGGGCATCTGCTTACAGTCGTGACTGGGATTATAAACGCATGCGGGAAATAGCAGATAAAATTGGTGCTATGTTAATGATCGATATGGCTCATCCGGCCGGTTTGATTGCTGCTGATTTGTTAAAAAATCCACTCGAATATGCACATGTTGTTACTTCAACCACGCACAAAACTTTACGTGGTCCGCGTGGAGGTATAATTTTGATGGGGAAAGATTTTGAAAACCCATGGGGTATTACAACTCCAAAAGGTGTTGTGCGAAATATGTCTTCTTTGTTTGATTCGGCTGTTTTTCCCGGTCAGCAAGGTGGACCTCTTGAGCATGTTATAGCAGCTAAAGCAGTGGCTTTTGGAGAAGCTTTAACACCTGAATTTAAAGAATATCAAAAACAGGTGAAGAAAAATGCCGATGTTATGGCTCAGGCATTTGTTGACATGGGATATAAAGTGATTTCCGGAGGTACAGATAATCATTCTATGTTGATTGATTTACGTACAAAATTTCCTGAAATAACCGGAAAACTGGTGGAAAATACATTGGTGAAGGCAGAAATCACTGTTAACAAAAATATGGTTCCTTTTGATAGTCGTTCTCCGTTCCAGACTTCTGGATTACGGGTAGGAACACCGGCAATTACAACGCGTGGAGTAAAAGAAGATTTAATGCCGCAAATAGTGCAGTTGATTGATGATGTAATTTCAAATATTGAAGACAAAAAAATGTTGCAAATGGTTGGAGAAAAAGTTCATCAGATGATGAAAGATTATCCGCTGTTTGCCTATTAAAAATATCTGAATTAAATTTTAAAACGCTGTTTATCTGTAGGGTAGACAGCGTTTTTTAGTTTTATCTTTGGAAAATATTGTTGATAATAAAATAGATTATGGAATGGCACATGATTCTTGCCCTGGCGGGAACAGGGCTGGCAGCCGGGTTCATTAATACAACTGCCGGAGGTGGTTCTATGCTAACTTTACCTTTGTTGATGATTTTAGGGCTTCCGGCAAATGTGGCAAACGGGACAAACCGAATTGCCATTCTGCTTCAAAATATTATTGGTGTACAAACATTTCGAAAAAAGAAGGTTCTTGATTTAAAAACAGATTATAAGCTGGCCATTCCGGCTGTTATTGGCTCAATAGCTGGAACGCTTTTTGCTGTTGAGATTGATCCTGAAATACTTAAAAAAATTATTTCAGCTTTGATGGTTGTCATGTTTTTAATTGTAGTTCTAAAACCTGAAGTTTGGGTAAAGGAACGAGTTGGTCAATCACTTGCCAAACCAACTGTTTTTCAGTATTTAATTTTCTTTTTTATAGGCCTTTACGGAGGTTTTATACAAATGGGAGTAGGTTTTTTTCTTTTGGCTGGATTGGTTCTCGGATGTGGTCAGGATTTGGTAAGGGCAAATGCATTAAAAGTTTTAATAGTTCTTTTATACACTGTTATTTCATTTGGAATTTTTTTGCTCAAAGGGCAGGTTGATATTTTTGTTGGATTAGTTCTCGCCACCGGTAATATGACGGGTGCCTGGCTTGGAGCAAATTTTGCCGTAAAAGGCGGCGCAAAGTATGTGCGTTATGTTTTAATAATTGCTTTGATAATAGTTATTTTGAATTTGTTTGGTGTATTTGGCTAGGGGATTTTTTTGTACATCAGTCGATTTTGTATAAAGTAATTTTAGGCTTTGATTTCTAAATTTCTATATGAGCAATCATTCTAAAATATCAGTTATTGTCGTAACCGGTTTTCTTGGGGCCGGTAAAACGACCTTTATTAATTTCCTGTTAAAGAAATATTCTGAAAAACAATTTGCATTGGTTGAAAACGAATTCGGGGATGTGGCTATCGATACCCGACTTATAAAAGGTATTGATGCCAGCCAGATGTTTGAGTTAAAGGAAGGCTGTATCTGTTGCACGATAGCTGATGAATATGAGTTGGTGTTAGAGGAACTGGCAAAACGCTTCCCGGATGTAGAGCATTTATTGATTGAGACAACTGGAATTGCCGATCCTACATCTGTAATTCGTCCGTTTTTTAGAGATGAAAGCCTACAGCAATTGTATTCTTTTAAAGGTACGGTTTGTCTGGTTGATGCCCCGAATTTTGATTCAGAAATAGAAAAAGAATTAAAAATTAAACAGCTGGCAGTAGCAGATATAGTTCTGGTAAGTAAGTCAGAAAGTTTTGTTATCTGTGAAAAAGAAATTTTGAAGAAACAAATCAGGGGCATCAATCCTCTAAGTAAGATACAGTTTTCTGAATTCGGTAATCCGGATGAATTTAAACTGAACGATCTTGGTTTTTTCCCTCATTTTTTCCCAGATACATCACACAATTTAAAAATTCAAAAAGATATTTTAGTTAAAACACTAACCGCTTCAAAACCTTTGGATAAGGAAAATTTTATATACTGGCTCTCCTATTTTTTGGATGTACACAAAAAGGAAATATACCGTGTGAAAGGATTTGTATGTTTTGAGAATGAAGCCTACGAATTTGTTTTACAGGGAGTGGGAGGGGATTTTGAATTGTATGAGGGAGAAAGTCTTGTTTCGGATGGTAAAAGTGAAATCGTTTTTATTGGTCAACTAAAAAGTATTGATTTAATCCTTGATTTGTAATTATTTGTAGATGTAAGGTTTGTGGTTGTTGTTAGTTCTCAATAAATCAGGAATTTATCCATTCTCCATAATTAATAAAAGGCCGTACATCAACAACAATCATCCCTGCTTTCTGTGCAGCAGAAATTCCGTTGTCCCCATCTTCAAAAACCTGGCAGTATTCTGGTTCGACTTTCATAATTTTTGCACATTCAAGAAAAGTATCCGGATTTGGTTTATGTCTGGTAACATCGTCAGCAGTAACAATACCATCAAAATAATGGGTCAGATTTAAAGCCTTTAGCTGAATTTCAGCACTTTTCCTGCTGGAACCTGTCCCCACAGTCATGGGTAGTTTACCATGATAGTCTTTAACTATTGAAACCAATTCATCTACAGCTTTCACATTATGTGCTATATCCCAGAATATGAGTTGTTTTTCCAACTTAATTTCAAGCGGATCAACATTTAAATTATATTGGTCTTTAATTCTTTGTGCAAATTCGATTGTAGGGCGTCCCGTAAGTTCGTGAACAATTTTTGTATCGAATATAAATCCATACTTTTCTCCAATTTTTTTCCAGGTAGCAATGTGTATTGGAAGAGAATCTGAGAGTGTTCCGTCTAAATCAAAAATCAAACCCCTGGCCTTTGTCGATACTTTAATTTTCATCCGTTTTTCTTTGGTGGCAAAAGTAGTTTTTCAAAACTCATTCGTTTTGTGTCTGCCGTTTTTTTCCCAAGATTTAAAATTCTATTAAAAGTAAAATTTCTTTGATGGGAATCTTTGAATAGCTTTTAGGTGAGTAAAAAGGATTTTAAACTATATCGTCAATTTTTTTTGCCAAAGAGTAATCTTTATCCGTGATGTTGTTTTCACTGTGTGTAAACAACATAATTTTTACTTTTTTGTAGGAGTGGATTAAGATGTCGGGGTGATGGTTCTTTTCTTCTGCCAGCGGTAAAATTTTATTGACGAAATTTACAGCCTCTGTAAAATCTGAGAGTGTAAATTCTTTTGTGAGGTGTTTATCTTTTATTTCCCAATTCATACTAATTTTTATTGATATTGTATAATAAAAACGGATAGGGAAATGGAGTGTTCAAAAATTTTACTAATGGAATTTATTATTTGTCAAATACACGATATATTTTGAGAATCAGTTAAACCGTTTGTATTCATTAATAATTCTCAGAAGTTCTTCTTTTTTAAAAGGTTTTGCTATGTAACTGTCGAATCCGGAACTAAGAATTTTTAATTTTTCATTTTCAAAAGCAAAAGCGGTTTGTGCAATAATCGGTAAATCAGAACGAAAATCCTTTATTTCTTTAGTAGCCTGATAACCATCCATGACAGGCATTTTTAAGTCCATTAACACCAATATAATATTTTTTTGCCGTCTACATATGTCAACAGCTTGCTGCCCGTTTTCAGCGAACACAAAATTAATCCCAGCGCGTTTTAGAATTTCTTTTACATAATTAACATTTGCCTGGTCATCTTCGGCAATTAAAATTACCGATTCATTTTTCACTTTAGGTTTTGTTTCTTTACCTATATCTTTAATATCTTTAGTTTCCGAACTAGTTATGTAAGGAATTGAAAAATAAAATCTTGAACCTCTTCCTTCGTCTGACTCAACACCTATATCGCCGCCCAAGAGATCAATATTACCTTTGCATATAGCCAATCCCAATCCAACTCCATCGTACAATTTCATCACATTATTTTCGGCTTTTTGAAATCGGTCAAAGATTTTTCCGTGTAATTCCTTCTTGATACCAATACCGGAGTCTTCTACATAAAATTTTAGATTGTTGTTTTGTTTGTAATAACCAAATTCAATGTATCCTTCTTCTGTAAATTTTTGTGCGTTACTTAACAGGTTAAATAAAATTTGCCTGATTTTAGCTACGTCTGTGGTAACAATTGCAGATTTGCCTGAGAGTCCCTTTGCTAAAATAAATTTTACATTCTGATTAATCCTTGACCTGAAAATGCTGTATATTTCTTCCAACAATTCATTGATGTCCACCAAATCATGAGCAACCTGAATATTTCCCGACTGAATCATTGAAATATCCAAAACGTCATTTACAACCGAGAGTAACTGGTTGGATGATTTTGTAATGACTTTTATATATTCCTTTCTTTGATCATCGCTTAAACTTTCGTACCCCAGCAGATTGGCAAAACCAATAATTCCATTCATCGGAGTACGTATCTCGTGTGAAATATTTTGTAAGAATGAAGTTTTTAAACGGTCACTTTCTTTGGCTTCGTTTTCGGCTTTTCTAATCCTTTCAAGATGTTTTTTTAAAAAAATAAAAAATAAAGCTCCGGTAAGCAAAACATAAAACCAGCCTTTATAGGTTTGAATGTGGGTAAGTACATTTGAATCTTTTATGAAGTAATATAGAATTTTGTCAGAAAATAAAATCCATAAACCGCCAATTAGAAGATAGCCAATGGTAATTTTATATTCAAATTTTATTTTCATACCGATATACTATTTACGGCAAAAACGAATTAAATATAATAAATTTTTATAAGTCAGACATTTATAGTTGTATTTTTTACCGGTTGAAAAAATAGTTGTTGGCTATTCAAAACCCAATGTTTGAGCTGATTCGTTGCCAAAACCTTTTATTTCTATTTTATTGCTGAATAATTTAACTACCGAGTAGGTATTAATATTCTCAGTTTCAACCATTCCTTTCAGATTTAGAAAATGAATTCCTTCCCAATTTGTATAATTTCCGGCATGATTATGCCCATTCATCCAAAGTTTTACAGAAGAGTATTTTTTTAATACATCCAAAACTTCGCCGGAATTCCATAAAGCGTGCATTTCGAAAGGGAGAAGCGGATAGTGGCAAAATATAATCACTTTTAAATTATTGTTTTCCGCATTTTGGAGCTGACTTTCCATCCAGCTCAACTGTTCATTTCCAATTCCACCATTCCATTCATGAAAGTTTGGTTTATTTTCGTTTTTTAATTTAGTTGTAATAGTTTCGGCTTGTTTGGTAACTTCTTCATTATTTGAATGAAATGTAATATCATTTCCATCCAGAAACACAAAGAGCCACCCGTCCTTTTCGATTGAATACCAATTTTTTTTAAGTCCAAGTTTTTGAGGAACTTTTTCCAGAAATTCACTTTTTACTTCAAGATCGTGATTCCCGACTACATGGTAAATTTTGTGTTTTGACTGATTTAAAATTGGAATTAGGGTATCATAACTAGAAAAATCTCTGTCGATAAGGTCTCCAAGGCCAACGACAAATTCAATATTTTTATCCTGATTGAAATAATGTATACTTTCCTCCAACTTCTCAGCAGAGTTTCTATAAAATCTTGAATTCACTGTTTCACAGTCACAATATTGGCAATCGGCAAAAATGCCAAATATTACCTGAGACTTTGTTGTTTGACTAAAAATCATAAAAGTTAGAATTACTATGGTAAGTATGGCCGATTTATTCCCCATATTTTTACAATTTCATCTGAAACTTGTGTTTTTGCACTTCAAACAAAAATTAGACATAAATCATTTTTCGTGTCATACCGCCGTCGACAGTAAAATTTTGTCCTGTAATAAAGTCATTCTCCTGTCTGAGCAAAAACAAGATCATATTGGCAATATCTTTTGCTATTCCAACTCTTCCCGCAGGGTGTTGTAGTTTGTCCTGCTCAGTTTGTTTGTAGGCTTTTGATTCTGATTTTTTCCGAATTCCTGAAACATCAATCCAACCCGGGCTGATAGAGTTTACCTTGATTTCAGGTCCCAAACTCACAGCAAGTGAGTGCGTAAGCGAAAAAATACCTCCTTTGCTGGCTGAATATGCTTCTGTATTTGGTTCTGACTGAAAAGCACGGGTTGAGCACATATTTATTATATTTCCTTTTGTTTTTTTTTAGAAAAGGTGCAGCGTATTTTGAACACAAAAATGAACCGGAGAGATTAACACTAATCACACGATTCCACTCCTCAAAGGAAAGTTCACTTATTGGTTTATTGGCATGAATGGCGGCGTTATTTATCAGTCCCGAAATATTTCCAAATTTTTTAGTAGATGCCTGAATGGATTTTTGAACACTACGCTCATCAGCAACGTCAGTTTGAAAAAAGGCAATTTTCTCAGAGTTTATTTCATTTTGAAATTCTTTGTTGGCTTCATTGTCAATTTCAAAAACGGAAACCGAATAACCGTTTTTTAATAATTCCTTTGACACAATCTTTCCAATTCCCTGTGCTCCGCCAGTTACAATAATATTTTTCTCCATTTGATTACTTTTTAAAAACGATTCGAATTGTAACTTCCGATTCTACCGGAGTTCCGTTTATAGTTTTTGGATTCCAGTCAGGACCGTTTAGAATTAAATCTTTTGCTTTGTTAAACCATTCAACGTCAGCATCATTTTTGTTTTCTACAGAAATAATTTTTCCCTGTGAGTTTATTTTTATCTGAGCCCTTACCGCCACCCGGTTCGAGGCATAGTCTTCAGGTAAAATGGCATTTTCATCCAAATAACTTTTAAACATTTCCATTCCTACAACAGGAAGTGCAGACGAATCTTCTATCTTTTTTATAATGGATATAGATCCTACAGTCTGGCTTTTTCTGTTTTGTTGATATCCTGTTACAACAACTTCTTCCAGTGCAACTTGTGATGGCTCCATACCTACCAGAATTGTTGAATCAGTAGTAGGAAAGAACTCTGTACTTTCCATGCCGATAAAACTGGCCATCAGAACGCTGTCATTTGTATCAGTCAGTTTTAACGAGAAATTGCCATCCATATCTGAAACAGTTTCATTGGATGTTCCCTTTTGTAAAATTGTAACACCGGGTAATGGCATGCTGTCGCCCAACGAAATAACTTGTCCTTTTACAATATTTAGATTGGATTCATTAATCCTGGAAACTTTTTCTGTTTGAACCAACTGAGAGGCTTTTAGTGCTCTTGATCTTGAATCAGGACTGATATTTTGAATTTGTGTCTCATCTTCCAGCTCACTTGCCAAAGATTCATTTACTACAGTTTCTTCCTGCGGCATTGGTTGGATTCTATCGTCTTCAGAAAAAACTTCAGTTTGTTGTATATCAGGATCATTAGTTGTTACTACTTCGTTTTTTGGGAAGGCAATATTTGTTTTTGTTTCAGGTGACCCAGGATTTTCATTTTCAGGAAGTTGATCAATTTCTTTTTGTTCAATCGGCTGAATTTCCTTTTGCATTTCTTCTGAAAGTGATTCCGGGATGACTTCTTCTACAGATTCCTGAACTGATTTTGTTTGAGCCATTTCAGGAGTTGGTGATTGGTCTTTTATTTGAAACCAAATTACTCCAACCGAAACAAGCAAAAGAATTGTTGCTGCCGCTGCCCAAATTCGTGATTTTTTTCTTTTAGTTTGATTTGAAATTTTTTCGGAAAGTTTATTTATGTCGCTTTGAATATCACCCGATGAGAACTGCTGCATTCCTTCCATCGCTTCAGCTTCAAATGGATGTTTTTGCAGTTCGCGTTCAAATAAATTTCGTTCGGTATCTGTCATTTGGTTTTCCAGATACCGCTGAAAATCTTCTTGGGTGATATGTTTTTTATTTTTCAGCATTTTTATTCTCCAAACAAATTTTCAGATTTCGTTTCCCATTCTGAATAAAACTTTTTACTTTCTTTTCTTCCAGTTTTAAAATTGTACAAATTTCACGATAACTCTTATTATCAAAATAGAACAATTTGATACAGCTTTTTTGTTCCTTTTTTAATTTTTCAATGCATTCATTTAGCGCTATTTCATTTACTTCATCCGGTTCCCTGTCAATAGGATGCAAATCCCCTGCACTTTCCATAAAAAGTACCATCTCATTTTCATTGCTAACTGAAATTACCTTCTCCGACTTTGTTTTACGGATTTCCATCAAACAAAAGTTTTTGGAAACCACGTACAACCAACTTTTAAAATTACGGATTTCGTGTTTATCGATTTCAATAACCAGCTTTTCAAAAATCTGCATAACGGCATCCTGGGATTTTTCCCTGTCTTTAAAATATTTCAGGCAAACGCCGTAAACCAGGTACATGTAACGTTTATACAACTCTCCAAGGATTTCCATATCCCTGCTTTTTAAATAATCCGACAATAATTTTTCATCGGATTGTTCTTTTTTTCTTTTATGAAACGGACTGAGTTGCATGTTTTTGATTTCAGCCTAAAAGTAAAAAAAAGAATTTTTCTGAAAATTTTTTATGGAATATGATTTTGTCATGCATCATGATTATGAAAATAAATTTTAAAAATGATAATCATGAAAAAAATAATCTTGGCAATTGCGATAATAATTTTGGTTTCCGGATTTGTTACCGCACGCGAAATTTCCGGCACCGTAAGTGACGATTCAGGAAATGTTTTACCGGGTGTGACAGTTGTGGTTGAAAATGCCAACCGCAGCACGGTAACCGATATTCAGGGTTTTTATAGAATTGAAGTTCAGCCCGGCGATAAGTTTCTGATATTTTCTTTTGTAGGCATGGAAACTGAAAAGATAAAAATTGGATCAAAAACAAAAATCGACGTGACGTTGCGTTCTTCTCAAATGGAATTGGAGGAAACAATCGTGGTTGGCTACGGTTTTCAAAAAGATGCAAGAATTAGAGGTATTTCAATGATGCAAAGTTCAGTATTTGTGCCGACGCCAAATTGGAACACCGAGAATTATTCTACAATTCATGAAAACGGATTTAAGGATGTAAAAGCAAATCCTCTGTCCACTTTTTCAATTGATGTGGATAATGCGTCTTATTCAAATGTACGTCGTTTTATTAATAACGGAGAGTTACCTCCAGTCGATGCAGTAAGAATTGAGGAAATGATAAATTATTTTAATTATGATTATCCGGAACCGGGAGGAGAACACCCGTTTAGCGTAACTACCGAATTGGGTATATGTCCCTGGAACAAAGGCCATTATTTAATGCATATAGGATTAAAAGGGAAAAGTATAGATAAAAGTGAATTGCCTCCGTCAAATCTTGTGTTTTTAATTGATGTTTCAGGCTCAATGTCTTCGCCCGACAAACTGCCTTTGTTAAAACGTGCTTTTAAATTGCTGGTGAATGAATTACGACCGGAAGATCATGTCGCGCTTGTTGTTTATGCCGGTGCCGCCGGAAAAGTGCTTGACGCCACTCCGGGTGACGAAAAGCAAAAAATACTGGAAGCGCTGGAAAACCTGAGCGCAGGAGGTTCAACTTCCGGTGGTGAAGGATTAAAGCTGGCCTACAAAATTGCCCGTGAAAATTTTATTGAGGAAGGAAACAACCGAATTATTTTGGCTACAGATGGAGATTTTAATGTAGGCGTTTCAAGTACTTCTGAAATGGAACGTCTGGTTGAAAAAGAACGCGAAAGTGGTATTTTCATGTCAGTTTTGGGATTTGGAACAGGAAATATTAAAGATGATAAAATGGAAACCATTGCCGATAAAGGAAATGGTAACTATTCTTATATTGATAATTTACAGGAAGCAAGAAAAGTTTTTATTTCTGAATTTGGAGGAACACTTTTTACCATCGCAAAAGATGTGAAATTTCAGCTCGAATTTAATCCAAATGAAGTAGGAGCATATCGGTTGGTTGGGTATGAAAACCGTTTGTTAAACGACGAAGATTTTAATAATGATACCAAAGACGCTGGTGAGATGGGAGCGGGGCATACCGTTACTGCTTTGTACGAAATTGTTCCGGCAGGTTCCGAAAGTGAAACACCTTCAGTAGACGCGCTGAAATACCAGGAATCGAAACCTGTATCAGAAAAATACAATAATGAATTACTGACCATCAAATTGCGTTACAAAGCTCCGGATGGTAATAAAAGTAAGTTGCTGGAACAGCCCGTTCAAAATAGAATTGAAAGGAATACATCTGATAATTTCCGTTTTTCAGCGGCAGTAGCTTCGTTTGGAATGTTGCTGAGAAATTCAGAGTTTAAAGGAAATACAACTATTGAATCTATTCTTGAATTGGCAAAGGATGCAAAAGGTGAGGATGAAAATGGATATCGTGCAGAATTTATCCAATTAGTAAAAACAGTAGATGATTTACATTTACTGGTGCAGAAATAAACTTTTGTTTTCTAATTTGTTTCTAAACTGTTTTCAAAAAGCATCGTCGTTGGGCGGTGCTTTTATAATTTTAGCATAGTGAATGAAATAAGCAACATCACTATTGCAGTTATTGCTCCTCCAATAAATGCTGTTGTGGTTCCTCCAAATGCATAGAACAAACCAATAATAATTGGTCCGGTAGTTTGACCGATTCGCAAAACCATACTGTTTAATGACATAAAACCTGCCCGCTCAGAGATTGGCGCAAAACCAACAAGTAATGTCTGAACTCCGGGAATAATCATCCCGTGGGCCATGCCGAATGTTACAACCGGAAACAGCAGTTGCCACCATTCCCTGGCAAAAGCTAAAAGTAGCATTGATACAAGGTAAAGTGCAAATCCAATTTGAAGCTGTGATTTTGGTTTTAAAATTTGGTTGATTTTTTTTAATTGTGAAGATGTAATCGCAGTAACAACAGAAAAACCAGACATAAAAATACCGATCTGAAGCGAGTTGGACTGCATTCTTTCTTCCATTAACTGGGGGAAATACGAGAGGTAAGCTCCGTATAAAATAACAAACATTAAAATATTAAGAATGAAAAGACCCCAAACCGTTTTTTGGTTAATGTTGTTCCAGGTTCTCCTTAAATAATCTTTGAGATTTTGTTTTTTTTCCGGCTCCGGATTTTTTAAACATAACAATACTAGTAAAGCAGTCGGGATAGCCAGCATTGTAAGTAAAAACGGATACTGCCAGCCTGCCATTGCTAATGCGCCACCAACAGCTGGGTAAGTTGCTGTTCCAACACTTAAGACACTGGCATTATATCCCATGATTTCTCCGCGTTTTGGTCCTTCAAAAAGGTCACCAATTAGGGTGACGTTGAGCATTCCAAGAGATGCGGCACCAATTCCCTGAAAAAAACGTAGTATCAGTAAAATATGCCAGTCTTTTGTGAAAAAACAACCTAAGCCGGTTATTCCAAAAAGAAATAAAGAGGGGATAAGTATAGTTTTCCGTCCAAAATTATCAGCTAAAACACCAATTACCGGTGCTAAAAAAATTCCCGGAAATGTGAACACTGTGATCAACAACGTGACCTGTGTCGGAGAAATTCCAAAATGTTTTATGATTGACGGAAAAGCAGGAGTGATACTTGCAACACCCATTACCCCAATAAGTGTTATCAGAAAGATTACGGTTAAATTTCTTTTCAGCATACAATAATTTTACGAATGTGCTAAAGTACTTTATTCAAATTGAAGAGCTTAATTTTTGACCTTTTTTATTGAAGTTAAATTAAGTTTTTGCAATATTTTTTATCATGCCGTTGAAAATAAAAAAATGAAACGGGGATGTAACTATCCAGTAAAACCGGCCCCAAATACCTCTTGGGCGGAACGTTGCTGTCTGGTACAGTATATTTTGATCATCAATTTTGAACTCCAGCCACGCTTCTCCCGGAAGTTTCATTTCGGCAAACAGAAGCAATCTTTTTTTCTCACGACTGGCATACAATACCCGCCAAAAGTCTAGCGCGTCACCCGGATTGATATCTCGGGGTGAAGTTCTTCCGCGCAATAATCCAACTCCTCCAACCATTTGATCAAAAAAACCACGGATTTTCCACAACCAATTGGCGTAATAATATCCTTTATCGCCACCAATGGTCCAAATGTTTTGAATGACACGATCAACATCTTCCACTTTATATTTTTTGATGTTTTTGTAACATCCAAACTGTGGGACTTCAATAAAATCAGATAAAGAAAGTCCAAGGCTGGAACTTATTATCGAATCTTTCCAACTGCTTAATACTAAGTGTTGTTTTATTCTTAAAAAAGCATTTTTGATTGCCTGCTGATAAGTTATTGGATTAATTTGCAGAATCTGTTCAAGTTCATTATTTCTGCAAACGACTTCAGTTTTCATACTTTCCACCAAACTAATTGCTAGTTTGTAGGAGACCGACGTAATGAAAAAAAGCCAGTACGATGAAATTTTCGGACTTATTAGGGCAGTAGTGTAAAAAGGACGTTTGAGTTTTCGTTCCCGGGCGTACTGGACCATCATTTCCTTATAAGTTAGAATTTCAGGTCCTCCAATATCAAAAGTTTTATTCAGGCATTTTTCATGAAACAAAACACCTCTTAAATAGGAAATTACGTCACGAATTGCGATGGGCTGAGTTTTTGTAAGAAGCCATTTTGGAGCAATAATGACAGGTAGTTTTTCTACGATGTCGCGAATAATTTCAAACGAAGCACTTCCCGAACCTACAATAATTCCGGCGCGTAATACGGTAAGAGAATAATTTTCACTTTGTAAAATGTCTCCCACTTTTTTTCTTGATGCCAAATGCCGCGAAAGTTTTGTTTCGTTTGTTATCCCACTGAGATAAATGACCTGTTTTACATCAGTAAATTCCATGTATTTCTTGAAATTTTCAGCTGCCTTTGATTCCAACTGGTCAAATTTTTCAGAGGAAGTAGTCATGGAATGAATAAGATAATAGGCAGCATCAATATTTTTTGGAATAATATCAAAATCCGGTTCATCCAGAAAATCAATTTCAACAATATCAATTTTTTCAAGAAGGTTTTTATGAAAATTAAGCCTGCCTTTTTCGCGAACACAACAAATTACATGATGTCCTTTTTCAATTAAAACGGGGAGTAATCTTTTTCCAACATATCCGGTTACACCTGTTAAAAATATTCTCATAATTTATTGATTCAGAAAGAGAACAAATTAGTTACCTCCAAGGTTTATAAGTCTTTAATCCAACATGAAATTTAGTCTTTTTTTTCGAATACGAATTTTGGTGATAAAAATTCTTTTTACCTGGGAATTCTTTATTTATTTTCGTTCGTCTAATTTATAACGAGTTATGAGAAAAGTTCTATTTCTTTTTTTGTTTGCATCGCAAACACTTTTTGCACAACAAAAGCAAATTACTCTCGAAGATGCGATAATTGGCAGCAGTTATGGTTTACGGCCGGAATCCCTGGATGGACTTTCATGGAAAAATGAAAATACTTTTACTTATCAGAAAAATGATACTATTTGGTCGGAATCGGCAAAAAATGAGGCAAAAACCTACCTGATTAGTTTAGAAACTTTAAATGATTTGCTGGAAGATTTCAATATTTCGAAATTGAGAAGCATTCCAAATTACTCCTGGTTGAATGACAACCAAATGCTGATTAGAAATCTGAATCAAATACTAATAATTGACCTTGAAGAACAAAGAGTAAATACACAAATTAACTATCCGGCCAAAGCAGATAATGTTGTCTTTTCTGAAGTAGGAAAGTTTGTGACTTTTACGATGGACGATGATTTGTACGTGATGTTTTCCGATGGGAAACAAGTACAAATTACTTCTGACGGAGGGAACGGCATTGTTAATGGAAAATCGGTTCATCGGAATGAGTTTGGTATTTCCGGAGGGATATTTAACTCACCAAAAGGGAATTTTGTTGCTTTCTATCGAAAAGATGAATCGATGGTAAAAGATTATCCATTGGTTGATTTTATGGCTCGTGAGGCTGAATATACGCCTATTAAATATCCAATGGCAGGAATGACAAGCGAGCAGGTGAATTTGGGTGTTTACAATATTTCTACAGGAAATACAGTGTTTATGAAAACAGGCGAACCGCTTGATCATTTTTTAACCAACATTGCCTGGGCACCCGACGAAAAAAGCATATACATAGCTGAACTCAATCGCGAACAAAATCATATGCAACTGAATTGCTACGATATTGCAACAGGTGAAAAAATAAAAACACTTTTTGAAGAGAAAGACGATAAATATGTTGAACCGATGTATCCCATTCAATTTTCAAAAGTTAATGAAAATGAGTTTTATTATCTGAGTCGTAAAGATGGATGGTTTCATATTTATAAGTACAATACCGAAGGCGAATTTTTAAAACAAATTACAAAAGGCGAGTGGGAGGTAACCAATATCTTGGGATTTGATGAAAAGGAAAAGTTTGTTTTTGTGGAAGCAACAAAGGAAAGTCCCTTGGAATTTCATATTTATCGCGTAGACACAAAATCAGGGGAAATCAAAAAGTTAAGCCAAGAAGAAGGTGTTCACAGCGGTTTACTTAGTCCGGGAGGAGATTTTGTAATTGACAGCTGGAATGGACCGCAAGTTCCTTCAAATGTTGATTTTATATCCACAGACGGAACAAAACAAAGAAATTTATTGACCTCAAACGATCCTTTCAAAGACTACAAACTGGGTGAAAATAAATTGATCCCCATTATGTTGGCTGACGGGAAAACCGAATTAGCAGGTCGTTTGATTTTACCTGTAGATTTTGACCCGTCAAAAAAATACCCGGTAATTGTTTATGTATACGGCGGTCCGCATTTGCAGCTGGTAGATAAAAGCTGGCATAACCAGGCACGTCTGTGGCAATATTATATGGCATCGCAGGGGTATATCTCATTTACGATGGACAACAGGGGAACGCTTAATCAGGGGCGTGATTTTGAAACTTCCGTTCACCGGCAACTTGGAGTTCTGGAAACCGAAGATCAGATGCAGGGAGTTAAATTTCTGAAATCTTTACCCTATGTTGATGGCGAAAGAATTGGCGTTCACGGCTGGAGTTACGGCGGTTTTATGACACTAAACCTTATGCTACGCCACCCTGAAGTATTTAAAGTTGGTGTTTCCGGAGGCCCGGTGGTTGACTGGAGCATGTATGAAGTAATGTACGGCGAACGTTATATGGATACACCGCAGGAAAATCCTGTAGGATACAGAGAATCGAATATGATCAATCATGTCTCCAATCTTAAAGGAAAACTAATGCTTATTCACGGTGTTCAGGATGATACCGTGGTAATGCAGCACAGTATGAAATTTCTTCGTGAATGTGTTGTTCAGGGGAAACAGGTTGATTTTTTTGTCTATCCCACGCATCCCCATAATGTTCGGGGAAAAGACAGAGTTCACTTAATGCAAAAAGTAAGCAACTATTTTTTTGATAATTTATAGTTTAGGCATCGGTGAATTCCTATTTGCCGAATGGTACTAATGAAGGATTCCATTTTTTTTATAGAGATGGAATCCTTTTTTACATATATCTGGTCTGCAAGTAAATGCTCGAAAAACATTTTTTTTAAACCACCTTTTCCTAATTTTGATCTTTTGTAATATATTGAACTACAATTACTCAAAATGAAACTAATCATACAAAGGGCTTCCTATTTATTAATCTTATTGATATTCATATGTTTATTGTTTGTTACAGCTTGTGAAAAGGAGATAGAAACGGGGTCTGAAAAACCGGAAACAGTTGGAAATGTATTGGACGTATTTGAGTTGAAATATGGTGAAAAAAAGGAATTTAGCTATAACGATGATAAGTTTATATTTTCAATATACGATATTGAAGACCGTGTTGATATTGATTGTTCCTTGGTCGATTATATGAATAATCAGGAGGATCCCTTAAACATTAGATTATATGTTGATTTGAAGGTAAATAATATTCGAAACAATTTACTAAGAGTTGCATCAAAACCTTGCGGTGCAGAGGGGTATTACAACAATGGTGGCGAAGTAAAGGCCGTGGAAGGTCAAATTCTTGCATTAAAAACTGCCCCTGCTAGTTTAAACGACAGTACTGGCATCTGGTATTCTAGTACATTTATCAATTATTTCGGAGAAGGAGCTCTTATCAGAAATACACCGTATCGCATTTTTATAGCAAAGGCTTCACCAACAAAGTTTAATCAACCGGATGCAGCAATTGATGATTATAAGTTTGTATTTATTATTACGACCGTAGAGTAAATTCCACCCGGAAACTGTTCTTTTTGATGCGATTTGCCTACATTTAAAATAGAATAGTATATATTATCCTGTAAATCTGATTGTTAAAATTTTTTTGTAAATTATTCGTCTGTAATTTCTTTCATTAAATTAAATCTACTTTACTATGAAAAAAGAATTCAAATTATCAAAAACCTTTTCTAAGAATCAGCTGCCTTATTTTGCAATTGTCGTATTTGGATTTGCAGTTTTAATTTCTTGTCAGAACACAAATATAGAAAAACAAAGTAGCTATGCTGAGGACAGGGCTCAAATTGAAAATTTGTGTGCCAGATATATGTTCGCGCTGGACAATGACGATCTGGATACCTACGTAGCTACATTTACCGAAGACGGTATTCTGGATATTGGTATGGGTGAATGGAAAAGTCGTGATACTATTAAAAGCATCATGGAATCATTCCAGGATGATGAAGTTTTATCCCTGGATTCAGGCGCACAACGAGCTACAGGCAGACATAATATTACCAACCTGGTTTTAAAAATTGAAGGCGATACAGCCATCGGGCGCGCCTATTGGTTTCATATGAGAAATGAGAATCCGGAACGGAAAACGGAAGTTGATTCTTACGGTCACTATGAAGACATTATTGTTAAAGTAAACGGAGAATGGCTATTTGCCAAACGTAAAATATTTAATGAAGATATGCCCGCATGGGCTGCTCCAGTAGGGAATCCTGCCTGGTGACAAAAAAGAAATAGAGAGTTTCATTAAAAAAAATTCTTAAGTATCAAGGTTGAGGATTCCATCTTTTTCTGAGAGATGGAAACCTTTTTTAAATGGAAATGATATTTTTGCAGCTTTAATTTTATCATTACGGATTGAGTCAGCATATAAAAAATATCGTTTTCATTTTATTAATTGTAAGCCTCGTTTTTACAATTAAAGCAAGGGCACAATCCGATTCCATCCCTGAAAATTATTTTACAATCCTTCAGCAAAATATTAACCAGCTTTCGGATTTGTATTTTTCTAATGATTCCGATTTTTACCCCGGAAGACTTGAATCAGAGCAGGTTGCCGATTTTTCAGAAAAATACAATTCATTTCATTTTTCAGTTTTTCCTGAAGTGTTGGATAAATCGCAGGATTTTTATCAGTTTTTTGTGTCGCTTTCAGAGAACGATAAAAAGAGGCTTGTTCAAATATTTTCGTTTTATGAAAATGTTTTTGAAGAAGAACTACGTAAAAAGAATTTGCCAATTGAATTGAAATATTTGCCTCCGGCGCTTTCAGCTTTGAACAAGTATGCTGTTAGCAATTATAGAAGAGCGGGAATCTGGCAACTTACACATTTTCAAAGCTTATTAAACGGGGGCGAAGTAAACCGTTTGGTTGATGAACGATTAAATGTGTCACTTTCAACAAAGTTGGCAACGAGACAGATAAAAGAGAATCTGGAAATCTTCGGCAACCCGGAATTAGCCGTTCTGGCCTTTCTTTCAGGAAATACAGCTATAAAAAATGCAGTTTATTTGTCAGGTAAAAATGCAAACATAACTGAAATATTCAAACAACTTCCCAAAGGGGTTTCAGAGCAAATTGCAGCCTTTCAGGCGATATCAGTATTTTTAAGTACAAACCGGTTTATCCCTGATTTGACTACCTTAGGACAATTCAAATCGTATGACACGGTTTTGGTATATCGGCAAACACATTTTAACCAAATTGCAAAGGTAATAGGTATCCCGGCTAAACAGATTAAGAATCTGAATCCGCAATACAAATTTTCCATTGTTTCTGAGAATTCAGCCGGAAAGAAACTTATTCTTCCACATGGAAAGGGAGACGATTTTGTAGTTTGGAATGATTCAATAAATAATGTTTTTGATTCAGTTGATTTTCAGTTAATAACACAGAAGATTGAATATCCTCCGGCACCAAATCGGCAATATTTGGGAGAACCTGTTAAAGACCTGGTAATTGAAGGAAAAACAAAAATAAAGTACCGGTTGAAAACGGGCGATGTACTAGGAATTATAGCTGAGATTTATGATGTTCGCGTGGCTGATTTGAAATACTGGAACAATATTGTAAACGAAAGGAGAATTCAGGCCGGACAGATGATTGATATATTTGTTCCCGATGATCAGGTGGAGTATTACACAACCCTTGAGAATCAATCCAGGAGTGATATTGGAAATGAAAATAGTGGTGTAACCTTTCAGAACACTACATCAAAAATATACGAGCAATTTGACATGACCCGAAAAATAGAACACACCGTAAAAAGTGGGGAGTCGCCATTTATTATTGCTCAAAAATATGACGGTGTTACACCGGAATTAATTCTGGAGTGGAACAATATTGATGATCCTCGAAGAATACAAATTGGTCAGAAACTTATAATTTATCCGCAGAAATGAAACCTATAAGAATATTGTTATTTACATTGGGGGTATTTCTGCTTCTGGCAGGGACCATGTTGCTTACACCTTCTGATGGGGTGAAATTGGGCGCCTTTACCTTTCATATGCCGACCTTTAAAGAAATGCTCCGGGAAGATGAGGTTGAATATGTGGATGTTTCAGAAATCCTGGAACATCAGTTTGATATAGATACGCTTGTTAACATTGAACTTGATACTGATACTGTTTTTTCTGACTCAATTATTGAAATTATTCCCAGTGCCAGTTATGACTCGTTGGTTGCATCGATTTATAAAATTGAAATGACAGACTCAGGGAAAGTGAATCTTCAGCGTTTTTTTAAAATGCTTCACGATAGTTCGCTGGTTCGCATCATGCATTATGGAGACAGTCAGATTGAAGGTGATCGGATCACAGGTTTTATTCGTAATAAATTTCAGGTGAAATTTGGTGGAAGTGGCCCGGGACTGCGACCGGCTCTGCAACCCTATGATTATGTATTCAGTGCCATTCAGGAGAATTCTGATAACTGGAAACGGTATCCAATTTACGGAAAAGTTGATTCTACGGTTGAACATGATCGCTACGGAGTAATGGGAGCATTTTCAAGATTTGCTCCACCTGCAAGCGACACGATTCCTTTTAAAGATTCAATTTTATATGAAGCAGAACTCAGTATTTCAAAAACGGATATTTCCTACAAACAAACTAAGGAATACAAACATTTCAGAATATTTTACGGAAATGCGAAACGACCGGTAGAAATGCAACTTATGATAGAAGCGGATACTTTTCAAACCGATACCTTACGAGCTAACCTGAATTATGGAGTAGTGGAATATGATTTACCGGATACAACCCATCATATATCAATTCGATTTTCAGGATTCGACAGTCCGGATATTTATGGAATTGAGCTAGCCGAACAAAATGGAGTTATTGTAGACAATATTGCTCTTCGCGGAAGCTCCGGGACGATTTTTACCAAGTCGGATTACATCCATAGTTTGAAAATGTACAGAGATTTGAATCCTGGATTATTTATCCTGCAATTTGGCGGAAATGTTGTTCCTTACATTAAAGATGAGAAATCCATTGAAAATTATGGTAAATGGTTTGTTAGCCAGATTTTACGATTACAAATGTTATGTCCGGACGCGGCTATACTTGTGATCGGCCCCAGTGATATGTCAACGAAAGACAAAGATAAATATGTTACCTACGAATATTTGCCACTTATTGTTGAGACCTTGAAGGATGCTGCATTGTCAACAGGATGTGGCTTTTGGAATATGTATGAAGCGATGGGAGGGTACAACAGTATGCCATCATGGGTAAACGCTGATCCCGAACTTGCCCGTCCTGATTACGTGCATTTTTCAGCACGGGGAGCAAGGTTAGTGGCAAACATGTTTTATAATGCACTGATTTTTGAATATAATAACTTTTTAATGGAAGGAAATTGAGGAGATTCATTTACATACTAATTTTATCTGTAATTTTTTTGAATGCCTTTGCGCAGGATGAAAGTTATTTGTATCAGGTAAATCCTTATAATTTTATCCGTTACGATCAGAATGAACTTCATCATTTTGGGAACGATAAGTATTCGCAACAATTATTTGAAAAGCTTGAGAAATTGATGCGAACAGGCGAGGGGAGAATAAATGTCGTCCATATCGGAGGTTCACATATCCAGGCAGGAACATTTTCGGGAAGATTACGGACTCGTTTTCAGCAATTAAATGGAGATATGAACGCCGGTTGGGGATTTATGTTTCCCTATCGCATTTCGAGAACCAATTCACCCTTTGGATATTATATACGTTATTCAGGCGGCTGGCAAAGTTGCAGGAATATTGAACGTCGTAAAAACGATCAACTTTTAGGAGTAGGAGGAATATCAGCTACTACAAACGCTCCGTTTACCGATCTTACCATTTTACTGGAAGAAGAGAATGAACTGGATTATAGCTTCAATAAGGTTAGAGTTTTATGTAATTATCAGACTTCCATGTATTCGGTTTCAATTGACAGTAGCCTCGTGAAAAATAAATTGAATGGTGATGGATTTATTGAATTTGAGCTGAATACGCATGTGGATAGCTTGAGGTTACTTGTACAACGGGAAGCAAACTCTTCAGAAGGTTTCACACTTTATGGAATTACTACTGAAAAAGCGCCAAACGGATTTGTTTATAACAGTATTGGTGTTAACGGGGCACATGTACCTGCATTTTTGCGTTGTCAGCTCCTTGAAGAACAGATGGCTAAATTACAGCCAGATCTGGTTATTCTTGGTCTCGGAATTAACGATGCTTACGGCAGAAATTTTTCACAAAAGAAATTTGAAAATAATTACACCGATTTAATAGAGCGAATTAGAAAGGCTGCACCTAACACAGCGATTATTTTAACGACAAATAACGACAGCTACCTGTATCAAAGATATGTGAATCCCAATGGCGAAAAAGTTGAAGAAAGTATGCTAAAACTCGCCAGAAAGCATGATACGGGAGTTTGGGATATGTTTGAAGTCATGGGCGGCTTAAATTCGGTGGTTTTATGGGAGAAAAATAAACTGGCACAGCGCGATAAAATACATTTTACACGTGAGGGCTACCTTTTACTAGGTGATTTATTTTTTACTGCTTTTATGCAAACTTTTGAAAAGTATATTCAAACCAAAAATGAAGTTTCACAACTAACAAATTAGAATTTGGATTTATTACAGCAAATAAATTGGAGAGAATGGTTATCAGGTATTTTTATATATGATAAATCAGCGCCACTAATTTTTACCCGGTTTTTCTTTTGGGGATTCTTTGCCATTGTTCTTTTGGGTTATTCTTTGGTTTACAATAAAAAGAACAGAAGTATCCGTGCCGGATATCTATTTGCAGCAAGTTTGTTTTTCTATTATAAGTCAAGTGGATTCTTCTTTTTTATTTTACTATTTAGTACTATAACCGATTTTTTTATAGGAAAGTGGATTTATAATTCCCGAAATGAAACAGCGAGGAAATTCCTTGTCGCAGCCAGTGTCGTTGTAAATTTAACTTTGCTGGCATATTTCAAGTATGCTTATTTTTTTACAGATAGCTTAAATACCTTATTAGGAATTGATTTGCACGTAGTAAATCATCTGGCTTTAATCGCCAATCAAACAGCAGGAACCCATTTTAATGTTAACCAAATTCTATTACCGGTTGGTATTTCATTTTTTACATTTCAAACTATTAGTTACTCGGTTGATGTTTACAGAAAACAAACTGAGCCGGTAAAAAATTTAATTGACTTTGGATTTTATGTTTCTTTTTTCCCCCAGTTGGTTGCCGGTCCTATCGTGCGTGCGTCAGGCTTTGTAAAACAGATTTATGAAGATTACCACGTTTCAAAACGTGAATTTGGTTGGGCTGTATTTATGATTTTGAAAGGATTGATCAAAAAAATATTTATTGGAGATTTCATTGCTGTTAATTTTGTTGATCGGGTTTTTTCCGATCCAATTACCTACACTGGTTTTGAAAATTTAATGGCATTGTTCGGTTATTCACTGCAGGTGTATGTTGATTTTTCCGGTTACACTGATATTGCCATTGGCGTTGCTCTTTTAATGGGATTTCGGTTGCCACAAAATTTTAATTCACCTTACAAAGCAAAAAATGTTGGTGAATTCTGGAAACGCTGGCATATGTCCCTGTCTTCTTGGTTAAAAGATTATTTATACATCCCGATTGGTGGGAATCGTAATGGTTCGGTTTTTAGTTATATCAGTTTGGGAATTATCCTGGCCATCATAGTTTTATTGGCAGGAAAATTTATTTTGGTGCCTGTTTTTGCTGTTACTGTGATAATATTTGCAATTCTTGCTAAAATTTTTTCCGGTTTTAAAAGACAAATTAATACCAATATCAATTTGATGCTAACAATGCTTTTGGGAGGATTGTGGCATGGTGCTTCCTGGCAATTTATAATTTGGGGTGGATTAAATGGGGTTGGATTGGTTATTTATAAATTTTGGAGGAAAATAAGTCCTTGGGAGAGAAGAAGCAATATTTTGGTAAATATTTGGAAAATAGCAATCACTTTCTGTTTTATAACTTTTACACGAATTTTCTTTCGTTCAGAATCAATGGATGTGGTGAATGGCATGATGCATCAAATAGGAACGGATATGCATTTAAATGTTATTCCCGAAGTTATTAAAGCTTATAAGTGGGTATTTCTTGTCATGTTGTTTGGTTTTTTTATTCACTGGTTAAGTGCCAATTGGAAAGAAAAAATAACCAACTGGTTTATAGCTACTCCTTTATGGCTAAAGATCGTAATTTCTACAGTCGTTGTAATTATTGTTTATCAGTCGATATCAGCAGATATGCAACCATTTATATATTTCCAATTTTAGAAGTTATTCAAAACGAAGCGGGGCAGGAGCGGTAGGTTCAAAACTGTAAAAGTTTTTCTTTAACTGTTCCTCAAGTATAAAACCAACAAAGCCCATATCACTTGGATGAAAAGGATAAAAGGCAAGACGTAACTGAAGTGTTTTGAAAACAAGGCTTTCATTATGCAGCCGTAAACCCAGACCAAGCCCGCTGTAATAATTCTGTGTGAAAATTATCTCTTTGTTTGATCCAATAATCCCTACATCAGCAAATCCGTATAACGCCATATTAAATTTATAAAATTCTCTTCGGAGGAATAAAACATATTCAAGATCAACACTTAACTTTTGTTTTCCAATTGCCTCATTGCTGGAAAAACCACGAATGTCTTCATTTCTTGCTAAGTCAAGGTTTTCAATATCAAACCTTTTCAGTCCAAGCATATAATTTGATTTTAAAAATAATCTGAATCTTTTTCGACCGGCATTTATTTGTCGTGAAATAAAATTCATACTTGCCTGAATTTGCCCCTGTTCAAATTGTGATTTTTTGTAATATCCTCCAATACCAGCTGACATAAATAAATAGCCTCTTCTTCTTATTAACAAATTTCCATTCGAGAGATAAAGGTGAACGTAATGCCTATCACCAAATTCGTTAGCATCATACCCGTAAACAATCTCGTTTTTAAATCCTTCCGGAATGTCTTCAACTATACCGTAACTATAAATTAACTGGTCCTGAATATATCTTCGCTGGGTAAAAGTAATGCCGGTTAAATAAAATGTACTGTTAGAAAAAAACTGATTTTCGGCTAACGATACGTTTGGTCTTTCATGATAAGTGCGGTTGTTAACTGCCGCTGATAGTACCACTTGTGAATTGTTGTAATTATTTTGATTGATTTGAAAACTTCGACCCGCCCAGGCATTGAAAAAAGAGAAATTCAATGGTTCTTCAGAAATTAAGGGGTCGTTATCAAAGATACGATTTGTACGATACATACGTAAGGCTGATGCACCATAACCCCATTTCATTGAGGGAGTAACAAAAGGTTTCTTCATAACAAGTGAGAATCCTTCTTTAAGATAAGTGTTCATATAACCCGCTGATAAATCAATGAATTTACCCTTTATATTGTTAATTGAGTAAAAAGTCTCAAGACCTGTGTAAGGCTGTTCGTGCAGGTGACCTACAAAACGCAGTGAGATTTCATGTCCTACCCCAAATATATTTTGATTATATAATTCCAAAGCTGCCGAATTTGTGCCGTTTACATCGCCTGAAACTCCAAGTGAAAACCTGTCTTTTGTAATCACATGAATATTAACAAATTCTGTGTTTAAGGAGTCTTGTTCCAAAACAAACCGAACATCTCTTATATAGGGCAGTGCTCTGATAATACGTTCATTTTCGTATAGTTTTTCCGCATCAACAGCATCCCCTACATTAAACATGAGCAATTTTCTAATTGTATTCAGATTTGATTTCGTATGAAGTTCATTTGCTATGCGTTCAATTCCACTTTGGGCTTTTCGTGTTGTATCCTCCAAGCTGGGGCCAAATACGTCGAGAGCAGTAATATCAATCTCTGAAATTGTTTTTCCTTCCATCCTGCTATAGTATTCAAGAGCCATAGTTTTTTTGTCCACATACGGGCGGGGAGGAGAAATAAAAAAATCGTAGAAAAATTTAGTTAAAGTATTTTGACTGGCTTTATACCTTAAACTGTCATAGAATTGATTATATCTTTCTTCAGGTAAAATAGTTGATCCAAGTGTGTCCGATTCATTTTTTTGTGCTCTGGTTTCCGGTTTAAAGCCTAACAGAAAAATGATAGTAAGAAAACATGATATTTTTAGGCATCGACTCATTCGTGCATTAAAATACAATAATATTTGTAAATAATCCGGCACATAAATTTCATTTTATTATCAATTGCAAAAATCGGGTCTGAAGTTGAAACTGTTGACGAGCAGTGTGTTAAAAACTGTTAAATATTATCTGTTTGAAAATGAATCTTAACAAAGTATTATAAAAATTAATTGTTATGTTTAATAATGATACTGTATTATCAACGTTAGTAAAAATTTACTACAAACACGATTATTTTCATTTTAAGTTTTAGGATTTCAAATACTAAATATAGAGGCATAATTCGCGTTAAGGAATTAGAGGTTATTTTATACTTTTGTTTTATGAGCAAATTTGGAGATTTTTATCGGCGTAACATTTACGGGGTCATGGGAACTCTCGTTTTCCATATTTTGCTTGTTTCATCTTTTTTGCTAGCTGATATTGATATGAAAGGAAATGTTAAAGAAGAAGAAATAATTATTGAATTTCCTGAAATAATTCAGGAACAGGACGAGATTGTTGAAGAAGAAGTTGAACCACAAGAGGAATTACCAACTGAACCATCTTCACAGAGTTCAATCAATCAAAATCAAAGAACCAACAGGGCATCAAACAGATTATCAACATCTGAAGAATTTTTCGACGAAGAGTATCTCAACGAAGTTGAAGCTGCCAGACAACTGGTTTCAGACGTTAGAAATCAGCTTTCGAAAGAAAGTGTTAAACTTGAAGATATAAAAATGCCAGTAGAAACAACAGAAGGAATGGACCCCGATTCAATTAAGAATGTAATTTATACTGGTGAAAGTAATATTGTTTATTATTTGGAAAACAGATATCATATTAGTTTGCCTGTTCCGGTATATTTAGCGCAGGGAGGCGGTACTGTTATTGTTGATATTTCGGTAAATAGGAATGGGAATGTAGTTGAAGCTTCAGTCCGTAAAAATAGTAGTATTCGTGATGAGCAGATTTACACCTATGCAGAGGTTGCAGCATTAAGAACAATATTTAATACAGATATTAAAGCCCCTGATATTCAGAAAGGTACGATACAGTATACATTTGTGGCACAATAGAAATTCATGTTAAATTAATATAATCTTTAACATGATTTAACAGAATTAAGTTGTGTACTCTAAATTCTGCAATTATATTTGTGACACGTTTATTTTCATAAGTTTAGGTTTAGTTAGGTTAGTTAGTTTAATGAGGAAAGGCTGGTTATTGAACCAGCCTTTTTGTTTTTGTGCCTAAAAATCAAAATTTTAATCCTATTTTTTTATTATTCATAATTAGATTTGTACATTTACGCAATTAAATGTAAGGTGTTGTTTATGAGATTATTTACTCCCTTTATTGCTAAAGTGTTAACAACATTTTAAAGAAATATTAAAAACGGGGGGTTACCTTTTTATCGAAAACGGAATTATATATATAGAAGATGAGAAATTATAGTGATGAGCAAATCCTAAAAGGTATTTTGAGACATGATAACCTGATCTTACAATACATTTATAAGGAGTATTATTACAAAGTAAGTTTTTTTATTAAGAAGAATCAAGGTAGCGAGGATGATGCTAATGATGTATTTCAGGAAGCTATAATTGTTATCTACAGAAAATTAAAGGAAAACGATTTAATTTTCGCAAAGAGTTCTTTTCATGGTTATTTATTTTCGGTCTGTAGATTTTTGTGGTTAAAACAACTGGAAAAACGTCGGATTGAAAAAGAAAAATTAAATGACAGTCTACCATATCAGGAAGATTTATACGATGAAAATTTGGTTGATTTGGTGGATAAAAATGAAAGATACAGTTTGTATCAGAAACATTTTAAGACACTTGGTTCAGATTGTCAGAAGTTATTGCAACTTTTCTTCGATAAAGTGCCGTTAAAGGAAATAGCTAAAATAATGGGCTATAAAGGAGAAAAATATGCGAAAACCAGAAAATATAAATGTAAAGAATTATTGATTAATAGAATAAAGCAAGATACAGAATACAAAAAAATACTTGAAGATGATACCTAAAGCAGAATTTTTTGAATGGATTGAAAATTATTGCCACGAGCAATTAAATGAAACCGAAAGAAAAGAATTTGAAGCAGAACTTAAAAGCAACATTGAATTAAGGGACGAATTCAAATTACACCAGGAAATTAACCTGGCAATTAGCGAAAAAGACATAGTAAACCTCCGAGACAAACTCCAAACCATTTCTCAAGAACAAAAATCAGGAAAAAGTACTTACGGGGCGTTCGAATTGTTGGATGAATTTGCGAATATTGAGGAGATAAGCGAAAATATCTCACCAGAGGAATTAATTAACTTCTATGATTCGCTTCCAAAAGTACACGTGTACCAACACGAAATGAATTCCAATGAAAATGTACATGAGTTTTACAGGGAACAGAATTCAAAACATAAAACAGAAGAAATTGAGGATTCTTTTGAAGATTTTGATTTAGAAGAGCTTGAAGGATTGGAAGATGCTGTTCTCGAGCAAGATATAATGAACTTAAGAGAAACTTTGTCTCAAGTGGCTAAATCTGTAAAACCGCAATATTCTACTGAAGATATTGATAGTTACATAAACGGAGATTTAGAAGGTGAAAAACTTGAGGAGTTCGAGCGTGAATTGCAACAAAACAGGGCACTTAAAGAAGAAGTTCAGCTTCATAGGGAAATGGAAAGTGCTTTATTAGAAGATGATATTCTAACATTACGTAATCAGTTGAGCCATATTATAGAGACTGAAACCTCTTGGAATGTAAGTGAAAAAGAAATTGAAAAATATATTGATGGCGAGTTAGCGGGTAAGTCGTTGGATGAATTTCTTGCTGAGCTTGGTGAGAATACAGATTTAATGACTGAAGTTAATATGCGAAGAAATGTCAATGAAGCAATTGGTGAAAAAGATGTTCTTGCACTGCGTGATGAATTAATGAAAGCTCGTGAAAATGCGGAAAATACCGAAGTAAAATCAATCATACCGGAAACAAAATTAAATCTGGCGAAAAACCTGAAAAAGTATGCGGCTGTAATGGTTCTATTATTGGGTCTATCAGGTGTCTTAAATATCAGTTTCAATTCGTTGGACAAAACTTACGATTCGTTCTACAAATCACCACAATGGTCTCCTGAACGTTCAATTTCTAATGAAGTGGACTATTTAAGTGAGGCTAATTTTTATTTCATGAATAATGAATTCGAAAAGGCACTTGAAATTTATGACAAAGCTCTGGAAACTGAAACAGAAAAATATGCCTTCCATTTTTATAAAGGTGCCAGTTTACAGAATTTAAATAAATATGAAGAGGCTATCCCTGAATTTAACCAGGTCATCAATCACGCAAACAATTTATTTATAGAAGAAGCAGAATGGAATAAAGCACTTTGTTTCATTAAACTTGGAGAGATAGATAAGGCAAAGGTACAATTAACAGCTATAATAGATAAAAATAGTTTTTATAAGAAGGATGCTAAAGCAATTCTAAGAAGATTAAAATATTCAATTAAGTAGTAAATAAATAAATTTGTTTGAATTTGTAAATCACACACATTCTAAAAAAATTCAAACATTTTCATTGAAATAAAATACTGAGGATTTAAACTTGAAATCACACACATTCTAAAAAGTTCTAATTGTCAGTAAAAAAAATAGGTTAAACGAAAATTGAAAATCACACACATAATCACAAATTCGTTTTAACTTGAAAAAGAGATAATTACTTGTAATTATTAACAAAAAATTAGTATTATAAAAAGATTATTTTAAGTATTCTGTGTAATCAATCTATCATAAAGCTCGCTTTTTGCGGGCTTTTCTTATTCGTGTAATTTGTTCAGCAATAACTCCGAGAATAGTAAGAAGAAGTAGCCCAAAGAAATAAAAATCGTAGCTTCTGAATAATGGAGCGTTATTTCCAATACTTACATAACCTAACCAATAGTGAGGATGAGCAAGTCTTGAATTTGCATTTTCCAAATATTCTAATTTCGCAAGTCGTAAAGCCTCGTCTTTGGTTTTACCTTTTTTCAAAAATTTATAAAACGAACTCATTATTTTAGTTCCAGAGTTATCCTCAACTTCCCATAAAGTCATAACGATAGCCGGACAACCAGCATATAGAAATCCACGAGCCAAACTTATTACTCCTTCTCCTTTTTTTAACTGACCACTCCCTGTATTACAGGCACTTAATACAGAAAGTCGGGCGTTTAATTTTAAGTTATAAATGTCGGCAACACTCAAAAGACCATCAGAAATCAGTTCGTTATCTTTAGTTTGAGTAAATGCAAATTGTGATAAAGATGGAAGTGAGTCATTAATAAATGCGTGCATTGCCAGATGCAACATATCAAATTTTTCACATTCTTCCCTGAATTTTAATTCAGTTGCATCCTGACCTTTGTAAACCTCACTTTTAATCTCAGAAGCGATTAGATCTACTTCTTTTTGTGTCCCTAAAAGTGGTCGCAGACTATAAGTTTCCTTACCAATTGTTATTGAATCAGCATCATACTCAGGGGCAAATGCTAAAATACCTTTTGATGCATTTCTTTTACTATTTTTTGTATTGTAAAGCAAATTTGCTGAATATGAATAGTTTACACGGTTTGACTTTATAAGATAATTTAGTTTGTTAAACTGAATCGTATTTGTAGTATCAGGTAATTCAGTTAAAAGCGCATCAAAAGCTATATAACTTAATTTACCATCAGGTATAATTATCAAATTTTTCTCGTAGATTTTATTTTTATAAGGACCTATTAACTTTTGATAAAGAGAATTGGAAACAAAACAGAATTTTTTAGAGTCTTCATTTTTTGTAAACATATAGCTGGAGTTTGACATAAAGGAAAACATGTAATCTATATTTTCTGAGAATTTTTGTGTGAATTCTTTACGATCAAACTGAATTTCACTATCTGAAATCAAAAATGTATATAATTCTGTTATGGTATCGGTTTCATTTAAAACGTATTCAAAAAGTATTTCATCTGATTTTAGATTGTTTTGTATTTCTCTGATTTTTAGAGAATTGTCTGAATATTTTAGATTGTAATATTGACTATAATTACTTTCAAGATAGCTGTTTAATTCATTTCGTTGATTTACTAATTTAAAAAGTATTGAGTCAAGACGTGCAATCTCTTTGGAATCAGGATTTTCCTCCAATTCCTCATAATATTTTAATTCGTTGTAAGAAGTTATACTTGAATTTATTTTTTGTTCTTTTTCCAGTAAACTATCGGGAATAAAACTCAAGTTCACTGCCTCGTCGTTCGATAATTTGTCAAAAAGGCTGCCTGATTTTAGTAATTCAGCATTTTGAAAGGCTTTTTCAATATATTCTTCAGAGTCATCCAATTTATGTGCCTTATATGAGGCTTGTATCAATCTTATATATGTAGACTGTTCTAATCCCGCCAATAATATTTTACTTTCGTCATCGGTAAATTCCTTTTTTGTTTTTTGGAGCAGATTGCTTGTAACTTCATAAAAATCAATAGATTGAAAAAGATTAGTTTTGTGTTTTTCAATTTCATTCCCTTCAAAAATCAATGCTATCTCTATATAATCATCAGCTATCTTTTTTAAGAGTTCTATACATGCAAGAATGGAAACATTGTTAATTTCTTCGTTCTTGTCAATTAGTAATTTATTTAGAGGAAAGCCAAGCGCTTCGAGTGACTTTTTTAAATAACTAATGGCTTTGAGATAATTTTGATATTTTTGGTTTTTAAATTCATTTATATTTGTTGATTTAACATTCTTGTCTTCATAAATCGTAGCGTAAATTTTGTAATATTCAGATAAATTTTGTCCTTTTTCTTTTTCAGTAATACTTATGATGGAGTATGCATCTTCTAATGTATTAATTGCTTCATCAAATTCATTAATATTGTTAAGGAAAAGTGCGTAATTTATATATTCGACTGCTAACCCCATTCCTTTTTCAGAATAATAATTTTTGGCGTGTTGAATTATCTTTTCATAGACTTCTCCTGCTTTTTCGAATTCATTTGTTTCCTGGTATATGGCACCAAGTAATTCTAGATAACTTATTTGAGTGTACTCATCTACATTATCAATATTATTTTGAATAATATTAATTGCTTCGTTATACTCAAACATTTGATAATAAACTCTTGCGATATTAAAAGTAATATTTGTAATTCCATAAATGTCAGGTGTTTCTTGATTCGTATATATGTTTACTCCTTGCTGGAAAAATCTTAAGGCTTCCCTGTAATTAAGTTTTTGACTATATGCATTTCCAAGATTATTATACAAACTGGCTAATCGAATATAATTATCACCATATCCTTTAATATAATATTCTTCGGATTTTAAAGAAAAGTCAATAGACTCATCAAGCATCCCAATATTTCTGTAACTGACTGCTATTAAATAATAATAACCAGCTAATAAATAGCTATCTTCTCCATAGAATTTTTTAGCATAATCTAAAGAAACCAACAACGAATCAAGTGATTCCGCATATAAGCTATTGTTGATTAAATTTGCTCCGGCTAAGTAATAATTTATTGCCTGAATACTATCCTGTTTGTTATTTAAATCATTTCCAAATAAGTTTTTTTGTTGAAAACTTAAGATAAAGATTATGAGTAATATAATTGATTTTTTCATCAATGTAGAGCTGTAATATATGTCGCCAAATTAACTGAAATAAAAATTTTTTCCAATTCGGGGGTTACCTTTTTATCAATATCAGAATATTTATATAGAATGTGTGATTTTCAAGTTTAACGAATTTATTTATTTACGATGAAAAAGATGATTGATAACTCTACAGAAAATTTTCAGGGATTTGAATTATTAAAAGAAGAAGAAATGTTACAAGTTCGTGGTGGTGAAGATACAAGACCAAGAGTTCGCCCAATTGACATTGTTCCTGAATTACCATAAATAAGACTTATTATTATTAAAGTAAAGTTTAGAGATATTCATCTCTGAATAAAATTCATATATTACTAAAGTTCGGAATATTTGCCACTGAATAGTTGGTATTTGTTATAATTGCATAACAAAGAACCATTAAACAGCTTTAACTTTTTTGATGGTTTAAGGCCAATCTGTTTTATTCCATTTGTTGATGCACTTAAAATCCATGCTATACAATCGGTAAATTGATGTTTGAGACGTTCCCCAATCATTGCATACAAATTATCTATATTTACAGAATTCATGCGTTCTCCATAGGGAGGATTAATTATTATTAATGCATTTTCTGAAAAATCTATTTGCAAGTTCTTTAAATCTGATACTTTAAATTCTATTTTGCCAAATACCAATGCTCTCCTTGCATTAGTTTGTGCGTTTAATAAATTATTTCCCGAAATATCTGAAGCAAAAATTTTATGAGTAAATTCCCTTTTTATTTTAGATTCTTTAATATCTAAAAATAGCTCTTCATTATAATTCGCCCAATTTTGAAAAGCGTAATTTTTTCTGAATTTACCGGCTGGAATATTCTGAGCAATAAAAGCAGCTTCGATTGGCAATGTTCCTGAGCCACACATTGGATCAATAAAATCAGAATTTCCTTTCCATCCTGTAAGTAAAATCATACCGGCTGCCAAAACTTCGTTTAACGGCGCTTCTCCCTGCTTTATTCTGTATCCTCTTTTATGTAAAGACTCTCCTGAGCTGTCTAGCGAAATAGTGCAGGAATTTTTGTTAATATGGGCGTTAATATAAATATCTGGTTGTTTTGTATCAACGTTTGGTCGTTTGCCTGTTTTTTCTCTGAAATAGTCAGCTATAGCATCTTTAATTTTTAAAGAGGTAAACATTGAATTTTTAAAATCTCTTGAATTTACTACAGTGCTATTAATAACAAAACTTTGATCGTTAGAAAAATATTTATCCCATTTTACTTTTTTACAATGCAGATAAAATTGATCCACATCTTTAAATTGGAAAAAATCAATTTCTTTTAAAATTCCTAAGGCAGTTCTTAAGAAGTAATTGGATCTATATATTATTTCAATGTCTCCTTCATAATATACTGCTCGTCTGCCAAGTCTGATATTTTTGCCTCCGATTTCTTCTATCTCTTTGGCCAAGACATTTTCCAGACCTTCAAAGGTCTTCGCTATTAATTTGTAGTATTTCAATGTTTTTAATTTGATTAGATTCCGGCTCCGTCGGTAAATGTTGTTTCCCTGGGACGCGACTGTATAACTTTAGAATCAGGAGGCAGATCTCTGGTTACCCAAACATTTCCTCCTATTACAGATCCTTTACCAATGGTTACTCTACCTAATATGGTAGCACCGGCATAAATAACCACATCATCCTCAACAATTGGGTGGCGAGGTATTCCTTTTATAGGATTACCGTTATCATCAAGAGGAAAGCTTTTGGCTCCCAGTGTTACTCCTTGGTATATCTTTACATTATTTCCCAATATACAAGTTGAGCCTATAACAACCCCAGTCCCATGGTCTATCGTAAATGACTCACCTATTTGTGCCCTTGGATGGATATCAATACCGGTTTCACTGTGCGCCATTTCCGAAATAAAACGAGGGATTAACGGTACATTAAGATCAAGTAATTTATGGGCCATTCTGTAGTTTGTAATTGCCCTGATCGCAGGGTAACAAAAAATTACTTCTCCCTGGTTTCGAGCAGCGGGATCGTTCAAAAAGGTGGCTTCAACATCTAAAACAAGTTTTCGTCTTAATTCAGGTAAATACTCAATAAATTCCATCGCAATATTTTTTGCACTGCCTGAATGTTTTTCAACTTTATTTGCTTTTTCATCTATGCATTCAAAACACATTCCAGCTAATATTTCCCTGCTTAGTAACTCATAAAGTTCATCGATATAAACACCCATGTAGTGCGTAACGGTATTGGGTCGCAAAGAAGTATTCCCAAAATATCCCGGGAACAGTATCTCACGAACCATTTCTATTACTTTACTTAAAGATATTTTTGACGGAAGTGGTTCACCCAATCTGTGTTCATGACAAACCTTATCATAAGAAATGGGATCACTCAGTTTTTTTATTGTATTATTTATTTTTGACTCTAATTCTTTTGTCGTCATATTGAATATTTCTTGGAATTTCAGAATTTAAAATTACATCATTCATTTTTAAAACATCCAGATGTGGGCATAGTTTTTAATATTTCACAAAAATTTTAAATAATTTATTGCATTGTTTAACCTTTTTTCATTCTGACCTGATACAATTTGATACTTAAAATTATACTTTTCTATCTCTTCAATATATTTGTAATGAAGAAGCTCCCTTTTCTGACCTCCGTTTTCACGAACTGGATCAGGTACCCATGGCAAATCTATATTACAAACCAGGAAGAGGTCAATCTTTGTGTTTAGAATTTCAGTTTCCAGCCAATCCGGAATTTTGTGAAAAACAAACTCAAACCAAATTTTTGTAATAATTAGCCAGGTATCGATAAAAAGATATGGAATACCCGAATTTGAAAGTTGATTTAATAAATCAATTTGTTTTCTGGCAATTGTCTCAACGTCCGGATAGTTGTATTTTCTATCCAGATTTTCGATATAATCACGGGCAATTTCAGGTATGAACGGAACATTATAATATTTTGCTAAGGCTTCGGTCAAAACGCTTTTTCCTGTTGATTCTGCGCCGGTAATTACAATGATTTTAGGTGCACTACTCATCATTCTGAATAATTAAATCTTTTTCCCATTGATAATAGCCTACAGCAGCCATAATGGTATATATTATAAAAAGAATGGCTGTCGCCCAAAGATTTTTATAGACGTATAATCCTGAGGAAAATAAATCAACAAAAATCCATATCAGCCAATGTTCAATATATTTTCTTGCCAGCATCCATGTTGCAACAATACTAAATGCGGTTGTCATTGAGTCCATGTATGGAACATCAGAGTCGGTAAAATTAATCAGTACTAATAAAATTACTACATAAATAATGATTGTAGTTAAGGATAATTTTAGCCACAGTCGAAGTGATGTTTTTCTTACCCGGACACCTTTTTTTTCATTGTTTTTAGCTCCTTTTAGCCAATAATACCAACCGTACAAACTTATAATGACGTAATATACCTGCAACCCCATATCAGCATAGAATTTTGACTGGAAAAATACTATTACGTATAAAACAGAGGTTGCCAGACCGGTCGGCCAGGTTAAAACGTTTTGCCTAATGGAAAATACAATATATAAAATACCAAGAAAGGCCCCCAGTATTTCTATTTTGTTGTCTAAGAGCCATTCCTGGAATATCTCGGACATATTCTATAAATCTTTTGAAACAAGCAGGTTGTTGTATTCGTTTTGGTTTCTAATTACTTCCAGAGCTTTTAAAATACCTTCATCGTCATTGTAATAAATGCGATAGAAATCGCCTCTTTCAAATAAATCACGAGCTATTAAAGCCTTGATTTCTTTTTTCATTTCATCTAAAGTGAATTGCAGACTTTCTTCGTCCTTTTCTATTCCTTCTTTTTCGCCGTTTTCAACTATTTGTTGAATCATTTCATTATTCACCTCAAATTCGTTATTAAACGATTCAAAATCCTGGTAATTCCCTGTCAAATCTTGACGATTATTGTCAATATAATCTACAACAAAATTATTAACGATGTTATTCCTTCTCAGTTGGTTGAAATAACGATAATTGGACGAAGTATCCATAGGTACGAAAATATCAGGTATTATGCCGCCACCCCCAAAAACAGGGCGACCGTTTACCAGCGTTTTATATTCCAGAGAATCGTTAACTGCTATACTGTCAGCACTAAACAATTCTCCATTAGTTAATCTGATATTTTGAGATTCAAGACGATATTCATCAACACCGTTTTCATAAGGTTTTTGTATGCATCTCCCGCTTGGCGTATAATAATGTGCAGTGGTTAAGCGCACCATAGAGCCATCAGTCAGATAAAATGGTTTCTGAACAAGTCCCTTTCCAAAGGAACGTCGCCCAATTATTATTCCACGATCCCAATCCTGTACAGCTCCCGATACAATTTCACTGGCTGATGCTGTTGATTCATCAACCAAAACAACAAGTTTTCCTTCTTCAAATGTCCCTATTGATGTAGCCTTGTATTCACGTTTTGGTTCATTTTCTCCTTCAGTGAAAACTACCATTTTATTATTTTTTAAAAACTGGTCGGATATTTCTATAGCCGTTTTTAGGTAACCGCCACCATTTCCGCGCAGATCCAAAACCAGATTTTGCATATTTTGTGAGCGTAACTTTTCCATTGCCTCATCAAACTCTTCTGTTGTTGTAGCAGAAAATTTGTTTAATTTAATATATCCTGTAGATTCATCAAGCATATATGATGCGTCAAGACTGTAAATAGGAATTTTATCTCGTATGATTGTAAAATCCAGCAATTCATTTTTGGGTTTACGGAGTACCTGTAACTCGACACTTGATCCCTTTTTCCCTCTCAGATAATCATAAACGTCGCTATTCTTAATGCCAATTCCGGCAATATTCTCATGTTCTACTTCAATAATTCTGTCACCGGCTTTTAATCCAACTTTTTCAGAGGGGCCTTCAGGGATTGTATTTGTAACAAGTAAAGTGTCTTTATATATGTTGAATGATATTCCTATTCCTTCAAAATTTCCCTGCAGAGGTTCATTCATTTTTTCCACTTCTTCTCTGGAGATATAGACTGAATGAGGATCCAGTTCACTCAACATATTGACGATTGCCTTTTCTGTTAGTTCTTCAATATTTGTTGAGTCTACATAATAGCTATCAACTAAACGCAACAAACGACCAAATTTCATCTGGTTTTGCTGAACATCGTTCATTTGTCTTTGTGCTTCAACATTTGAAGGTAGAGAGGTTAAAAATGCAACAAACAAGATGATGATTATGCTTGCAGAATATCTAACTTTTTTTTGCATGGCAACTCTTTTAAATTAATAAATAAAAATCCTCACTTTAAATCTAACTCTTTTTTTTCCAATATATTATCAGAATAGTTATCATTCATTACAGCAACAATTATTCCCATTCAATTGTTGCCGGAGGCTTTGAACTAATATCGTAGACAACCCTATTTATTCCCCTGACCTTATTAATTATTTCGTTTGACATTTTTGCCAGAAAATCATATGGTAGATGCACCCAGTCTGCTGTCATCCCGTCGGTTGAGGTTACGGCACGCAAAGCAACTGTATTTTCATAGGTTCTTTCGTCTCCCATAACACCAACTGACTGAACCGGTAACAAAATTACTGCTGCCTGCCAAACTTTGTCATATAATCCCCAGCTTTTTAATCCGTTAATAAAAATTGAATCAGCCTCCTGGAGCATTCTAACTTTTTCGGGTGAAACATCTCCCAAAATACGAATTCCCAAACCTGGTCCGGGAAACGGATGGCGCCCAAGTAATTCCTGCTTTATTCCCAACGATTTTCCAACACGTCTTACTTCATCTTTAAAAAGTAAACGAAGAGGTTCCACGACTTTCAGGTTCATTTTCTCCGGCAGGCCGCCGACATTGTGATGAGATTTTATGGTTGCCGACGGACCATTAACAGAAACCGATTCAATAACATCAGGATAAATTGTACCCTGCGCCAGCCACTTCACATTTTTTATTTTATGTGCTTCTACATCAAAAACTTCTATAAAGTTTCGTCCAATAACCTTTCTCTTTTGTTCAGGTTCGGAAATTCCGGCTAAATCATCCCAAAATTTTTGTTTTGCATCTACACCAATTACATTCAATCCCATATCTTTATAGGAATGCAAAACATCTTCAAATTCATTTTTCCGAAGCAAACCGTTGTCAACAAAAATACAGGTCAGATTATCTCCAATTGCCTTGTTTAAAAGAACTCCGGCAACAGATGAGTCTACGCCTCCCGATAATCCAAGAACAACTTTGTCATTTCCAAGTTGAGCTTTAAGTTCAGTAACAGTAGTTTCGATAAATGAATCGGGAGTCCAGTTCTGCTGACATTTACAGATATTGGTAACAAAATTTTGCAGAAGTTGTTTCCCTTCTGTGGTATGATAAACTTCGGGATGAAACTGAATGGCATAAGTTTTTTCATCGTAGATCTTGTATGCTGCGTAATTTACGTCTTCTGTTGAAGCAATTACCTTGTAGTTTTTAGGAAGTTTAACTATTGTATCGCCGTGCGACATCCAAACCTGTGTGTGCAGAGAAATATCTTTAAAAAGTTCGCTGTCGTGATCTATAAAACCCAGATTTGCCCTGCCGTATTCCCGGGAGTCAGATGGTGCAACCTCTCCGCCAAAAAAATGAGCCATATATTGAGCACCATAACAAACTCCCAGAACGGGTAATTTCCCTTTAATTTCTGACAAATCGGGTCGCGGGGCATTTTCATCCCTTACAGAATACGGACTTCCCGAAAGCACAACTCCTTTTACGCTTTTATCTATTTCAGGATAATGGTTATATGGATGTATTTCACAATATACATTCAATTCACGAATTTTCCGTCCGATAAGCTGCGTATATTGCGAGCCAAAATCAAGAATTAATATTTTTTCCTGCATCTATATTTTTTTATAATGAACATCCATGTTAATCAACAAAAGTAAAAATTACAATGTAAAGTTTTTGAAATAATTTGTAAAAAGAACAGCTTCTTAACAACAACTGAATAATTTAACGATGATAGCATTTAAATAAAATTAAATTCAAATTGAAACGTTTAAAAACTAACGTTGATCAATAATTATTAAATTTGAGCCAATTTATTAAATCCGATAGTTAATGAAGATTTTTCAGATAGTAGTTTTAATCTCTGTTTTTCTGTTTTTTTCGCAGCATACAAACGCACAACAATTAAAAGAAAATGAAGTAGTTGTTATTAGCGGGGAAAAATATATTCTTCACCAGGTACGTACCGGAGAAACCATATTTTCGATATCTCAGCGTTTTGAAGTTGATAGTGAAACATTAGTTCAGGACAACCCTAATATCAGGGAAGGTCTAAAGATTGGCGAAATACTGAAGATACCCTACAATGAAAATATAACCTTCGAAGCTGAGCCTGTATTTAAAAAGGGAGACCCGACCGGATACAAAATTCATAAAATAGAATCGAGAAGCGAAACTCCTTATTTTATTGCAAAAAATTATGATATTACTGTTGAAGAATTATATGCTTATAATCCGGAAGTTAGAAAGTTTAGACGGGGAACTGAAGTCCGAATACCGGTATGGGAAAAAATTGAAAATGAAAAATTGGTGAGTGAAACTGCGTCGGATGAACAAGGCGAGAATGAACTTATAGAACATACTGTTATATCTGGAGAAACACTTTATTCCATTTCAAGACGATATAATTTAACTGAGGATGAGATTTCGCAATATAATCCTGGCGCAATTGATTTGAAAGCAGGTTCAATTCTGTTTTTACCGAAAAAAACAAATGTTGTTAATACAACTTTATCTTCAAATGATGAAGTAGCAAATTATTTTGAACACATTATTGAATCGGGTGAAACGCTTTGGGGAATGACTCAGAAATACAATGTCAGTGAAAGTGAGCTCAGGGCATTAAATCCTTTTTTAGCAGATGGATTTCCAGCCGGTGCTGTGCTAAAAGTCCCGGTAAATGATGTTGAACCAATTAAAGTTGAACCGGTAAATGAAAATGCATTTATTCAACATGAGGTTGAACGAGGAGAGACTTTATATGGCTTATCGATGAAGTACAATATTAAAATACCGGATATTAAAAAATATAATCCGGTACTTGAAACAAGGAATTTACTTCGTGGTGAGACAATCCTGATTCCCAAAATACCTGAGCCGGAGATAGCAGAAACAATTGAAGAGAAATCAATTTTGACCAAATTAAATCCTGTCGGAGAAAATGAAAAATCAGCTGAACCGCTTTTGCCGGATTATTACGATATAGAAGTCCGATCTGAAACACCTGTTACTGTTCCGGAATCATGTAAACCACAGCTGTCAGCCTGGAATTCATTTGAGACCTATCAGGTTGCCTTGTTTTTGCCTCTTTTTATGGAAGCAAATGATACATTAAACAAAATTATTATTCTGCCCGAAACTGATAGTTTGGAGGCTGATTTGGAACAGGAACCTTTGGTTGAAATAGATAATGCTTTGGACACAACTGTAGAAGAGGTTGAAAAGGAAGATATGTTTATTGGATTTTATAGAGGAAGTGAAAAATTTGTGCAGTTTTATGAAGGTGTTTTTGCTGGCTATTGATTCAATGCAGAGAACAGGAATGAACATTCAGCTTAAAGTGTTTGATACCCAGCAAAATGCAGATTCAGTGCGAAAGGCCATATATTCTGATGATTTTCTCGAGAACGATTTAATTATTGGGCCTGTATATCCAAATGTCCAGGCTGATGTAGCTGCTCTTGCAGCAAAAAATCGCATACCTGTTGTTTCACCTCTTTCGGCACAATCAAATGTTGTGAAACAAAATCCATATTATTACCAGGTGAATCCCGACCGTGATTATTTAGCGGTTAAAACAGCAGAACTGATTTCAGAAGAATATTTTAACAGTAATTTTATAATATTCCGAACCAGTAATTATACCGGAACAGAAAATGGAAAGCTGGTTAACCTGATTCAGGAAAAGTTCTACAACTCTGGTTATATGGGGAGTGCTTCAGGTGTGAACTTTAGAATTTATGATTTTGAACACGATGGCCCCTTTGGTTTGCGTCGTATTCTCTCTCGTGAAAAAGAAAACGTGATTTTCATACCTTCATCAGCAGAAGGGGAATTAAGTATAGGTATTTCAAACATTAATAATCTGGCCGATGAATATTCAATAACACTCATCGGGACAAGTCGTTTTCCCGGATATGAAAGTATTCAGCTAGATTATTTTCATAATCTCAAGCTTGAATATATTTCACCATATTGGGCAGATTATAAAAAGCCATCAACTATTAATTTTATTGAAAAATTTAAATCAAATTTTTATACTGAACCCGGTGATTTTGGAATGCAGGGCTATGATGTAGCTCTCTATTTCCTGAATGCATTAAAATATTACGGGAAAGATTTCCGTGATTGTTTACCTTATTTGCAGGTAGATTTGATACAGGGAAACTATCATTTTGAAAAAGTCTCTCAATTTGGCGGTTATATGAATCAGGGTGTTTCGGTTATTGAATACAAACGTAATTTTGATGTGGTCCGTAAAAGGGTAGAAGGGCAGCTTAACCTGGCAACAAATTGATTAGATCAAAATTATTGCTTACTCATGGCATTGTTTCAAAAAAAGCTGGTTCTCATTTGAATGCCTAGATGCCTGATTCAGTCAGGTTTATTAAAAATTCAGTTCCTTTTTTAGGTTCACTTTTAATAGTAAGTGTCCCGTTATTTTTTTCAATAAAATCTTTAATTATTACAAGGCCGAGCCCTGTTCCCTGTTCATTTTCAGTTCCAGGAGTTGATGTAATATTTTTCGATAAAAAAAGTTTATTAATAGTTTCCTGCTTCATTCCTATACCGGTATCCTTTATACTTAATTCAGTATTGTTGCCGTTTTGGGCTGTTGAGATGGTAACCTGACCTCCCTTTGGCGTAAACTTTATGGCGTTGTTTAAAATATTATTGATGACAACATTCATTGTAAATTCGTCGGCAAATACGCTTATATTTTCCGGTATTTTATTTATTATGAAAATTTGTTTGTTGTCAGCGTTGCTTTTGTGGGAAATAATACTGTTTTCAATTATTGTATATAAATTCAGATCTTTAGGGTACAAATCAATTTTTCCACTTTGCGAACGTGACCAGTTTAAAAGATTTTCGAGCAAGTCATAAATAACCTTCGATGATTTATGAAGTTCTCCGATTATTTGTCTTCGTTTTTCTTCATCAAATTCATGGTAATGGTCAACCAGTAAATCGGTAAAACCAAGAATAACATTAAAAGGATTTTTTAGATCGTGCGCAATGATTGAAAAATATTTGTCTTTTGTCTGGTTTGATTCTTCTAATTCTAAATTTAACTTATTAATTGCTTCTATTCTGGTTCTTAGTTCATTAACCATATTGTTAAAAGAATTGGCCAATAACTGCAACTCACCCTTTGAATCAATAGTTACATTATATTCGAGATTTCCATTTTCAATTTCTTTGGTTCCCAATATGAGTTTGTGAAGAGGTTTAGAAATTGAACGTGAAATATATAATCCAATAGCAAGTGATAAAAAAATACTGAGTATTGTTAGATAAATTCCAAGCTTTATAGCCTTATCTACTTTCAAATTTAAATTATTCATAGCCCATGATACTTCTTCTTCGGCATCGCTTACAATATCAGAAATAACATTTTGAATTTGCCTTGAAAGAGGTTCCAGTATATTTTCAAAATGTTCTTCTGCTTCCTTAATCTCTCCTTTTTTCACCAAATCTATTGTTGTTTCCACTTCTGATGTAAATTCTGTTGTCATTACGTTAAGTGAATCGAGTAATAGAAGTTCCTCCAGTTCACGTTCTTTATCTCCTTCATCTTCCGAACGTGAGTAGCCCAATTCTGTAGCTTTATACATGGCCTCCAAAGCTGAATCCAGTTCAGGAAGAAACAGATTTACCTGTTCGGTTGCGTAGTTTATTTCATCCGGTCTTTCCTGATGTTGAATTTCCATGAATAATTCTCTGATATTAGACTTAATCCGCTGTAATCCATAAGCCAATTTATTTGATTGTGTCAACTCAATACGTTTTGAATTTTCCAAATCGTCAACACGATTGATGATTTCAATGTTGTTCAACAAGGCATTGGTTTCAACAATTATCATAACTGCAATTACAGCTATAAATCCTAATATTATGCGTTTCCAGATATTCATATTATTGACGCCCGATCAATCTAAAACCTGATTTTGTTCGTTTTTGAAAAATAATATCATAACCGCTAAATTCAAAAAATGATTTGAGAAATTTCAAAAAAGGGAAAATAAATTTCCAATATTTGAAAATTTATTTGCTGGAAATATGCATTGAAAAATTATCGATTTCTCAAATATTAGCTCGTAATTCATTAATAAACAGTAGGTAAAGATGACTGTTTTGGTTTAATTTGAGTTATGAATGAAAATTGAACGGTTGATTTTATTAATTCAGAAGTATTTTTTATTCGCTCCATTTTGTTTACCAGAGTTCATCTTATATGAATACTGACTTTCGATGGTTTGAGGCTGTTAATTACCAAGCCATAAAAGTTTTTATATTTGCAGAAAACCAATACAACGATGAAAAAAGCGATCAACTTAATTTCGATCTTTACATTAATTGTATCCTTATTATTTGCAGGATGCAGCAGCAAAGAAAATCCAATTGACAGTACAGTAATCACAACAACTTCCGGTGATATTTCAGGAAGTTTAGAAAATGGAATTTTTGCCTACAAGGGTATACCTTATGCAAAAGCTGACAGATTTATGCCTCCCCAAGCACCCGATGTATGGGATGGTGTGCGTGAGTGCACAGAATATGGTCCTATTGCAATGCAGGTAAGCAGGTCTACAGATGTAAATATGGATGAAAAAAAATCTTTTTGTGTTAATGTTTGGACACCGGGGTTAAATGATGGTAAAGAAAGACCAGTAATGCTCTGGATACATGGTGGCGGTTTCGCATCAGGCTCCAGCGATATGGATGTGATTTTCGATGGTGCATCACTTGCACAAAAAGGTGATATCGTTGTTGTTTCGGTGAATCACAGGTTAAACATTTTAGGATTCCTTGATTTATCAGCCTGTGGAGAGAAATACGCTAAATCCGGCAATGTTGGAATGCTCGATCTTGTTGAGTCGCTCAAATGGATCAACAAAAACATTGAAAATTTTGGCGGAGACCCGAATAACGTGACCATTTTTGGAGAATCAGGGGGGGGAGGCAAAGTAGGCACTCTAATGTGTATGCCGGCGGCAAAAGGTCTTTTCCATAAGGCTATTATAATGAGCGGGACTTTAATCAACATAATGAACAAAGAAAAATCACAGGCGATAGGCCTTGCGCTTTTGGATGAGTTTGGGCTTACAAAAGATGAAGTTGGTAAGCTGAATGAGATACCTTACGGGCAATTGGTAGCAGCGGGCGACAGCGCCTGCGCCAAAACTGTCGGAATTCGGAAAGTCGGCTCCGGGATTGTTTTTGGATTTGATCCGACGGTTGACGGAGTAGATTTACTTCAACAACCATTTTCCCCCGGTTTTTCAGGAATCTCAAGTGATGTTCCGTTGATGATTGGGACCACTTTCAACGAGTTGATGAGAAATGTTTATGGTGAAAAAGACATGACCTTCGAACAAGCGCGGGAAAGGTTAATAAAAACTTATGGTGATAAAACTGACGAATATATTGAACTCTTCGCTCAATCTTATCCTGATTTTTCACCTCAGGATCTTCTTTCAATTGACACCGTTTTCCGTCCCAATACAATAATAGCGGCAGATGCAGCTGCAAAGGGAAAAAGCGCACCCGTATATTCTTATTTATTCGGGTGGAAGTCGCCGGTTAATAACGGAACAAGAGGTTCATTTCACGGATTGGAGTTGTCTTTTGTTTTTAGTAATATTGATTTATCCGAAAGTTCAACAGGAAATGGTCAGGAAGCTTACGAATTAGCTGACATCATGAGTTCATCGTGGTTGAATTTTGCAAAAACAGGAAATCCAAATGTTGAGAATAAACTTCCTGCATGGGAACCGTATACACCAGAGAACGGTACAATAATGTTTTTTGATAATACATGTAGCATAAAAAATAATCACGACAGAGAATTAATGGCTTTGATAAAAGCAACAAACAGGCAATAGCAAATTTAATCAGTTTTCTGCTTTTCCAGTAATGAAAGCAGGAATGTTGATATCGTGCATTAATGGTGTTATACTTTTGTTATTGTCTTGTTTCTCAATATATTTGTATGAGATTGAACGGTTCTCCCCAAAATTTTTATTTAAGAAAAAGTAACATCCATTATGAGTATTATTTGATGGATATTAGTAATATAAATGTTCATGTAACAACTTTTACCTATTAGTAGCTAAACAAAACTATAATACTATTATGAAAAATTTATTTTACTCTATTTTGATGTTTATGTTTTTAGCCATGGTATTTTCTTCATGTACTGAGGCTGTCGATCCAAATCCGGTATTGACAATTGAAGGAGGACAAATTCAGGGAGTTGAAACACCTACCGAAGGCATTATTGCCTATAAAGGTATTCCTTTTGCTGCACCTCCGGTTGGAGATTTGCGCTGGAAAGCACCACAACCTGTTGTTCCATGGGAAGGCGTAAAAATAGCCGATACTTATGGAGATGCTGCTGAACAGGTAACCTGGGATCCCGAAAGTTTTTATGGCAGAGAATGGCAGGCCAGTGGTTCTGTGCCTTTCAGTGAAGACTGCCTTTATTTAAATGTGTGGACTCCGGCGGCAGGTAAAACCGATGAAAAGCTTCCGGTTGCCATGTGGATACATGGAGGCGGTTATCGTGAAGGTTTTGCTTTTGAGCCTGAAATGGATGGTGGCGAAGACTGGGCCTCCAGAGGTGTAATTTTGGTTTCTGTCACCTATCGTTTAGGCGTTATTGGCTTTTTTACACATCCACTTTTGTCAGCTGAAAGTCCAAATGGCGTTTCAGGAAATTATGGTTTAATGGATCAGTCTGCGGCAATAAAATGGATTCATAACAATATTGAACAATTTGGCGGTGATCCAAATAACATAACGATTTTCGGGCAGAGTGCGGGTGCCGGAAGTGTGCAGTCGCAATGTGCATCACCTAAATCTCGTGATCTAATAAGTAAAGCCATTAGTATGAGTGGCGGCGGTCTCGATAACTCAAGGCCCGGCACACCTCTTGATACCGCTGCATTGGCTAACAAAGCTATGATGGATCATTTTGAAATTGCCAGCCTGGAAGAAATGCGTGCTCTTTCATTCGATGAACTTCTAAAATTGGCTGAAGAATATGCTGAAGCAACTGGTATAAACATGCGTTGGAGCCCTGTTATTGATAATTATTTTCTAAACGGTACTTTTAGTGAAACCGCGCTAGCCGGTGAAATTGCCGATATCCCTTACATGTTTGGGTTTACAGCGAATGATTCAAGGGACGCTTCGCAGGCGATTAAAGATTTTTGTCTCCTGCGCGAAAAACAAAGTGATAAACCTGCTTATGCTTATTTATTTACACGTCAACTGCCTGGTGATGAGAATGGAGCATTCCACTCGTCAGATCTTTGGTATGTTTTTCATTCATTCAGATACAGCTGGAGACCATTTACAGCAGGAGATGAAGCTTTGAGTTTGCAAATGGTGGATTACTGGACCAATTTTGCAAAATATGGTGATCCGAATGGTGAAAATGGGGGAGTGTGGACTCCTTGTACATCCGAAACTTCTGAATTTATGGTTTTAGATGCAGATGAGAATGAAGCAATTCTGAAGATGTCTGCGGAACCCAAATTTCTGGGACCTTCACCAAGACAATAAATAAGGGTTAGCTGAAATCTGTATTATCAAAAAGAATAAAAAGTAATCAAACAATAGAGGCTTAAAGTAGAATTTGAGCCTCATTTTTAATGAAAATTTGAAGATAATCCTGTGAAAATTGTAGACATTTGTGAAAAGTTGTTTGATTTTTTTGAAAACAGGAATTAAATGAAAGGGGGCCAATTGGAATTACCTTGTTTCTTTTTATATTTGGTAGCGATAAAAAACTACCTGTCGAACCTGATGTCTGTGAATTATAATTTTATAATATTTTACTAAACAAAACCTTAATACTAATTACTATTATGAAAAATTTAGTTTTCTCTCTTTTTATGTTTATGTCTTTAGCCCTGGTATTTTCTTCATGTACAGAGGCCGTTGATCCAAATCCGGTTCTTACAATTGAAGGAGGACAAATTCAGGGTGTTGAAACACCTACTGAAGGTATTATTGCCTACAAAGGTGTACCTTTTGCTGCACCACCAGTTGGCGATTTGCGCTGGAAAGAACCACAACCAGTAGTGCCATGGGAAGGTGTGAAGATTGCGGATACTTATGGTGATGCTGCTTCACAAACCACTTGGGATCCTGAGAGTTTTTACGGCAGGGAATGGCAGGCCAGCGGTTCTGTACCATTTACTGAAGATTGTTTGTATTTGAACATCTGGACTCCGGCTGCCGGACAAGTTGATGAAAAATTACCGGTTGCTATGTGGATTCATGGTGGCGGCTATCGTGAAGGTTTTTCGTATGAGCCGGAAATGGATGGTGGTGTTGATTATGCTTCAAGAGGCGTTATCCTGGTTCAGGTAACCTATCGTCTTGGCGTAATGGGATTCTTCTCACATCCACTGTTATCAGCTGAAAGCCCCAATGGTGTTTCAGGTAATTATGGTGTAATGGATCAGGCAGCAGCATTAAAATGGATTCATAATAATATTGAACAGTTTGGCGGAGACCCGGATAATATTATGATTTTTGGTCAGAGTGCAGGAGGTGGTAGTGTGCAAACATTACTGGCATCGCCAAAATCAAGGGATTATGTTGCCAAGGCAATCAGTATGAGCGCTGGAGGTTTGAGTGAAGCAAGAATGCCTGCTATGCCTTTTGATACCATCCAAAATGCCAACAAAGCAATGATGGATTATTTCGATAAAACGACACTGGAAGAAATGCGTGCACTTTCGTTTGATGAGCTGACAGAAATGGTTGGTGAATACGGATCTGCAACTGGCAGACGTGCATTTTTTAGTCCGGTTGTTGAAAACTATTTCTTAACCGGATCTTTTGCTGAAATGGCAAAGGCTAATAAAATTCCTGATGTTCCTTATATGTTTGGTTTTACTGCAAATGATATGAACGATATGACAAAAGCTGTTGCGGATTTTTGTTTGTTACGTGAAGAACAAAGCGATAAGCCGGCTTATGCTTATTTATTCTCTCGCCAACTTCCTGGGGATGATGCAGGAGCATTCCATTCCTCTGATTTATGGTATGTATTCCATTCGTTTGAACACGCCTGGAGGCCATTTACCGCAGGCGATGAAGCATTAAGTTTGCATATGGTTGATTGTTGGACAAACTTTGCCAAATATGGCGATCCAAATGGAAAAGACGGTGGCGTTTGGACCCCTTATACAAAGGAAACACCTGAATTTATGGTTTTTGATGCCAACGAAACTGATGATATCAGCGCAATGACTGATAGCCCGAAATATTTGGGTGGTGGTTTCCCAAGATAGTGCGTAGAAAAAATTACAAATAAAAAAGGTTCGGAACTAATTTTCCGGACTTTTTTTTGTCGTTTAGGCATGCTCGTTATTGTTTGAGCGATTTACCGATCCAATTGTCACCTTTTTTTTCTACAAACAGCAATTCTGAATCTGTTCTGTTTAAAGCGACAACAAGCTCGCCTCTTTTATTCCAGAAAGCACTTTTGCCTCCTCCTGTTCCACCATAAGGATGCCCTGTAAAATTTGACATCAATACATTCATCGAGAATTTTTTTGCATAGTTCGAGAGGGTTGTGTGTGCTTTGCTCATTTCAAATTCTTCAAAGAAAATTCCGGCAAGATAAATGGTTGTTCCTGCTTTTTTTGCACTTTGTGCATGTTTTGGGTGGTTGATATCGGCGCAAATTGCTATTGAGAAGCGTTCGTTTTCTATTTCAAAAACAGGATTATACTTAAAAGAAGAAGAGAAATAATTATTCTCTTCACCATGTAAATATTGTTTTGTATAAAACGAAAGCTTGTTGTTTGGTTGGATTACAAATGCACCAATATATAAGTCATGTTTTATATTAATAGGAGCACCTGCAATGATTGTTATGTTTTTGTTTATTGATAATTTTCTCAGATCATCAAGCCGGAGATCATATGCAGTAAAAGCTAAATCTGCTGCTTTTTCTCTTTCGTAGCTACTTAACGATAATTCCGGAAAAACAACCAGATTGGCACCGTTCTTTGCCGCGAGTTCTGATAACCGATAATGGTCTTCCAGGTTTGCCTCAATATCGTCAATTTTGGGCTTGGTTTGCGCTGCAGCAATGATCATTTCTTGTTTTGCGTTGTTAATCAATTATTTTAAGCTATAATACTTATTTTGTTTCTAATTTGCCGGAGTTTCTATAGAAGTTTACTATCCGTACAAAAATGGTGGCTGAAATTATACACCAAATTGTATAAAAAGCAGCCGGCATAGCAACCGTTTCGTTGAAGTGTTTAAGAGCCAGGACAACACCAAGTCCGGCATTTTGCATTCCTATTTCAATGGCCAGTGTTTTTCTTCGGTTCAGATTAAAGCCGGGGATATATCCAGCCAGATAACCCAGTACCATTCCAAATAAATTTATCAGGAAAACCGCAATAAGGATGATGAATGTTGTCATTTTCAGGTTTTCAACATTTGCAGCAACAACATAGGATGTTATTACTACAATTGATAGCACCGAGATTAGGGGAGGGACATCTTCCACTTTTTCTACAAGGTTTGGAAGTATTTTTCGAACGGTAAATCCTGCCAACAAGGGTACAACAACGGTTATTACAATCGTGTTAAACATATCCCAAAAGTTTACCGGAATTCTTTGACCAACAAGCCAAAGCGTAATTAGCGGTGTGAGAACAGGCGCCAGAAATGTAGCCACGGTGGTAAGGGATACAGAATAGGCAACATCTGCCTTTGAAAGAAATGAAATAACATTGCTGGTCATTGCCCCCGGAGCAGCACCGGTAATTACCAGCCCGAGGATGACTATGTCGGGAAGGTTTAAAGCCAGCCCGATTGAAAGGGATAATAAAGGCATAATTGTAAACTGGCAAAGCGTACCAAACAAAACGGCAAGCGGTGATTTTAGGATGTTCCGGTAGTCCTCCGTTTTTAAAACCAAACCAATGCCAAACATGGCACCGGCAAAAAACCAGTTGATTGAATTTTTAAAAATGAGGAAAACAGCGGGATAGAACCAGGCCAGTATTGCAAATAAAATAACCCATAGTACGATGTTTGAGGAGATAAAACGTACAACTTTCATAGTTAAGGCAGCTTATAAATTTGGCTGCTTAAATTGCTAAAAAAATCAGGAACTTCCTAAAATAAATAATTCGCAAACTTCTTAATTGATTCAAAAAAATAAGTATTGCTATTTTGTAGTTTATTATTTTCCGGCCTTTCGCAAAAATACCAGGTGCAGGCTGTCGCTGATTGTCTCTCTTCTGAACTCTTTATAGCCAATTTTTTTGTATAGCGCCAGATTCTTATCACTTTTGTGCCCGGTGAAAAGTTCAAAAAAATCTGCCTGACTGAATTTTTCTTCAATCTCCTTCATTAAAAGTTTACCAATACCCTTATTCTGAAAATCAGGTTTTACAATCAGTTTCCCGATTTTACAGACTCCGTCAGTAAGCTGCCCTCTAACAGAACCAACAATTATTCCATTACTTGTTGCCTTTAAAACAACTCCATCTTTCCATTCCGTTATTAAAGAGTCAATGGTTTGGTGAAGAGGCTGGATATTAAAATCGTTATAAATTTCTGCTTCCTGCCTGTACGCCTCTTTCTGAAGATTTAGTATCTCATTCAGGTCGTTTCCTTTGGAATGTTCAATTTTTACTGAAATTTCTGTTTCCATACTTCCTCTTCTTTTTCGTAATTTGCCTGAAATGGATGCGCTTCAACGGATTACTATCTACTTATCAACCTCTTTTACAATCACATCATGAGCTCCACCTTCAATTATACTTGTTGATGAAACTAAAGTAATTTTTGCCTCTGATTGTAATTCTTTAAGTGTTGAAACTCCACAGCTACACATTGTCGATTTTATTTTACCTAATGTTTGGTCCAGGTTATCTTTTAGTTTGCCTGCATATGCAACATAACTATCTACACCTTCCTCAAATTTTAAATTGCTATTTCCTCCCATGTCATATCTCTGCCAGTTTCGTGCCCTATTTGAACCTTCGCCCCAATATTCTTTCACATAATTTCCTCCAACCAATAGTTTTCTTGTAGGGCTTTCGTCAAAACGGGCAAAATACCTTCCCATCATTAAAAAGTCAGCCCCCATTGCCAATGCAAGAGTCATATGATAGTCCTGAACAATACCTCCATCTGAACATATTGGGATATATTCACCTGTTTCCCCGAAATATGTGTTTCTTGCATCGGCTACTTCAATTAAAGCAGTAGCCTGTCCTCTGCCAATTCCTTTTTGTTCACGGGTAATACAAATAGAGCCTCCACCAACACCAACTTTGATAAAATCAGCTCCTGCATTTGCAAGGTATAAGAATCCTTCTTTATCAACCACGTTTCCTGCTCCAATCAAAACATCGTTTCCAAAGTTTTCTTTTACATATTCGATTGCTTCTTTTTGCCATTCTGAAAACCCATCTGACGAATCGATGCATAATACATCAACACCTGCATTAACAAGCGCTGGAACTCTTTCCTTATAATCTCGCGTATTTATTCCTGCCCCCAACAATTAGCTGTTTTTTGGAATCTAATAGCTCATTTGGATTTCTTTTATGACTGTCGTAATCCTTTCGGAAAACAAAATACTTTAGGTTCTGATTTTCATCAAGAATTGGTAATTGATTCAGCTTGTGTTCCCATATAATGTCGTTGGCTTCTCCAAGAGAAATCCGTCATTTGCTGTAATCATATTCTCAATCGGGGTCATAAAATCCCTCACCTTTTTATCCGGATTGTCTCTGCTAATTCTGTAATCACGACTTGTTACTATTCCAAGAAGTTTGCCTGATGATTTTCCATTGTCAGTTACTCCAACTGTAGAAAATCCGGTTGTTTTTTTTAAATCAAGAATATCCTTGAGGGAGTTCTCCGGTGTTATATTCGCTCTACTCTCTACAAATCCGGCTTTATATCTTTTGACCTCCATAACCATTTTAGCTTGGTCTTCAATTGGCTGAGAACCAAAAATGAAAGATAATCCACCTTCTTTAGCAAGCGCAATCGCTAATTTACTATCTGAAACTGATTGCATAATGGCGGACACAAATGGTATATTTAAGCTAATTTTTGGAGAATCACCCTTTTTATATCGTACCAATGGAGTTTTTAAGTTTGTATTATCCGGAGTATTTAATTTTGTGGTTAATCCCGGAATAATTAGAAATTCATTGAAGGTTCTTGAAACTTCGTTTAATATATTAGCCATAGTCTTCTTATTAAAAATTGCGCAAAGGTAAAATTAAAATTATTTCTGTGCTAAATTGTATTTGCAATTTGGTTTAGCTCAATTGAGACACATTGCTTTTGGACGCAGACAAAAATTGGCTTTAGCTGAATGTGCTTCAACGGTCACCTGTATGTGGCGTAGCCGATTGCGGGCTACTTTCCTGTCAACCCGAGATGAAGTAAAAGCGGGTGATGTACCTGCAATTCCCCACAAAACCGGCTATGACATATACAGATTGTTGTATGCTGGTGTTTATTCTTTAAAGTCAAACCGTTACAAGCTTTAACAAATTTAACAGTTTTCTTATCAAACTGACAGGCCTTGATACGTAGCACAAATTTATTTTGTTTTTTGTGGGTGGGAAAATTCCAAGACCGCCTTTAAGGAGGTACTTAGGGTTGGCTTTGTTAGCTCTTTGGCGAGCATCGGTTTGAGCTTGGCTTGTGAGGCTCGCCAATGTGCTAACAAATAGGGTTGACAATTTTAACTTCTTATCAATTTACCAATAGATTCCATAATTGTGGGTTATCCTCCAAGGCTATTTTTATTTTAACTAATCAATATATTCTTTTGTTATTAATTAGATTGATTTTCTCCCAATAATTCATTTGGTACACGAAATAGATTTTCATCAACCGGAGCATTTTCAATGTAAATACAGTCGCAATATAAGTAGAAGTTCCAATGGCATAGGGTGTTTGCTCGGTAATTTTAGTTATTGTACGATTTGGCAGCATCAATTTGTTGTGATAGTTCTCGAAAGTTGTCCAGGTTTTAACAGGGCCATTTTCGGCATCATGAGCAACAGTTAATTCAGCCCAAATTAAACCGCTGTTTTTATCAATATATTTTGCAATTGAAAATCCGTTACTTGTTGTGCATAGAATTTTAAAACATTTGTGGCCATTGATAGTAAAATCACCCAGATATTCTATCTCTTCAAAAAAAATCAATGTCATTTTGTTCAATCGCTGAACTTAACTTAAATTTCTTACTTTGTGTTTTATCCATCAGCGATAAAGGAGTATAGGTGTCTCTTTTCCATGAAATTTCGCCGTTGGTTGTTTTTTCGATTGTTGTGAGTCCATCGAGCGTTAATTGTTCATAATATTCTCCTGTATTCTTTTTGTAAGCGGTAAATTTTCCTTTAAAATCTCCGATGCTGTTTCCTATTACTATTTTGGAATTGATTTTACCTTCAATCCTTAACGTTTTAATATATTCCTTCCCTTTTTTACCACCTGTACATTTTGCATAGAAGTTTAAAATATCGGTTCCAGTTAAAGTAGAATCTCTGTTTTCAGATATTTCGTGAAGTTCATTTTCAAAAGTTTCCAATAATCTGTTACGGCTGTTCTCTAATTCTTCAAAGTCCTTTTTTGTTTGTTGCTCAAATGCAATATATTCCGGGTTTTCAGGAAACAATTCCTCAATCCTCAACATGTGCTTTCCTTTTTTAAGTTCCTTATCCAAATTCAATGTTACCAATTTGTCAAAGTTGTGAAAATGATATAAATAAATGATGTTATTTTTCAAATCACATACGTTAGAATAAATTGTTGGTCCCTGTCCTTTTTGAGAAACTTTATTTAGTATGTTACTAATACTGTTTATGTCCGGAGATTTAATCGTATCAAGAATATTTCGCATTTTATTGTACCTATCACAGTGGAATTGACAATTCTTGACTTCAGAAAGTCTAAAATTTGTAGCTGCAAGCCAATTACCCTTCTTATGTATGATTGTATCTCTTTCTATAATTGCAGCATCTCCGGTTTTATCTGCTATAAAGGTTTGACCTGTAGTTAAATTTACAAGGTTGTATTTACTTAAAATATTAATTGCTTCTTTAACTGTAGCGCATTCTTCAAGGATTTTCTCCATTAAATTACCATTATAAGTTGGTTTTCCAGATGATGTCTGAATTGGCACAGGAGATAGTGACAAACCATCATAAAAAAGTCCTTTCTCATTCATTCCACCTTGTTTGGATGCTTCTTCCGGGCAAAATTTTGGATAATAGCCTCAAAAAACAAGACCATATTTTCCTTCTTTTGAAGGAATAAATTGAATCTGGGTATATGGCAGAAAATGGTCCTCATTATTCCCAGCTATGCAAACATTGTTGTCGGCATAAAATAATACTGAACAGGGAAATACATTATTAAAAGTTATGACTAAGAATATGGATATTAAAAATGTTTTCATGATTTTACAATTTAACTTTTAGTAATTGTGGGTATTGATAGGCTTTATACAAAACAACAATTTCGAAAATCTGTGTGGGAATAGTAAGAATACTGCCAACAAACCAGAAGATAATAGTAAGAAAGAAAAAGCCTGAAATGATATTAAATACACCTGCAAACGAAGCTGTTCGGCCATACGGTTTACTTAACCTTTGTATTCCTATTCCAAATATTATAACAATAACTCCGAAAACAATAGATTTACCACCATCAATAGTCTTTTTTTCAATTGAATTATAGAACAGCGAAATGATTTCATAAAATGAAAAAATGGCTATGGCAAAAATTGATATTAGGGAAGTAATGATTAAAATATGGTTTTTAAACTTATTTCCTAACACTATAAATCCTCCTAAATAAAGGACTGAAAAAATGGCAATTATTAGTTTTAGGCCAATATATACCACTTTTATAAATATTGATAAATCTCCATGGCTCCTTTGTACATCCAAACCGGCCATAACAAGACCCAGTAATAATGATATTGTTCCGGCAATAAAAGCAACTCTCAGATAGTTATTTGTGATTTCTTTAATTGGGATATTTTCAAAATTCCCCGTCAGCAATCTATTTAAATATTTACTTGCTTTATTCATGGTTTTGTTTTTAGCTGGTGTCTCCTCGATTTCATAATCAAGACTTGCGAATATCACTTTTAAAGTAAAACTTCTTGGATTTACTTCCGCAGATTCGATACGCTGTATGGTTCTTAAGCCTAGGTTGCACATCTCTGCAAGTTCAGTTTGAGTTAATCCTTTAGATTGTCTCAATTCTGCTATTTTCTTTCCTAATTCTGGTTGAGTCATATTTGATTTTCAAATTCAAAACAAATTTATTCGGTACGTAAATGCTTTTCAAATTTTTTGAATGTATTTCATACGCCATTTGTGCGCCATTTTAATTAAATTCAGAATATCAAGTCATTACGAAGTTTTATGAGTGAGCCAAAAAACAGCTCTTTTGCAAGCTTTGGTTTGCAGGGCAAGCTTGCAGCGGTTTGCAAATGTGCTGTTTTGTGGGCGGGGTTTCTTTCGTCTTTGTGCGGGTGAAAAAACAAAATAAATTCCCCTCAAACTGCACCGACCTATCAACGGAACACAAATCTAATCAATCCATTTTTGTAATTCCATTAATCTTCATATATCGTATCAGGGTGTCTATTTTCGGTTTTTTCACACTTGCATACAACGTACTTGAAACCCAATACTTTGGGTTATTTCTCTATTATCACCTTGGTTTATCATCCCAATATGGGTGTATAAATGTAGTTTTTGGTTAAAATGCATTTAATATAAAATTAAGTCTTTTGAAATCCTGGGGTGCTGGTCTCTCGCCGCTAATTCTTCATGTTGGTGTCACCTGAACTTACAAGTTTAAAAATAGATGTTAAACCGTTAAAATACAATAGCTTGTATAGTTTTTAGTCAGTTTAAATTCAGTGAGACTGAAATTTCAGGAACGGTAATGAACTGAAATTACCAAGCCGAACTGATCCCGATGCGTAGCAATCGGGATCTCTTGGGTCTTATTCTCCGTCCCTTGTGGCGAATGATAAACATTATATATTTATAACACACCGTCTGTTTACAGCGGGTTGTTCAATTAGGGTAGAAGACAAAAGCCTTTTTTAGCCATGCGAAAGACGAGATAATTTTATTGCTAAAAGTTAATGTGTTTTTTTCGGTTTAAAAATTTGTATTGCTAATTCGCCAATCAATTGTTACATTTACTATTCATTTAAAAAATTGACTCATCATTTTAATATTGTTAAACAAGATGAATTTATCTGACAAACAACGGACTCAGTTGGCAACGGTAAATATCACTCGTATGCAGACAGTTATTTTTTTTGTTTTAGGCTTGGTTTTTGGGTCTTTATCGGTTTCAGCAAGCGATTACCCGGAGGCAGAAATCTCGAACGGGTTAATCACGGCAAAACTTTATTTGCCCGATGCTGAAGAAGGATATTATCAATCTACCCGATTCGACTGGTCTGGAGCTGTTTACAGCCTTCAATATAAAGGGCACGAGTATTATGGTACCTGGTACGACAGAGTTGATCCGGATATTATAAACTGGAGATTTATAGGATCTGAAATTGTTTCAGGGCCTTGCAGCGCATTGTGCGGCCCCGTGAATGAGTTCGAAAAAGTACTGGGCTGGGATGAAGCCAAACCCGGCGAAACATTTATTAAAATTGGGGTAGGAGTGTTGCGTAAAAAAGGTGAGCGCTACAACCGTTTTGCACCTTATGAAGTTCTTGATCCCGGGAAATGGAAGGTTAAAACCGGCGACAGTTCTGTTGAATTTACACAGGAACTGGCAGACCCCAAAACGGGTTATGCTTATGTTTACCACAAGGTAGTCAGGTTGGTTGAAGGCAAAGCTGAGATGGTTATTGAACACAGCCTGAAGAATACCGGCCGGCTGGCTATACACAGCGATGTATATAACCATAATTTTATTGTGCTTGACAAACAACCTCCTGGTCCCGACTTTACCTTTAAAGTTCCGTTTGAAATAGAACCGACCCAGGTTCCCGATAAAGATATGGCCGAAGTTCAGGGAAACAAGGTTGTTTACCATCGGCCATTGTCGGGTGAAGATGAAGTAGTTGTGTTGTACAAAGGTTTCAGTGACAAAGCCGAGGATGCGGAAATAGTTATTGAAAATAAAAAGGTTGGTGCAGGCCTGATAATAAAAGGCGACCGTCCTCTGATTGATAATGTTCTTTGGTCAATTCGCAGCGTGCTTTCCATTGAACCCTATATTGCTATTGACATTGCACCCGGAGATGAATTTACCTGGAAAGATAACATTGAATATTACACTTTTACGCCCGGCGATTAAACATTTATACTCTTACCCGTTAAATTAGAAGGTTGAAAAGGGTCGTAACCCTTAATATTACAATTGAATTGGCTTATATGTTATACATTTTTACCCGTAGTTTTTATTAATTTATCTAGTGTCCAATCTAAAACTGTTGAAAATTGTTGTTTCCGATGCACACAATCTTTTATCTGACAAAATTTACATAAATCAGGGGTGCAAAAATCTGTGTGCAGTGTAAAATCAATTGTATTATCATAATTATCAGATATAACTTTCTTTACTAAATCACCTTCCTGGTGTGCTTCTTTAATATTCATATAGAAAGGTAAAGTTAAATCGCAATGAATATGATAAATATCTCCATACTTTAGTAGTTTCAGATTATGTATATTAATCCAATTCTCAGATTTGTTTCTTGATATTATATCTACTATTTCCTTTAGGACACTAATATCTGCTTCATCCATTAGATTTGAAGTTGTTTCTTTTAAAATTTTGAAGCCGGTATAAATTATAATTAAACCAAAGAGTATTGCAATTACGCTATCAAGCCATGTAAGTTTGGTTATTAAAAGCAATATTAATCCAGCCACCAAACCAATTGTTGAATAAGTATCAGATTGTAAGTGTTTTCCACCTGCAACCAAGGCAATTGATTGGTGTTTTCTCCCGGTTTTTATACTGTAGTATCCAAGTATATAATTTATTATACCGGCAATAGCAATAATTATAATACCGATATCTAATTGCTGAATTTCTATTGGATTAAATAATCGTTTTACTGCTTCAAAAATAATTATCAGACCTGCAAATAGTATTAGAATTCCTTCAATTGACGCAGAGAGTGATTCTATTTTCCCATGACCAAAAGGATGGTTTGAGTCTTTTGGCTTTAAAGCTACATTTATGCTGTAAAGACTGATAAATCCTGTTAAAACATTGACGGTGCTTTCTAAGGCATCAGTTAAAATACCTACAGAGTTGGTAAGAAGGTAAGCAATTATTTTGCCTGCAAATAATACGACAGAAAAAAATACTATCCTTCTTTGTACAATCAATTTTATCTTTTTATTGTTTGGCTTCATAATTTAGTTAGATGTATCGTCATGGATTTTCCTTATTATTTTAGGAAATTTTTAAAAATTGATTTTTAAATCCTATCCATTTTATATTTCAAAATGCAAAATAATTGGTTTTGTTTAACAGATACCAGCTCCTGCAATAAACTTTAAATTTTTGTTCTTTTTGAGCTTTTATTTTCAAGTCTTATATTCATTAAGCAATTTTTACAATCAAAATGTAGTAAATATTTTCTGTTTTTGTCCTCAAGATAAAGCGGTTCCGGCGGTGTATTTTTGGCTTCTTGAAACCGTTCACAAAACCCCAGTTCATACTTTAAACAGTAACGCGAAGTCATTAATAACTGGTTTTCTTTTGCCGAACTTATTTCAATAGCCTTTTCCTGTTTTTCTACTCCATGTTCGTGATAAAACTGCCCGGCTAATGTGTTTGAAATATTCTCAGAGAAACTTACCTCTTTTTTAGGAAAATCAATCATTTTCTGTCGTTGATTTTTATCTTTTCTTGCAAAAGTTGCTATTCGTAAAGCCTCGTGCCTTTCAAATAATATTCTTCTAATCTCATTAAGTTCTGAAATACGGAAAAAATAACCCGTTTTACATTTGTTTTTTACTTCTTTAATAGTAAACATTGAACTTCCTGCCTTAGAAAGTTGTGAGACAAGATTTTTCTCCGATAATTCAGGAGCTTTGGCAATTTCAGGCAATTCCTTTACAACATAATACGAGGACAGATTATCCTCATCGGATAGTTCAAATTGCAGGGTGTTATCTTTTTCCGACACAAGGATGCTGGCAGTTACTTTGCGTACAGATTTATCTGCTTCCAGCATTTTAATGAACTCATGATCATGGTTGCGATAAAGGGTTATTCCCGGGGAAAGGCATGAAGTGTCGGTTATAAAGATCTTGTTATCAACTACTTTTTCAATCCTGAATCCAATTAATTCATTTTTTAGAATGAAACACAATCCATCGCCATTATTTATTTTTTCAGTTGCTTGAAGTGTAATGTAATCAGAACTAACTTTTTCAACAATTCCAATCACTTTACCAATTGACTTAGGTGACCAGGTGTTTATCAGGTTTTTTGATCGTCCATGAAAAAAATAATTTGTGCTTTGCCTGTTGAAGCTTCTTTCAGGATCAGGTTCAAAAGTAATCTCTGTTTTTCCTGTAGATGATCTTACGTATTCCGGTTCGGAGTTAAAAATATTGTCAAGATTTTTCCTGTAATAACTCACCACATTTTTGATATAGTTGATATCTTTTAACCTTCCCTCAATTTTAAGGCTTGTTATCCCGGCATGAATCAATTCAGATAAATTACTACTTAGGTTCAGGTCTTTCAGCGAAAGCAGATGACTATTGATAATTATTTTTTTGCCGTTTCCATCAATTAAATTATAAGGATGCCTGCAGGCCTGGGTACATATTCCTCTGTTTGCACTTCTTCCGGTGGTAACCTCACTAAAATAACATTGGCCACTTAGGCTGACGCATAAAGCCCCATGAACAAAATATTCCAGATCAGTTTTTGTCTCAGTTCTGATCTTTTGGATTTCCCGAAGTGACAGCTCACGTGCAAGTACTATCCGGTTAAAGCCAAGTTGGTCGAGAAAGCAAATGCGTTCAGTTGAATAGTTATTGGTTTGTGTACTGGCATGAAGAGGGATAGGGGGGATATTCATTTTCAAAATACCCATATCCTGAATAATTAAGGCATCAGCTCCGGTATTGTAAATTTGATGAATTAGTTTTTCTGCCTCTTCTAATTCGTTGTTATATAGAATGGTATTTAGGGTAACATAAACTTTAGCCCTGTACTTGTGTGCAAACTGAACCATAGACTCAATATCAGCCACTGAATTTGAAGCAGCAGCTCTTGCTCCAAAACGACTAGCCCCCATATATACCGCATCGGCTCCATAGTTTATTGCAGCCTTTCCGGATTCAAGGTTTTTTGCGGGGGCTAAAAGCTCTATTTCTGTCCTGTTTTTCAAAAGTAAATTTTTTGAATCATTATTTACGACTTTGCTTTTCTTTAACCAAAGTTTTAAAATATGGAGGAATTTCTGTTTTAAAAACCATCTCTTTATTTGTAAATGGATGCAAAATTTTAAGTGAGGCGGAATGTAGCGCTAATCTTTTTACAGATTTATCTTTTCCACCGTAAACTTTATCACCCGCAACAGGATGCCCCTTTTCCGATAAATGAACACGAATCTGGTTTTTTCGTCCAGTAAATAAAGTAATTTCCAACAGGCTGTATTTTTCTGATTCTTTAATAACCTGGTAGCCTGTTCTAGATAACTTTCCTTTTTCAGGGTTAGTTACGGAATACACCCTATAGCTTTTATTCTCTGCTAAATAGGATGTGATAGTCCCTTCTTTTTCCTGAAGAATACCATGTACGACAGCGAAATATTTTTTATCAAAATCTTTCCAATTATCCTGTAACCAGCGTTTTGCCTTTTCATTTTTTGCAAAAACCAATAATCCGGAAGTATCCCTGTCTAATCTGTGAACTATAAAAATACGATTTCGGGATCGGGGATTCCCTTTTTTTACATACTCATTCAACATGAAATATGCGGTTTTCTCTTTCTCCCTGACGGTTCCCATTGTTAGCAACCCAACTGGTTTATCAATAACAATGATATCGTAGTCCTCGTAAAGAATTGTCAATCCTTTTGGCTGGTGTTTTACAGATTTATTGGAGTAAGATGCTTTTTTTTCGTGCATTTTATGATTTCGTTTAATATCTTTTATTTTTTCACTCCGATAGCTCAATAAATCTGTTTCGGACCACTATCTTTTGTGCTTACCCTGACATCCTTAAATTTCCCTGCATTGTCCATAAGTTTAATCACTTCTTCTTTTGAGTAGAATTTGAATATCTTATCATCTAAATCCATTTTAATCATATCTTCTTTGATATGAAATCCAAGAATTAATGTTCCGTTAGGTTTTAATAATCCGAAAATCTTAGAGATACTAAAGTCAGGATTTTCCCAGAAATATATTGTATTTATAGAAAAAATCTTATCATAATAATTTTCATTGATAGCAAATTTATCAAAATCTGCATTGTAAATATTAACCTTCCCGGTCCGAATATTCTTTTTGTTTTTTTTCGTTGCTATGGAAGTCATTGTTTTGGAAAAATCAATTCCATCGATTGTTCCGGTCTCCAATTCTTTGGAAATTTCATTTAAAAGCATTCCTGTTCCGCAACCAATTTCAAGAATATTGTCATCTTTTTTTATATCAAGCAGTTGTTTTGCAAAGGAGTTCATCTCAAGGTTTCCTTTATCAAAAATTTTTGACATACGAAGGCGGCCATATAAACCGGATGGCTTTTTTGCTTGTTTTGAAAAGAATGTAGAAAATTTCATGACTTTAGTTACTTAAATTATAGCTGGCATTTTCTTAAAAGCCCATAGCTTTTTTTATTACTGTCATTTCTTCTTCTGAAGTTAGCATTTTTAATAATTCAAATGCAACTTTTGGAGCTGTCTCGGGACAATAAGACGTAATAATATTATCATCAACTACCACTGGCTCATTCACAACATCCACTCCAAATTCTTTCAGCTGTTTTTGATAATATCCGTTTTTTAAATGGTATGTAGTTCCTTTCCGATTTTTAAGAACTCCACTTTTCCCTATGGGGAATGCTCCACTACAAACTGATGCTATGATTTTACCTTTTGCATCAAATTCCTGAATTAATTTTAAAAATCTTTCGTCATATGCTTCTTCATAAAAACCAAATTCTCCAAATCCTCCGGGTATGGCTATGGCATCATACTCGTCAACGTTTATATCTTCAATGGTTTTATCTACTAGTACAGGTACATTAAAAGTGCTTATAACTTTATTGGTAAAACCACATGTGTCAACGAACAAATTATGTCCATAATCAACTCTGGCCCAGCCAAGAACATCTATAAAAACACAAAATTCCATTGTTTCAAATGCTTTTGCCAGAAACACCAATAATTTCTTTTTTTGCATATTTTTCAAAATTATCAATTATTTAAACTCCTGTTGGATAAGCTATTGTCGCCTGTACGTTAAGGCAGTTGGTTAACAAAGAAAGGTACATGAGTTAAACTAAATTAGTGCTTAGCCTTGTTCATTTTTGTTTTTCTCTGGTATTTTTAAATTAATCCAATTCGTTTACAATACAATACTGCCTGAGTTGCATTCTCTGCTTTTATTTTTCTGAGAATATTCTGCCTGTGATTATTTACAGTGTTGATACTAATTCTCATTTTATCAGCAATATTATAGCTGTCATATCCGCGACTAACCAACACCATTACTTCTTTTTCCCGTTTAGTAAGTATAACACCAGAATTATCACCATCGGTGTTATTAAACAAGTGTAATTCACCGGTTTTAATATTTATCATTCGGCGTTGTGACCTTTCGTTTGGTGCACGTTCTGAAATGGGGTGAGAGATTACAAGTGTAAGCCATGTTTTTCCGTTCTTGTCTTGTTCCAACGGAATACTTTGATGAATATGTCTAACATAAAATCCATCACAATTTCTGGTTCGAAAATCATAAACCAATTTGTAATTTTTCTTTTCAGCAGATGTCATGTTTGAAAAGAATTCATATTGTAAATTATCGGTTTCCAATACAAATGGCAGATCATCAGGATGAATCCTTTTATAGTGCATTTCAAGGCTAATATTTTGTTCATCATTTTCATCAATACCAAATATTTCTTTTTGCTCCTTACTTTGCAATAAATATTGATTTTTATGCAAATCGAATACGGCATAAATAGAGCTTTCAATCTCTGCCAATCGCTTAATCATTTCAATTTTTGGCATTATGCGTTTGTAATCACTATTTGTAATTGCACATTTATGAGATTTCTGAAGGTTCAGCCTTTGAGCATATAGTTGTTCAACGCCTTTGTTCATTGGCATAGTTACAATTCACTATTTTTTATTAAAACACCGTACAATACTTTTGTATGCAAAGTTAAAAAAGCAACGTATATTATGGAAAAACTCAAAATATTTATAAAAAACAAAGCATTCATTTATATAGCTTTATTTCTTGGATGTATATCATTATTATTCATTGGGCAGGAAAAGCAATATGGAATATTTGCATGGTTAGCACCTTTATTTTTGCTGCAATTCTCGCGTAGAGCAAAGCCGTTACAATTTCTAAATTTATTCTTTTTTCTTGTAGTAGCTGGTGTAATTACCCAGAAAACACACAATCTGTTTAACGATCCCGTGATTGGCTTAATTAACGGTGTTATTTACGCATTTGTAAATACTGCAGTTTATCTTACAGACCGTTTGTTGTTTATTAAGAGTCAAAAATTCCTGCAAACACTGGTTTTCCCTTCGCTTAGTGTGGCAATTGAAGTGTTGGTAACATCCGTACTGGGTACGTCGGGAATATTGGCTCAATCTCAGTTTTCATTTACTCCCCTGGCGCATTTAAGCACTATTACAGGAATCCATGGTATCTCTTTCGTAATATTCTGGTTTGCATCAATTATTTATTGGGTATCTGAAAATGATTTCAAATCTTTTTTTGTTAAAAGAGGATTAATTGTTTTCGGAGCTGTTTTTATTGGTATTCTGTGTTTTGGATTTATAAGAATGGCTTCGCAATCTGAAGTGAAACACTACCTGAAAGTTGCAACTGTAAGCGGCCCTTTTGATTTACATCAGTTGGCAAAAAATGAGAAGGATGCTTTATTACAGCTTGGAGAAAATCCGAATATGAAAATTCCTTCTTCATTTTTTTCGAGCGATACAGACATTTCTATTCAGTTAAGTAATACTAAAAAAGCAGCAGAATCCGGCGCAAAGATTATTGTATGGAATGAAGCCGCATTATTATTGAATCAAAAGCAACTTTCGTCGGTAATTGCAGAAGTAAAAAAAATAGCAGGGACTTTCAATACTTATATCCTGATTGCGTTTTTTGAAGAAAATAGTTCAGCTGCTCCCAAACCAATAAATAACAAAAGTATTTTAATAGGCCAGGACGGAACTATTGTGTGGGAATATAAAAAAGCGCATCCAACACCAGCAGAAATGCCAATCGTTAATTCCGGTGATTCAGTTTTACCTATACATGATTCAGAATATGGAAGAATTAGTAACGTAATCTGCTACGATTATGATTTCCCCTCTTTGTTAAAACAGGCAAATAAGAAGAACGTTGAAATTATGCTTGTTCCGGCCTACGACTGGAAAGAATTTGCTCCAATGCATTCAAAAATGGCACAATTTGAAACCCTGCAAAGTGGACGGTTGCTGATTCGTTCAAATGGAAATGGGATTAATGCAGTAATTGATAAGTATGGAAAAGTCGTTTCGGAGCTTAACACTTTTTCGAGTAATGACAGAATTCTATATGCTAACCTTCCATTAAATGCATCACCCACTGTTTATGCCCGGATTGGTAATGTTTTCGTTATTCTTTGCATAAGCTTTTTTATTTTATCGATTGTGTTCAGAATCAAATCATTATTTAAATTTTGAAACGAGCCCCGAAGCCTCGGGGCGCAGTTGGCGTACCACCAAACCCGCCCTGCAATATGTACTGTGTTATGTGCTGTTTTTATTTTATTTCTTCTATTAAATCAGTTAGCAGATTTATAATTTTATTTACATTATCTGCATTATTTTGCCACCTAATATTTGTATTTGCATTTGTTACAATTGTCATATTTAAATCTGGCAATATGAATATAAAATTACCACCATAGCCAGATGCAATAATTGCTTTTTGATTGTCTAACCTATCTAACCACCAGTGGTATCCGTAACCAGAGAATGGGATTTCCTCACTTTCCTCACATCTGGGTAATTCATTATTAGAATTAATAATACTATTAGCAATCCAGTCAAGGGGGATGACCTGTTTTCCATTGTATTGACCATGATGTAAATACAGCTGTCCATAACTTAATAAATCACGGCTTGTCATATACAATCCAGCATTTCCATTGTTTATACCTTTAGGGTCTGAAACCCAATTCCCAATGTTAATTTTCAATTGCTTGAAAAGATATTCTTTTGCAAAATCTTCAGTTTTCAATCCTGATTTTTCAGCGATAATAGCGGATAACAGATGGCTTTCACAGGCTGCATAACAAAACTTTTCACCGGGGGTAAATTCCAGCTTATAATTCAAAATATTATTTATCCAATCGTCAGTTTCAAAAATGTCTCTTGTACTGTGATAACTATAACCACCCTGCATTGTAAGTAATTGCCGCAAAGTTATTTCTGCTTTATCAACATATTGTTGATTTTTAAAATATTCAGGAAGCAGGTCTTTCAATTTTGAATCCAGTCCATCAATTATTTTTTGATTTAAAGCTATTCCTATTAGTCCGGATGTAAAAGATTTTGTAACAGATTTAATATCAAATGCAACTGAATCCGATGCTCCATTAAAATATTTTTCTAAAATCAAAGTATCATTTTGTGCTATTAATATGCTATATAGAAAGTCAAAATTCTCTGCTTTTAAAATTGCTTCACTATTTTCAAAATGGTTATTCTTTTGAGATACACCCCAGTTTTCATTTTTGTAAGGTACACTTATATATGAATTTTTTGAGCTATTAATACAACCTGCAAATAATGTAAGAATTACAATTGAAATACATGTTCTGGTTATCATTTCGGTTATTAATTTTTGTTTTTAATGTAACGAATGCGGTTATGCTAAATTGCACATAACAGTTGTAACCATTGCAGTAGTCTGTTGATTTCGTCCAACTAAGTTTTTTTATTATAAATTACAGGCATCTGCCCTTTCCATTTAATCCATAAGTCATTTTCTATAATTAGCCTTGACATAAAATTACCAACATTAATTCGGCTGGTTTTACCAGGATTAGAAAGTGCACTCCTTTTGGGTGAAGCGTATAACTCGTATTCGGTTACATTTTCTTCATCAATTAATGTATCTGGTCGAATAGCTACCCATTCAATTAGTTTATTATTTTGTCCAATGTTAACTCTTAAAAAGTCTGCTGCTTTTTCGTTGTCTGATTGAGGGGGCACAAGTAAACCGATTAATCCCATTACCATTTTTTCGGCAATTGAAATGTGTTCATTTAAATCTCGGTTCCTATTTGCAGTTGTGTTCATCAAAACAAATTTGATTGGATTTTCAGGAGAATTTTCCTGCATTGCCTTACAAAGTAATTTAACAGCATCAGTTACCAATCGTCGGGGCTTTCCAAAAATACCCTTCAATGTTATATTATGCCCGAGACAAGAGACTACTGACTGGCAGTCAGTCAAATAATCTATCATTTCTTCCACGCTAACTTCTGAGATATTTGTTTTAATTATTGATATTTTCTCATTATTCTCCCACTTGTCAGTTATTTTTCCGGTCGGACGTACAATTACTTTGACTTTTTGCCCCATGTTCAACAATTGTTCAACCAGCTGTTTTCCAGTTGCTCCACTTGCACCTAATACCAGTGTTGTCATTTTACAAATTTATTAATTGTGTGTAGTTCTCCTTCAATAGCCTACAACGGTTGGTATAAGAATCGTTTTTACGCTTTTTATACATCGTTGTGTTTTCGCGCTTTTTACTTAATACATTTTCATATTTCTTGCCAGGATATAGCTTGTAACCATTACAATAAACAGTATTGAGGTTTTGATGAGGATCCAAATATTGGATGTATTTCCTTCCAGGTATCCAATAAGCGCCACAACGAACAGCCCAAATACTACAGGAAAGGCTGTTATAAGGATTACAACTCTTCGCTTTATTGGTTCTCTAACAGCCCATAAAAGAAGTAAAGTCCAGCCTATCATCAAAGTTCCACCAATTGCCATGATAAGCCTTGTTTGTATATCGGGATTGTAATCTGGTATTCCTACCATTGTACCGAACAATTTTGGGGATAGAAGTACAATTGCCCATAGCAAATCTGCACCGATACCCAACCAATATGCAATTTTTATCAAGAATAAATTTTTATTTCGTGCATTCATTATGAGTGATTTTAGATTCGTAACTTCTACGGTCGCATATTTTGTCGTCTTTGCATGAAACGGTTGGCGGTATAGTTAGTAAGGGATTACGGGCTTTTTACCTATCAAGTTACAGCAAAATTTGGAGCGGATTACTGCGTCCTGAGAACCACTTAAACCCTTATTAACTATACTGCGTATTGTGTGCTGCACATATTATTGATTTCCAGTCTTAATTGTCACCCAATTTTTATCAATCATGTATCTCACAAATTCGGTTTCACCTTTTTCCTTTATCATCTCAATTCCTAATCTCCGATTTGTACGTGTAATAAATTGTCCAAATCGAATCATGAATGGATTATATAGTTTGCAACCCTTAACTGATTCAAATTTATTACAGTCGGCACATGAATTAAATCCATTCTCAATGCAGCATGGTCTCACTTGACAAGCTTTGTATCCAATGGCACATTTTAGATTATCTCCTTTGCACCCTTCACATTGTCCTTTTGTATATTTCGGACAGGCACCACAGTAAAATCCACAATAGGAAACCAGGTCAATATTTGTTTGCTCCATTGTTTCTATTTTTTGGTCTTTTTAAATTTTGCTTTACTGTCTTTATCCATTTTTTCGGTGGCATAATGAATGATTTTTCTGCCACATTTTTCTTTCCATTTTAAAAGAAATTCTTCTGCTATTTCAGGTTGTTTTTTCCAAATTTCCCTTAGAAGTGTTCCTAATCCCTTTTGAACATCTTCTTCTTTATCTTCCATTAAGATTTCAATTACGGCAATAATAGGTTCAGGCTTATGCCCTTTTTTTACTGCTTCAAAAAATGTAACTGGAACTGCTCTTCTTTTCCATTTTGATTCAGATTTTGTCCATTTTATAAAATCCTGGGGTTGAACAATATCGTTATAAATAAATTCGGATAATACCACCATACACAATTCGTCGGTATTTCCCCAGTTTTGAATTCCATTTTCTAACCAATTCCCGATTCTATCAAATGTTTCAGTTGAAAATTCATCTTTTTTTGATGCAATTAACGAGATAGCAAAGCTTACTTCTTCAAATTTACCAGTAGATATTAGCAAGTCGCCTAAATCTAAGTAATCAGAAATGGTCATTTCATTTTTCCATGAATCCGACCATTTTTTAATTTGCGATTTGAAAATCTTAGTATCAATGCCATATCCATCATATCCTTCTGTAAAATATCTTGCATATTTCTGTACAACCGAATCGTCTGAGTTTGCCTGGCAAAAGTCGATTATTTCCTTATGTTTTAATTCTAATTTATTCATCGTTTCAGTTTTATTACAAAAGTATTCTGTGCATAAATAAAAAAATTGTAAAAAATGGTCTTTATTTCTTGTCGTTAAAAATGCTTTTGGAGTAAGACCTGTTAAACTTTTAAAATCATGAATAAAGTGAGATTGTTCGACTTAAACAGAGGTTGACAAGAGATTCGACTTGTGCGCCCCGATAGCTATCGGGGCGCACAAACCCAGCCATGACTTAGAATAGTGTTATACACAGTCGTTTTTTTTTTATTCAATATTTTATCTCCTTTGTGGATTATATTCACTGTATTTTTCTAAAAGAAAGAATGAGAGCATAAATAGATATAAATAGCAAAGGAAGATGCAAAACTCCAAACCACCATAAAATATCTGGATCAATCAAAAAATTTATAAGTAAATTCCAGCAACCAACAATCACCCCAAGAAGGCTTGTAATCCGCAGTGTTACTAAATTAACCCTAGGATAATATATGGTAAGTATTGCAAGATATACAGGTGTCATATTACAAAAGGCTAAACCCACCGGATTTGTGAATATATAAGACAGATTAAAATCAGGTTTCATTGATTCAAGATTCAATGGAAACCAAAAGGCTAAAAATGCCAATGGAACAACCCAGAGCCTTATAAGCTTTATCTTCCGGGGAGTGAAATCATTTTTGTTTGCTACGAATTCCCAGAACCATAAAAGCGCAACGACTAGCATTAAGATGAAGTTTCCCGATACAACTGCAAAACCATATGTATCAGTTATTGAAATGGATTGAAGAACTGCAAAAAGGATGTAGTTTATACCAACATAAAAACTAAAAATACGGCTAAAACGATTCCCTGAAAAAATTAAGGCAGAAATTAGAATAGTCGGTAGAATCTTAAAAATTGGGTATAGCAAGGAAAGACTCTCAGAGGTAAGCAATGAATGGAGAATGATGTATGGAATTATTTCACCCATTTTAGAAGGGTCGTACCCTTTTGTAACAATTGGCGGTATTAATATATTGATTAGAATAAAAACAACTACAAACCACCATTTGCGGGTTATCAAGTCAAATCTGTTCTGAAACTTAAGTTTTTCTGTTGTCATAAATTATTTTCTCCTTTGTTTGGAAACCGCTAGCCTTTCGCATCAAAGTTAATATTTGTATTTCTGTCCAAAGTTATCTTAACTGCTTGCATTGTTGGTTGTTATATGTTAAAAACATTTTTTTCTAATTATTTTTGTTATCGATACTTTGTTTACTGTTTAAAACCTTTTTATTGCATATTCGAATTGAACATCTTTCTCTTCTAAAACATCTTGTATATTAGGAATTACTTCGTAATCTGGTTTTATTTGGTAACCAATTTGCATTCCTTCAACATCAGTTTGAAATGTTTTTCGGGCAATATTAACTGTTAAATGAGAATTAGGTAAAGTAAACAATTTACTGTTGTCATTACAAGAAAATGAACCACCTGGTTCTTCTCCAATTATTTCGCCGATTTTGTAATATTTAATTAATGATATAAAATGTCCGGTAGTAGAAAAACAAGCACCATCAGTTAAGAATTTAACATTTCCGGTAAAAATGTTCTCGTTTGGTTTTAATTCAGTAGAAAGTTCGGGGTAATTTTCTGCATTTTCAGAAAAATAGACAAAAGGTTTATTGATAACATAACTTAACAAATAAGACGAATAATAAGGATCGCCTCCAAAATTACCTCTTAAATCAATTATTAATTTTGTAATAGAATTTGATTTTATTTGGTTGAATGAGCTATCAATAAAAGCCTTATATTTTTCGAAATCAGAAAACATAAATGAATATATCTTAAAAAATGCAATTTTATCATTCACTATTTTAAATTCAAATGAAAATTCGGGAGTACTATTTGAATATATTTCATCAAATAATAAATTATTTTTTTTCGCTTTTAAACTTGTTTGGATTGTTGAATTATCAGATTTTTTAACTTGTAAATTAAAATCTTCAGGACTATCAATATAATTATATGCAAATGAAAAATTTAAATTTATCTTGTATTCTTTGTGTGTTTCATTAAAAGCATCTGATGAAAAATATGTCTTTAATTCTTTAATTATTTCGTTCATACTCATGGAATTGATAGATAATATTTCGTCACCAGCAGAGATATCTTGATTATCAGATAAATTATCTATAACGTAGGCCTTATTTTTAATAATTTTTATTTTTAATGGCATAGATTTTCCATTTTCTTTAATGGCATTCATGAAATTTTCACTATACATCATCTCTGTATGCCCGCATTTAATTTGTGTTACTAATGGTTTAATTATTCTCATAAACTCAATTGTTGTCATTTCCTTGTCAATTTCATTTAATGCATTGTCGAAAATATTATCAAATTTGTCTTTATCTAAAAACGTATAAAGTTGTGGATGATTTTCTTCAAGTTGTTTTTTTAAAAACAACAAATCGTCTTTAAGCTCCTCTACTTCAATTTTTTTATCAAATTTAATTGGGTTGCAAATACTTTGAATTTTTTGATATGCAGCAATCTGTTTTTCTTCTACTTTGGACAAATTAATTTTTATTGAAGAAGCATTACCATTTAATAAATTATCATTCTGGTTTATTTCTCCTGTGAATAATAAATCATATGAAGAGATTGAAAAATTGATGCTATTCCCTTCAATATAAATATTTTTAAAAGTGGAATGATCTTCAATACTATCTCCTTTTACAACAAACATAGAACCAGTAAGAACCGAATCTTTTTGCCAAAAATAAAACACTAAATTCATAGAATTATCAGGTGCAAAATCTCCATACCAATAGCCTGATAAATAGTCGTTTAAAATTGTTTCCCCTGTATTTTGATTGTTTTTACAAGATTGTAGTGTAATAAGTAATATACCTATTAATAAGATGTAAGATATTTTATTCATGTTTTTAATTTTTTATGGTTTTTAACGGTAAATTGTATGAGTAGTGGCAGTCCCGAAAGCTTTTGGGAGCGTGGTAGTTCCCGGTCAAACCGCTACGCTCCCGATAACAATCGGGATGAGCGGGCAACGAACCTTGAAATTTGCCACTTTGCCTCCCATTACTTATACAAAATGTTAACGGCTGGCTTTAATCTTTTAAATTGAATAATGTCTGCTTTAATATGCTTGTGGGCTAAATTTTAATTTATCATTATTTACACAGGTCTGGTAAAATTAATCCTTACTGTTAAGCACTTCCCATTTTCTCTTATTGAAATGCCAAAATATCAATGAGATAATTAATACAAAAGCACAAAAGATTGGAACTTTAAACGATTCAATCAATCCACTCATCACTAATTGAGGGGAGATGTCGGTTGCTTTAACCACTGTTTCAAGTGCTTCAATCATTCCTCCAATTTGATTAAGAATTCCGGAGATAAATACAACAATACCCAAAATCAACATGGCGTCAATATTTATCTTTTTGATGCTTTTCTTTTTCGCTCGGTAAAGTTGAAAACTTAAAAGTGGTCCGTAAATGAGCACTCCCAAAACGGATAGTCCAATTAATAAAAAGGTAAAACCAGCAAGCGTAGTAAATAAATATTCAAACATTGACATAATTGATATTTTTTTAGTTATACATTCAAATGTTTCAAACCTAAATTAAAAATCAATCCCAGGTTTTTTATTTATCTGATTAACCATTTTATACATACAATTAGCAGACAAAACTCCACTACTGAAAAAAATCAAATTTATTCTGCAAATTATATAAGTAACAATGCATATTAGCTAAATTTATATCATAATTATGGTATAATGCTGACATTTGTTTTAAAAACAATGAATCTTTCAGTTAAAAATATAGCCCGGTTATCAGTACACATTATTTTTTGGTTTTGTGCATGGTTTTTTTTCTTCTTTTACTATAAAAGATATAGCGAAATAAACAGCTATACATTTGGGGCATCCATCATAAACTTAGTAATAGCCATTACCACAGTTTATACATTTAATTATTATCTTATTCCAAACATCCTTCTAAAAAACAATAAAAGAAAGTTCTTTGCAATTGCTTTTGTAGCCATTGTAATGTTTTTCTATATCCAGTTATTACTCACTTTACTTTTAGTTATAAAGTTATTATCAGATGGTTACCGATTATTTCCTGAAATGCTTGATATTGTGATGCTCTTTTTTAACCTGTTTTTTGTGGTTTTCGTTGCTATTGCCATAAAATTCTACAAAAGATGGAACGAGAAAGATTTTCAGGAACAAAAGGTGCAAAAAGAAAAAGTGGAAGCAGAGCTTCAAATGCTGAAAACACAAATAAATCCACATTTTTTATTCAATACGCTCAATAGTATCTATGTGTTAGCAATGAAACAATCGGAACAAACCGCAAACACAGTGATGAAACTTTCAGATATTCTGGATTATATTCTTTACCAGATTAATACACCTAAAATAGCTATTTCAAATGAAATAAAAATCATAGAGAATTATATTGAACTTGAAAAAATCCGATTTTCAAATAGGGTTGACCTTAGTTTTAATACCGATTTAAAATCAAAAGGCATTCAAATTCCACCTATGCTAATAATCCCATTAATTGAAAATGCATTCAAACACGGAGTGGCAAAATCCATGGAAAAATCATGGATTAAAATTTTCATTAAAGAAGCAGGTGAAGAATTAAATATTCTTGTTGCAAATAGTAAAACACAAAGTAAAGTAGAAGATAAAACAGGAGGTATAGGATTGATGAATGTTAAGAAACGTTTGAACCTACTTTATCAGGGAAAATACCAACTTGATATTTCTGAAAAACAGATGCAATATACAGTATCTTTAACCATACCAATAAATTAATAAATGATTAGATGTCTTGTGGTTGACGATGAACCTTTAGCTCGTGAGGCTATTATTACTTACATATCAAAAATGCCCGACCTGGCACTTGTTGGCGAATGTGAAAATGCTATACAGGCAATGTCAATATTACGCGAAAATCATATAGACCTTATTTTTCTTGATATTGAAATGCCTGAGATTGATGGAATATCATTTCTGAAGTATCTTAAAAAAAATCCAGGGGTAATTTTTACCACTGCCTATCGCAATTATGCTGTAGAGGCTTTTGATTTGGATGTTATTGATTATTTGTTAAAACCAATTTCGTTCGACCGCTTTGTTACGGCTATCAATAAATTTTACGAAAGAAAGAATCACCCTGTTAGTCACAATGAAACAATAAAAGACAATCGAAGTTTCATTAACATTAAAGCCAATCGAAAAACCTATAAAATTGATGTTAAGAAAATAGATTACATTGAGGGTTTAAAAGATTATGTAAAAATAATCTGTACTGATGAATCAATTGTAACACACGATTCTTTATCAAATCTGGAAAATATCTTAAAGGAGTATGGCTTTATCAGAACACACAATTCCTTCTTGGTTGCAATAGATAAAATTAAATCGTTTAATTCAGAATCAGTATTTCTTGAAGAGAAAGAACTTCCAATTTCAAGAACCTATAAAAAATATGTTTTATCGCAATTGGAAAAATAGCAGCATCATAAGTTGTTAGCTGCTTCGTGAGTTTAGCTTGCCGCTAACGGTCACTTGCAAGTTGTCGTTGCGGATTTCGGAGCTCGTTCCTGTCCGGCAGGACGGAACGATGTTGCGAGAATCCAGCGAACGACATACCACGAACCCCGCGCAATGCAATTTACAAATTGTTATGAGCTGTATTTATTTGTTAATCATTATTTTAAGTTTGTTTTCTATCCAATCCGGACGATTTATTCGTTAATTTTTCTTAGAAGAATTGTATTTACAACGTTGTTATCCTTTATTGACGTCTGTTCAATTGTATTAGAATCTTTAAATTCAAATTTAAAACTTAATGGTGCATTTTCGGGATTTGTAATTATTATTTCTCCAGTTGTATCTGAATTAAACCAAATCAAACATAATTCAATATTTGAAGAAGACTTTTTAAGTTCAGCTATAATAAACTTATCAAGTTCACTGTCATATCCATAAATTTGAGAGATAGAATCTACAATTTTCCCATCAACAGTAACCTGACTGTTTGATATGATGCCGTTTGAAAATGATTCGTTTTCACTTTTAAAAAATGTATTGTTTCCAAATTCTCCTTTCCAAGTCCCTAAAAATTGTTTCATTAATTCAACTTGGTTAAGTTTCTTTTCTGTCGATTGTGCAAATGTTTCGTTTATACCGATTAAAATCAGAAGGATAATCAAGGTTGTTTTTATCGTCTTTTTCATTTGTAATTCTATTAATAATAGGCTTTCCTTATATTGCCCATAACGTACGTTTAACCCAAAACATTGGGTCATATCTTTATTATCACCTTGTTTTATATCTCCATTTTGGGTGTATAAATGTAGTTTTTGCTTAAAACGCATTTTATGTAAAATTAAGTTTTTTGAAATCCTGGGGTACCTATCTTTCGCTGCTAATTCCTCATGTTGGGTGTCACCTGAACTTACAAGTTTAAAAATAGATGTTAAACCGGTAAAATACAATAGCTTGTACAGTTTTTAGTGAGTTTAAATTAGGGGAGAGGTGGGTGGTATACTGATGTGTATCACCCCCTCGTTCTGACAGATACATCAGAACACTCCCCCTTAGAAGGGGGAGAAATTATTTTAAATAAACAAATTAAATCTTACACAAATCCAAAATTCCGAACCAGTTAAAAACAATATTTTTTCTCCTTTCAGGAGGAGTGGATTCAGCAAAGCGGTAGACAAGGTGGTCAAAAAATATTACTCACCTCCACTTTTGGCTTTCCGGGCAATATCCACATCTCTGGCCACTTCATCACGAATTAATGCCCAGTGAAATAAATTATCGTCGTTGGCATCATAAAAGTTATGGTTGTAGTGGGTGAGTTTCATGTCTTTGTAAATTGGTCGGGAAATTTTTATCACTTCATCCCAGTAGGCCAGAGCTTTTTCCAAATGTTCCACAGCCAGTTCTTTGTTTTTTTTATCCCCTGAAAGACGATAGTTGGCCAAAGCCATTGCACCCTGAATTTTTTCGGAAAGATGAAGCCCCAGATTAGCCCAGATTTTAACATCAGCCACTTCATACATCAATGATGCATTGTTGGAAATATCAATGTCCTTTACCATTTTCAGCGCTTTGTTGTTGTCTTTTTCAAGCATGTCAACCAGTTTGGGAGGTGTTATTTTATCTTTATCAAAGGCGCCTCCTTCCTGTTTTGTTTTCACATAATCGCTAACAGAAACGTAATTGGAAGCCATTGTAGGTTGTTTAATCAGTTGATCCACCGAAATATATTTTGTTCTATCGCCCTGAAGTGCAAGGAATCCTTCACTGTACAGTGTAAAATCCCATCTTGAATCATATAACGACGCCAGACGCAGTTGTGTGGACGATGCCAGTTCATAAGCTTCCAGCATATTTTGGGCTTGTTTGCCATAACGCCTTGTAAATTCAGACTGAAATACATCATTGGGTGTTTCCGGGTTGTACAAAAGTCGTCCCCAAAGTTTGTAATACAACCACTGGCGCTCAAAAGCCCATGTCCAGTCCACCGGATCATCGATGGCTGTAAAGTAATCCAAAGCCGGAATATAGGTTTCAGAACCGGTAAAATAACCTCCTACATAATCTTCCTGGGCATTTAAAGCAATATGCTGCCTGATAAAATCGGGAACACCCCAGCGAAGGGCAAAAAAGTCTTCATTTCTGGCCTGCCACACAATTTTATAATTCTTCGGATGGGGTACAAAGTAAGTGTCTCCTAGTTTTCCACCGTGTACTTTTTCCAGTTTTGGCGTTGAGTGGGCATGCGACCAGTTGAACTTTATTTCTACCCAGATTGGCCCTTCAAATTGGTCATCCAGTCGTTCCATTGCTTCGCGGGTTACTACTTCCACGTCTTTGCTTACTCCCGGTTCGGAAGAGGTTCCTGAGGAGAAGGGTACTCGATGAATCAATTTCACAGGGCGATCGGCTTCCAGCATTCCGGCTATCAGCACTTCATCCATCCACTGCTGACGCTGCAGGGGAGTCATGTCCGCCATTCCTTCACCATGGGAGATTCCAACTCCATCTAAATCGGGATATTCTTCCAGCACCTGTTTAACGCTTTCGCGCAGGTATTTTTTTACAATTTCAGATGTATCACCAGGAACAAAGTAATGCGGATAAAAATTCACCTTTGCCACATTGTAATTATCTGAAAATGCTTTGCTTACAAAAATACTCCAGTGTACGATATAGGTATCCAGTGCACGTTCTTTTGCCATACGAAATATTTCGCGGTACAAATGTTGCCACTCCGCAAATTCTTCATCAGACCATGGACTGGCAAGAGGAAAATTAGTTGGCTTTATCATAAATGTGTAAGGATGCATATTCCACAAACTGATGACATTGAAACGGTTACGAACCATCATGTCGAGAAAAGCCTCCCAGTATTTTAAATCCTTTGCTGTTTCCAAATGCTGATCCAATGCTGAACTGGGACGATAGGTTTCCCAGGGTACATTGTATTTTATCCCCCTGAATTCAAGACGTGGTGATTCACTTTCCGGTTTAACATCGGCAAGTGACACTCCGTTTTGTAAACATTCTGCCAGTTCCAGTGCTCCGTAAATCATACCCCGATCATCACCGCCGCTTATTTTAATGGATTTTCCGTCCGGTTCAATTTCAAAAGCCTCGCTGCCCAGGTTTGTTTCGTCCTGGCCAATTTCTATTAGATAATCGTAGCCTGTATCGTTTGGGTTCATTTTATAACCACTATGGTCCAGTGCTTCTGTGAGTTTCCGAACTGCGTATTCAGCCTGAATATTACCTTTCTCGTACTGAATAGATACATTTTGTGCATTAAGAATTTCTGATGTGGAGAAAACAAAAAAGAACAGTAAAAAGCTTATCCTGAATAAATTCATCACCTTTTAGATTTAGTTTAGTATTGATTTAAGTTAATTTCCTATAAAGAAATAAATATATTCAGTAATAACAGAATTTTAGTCAAATATTTGGAAAAATATTGTTAAGCCTGGGTGATTTAGTCCGCAAAAGACACACATTTTTCAGAATAGCAGAAAGTTAGGATGGAGAAAAACATTCGATACAAAATTTAATTATTCTCAATGATCATGGCTTTTCCCTGAACTGAACTTTCCCTGTAGGCTTTTATTTCAATGTATTCTTTGGAAGAAAAACAAGCCTTTAATTTTTCAATTGTCGGAAAAATAATAATTATAAATCGTTCCGGATTCCAGTTTCCTGAAAAAGGAATGATATGTTCAGATTTTAGCAGGTATTTACCTTCAAATTTTAGAATTATGTCCTTTACCTTTGACAGGTAAATGTCGTAGTTCTCAGGGTTATGAATGCTTTCTATTTCAATAATTAAATATGCTGCCATGGTTTTTTAACGTATATGACTTTTAAAAGCCTTGTTAACAATCGGGTTTATAAAAAAAGCTGGTAATCCGAGTTCTTCAATAACCTGTTTGCACTTGTTCATTGTATCTTTTTTTCCGGTGCGGTAGTATTTTTTTACAATTGAATCAATTTTTTTTAAATACATTTCGCCTTCATTTATAATTTGTTCAATATCCTTTTTATTCATAAGTGGGGGAGTCCACGATGTTAAAAGGATATCATACTGACTGTTGTTTTTAATTTTTTGAAGTGAATGAATCAGGTCCCTGTAATTATCGTAGTTGGGAATGTCATTTTTTAGCGGAACAGAGTCGGCTGTAAATAGAATTTTATCTTCAATAAAGAAAATGTTTAAGCTACCTTTTGAATGTCCTGGCGACTTCAGAATTTCAAGTGTTAATCCCGGCTGTAGTTTCAGAATATGGCTGTCTTCCTCAATTAATTTTTCCAGTACTACAGGTTGGTCGACCAATTTAAAAAATCCCGGAGCAGGGCGTAAATTGTTCTGTAGCTCAATGTTTTCCATCCATTCTTTTTCGTCCCGATGAGCGATTATTTCACAATTTGTAATTTCCTTTATTTTTGCGGCACTCCCAATATGATCTGGATGGGCATGAGATAAAATTACAGTACTAATATCTTTAATTCTTCTGCCTTGTTTAGTAATATAATCAAATATAACTTTCTCACTGCCTTTAACCCCTGTATCAATTAATGTTATTGATTCATCAAAAATCAAAATTACATTTACAAATCTTTGTATTTTTTGAGTTGGACTCATATTTATTTCAAAATCAATACGCAAGAGGTGTATTCTGTCTGTAAGTTTCATGTTTTTTATTTGCAAAAATGAACTGTTTTTAAAATACAATCAATGCACAGATTGAAAACAAACTAGCACAAATCAACTATTTTTCTATTCTGTAAAGTTTAGGAGTCTGCCCGGCCGACTTTTTGAAAAACCGGCTGAAGTAGTTGTAATCCTGAAAGCCCAAATCGTAGGCAATTTCTTTTAAAGGAATGGCAGTGGCAGTAAGTAAATATTTTGCTTCCTGTACTATCCGAAGGTCTATAAATTCTTTTGTTGAATAATCAGAGGAATCACGGACAATTTTATTCAGGTAGTTCGGGTGAACCGACAATTTCTCTGCGTAAAAATTTACTTCTTTTTCTTTTTTATAATTGGCTTCCAGTAACTCAACAAATTCATCAAACAAAGATATTTTTTCCTGTTTTAAATCATCTTTTTTCAGATAAACCTTTTGGTATTCGATAATTAATTCTGAAAGTTTTAAAATGAATAGTTTTTTGTTTTGAATGTCTTCTGAATCTTTCAGCTTTTTTATTTCTCGGAACAGGGATTCTATAATTTGTGAGGTTTCGGTATCAAAAATTCGGTGCGGATTCACGGATAATCTGAACAATTTGTTCAACTGCAAAAACGATTTTGGAAATTGGTAATCTTCAAAAACTGAATCATCGAATGAGAGCATAAAACCGCTTGTATCCAAACTCCACCGGTTGGTAGAGTGTATTACATTTTTTGGGAAAATTAAACCCGAGCCAGGTTGTATTTCAAAACTGTAATTTCCTATGGTTTTTTTACCAGAACCGGTTTTTATATAAGCCAGAATATAGTGCGAAATCCTGTTCGGGGGCATTACTCCATTAAATTCGGTAACCAGATCGTTGATATTATGTATCTGGAAATTAAAATCAATCTTTAAAGACTGACTCAAATCAACAATACTTTTTATAGATCCTTTGCGTAAAACCCTGCCGTAGTCTGAAATTATTTTCTCTTTCATTTCTGGATTTCGCACTTATTCAGGTTAAGGATTGAATATTCCAAAAAAATTATCAAATCCGGGCAGTTTTATGAAGAATCTGAATTATAAAGTTCAGTCTAATCTTTTTTCACCGAAAACCGGTAAATGGTTCTTGACTTAAATTGGTCTCCCGGATTCAAAACAGTTGACGGAAATCCGCTCTGATTTGGGCTGTCCGGAAAATGTTGTGTTTCCAGTGCAAAGGATGAACGAATGTTTTCAGGTTTTTCATCGCTTTCCAGTGATTCTTTCCATCGCATTCCACCGCCACCTGAATAAAACTGCATTGCAGGCTGATCGGTTATAATTTCCATCGTCCTTCCGCTTTCCGGTTCATAAACTGTTGCGCATACACCTTCGCCTCCATCCAAAACATAATTGTCATCATATCCCTGGAAAACCTTGTCTTCGTATGTTTCACCCACTTTATATCCCATTTGCTGCGGACTAGTAAAATCAAAAGGTGTTCCTTTCACCGGACGAATTTCACCCGTAGGAATTTTTGTTGCATCCATCGGTGTATAATTCGAAGCCTTCAGAGTCAGAATATGGTCGTAAATGTATCCTTTGCCCGTACCGTGAAGATTGAAATAGGCATGGTTGGTTAGATTAATAACTGTTTTTTTATCGGTTGTTGCGGCATAATCAATGATTATTTCATTATCGTTAGTCCAGGTATAAGTAACTGAAACATTAACAGTTCCAGGGAAACCTTCCTCCATGTCGGGACTCACATATGAAAATTTGATTTTGGGTTCTTTGCTGTCCTCCAAAATTTCTGTATCCCATACTTTGGTATACCAGCCGTTGGGGCCACCATGCAATGTATTTGGCCTGTTGTTTACAGGAAGATTATATTCCACCCCGTCGAGAGTGAATTTTCCGTTTGCTATGCGGTTGGCAAATCGTCCGATAGTTGCTCCGCCAAAAGCATCTCTTATTATCATTTGAAGATTTTCGGAACCTGTTGAAACGTTATCCATATTCCCGTTTTTATCCGGGACCTCAATCATGAGAATTTTTGCTCCGTAGTTACTTAGTTTCAATACATTCCCTTCTTTATTTATCAGGGTATATAGGTTAACTGTGCTCCCGTTATGGTCGCCCAAAGCTTTAGTTGTCAGCGTTTTTGTATTTTGTCCGAAAACAATTCCGCTAATTAGCAGAAAGGTAACAATTGATAGAATTCGTTTCATATTCATTTTGTTGAGTTAGAGTTCTGTTATAATTTTTTAGTCAGATTTTGGTTTCATAATATTGAAAAAACCAAGTAACGCGCAATTTAATTAAAACCATTGTTTTTTCGTAAGACCGAGAGACTTAAATTTTCTGGAGAGTTATTATTTCAGATTCCTGTGTAAATACGAAAAAGAACCGTCCCGCCTGGGAACAGTTCTTTTTGCCGTTTAGAATCCGTTTTTACCGTAAATATTTTTTCGGTTCATGCTGAAAACTTATATACCGAATTCCTTGAATGTCTTTTTTATAATTCCAATGGCGTCCATTAGTTGCTCCTCACTAATTACCAATGGCGGTGTAAAGCGAATAATATGCTCGTGAGTAGGTTTGGCAATCAATCCGTTTTCTTTTAGTCCTAGACATACATCCCAGGCTGTTTTACCATTGATTGGTTTTATGGCAACTGCGTTCAGTAATCCTTTTCCTCGCACTGCTTCAATCATCGGAGAATTTATGGCCCGCATTTCTGCTCTGAAAATCTCTCCCAATCGTTCTGCATTTTCCGCCAGTTTTTCTTCTTGAAGCACATCCAGTGCAGTAATGGCTACTTTTGCGGCAATCGGATTCCCTCCGTAGGTGCTGCCATGTTCACCGGGTTTGATGGTAAGCATTATTTCATCATCGGCTAAAACACAGGATACCGGATACATGCCTCCTGACAATGCTTTACCCAAAACTAAAATGTCGGGGTGTACATCTTCATGATCACAGGCCAGCATTTTTCCTGTCCGGCCCAAACCGGTTTGAATTTCATCGGCTACAAACAAAACATTGTACTTTTTACAAAGTGCGGCAGCGTTTTTCAGGTATCCGTCTTCCGGGACATATACGCCCGCTTCAGCCTGTATGGGTTCAACCAAAAATCCCGCAACATTCGGATCTTTCAACTCCTTCTCCAAACGCTCCAAATCGTTGTAGGGAATATTTATAAATCCCGGGGTGTAAGGACCGTAATGGTTATAAGCATCAGGGTCTGACGACATGGATATAATCGTTATGGTTCGTCCGTGAAAATTTCCATCGCAAACTACAATTTTAGCTTTATCTGCCGGAATTCCTTTCACTTTGTATGCCCACTTGCGAACCAGTTTTAAAGCAGTTTCATCAGCTTCAGCTCCTGAATTCATAGGAAGCATTCTGTCGTAGCCAAAAAGTTTGGTCATATATTCTTCCCAGTCGCCAAGTACATTGTTGTAAAAAGCCCTTGAAGTAAGTGCCAGCACCTTTGACTGTTCAATCAGAGCTTCTGTAATTTTCGGATGACAATGCCCCTGGTTTACGGCAGAGTAGGCTGCCAGAAAATCATAGTATTTTTTCCCTTCAACATCCCAGACAAAAATACCTTCACCACGCGACAGTACAACCGGCAGTGGATGGTAATTGTGCGCACCGTATTTATCTTCCTTTTCAATAAAATCTTTTGATGTTAATGTAGTCATATCTGTTTCTTTATTTTTTATACAGAATTACGATTTTAAGCATGATTTTCAAAACAATCACTGGTGTTAAATAGCACGGGGAAAGCCTAAGATTTATCATTTTTTATTTCCAGAAACGTGTGATAAGAACCTCTGCAAGAATAAAAAGAAGCGCAAGCATGATACACCATTTCCACAGTTGTTTTCCGTTTTGAATTTCGTCAAATATTTCAGCAAAATTGGTTGAAACATCATCAATAAGTGTAGTATTTATTAAGCCGGAATTTTCAATCTGATCTTCCAGTTCAGTTGTACTAAAATACCGCAAATCGGATTCACTGCGATCGTAATTTAAAGCAATTGTAGAAACAGTCTCATCCCCGTTTTTTATAAGATAATGGCCTGCTTCGTTGATTAGACTTCCAAAATTCAAACGTGTACCTATATTGGTTACAGTCGTTTCAGGAATAAATTTTTCGCCCCTTTGTTTGCTTTCAATTTCTATGGGTGTATCAAGATCAATTTCTCTGTTTCTGGAAATAGTGTAAGAATTATTTTCACCGATGGTGTAGGAGATGGCCTGGTTAGGAAGGCTATTCAGAACAATATTATAGATGGTTGGTACAAAAAGCACATCGCGCGCAAATTGCTCATTAGAATCGTTTAACGGGAAACTAAAAACCCAAAATTTTCCATTTTCAAATGGTTTGGTAAAAAGCGCGTTGTCGTTGTTGGGAAACCAGAGCATACGTGTTTCATCGGAACGGATATTTTCCTGAAATTTCAAATGGCCCTTTATTTCCGGAAGTACTGCATTTTCCTCTCTTCTTTGAAATACATCCCGATAAAACTTATTTTCAAACTCAATACCGGATATGGTTTGCCTGGAAGTGTCAATACCGTTTATTAAACTGCTGTTGAAGCGTGCCAGTATATTATTATTTGCCATCTGACTATTGAGTTTGGGAAATAAAACAACTGAAGTACCATTTTTGACAATGTTTGTTAATTCGTTTAAAAGTCCGCTACTAAAATTGTCGATGTTAATTAGGAAAATCGTGTTATATTCAGGTAGACGACTGATTTGTATATTCTGTACGTTCATTTCGTCGAGCTGGATATAGTCATCATCCTTAAACAGGGCAGACATATAACTTAATCCTTCCTGTGATTCTGAATTATTATCGTAAATCGCCAGTGCTTTTAATTTAGGTTCTACAAAATAACTAATAAACCAATTGTTGTCGTAGGTGAAGGGATAGTCACTTATTTCAACTTTCCCCAATTGTGAGCCGGCTGAATTATTTGTATAAATTAAACTGGTGATGATTTCATTATGAGCGTCGATAGAAAAATTGGTTATTGATTTTACTGAATCATTTAAATAAACTCTTAAAGGCAGGTTTTGGTAATCCTGATTGGAGCTGTTTTTTATTCTTACAAAAATAGTCTCTTCCTGATTGAGCTGGTGGGCGGGAACTTCAACCCAGGTGGAATCGATGTAAAGGTTTGCTACCTCATTGGGAACGAGAGGCAAAAAATACTTAAAAATAATTTCGTCTCTAAAATTTTGAAAATCTGTAATACTTCGTTGAAAATCAGATATAAAATAGAGGTTCTTGTCGCTTTCTTCTTCATCAGTATTACTCTGTTCTGCAAAACGGTTGTGAATGAGTGATAAAGGAATAAAATTTGGCGAAGGGTTTATTTCAGAAACCTGCTGAATGAATTGTTCGCGATTGAAAATATTTTGATGCCTTGGTTTCAAATCGTTGGTGAAAAGCCGAAATTTTGTTCCAGGAGGGTAGGCGAGAGCTATTTCAAGTGCCTTGTTTCGTGCAACTTCCAAAAGCTGCCCCTGTTCCGAAAGCGCGTTCATGCTGAATGAATTGTCGACATACACTGCAACAAGCTGGGATGACTGCTTTTTTACATCCTGATTATTTGAAATGTAGGGTTGAGCAAAAGCTAAAACAAGAAAAATAATCGTAAGTATTCTGGCAATTAAAATGAGCAGATGTTTTAGTTTTGACTTTTTGTGTGATTCCTTTTTAACATCTCTAAGAAAATCAACATTGCTGAAATATACCGTTTTATGCCTCCTGAAACTGAACAGGTGAATAATAATTGGTATCGCAACAGCAAAGAGTGCAAATAAAAATGTTGGAAAGAGAAATCTCATGTCCTGCCGTTTCTAATTTTTTTTATAAAAATGCAATTAAAATATAAACCCAGTAACCTTTACTTGGTTTGAAAACACATTGCATATTTTTCGAGATTACAAAAATGAAATAATATGTTGAAATGAGGATAAAATAATTAAAATTCTTTTCGACTGTCTGGATTTTTAACAGCCATGCTAAAAATGAGTCCATTAAAAACCGAAAATTGTTTTATTATTTTTATTTTGTTTATATTTTGTTTTTAAAACTTTAAACAAAACTAAATTTGATGTGTTTCAAGAATAATTCAAAACACATCAATATCAGAGCGTATGAATATGTCAGGATATTCAATAAAAGATTTGGAAGTTCTTTCCGGTATAAAAGCCCATACGATTCGTATATGGGAGAAAAGATATAATTTGCTGGAACCTGAACGTACGGATACCAATATCAGGTATTATTCCGACAGTGATTTGCGAAAAATATTAAATGTAAGTCTACTTGTTAGAAATGGTTTTAAAATATCTAAAGTTGCTGAGTGGAACGACGATCAGGTAAAAAATAAGGTGTTGGAGGTATCAGAAATAAAAACTTCTGAATCTGATTACATTGACAAATTGATAATTTACATGCTTGATTTTAATAATCAGGAATTTGTGAGTTTAACCAATGAAATTATTGATGAACTCGGTTTTAAAGATGCAATGATTAAAGTTTTTTTCAACCTGTTTGCAAGAATTGGAACATACTGGCAGGTGGGAACTATTTTCCCTGCACAGGAGCATTTCGTATCACATATAATCAGGCAAAAGTTAATTGTAGAAATCGACAGGTTGGAAAGCAATATTCTCAAAGATGAAACAATATTGTTTTATCTGTCTGAAAATGAAATGCATGAGCTGAGTCTGCTTTTTTATCACTACCAGGCAAAAAAATCAGGATTCAAAACCATATACCTTGGACAGTCCGTTCCATTTGAAGATTTGGCAAAAATTACCTCACAGATGAAAATTGACTATGTTTTTACAGCTTTTATAAATTCTTTTCCTAAAGAGGATCTGGAAGATTATCTGATTAAGTTGAAGGAACTTTTCAATTCACAAAAGATATTTATAACAGGCTGGCAGGTTCAGGAACATGAGCCAAAGCTACCCCGTAACATTAAGACTGTAAAAAATTACAGTGAATTCGTGAGGTATTTAGGATAATCGATTAACAATAAATATGAAAAAAGGGATCAAATGATCCCTTTAATTTTTTATATCTGGCTGAAATCGGCAGGAATCAAAAATTTCCTTTTCACTTTGCTAACCGTATTTGCATATTCAGGCTTGCCGCTCATTGCGCTCCATTCATCGCTGGAAACAAACTTTGCCCAGTTTGCATCTCTTTCTTCCATGTCTTTGAACCATAACATGTAAGTGAGTGCAGGCATAAACCTTCCTGCCAACAATTGTCCGAAAAATACCGGATGCAGGCCTACTTTCTCAAAAAGTGGTAATTCTTCATTGTTGAACATTTTTACTTTGCGAATACCTGCGTCTTCATTGTAGCTTTCGTATGTTCTTAATTCAAATAATCCGCGGTTACTGTTTGGTTGTTTGATTCTCGGTATAGCATCAAAAGCCTCCATCAGAAAAGTTTCGTAACGTTCATAAACAGGATTGCTTGCAGGAAGCTGGCTGTATTCTTTGGCTGCTTCCAAAAAAGCCGGATCAGATTTCATTGCCTGAGCCGCGGCATAATAATCCATCGGACTTTTAAAAGCATGAAGAATATATATTACCGGAGGTTCTTCAAGGCTGTACTCATTAAACGCACCAACTTTCGCACCCATGTTGTTCAAGAATGGGATAACAGCATCATTGTAGTACTTTTTTAGTTGATTTACACCTGCATTTCCGCTAAACTGAATTACTTTTAATTCGTAAAAATCTTTTTCCTCACCCGGAATGGGATTTGCATTTAGATTTGTGGCAGTTACAGCTGCTCCTGCAGCCAGAGCCGAACTTTTTAGAAATGTTCTTCTTTTCATTTTTATTGATTTAGGTTTGATTCATTAATTATTGTCATTCCCGGATATAAAGAAAGCCTTCTTAAATCATCCGTATTTATTTGAATCATTTCATCGTCCTCTTGCTCGAGTGTGTTGCTAAAATACACATTATAATTGGCATTTACCGGTACCAACATTTTACATTTTTGGTGCGGTGGTATCCTGATATCCATAAAATCGCAAAAATTTTCTTCATCCCAGTAAATATCGGTGAGCATATTTATATAGATTGTATCTTTTGTTGGATTAATAAGATTTATTTTTTTGAATTCCTGATCATCAAGAACATAATTCCGATCAACTTCAACTGTAGAAAAAAGAAAAACAGATGAAAGCAAAAGTCCTATATCACCAAAAACGTTACCGGAACGGCGTTTTATCAATTTTTTTTGCATTTCATTACTTCCCCTATCAAAAATATATTGTGGTGTAGTACAAGAACCAAACAACAAAATAATAGATAAAAGAAAAGCAGTGATTTTTATTATTCTGTTCATGTTGCTTATTCTTTGCAAAATATCTAATTTAAAGGTTAATCATATATCAGAATAATTACAATGTTAAGATATTTTTTATCAAAAAGAGTTATTTTTAACTATCAAAACAGGCAAGAGATCCTTATTTTTTGCGAATTAATGTAGTCTCAAATACTTAAAAAAAACTATAATCGTTTATATTGTAAATTCATAAGTCATGAAAAAAATAACAATTTTAGGTTTACTACTACTTTTTCTAGGATCACTTTCTGCTCAACCTATAATTAATTTAGGACTGAAAGCAGGTGTTAATAACTCAAAAATTACGGCTAATTTTAATGAATTTGATTCCGAATCAATATTGAAGATGCATGTAGGTGCATTTGCCAGATTGGGTTATGGAAGAATTTATGTGCAGCCTGAAGCATATTTTATTGCTAAAGGTGGAAAACTTGAATCGAATGTCACGGATATGATTACAAGGTTTGATTTCAATAATGTTGATGTGCCTGTTTTGCTTGGAGCAAAAGTTTTAGATGGTACTACAGCAAATCTTCGTATTATGGCCGGACCGGTTTTTAGTTTTATGACTTCAAATGATGTTTATGGCGATACCCGTTTTACTACCCAATATTTTAAAGATCATTATTTTGGATTTCAGTATGGGATTGGTATTGATTTTTGGAACTTTTTTCTTGATGCCCGAATTGAACAGGGTTCTAATAATTTATATGAATCTCCTAACTTGAATTCGAAAAACCGTTCATTTATGGTCTCACTGGGATTTAAATTACTCTAATAAAAGAATTGTTGTAAGTTTATTAGCCGTTTTTTGAAGCTTTATTTATTTCGACACTTTCCTTTTTTTGTTTTTTTAACCAGTATTTAGGATTAAGCTGTTTTTTATATTTAATAAACAGTTCTTTTCCTACCAGTAAACCACCTGACCAAAAAACTATCTCCATCATTATCAGGCTTGCTGATGATAGGATGACCTTTGTTTTTGTAGGTAAATCAAATAACGGGATAATAAAAGTAGCTCCAAAAAATACGCCGGAAAATATCATCAGGAATATGCCCAGTTTTATTTGCCAGTTTTTCTTTTTCATAAAAAGGTAAATTTTAAATAAAACCTTTTGAACAGGAAAATAGTTTAACAGAAACAGTTGTTTTATTCAACTTTCAATATTAAAGCCAGACTCTTCTAAAACAGAAATACTGTTGGGGCCTTCATTAAAAAGTAAATCCATGATACTCAGGTTGGGTGTAAAACCTAATTTTTCAGAAAAAACCTGTGAATAATTTATTGTTTGAAATTGTGTGTCCAGTGTTTTATTTTTTGGTGAAATTGTCTCCCTGAGGTTCAGCGTATTTTCGGGTACTTTTTCAAAATCGTCAGTTAAAATTAGATTGTTCTCAATCTCCAACAAATCACAAACAGTTGTATTAATTTTCATATTCAAATCAAGAAGGAATTTTTCTTTATTTTGAAAAAAGGGAAAGATATCGTCTCTGTAATATTCAAAAAAAGGTGAGGAATTATAAGCTGAAAATATGGTTCTCCAGTGATTTCGTTGCCAATCAACATCATACGATATTTTTAAATCTTTAATAAGCGTTTTGGGTCCACGCCCTTTAACAACAGGAATTACCAAAGGAATGGAGCCGTTCGCTCCTAAAATAACACAACGGTTCCGAAAAGTTTGTTTGGAAAAATTCTCATACTTCTCAACGTAAACAAATTCATATTTAAGTGCTAAAACGTAAAAGGAAACAGGTGCAAAATAAGCTGTACTTAAAAGTATTGAATTGTTTTTATGCATCAAGTCTGATTTGCTTTAGGGCTCCAATTTAAAGATTAGTCTTTAAAAAAGGAATCATCATCGTCATCATCATCCATTTCAATTCCTTCCGGATCACTTTCTTCGTTAAGAACTTTATCTTTCTTTTGATCCATATCATGCAATTCTTTTAATTCAGAATTGAAGCGAATGAGCTTATTGTATTCTCTTTTAAGCTTCCATAATCGGGGGTAAAAATAAATGATACCAAGGATGTACCCAATTACAATACATCCGATAAGTACGAGCACAAGCGGAGCCTCTTTAATTTCCCAAAAGAATACGTTAATGGTAATTTCCATGGAGTTTTGCAGTGTGAAAATTACCAGAAGAACAGCGATGATAAGTAAAATAATGATTACGGCCTGCATTTTTTCATTCTTTGATTTAAAAAAAGGACGATAGTGTACTATCATCCTTTAAACGAATATATTATGCTTTTGTTTTACTTAATTCTGTGGAATATCCTTCGAAGCCTGATATTTTTCGGGAATCCTTTGTCTTTATCCAGCGAAAGCCAGATAAGTTTAGCTTTTCCTACAACATGGTCTTCCGGAACAAAGCCCCAGAAACGGGAATCTGCCGAATTATGGCGGTTGTCTCCCATCATCCAGTAGTAATCCATTTTAAATGTATAACTGTCAGCCACTTCACCATTGATGTAAATTTTGCCACTTTTTTCCTCCAGATCATTATCTTCATAAACGTCAATAATCCTTTCGTAAAGAGGTAGGTTGTCAACCGTTAACGAAATGGTTTCACCTTTTGCCGGTATGGTAATCGGACCGTAATTGTCACGATTCCACTGGTATCTGGGATCCGAAGGAAATATATTCTGGTCCCAGGCATTAGGCTCTTCAACTATTTTCGTAACCGACTCAACGTTAGCAAATTCCTCTAGCTTACCTACATTTTCATCTGTAAGCGGAAAAATATACTGTGTTGCCGAAACCGTTCGATCGTCGTTGGCAATGTGTAGCCGATCAAGCATTTTAGAATTTATCAAAGTTCCGTTGGTCCTAACAATATATTCAAACTGCATTCCGTCATAATGTTTTTGCGGTTCGCCGTTTACATACAACTGTGTTTTAATGATTTGAATTTTGTCTCCGGGGATACCAACACAGCGTTTAATATAGTTTTCACGTTTGTCGACCGGGTGGGCAATGATTTCTCCAAAATTTCGTGTATCGCTCCAAACCCTGTTTCTTCCATATTCACGAATTAACTGATAATAGCTGGCTGTTGGAATGTTTGTTGCCACCGTATCACCTTCAGGAAAATGAAAAACAACCACATCATTATTTTTTACTTTACCAAAACCTTTTAATCGTTTATAGGGTTGTTTAATCCATTCTACATATGATTTGGTGTGGTCGGTCATTGGTAATTTGTTGTGCACAAATGGAAATGAAATTGGGGTATTAGGTGTTTTGGGCCCGTAAGCTGTTTTGCTAACAAAAAGATAATCACCAACAAGCAATGACTTTTCCATTGACGAAGTCGGTATAGTGTAAGCTTCAATAAAAAACATACGGATAAAACTGGCTGCAATAACCGCGAAAATGATGGCATCAACCCATTCTACAAATTTTGTTTGTCTGCCATCCGGTGGATTTTTCTTTTTCCAGAATGCCCAATGTACTTTTTCAGTAATATAAATATCGAAAATAACTGCCAGCCCAATAAACCACCAGTAACTTCCAAGCCAGATTACCCAAAGACTGTAGAGTATTCCGACAGAAATAAATTTAAACCATTTATTCGACAATAAATTTCTCATTCTGTATATCAATTTTTTAAATGTTCAGTAAATCTTTCATGCTTAAAATCCCTTTGTGGTTCTGGCAATATTCAGCAGCTAAAACTGCACCAAAGGCAAAACCTTGGCGACTTTTTGCACTGTGTGTAATTTCAATATAGTCAACATCAGACTCATATTTTATGGTATGAATACCCGGAACTTCTCCACGTCTTTCCGATTTTATATTCATCTCATTTTCAGACGGCGTTTTATCATTAACCCATGCATTTTTGTGTGGAAGATTTTCCAGTATGTCGTCTGCAAGGCTAATTGCTGTTCCACTTGGAGCATCCAGTTTTTGTGTGTGGTGAACTTCGGTCATCTCCACTTCATATTCGTTACGTTCTGCCATGAGTTCAGCCAATTTTTTGTTCAGTTCAAAAAACAGGTTTACTCCAACTGAAAAATTGGAACCATAAAAAAATGTTCCTTTCTTTTCCTTACATTTTTTATACACTTCTTCTTTTTTATCAAGCCATCCTGTTGTTCCACTTACCACAGGAATACCGGCTTCAAAGCAGGTATAGTAATTTTTAATTGCTGACGCAGGTATTGTAAATTCTATGGCTACATCGCATTTCTGTAAGTTTTCCGGGGTCAGATCATGCGGGTTATCAATGTCTATTTTCAATCCTATCTCGTGTCCACGGGAAATTGCTATCTTCTCAATTTCTTTACCCATTTTCCCGTAACCGATTAATGCAATTTTCATATTTTATTTACTTGATTTTTAAAATAAGTGACAAAGATAAAAACTTACGCTAATGTAAGCAGTATGATCCAAAAGTTATACTAATTTCGACCAATGATTTTGGACAATGGACAAAACTATTCATTTTAACGGATTTTCAATTGTTCGGATTTCAGTTTAATACTTTTCACCCAAAAACAAACAATCCTGTATATTTACAGTTTAGATTAATTTTTATTTTTAGCCTGAAGACATTTTTATTATGAATAATATAAAACTTGTTGCAACCGATTTAGATGGTACATTTTTGAAAAATGACCGTACTATCAGTAATAAAAATCTGGAAGCACTTCGACTTTTAGGCAGCAAAAATATTATTCGGGTTGTGGCAACCGGTAGGAATTTAAAAAAGGTAAAAGATGTAATCCCTGAGGATACGCCTTTTGATTATGTAGTCTATTCTTCCGGTGCCGGTGTTTTTGACTGGCAAAAGAAAAAAGAGATGTTTCATCAGAACATTTTGCAAAGCTCTTCAGAAAAATTATTAAGCTATTTTATTCAGAGAGATATAAGTTTTCACGCGTTTTTCCCCGTGCCTGAGAATCATAATCACTGGTACTTTCGGGGAGATAACTTTTGTGACGAGTTCGAGCGGTATTTTGATTTTAATAAGGCTTTTTCACATGAGTTGGATAAAGTTGATATTCCAAAAACAGAACTCAGCCAGTTTCTTGTTATTATCAAACAGAATGTTTCGCATTTTGAAGAACTTAAAGCCGGAATAGAAGCCATTTGCGACCAGATAAGGGTTATTCGAACTACTTCCCCAATTACAAGTGATTATATTTGGATTGAAATATTTCATCAGTCGGTTTCAAAAGGAAATGGCGTGAAGCACATTTGCGACTTATTGAAAATTGATCAGCAACAAACAGTAAGTATAGGGAACGATTTCAATGACCTTGATTTACTGGAATTTACCAGATATTCCTTTGTAACTGAAAATGCAGTACCTGAGTTAAAGGAAATATATCCTGGGGTTCCATCCAACGAAAATGATGCTTTTGCGCATGCAATTCAACCGATTGTTAAATGAATTGTTGTAATAATACCTCAAAGTGAAGTACAAATAATTGAAACAATAATATTGATATGAAAATTATAACAAGTTTATTTTTACTACTTAGTGTTTTTCTTGTAAATGCCCAGACTGATCTTGATTTAAATAGTCTGATTCCAGAGGATCCTAAAGTGAGCAAGGGTGTTCTGGAAAATGGAATGACATATTATGTGCGGGCGAATGATAATCCTGAAAACAGGGCTGAATTATTTCTGGTTGTCAACGCTGGCTCGGTTGATGAAGATGATGACCAACAGGGATTGGCACATTTTGCTGAACATATGTCGTTTAATGGTACAAAAAATTTTCCCAAGCATGAATTGATAAATTATTTTGAATCGATTGGAATGGAGTTTGGCCCTGAAATTAATGCTTATACGAGTTTTGATGAAACAGTTTATATGCTAAAGGTGCCATTGGATTCTATGGAATATATGGATAAGGGATTGCAGGTTTTGTATGACTGGGCTTGCCAGGTTACCGATTCAGATGAAGAAATTAATAACGAACGCGGTATTATTCATGAAGAGTGGAGGGGCAATAAAAGCGCAGACGAAAGGATGCAAAGAGAATGGTGGCCGGTTTTTCTAAAAGATTCGAAATATGCCGAACGTTTTCCAATCGGAAAAATGGATATTGTCGACAATTGTCCTCCTGAAGCGCTACGCCGTTTCAGAAATGATTGGTACCGCCCTGACTTGCAGGCCGTAATAGTAGTTGGTGATTTTGATCAGGAAGAAATGGTTCAGAAAGTAAAAGACAAATTTTCCAGGATTCCGTTGTCCCGAAATCCTCGTGAAAAAGTATTTTATGAAATTCCCGATCATAAGGAAACTTTTGTAAAAGTTGTAACGGATAAAGAGGCTCAATATCCACTGACCTATGTGATGTACAAACACGATTTGGAAATTTCTAAAACTGTTGGAGATTATCGACATATGATTCTTGAAAATCTATACAACGCGATGATAAATAATCGACTTGCGGAACTGACTCAGCAGGCTGATCCACCATTTATTCAGGGACAATCGTCATTTAGTGAGCTTATTGGCCCCAAAAGTGCATACATATCAATAGCTGTATCTCAAAATGGAAAAATTGAAGAAGGAATTAAAGCTGTTCTTTTGGAAAATGAACGAGTTAAAAAATTCGGTTTTACGCAAACTGAATTGGATCGTCAGAAAACGACTTTGCTGAAATACATTGAAAGCATCTATAATGAACGTGAAAATCAAAAATCAATAAATTATGCAGAGGAATACCAACGGAATTTTTTGATGACCAAAGAGCCATTTCCCGGAATTGAGAAGGAGTTTGAATATTATAAAACATTTATGCCCGGAATTACATTGGAAGAAGTAAATGAACTTGCTCATCAGTGGATTACGGATGAAAATCGTGTTGTAATTGTTACTGCTCCTGAAATTGATGGAGTGGAAGTACCTACAGAGGAAGATATTTTTGCTTTGCTGGATGAAGTTGAAAGCATAGAAGTTGAAGGATACGATGATACCGTGGCAGATGTTCCTTTATTGTCGCAAGAACCCTCAGGAAGTAAAGTGATTGCAGAAAAGCAGTTGGAAAATGTAGATGCGGTTGAATGGACTTTGGAAAACGGTGCTAGAGTAGTGTTGAAATCAACTGATTTTAAGGATGATGAGATCTTATTTAATGCCTGGAGTCTGGGTGGAAATTCCTTGTACGGGATAAAAGATTATATCTCATCTGAACTTACACCTACAATTGTTGGTATGAGCGGGATAGCAGATTTTGATAATATTACACTTGAAAAAATGCTTTCTGATAAAGTATTCTCTATTTCTCCCTTTATTAATGAATTGCGCGAAGGTTTTAGCGGCAGCTCATCAGTTGATGATTTGGAAACCATGTTACAGATGGTATATTTATATTTTACCCAGCCACGTTTCGATGAAACATCATACAAATCTTATTTATCGCGACTGGCCGGAGTTTTGGAAAACAGATCTGCCTCGCCGGAATCTGCATTTCAGGATACGTTGCAGGTAACACTGGCAGGATATAATGAACGTTCTCGTCCTTTGACGACCGAACTTTTAAAAGAGGCTGATTTTAATAGAATTGAAGAGATAGGTAAGGAACGATTCCATAATGCTTCTGATTTTATTTTCTTTTTTGTTGGAAACATTGATTTGGAAACTTTAAAACCTTTTGTAGAAGAGTATATCGGTGGAATTCCTTCTACCGGTGGAAAAGAAAACTGGAAAAATCTTCACATAGAAACTCCTGACGGAGTAATTGAAAAAGTGGTTAAGAAGGGACAAGATGAGAAAAGTATCCAGTACATTGTTTTTCATGGCGATTTTAATTACTCATCTGAAAACCAGATTGAACTGGATGCAGTGGGGAGAATTCTCTCAACGCGTCTTTTGGAAGTTATCAGGGAAGAAAAAAGCAGCGTTTACTCTATTGGTGCAAACCCTTCAACTTCAGTTTTCCCTGAAGAAGAATACTCGGTAACAATTTATTACGGGACAGATCCGGAGAAATTGCCAGAGTTGAAAGAGGCTGTTTTTGATGAGATTAAAAAGTTTGCCAGCGGAGGTCCTTCAGAAGAAGAATTGGATAAAGCAAAGGAAAAGATGCTTCGCGAAAGAGAAACTGCCGAAAAGGAAAACAGTTTCTGGTTGAGTATTTTAAGCAATACCTATTACATCAAAAATGGAGATTTTTCCCAATACGGAACCTATGAAAACATTGTGGAAAGTCTGACTACAGAATCGGTTAAAAAGGCTTTTCAAACGTATTTCGATTTTAAAAACTACGTAAGTGTGGCACTGGCACCAGGAGAATAGATAAAGCCAAAAATAATGATTGCCGGAGTTTATTATAAATTCCGGCTTTTTTATGTCTTAAAAAATGTATTTTTGATTTTCATTTTTGCTTATGAAAATATATTCGCCATTTTTTATTTTTCTTCGGGTGATAATATACGGAGCACTCACCTTTGGTATTGCAGAAGGGATTTTTTTTGACGCCGGACATCCCATTAATGGAAGTTATTTTGGTGAAATTACTTTTGTTGAAATAACACAGGAAATTTTTCTCTTTTTACTCTTTCTGGCTTACATTTTTATTGGCATTAAATGGAAAAGCATCCGGCCCGTTTCCAATCTGGCTTCTTTGTTTTTTTTACTATCCTTTATCCGGGAATTTAATTTTCTGAAACTAAACTGGGTATATCCAGCTTTAGCTGTATTGGCAATCCTTATATGGTTTGCTTTGAGAGACTTCAAAAAGATTAAAGAAGCTACGATTGAGTTTTTCAGTGCACCTCCTTCTTCCTGGCTTCTGGCAGGTTTTTTTACGACTTATGTTTTCAGCCGGCTTATGGGACGATCAAAATTTTGGTTGCAAATTTACAGTGAAGATAACTACCGTCTGGCAAAAGCAGCAACCGAAGAGGGCATCGAGCTTCTGGGAAATATGCTTATGTTAATAGGCGCTATAGAATTTATAATCTATTTCTTTTTCCTAAAGAAAACTCCTCAATCAGAATAAACAGAGTAGATGAAGTCAATTATATTTTGTACGAGTTATATAGATGATTCCAATGATTTGAGATATAAGAAATGGGTTGATTATTATATCGAAATAAAACACTTGTTAAATTCTGAACATCTTTTTTTGATTGATGACAGTAGTCCGAATCCCAACTTTGATACCAGAGTTGAAATAATCAGTACAAACAATTTACCTGATGAATTGAATCAAAATGTGAATCTGTTTCATTTTGAAAATCATTTAGGAAGACCGGGAAGAAGGGACTATCAGGGGTGGTGGAGAAGTTTTACATTTTCGATAAAACTGGCTGAAAAATACAATATTGAAAAGTTGATACATATTGAGTCTGATTATTACATACTTAGCAGGCGAATGATTGACCACATAGCAGGAATTTCAGAAGGCTGGACTGTGTTTTATTCTGATTATTATAAATTTCCTGAAACGGCTGTCCAGGTGATTTGCAAAGACTCATTTGATAAATTTAACACAGTTTATAATCAGGCGATAAATTCAGAGTACAAATTCAAAAAAATAGCCGAACGTATTTTACCATTCACCAAAGTTGAGAAGAATTTTACCGGAGACAGATTGGGAGAAATTAAAGTATTCAGAGCCTGGTTGAAGAAATACAAATTGCCTTTGGAAATTGATTTTGTAGGGCAGGTTAACGAGGAAGATAATCCGGAAGTGTATCAAAAGTTTTTCCGACTGCATTTGTAGGGAAAGACATTTCGATTACATTGTCAACGAGAAGGATTTAATCAAATAATCTTCTGGCTTCCTCAAGTTGTTCCGGTTTTCCTACGTCCATCCATAAATCTGACTCGTCGTAATAACCCCTAATTGTTTTTGTTTTGGCTAGTTCCAGATAAAAGTCAATGATTGAAAAGCAATCTTCAGCAGGCATGTAATTAAAAATTTCGGGTTGGACGACCTGAATTCCGCTAAATGTTTTTTCAACCGCATTTTCAAATCGTTTCTGTACCGATATTTTTGTCTCGCCGGTTTTTTTGTTTAACCAGCCTACCAGTTTTTTTTGGGTATCAAACTTCAAATATCTTTCAGTTTTCCTGTCTCTTACGGTTAGTGTTGCCAAAGCTTTGGAATCAACGTGACACTTAACCAGTTCCTTTAAATTTACCGTACTCAGGATATCAACGTTATAAATTAAAATCGGCTCAGTTCCGGTTAAAAGAGGAGCTGCTTTTTTTAAACCTCCTCCTGTATTGAGCAACTTGCCACTTTCATCTGAAATTAATACAGGGATTCCAAAATCATAGTTGTCAATAAAAGCTTTCATCATTTCGGAATAGTGATGAACATTCACTACTACCTCATTGACTCCTTCGTTTCGAAGTTTGTCAATACTTCTTTGGAGTAGAGTTTTGCCGCCGATTTCAACAAGAGCCTTAGGTTTATTTTTTGTTTCCTCCAATAACCTTGTGCCCAAACCTGCAGCAAAAACCAGTGCTTTCATTCTGAAAGTTTATCTTATTCTGTTGAGACTGCGAACCAATGCTTCATCTTTTCCAATAGACCTAATGGCCAAATAGTCGAGAATGATGGCAACAACAGGAAAAGCTACCGGAACTTTAAAAGCCACTTTCGCACCTTCGAAACTTGTATAAATAAAATAGAAAAATATTCCGAAAAGTCCCAGCAACAATACAATTGTAAAAACTGTGAGGCGTATTTGACGAATTCTTTTTTTATACAAAAAAATGATTATAAAATGCAGTAATGTGATTATACCAATAAAAATCATAATTGGCAGTCCATCGAAAATTAATTCTTCGCCATTTAAAATACCTCTGGCGCTGAAAGTATAGATAACCTCATTTACCACCATCTCTGCAAATTTGAGTTTGAAAAGCGAGGCTACCAGCAGTCCGGCTACCAGTAAATATGCTGTCTGAATTCGTTGAATCATAATTTATTTTTTTTGCAAAAATATATTTTTTAGTTGGGAGCTGTTAAAATTCACCCACTTTTTCTATTTCATTTAATGCAACGTACCAAAGAAATCCTTCTACTTTTTTATAGCCCGTTTCTTTTAGCGTTTTTGCATAACGCCGAACCTGGCTGTTGTATTTGGTTGATTTTTGTTCGCCGGTCTTATAGTCTACAACAATTGCGTTCTCACCTGAAACCATTATTCTGTCGGGACGAAGAACTGAATTTGGAGTAAGCAGGTTTCGTTCATTAATAATCTTCCAGCTTCCGTCAAACCAATGTTTTACTTCCGGTTTGTATATATTTTCAATTAGTTCCTTTTGAATTTCATCCCGTTCCGATTCGTTTATCTTCCCTTCAGAATATGCTTTTGCACAAGCTGCTGAGATATCTTTTTCTGTTCGAATTTCAGAAAGAATTTCGTGAATAATTTTTCCTTTGTTTTTAACCGATTTGAATTGTTCTCCCGAAAACAGGAAATCTTCTCCGTTAAGTCGTAATTTTATTTTATCGTGGAAGTTGCTGAATGAATAATTTTTAATCAACACCAGGTTTGATTCCTTTTCCTCCGTTTTAACCGGTTTTAATTCACCAAATTCAAATGTAGTTTCATCTTTATTCCAACACGAATTAAATAAGTGATTTTGGCTCATCTGCTGCAGCGACTCTTTTAACAGGCTGTTTACAGTTTTTCCAACTTTCTGCGAATCAACTGCGTTTACCATTAAAACTGATTCAGCTCGTGTAAAGGCAACATATATAAGATTCATTACATCGGTAAAACTATTTGCCTTTTCTTCATAATATTCTTTTTTGAAAAAAGTATTTTCCAGAGCCCGACCGGCTTTGACAGGAAGAAGCGGAAACCGGCTAAATGGTTCTTCATTTGTCCGGCACCATAGAGTGGGAGCCTGATTTCCAACAGGAGAAGTATTCCACTTCAAGAATGGTATTAAAACAGCTTTAAACTCAAGTCCTTTTGATTTGTGAATTGTCAGTAACCGGATGGAATCCACTTCATCGTTTACGTTTACCGAGGTCCGGAGTCCTTTTTCATTCCACCAATATAGAAAATTGGAAAGATCGTTTGAAACGGAAGATTTAATTTCACCCGCTTTATCGATAAGTGTTTGTAAAAAGGGGAGTTCACTTTCAAGTTTAAACAACATAAAATGACCACATATTTGTGTGATGGTTTCGTCAAGTGAAGTGAGAAGGACTTTTTGTTTAAGTTCTCTGAGCCGCTTGCCTAATTCCGATTCGAATTCTTTTTCAAAATCTTTTTCAAGTTGACTGACTTTTTGAGGGTGGTGTGAAAAATCGATCGTTTGTTGAGCTGTTTCAAATGAAATACCCTTTTTGCTAAGTTCCGGTTTGATGATATTTTCCCAGAGATGAATCAGTGCTGCCTTGGTTATTTTATTTTCCGGATCAATTAACCATTCTATAACTAAAATTACGAACAAGACTGAACGTGAGGCATGCAGAAAAAGGGATTCATTGGACAAAACAGATAAGTTGTAATTTTTATTTTCCTGCATTTTTGCTGCGGATAAAAACTCCCCGATTATTTGCGTTCCTTCTTTATTTGTCCGAATTAAAATGGCAATATCAGAAGCTTTAAAACCATTGTTCTGAAGCTGTTTTACCTGTTCAATCAGATGTTGTATCGAATTTTCCTGAAAATTTTCTTCTTCCAGAAAATTAATCTGAACAAAACCGTTATTTTCGGTTGTTTCAATACCTTGAGCCTGACTAAAATCGTCGTAAACATTTTTGAATTTTTCTTTTAACAAGTTCCATTCTTCATCATCAGATTCTGAAAAAAGATGAGTTTCAAAAGTTGTTTTAAGATGCGCAATTACCGAATTATTAAAATCAATAATATTTTTATCGCTTCGCCAGTTTTTTGCCAGCGTTTTTGTTTCAGGTTCATAATTTGGAAAGTCAGAATTCACCTGTTCGGCAAGTATATTCCAGTCACTGTTTCGCCAGCGATAAATCGATTGTTTTACATCGCCTACCAACAGGTTTTTGTTCCCTTCTGAGAGAGAGTTGGAAATTAAAGGTTTAAAATTATTCCATTGCAAAGCAGATGTGTCCTGAAATTCATCAAGCATGAAGTATTTAAAGAAATTTCCCACTTTTTCATAAATAAAAGGCGCATCACTTTCTCCTATAATTTTACTCAAAAGAAGATTTGAATCAGAAAGTTGAAGCATTCCTTTTTCATGAAGCAAAATTTTGATTTCTTCTTTTAGATCAGTCAGAATTCCCAGCATTCGTAACTGTTTATTTACAGCAGTAGCGGAATAATATTTTTCTGATTCTTTTTGGTGATAATTCAGAATTTCAGAAAGAACAGGCTGGAGTTTTTGTTCTACAACACCGTGAATAAATTCTTTTTTATTGCTGGATTTGGAGTACCATTTTTCAATTTCAACACTTGCTGCTTCAACTGTTTTAGTAATGTTAGGCTGTTTCCCTTCAGACAGTTTTACAAAAAAAGCACCTATTCCACGACCTTTCCCGGAGAAATCGTCTATTACCAGGGAATGTTCCTTCATGATTTTAACTGCTTCTTTTCCTTTGTTCATCAAAACTGACTCAAATGTGGCAATAATTTTCCCCAGTTCCTTTTTTAAAAGTTCAAGGTTTTCGCGTGTATAGGGTGAGTCCTTGGATTCCGGGAAAAAGATTTGGAATCGTTCCTTGAATAGTTCCTGTCCCAATGATTTTATGTCTTCTTCAATCCGCTGGCTCTGGTTTTCCGTAATCTTTTCTTCACTGAATTTTACCAGCCAGTCGAGCAGTTTTTTATCCTGATCGATTCTTGCCATCATTCGGTCAACGGCTTCTTCCAGGATTAGCCCGTCATCCAGTTCCAAAGCAAAATTAGGAGAAATGCCCAGTTCACGGTTGAATGCTTTGATTACCCTTTGAGTAAAAGAATCTATTGTACTTATGGAAAACCGATTATAATCGTGTAATATATTCTTCAGTACCTGACGAGCTTTCTGTCTAATGTTTTCCTCAGAAAATTTTGTTTTATTTTTTAAGAATTCCAGATATTTTGAATTTTTACCAGAGGCCAGCAGGTTTAATTGTTCAAGAATCCTGCTTTTCATTTCATTGGTAGCCTTGTTGGTAAATGTTACTGCCAGGATGTGTTTATAGTTAAATGGATTTATAATTAGTAGTTTGAGATACTCAACCACTAACTGAAATGTTTTACCGGAACCTGCTGAAGCTTTGTAAACTGTTAACATTAACGGAGCTTTAAGTTAAAATCCGGAACCATTACCCTGTGATACGTTCACCCGGGTTTCAATTTTAAATTTATCTGAAACTTTGTATTGCAGAAACATTGTTGCGCCGCGTGTATCAAAATTGTTTAATCCCTGGTTAGGCATTGGTGCTGAAAATATAGAATTTGCACCGTAGCTGAATCCGCCCAATTTAAATTTATCATTTAATTTATAGGTTGCACCACTTAGTATTGTTCCGTTTCGAAAGAAAGGTGACGGATAAAAGCCTAACATACCAGATGAAAATTGTTGAGATTCAAATAAGTTTGAGACTTTTGGCGCAAAAAATTGATATCGCTGTTGTGCAATTACAGTTTTTATATCAAATTTTGGAATTTCCAAATCCGTAACTATTCCATCACTGTATAAAGTTCCTGATAAAAGATTTCGATTTAAAATCTGTTCTTCCGTTTCAATCATACTTGAATCTTTCTCAACAGGAGGTATAACTGGCATTAATTTTTCCTGTGCCGACACATTCCACCAAATAAGAATCAGAAATAATATAAATATTGTTTTCACTGCCTTTTTCCCTTCATATACATTTCTTTCAAATTTAGAAATAATTAATAAAAGAAAAATTCAAACAATGATTTAAGAATAAAATACTATTTGGTTTGTTAACGTATTCCAATATGGAAATCAAAAAATTATTTAATGTGCATCTTTTAGCTTTAATAAAAAATGAGAACAGTTATATTTGGGATTCTAAATCAAAAAAACCGAAATAATGAATTCCAACAGAAGAAGTTTTATTAAAACATCGGCAATTGCAACAGCAGCAGTGAGTACGTTTCCAACAATTATGAATGCCTGTGCATCTCCAGTTGAAAAAATTGGTGTTGGACTCATAGGCTGTAGGGGTATGGGATTCAGTGATTTAACGAGTTTTATTAGTGATAAAAAAAATAATACCGAATGTATAGCTTTATGTGACGTTGATTCCAATATTCTTGAGGATAGGGCAGCTGAAGTTGAAAAATTAACTCAGAAAAGGCCCAAATTATATGCTGATTTTAGGGATTTGCTGGATAATCCGGAAATTGACGCCGTAATTATCGGAACTCCCGATCACTGGCATTCCTATATGATGATAGCCGCTCTGGAGGCTGGAAAACATGTATATGTTGAAAAACCAATGGGACATAGTATTGAAGAGTGTAACGTCATGGTTTCTGCTGCTGCTCGATATCCTGAATTGGTTGTGCAGGTTGGTATGTGGCAGCGTAGTTCAAAACACTGGTTTGAGGCTTCAGATATTGTGAAATCAGGCCAACTGGGTGATGTTCACCTGGTAAAAGCATGGATTTACAAAGGATATGATAATCCGTACTCTGTGATGCCAGATGGAGAAGCTCCTGAATATGTAAATTATGACATGTGGCTGGGACCGGCCCCCCAAAGACCATTTAATCCCAATCGATTCCATTACAATTTTCGGTGGTGGTGGGATTACGCAGGTGGCGCTATGACAGATTGGGGGGTCCATTTGTTGGATTTTGCCTTGTATGCTATGGATGCAGACATGCCTCAGACTATTTCACCCGGAGGTGGAATATTTTATCATGAGAAGGAAGCTCTTGAAACACCAGATATTCAGCAGGCTTTATACAATTATCCAAAGCATACGATGGTTTGGGAGTGCGGCTTAAATCCGGGAATTGGACCATATCAACGAGGGCATGGCGTAGCTTTCATTGGACAGAAAGGAACTCTGGTTGTAGATAGAAACGGATATGAAACAATTGCTGATAATAACGCAAATAAACGAGGGCCTTATTTTGAAGGAAAGATTCAAAGTAATTACGGAGATGGACTTGATGAGCATGTGAAGAATTTCCTGCAATGTATTCGTAAAGGAGATACTCCAAACGCATCTGTGGAAGTAGGAGCAAAAACAGCTATTGTTTCAGAAATGGGAAATATTGCTTACCGCACGGGAAAGATTATTCACTGGGATGATAGTAATAAAAAATTCAGAGAAGAAGAGGCAGATCAATTAACAAGGCTTTCTTATCGTGATGATTGGAAATTGCCACTTTTATAAAACCTGATAGTAATTTTCAGTTAAGCTATTGCCTCCAGAAATAAATTTCATCTGCCAAACAATGGAACCAAACGGTATATTTTTAATATATTTAGATAAGAAATTGTCTAAATTTGAAAAGGTGAAAAGGTATGAAAAAGCTATTACTGATATTGTTATGTATGTTTTTTATGACAATATCTAATCTGGAAACTCAGGCACAAAAGGTTTTGTTTTTACATCATTCAACAGGAAGTAACCTTTATAATCAGGGAAATGTGGCCGATTATATTGATGATTATAATAACAATCACTCTACTTTTTATGAAATAGACGAATTTAGTTATCCCAATACCCCGTATCCATGGGCAAACTATCCATACGATTACTGGAATCTTTGGATTAACCAGTCTTGTGATAATGAAATTCCAAATATTATGTGTTTAGATGAAATGGCAAGCAATTATGATGTAATAATCTGGAAACACTGTTATCCGGGAGCAGCAATAATAGCTGACAACGGTGACCCAAATGTTGCTTCTCCTGAAAGGACTTTGGCTAATTATAAATTACAGTACAATGCACTTTTGGAGTTAATGGATCAGTACCCCGACACTAAATTTATTGTTTGGACACTGGCGCCCTTACATCGAAATGCCACCAACCCGGAGCAAGCAGCCCGCGCTAATGAATTTGTTACATGGGTTAAAGAATCGTGGTTAGAGGAGGATGTTTTTTCGCATCCTAATATATATATCTTCGATTTTTTTGGTAATGCTGCAGAGATGGAAACAGATCCGGAAAACGGCGTACAGTACTGTTTGAAATACGATTATGAGGGCGATCACAGCGGAAGTGATTCACATCCAAATACATTAGCTAACGAAACCATTGGTCCTGTATTTTCACAATTTATTATTGATGTAATTGAAGACGATATGAATGCTACTTATGTAGAAAACAGAAATCAGCAGCCTGAATTTCAGATTCGGCAAAATACAACATCGGGGATAATAAAAATATCCGGAAAAATTGACGCAGTAAAATTTATTGATATTTATAATTTAAGCGGACAGAAAAAGCTAAGCACTAAAGGACCGGTTCATCAGATAAATACAGACAATTTACCTAAAGGAATTTATTTTGTTCAGATTAGCACTCAATCAGAAAGGTTTAATTACAAAATTTTGCTTCAGTAAGATTATTATTTCTCATGAAATATCTACTCTACAAAAAGTGTAAAACTGTATTTTCATAATGTGGTAAATTTCTCATCCAGGTAACATTAGGGGTATTTTTATTGTTAATTAATTGTTAAAAACAACTTATTGTTTAATTGATAAAATATTTGTAACTTAGATATGCATATGGGGTTCTTCCCATATTGTGTGTTTGGGGGTTAACATTTAAAAGGGTGGCTGTTGAGCCACCCTTTCCTAATTTTTATAGTTGCTTTTAATTATGCTATATTCGTATAAACAGCCTGAACATCATCATCTTCTTCAAGTTTGTCAAGCATTTTTTCAATTTCATCCAACTGTTCTTCAGAAAATTCAACAGGGTCGTTGGCAAAGCGTTTAAGGTTGGCTTTTTTCACTTCAATGTTTAGCTTTTCAAGTAAATGTGCCAAATCGCCAAAACTTGTATAATCGGCATAAGCATAAAACTCGCCTTCGTTTTCTTCAATTTCTTCCAGACCGCCGTCAATTAACTCTAATTCCAACTCTTCCAAATCCATTTCTTCCGGTTTTTCAAATTCAAAAACCGCTTTTCTCGAAAACATAAATTCAAGCGATCCTGTTGGTACCAAACCGCCACCGGCTTTGTTAAAATAACTTTTTACATTGGCTACTGTTCGGGTAGTATTATCTGTAGCACATTCAACAAAAACCAAAACGCCGTGTGGTCCTTTCCCTTCATAATTAACCTCAGTATAATTTGCCGCATCTTTTCCGCTTGCCCTTTTAATAGCCGCATCAATGTTTGATTTGGGCATGTTTTGTGCTTTCGCATTCAGAATTGCAGTACGCAGAGCTGCATTCAAGTCAGGTTCAGGTCCACCTTCTTTAGCAGCAATGGTTATTTTTTTAGAAAGTTTAGGAAATATCCTGGACATTTTGTCCCAACGTTTCTCTTTCGCAGCCCGGCGATATTCAAATGCTCTTCCCATGAATAATTTTTTTATTGAAAATATTTCGCGAAAATAAAAAACAGAATCCTAAAAACAGGTATTACAAAACAGGAAAATGGTTTTTAATTTTTAAACTTTCGCGGTTTACAAACTTTTTCTTCCTTGTTTACTTTCGCACCGCACTTTTTGCATTCATATTTCGGATGTTCCTTGTCTTTAAAATCTTTATTTTTACAGGCTACTTTTCCCATTTCTACAGCTGTTGTTCACGATGAATAAGAACAACATCAACAGGGTAATTGTTTTTTAAATATTCTGCGATTTTTTCTGCAGAATAAACCGAACGATGTTGTCCGCCTGTGCATCCAAAATTCACAGACAAGTGCTTAAATCCCCTTTCCAAATATACATGTATGCTCTGGTCCAATATTGCTTTTACCGATTTAAGAAATATCTCTATTTCCGAATTTTGTTCAAGAAATTCCTGTACTTCCAAATCTTTTCCTGTAAGGTATTTGTATTCATCGAGTCGACCGGGATTGTTAATGGCCCTGCAATCAAAAACAAAACCGCCACCATTTCCCGAAGGATCATCGGGAATGCCTTTTTTGTAAGAAAAACTGGTAATTCGAATGGTCAGGTCCGTTGTTTCCTTTCCAATTTCCTTCAGGGCTTCTGATTTGGTAAGGAGAACCAATACTTTTTTGAGTTCGGGTATTTCCACCGGCAAATTAAGTTTACCCAAAATGTATTCAAGATTCTTCAGCGCATAAGGAATACTCTTTAAGAAATGTTGCTTTTTTTCGTAGAACCCCCGAAAACCGTATGCCCCCATGGCCTGCATTATCCGGATTAAAACAAATCCCCTGAAATATGCACTAAATTCTTTTTCATCAAAAGCCAGGTGATTTTTCAATTCACCGATATAAAATTCATACAATTCATTTCTCACATTTTGAGGTATGTTTGCTTTTCCGTCGTATAAAAGTGAAGCTAAATCATATTGCAAAGCGCCACGCCGTCCGCCCTGGTAGTCAATAAAAAAGACCTCATTGTTTCGGAGCATAACGTTTCGCGACTGAAAATCGCGGTACATGAAATAATCCGAATCAGCGCTAAGTAAATAGTCACTAAAGGTTTGGAAATCATCTTCCAGTGCTTGTTCGTCAAAGGGGATTTTCGCCAGTTTTAAAAAATAATATTTAAAATAACTGAGGTCCCACAACATGCTTTGTTTGTCGAATGCCGCCCTCGGATAACATACTGAGTAATCCAGATTTTTTCCGGCGTCGACTTGAATCTTTGGAAGAATTTTTAGCACATTCTTGTACACATCGGTGATATTTTCCGAAAAGCCTTCCCGTTCTCTTTCCGCACTTAAAAAATCAAAAAGGGTGGTGTTTCCCAAATCTTCCAGCAAATAGATTTTAGAATCTTCACTTGCTACATAGATTTCAGGAACGGGAATATTATTTTTTCTGAAATGCCTGGTGAATGTTAGAAAGGCATTGTTTTCTTTTACGTCGTCGTTTAAAACACCGATTACCGAGCGACCATAGTTTTGCAACCTGCAGTACTCACGGTAAGATCCGGAAGGTGGCAAGATTTCGAATGAGTCAGCCTGTTCGTTAAAGTGTTGTTCAAAAAGTTGAATTATGTTGTTTTTATCTGAAGTTTTCAAGTATTCAATTTTAAAAGATTAAACGTATTTTTATGTTTTCAACCGGAACTATGGTAAAAAACAAAATCAAAAATATTCATTTTTTAAGGATACTACGAAATTTCCTGCTATTGATTGGAATTTTCTTTTCCTTGTGCGTAATTCTGGCATTTACCACACTTCCTTTTTGGGGAGTTCATTGGCTGGGAACCAGCAAATCTGAATTAACTGAGGAACCACAAACCATTATTTTGCTTGGAGGGGGTGGAATGCCCAGTGAATCGAACCTGATGCGCAGCTGGTATACCGAAAAAGCAGCCAAAAGTTTTCCGGGAGCAAATGTTGTAATTGCTATGCCGGGAGAATTGAATGACAGCCTGAGTACGCCGGTTTTAATGAAAAAAGAACTGGAATTAAGAGGTGTTGATGCCGCTCGGATTTCATTTGAAGAGAACGGCACAAATACAAGGTCGCAGGCTGTAAACTGCAAAGGAATCATAAAAATGCAAAATTCTGTTCTGCTGATTACTTCACCTGAACATATGCGGCGGGCAGTATTATGTTTTAAAAAGGCAGGCTTTGAAAAAGTAAGTGCGCTTTCGGCGTTTGAAAATGCCACCAATGCTGACTTATCGTTTCAAGATGATGAACTGGGAGGAAATACAATCCTGATGCCTGATGTTGGGAAAAGTATATCTGTCCGTTATCAATTATGGAATCATCTGAAATATGAAATATTAATTGCCCGGGAAATGGTGGCGCTTAGCTATTATAAATTGAGAGGCTGGATTTAAATTAGGCAATCTGAGCCACGGGCAGATGGAAAGTAAAAGTCGTTCCTTTTCCAATCTGACTTAAAACTTTTATATCGGAATGGTGTAGTTCCATAATCTTTTTCACAATGGCGAGGCCAAGACCTGTACTTCCCGCGTGTTCATGGCCTTTGTAGTAGCGTTCAAAAATATGGGGAATATCCTCCTGTTTTATTCCCTGTCCGGAGTCGGAAATACGCACGCCTACTCTTCCGATGTCTTCCATATCAACCTCAATGTTGATAGTGTCGCCTTCATCGCAAAATTTAATGGCATTGTCAATCAGGTTTTGCAATGCACGTTCCAGCAATGAGATATCTGCTTCTACAAGAGGCAAATCTTTGGAAAGAATAGTATTAATACTGATGCCTTTTTTCTGTGAAATAATCCGGTATTTATTGGCAATATCGTATATCAGTTCAGCAATTACAAAAGGTTCCATTTCGGGTTTAATCTGGTTCGACTCCAGTTTGGAAAGTTCAAACAATTCGGAAACCAGTTTTTTCAGGCGTTCACTGCTTTTTACAATTGTTTTCAGGTAGCGTTCGCGGTCTTCTTTTGAGATATCATCTTTTTTTAATAGAAGTGTTTCTGCATATCCCTGGATGGAAGCAACCGGCGTTCTTAAATCATGCGAAACATTGCTGATCAGTTCTTTACGCAAGTTGTCCACGCCCTTTAATTCTTCAATGTTTTTTTCAATGGTTTCAGCCATTTCATTAAAAACAAGGCCGATTTTATCAAGCTCATTGTTATCTTTTACAGGAATACGTGATTCATAATTTCCGGAGCGAAATTTCTGAATGCCGCTGGTTATAATGTTCAGTTTTTTGGTCAGAAACCAAAAAGCTACCAAACCCATCATTGCTGTAACAATTAATATCGCAATAACCGAACGTATGGACAAACCAAGAATGTAACTGCCAATGACCAATTGTGATGCTGATACATACTCCTGGCTGGCCAGAACAATGTATAAATAACCCAGAAACTCTTCATTTTCCATTATTCGGGCAGCTGAGAATATTTTTGATTCCCCCGGATTGCGTGGATCATCTCCGTAGATCACACTTCCGTTTTGATCTTCTAAAAAATTTTGAATGGGACCAAGAGAAACGCGTTCAAGTTTTACGTCCTTTTTGGAAACAACATAACTTAAAATGGTTCCTTCCTTATCCAGTAAATAAACTTCAACAGCCGGATTGATAACCATCATGGACGTCATAATTTTATCCAAAGCTTCCTGGTTGATACTGTCCTTAACAATGGGAGTAACTTCGCCAAGCATACTGCTTGCTAATCCGCGGTTTAGTTTCTGGTTAACTTCCTCGGAATAATTACGCGCTGCCTGCACCGATATATAAAGAGCAATGGCTGCAAATACAATTAACACCGATAAAAATATAGCCGAAACCTGCCAGAATAGCCGGCTGAAAAACCGTGGCTTTTCATTATTTGATTTATTTTTTTCTCCTGCCATTTTCTTTCCTAAAATTAATTTTCCCTGAACTTATAACCAACTCCCCAGGTGGTTAAAATGTATTCAGGTTTATTCAAATCCTGTTCAATTTTTGTCCGCAAGCGGTTGATGTGGGAGTTTACAGTGTGCTCAAATCCTTCAAATTCGTAACCCCATACCTGGTTGAGAAGCGACATTCGTGTAAATGTTTTCCCGGGGTGGGAGGCAAGCAGCACCAACAGATCAAATTCTTTGGGCGAAAGCTCTATTCTTTTTTTTCCTACTTCAACTATTCGCATACCAACATTAATAAAGAGATCACCGTTTGTGATTTGTTCGTCTTTTTCTTCCTGTGGTTGTTTGGCAATCTCTACACGACGCAGAACTGCTTTTACCCGGGCAATCAATTCCCGCACGCTGAATGGTTTCGTGATGTAATCATCAGCACCAATTTCCAGTCCGAGAACTTTGTCAATTTCTTCCGATTTTGATGTCAGCATTAAAATGGGTGTGTTGATTTTTTCCTGCCTGACTTTTTTGCAAATTTCAAAGCCGTCAAGATAAGGGAGACGAATGTCGAGCAAAATGAATTTGTAGGTATTGTTCAGCGCTTTTAACAATCCGTCTTTTCCGTCGAAAGCCTTGTCAACCTCGTAATGCATATCGGAAATGTGAATCGATATGAGTTCAGAAATGTCTTTGTCGTCTTCAATTATAAGAACCTTTTCCATGTTGTTTTTATAGTTTAACATTACAAATGTATGTTCAGTTCATCACAGAAGTATCACAAAACCATAAAAGTTCTTACACATGAAGAAGTTAGCGAAACAAGCATAAAATGATTTGAGCACGGAAGGGCATGTCAGACTTCGACTCCGCTCAGTCTGACCGGTTTTAGGAGTGAGTGTCCCTATAAAAATAGGGAGAACTGTGTCAAACAAAAAATAGGGCAATTCAAAAGAATTAATAATGAAGCATTTGTGCTGGATGAAAAATTCAAAAAAGAAAATATCCGATTAAGCATTATTTCACGAGAAGTCCTAAACGAAGTCCCAATGAAAAAGCAAGCGGAAAGTTTTCTCCAAGCGTTAAAAATCCATAGGGATAGGTTAAATCGAGGTCTTCAAGGCTGTTTCCTCCCAGTCCAAGACCGGAGTATAGATCAATAAGAAAGCTATCGTTAAAAACCCATTGTTTACCCAGTACAACCATAAATGCCCATTTGGTATTGCTGTATCTTTCTTCATCGTCAAAGAAGTCTTTTTGTCCTGTTACTTTGTAACTGGCAAAATCAAATTCAAGCTTTACATAAGAACCTTTTAAAATGTGGGAATAACGCATATCTCTTATATAAAAATCAGGATTTTTGGCAAATTTAAAGCCTCCTCTGAAAAGGACACCTGAAGCATCTTCTTCAGGAAGTGCAGTGCCTATGCCGATTATTCCTCCTGAAAGTTCCAGCGACTTACCCGGCATTAAACACCGCTCATAGGTCAGAGCCAGTGTATTGGCGGCAATGGATAAAAAATCAACTTTCAGCGCATTTTTTTTCTGATTCTGAAAAAGGTCCATCGAGTTTTCTTCGATGGTTTCCGGCCGTTGTTGTGCAGCTTCAAAACGTTGCACCTGTCCGTTCGAAAATATAATCCGCTCAATTTCATTTCTGCGAACTACATAAACCACATCCATGTTGGTTTGCGGTAGTGTATATCTGATTTCATCGGGGCCAATCTCTCTCACTTTGCCCGTTATTATTTCTCCGTTTTTGGTGAAAATTGAATCTTGTTTTTCAGTTTGTGCGAACAGGTTTATGGCTAACATTAAAAATGCGGACACCAATAGCAGTTTTTTCATAGTAATGATTTTTTGGTGTAACATGAATTAAATGTACGAAATAAGTTGCTAATAAAAGCAATGTGTGAAAGGAAACGAAACGCCAGTATTTTATATAATTTTTTCACGATTAGATATTATACCGGGCAGAACCGGCTAGCTGCGACAGTATTCAAAGTCGAATTAAAATGAAATAATTGTGCTTTATTTATTTTGGAAGTATTTGGGCAAGTTCTTGTTAATTAGGTTTTTAAGCCTTAATTTTGATAACAGGAAATTTCGGGAGACACCCGCATGAAGATTCCGGAGAGCACGCCTGATACCCCGAAAAAAATCTCCTGCTTTAAGGACAAAAATGAACATAAAAAACCATTTGGTAGTAATTTAGAAACCGGTGAACGGGAAATTTCACCATAATTCCAGTAAAAATGAAAAAGTCAATTTTCCTGATTTTTAAGACGCTGTTTGTTGTTCTAATAATTTTAATTTATTCCCCAGTTTTAAAAGGACAAACTACTTCGGGCATTCCTGCTGAAATATTTTTTAATCATGATGATATTCAACTTCACGGGTGGTTTTATAAAGCTGGGGGTACCGGCCCTTTTCCAACTGTAGTTTTACTTCACGGATCAGTTGGACAGGATGGTGCTATTTTTAACCTGGGTGAGAGACTCTCAAAAGAAGGATTCAACGTAATGGCATATAATTATCCCGGGTTATGGAGAAGCGAAGGTAGTGTTACAAATCTTTCTGCTTTGGGCAGCGTTCAGTCTGCCATAAATTTTGTAAAATCAGAATATGCCATGCAGACATTTGACAGCGATACATCTGACATCATTCTGATTGTGTCTAGTCCTAGAATACGGCTACAGGTTAATCATTTTTTTAAGCTACGTTTTGAAACACCGAGTTAGGTGTTTTGTACCCTAAAGATACATGAAGCCTTTTGTTATTATATAGTTTAATAGCATTTTTTGCAGCACGTTTTGCATGCACGTTTGAAAAGAAGCATTGGTCGAGATAGAATTCGTCCTTTAAAATGCCATTAACCCTTTCAGCCACTGCATTTTCATAGCAATGATTTTCTTCTGTCATACTGATATTTATCCCTTTTCTTTTTAACTCATTTACATACATATGGCTACAATACTGCACCCCTCTGTCGGAGTGGTGTATAAGCCCGGCCGCTGGCTTTGTGTGCCACAGGGCCTTTTTGAGGGCCCGTAGGCACCCAGCCAGCTCCAGCGAATCGCTGAGGTCATATCCGATAATTTTCCGTGAATACATATCAGTAATAAGGGCTAAATAGCAGAAGCCTTTTACCGTTCGGATATAGGTAATATCTGACACCCAAACCTGATTTGGCTTTGTAACTTCCATGTCTTTGATCAGGTTATTGTATTTATGGAAATGGTGGTAGGAGTTGGTTGTTTTGGCATAAGCCCTTTTCCTTTTTACCAGCATGTTATTAGCCCTTAAAATATCAAATAATGAATCTCTTCCGACCTTAATGTGTGCAGCCTCAAAAGAAGGCTGCAAGGCTTCATACAACTTGCGTACCCCAGCCCTTGGCAGTTCTTTTCGTTCTTCTCTTACAAGTTGTATTACCTGCGATTCGACAGACTTGTAGCGTTCCCACCGCCTTAGGTATTTATAGTATGCATCGCGTTTCAGGTTAAAGCAAGCACATACTTTTGACATGCTTGCTATACCTGTTTTTTTCGTAATTGCAACAGCCTTCATCAGGGCTTGATGTTTAAATTTTTTTTTAACTCATCCACGTTTTTATACCCCAGTTTTTCTGCTGCCACCTCCAGATATGAATCCAAAGCCAACTTGTCGATGTCTTTCTTGATCAGCAGCTCTTTTAGTTGCTTGATTTCCTTTTGCAAGGCTTTCAGTCGTGATGTTTCTCCTTCTGTTTCCACTAGTATTCTTGTGTTCATTAAATCTTTCCGGTTGTACTTTTTTACCCATTCATTTATGGTGGTCCGGTTAACGCCATAAATGTCCCCCAGTTCTCTCTTGGAATATTTTCCTGTACTAAGTTCGGCTAAAATTTTGAGTTTAAAACCCTCGCTGTACCTTCTTAAGATACCATCATTTTTATACATAATTACTACATTTTGTGTAGCCTTTTTTTAGGACGGGTCATTGGTCACAGTTACGGTGGAGGTATGGCGCTATTGGGCTCAGCGTTAAATCCCACCATTAAAAAAGTAATTACAATTGCACTTGGTGATTTAAGTCTCACGGCAGAGGCACTTTCTAAAAGTCCAGAAGCCCGAAGTTCTTTTGAGCAAATGGTTGACGGCATACAAAAAAATCCGGCAGTGGGAAGGGGGACTACAGGTGAAAAATACGTTGAGGAAATTCTGAATAACAGGGAAAAATTCGACATAAAAAGCTATTCGGAAGAGCTGGCTAAAAAGAACTTACTTTTTTTGGTGGGCTGGCTCGATAATTTAAAGCCTATGGAAAATGACGTATTGCCTCTTTACCGCGAACTTCAGGCTAAAGGAGCTGTTGACGTAACAATTGAAGCTTTTGAAACCGATCACTATTTCGCTAATGTGGAAGCAGAATTAACAGAAACCATAATCGATTGGTTAAAAGAAAGATAGATTGCACCAACTGACATGCTACTGCAAACTGCCTGGTTACAATCAGACTTCGACTACGCTCAGTCTGACGCGAAAGGTTGTCATATTGAGCATATAGCTGTCGGAAAACTGTGAATTAAAAATCACTTCCCTTATTTTTATGTTACAAAAAATAGTAGTTTGTAATTTCGATTTCTAACACTTAAATTTGAGAACATTGACACTCGAGGTGACACCCCAATGAAGATTCCGCAGCGAGAGCCTGACACCCCGGAAAAACAAAAAAACTGTATGTATTTGTAAACGTTTGCAAAAGGATAAAATTTTTATAAACAGGCATTACCCTGATGTTGCTAATTAGAAAATATAGTGCATACGCAAATTACATATGAGTTCTATGTAATTTTTAAAAAGTAACAATCGTATATGAGAGCATTAATTACATTTATCATTTTAGCATGTTCCATTAACTTCACTTTTGGACAAGAGGAACTAATAGACCTTTTGAATAAAAAACTTATTAAGGTTGAAACTATTTCTCCAGATAGCAGCTTTAGTGATTTGGCTGAACTTATACCCATTCTGAATGAAAAAAAAATAATTGGCTTGGGCGAGGCGACTCATGGAACTCACGAGTTTTTTGTTTATAAACATCGATTAATAAAATTACTAATAAAACACGCAAATTTTAATGTTTTTATAATAGAAGGGGATTTTGCCGGCTCTAACACGATGAATGAATATATCCTAGATGGAAAAGGCACAATTGACAAAGCGCTTTGGGATGTTGGAGTTGGAATATGGATGAGACAGGAATTTGTTGACTTGGTAGAATGGATGAAAAGCTATAATGCAGACAAATCTCTTGTAAACAAAATTAAATTTTATGGTTGTGATATACAGAGTCCTGTATCAGCTGCACAAAAAATTAAAAATTACTTAGATAGCAAAAACTTGTTGGACACATCTTTAAAAAATGGACTTGACTGGATTCTCGACCGAAAATACCAGAAGAAACTTTCGAAAGATGATAAAAATTTTATAATGTTATTTCTAAATAATTTAGAAACTGCATTTAATAATATTAATAACGAAAATAGCCATGAATTTGAATTTATTAAACACTGCAAGCGTGAGTTGGAACAGTATTTTGAATACGCCCTTGCAGATAGCCGAAGCCAGATAATTCTTCGCGACAAATTTATGGCTGAAAACATTGAATGGATTTATGACTTTGAAAAATTTTCAAAATCCATTGTATGGGCTCATAATGAACACGTTAAAAACGATTGTTTGAAAGGAGATGATAAACCAGTTGGATATTATTTGAAAGAAAAATTTAAGAATGGATATTACTCTTTTGGTTTTGATTTTTATGAGGGTAAAGTAAGAGCTTTTAATCCCAAAAACAAGGAAGGGGGTATTTTTAATGTACCACCTGTTACCAAAATTGAATCAACCGAGGCAGTCTTTCGTCAATGTATTTTTCCTGTGTTTATAATAGATTTACAATCTGCAAACAATAATAAAATAATTAGTGAATTTCTTAAAACTAAACTCTATCGAAGGAATATAGGTTCGATTTATCTCAAGAGAAATGAAAACAGGTATTTCAAAGAAAGCAAATTAATTGACACCTTCGACGGATTGATATTCTTTCGAAATACAAGTCCATCAATCCTAATAAATAAATGAAAAACTGCATAGAATACAGTGCATATTGCATTGCGGTCCCGATAGTTATCGGGAGGTGGTGCGCCATCCGCAGTAGCAAGCGAAAAGAAGCCCCAGGTCATACACGGAATTGAATTATTTACGATGAAAAGGATCATTATTATATTATTTTTTATGGCAGCCTGTGGATTGGTGCATTCCCAGGTTATTGTTAAAGGATTAATAATGGATTCAAAATCAAAAAAGGGGGTTGGATTTGCCCATGTATATAAGGAAGGAACAAATATTGGCTGTATTTGCGATTACGAAGGGAATTTTACTTTGAAACATTTGAAAACAATTCCCGATTCATTAACCATTTCCTGTGTCGGTTATGAGAGTAAAAAAATGTATAAAAGCAGTCTGGAAGCCGGTAAAAAAATAGTGGTTGAACTGAAATCAAAATTGTTTGGCATTAATGAGGTAACCGTCAAAGGTGAAAAAAGTAAAACGGAATTATTAGGGAGTGATGTTCGAAAAAGCTTAACATCATCGCCATTGTACTTTGCATCGCAAAATATGCGGTTTTTTAAAAGCAACAGGTATCCTGCCTATATTGAGAGTTTTAGTTTTTATATCACAGAGATTGAAGGAGATAAAAAAGCAAGAATCAGGGTGTATGATGTTGATTCACTGGAACAAATTCCTCAGAATGACATACTAGATGCAAATGTAATTGCCAACAATTTAACAAAAGGCTGGAATACAATTGATTTATCAGAATATCGCTTACTGGTTCCCCGGGAGGGATTTTTTATCGGGCTTGAATCCGTTGTTATTGATGAGGATTGTTGGGAAAAACTGGGTGAAGACAGATACATCACAAAATTTCGTGATTTTGGAATTGGCTGTGTGGAGGAAAAAACCATTACCGCCCGAAAATATTTAAGAATCGGAGATTATGAGAAATATGGTGAACGTAAAATTTCTGGTTATTCCAATGATTGGAGATTGGACGATCCGAACCGGGGATTTGATTTGCTTTACAGGGTAAAAATTGAATATTAACGAATAATTTTCTGGCACTCTGAATAGAAATTGAACAGGAGGAATAATATTGTAGCTGTTTTTCAAAGCGCAAACTAAAGAGTAAAACATGTATAAAACCATAATCAAACACTAATAAAATGAAAACGAAACAAAAACTTACGCTTGCATTATTGATACTCGGTTTCATCCTGTCGAGTACAGTTCGGATTAGATTCAATATTTCTGACGGTTTTGAATTTCATAATTTTTGGATAACACCCATTCCGTCTGTTTTCGATTTTGCAGTGCGTAGTTCACCCGATTATGAATTAACAACCACAATTCTGGGTTATTTGTCTTTTCTGATAGCCGGAATAATAATGATAAAGATGGTTGGAAAGTACAACAATAGTAATCTCAGTATTTTTGTATTTTTAATTGTGACGTTTTGTGCAATTCTATTTGAGTTCAGTTCTGTCATTCAGGATTTGAATTCAAACTATGGGGGCAAACATCTCAGAATAGGATTAATTTTGTTTCTAATAAGTCTATTGCTTCTGGTCAGGCGCAACAGAGAATTGAAATTAAAAACGACCAATGATAGGTTTGCAGGCTCAGCCTTATTGGGTAAATTACATAAACATAGCAAGCGCCGATTTGTAATCGGTGTTTTATAAATACAATTTTTTTAAATACACCTTGAATAAGTAGGATAACATTCAGCAAAATCTAATTTTAAAAATAAAATGAAAAAACCAGCAATTCTCTTTTTTACAATCCTTCTGTTTATCAATTCACAGCTAAAAAGCCAAACTCCCCAAGATTCTGAAACTAATTCAAACATAAAAAAAGCCGTTTATCTGAAAGAGGATTTGAAAAATGATCTATGGAAAAACCTGGAATACCCCTTTGAAGCCGTTACCAATAAAATACAGGGGGATGTAATCCTTTCATTCGACATTGACAAAAGCGGCAAAATAGGCGATATGATGATTGTTAGCTCGGCTGATAAATCGTTGTCGATAAGCTCATTGGCTTCTTTTGACGGGATTGGTGATGATTGGAGTCCTTCTAAAGTAAACGGAAATCCTGTTGACAAGACTTATTTACTGATTTATCGTTACCGGATATGGCAGAGTTTTAAATCTCCTGAATATGATGAAAAGGCTCAGAAACTTATAGAAAAGGAGAAATATGAAAAAGCGCTGAAAATTTACGACCGTGCCATTGAAGAAAATCAATACGATTACCAACTGTTTGAAGCGCGTTCAAAAATAAGTGAAATGCTGGGCGATACAATCGCTGCTAAAAATGACAGCGAACAGGCGAACCGTCTGCAAAATGAAATCATGCTGGTTATTGATGTTCCGGTCGTGTCCAGGCAGGTTACGCGCTATATGGGCTCTACGATTACAACCGAGTTACCCACTGGCACCAGACAATTTTAATTTATCAGGCTTTAAAAAATTGGTCTGTTGTTACAGATTAAATTTGTGCTGTTTGATTTTTTGAATACTTGAAGCAACCAAATTTGAACAAATCACATCTGTCAATGGAACATAAAACGAATGATTAATAATTCGGTTTATACCTTGGTAATCGAATAATTGTTCCAAAATTGATAACTATGAAAAATTTATTTGTAGCCCTCTTATTAATAATATTTATTTCACTCTCTTGCTCAAAGGATGATTTTGACATTGACAAGTTTCCTCAAAAATGGGTTTTGGTAAAAACTACCGGGCAAATGGTAAATTTTGAAGCAGTTGGCAACGATATGCCATGGCAGGAATATTATTTATTCAATTCTGACGGTAATTTTAAGAAACACCGGGAATGGGGTGGAGTCAGTTACGATGCGTATGGACATTTTACTCCTACTGATATTACGGAGGGAAAATTACTTGAATTAACTTACAATTCAGATTACGAGATTATAGGAAGTTGTTATGGAAATCAAACGGAAGGACTTTGGATGGAATCAAATAAGAAATTGGTTGGAACCTGGATGGCATGCGATGGCCCGGGTTTGGAATACAAAAGAGTAGAGTAAAATTTTCTGTACGGTTGTACCATCAGTTGTTTTGCAATTCCTTTAAAATTTGAGTTAGATGAATAAAACATTCATGACCTATTGGAATCATCAACAGAAATGAAAGTATCTCTATTACAATTTAATATCCCTGTATTCCCTTTTGCAGAGGGAAATTTATTCTAAACAGATTCCATATTGAATCCTCCTTTCTTGAAAGGAGGTGGTCCGCCAGCTGGCGGACCGGAAGATTAAAGTAAACTACCAGTATTTTCCCCTTTTCAGTGACAACTTTCAGAAAAAAAGAGGCCATCTTCATCAATGAAGACAACCTCTGAATTTAACTTACAAAAAAATAGGAAGTTTTTATAATTATTTATTTCTATTCAGGCTTAATCACATAGTAAGCATATCCTTCGTCAGGATAGAAACCTTCAACCAGAATTGGTTTTCTGTTATCAGACCTCATATAAACCCTGTTCACATCTTCTTTACTGTAAACCTGAATTTTATTTATTTCCGTAATGATAAAACCTTCTTTTACCCCGGCATCTTTCAATTTTCCTTTTGAAAGTTTAACTACCTGTACTCCGCCATCAATTCGAAGTTCATCCATATTTTTTTCTGAAACAGGACCAAATTCTGCACCTAACTCTGAGGTTGGTTCCTTGACAATGGAAGTATCACCTTTCATATTACGTAAAACAACATCCATCTTTTTCAAATCACCGTTTCTTATGAAGCCTACAGTAATTTCATCGCCCGGATTGTATCGTCCTATTTGTTCCTGTAATTGTGAGCTTGTATTTACTGCATTTCCATCAATTGAAACGATAATATCGCCTTCTTTCATACCTGCAGCCCTGGCTGCACCATCTTCTGAAGTACTTATAACATATGCGCCTTCCATTACTTCAAGGTTATTGGCTTTTCCAATGCTGTCGTTAACAGTTCGCATTGTTACTCCAAGTACGGCACGCTGTACTTCACCATATTTTTTCAGGTCGTTAACAACTTTTTGCGCAATGCTTGCAGGAACCGCGAAAGAATAACCTGAGTACGATCCGGTTTGAGAGGCAATGGCTGAATTAATACCTACTAAATCACCATTGGTGTTTACCAGGGCACCTCCGCTGTTTCCCGGATTTACAGCTGCATCGGTCTGTATAAATGATTCCAGTGGCATTTGTCCCTGTCCCTGCATTATGCCAATACTTCTTGATTTTGCACTAACAATTCCGGCGGTTACTGTGGATGTCAGATTAAATGGATTTCCTACAGCCAAAACCCATTCGCCAAGTTGCAGGGCGTCAGAATTTCCCCAGGTCAGGTAAGGCAAATTATCGGCATCAATTTTTACAAGAGCGATATCTGTATTCGGATCCTTGCCGATTACCTTTGCTGTAAATTCACGATTATCATCCAAAATTACCTGAACGTTTACTGCATCATCAACAACGTGGTTGTTCGTAACAATATATCCGTCAGGACTTATTATTACTCCTGAACCAGATGCCATTGCATACTGTGGTTGCTGCGGTTGTTGTTGATTTCCCCTGGGTTGATTAGGTCCGAAAAAGAAATAATAAAGCGGATTATCCTGCCCAAATCCCATTTCCTGTTCCATTTTTACCTGGATATGTACCACCGCGTGAACACTTTTTTCCGCAGCAGGAATAAAATCAGGGTACTCGCCTTGAATTGATTCACTGGTTATATGACTAGCCAGATGTATTGGCGGCTTTTCTCCTGTTATTATTTGCTGTGTTGGTACTTTTGTTTTCGTGTACACGAAAACAACCAATATTGCAGTCACCAGTGCGATTGCAAAAGTTAAAATTGTATTTTTAATTGTTTTCATAATGTAAAATTTAAATTCAAAATTCCGCCATCTATTTTCCAAATAATATACCGTGCATTTAAATTTTACATCATTTTAAGAAAATTAAAGGTTGTTAACACAACTCGCAGATTATTAATATTTAACAACATTTGGAGGTGAATTTATGTCAGACTTTTTTATCATTTTTTAACGCATGGGGTCTTTAGATGTAAATTTTGTCAGGGAAAAGTTCTTATAACAAATTAAAACCGGGAGTTATATAAGTAATTTGTTACATTTTTTTGCTTTAAAGTTGAATTATCAGAACCATTTGTTTTTCATTGCGAATAATATCAACTGAAATTCTTTGCCCGGCTTCCATACTTTGCAGCCTGTTCATATAATCGTAAATATTTCCCACCTTTTTGCCATCAATTGCAGTAATTATATCACCTTTTTTCATTCCACCCTTTTCAGCAGGTTTATCCTTACTAACCGCATCAATTCGCATTCCACGTTTTTCAACTCCGGCATAATCCGGCATAACACCCAATGTAACGGCATATCTGTCGCCCCGGCTGCGTTGGAATTTTGCCCCGGCTTCCTGAAATGTTAATGCACTGTCGCGATTGGCAACTTCGTTAATTACGGCAAGGGAATACTCAATTACTTTTTTCTCGCCTTCGTAGTTGATTAAATCGGCATCATCGGTAGGGGTGTGGTAGTCGGAGTGTGCCCCTGTGGAAATAAAAAATACAGGAATATTTTCCAAATAGAACGAGGCCTGATCGGAAGGGCCTACACCTTCCTGTGAAAAAGCAAGTTCAAATCCCGAATTATATTTATTCAGAATATCTTCAGTCTCTTTTGCGGTTCCTGTTCCGCCAATACTGAGTGCATTAGTTGAAGTGTCCAGTCTGCCGACCATATCAAAATTAAACATACTCACCATTTCGTCAGTACTCACCGGAGGATTCAAGGTAAATGCTTTTGAGCCAATCAAACCCATTTCTTCGGCTCCAAAGGCAGCAAAAATAATACTGCGTCGGTTTTTCTTTTCTGAAGCAAGTTTTTCAGCCAGTTCTATAACTGCAGCTACTCCTGACGCATTGTCGTCAGCACCATTGTGAATACCAACGGTATCAATGGCTCGTGATCCTGAACCAGGGCCTCCCATACCCAGATGATCAAAGTGGGCTCCAATAACCACATATTCATTTTTTAAGCTTTCGTCTGTCCCTGGGAGCATCGCTACCACATTTTGCGATTCGGTCTCTTTTAGCAAAATATTTACTTTGGCTTTTACTACGGTATTCGTTGACACTTGAAGCGGTGCATTTTGTTCCAGTATTTTTGTTTCGAGTGATTCAACAGTTTCTCCACTTTGCTCCAGAATTTGGTTGGCTACTTTTCTTGTGACCTGAATAATCGGGATAGAATAACGGCTGCTGTTTTTGTCAAAGAAGAGAGAAGAAAGTTCATCATTTTCACTAAAAGAAGGGCCTGCAACCAAAATCAGTCCAGCAGCATTTTTATCAGATGCGACCAGAGCTTTTGCACGCTCTGTTGAAAATTCTATAAATGGACTTTCAGGATTTTCCATGTCAGGATCTCCCTGCAAAGCCAAAATCCATTTTCCGTTTACATCAATTCCGGCGAAATCATTCCATTTTAATGTGTCTTTGTTAATCTCAATACCATATCCTGCAAAAGCTACACTTGCTTCAAGTTCTGTGTTGGATGAAAAAGCATATGGAAGGTAGTCCTTCTCAACTTCAAATGATTGTCCTTTTACTTCTAATACATTTCCCGGACCCACTTCAGCTGAAGTAACGAGATCAAACGTTTGAAAACCATTGTCAAACAATAATTCCAGTCCGGCATCTTCAAATTTATTACGGATAAATTGAGCTGCAAGTAAGTCACCTGTCTCTCCTGATTTTCTGCCCTTCAGAGAGTCAGAAGCCAGGTATTCAATATTTTCCCTGATATCTTCAATACTTATTTCGGGATTATACTTTTTACCGCACGAAACAATTACTACTAGAATTAATAGTATGACCAGATTCTTCATATTTTCGAGTATTTATACTACGGTTTCACAACAAAAAAATAGTAAAATGGTTTTAAAATATAGCTCTTATATTCTTTTTAAATCGCGAATTAGAAAAAGGAGTTGTGTATATTTACAGGCTTTAATAAAACATACGATTTGATAGCATTTGGAATTAAATACTGGTTTATTTTTTTACCTCTGATTATAGTCTTATCAGGATTGGTGGTTTTAGTTCTTTATTATAAAAATAAGGACAATGGTGAACTCACTAAAAAACAGATTCGATTATTGTCGGTTTTGCGTTTTGTATCAGTGCTTTTGGTGGGATTTTTGTTGCTTTCGCCATTTATTAAAAGTCTAAAAAAAATCATTCAAAATCCGGTAATAATTGCCGCCTGGGACAATTCAGGCTCTATGATTTCAATCCCTGATTCAACGCAAATAAAGGAAAAAATCGGTCAAATAGAGGAGCAAATTGAAAATGACCTTGGCGACAGCTATAAAGTTGTTAATTATTCGTTTGGAGAAAATACAAGGCTAAACGATAATCCGGATTTTTCGGATAAAAATTCAAATTACAGTGAGCTTTTATCGACCATCAATAATAATCATTTTAATGAAAATATTGGCGCTGTCATTATTGCCGGCGACGGAATATATAACCGCGGGATAAATCCGGTGAATATGTCGGATGAAATCACATACCCTATTTATACTATTGGGCTTGGAGATACACTGGAAGTTACTGATGCAAGGATAGAAAACATTCATGTAAACCGTACCTCTTTCACAGGTAATCTTTTTCCGGTTGAGATTGAAACCTATTTTTCAAAACTCAGGAATACCCCGCTTCGATTGACAATTTTTCAAGGAGAAACTGAAATTGAACGAACAATAGTAACACCTTCCAACGACGATTATTTTATTACCAATGAATTTATACTGAATGCTGGTTCGCCTGGGTTAAAACATTTTTCTGTTCAAATTGAAGCTGCTGAAAATGAACAAAATTTGAACAATAATACATCTGAATTTGTAATCAATGTTCTTGAGAATAAACAGAAGATCCTGATATTATCAGATGGGCCGCACCCTGACATTGGTGCGATTAGAAATACACTGGATTTGCAACAGACTTATGAAGTATCTGTTTTTACAGATGAGCCATACCCGTCAAATCTGGAAGATTTTAATTTAATTATTTTGAACCAGTTGCCAAGTTCTGCAAAATCGGCATCGGAAATTATTGAAAAAGCGAAACAAAACCGATTACCGCTTCTTTTTATAGTTGGAAACACAACCTTTCTCCCGCAACTGAATACGCTTGCTCTTGGGGCAGAAGTAAGGCCACTGGCAGGTTCAGGAGAAGAAGTACAGGCAACTGTAAATCCCGGGTACCGGATTTTCACCCTAAGCGAAGAGTTAATAGAGATGGTGCGACGTTTTCCTCCATTATATGCTCCCTTTGCAGATTATGACCTCGACCCGGAATTTTCAACGCTTTTTTATCAAAAAATCAGGAATATCGAAACAGCCAAGCCGTTAATAGCCACGGCAAATTTGAATGGAAGGAAAACCGGATTTATTTTTGGTGAAGGCATCTGGCGGTGGAGATTGTATAACTACTATTTTGAACAGGATCAGGCACGATTCAGTGAGTTGCTAAATCAATTGATTCAATATCTTGCACTGAGAGAAAATGAAGATAATTTTATCGTTGATTTTCAATCAATTTATGCAGAGACAGAAGAAGTTATATTCAGGGCTGAAGTTTATGATGAATCTTATGAAAAAATTACTTCAGAGGAAGTGAAAATTAAAATCATCAATGAAGCAGAAGAGGAGTTTGATTTCACTTTTGACGGACAAGGCGATAATTACTTTTTAAATGCAGGGCATTTGCCCAATGGCGATTATTCATTTGTTGCCGAAGTTACCCTTGGAAATGAAACTTTTAAAGAAGAAGGGAGTTTTACAGTAGTTGCGGTGAATATTGAAAATACGATAAGTAAAGCAAATCATCAGGTTCTTTATCAGCTTGCAGGTTTAAGCGGAGGGAAATTTTATTTGCCGGTTCAAACAACAGAATTAATTGATGATATAAAAAACAATAAGGAATTAAAACCATCGGTTTATTTCCATGAAATGGTAAATGAGCTACTCAACTTAAGGTGGTTGTTTGCTGTTTTACTGATTTTGCTTAGTGTGGAATGGTTTTTGAGAAAGTATTGGGGTATTTATTAAAAGGTTTCCTGAATATATGGAACAGATATTAAGAGGGGCATTAAAATACAGCTTAGTTGCATTATTTGCAGGCATTTTTGCCTCATGTGTAACGACACAATCTTTAACTATTGAAATTCCTGAAAAGGCAAGTAAAGAGCTCCCGGCAACTATCCAAAGTTTAACGCTGGTAAACCGTACAGTTGACAACAATTATCAAAACCTTGAAAGTGATTCGTTGCAAAAGGTTTTTTATCAAAAGAATTTTGATCTTGATACAACCATTTATGACTTGCAGGCTGTTGATACTACTCTGAAAGTTTTGGGAGAATTGCTGTTCGAGTCGGGCAGGTATGATTATGTTATTCCGGTGGATCGATTTCTCGATTTCAGAAGAAATTCTTTTTTGAGTTATGAAATGGATTGGGATGAAGTAAAGGAGTTGTGTGAAACCTATAAAACAGATGCTGTTTTGTCAATGGATTATTATAAAACCACTGTAAACACAGATTATAACCGCGAAACTTATTATGAACCTTTGAGTGACAATATTATAACAGCTGCTGTTGCTGAAATGAATATTAATTATGAAATTATGTTTCGTATTTATGATCCGGTACAAGAAAAGGTATTATTAAGGGAACTTGTTCGGGATACGTTGTACTGGGAAGATGTTGACCTTTCACCAAGTCGGTTATTTGCCGATTTTACGACAGTAAAACAGGCCCTTTCTGAAGCGGGTATTGCAGCAGCACTGGATTTCTCGGATATGATTAGTACACAGTGGCGTAGAGAAAGTAGAAAATATTTCTCATCAGGGCCGTCGGATCTGGAGCATGGGGCAAACCTGGCAAAAAATGGCGAATGGGAAGCAGCTATTGCAGTGTGGAAGGAATTAGAAGAAAGGTCGGAGTCGAAGTCAATAAAAAGTAAAATTCAATATAATATCGCCCTTGGCTATGAAATTTTGGGAGATATCGATCAGGCCATTTCCTGGGGAGTAAAGTCTTACGAAACCATGTTCCGGCAGCAAACCTATTATTATTTGGAAACTCTACAAAAAAGGAAAAATGAAATAAAAAGCCAAACGCCATGAAACAACTCATTTATTTTTTATTAATAATTGCTTTTTTCTCTTCATGTACCGTCTACAAGGAATATCCAATCGATGTATATAAACCGGGAGAGGTTTCCATTCCTTCCGATGCAAAATCCGTAACGTTGGTATACAGGAATTTTAAATACCCGGGAGATACGCTTCAGCAGTATTATAAAGACGATTACAGATTAAGAAAAGCAAATGTAAATCCTCGAAAACTCGATAGTATACTTGTGACCGCATGTTTAAATGAATTGGCAAAAAACTTACAATCCAGGAACACATTTGAAGATATTAAAATTCTTCCCTATGGAGCATTTAAAAGGCATTCGGGAAATAAACTTCCGGTATTGAGCAGTGATGTGGTCAATCAAATTACTGAAACAACTCATTCCGATTTGTTAATTTCGCTGGAAACGTTTTCTTATTTCTTTTCTGAATATTCTGAGTCATTTGACAATCCCAAATCAAATGAAGTAATCACTGCAAATGTTTGGGCCGTTTTTGATCCGACTCAGGGCAAAATAATAGAAAGAAAAGCGTTGATTGATACTATTTTTTGGAATGGCTACGATGAGAATGGAAATTATATCAGAAATTATCAGCTGCCACCAAGAGAAACAGCACTTCGTATTGCATCTCAAATGAGTGGTGAAAATTATGCAAAACGTTTTTATGCCTCCTGGGAAACAGTAAAAAGAGTGTATTCGGTGCCACCACTACCTGATTTTGATCAGGCTGCATATTATGTGAGTGAAGGAGACTGGGATAAAGCAATTCCCCTTTGGGAAAAATATGCAGATGACAAGAATGGCAAATTGGCTGTAAATGCGCGCTACAATCTTGCATTGGCTTATGAAATGAAAGATGATATTGAAATGGCATCCCGCTGGGTCGATTCGGCAGAAAAGCTTGCTATGGAATATAGAAACAGGGAGGAACTAAAAATGATTATTTCATACAAAAATATTTTAAATCAAAGAAAAAAAGATATAGCCAAACTTAACAGCCAAAATTAAATGAAACCAACCCACAACCTCCTTTTGCTGATTCTGTTCGTTTTTATTTTAGAGTCTTGTAACACACTTTATCATTATAAAATGATCGACATTGAAGTTGCAAGACCCGCTCGTGTTATTTTTTCTGAACAATTCTCGAAAGCAGCTATAAGATACAACAATGCATTCGATCCGAATCAGGACAATAAATATTTCTATAATGCGAAGTCTTATACCGATTTCTTAAAACTCGATACAACAGCGGCAAAGATCTACTTTGATTCAACTGTACAAACCTTAAAACAGCAGTTTTATTTTGATTCGGTTGTTCGTATAGAAGATTCTGATTATGCTAATGTTCTCATTTCTGATTCTTTAATACAGGAATTAGATACCAATCTGGTTAATAACAATCCATTGTATGATTTGCATTCCGTCGCTATCCTGGGAGATGTGATCAATCTCAATCAAATAGCAGAAAAGAAAAAACAATCGAAACGTATGTTGGATCCGGTTTACGGGTTGTACACAAAAAAAGAGATTAGCCAGATTGCAGATTCCACAGGTGCAGATATTCTTATTTCCCTCGACTATTTTGCCGCTACAGACATTGAATCAACAGAAAAAATGTTATCTGATTTTTACGCCGGGAATCTTTCTGTTTTTGGAACCGGTATCTGGAATTTTTATAACCTGAAAACACTGCAACCTGAATTATTTTTTATCCATCTGGATACAATTATGTGGAACACTGAAGGAGGATTTTACAAGTCTGCAGAAAACCAACTCCCGCCAAGAAGAGATGCCGTCTTAATTGCTGCCGAACTAATGGGAGTAAATATGGCAGATATCCTTATTCCGCATTGGATTCCGGTTCAACGTCTTTATTATACTTCAGGACATCCGGAATTAAAACAAACCGAAAAGATGATTTTAGAAGGTAAATGGTTGGACGCAACAGAAATATGGAAAGCGAATATTGATAATTCAAGCAAAAGCATAGCGGCAAAATCAATGTTTAACCTTGGAGTTGCCTGTGAAATGCAGGGAGATTTGGAAGCAGCTATTGATTGGGTAGTAAGATCATTTTATGTATTCGGAACTAAAAATGAGGCACATTATATAAACTGTGTCGACTATTTAAATATTCTGGGACAAAGGCGTGTAGACCTCCGGCTAATCGAAAAACAGATAGGAAGTGATTTATAAAAAAAGTGGCCGGACTTTTTGCCCGACCATTTTCCTATTTATGAATGTAATCCGTATTTTTAATTTAGCTCAACCATAACTACTGATTTCGATGGTAAGTTTACAGTTACAACATTTCCGTTAACTTTTACGTCGTTGAAACTTTTTAAGGTAACTTCTTCTGCTTTTCCAAAATCGTTGTATGAATTAATTTTTTCACCTGTAACGATGCTTCCGTTAGCAAAAGAAACTTTATCTGTTCCTCTCAATTCGCAGGTTACAGTTTTACTGTTGTTAGGATCAAGATTGCTGATTGTTACATGAATTTTTCCATTGGCATCTTTTGAAGCTGATGTTGAAATTGCAGGGATGGATTCATCTCCGTATGTATATTCATCACAACTTACATCAGATGGAAGTAAAGTTGCATCATGATGCACAGTGTACATTTTAAATACATAGTATGACGGAGTTTTTACCATTTCCTCGTCTTTGGTAAGAATCATAGCCTGTAAAACGTTTACAGTTTGTGCAATATTGGCCATTTTCACCCTGCGGGCATTGTTGTTAAATAAATCTAGGTTTACCGAGGCAACCATCGCATCGCGAATAGTATTTTGCTGAAATAAGAATCCCGGATTTGTTCCCGGTTCAACATCATGCCAGTTTCCCCATTCATCAACAACCAAAGCCACCCGGGCTTGAGGATCATATTTATCCATTATGGTTGAATGTTTTTCCAAAAGTTCCTTCATGAATAAGGTTTTATTCATTGTAGTGAAGTAATCTTCTTCATCAAACTGTGTAGCCGAACCTTTGTTTGCCCATGTGTTACATACGGTATAATGATGAAGAGATAATCCCTGGAAGCTTCTTCCCGGCATTCCGTTTTTCATTAACGTCTCTGTCCATTCATAATCGTCTCCGCTTGGACCAACAGCGACCTTAAACAATCGATTACTTCCGTAGTCTTTTGTAAATGTTGAGTAACGGCGCATCACATCAGCATAAAACTGAGCTGTCATATTTCCTCCACAACCCCAGGTTTCGTTTCCAAGTCCCCAGTATTTTACGCCCCATGGTTCATCCTGACCATTTACTTTTCTTAAATCAGTCATTGGACTAATGTTATCAGAATTCAGGTATTCAACCCATTGCGACATTTCCTGCAGTGTACCACTTCCAAGGTTTCCTGAAACAAAAGGCTCAGCACCAAGCTGATTACAAAGTTCCATAAATTCGTGGGTTCCAAAGCTGTTGTCTTCTGTAACTCCTCCCCAGTGGGTGTTAATCATAGTTGGTCTTTGGTCGCGTGGTCCGATACCATCCATCCAGTGATATTCATCTGCAAAACAACCACCCGGCCAACGCAGGTTTGGCATTCCGATTTCTTTCAATGCAGTAACAACGTCATTTCTTAACCCCGCTGTATTTGGAATGTCAGAGTCTTCACCAACCCAGTATCCACCGTAAATACATGTGCCAAGGTGTTCTGAAAAATGACCGTAGATATGCCGGCTGATGGTTTCCTTACCTAAGTCGGTATTGATTACAATTTTATTTTGCGCCGTAACCAAAAAGGCAGATAAAATAAAGAAAAGGGTGAAAAATTTTTTCATTTTATTGGTTTTAATAGTTTATAATGTTTTGTTTTTCAAATTTTGACGAACATACTGATTAAAAAAATAATTTCAAAATAAAAAGTTAATTTTACACTTATTGTTGTAATAGACAATTAAACTGATAGTTAATGGCTTTTGAAGATGATGGAAAGAGTTAAACTATTTTAGACGAATTCCATCTGAAACAAACTCAATTAAGCGCTTTTTATAAAGATTTCCTATAGCTTTTTTAAAATTCTTTTTGCTGATTCCCAGCATCATTTGTATCAGTTCGGGCGAGGATTTGTCAGTAAGCGCGATAAAGCCATGATTCTCATTCAAAAGATTCAGTACTTTTTCAGAAATAGAATCAATCTTTTCATATCCTGGTTTTTCCAATATCAGGTCGATTTTACCATCTTCCCTTATTTTGTTGATATAACCGGTGGTTTTTTCTCCTATAGACAAGGTTTTAAAAACCTGGTTTTCATACAAAATTCCCCAATGTTCTGCATTTACAATTGCTTTGTAGCCCAAATCGGTTTTTTCAGCAATAATAAGCTGAACTTCCTGCCCCGTTTGATATTCCGGAGGTGTATTATCTAAAAATTTTTGGAGTTTTGCTGATGCAGCTATCCGGTTGGTTAATAAATCTACATATAAATAGACTAAATAGTATTTGCCTACTTCCATTTTTAATTTTTGTTCACCAAAAGGAACAAGTAAGTCTTTTGGAAGACCCCAATCCAGAAAAGCTCCAAATTTACTCGTGGCGACAACTTGTAAATAAGCAAATTCGCCCACTTTGGCAAAAGGAGTTTCGGTTGTTGCAACCAATCTGTCTTCAGAATCAGAATAAACAAAAACAATGGCCTCTTTTTCTTCTTTTACTTTTTCACTTATAAATTTCTGAGGCATTAATATTTCCCCTAGATTTTCACCATCGAGATAAAAGCCATTTTCTGTTTCCCTTACCACTTTAAGGGTATTAATTTTACCTATTTCAGCCAATTTTTATAATTTTATGTTAATAAATTGAACGAAGGAACTACTATTTTTTAGCCTCCTGACCGTTTTGCCTTATATCCTTCTTTCTGAAGTATTTCAATTACTTTCGTACAAAAATCTCCCTGAATTAAAATTTCTCCATCTTTTACCGATCCTCCAACACCGCATTTGGTTTTTAATAATTTTCCCAGCGATTTTAAATCATCCTGCTTTCCAACAAATCCGGTAATAAGAGTAACACTTTTACCTTTTCTTTTTTTTCGGTCTAATAATACTTTTAGAATTTGGTGTTTTGGAGGTAATGTATCCTGCTCTTCCTCGCTATCTTTTTCATATTGAAAATCGGGATTAGTCGAATAAACAACTCCCAGTCGTTCCTTCCAGTCTTTTGTCATAATAGTTTATCTCCAAATAACTAACATACTACCTGTTAAATAGGCAATTACCCACCAGCCATAAGCTATCTTTGAATACAACAGAAGTTTTTTCCCCACAAATGCATTTATTTTTTCTTTGTAGTAAATTTTCCATATTAAAAAAACATCTACCAACATAACCAAAAGTGCCGAGTATCCTAAAAATCCGTGTATAGTAAAGGGTGTGTTTTGAGAACCTGCAATCATAAAAATTGTAGCAGTAATATCAAGGATAATTCCCAAAGATAAGAACCAAAGGACACCGGGCGACACCATTTTAAAACGTTGTAATGAAATACTACCAATTCCATAAGAAAGCAGAGAAAAGGTAATGATAAATGCACCCGTGATCGAAATTGAATTCATCGTTTTATAAACGCAGTAATTTAGTCTAACACACAACAAGAGTTCAAAATTAATAAAAAATGTAAGATTTAAATATGAAATTGATATATCATTGATTTACAAGATGTTACAAATTCATAAATACAAGCAATTAGTTATTAAGTATGTAAGTCATAGTTTTTAGAGTTTTCTGATATGTCCTGAAAATACCTGTTTTCCCCAGCCAATTAAGATTGTTCATCTAAAAAATAAATAATTTCCTTTTTGAATGGTTAATTTTACTCCAAACTGAATTAAAATGCTGCCGGTAAATAAATACATCGAATATTTTGAAAACATCTGGAAAGAGAGTTCAACTACGTTACCATTGTTTGAGAAAAAATATTCAAAAAAAGAACAAAAGGAACGGGAACAAAATTTCGCGGTTTTCCAGAAAAAAATGAATGGGTTAAAGTCAAAAAGAAAATTTGAAGAATTACGAAACAGCGATCCTTCTGTCACATTTTTTCCGGTTTTTAAATCCTTTTTGAAAAATGTTTTTGATTTTGAAACACAGCAGTTGGAAATTATTCTTTCCGATGAATTCAAAGATGTAAGTAAAGATTTTTTTTATAAAGCGCGTCAGTTTGGACCAGAACTTTCTCCTGAAAATATTTACCAGGGAATGAGAAATGTATGGATTATGAATGGAATTCAACTAATGATGGACATTCCCGTTGAAATTACGCCCTCGGTTTTCGGATACAGTATGATTTATCCTTACAGTGATAATCTGCTTGATGATGCAGGTATTTCTGAAAAGGAAAAACAATATTTTAGCATTTTGTTTAATCAGCGTTTGCAAGGAAATATAGTAATTCCCCGAAATCATACTGAAGCACAACTTTTCCGTCTGGTTGAAATGTTTGAAAAACAATATTCGCGCACCGAGTATCCTAAATTGTACGAAAGTTTATACGCCATTCAACAGGGACAGACAAATAGTCTCCGCCTAAATGGAAGTAGCGAAATTTCAAATCAGGAAATACTAAATATCTGTTTTGAAAAAGGTGGTGCATCTGTACTGGCCGATGGTTATCTGGTAGCAGGAAATCTGACAAGTGAAGAAGAAAGGGCACTGTTTGGATATGGAATTTATCTTCAGTTACTCGACGATATTCAGGACATAAAAGAAGATTCAGAAGCACAAACGAGGACAGTATTTTCGTGTTCCCCGGAGTTGGATTTGGATGAATTTGTAAACAAGACTATTCATTTCGGGCGTCGGGCTCTGAATGAAATGTATTGTTTCAAAGGATCACAAATTGAAACTTTTGTGAAACTTATGAATAGAAGTATTGAAACCATGATAATCGAGTCAGTCGGAATGAACGAACAAAATTACTCAAGCGAATATGTCGATAATATTGAAAAACATTCTCCGCTTCGCTTTGATTTTGTGAGAAAAAAGCGAAGCCAGTCTGCATCCAATCGATTTGCCTTTTTCAAAAAGTATTTTGACCAGGCAAAACCAGAACCGGTATATTACCAGTAAATCGTTAAAAAGAGATATCTATATTTGAATCATTCCCAGTCTAATCATCAATAACTCCTGTCGGATAAAAGAAACGAGCAAATATTTCAATATTTTATTTTTTGGTGATTTTGTTGTGTATTTATAAAATCACAACGTTATACTTGCCTTTTTTATAGTAAATTATTTCCAATGAATTTTTGAAAGTTATTTTTTAACTTTATGGATATTTAAAAAATGGAGCTTAAATAATAGTAGTATAGACATTTATTGGAGCGAGGTTATTAATATGGACCAAAGACAAAATTCAGGAAATATTTATTTTAAAATGCTTGATCTTCTCAGGCAAAATATTTCCTGTGTTTTATGCACAGTCACAGTTACTCAGGGCTCTACACCTCAAAAACCGGGCAGTTCTGCTTTATTTGATGAAAATGGATTGGTATTAGGTACAGTTGGAGGAGGTATAGTTGAACATTCTATTGAAAAGGAAGCAGCTGTTGCTATTCGTTCAAAAGAATCAGGTCATTACTTGTTTGATTTAGTAAATGATATTTCAAATGAAGATGCAGCAATTTGTGGTGGAGGGATGAGTATACTGCTCGACGCTGCTCCTGAAGAATATTTTACATTATTTGCTGAAATTCAGGATGCTTTAAGTAATCGGGCAGGCGGAGTGTTAATTACTTCGGTAAAAACGACAGAAGATAACCAGACTCAAATTCAACGAATGTGGGTCACAGGAAAAGATGTAAAAGGAGGCTTATATGGTTTAAAAGGGACGATTGCCGACGCAGTTAAAGATATGTTAAAAAAGTCGGCGCCTGATGATTTTAGAGAGTTTGTGGTGAAAAAATCAGAAACAGAAGAAAAGCAGATTATCATTCTGGAATCAATTGTTCCGATGCCTCGACTTTTAATTGCGGGGGCAGGGCATGTAGGAAAAGCGCTTGCTGATTTAGCAAAAATGCTTGATTTTAATGTTATTGTTTGGGACGAAAGAAAGAATTTCGCCAACAAAAAGAATTTTCCGGATGTTAGTAAAATATATACGGGAAAAATGAATAGAAAACCCAGGAATTTCTTTGCCGACCGAAACACATTTATTGTAATTGTTACACCCGGTCATAAAAATGATGTTGATGTTTTAAAAATATTTATTGGTTCTGATGCGGGTTACATTGGTATGATTGGTAGCAAGTCAAAAATAAAGCAGATAAAAAATAAATTTATCGACAACGGGTGGGCCAACGAAAAACAATGGAATAAAATTTATACGCCTATTGGTTTGAATATACATTCAAAAACAGTAAATGAAATTGCTGTCAGTATTGCAGCAGAGTTGATCAAAGTAAGATTCGAGTTAAATCACAATGGATAATATTTGGGGAATAATATTGGCTGCCGGAGCATCCACAAGAATGAAAAAACAAAAAATGCTGCTTCCGTATAACGGGAAAACAATTATTGAGACAGTAATTGGCAATGCTTCTGCTTTCCTAAATAAAAAAATTGTTGTAGTGGTTGGCGCAGATAAAGAAAAAATTGTTGGAAAAATCAAATCGCACGATACCCTGATTGTTTTTAACGGTGATTTTAAAATGGGAATGTTGTCGTCGGTTTTAAAAGGATTAAGTGCAATTCCGAAGTCAGCCGAAGCAATTATGATTTTTCTTGGAGATCAGCCACAGTTGCCTGTAGAAGTAATTAAAAAAGTAGCAACAGCTTATAAAAATTCATCGAAGGGAATCGTGATTCCGGTTTTTTCCGGAAAAAGAGGGCATCCATTGTTGGTCGATGTCAAATATTTTTCTGAAATTGAAAAACTTGATCACAATAAAGGATTGAGATCTTTAGCTGAAAAAAATGCAAAAGATGTTTTGGAGGTAGAATGCACTTTCCCTGAGATTTTAAGGGACATTGATACACCGGAAGAATATGAATTTGAAATATATAAAGTACAACAAACATGAAAGAAAAAATTCAATTTGAACTTAATGGAAAGTCTGTAGAGTTTGAAGAAGAAAGCGATCGGACTTTGCTTTGGGCAATCAGAACACGATTTGCACTGACCGGTACCAAATTTGGATGTGGAGAAGGATACTGTGGTGCCTGTACTGTTTTGATTGACAATGAAGCCGTACGATCATGTGCGACAAAAATCGGAGAGGTGGCTGGTAAAAAAGTGGTAACGATTGAAGGTCTTGCTAATGGCGACCAACTTCATCCGGTTCAAAAAGCATTTGTTGAACATGATGCATTACAGTGCGGGTATTGCACTCCCGGTATGATTATGAATGCAGTAGGACTGTTGAACCAAAATCCAGAGCCTTCGAAAGAAGATATTATTTGGGGTATGGAAGATAATTTGTGCCGTTGCGGTGCACATAACCGTATAATTGATGCGATACAGACTGCAGCAGCAGAGATAAAAGATAAAGAAATGGCCGGATGATTTCGGATTTAAATTTTTAAAATGAAAAAGATGGATGAATTAAAAGATTTTAAAGAATATTTAAAGACGCATATCCCCGGAATAAAAAGAAGAGATTTTTTCAAATGGGCAGGTGGTGGTCTCTATGTGTTCTTTAATCCAAAGGCTGCAATTAATGTATTGGCTGCTGATGGAGAACAATTTGGAAGGACACCTGAGGATTTTAATGCGTTTTTGCGTGTGCACGATGACGGGACAGTAACCTGTTTTGTGGGCAAAATTGATATGGGGCAGGGGGCTATTACCTCATTTCCTCAAATGGTAGCAGATGAATTGGATGTTGAATTTGACAAAGTAAAAATGGTGTTGGGTGATACCGATTTATGCCCTTGGGATATGGGGACCTTTGGCTCAATGTCAGTGAGAATTCTGGGACCCTCAGTGAGAGCTGCGGCAGCTGAGGCAAGGGCTGTTTTGTTGGAAATGGCGTCTGAAAAACTAAATGTTCCGGTAAATCAGCTTACCGTAAAAGACGGAATAGTATCAAATAAGAATAATGCGGAGGTAAAAGTAACCTATCAGGAACTTACCGATGGTAAAAAAATTGCCAGATTTATGGAGGAAAAGCCGGAGGTAAAAGACTATTCTGAACTGAAGGTTATGGGGCAACCAAAATTTCATCAGGATGCATTGGATAAGGTAACAGGAAAGGCAATTTATTCAGGTGATATTCGGATGCCGGAAATGGTTTATGCCCGAATTGTCAGACCACCTTCTCACGCTGCTAAACTGGTTTCAGTCGATACTTCAGAAGCTGAAAAAATTGAAGGTGTTCAGGTGATTCGCGATGGTGATCTGGTTGCTGCTTTACATGAAAATCCGGAAATAGCCAATAAGGCAAGAAATCTGATTAAGGCGGAATTTTCAACCGAAGAAGAGAAAGCAATTAATAATGACAACATGTTTGATTTTCTCCTTGAGAATGCTCCCGGAGGGAACAGTAATATTGACGAAGGAGATCTTCAAACGGGAAGAGAACAATCTGCATCGGTATTTGAACACCAGTATAACGATGGATATGTGGCCCATTCACCAATGGAACCACACACGGCTATGGCGTATATGGAAGGCGACAGAATGATTGTCAGAGCAGGAACACAGACACCTTTCCCGGCAAAAAGTAATATTGCTCGTGTATTGGGTGTTGAAGAAGAAAAAGTAAGGGTGCAACCTCCTTTTCTTGGTGGTGGATTTGGCGGTAAATCTGCACATATGCAGGCGGTAGAGGCTGCCCGGTTGGCAAAAATCATCAAAAAACCGGTTATGGTTGACTGGAGCAGGGAAGAAGAATTTTTCTATGATGAATTTCGACCGGCGGCTATCGCAAAAGTGAATTCAGGAATTGATGAAAATGGCAAAATAAAATTTTGGGATTACCATATTTATTACGCAGGCGACAGGGGTTCCGAAACAATGTATGATGTACCCAATCAAAAAAGAACAGTATACGGCCAGGGTTGGACATCGAATGTACATCCTTTTCCGACCGGGGCATGGCGCGGTCCAGGAAACAGTACAAATACTTTCGCCCGCGAAGTTCAGGTCGATATAATGGCTGCAAAAGCAGGTATTGATCCGATTGAATTCCGATTGAAAAATTTAAAGGACAAAAGGGCAATCGATGTTTTGGAAGAAGTAGCAAAAATGGCCAACTGGAAACCGGCAAAATCACCTAGCGGAAGAGGTTTTGGTGTTGCTATTGGCGTTGATGCCGGAACCTACGTCGCTCATATTGCAGAAGTTGAGGTGAGCAAAGAAACGGGTGAAGTCAAGGTGCTTAAGGTTTGGTGTGCCCAGGAAATGGGATTTTGTGTAAATCCACAGGGAGCAACCATTCAGATGGAAGGCTGTATAAATATGGGGCTTGGATATGCGCTGAAAGAATTTATTGAATTTGAAGGAGGTAAAGTAAAAACTTCCAATTTTCATAATTATGAAATTCCACGTTTTTCCTGGATTCCTGAGATACATACCAAAATTCTTGACAGGCATGAACCTCCGCAAGGTGGGGGAGAACCTGCAATCGTTTGTATGGGAGCGGTAATTACAAACGGTATTTATGACGCTACAGGAGCTCGTCTTTTTGAAATGGCAATGACTCCTGAAAAGGTTCTTGAAGCATTAAAAAAAGGTATAGTTAGGAATAAGCTGATATAAAGTAAACAAAAAGGGAGTCTTAAATCGACTCCCTTTTTGTTTGAATTATTACTGTAATATTTACATCTCGTTTATTTCATTGAAAACAGATTCAACCAGTCTTGCTTCATTTTCTGCAAAAGCAGATTGAACTTCTGTAAGAGACTTTCCTTTAGATACAAGACTTTTTATTTTTTGTTGAAATTTGGTAATCTCATCTAAATGTTTTTCAACATCAACGCGTGTTTTAATATCAGAATGTCCGCTACAGAATTTATCTGCTTCAATTGTTGCAAGCATCTTTCTGGTTGTTTTTACATGTTCGAATGAATTTCCACCTTTGTAGGAATGAATTAATTGCGGACGTCCAAAAAATACCTGATCACCTATAAAAGCTACTTTTTCTTCCGGAAAATAGACCACAATATCACCTGTTGTATGCCCCACTCCAAAATAATATAACTCAACTGTTTGATTTCCCAAGTGCAGTTGCATTTTGTCCGTAAAGGTAATTTCCGGAATAAAAGAGATCATATCTTCTCCCGACCATGATGAAGGTGAACCATCGTTTTGAGGAAGAAGAAACTCTTTTCTGCAGTTTTCATGTGCAATAATTGTGACGGCTTTTGGGAAAAACTGGTTGCCATTTATGTGGTCTCCGTCGCTGTGCGTGTTTATCAGCTTTGTTACTGGTTTATCTGTTACTGATTTAATAGCTGCAAAAATTCCATCGACTGAAGCTTTATCCATCTTCGAATCTATAATAATAACCTCATTTTCTCCGATGTACAATCCTGCATTTGCTCCACTTCCACCGGTGATTTGGTAAAGATTTTCCGATAATTTTTCCAAAGCGATCGGGGTTGCTGCCTGATTTTGCGCATTCAACTGAAAAGAAAAACAAAGAACAATTAAAAAAGTAGTAAACGATTTCATAGTAGATTGTTTAAGTATTTTGGGAAAAGATACTAAATAATTATGTCACCCGGTAGTTAAGGCAAACAAAAAAAGGCTGCTCAAAATGCAACCTTCTTTAAATATTTTACCTGATTTTTTAGAGATCTCTTTTTGCCAGATAGAAATCCACCATTTCGTAATTGCTTTTTTCGCGTTCTTCCATTTCTGCAATCGTTTTTGGAGGTGGAACAATAACTTTTTCTCCCGGTTTCCAGTCCAGCGGACAAGCAACACCATGTTTATCTGTTGTCTGCAAAGCTGTAAGTACTCTTAAAATTTCGTCCATATTTCTACCCACATTTAAAGGATAATACATTATAAGGCGAATTTTACCTTTGGGATCGATAAAAAATACTGCCCTAACAGCAGCAGTTTCACTTTCGTTGGGCTGAAGCATGCCGTAAAGTTGTGATACTTTCATGTCAATATCCGCAATAATGGGGAAATCAAAGAGTACGCCTGTGTTTTTCTTTACGTTATTAACCCATGCCACGTGAGCGTGAATACTGTCGATGCTTAGCCCGATAAGTTTTGTATTTAAAGCTCTGAATTCATCGCCTCTTACTGCGAAACCACTCATTTCGGTAGTACATACCGGCGTAAAATCAGCAGGATGGGAAAATAAAATTGTCCAGCTATCTTTAATATACTCTGAGAATTTAATCGGACCATGTGTTGTGTTTGCTTTAAAATCGGGAGCCATGTCACCAATTCTTGGCATTTGAGTAACTGTTTGTTCTTCCATGATAGGTTGTTTATTTTTTATTTAACATTAAAATTTTCTTCGCTAGTAAAACAACCTGCCCGGGAATAAGTTCAAAAGAACATAAGTTAATTTAAAATATTTGATTGAATTTATTTATTGCTAATAAACAATACTAATATTAAGGAATAGGATAGAATTATTCTACTAAAAAATTGTATGAAAAATTATCAGGGACAATGTACCGTAAAATTCCAACTTGTTCCACTGGTTCCGTCGCAATTTGGATTCACCCTCACTGTAATAGTTGATGAACTTCCGTTTAGATTCAAAGGCACGCTACCATCTGCACCAACACAACCTGTATTAAAAATGGTTTGCCCCCCCTGGGTTACAATAATTTGATCTTTGACATCGAATGTTTCGTAATCGAAAACAAAAGTTCCAAATGATTGTCCAAGGTTTATGTTATGTACTTCAGGGGCATCGCCTCCTGCTTCCTGCTTGTCATTGCAGTTACTTTGATGTACCACAGGCTGTTGGGTTTGCGTACCAACCATTGAACCCGTAGATGATGTTCCTGTATAAGTACTACTCCCATTGGCTGCATTTAAAATATCCATCGTAGCAGTTAATAAACCGTTCCAGTCAAAATTTGGTTTTTTTCTTTCAGGAACACAGCCTGTCCTGTTATTATTCCATTTATATCCGGGGATGCAATCGCAATAGTATTGGTTAGATGCAGGATCGTACACCGCTTCTGTATTGGGATACAAGGAGCAATCTTCATTTTCAAATTGTTCTGTTGTAATCTTTTCACAATGTAAATTATCATCAGCCCACTGGTAACCAGGAATACAATCGCAATAGGTCTCCTTACCAACCGGATCCCAAACAGGTTCAGTATTAGGATATGCGCTACAGTCTGCATCGGCAAGGGCATCTTCCCAATCAGGAATACAACCTGTACCCTCGTCATTCCACACATATCCTGGGAGACAGTCGCATATTACCATTTCTGCATCTTCATCCCAAACCGGTCGAGAATTAAAGTATCCGGAACAGTCTGAATTAGCTACCTGAAGTGCTTGTCCTTCAACGCATCCTGTTCCATCTTCGTTCCATACAAATCCGGGTTTGCAATCGCAAATAGGTTCATTTGATGAATAGTCCCAAACAGGTTGCGTGTTAGGATATTGTGAACAGTCTGAATTATTGAGAATGGCTTGAATGTCAGGTATGCATTTTTTTTGTGCATCATCCCATTTGTAATAATCATTACAATTGCATATTACGACTTCGTTAACAGGATCCCACGAGGCTGTAGCATAAGGATCCGCTGCACAATCAGACTGGCTGAGAATCGCGTTAACATCTTTTACGCATAAACCAGTTTCCGTATCAGTAATATAGTTTTCCTTGCAGTTACAAACATATTTTTGTTGAATATCGTCCCAAACCATTTCCGAATTGGGATCGGGGCAGGTAATTTCTTCGGGTTCATTTTCTGAAATTTCAACACATATTCCCAGGGAGTCTCTTTCATAACCTGTTTCACAAATGCATTCATTTCTTGTTGCATCCCAAATTTCATTTGGCCCGCACTCAAACGCCACTACCTCAACCTCAGCAATAGCCGATAAATTGTTGTATGTTGCCATCACAGAGAAAGTACCTTCAATTAAGCCGGTAAAAGTTGAATTATTTAAGGCAATGGATGTAACATCTATCTGGCTTTCACCATCAGAATATGTTACTGTGAAATCAACGCTTTCACCAATCTCAATAGAACTGGTTGCAGGCTGAATAAAAAGTTGAGAGTTGTTTTCAAGTTTTAGGATACCAAGATCGTAACACTGTTTATTATCGTAAGTCCGTGAGGTTGAATTATAATCTTTAAAGTTTTGTGCTGTTGCGATAATTTCGAATGGTAAATTATTTTGTTCTCCTTCAGGAATTTCCATTAACATTTCAAACCTGCCATTTTGAGTTGTAACACTTCGTTCGTCAAAAATAGTTTTAATGGTAATTTCTGTATTGGAGATTATATTTCCATCTGCATTTTTAATTTCACCATAAAAGAGAATATTTTTTGAAATGATGTCAGTAATGAGTTTTGTTTGTTCTCTTATCCCGTCTTTTTGAAAAATATATTTAGCCAAAAAAATATCCTTATTTTTTTGAACAGAATTTAATAATTGATCCAAATCAGTCGTTCGGTTTCTGTACTGAAGTAATTGTTTTTGGCAATCGTTTACTGACATGAGCTTATTGAATTCACTTTCAGCCCATGAGCGGGCATTTTTATAAAGTAATAATCGGTTTGCATCGGTACACCAGAGTATCATGTCTCCGGCAGAAATTGCACTTCCATTTGCCAGCATCCAATAGTCAAATATTTCATTTGCATCGCCTAATCCACAGTTCAAACGTGTCCATTTGCCGGAATACCAGATAAAGTTTTCAGTTCCGGTTTCGTTGCTCCAAAGTTCGCCGCCTACCGGCCTTATCCCGGTATAGCAAACTGTTTCGCCATTTCTTAAATCAGTAAATGCTTTTCGTTTCGGATCGTTGCTATCTGCAGTTGCATCGCCTCCAACGAACCCAATACAATTCCCTGCCCGATCTTTAATTTGTTTCTGTATGTTTCTTAATCCGCCAAGAGCATTCTGAATGGCAGTCCTGAAATATCTAATTCCGGTGCGTATCAACCAAACGCTTGTATTTCTGAAGTATTCATATTCCTGTTCCTCGGGGAGTAAAGATTCTACGTCTGTAAATGCATTTTCAAGCACTTCAAGCGAGCGAAAAGGATTTTGCGAATCAGGACGATAGCGGTCATAAAAATAGATTACCTGGTCAATTTTTTCTTTTTTATCCAGTAAATCGGATAACCCGTCATCAAAATTCTTGAATTGATTTTGGAAGGCCTTTATTTTATTTTTGAAACCAGCACGGTTAATTTCTCTTATTTTATCCTGGACAGGTTTGGGGAGACGATCAATGTTTTTTTCCAGTCGTTCCCAACGCTCCAATGCTTCCTTCAATTTAGCCTGAGATTCTTTTGAAATATCCTGGGATGTGGATATTACATCTTCCAAATCTGCTTTTTCTTCACTTGTAAGTACCATATCAAAAAGATCGCGCTCCTGGGAAAAAACAGGTCCACTTAAAATGATGCAAATAGAAAATAAGATTGCTATTCTTGGTGTTCGAATACGTTTCATTTTTTACATTTTTGTTCCTGCCTAAGCCGTAAAAGAAACATCGGTAGTAGTTTATGGCATATTAGAAATAAAATCTTAGTCCCAGGTACAAGGAGGTCATATCAAAATCCTCGTTTTCGAACAGTTCTGATAACCATAATTCAGAACCGATCTCCAATAAAAATGTTTCGGTGCCTACTTTTACTCTGGCTAAAAAATTGACTGTATTGTCGCTAGCAGTATAATATGGAATATGTTTGTCATCTTCTGTCGAAACTATTCGTGTATTTACCTGTACACCTGTTTCGTACATTACAGAAATATTGTTTCTTTCCATTCTGTAACCTACAAATGCAGGGATTCGACCAAAATATAGCCCCAGAGGATCGCTGTTGTTAAAATTTTCATCTTCAGCAAAATACATATCAAAAAGAATACCTGTCCCAAAATATATTTTTGTGCCAAATAATTGTTCCAACCCAACTTCAAATCCTGGAACAATATTTTGGTCCAGATTTAAGGCATCTCCAAGATTTGAAAATTTGATACCCAAAATAAATGATGAGTTTCTATATGTTACTGCAGGTTGAAAAGTACGATTCTGCCTGCTTGGAGGAGCCGGAGAAATAGTATTTTGCGGAGGTGCAGGGCTCACAGAATTATTCCCTGTATCCTGGTTCTGCGTTTGTGTTTTTATATCATTAAGTATTTCCCCTGGATCACATTGTGTGGTTGTGTAGTTTTCATCGATCCATTTTTGTGCTACCTGACGAAAAGGAAATCCTCCTTTTATTGGCACAAAATTGGGGGATCTTTTATCCGATTCAACAACCTTTACAGTATGGTCTGTTTTATCACAAACAACAGTAAATGTATTCTGGGTATATCCATTTAAGGAGAAAGAAAGTAAGAAAACGATTAAACCAAGTTGTATTAACTTTTGAGTAAAATTTTGTTTCATGCCATAAAGGTTAGGTCAAATTTTTGGTTTTATACAAAACTAACCTTCTTAAATGCGGCTTAAAATACCTACTACTAGGTATATTGATTTTTATATGTTAATAATTCAAATCCAAATGTTTGAGTGCATAGTTTACCAGTCCCGTGTTACTTTTAATTCCAAGCTTTTTGTGAATGTTTTTACGATGTGTGTCAATAGTGAACTTGCTAAGTTTAAGTTCGGTAGCCATTTGTAGTGTAGTTCTTCCCTTCGCTATTAACCCGAGTATTTCTTTTTCTCGGCGAGTGAGAACTATATCATCCTCATCTGGAGTGTTTGAGAACCATGAACTAAAGTTCTCCGGCAGGTTTTTACCAAAATATTTCTGGCCGTTTGATAAACTTTTTATAGCTTGTATAAGCTCTTTTATATCGGCCTCTTTTGTTATAAAGCCTTTCGCTCCGGCTTCCAGCATTTCAAAAACATCTGCACTCTGATCAAACATGGTTAAGGCAAGTATAGGAATATTCGGGCGTTTTTTTGTAAGTATCCTTGTAGCAGAAATTCCATCCATTACCGGCATTCGAATATCTGTTATTATAACATTAGGAAGAGGGCCTTTATCAACTGCTTTTATGAGTTCCAGCCCGTTTGAGGCTTCAATTATAATATTAATATCAATTTGATTTGATAAAATTGATCTTATTCCATCAATAAATAACTTGTGATCATCAGCAATTGCAACGTTAATCTTCATAAAAGGAATATTTAAAATAACTGTAGTGCCGTTTCCGGGAGTTGAGTCGATAATAATATTACCATCAATATTTTCAATCCGTTTTTCAATATTTGTCAGTCCTAGCCCTAGTTTAATATCTTTTATGTTGAACCCTTTTCCATTGTCTTCAACCATAATATTTAACCGATTGTCATCTTCAGAGAATTGGATAGTTGCTTCAGTAGCATCTGCATGTTTAATTATATTGGTAAGCAATTCCTGGACACTTCTGAAAACCTGAATCTCGATGTTATTTTTTATACGCTTATTTACATTGATATTGATAACATCAATTTTTAGCTTTTCTGAAATCGAAATTTCCTTTGCTATTGATTTTATCGAAGGAATCAAACCCTTGTTAATAAGAGCTCCAAAATTTTTATTGTGCGCAATTTTCCGTACTTCCACGTAAGCATCATCTGCCAGTAATTTTAGTTTTTCCAGAAGTTCCTTTTTCCCCTTGGTATTACTTTTTTGTGTTTTTATTTCTTCAATGTATAATTTTAAAGTAGCTATTTTGCTGCCTAAATTGTCATGTAAATCGTCGGCTATACGTCTGCGTTCTTCTTCCTGGGCTGAAATGATTGTATCTATTCCGTTTAATTCCTGATTTTTCAATATTTGGGTAATTTCCTGCTGCTTGATTTTTAGGTTTTGCTCAGCAACAATTCTTTTTCGCTTTGAACTTTTTAATAAAATATAAACAATAAAAATAGTAACGGCTAAAATTCCGAGCACGATAAAAAGCAAATTTCTGTTTCGGTTCTTTTTAAATTCAACTTCAAGATTTTTTGTTTGAAGTTCGAAAATTTCTTTTTCTTTTTTTTCGGTTTCGTATTTGGTTTGGATTTCGGTAAATATTTTTTGATTTTCAGCATTTAAAAGACTGTCGTTTAAAAATTGAGCCTTTTCGGCATACTCCAAGGCAATTTTTGGCTGATTGAGGTTAATATAACAATCTTTGAGTTGGTTGTAAGCAAATACCAATTGCTTTCCTTTAACCATTTCAGCTACCTGTTTGTAATACGAAATGCCAGCTTTATAATCACCATTTTTTATACTTAAATATCCCAGGTTGCCGAGTGCAACTTCAATTCCAGATTTCAGGTTGAGTTCATTCTTTAGTTGGATGGTTTTTTCGAGATAATTTTTTGCTTTTAAAGGATCAGTGTCTAAATAAATACTTCCAAGGTTATTGTATATAATTGACAGTGAACGTTTATCTCCGGCATTTGTTGCAAGTTTTTCGGCTGCAAGATTATAATCAATCGCCATAAGTGTATCTCCATTCTTATAATATTGTGCCGCCAAGTTTGGCAGTGTTATTAACTGAAAAGATAAAAGGTTTTGTGATTCGAACACTGTCAAGGCGCGCTTATTGTACACGATAGCTTGTTCAAAATTTTCGAGCTCGGCCAGTGCGCTTGAAATATTGCTGTAGCATTTTGCTGCATTCAGTATATCTCCTATTTCTTCAAAATATGCAGCACTCTCTGTAAGCGTTTTTATTGTTCCGTTGTAATCTCCCTGTCGAAGTTGCACAGCTCCAAGGCTAATGTTTATAATTGCAATACTTTTTTGATCATTCAATTTTTTTAATAATTCTTTTGCATTGTTGAAATAGTAAATCGCAGAATCAAGTTCGGCCATGAAAAACATAATTCGCCCTAACTGGTTATTTGCCTCCGCCAGTAAAGAATCGCTTTCTGAGTTTTGTAGTGCGATTTCAGCGTAATCTTTACTCGAATTCAGATTTATTTGTTCAAATTGTTTTGCGGCCTGAAGGCTGATTTTTGCCTTTTGGACTTTATCTGTTGTTGATTCCAATACCTGAATCAAACTGTCAGTGTTGGCATTTTGACCATATGAAAATATAGAAATAAGAATTAATAATATAGCGATGTGAAATTTCAATTATTGATTTTTGGCTAATTTTTGCTGCTTATCAAAAGTACCATATTTAAAACAGGGCACTAATCCTTGGATTGTAAATATAGTATCATTTTACTGGATGGAACAATAATTTTATTCTTCAACCTTCATCTGTGAATTTTAGTACAAAATCAGTTAATGAAGCAAAATCCTCCGGATATAAAGTAACTTCTGCAGAGTCTTCAAATTCATCACCCACCATGTAATAGAAAATAATGTTGATTTTATCATTTTCATTTCTGAGATTATATCCAACAGGCCCGACTTCAAAATATTCATCATCATTCATATAACCTGTAAATTCGAAGCGAGCTCCTGGAGCCGGTTCATCCATTCCACAGGCTATTTTTTCAACCACAATTTTTACTTCTTTGTCACTCTTTTCATTAAATCCATTATAAAGGTAATATTTGATAAATACCTTTACCTCAATGGATGGTTTAAGTATAGTTTTATCACAAGGATCATTGTTTTCTATTAGCTCGCAAGTTGTAAAAAACAGAAAAATTATACCTAAAAATAAATAGGACTGGATTTTTGGGATATATCTCATCGGTTTGTTTTTGGTTATAGACAAAATTACGTCGAAGTACATTCCGGGAAAATACCTACTGTTAGGTATCTTAAAGATTCGTTAATATGCATTGCTTTTTTAATGCAAAATCTATTTAGCTTTTTATAACTACATTACCATGAGACTTGCAGCATATGATTTAGAAATATTGGATTTACGGCATATTCCGAGGCTTCTTCGTACCCCATGCTATCAGAAAATTTGAATTCTTTTTCATCTCCCGTTTCCGGATCTGCTCCTGTAACGGTAATAGTATAATTCACCTTATCTTCCAGGTTGGCAAATTTATAAGTGAATACATACGCGAAATTTGCATATCCATCTTCTAAGGTTGTTGCTTTCTTAACAAAGGTTCCTTTAATAGTTCCATCACAGTATTCCTTATATATATTAATCTCAACATGCGCGCCCCAGTAACTTTCTCCTCTTTTGTTTTTGATATAAATTGCAGGCGATAATGACTTTTCAAACTCAGGTTGTTCCGTCTCTTTGCATTTATTTCCGCCGTCTCCCGAAATCAAATCACAAGCGTTAAAAAAAAAGATTAAGCTAAAAATTAAAAAGAAATTTAGTAGAGAAAAATTAAATACGTAAGGTAGTTTTTTAGTGATAATCATAACTTATTGTTTTGGTTTTTTTTGGTTGAAGTTCTATCAGGCCTCTTGATTTTATCAAGTCCTGAGTCTGGCAATTTAATGCTAACAAAGGTAAGCGGTAAAGATTTTCCGGGAAATACCTATAGTTAGGTATCTTAAAATATTGATTCAGGCACGGAAATTTTAGGTGCTTTGTTTCCAATCATTTTTCAGAATATTAACACTTGTATTATTTTTTGTATTGAACAATTAAAGCATTTTATTACAGTGAGCCAGAATAGTAGTTAACAATTAAATGTTAATTGTTTATTGAAAAATTGAGACAACAACTTGATTATTTATTAAAAAAGTATTTTCTTTGCAAGCCGTTTGAATAACGTGTTTGTTTTGATCATCAAGAAATTATAAAGAAATGTCACGAGTTTGTCAAGTAACAGGAAAAAAAGCGATGGTGGGAAATAATGTATCTCACTCAAAGAGAAGGACTAAGAGGACTTTCGATGTAAACCTGTTTAAAAAGAAATTTTATTTACCTGAAGAAGATCGTTGGATAAAATTAACAGTTTCTGCTGCAGGTATTCGAACCATAAACAAAAATGGTGTTAATGCTGCACTGAAAAATGCAGTTGAAAAAGGATATATTGATAAATATTAAAGATATTTAGAAATGGCAAAAAAAGGAAAAGGCAACAGGTTTCAGGTTATTTTGGAGTGTACAGAGCATAAGGATAGTGGTATGCCGGGAACTTCAAGGTACATTACTACCAAAAACAGAAAAAATACACCGGAGCGTTTGGAGTTAAAAAAATATAACCCTATTTTGAAAAAGGTTACAGTTCATAAAGAAATAAAATAATATAAGTTATGGCAAAGAAAGCGGTTGCTACATTACAAAAAGGTGCTGGTAAAGGTTATGCCAAAGTTATTAAAATGGTAAAATCGGAAAAAACCGGTGCATATTCTTTTAAGGAAGAAGTGATTCCGAACGATGATGTAAAAAATTATTTTAAAAAATAAGCCCTTTTTAGGGGCTATGCTTACAAAACAGGAAAAGCTTTCATCAATGGTGGAAGCTTTTTTTGTATTTATTGGGCTAAAGCGTTAACCCAAAAATTACTATTTTTATTCGCTTAATATATTCGACTATGGCCTTATTCGGAAGTTTCAGTAAAAGTAAAAAGGAATCCCTTGAGCAGGGACTTTCAAAAACTAAGGAAAGTGTTTTCAAAAAACTAAGCCGTGCAGTCGTTGGCAAGTCAAAAGTCGACGATGAAGTTCTTGATAATCTGGAAGAAGTTTTGATTACCTCTGATGTTGGTGTGGATACTACCTTGAAAATTATTGAACGGATTGAGGAACGTGTATCAAAGGATAAATACATGGGCGTTGGCGAGTTGAATAATATTTTAAAAGAGGAAATTGCGGCTCTTTTGGAAGAAAATAACACAGAAGATGTTGACAATTTTGAATTGCCTGAAAAAGAAGGTCCCTACGTAATTATGGTTGTAGGAGTAAACGGAGTAGGAAAAACAACAACGATAGGAAAACTGGCCTATAATTTTAAACAGGCAGGTAAAAAGGTCGTTTTGGGTGCAGCCGATACCTTTAGGGCAGCCGCTATAGAACAACTCGAAGTATGGGCGCAGCGTGTTGATGTTCCTATTGTAAAACAGAAAATGGGTTCAGATCCAGCTTCGGTTGCCTATGATACTCTTGCATCAGCTAAATCAAATAATGCAGATGTAGTTATAATCGACACAGCCGGCCGTTTGCATAATAAAGTAAACCTGATGAATGAACTTTCCAAAATAAAAAAGGTGATGCAAAAAATTGTACCTGATGCACCACATGAAGTTCTGTTAATTTTAGATGGTTCTACCGGGCAAAACGCATTTGAACAAGCCAAACAATTTACAAAAGCCACCGAAGTTACAGCATTGGCTTTGACAAAACTGGATGGAACAGCAAAGGGTGGGGTAGTTATTGGTATTTCCGACCAGTTTAAAATTCCTGTAAAATACATTGGTATTGGCGAAAAAATGGAACATTTACAAATATTCAGGAGACGGGAATTTGTAGATTCATTGTTTTCTTAAATGTAAGTTGAATTGGCTGAAACTTATAGCTCTTGAGAAAATTAGTTTTCAGGTTTTTTACTTTCGGGTAATATTTCTGGTAATTTTTCAGTAATCATTTGCCAGCCTACTGAACTCGCTAACTGGCCGATAAATTCTATTGTGTCATTTACCTGTTTTTCTGCAATGATGTATAAATCGCTTTCATCCACTTTTTCACGGATGAAGTCTTTTGCTCTTTTTGAAATATCAGTTAAATCTTTTTCTGAAAGTTTATTGGTGATTCCTTTTTGAATGTCATAATACTCAAGATCGGTATCAATGCTTATAATTTGAGGACGTGGAAATTGGGAAAGAACTATTTTTTTACCTGATGAATCAACTTTGATGTTAATTTTGGAAAGATCAAATCCTACCATCACTTTAGCTTTTACAATTAAAATCACTTTTTTCTCCAACTGCAGCAAATTGAAGAAAATATTTTTGCCATTCCTGTGCGTGAAAATTTCTGAAAATTCGCCCTCTACTGTGACCAGTTTGAACACTTGTTTTATTTGTTTTAATAAAACTGCAGATTGATTATTGAGTTGCTGTGTATTTTTGTATTTGAGGTAAAACATTGTAATCACAGCACCGGCAGCCAGTCCTAAAATTACTCCCAACAAAATAAGAGTTTCCATAGAATGAGAATTTCAACCCTAAATTAAGATTTTTTAGGAAAATCACCTATTCAGAGTATTGTTGAAGCTTTATTCGCCAGTTTCATCTTCCGGGAAAAAGTAGGAAGCAATACTGTAATCCGGTGGATTATTTCCTTTCATAGTTGTATTTATAGCAATGGCAACCACGAGTTCCTCTTCAGGAAAAATAAGGAGTGATGCACCGCCTCCGGTTACATATCCTGTAAGCGAATAAATAGTTCTTTTACTTTTGTCAATTAGTGGCACCCATCCGTTTGTGTTTTCGGCAATCATACCGGATTTTAATTCCGGTAGAGTAAAAATCTTGTTTTTAATATCTTCCGTGATGTAGTCTGAGTACAAAAAAGCGTTTCCAAATTTGACCAAATCTTCAGCAGTTGACAACAAACCCCTTGAAGGAGCCTTTGAGCGCAGATCTACCGTAGCAGAATTGATTATCAATGAAATAACATTTTGATCAAAAAAATCTCCTCGATCTTTAATTGTTATAAATGGATTATCCATAACTGTATTTTCCAGATGTAATGTATCGATGACCAAATCATATAAAATATCATTAAATTTCTTCCCGGTCGCTTTTTCCATAGCAGCACCGAGGAGATTATAATTTAGTGACGAAGTCATTTGATAATATCCTGAAGGAAACAAAAGATCATCATTCTCAAATACCTTGATTCCTTTTTCCAAGGTAACATTCAAATTTGCCTGAACCTCCTCTGTTGCTGTTTCCTGACGAATTCCTGATGTATGATTTATGAGATTGTCAAGAGTTATTGTATATTCTTTTTCAGGGAAATCAGGTAAATAGTACTGAACTGAAGAATCAGGATGAAGTACTCCTTCTTCAACTAATAAATGATATGATAAAGATGTAAAAAGTTCTGTTAATGGTCCGATTCTATATTTTGTTTTTCGGTTTGCCGGAACATTTAAATCTTTAGATGCCAGGCCTATAGCCTCAGAGTAAATGATTTCCCCACCTTTTGAAATGGCAATTGAACCGCCGGGGATAAGATTTGCCGAAAGGAAAAACATAAATTCGTTTCGGGCCTTTTTTATGGGCTCAATGTAACTTTTTTTGTAAACAATGTCGGGTTTATCTTTTTCACAACTGGTAAACCCCAAAACTAAAAACAATAAAAAGCCAGTAATTTTTAGCTTATTAAATTTCATCATTTCAATTTTAGAGATTTTACAAATACGTGCAAAAATATGTAATACATCAAAAAATGAAACTTAAAAAATGTGAAAATTGCGAGTTAGTGTGGTTTTATTTTGGGCAAATTGAATTTTATATGTCCGAGACTCCATTCAAAGTTTTGATTAATATTAAAGCTTGGCCAGCCGCTTAATAGAATTAAATAAAATTTTTTTTGTTCAGTATATTGAAAAAAGCCACTTTGTAACTGTTACTTACGGGAATTACTTTGTTCCTGATTTTTATAGTGTTATTTTCAATATAATCGATTTTATCCAAAGCAATTATATAGGATTTGTGCACCCGTATAAACTTTTTAGGGTCAAGAATTTCCTGAATTGTTTTAAAATTTAGTAGTGTCATTATTTTGCTGTCTTCTGTGTGAATCTGAAGATAATCACGCATTCCTTCTATGTACAGAATTTTATTAAAGTACACTTTTACTGTCTTATTTCCCGATTTTATAAAAGTATATTCCGGAGATTCTTGCTTTTGTTGAGTTTTATCTGTGGTTTGAAGATTTTTGTGTTGTACATCCTTTAAAAAACGGGCATAAACTTTTTCAACCGCTTTTACAAATCTTTCAAAAGGAATAGGTTTTAACAGGTAATCCATCACATCCAGTTCATAGGCTTTGAGGGCATATTCATCGAAGGCAGTTGTTAATATTACGTAAGGCGGATCCTTTATTGTTTCAAGTAGCTGAATGCCTGTAAATTCATCCATTTGAATATCCAGAAAAATGAGGTCAACTTTGTTTTCGCGAAGGAATGAAAATGTAGACAAGGCATTGTCAAAAGTTCCAAGTAGATTCAGATAATCAATTTTGTCTGCGTATCTTTTAATTTTTTTTAGTGCAAGAATTTCGTCGTCAACAGCAATACAATTCATTTTCATGACAAGGGTACTTTTAGGTAAACATTAAATTTATCTATATCGCGATTAATATCAAAAATGAAATTTTCGTTGTAAAGAAGTTTTAGCCTTTTACGCACTATTTTTAAACCATTTCCCGAACTTTTATCCGGCAATTTAAAATCATTTCTTTTCATATGGTTTGCTGTTTTTAGTTCGATGAAATTTTCTTCAATTTGAAAAGAAATTTGAATTCCCGGAGATTTAGCCTGTTTATTACAATGTTTAACCGCATTTTCAATTATAGGAATAAAGAGTAGAGGTGGAATCATTTTTCTAGAGGAGGTTCCAGTGGTTTCAAATAAAAGGAATTTTTGGTTTTTAAAGCTCAACTTGGCGAGTTCAAGGTAATCATTTATATAGTTTAATTCTTTATCGAGCATAACCTTTTCTTCTGTGGATTCCTGCAACATATAACGCATTATTTTAGAAAGCAGAAAAATGGCGTTTGAAGCTTTTTCCTTATCCTCAAAAATCAAAGCGTCAATATTATTCAGAACATTAAATAAAAAATGGGGATTTACCTGAGAACGTAATATACCTAACTCGGATTGTACCGTTTTTCTTTCCATTTCCGATTGGTTAAGTTGAATTTTAGTTGAATAACTAAAAAGTTTCAAGGCAACGGCTGTTCCTACAATCATAAAATTGGTAAGCAAAGAATTAAACAATTCAATGGTAAGTGCTCTGCGTGTCACCCAAAAACCAAGTTTAGGCTGAATAACAAAATTGATATATCGGGAAATGATAATATTCAGAGAGATAATTCCAATTACACCTAATAACAGAATAGGCAGGTTCCTGTTTTTGATAAAAAAGTGGGGTATCAGGAACCCGATAACAAAATATACGGTAAGAATATCAAAGGGTAAATAAATCAGGTTTATAAAGGCTTCGGAGGCAAAACCATATGAAAGTATATATGGAATTGTATAAAAAGTATAAATAAATATCCAGAAAAGGATATGATTTAAAATACGGTATTTAAAGATTTTCATCTAATTAGTAAGTATTTATAACGCAATGGTAAAATTTTTCATGATAAAAAAAACTGACATTCTGCCAATCGTTCAATTAATTCGGCTATTGTTGCTTGCAGATTAAAAGTCATCTTTTGCAGATTAAATTAGGTTGTTTGCTGTTTTGTTAATTTTAAAGTGCAACATTGGTTATTTCATTTTCCGAACGTGCAATGGTTACCGCACCGCAACTGTCACTCCAAACATTTACGGAAGTACGTATCATATCCAGAATTCTGTCAACAGCTAAAATTAATCCTATTCCTTCCAATGGTAATCCAACTGCTGATAAAACAACAGTTATCATTACAAGTCCGGCCATTGGAATACCTGCTGCTCCAATTGACGCCAGCAAGGCCGTGACAACTACCAATGCCTGTTGAGATACTCTTAGCTCGATTCCGTAAACCTGTGCTATAAACATGGCCGCTACACATTCATAAAGAGCGGTTCCGTCCATGTTAATGGTGGCGCCAAGAGGCAAGGTGAAACTTGATATTTTATTTGACACTCCACAATTATTTTCCAATGCATCCATTGTAAGCGGTAAAGTAGCACTCGATGATGAAGTTGAGAAAGCAGTCAAAAGCGGAGTTATCATATTTTTCATGTGGGCAAATGGCTTTGCCTTGCCTATAAACCTTACGATTAACGGCAATGAAATAAAAGCATGTATAATAAGTGCCACAAAAACACATAAACTATAAATGGCCAGACTTCCGGCAATGCTGGCTAGCTGATCTGAATTTTGAGCAACTTCGCGTGCTACAATTCCAAAAATTCCCAGAGGTGTAAATTTTATAATGAACAAGGTTATTTTCATCATTACTTCAAAAACCGCGTCAAAAAAAGTGGTTAGCGATTCCTTGTATTTGAATTCAACCTTTGTGATAAAAAAACCAAAAATTACTGCAAAGAAAATAACGGAGAGGATTGAGCCCTGTGCCATTGCATCAACAATATTGTCAGGTATTAAGCGGTAAAAAATGTCTTTTACCGAGCCAGCTCCCTCTGTTAATCCTTCTACCGATTGAGTAAAACCCATTTCAACACCAACTCCAGGTTTAACAATATTTACTACTGCAAGGCCTGTAACAATTGCCAAAGTACTTGTTCCAATGTAGTAAGTAATGGTTTTTAATCCAAGTCTCCCTAGATTTTTGCCTTCACCCATACTGGTTACTCCACTGATTATAGAGCTGAAAATAAGCGGTATTATTACCATTTTCAGAGCCCGAAGAAATACATCACCTATCCAGCCAACATATTTTACTCCGTCAGGAACAAAATATCCAAACAATACAGATAAAATTAACGCGATAAGAATTTGCCAGTGGAGTTTTATTTTTCTGATTTTCACACTAAAATCTTTTAATTCTTTAAAAAGGAAAATGCTAATTTATCTCTTTTTAAAGATTTGTCAAATTTGAATAAAAATCATCAGAACTCGGCAATAGAAAATTTAACTGAAAAGCTTTCAAATCTGTCTTCTTTAAAACCAACAAAAACACCCAGGTTACCAATAAAAAACAAATTGTTTAAACTGTACCCGGCCTCCCAGTAATTATTTAAATCTGGGGTTGTCAAATAATTCAAATGAAAGCTTTCACTCCAGGTACGTTTATTAAACAATGATAAATAGCGCATAAACATATATTCCGTTCTGAATTCCACCCCGGCATTTAAATATTTATCGCTGGTGCTAAACTCATAATCATTAAGAAGTTGGAAAGTGTGAGTGAAGTTCTTAAAAGGAACTAAAATTTCAGAGGTTTTAAAATGTTTAAATTGTGAAAAATGCATTTGATCCGAGTTGAAAAAATAGCCTGCATTTACATACCAATCAATTCCTGAAGTAGGTGAGAGGTTCGCCTGCTGTCGGATTTTAAAGTCAATCTGCTTAAAATCGGAAATTGAATTAAGTATGCCATTAACCCCTTGTTTGTAGGATAGTAGAATATCATAAAAATCAGAAATCATAAGAAATGTGGAACTTTGTAACCATGGTTTTCGTTGGAAATTCCTGTAACTTAACCCTAATGCATAAACCACGCTTTTTTGTTCCTGTAATACCGGACTGTCGACAACCAAACCTTTTGGAATATTTGGTGAAAATTCTTTTTTATCTGATAAAGTGTAACTGGCATTATTTTCCAACGGTGTAAAATGATTGTAATCCACAAGGACTTTAAAATAAGTGTTATTAAATGTTTTTTGTGCCACATTAAAACGAAAAAAGCCGGTTTCATAAAGTTTCATGTAATTCTCCCCAAAAAACCATGAACTGATTGAATTTAATGCCGGATCAATTCCTTCACTTTCAGATTTAAAATCGCGACTTTCTTTTCCAAATGAAATTTCCAATTGATTCCCTTTCATCAGAATATTCTGATAATGCGTTTCGAGCGACCAAAAAATCGCTTTTCGGTTGAAAGCGAAACCGATTTGTGGAGTTGATCTAAAATATTTTCCGGAATCCAGATTAGCGGAAAATCTAAAAAATTGTTTGTATTTATACCCGTCAACAGCATTATAATCTGTATTGTCGGCTGCAATTAAACCGGAATAACTCAACTTGATTGTTGAATCTTTGATTAAATCAGGATACCCGGTGAGAATTTTCATCACCACAGAATTTTGAAAAGATTTTTCACTTGTTGAATCCGGATTTTCTAATTCCATGCTTACAAGTGAATCTCTGATTTCATAACTTTTAATCTCAACCGGCGTAAGCGGAATAGCTCTCATCTTTTCCCATAAAAAGGTATCGACTGCAAGGGTGTCTTTTGTTTCCTCTATTTCATAATTATTTTGAGCGCTTGAAACAAAAGTAGAATCCTGGTATTGTTCCTTTAGAATTTTTCGGTTTAAACGCGAGACTTTTCTAACATCTCCATTTGTGAGTTCCTCTTTTGCATTTATTTGTGCGACTTTGTTTCGCAATTCAATTTCCTTTTTATTTTGTTGTTTTATCGGCTCTTCTTCAACTGTTTTTTGAGGTATATTATTTAATTCATTTTCTTCAATTGAATTGTATTTTAAACTCGCACCGTAATAAAAATCGCCTTTTAATCCTAGCAAAGAGAAATTTCCGTCGATTACATGCGATACAGGCATCCAGTTATCATTACCAAGGTTTTCGTATTGCTGCTTTATGCGGTATTTAAAAAATTCAATTTGTGCGTTAAAATCAACATTGTAAATGCACCATAATTTATCGACAATATAGATCGTTCCTTCCACCAGTTCGTCACTTTTTCGTTTTGGCAGAACTGAAATTTTAAAAATATCGTAATCACCAACTGTAATAAATCCCTCGTAAACATATTTATAATGGTTCAAAGCTTTTGCTGAAAGTGGCGATATAACTTCGTTGGGGCGTTCCTCATAAAAAGTAGAAGTCATCAGCCCTAAAAGCGGGGGCTCATCAAATCCTGTGAGAGATGACTTTTTACTGATTACTTCCTGATTATAACCGTCGGGATAATCAAATGTAATTTTATTTTGCGATTCAATTACATAGGTTACATCTTCTTTGAATGCATCCTTTAGCATTACATCATTAACCTGGATATGGTTTTGGTAAAGCTTTGGAATATTGGTGAATGTAAAATTACTTTTGATGTATAAATCAGCCTCATAATGTTTTATTTTTTCGCGAAAATAAGCCGCATTTGCCATCGCTTTCCGGATAATAAAATAAGCCGGATCTTCTTTTCCTGGAAAGATTTTTACTTCTTTTATCCTGTATTCCTGATGTTCCAAAACAATATCAAAACGCAGGGAATCGGAATTGAGTTGAATTTGCTGTTCTATCTGAACATAACCCAGCGATCGGATTGTAAGATGATAGCTCCCGTTTTCAAGTTTCAACTTGTAGTTTCCGTCTAAATTTGAAATGGTACCTTCACGGGTTTCAGCTACAAAAATAGTAGCATATGGAACCGGTTCATTTTGATCATCAACAATTTTACCATAAATAATTTGGGCATTAATAGCAGAAGGAAAAATAAGGATACTTATATATGAAATAAATAATAAACTTTTTTTAATTAAGAGTCGGGATAGTGTTGGCATTGTTTAATTATTTAACTGATGGCAACACGAATATAATTGCTTTTTTACAAAAGAAATATCTGCCTGGTGCAAATTTAAGAAAGCTAAATATGAATTAAGTTTTCTTAACGGTTTATCATAATCTTTTGGGTGGTATATGTATCACCGATTCTTATTCTCAAAAAATGCATCCCCGGACTAAAACTACTGACATCGAGTTTTTGTGTTGTCGCTAACTGATTTTTCAATAAAACAATTTTACCGGTTATATCAAAGATTGAAATTTCATCAATTGTATTCCTGCCCGGCACATTAAATTGTATGAATCTATTTGCAGGATTGGGGTAAACGGTAATATCTGCCAATTGCTGTTCAGCGATATCCTGGATGTATCCATCTTTTAAGACAACATCAATATCCAGTTGTCCGCCATTACTGTTTATTATGATGCAGGTTGAATCGGAACCGGAATAACCGGGAGTATGATAAACGAAGAATGAATAGTCTTCTGCTCCACCCAGACTAACTGACTCATCAAAATCAGAATAAATATCATGGATGTCAAAAAGTTCAAGAGGGCTAAAGCTCAGAATATCGTTTGCGCGATTTGTTACGGTAATTTTTATAGTGTCGGTTGTCGAATTTTCGGTTGTTTCTTCTCTTGAAACCATCATTAATTTTGGCTCAATTACTGAGGTCGTTGGCAATGATGCACTCTTCCATGAACTCATTCCTCCCTGCATGTCATATACTTCTTCGAAACCAAGATTTTGCATTTTTGTAAACGTTCCGCTGCTTCTTCCTCCCGATTGACAATGAATGAGGTAAGTTTTATGTTTTGGTAATGCATCCAGCTGTTCTGTAAAATCTGAATCGTAATAGTTTCGGTTGATTGAACCTTCAAGATGATCAGGCGACCATGACGATGGGGTACGTACGTCCATGATTACAAAATCCGGATTATTTTCATTGGCTTTTATAAGGCTGTCGCATTGAAGAACGGTTAGTTTTTTGAAAATATTTTCATTTTCAGAAGCATTTGAAATATTCTGAGTTAGAAAGAAAATGATAAATAAAAAAGAAGCACAACAAGTAAAAATTTTCATGTATCTAAATTATGATTATCCTCAAAATTAATAATTAACATGAAAGAATAACAAAGCATTTTTCAGAATTTAAATGAATTTGAAGGGTGCGATTCAAAATGCTGGGAATAAAACCAATAGTATAATTCATTCATTAAAAGAAATATAGTTATTTTTAATCTGATTCAGTTTTAAATTATGAATGACGAAAAATCAAATAATACAGACAATCATTTACCATATATTCGATTTGCACAATTCAGGTTTTATGAAGAATTAAACGATTTTTTACCAAAAGAATGGGAAAAAACAACTTTCCCGTTTTCGTTCACAGGAACTCCTTCTGTTAAAAATATAATTGAAGCCATTGGAGTTCCACATGCTGAAATAGATTTAATAATTGTAAATGGAGTATCCGTAAAATTTGATTATTTACTTAAAGGGGGTGAGAAGGTTTCAGTTTACCCGGTATTTGAAACATTTGATATTTCTTCTATAAATCGATTGAGAAAAAAAACGCTCAGAAATATTCAATTTATTGTTGACGTGAATCTGGGCAAATTGGCAAAAAAGCTGCGCTTATTAGGATTTGATACACTTTTTCAAAATGACTATGATGACAATCAAATTGTTGAAATAGCTTTTAAAGAAAAAAGGATTATTTTAACTCGTGATAAAGGAGTTTTAAAATATTCAAAAGTTACACATGGCTATTGGATTAGAAATGACGATCCTAAAAAACAACTAATTGAAGTAATTGAAAAATTTCAGTTGCAAAATCATTTTAATCCATTCACACGTTGCTCTAATTGCAATGGTGTTCTGCATTCCATTGAAAAAAAAAGTTTGGAAGGAAGAGTTAAAAGCGACACCTTGAAAATTTTTGATAATTTCTGGGAATGTGCTGATTGTAAAAAGATTTACTGGGAAGGTTCTCATGTTGACAGAATATATAAATGGCTGAAAAACTTAGATGGAAAATAGGGCTTAATCGGTTACATTATGATTTTATAATTACATGATTGTCAGCCTGAGCGTAGTCGAAGGCTGTTTGTGCCACACTTAGACTACGCTCAGTGTGACTTTGATAATCAATACTTTAAATTTAAACTACATAACGAGTTAGAGCTTATTCTTTTATAATTGTATGTTGAGATATTTGGTTTTATCGGGATTTGTATAAATATTTTAATATGCTGACTAAAAAAATAAAGATTCCTGTCTGTGCGTTTTCCTTATAAGATTATATAATTCTTATTTCTCGCAACTTGTTTATTTGGAACCGGTATAAATTCTGGTGAAATAATTAAACTTAAATTTAATTTGAGAATCCTATTATCATCACTAATTTTGATTAGGAATAAACCATTGCTTTACCTTATAAATTAATAAACATAATTATGAACAAAAAAATTTTAACTCCAGGTTTTCTATTATTTGCCGGGATTCTATTTATCTTTTTACTACCGGCGAACAAAGCGATTGACTCTGACGGAGAATTGTCAAGCAATCCAATATATTTAAATCCTGCTTATTCATTTGAAGAGAGGGCAGCAGATCTTGTATCCAGGTTAACTCTTGAGGAAAAAGAAAGTCTTTTGGGAAACAGCATGACTGCGGTTCCACGTTTGGGTATTAACTCTTATAACGTTTGGAATGAAGCTTTGCATGGTGTAATGGGAGGCTTTGGTGGAGCTGGTTCTAATTCACCAACTTCATTTCCCAATAGTGTTGCCTTAGGTTCTTCCTGGGACCCTGATTTAATGGAACGGGAAACTTCTGCTATCTCGGATGAAGCACGGGCATTAAATTCGCCTGTAATCAGGGGGCTTACATATTGGTCTCCGGTTGTTGAGCCGATTAGAGATCCGAGGTGGGGAAGAACCGGTGAATCTTTCGGTGAAGATCCATTCCTTGTATCCAAAATTGCCGGTGGTTTTATCAGAGGTATGATGGGAGATGATGACAAATATTTAAAAGCTGTTCCCAATGGCAAACACTACTTTGCCAACAACAGTGAATTTGACCGCCATGTGAGCAGTTCAAATATGGACAGCCGTGATATGCGTGAGTTTTATCTAATTCCATACAAAAATCTGATTGAGAAAGACAATTTACCTTCAATCATGTCTTCCTATAATGCTGTAAATGGAGTTCCTACTTCAGCCAGCAAACTATATCTTGACACGATTGCCAGAAGAACCTACGGTTTGGATGGTTACATCACAGGTGACTGTGCAGCAATTGAGGATATTTATACAGGACATTATTACGTTGAAACCGCTGCTGAAGCTACTGCTCAGGGTTTGATTGCAGGTGTGGATATCGACTGTGGAAGTGTTTATCAGGCAGCTGCCATTGACGCTATTAACCAGGGACTTATGACTATGGCAAACATTGACAGAGCTTTAGTAAATATTTTTACCATCAGAATGAGAACAGGTGAGTTTGATCCGGCACCTATGGTTCCCTATTCTTTTGCTCAACCATCAGTAATTGGTTCTGAAGCAAACAAAGCTTTAGCTAAGGAAATAGCAATGAAGACACCTGTATTGCTTAAAAATAATGTGGTTGCTTCAACAAACCGTAAAGCTCTTCCTTTAAATGCATCAGAAATAAAAAAGATTGCTTTGATTGGACCACAGGTTGATAAGGTGGAATTAGGCCCTTATTCAGGAAGACCATCTCAGGATAATATGATAAGTCCACTGGCAGGAATTACCAAATATATGTCAGAAAAGGGATATTCTACTGAAATAGTTTCAAGTTCAGGTGGAGAAACAACCAATAAAAGTAACCTCCTTTATGTAGTTGCTATTGAATTGCAAAAAACGGATGGAAGCACTTCTCAAATTGATGCAACAAAATATAATTTGGCATCGGAAGGCATTACTGTTGGTTCAGGCATGGGTTCTGTTGAACAGGTTAGAACAATTAACGACGGATCGTGGACCGCATACGAAAATGTTGATCTTACAAATATTGATTCAATTGGAATTAACCTGAATATTCCCGTAGATGGAGGTTTTGTGGAAGTCAGAACAGGTTCTCCCGACGGAAATTTAATAACAACTCTGGATGCAACTGTAGCAGGTGGAGCAACTTCAGGAGGTGTTTATGGTGCAGGAAGCTGGATGAAAGTGAAAGCCAACAGGCTTGGTTTTAATGAGCCACAGACTCTTTACCTGGTTTATAAGGCTCCGCAGGATGCAGAAATTGATCAGGAAACCATTGAAATGGCAAAATCTGCGGATGTCGCCGTATTATTCGTCGGAACGGATGAAAAAACAGCTACAGAAGAAGCAGACAGGCTGACATTACTGCTGCCAGGAAACCAGGTAGATCTTATTAAAGCTGTTGCAGCAGTGAATAAAAATACGATTGTATATATGCAGACTCTGGGATGTGTTGAAGTTGAAGAATTTAAAAATCTTCAGAATATCCCTGGAATTATTTGGGTAGGTTATAATGGCCAGGCACAAGGCGATGCAGTTGCCCCAATTCTTTTTGGTGATGTAACTCCGGGAGGAAAATTGAATGCAACATGGTACAAAACTGTGAATGATTTGCCTCCAATCACTGATTATACTTTAAGAGGTGGTAACGGTAAAAACGGACGTACCTTTTGGTATTTTACAAAAGACGTTTCTTATGAATTCGGTTATGGACTTTCTTACACTTCTTTCGAATACAGTAATTTCAAAATAAGTAAAAATAACATCACACCTCAGGATAAAATTACCGTAAGTGTAGATGTTAAAAATACAGGCAATTTTGATGGTGATGAAGTTGTTCAGGTTTATATGACTACACCTGATAGCCCCGCTTCTCTACAAAGACCTATTAAAAGGTTAAAAGGATTTAAACGTGTTACAATCCCGAAAGGACAAACTAAGACAGTAAATATCGATATTGATTGCTCAGAGCTTTGGTTCTGGGACATGGATGCCGAAAAAATTACATTTGATCAGGGAACTTACCGTTTCGAAATTGGCTCATCGTCGAAAGACATTAAAGGTACTGTTGATGCAGTTATGAAAGGTGCATTCGAACCTGAATTAAAGTTAGTTGTTGCCGGTTGCGGAACGGTTGTTCTAGAAAATGGAACAACTGCTCAAACAAGCCTGACTGCTGCTATGACAGATGATAGTTTTTATGATATTTCAAAAGCTAAAGTTGTTTATGTCAGCAATAACCCATCTGTAGCAACGGTTGATGCAAATGGTCTTGTGACAGCTGTGGGAACAGGTGTGGCTACAATTACAACTCATGTTACAATTGATGGCAAAACAGAATCGGATGATTATGCAATTAAGGTTATGCCAAACCTGAAACCGTCAACCATTACTTTGGACGGTAACGAAATAAAAGGATTTGATCCTTCAGTTTCAGGTTACAGTTACCTGATGAAAGAAGCTTCATCCAAAGCACCTGTTGTTGGAGTAGAAGCAGTTGATCCGAATATTGAAGTTGAAATTGATCAAGCAAAAGGAGTACCGGGAACAGCAAAAATTACTTTAACCGATAATATTACAGTTGATGCAAAAAAATATTCAGTGAACTTTGGTATTAAATCGATCAGTGATGAATTTAAATCGGGATCACTCGGTGACCATTGGAGCTGGATTCGTGAGAATAAAGATAGCTGGAGTCTTTCTCAAAATGCCGGATCAATGCTAATAAAAGGGGAAGACGGAGATATTGTTGGTGATTCAAATACAGCAAAAAATATTCTGCTTCAAAGTGCTAACACTGATTGGACAATAACTTCAAAGGTTAGTTTCTCAAGAATGCCTTCAGGAATGAACCAGCAAGGTGGTTTAATTGCAATGCAGGACGAAGACAATTATGTAAAACTTGTTTACCGGTCAAATCCAATGTCTTTCAGAGGACCTGCTTCCGGTATCATGGATATAATTGTTGAGGAAGATGGGTATAACTTTTCATTAGTAAATATGAGAAATGCAGACGCTATAAGCGAAAGCAGTCTTATATTGAAACTGGAAAGAAAAGGAATGACAATTACCGGTTCCTATTCGGTCGATGGTAAAAAATTCACTGAAGTTGGAACAATAGATATTCTCCTTAATAATACAAAAGCTGGATTTATAGTTTGTAATGGTTCAGAACAAGGTGGTGGAATGTTCAGAAGACCGCGCACACAAACTTCTCAACCTGAACAACAGGGAGATTTTGAGGTGTCTTTTGATTATTTCAATATTAAAAATAGTGGGCTGAAATAGAAAAACTTTTTATAGATTTAACTTCAGCATTGGATGTTATTTATTATTCCGGTGCTGAAGTTTTTTTTAATATTTATTATTTATTTGTATGATACTTCTCTGGAAATCAGAATTACTACTGGTTGTATTGGGAAATTTTTTTTCAATTTATTCTGATTATAGTGGATCACAATCAAAGAACTTTGAAATAAATTCAGAAAAAGAGTATTTGCTTTCAGAAATGAATGTAAATAGTGGTGATTCTGATGGTTATACATTTGTTGCGAATTATGAAGACGGTTTTATTGCTACCGGCAAAGACGGAAGAATTGAATGGATCTCATCGGAAGGGAAAGTAAATAAAACAGAAAAATTCCCCGGTTTAAAATTTAATTGTCTGGTCACATATGGTTCAGCTATAATTGCTGCCGGTGAAGAGGGAAAAGTTTTAATCTCTTCTGAAAAAGAAACTTTTAACAAAATTGAAAGTGGTACAGATAAAGATATTAACACATTGACACTGTTTAATAACCTTGTAATTGCCGGTACCGATGATGGTGAATTATTACTCGGAGATTTTGATGGTTTTTTTCAGATAATTCAGCTGGATTTAAAAGGTAATATAGTTTCTCTTTCAGCGCGATCTTCAGATTGCTACGGTGTGACAGATAAAGGAGAAATTATACACACAGAAGATGGCATTAACTGGGAAATCTTTGATTTTAATCAGGAATATAAAGGTTTTTATAAAGCATGCAGCTTTACCAGTGTATTAGTGACCGAGAACCGAATAGCAGTTACAGGAATAAATGAAGATGGCACTCCTGCAGTCTTGTTTTCAAATCAAGGAGGAGTCTGGACAGAAAGAAGTCTCAATTATACCGACATGCAGGGGAGGGATGGTTATTTGACAGATGTCCCCTATGATATATTTTTTGATACTTATGGGAATGAATTTTATATTACTTGCAGTAACGGGAAATTATTGAAACTTCCTTCTTGTACTCATTGTAATGAAGTCGGTGTAATTTCAGAACAAAATCTAACAGGGATTTCTGGTTTCGAAAATACTTTATTAATAGTTGGCGAAGATTATTTTATAAAAGCAATTACGATCAGATAGAAAAATTCTCGTTGTTTTCGTGATTGTTTTGTATTTTTAGATTTACGAAAGTTTTACATTAACTTTATGTTAGTTGGTGCAGAACTTTGAATTCCAGTGTGCGGAGTACATTTTATAATACAATATATAAACAAGGTACTAATGTTTCACTAACAAACTTTATTTATGAAAAAGCCAGGTATTTTATCGTATTGTTTAATCCTCATTTTATTGTTTTCCGGAAGCCTGCAGGCGCAAAACCCTGCTGTAATAAAAATCGACATTGATCGTACAGTTGATACGATAGATCCTAATATTTACGGGAGCTTCCTTGAACCTCTTGGCCGGGGAGTTGTATATGGTGGTCTATATGATCCTTCATCGCCTTTTGCAGACGAAAATGGATTCAGAAAAGATTTTATTCAACAAATTAAGGAACTGAATGTACCTGTAATCCGATGGCCCGGTGGAAATTTTGTATCCGGTTATAATTGGGAAGATGGTATTGGTCCTAAAGATAAACGTCCGTCAAGTCTTGATCTGTCAAGAACTCGTGTTGAAAGTAATCAGATGGGTACCGATGAATATGTGAAATTTTGTAATCTTGTCGGAGCTGAAAATTTTATTTGCATAAATGCCGGTACTGGCACACTTGATGACGCCAGACATTGGATTGAATATTGTAATTCTCCAAAAGGAACCTACTACGCAGATTTGCGGGTGAAGTATGGCGATGAAGAACCTTTCAAAGTGAAATACTGGGCTTTGGGTAACGAAACCGACGGTCCATGGCAATTGGGCTACAAAAACAAGGAAGACTATGTAAAATTTGCCATTGAGGCTGCAAAGCTGATGGAGTCCGCAGACGAAAATATTAAAATTATTGCTTCGGGTTCCTCAAATTATCCTTTAGTAACTTCAGATTATGACCCCAATGATGGCTGGATTGATTGGAACGATTATATTTTGGATAAAATGGCCGGTAAAATTGACTACATTTCAATTCATCGATATGCAACACAGGCATTAAGAGCGGTGGAAGATCAGGGATTTGCAAACACAATGTCATTAGGACTTGAAATTGAAGAAAAAATAAATGTAGTGCAGGGCTTGATAGAAAAGGCAATGGTTAAGTCGGGAACCAGAAGGCCAATGTATATTTCGTTTGATGAATACGGAGCACGGGGAAATGGCATAACAGGCGCATTAATGCTTGCTCAGCATTTGAATTCTTTTATTCGCCATGCTGACATTGTTAAAATGGCTAATCTTACATTTTTATCAAGTCTGGTTGGATTAACTCCTGAAGGTGATTACAAGAATACCCTGTATTACCCTTTTTATCTCTATTCAAACAATTGCAGGGGGATTTCACTTGATGTGTATACCAAATGCGATAGTTACAGTAATGAATTATTTGAAGAAATACCTTATCTGGATGTATCTGCTGTTTTGAATACAGACAAAAATACATTGGTGATAAATGTTGTGAACCGCAGTGAAACAGATGCAATTCAAACAAATATAGAATTGCAGGCCGGAGAATATTCAGGAAATGTAAAAGTGAACGAAATTGTTGTTGATTCACTTAACGATACAAATACAATCAATGAAGAAAACATAGGAATTGAAACAAGAGAAATGAAGTTAAAAGATAAAATGATAAGTTACAGTTTTCCAAAACATTCATTCATTCAGTTTGAAATCGCTCTTAAATAGTTGTAAGCAAACTTTCTGAATTTAAGTATAGCTTGCACGAATATTATTTTGCCCCACTGTTCAGTTAAATTTTTAATTTGGCAGTGGGGTTTTCGTATTTCTAGAATTCTATTATTTATTCTTTATCGAAAAGTTAATGCCGAAAATAATCAGTTTTAAAATTAGATTTAATATTAAAGGATTAAATATTATACTCTTGTTAGCTCATTTCACAGTTAATTACAAAGCTTTAAATCTATCTTCTTATGATATTGATTTCTAAATAACTAAGTATTTATTACTTTTATTAAGTATTAAGTATAGATCTAATTTACCTTTAAAACAATAATTATGAAAAAGCTTTACCTTTTACCGTATTGTTTAATCCTCGTCTTTCTAATTTCTGGGAACCTGTTAGCGCAGGAACCGGCAGTAATAAAAATCGATACAGATCGAAAAATTGATGTAATAGATCCAAACATTTACGGAGGCTTTCTTGAAGCCATGGTTGCCTACAGAGGGCTCTATGAACCCGAATCTCCTCTTTCAAATGAATTCGGATTCAGACAGGATTTTATTGATCTCATAAATGAATTGAATGTGACTAATGTAAGATGGCCGGGTGGAAATTATGCATCGGGTTATAACTGGGAAGATGGAATCGGTCCTAAGGATGAACGGCCAACCATGCTGGATCTTGCCTGGCATTTCGCTGAAACAAATCAGATGGGAACCGATGAATATGTGCAACTTTGTAAGCTTATAGGTGCAGAAAATTTTGTTTGTATAAACGCAGGTACAGGTACACTCGATGATGCAAGGCATTGGGTTGAGTATTGTAATTATGAAGGAGATACTTATTATGCGAGTCTAAGAAAGAAATATGGACATGAGGGACCCTATAATATAAAATATTGGGCACTTGGAAATGAAATTGACGGACCATGGCAAATGGGCTACAAAAACAAGGAAGACTATGTGAAGTTTGCTATCGAAGCGGCAAAATTAATGGAGTTGGTAGATGAAGATATTAAACTTATCGCATCTGGCTCTTCAAACTATCCATTGGTAGCTTCGGATTATGATCCTGATGACGGCTGGATCGACTGGAACGATTATATTTTGGATAATATGGCCGGTAAAATAGACTATATTTCCATTCACCGGTATGCAACACAGGCATTAAGAGCAGTAGAAAATCAGGGATTTACACACACAATGTCCTTGGGCCTTGAAATTGATGAAAAAATTGAAATGGTTGAGGCTTTAATCCATAAGGCAATGTTAAAATCAGGAACAGACAGACCGATTTATATTTCTTTCGATGAATACTCAGGAGGCAGGGGACTCACAGGTGCACTGGTTTTAGCTCAGCATCTAAACTCATTCATTAGACATGCAAATATCGTAAAAATGGCGAACGTGACTATGCTCACTAGTCTTGTGGGAAGTTCGCCTGAAGGAGATTATAAAAATTCATTATTCCAGTCATTTTATCTCTACTCAAACAATTGTAAGGGAACTTCACTTGATGTTCATACTAATTGTGAAAAATATACCAATGAAATTTTTGAGGACATACCTTATCTTGATGTTACTGCTGTTTTAAATGAAGCTGATAAAACTCTTGTTGTTAATGTAGTAAACAGAAGTGAAAACGATGCAATTCAAACCAATATTGAATTGCAGGCAGGTGAATACACTGGCAGTGTAAAAGTTAGTGAAATAAATGCTGACTCAGTAACTGCAACCAATACAAGGACGGAAGAAAACGTCAGTATTGAAACAAAAAATATAAGGTTTAATAATAATCTAATAAGCTACAGTTTCCCGGCTCACTCCTTAACTCAGCTGGAAATTGCAGTTAAATAACCAAAATCAAAAATTTGGTAAGTTCCCTTATAAATGATAATTCCTTTTGCCTCACCGATTGATTAGTTTAATAATTATCGGTGAGGTTTTTCATTTCAAATTGTAGAGTCCTTATTTTATAACCAAAGTTCATTGGCTGAAATTTTGCTTTATCTTTGAAAAAATATTGAATATGAAAACAATAAAACGCTATTATATATTAAAAGCAGATCCTAAAGATGTTTATAACGCCCTGACAAATCAAAGGATGCTTGAAATTTGGACGGGTGAAGAAGCTCAGATGGAACCTGTTCCTAATACTGAATTTTCGCTGTGGGAAGGTAGTATTTCAGGTTTAAATCTTGAATTCGAAGAAAATAAAAAGATTGTACAGGAGTGGTTTTTTGAAGGGCAGGAGGAAAGATCGATTGTAACATTTACCCTGCATCCTCATAAAAAGGGAACCAGTGTTGAACTTCAGCATATTAATATCCCCGATGAAGCATATGAAAATATTTCCAGCGGTTGGGATGAAGATTATTTTGGTTCACTAAAAGAATTGTTTATTTAATTTCTTTCATATAAAATTAGACTGGGAAATTTCAGCAAATCTTTGGGAAAAATGGGAAATTCTATATCTCTTCATTGATTTAACTTTCATGGCAATTAATTAAAACCAATTGTCATGAAAAGATTTATACTATTATTTGTTTGTTTAACCGGAATATATATTTCCGCAATAGCACAGAAAAACGAATATCCCGAGTGGAAAACATATCTTGAAGGAAAAGAGATAAACCAAATAATTAATTCGGGAGATTATTTATGGCTGACTGCTAATTCGGATAGAGAATTAATACAGTTTGAAAAAGCAACTGGCAACACGGTTCATCATATTTTTGAAGATAAAATTATCGACCTTGCTGATGCCGGCGATTATTTTTGGTTGCTAACTTATCACGAGGAGTTTATATCATATCCCGATGAGCTTATAACATCTCAGAAACTTTTAAGATTCGAAAAAGCAACAGGAAATATTGTTTCATATAATTTTGATTACTATGATTCTGACATAATTCACTCCATTTCATCAATTTTTTGCGATAACAGCGGATTACCATGGATATACTCATATTGTCATGATATTTTCAAAATGACCGAAAATAAAGATTGGATTTTAGTATTGCCCAAAAGCAATGATCCTTTAGTTGCTATCACTAGTAGTATTTGTTTTGCGAAAGATAATATTGTTTGGATATCACAGGGGAGAAATCTTATAAAATACATGGATGATAAGACTGAGATTAATGAAGCGGACGGATATATTTTGGGTCTGACAGAGGATAAAGAAGGCAATATTTGGACAAGAATATGTAAAGATAAACCATCGTTTAAAACTGTTCCGGGAACTATTACAAAGTTTGATGGTTTAAACTGGTCAGATTATTATTATTCTCCACTGGCATTGAGCATACTTAGTATTTCAGATAACGGAACAATATGGTTACATGGCTCTTTGGGAATAGACTATCCGGATAATTTTTTCATAAAATTTGATTCGCAAAATTGGAATATATATGAACCACCAACTTATTTTCGAATGAGATCACATGCAGCTGATAAAGAAGGATTAATATGGATCGGAACCTGGGATAATGGATTAATTAAATCTGACGGTTATAACTGGAATACATTTGATGATTCAAATTCAGGATTACCTTCAAATCGTGTAAATGCTATTTTTATTGATACAGATCAAATAAAATGGATTGGAACAGATAACGGACTAGTTTCATTTGGTAAAAATAGTTCGGATTCGAATGAAATAGTGACTGCAGCTAAGCAGAAGCCAAAAATGATTTCTGAGATTAATATATTTCCTAACCCTGCGAGCGATTATATCACCATTAGAAAACCGAAAGACATACAATATTTCAAAGTTGATATTTTGAATATACAGGGGAATACGGTAAAAACTTTCAATACAAATGATAGTTATGAACGAATGGATGTGAGCTTTCTTCCGGATGGAGTTTACCTTGTAAGAATTCAATTGGAAGAAAAATTTGTAATGAAGAAATTTGTAAAACAATAATCTTTGTCAGAATTATATAAATGCAGGTTTTCGTCGGATACAATTAAAAAACTTCATTTAATTAAGGAACAATAACAGGTATAATTCGTATGTCGGAATAAACCAAAAATTATGGAATCTGTACCCCGCTTTTTTGACCAAGTTGATACTAAACTTGAAAGAATTATAGATGCCTCGAAACTTTCGCCTGGAGAAGAGCTGACCAAAAAGTACATGCTCACTCAGGGAATCGCTGCAAATACAGGTTTTTTACTTTTTCTGCTATTGGCATGGATCATTAATGCCAAAATGCTGGCCGAGTTTTGCCTTGTGTACATTCCATTTATGATTATCGAAATTTATCTTTGTCTGAAATCAGTCAAAACAAGTCGAGTCATATTTTACTTTAAGATTGCCATGATTGTTATATCTTCCATTTACGTCGTCAGGATGGGAGGTCTGCTAACGAGCGGAGGGCTTTTCCTGCTTTCTGTGCAGGCAGTAACAAGCACGGCTATTTTACGCGACCTGAGAAAAATACTTACTGTGTCTATCGTTTTTGTTGTTGTAATGATGTTTCTTTTTGTTTTTGAACCGCTATTTCCAACACGCTACGCACTCAATCCGCAACAAAATTCAATTGCATTTACTATGAGCATTGTATTTATCACTGGCTATATCTTTTTTTTCAGCCTTTATTCTTCAAACCTTTATTCAAAATTAGAACAAAGGGAAACCCAACGTCAAAAAGAACTAAACGATGCAAAAACAAGATTATATACCAATATAACCCATGAGTTCCGCACTCCATTAACAGTTATTCTTGGCATGGCAGATTCTTTAAAAAAGAACGGGCAAAACAATATTCCTGAAAAAATGGATACGATTACAAAAAACGGGAAGAACTTGCTACAACTGGTTGATCAAATGCTGGATTTAAGCAAATTAGAATCAGGCAGGATGTCAGTGAATAAAATAAGCGCTAATATCATCCCATTTTTGAAATATGCTTTTCAACTCCAGGAATTTTACGCAGAAGAGAAAAATATTTCTATGCATTTTTTTTCTGAAAGTCAATCGTATGAAATTGAATTTGACCCGGAAAAGACAGCGGCTATTGTTTCTAATCTGCTTAGGAATGCCATTAAGTTTACATCCAATGGTGGACAAATTAGCATGAAAGTATTTCAGTCGAACGAAAAAATATGTATTGAAATTAAAGATAACGGCATTGGTGTTCCACAAGAAAAGCTTGAAACCATATTCGATCGTTTTTACCAGGTTGACGGGGCTAACACGCGTAAGGAAGGTGGTGCTGGAATTGGATTGGCTGTAACACGGGAGTTGGTAAATTTATTGAAAGGTTCGATAGAAGTAAAAAGCAATCCCGGGCTTGGCACTATTTTTACTGTGAAATTACCCTATATTCCTGCCGTAGAAAAATCATTAGCAATAGCTGACGCATATGAAGAAACTGAATTATGGGAAGACCAATCTGATCCAGCTGATGTATTGCAGTTAAAATCCAATGGTCATCAACGATTGCTGATTATTGAAGACAACCCCGATGTGATTGGATACCTGAAAGCCTGTTATCAAAATCAGTTTTCAATTCATACCGCAAAAGATGGAAAAGAAGGTTTTCAACTGGCCATAGAAGAAATTCCAGATATTATTATCAGCGATGTGATGATGCCCGAAATGGATGGCTTTGAATTGTGTGAAAAGTTAAAAGAAGACTACCGTACCAGTCATATTCCCATTATCTTGTTGACAGCAAAAGCCGATATCCCATCACGGATTGAAGGATTGGAAACCGGCGCCGATGCTTATATAGTAAAACCATTCAATCAGCGCGAATTGTTGGTGCGGATGCAAAAATTGCTGGAATTACGCAGAAAGCTTTTCCGCAGGTACAGCAGTGGAAACAGTCTGGAATTTTCCAGCAATCCTGTCATTCAGAAAGAAGATCGGTTCTTTAAGAAACTAAATGAAATTATTCTTACAAATCTGGGAGATGAATTCTTTACTATCCAGGTACTTTGTGATGAAATGGCCATGAGCAAATCGCAACTTTACCGGAAATTCAATGCGTTAACTAATATCCCGGCAGCTAAATATATACGTACTTTACGTATGAAAAAAGCAAAGGAGCTGTTGCAAACCACATCGATGAATATAACTGAGGTTGGCTATGAAGTAGGCATGAAAAGTGTATCAGGTTTTAGTAAATTATTCAAAGAAGAATTCGGTTATAGTCCCACTGATTTTGTAAAAGAAAATTTAACAACAATAAGGTAAAGAAATCTATGTAAATCTTATTTCCCTAAAATGCTATTTACCAAATTAATTCTCCCTTTGTTTCATTTGATATAAATCGACAAAAAATTGGAAAAACCAGGAAGTATTTCTGTAAAAATTAATATTTTATAAAGTTAAATGGAATGGCGAAAATATTTTATTTCTTTATTAAATAATTAAATGAAAATGAATCATAACATGGAATACTGGATTAAAAAATTGAATTTACAAAAGCATCCTGAGGGTGGCTGGTTTCGTGAAATTTACCGCTCAACGGATACAATCCCTGGGGATGTTTTATCTTCAGGATTTTCAGGAGAAAGAAATATTTCAACTTCAATTTATTATTTGCTGGAAGGAGAGGATAAATCTGCCTTTCACCGAATTAAATCTGACGAAATCTGGCATTTTTATACAGGTAGTTCTTCCATCGAAATTTGGATGCTAATTGATAAAAAACTGATTAAAAAACGAGTAGGGAAGGATATTGAAAACCGGGAAGAGTTTCAGGTTGTTGTGCCTAAAAATACATGGTTTTCAGCGCATTTAACAGATAAAGACGGATATACCCTTGTCGGTTGTACTGTTTCTCCCGGTTTTCATTTTGAAGATTTTGAACTGGCCGATGACAGGATTCTTTCCGAATATCCACAACTTAAAAATAAAATCAGAGAGATGTTAAAACAATGAGTCATTAAATATTGAAATTGTTTTAGTCCTGTAAAAGTTCTTCTTTTAAAATATCTCTAACAGCCAGGAAATTTTCCTGCAGTTGCTGCATATTGGTTATAAAAAATTTGAAAATTTCCGGCCATTGATTTTGACGGTGCAAATCTACTCCTTCCAATCTTGAATAAATTCGACAAACTTCCTGTCCGCTGTCCTCACGTTGAAAATAGAATTCCCATGACAAGCCGCTTTTAAACCCGCTTTCAATAATGGCTTTGTATCGTTCCAGTATTTCGTATGCCTTAAGTCTTTTTTCTTCGTTGCGGTGATTCAGTTCCAGGATTACATTTGCGTTTTCACGTCCAACATCAAAACGAAGTGCAACTCCTTTGATCTTGGTTCGGTGTAAAATCCATTTTTTGTTTTTTGAACGTAATAATGGATTTACTTCACAATATTTGCCAAATTGCTCCCAAAAATTAAGACGTAGTTTTTTTACTTCTTCTTTCGAATACATGCTCAAAATAAGTTAAAAATTAGCTCACCTTACAAATAATATACGTTATTGGGGTTGATTTTAACTTGAATTTTTATTTCCTTCGGGAAAACTCTGCTATCATGCAAAAATCAGTTCTTGTGTTTATCCTTTTCTTTTTTACAACCTGGATGGCCTATTCACAACCTGTTGAAGTTCGCTTTGATTACAATGCTGTTGGTGACGTTGAATTTAGTGCTTATAATAATACAAAAGCACCTCTTTTTGTTCATATAATTCTGGGAGACCTACAAAATACTTACTATCATCAGGAAACTCTTCCAATAGTGAAAATAGTTGAACCAGGATATAATTCTCTATTTAATCTTGAACACGATATCAGTGCGGCTGGAGGAATAAGGTTTCATCACGAAATTAAAATTTTTCGTTCAAATCCGGTTTCGGAAGTGAATCTTGATTTTCCGTATTTAATACCTTTAAAATCAGGGAAATTAGGTAAGTCGGTTTTGGTGAAAGACATAGATGGATTTATGGGGCTGCAGGCTTTAAAATCATGGATAGCTACAGGTTTTGAGGCTCAACCCGGCGAGGAGGTTTTTGCAGCCCGTAACGGAATTATTGTTGAAATTTCCGGTGCTCATCGGGAAGAAGGCGCATTAATTAAATATAATGGGTGGAATAATACGATTACCGTTTTGCAGCCTGACGGAACTTTAGCCAGTTACTGCAATGTGTCTGATTCTGAAAGCCAATGGAAAGTAGGGGACAGAGTTTACTCCGGCCAGTATCTTGGACAAATAGCTCCCGGTGCCGATGAACTTATTTTTCTTGTTTTTTATGAGAATCTGGATTCGAAAGATTTTAATTTTATATTTCCCCGGTTTTTTATTTCTGAAGACCACACAGATATAATTCTTTCTGATACAGAATTTACAGTTTTGCATCCTGAATACATTCGTGGTTTGGAAATGGACAAAAGGGAGAAAAGAAAATTTTTAAAGTAGCTATTTTTCTTTGTGTTTATTTCAAAAGTGACGAGTCAACGCTGATCTCCACCAACTGTAATGTTTTGATTCCAAATCATGAACAGAAGGGAAAGGATAATACAGGTATCGTTCTTTTTCCCCAATAAAAAAGCCTGTTTTTATGGTTCTGTAGTTGAGTTCGCCCTGCATGAAACGTAAAACAGTCTTGGTGAGCTTTCCCTTTGTTTCATTAAGTTTTACAAGACATTCACGCAAATGATCCGGGTTTGGGTAAGGTAAGTTACTTAAAGAAGCATTGGGATTTAATGCTAATTCATTTAAAAGTAATTCAACAAAAAATATTTTGGGTGTTGAAACTGGTTTTTTGGTATCGGTAAGAAAGCCAATAAACTCATTTGGTAATAACTTGCTTGCTACACGGGTTGTTATTGGGTTAAATTGCTGGTATAAGTGAATTTCATCCGATTCAATCTCTTCATATTCTGAAGATACTAGTTCCAACACTTTACCATCGTCTGTTGAAAGACACAGATTTTTCAGTGCTGCCAGCGGTGTCTTTTCAAGCGCTCTGTAGATACTTATAAAAACAGATCTTTTGGGTTCACCTCCTGGATACGGTACCACATGTTTTTCAATATAATTAATGGGAAGATTCTTTATTTTATCAGGATCAATTTCAAAATAAATATTTTGCCCGTGAATTCGTTTTTGTGTACCAACCGATAAATAGTTTCCAAATTCCAGAGGTGCGAGGTGTGATGCAATTAATGATTCTGGTGTTAGTACCAGGTAATAATATTTTTTCATGACTTGACTTTTATATTCAAGTTACTGAAAAAAAAACATTTAGTCAATGAGATTTGTCTCCTGCAAAATAGTTTATGTTTACTATTTTAATTGTTTAATTCAATTCTATTATTCAAAGTGTAATCTTTAATATTTACATGGATTAATCGTGTGAAATTATGGAAAACTATAGAGATTCCTGAAACAAAATGATCAATGATTGATGAATAAATTACTATATTTAATAATTAAAAGATAATTGTCGAACATAAAATAATAAGTATGAAAAAAACTATTTTTTACTTTTTAGCATTCATAGTGTTATTTGGAATTTCAACCGGAATTCAAGCAAACGATGAAGAAATTACGACTTCAAATGAAGGAATTACTGTATCAGAGTCTACAGAAGCTGGCAAAATGTTGGATAGGCTTTATGAAATCAAAGAATTAGATTTTAAAGAATTGACTTCAGCAGAAAAAAAGGAATTAAGAAAGGAAGTTCGTTCAATTCGAAGTGATTTAAAAGAAATGGTTAAAAGTGATTCAGAATCTGTATCCCAGAGTGCATCCGATGCAATGGCAGAAGCCAGGGAACGAGGAGGTTTCTATATCTCGACCGGAGCAGCAATAATCATAGTTTTATTGTTAATATTACTTCTGTAAAAATAAATTAGAAACAAGCTAGACAAATTTCAATTCATGCAAATGTTTAGCTTGTTTCTTTAATTATTATCCCATTTTCTTTTCAAATCCTCCATTTCTTTTTGATGTTTTTTCATTAGTTCTTCCCATTCTTTTTGTTGCTCTTCATTTCTGAACTGCGGCATCTGAAAGTTGTATAACGGATAGTTATTTAACATTTCATTTAATTGTCTTTCAAAATCATCATATGAAAATCCCCTTATTATGCTTGAGTCAGATTGCCCTCCGTGAAAGTGTTCAAAAAAATCTTCGTCAAAAGGCATATTCCCAAAAAAATCAGAGGAGCCAAAATTTTCAAATGATGAATCATCCATAAAATTTTTAAAGAACTCATCCATATCAGAAAATTCATTTCCCTGGAAAAAACCGTCATTAGGAAATGCAAAATTAAATGTACTGTCGGAAGACCACTGCTGAACATAGGTGGAATCATATTGGATTAAATTCCCGTTATCATCGTATTTTTTATTTACGATTATTTGTTCGTCCGGATCTTTCCCATTTTCAATATCCTGTGCAAATAACTGACAAGAAAATACAACAAGTCCAATTACAATAAAACCTAACTTTTTCATGACAATTTTTTCTTCAAAGTTAGGTCACGGAAGGGTAAATTAATTTTAAAAAATTTTAAAAGGAGTTAATGTTTATTTAGGTCAGTTGATTTTTTATGTATAAAAAAAGGGGACTAAAGTGTAGCCCCCTTGAATATTTATTCTGAAAATTAATCGTATAAATGATCATCAGGATCCGGACCACAATCACAATCCTTGTGTAAACCTTTTTCATATTGCTCTAACGCTCTTAAGCTCATTCCCATATTGGAAAATCCTCCATCGTTAAAGAGATTTTGCATGGTTACTTTTTTAGTCAGGTCGGAAAACAGAGTAATACAATAATCGGCACACTCGTCTGCGGTTGCATTTCCAAGTGGTGACATTCTTTCCGCAAAATCAAGAAGTCTATCAAAGCCCTTAACACCGCTGCCTGCTGTTGTAACCGTGGGTGATTGTGAAACGGTATTAATCCTCACATTACGTTCCCGGCCGTAAATGTATCCAAAACTGCGTGCGATAGATTCGAGTAATGCTTTTGCATCAGCCATATCATTATACCCGTAAAATGTACGTTGGGCTGCAACATACGAAAGAGCCACAACGGAACCCCATTCTTTTATTACATCCAATTTTCGTGCAGTTTGTAGCACCTTGTGAAATGAAACAGCAGAAACATCAAGTGTTTTGTCCAGATAGTTATAATCCAAATCGCTGTAATGTCTTTCTTTTCTAACATTTGGTGACATTCCAATGGAATGCAGAATAAAATCAAATTTTCCGCCAAAAATTTCCATTGCTTTTGCAAAAAGGTGGTTAAGGTCATCAATATTGGTTGCATCTGCACCAATAACTTCACAGTTCAATTTCTCAGCAAGTTGTTGTGTTTCCCCCATTCGAAGTGCAACAGGAGTATTGGTTAGTAGTATTTTCGCACCTTCTTCGTGAGCACGTTCAGCTACCTTCCATGCAATTGAATCGGGATTTAACGCTCCAAAAACGATTCCCTTTTTTCCTTTTAATAAATTAAAACTCATAGTATGTTTTTATGAATAATTTGTTGCGCAAAGTTAATTGAGTTTAAATAAAACTATAATTAATAAGTTGATTTTGGTTGAAAATACCGCAATTTTAACTCCTGAAACAGAATATTGTTCATTTTTTATCAAAGAAAATCAATTCCTCAAATACAAAAACAAAATGTATTCTTTGCTGAATATTAACTTATTGGTTGGCATTTTGATTTTCTTCATTTTTTAATAAGTAACATTACAATTTACCTTTATTAAAAAACTCTTAACCCTTGTTTTTAAATAAAGCTTCATAATTTGAGAGAATACAATAAGTTTGTACTTTCAGATTCTAAAACTCAATGCAATGCGTTTAACTATTCTCTTCTTTTTTTTGGCAGTGTTATTTCATCTTTCTGTTGCTCAGAATCAGGAAGAAAATATGATTAAGTCTTTTTTTAATGAAGCTTTAACGGATTATACTTCCTATAATAACCTTGAGTATTTATGTAAGAATTACCCTGGCAGAATTACCGGTTCAGAAGAAGTTTCCGGTGCAATAGAATACGTTTTTCAGATAATGCAGGAAATGAATCTGGATAAGGTATTCAAACAGAAAGTTCAGGTACCGAGATGGGAAATGGGCAATGGTGCCAAAGCTTATATAAAAATAAGGGATGATAAAATTGAGGTATCGGTTATCCCTTTAGGGTTATCAATTGGAACTAATAAAAATGGATTGATCTCCAAAGTTGTTGAAGTGCATGATTTCGAAGAATTAGAAAAGTTGGGAAGAAATAAAATAGAAGGGAAAATAGTCTTTTTTAACCGACCTATGGATCCAACCTTAATAAATACTTTTAATGCATATAGTGGAGCCGGAAATCAACGGACACAGGGAGCGGCAGAAGCGGCAAAATACGGTGCTGCAGGTGTTGTTGTCCGCTCTTTAACAACTTCCCTGGATGATTTCCCTCATACCGGGGTAATGCGTTATGCTGAAAATGGATCTCAGATTCCGGCTGTTGCAATAAGTACAAATGGGGCAAATCTTCTTAGTGAATTGCTAACAAAAGAACCGGCATTAGATTTTTATTTTGAATCGGATTGTAAAAATTTTCCTGAAACAACTTCCTACAATATCATTGGTGAGATTAAAGGTTCCGAATTTCCGGAAGAAATTATTACTGTTGGTGGTCATTTGGATGCCTGGGAACCCGGTGAAGGTGCACATGATGATGGTGCAGGTTGCATGCAAAGCATTGAAGTTTTGAGAATATATAAAAAGCTTGGAGTACAGCCCAAAAGGACAGTTCGAGCAGTTATGTTTATGGACGAAGAAGTCGCGCAACGGGGAGGAAAAGAATATGCCAGACAGGCAAAGCTAAACAATGAAAAACATTATTTTGCACTTGAAGCTGATGAAGGTGCTTTTCGTCCGTTAGGATTTGGTATTTCTGCTCCTGATGAACGTTTAGCAAAAATCTTTGCCCTTAAAAAATATTTTGAACCATACGGAATTACTCAATTTACAAAGGGTGGAGGTGGAGTTGATATTGATCCACTTGGTGATTTGGGTACACCTATTTCTTCGCATGTAACAGAAATGCAAAGGTATTTTGACATGCACCACAGCGGCAATGACACATTCGAACAGGTGAATTTTCGTGAATTTCAAATGGGAAGTGCGGCCATGGCTTCATTTATTTATTTGATTGATAAGTTTGATCTTTAATTGAATTATTACCGAATTAGATTTAAAAGGGGAATTTTCATTGTCTGTTTGTTATCTTTATCTAAACTCATTCCAAATAAATTTGGAGTTTCAAAAAAATAATTTACATTTGCTTCATACAAAATCGGTGACAAAATGAATTCAGATTTGGAAAATAATCTTTCAGGAGCAATTAAAAGTATTGGTTGCTGTGGATTTATTATGCCGTCGTTTTCTATGTCTATGCGCTAGCCTTCATTCAGTGAATACAGAACATTGGCTGAAGGCACATTTATTCTGAGCGTTAAAATTTCAATTATTAATTTTTAAAAATAATTTCATGTCAAATCGAGTTATTCGGTTAGGTGGCAACAATATAGGTGATACCACTTACATTCAAAATTTATTTAAGTACTTAGATAGAGATGGAGGTAAAAAGCTTGTTGTAGTCTCGGCTTTTCCGGAATTATTGAATTTTATCAAAAGTAATATCGATAGTATATTCTTCAAGAAAATAAATGAATCGGATTTCGTTTCACAACTAAACAGAATTTATACAGAACAGACAAATTCTGAGTCTTCGGAAGGATATATGAATCTTACTGAGAAATTGGTTAATATTCTTAAGGGTGTTGCACTCATTGGAGATTATTCCAAAGCATTAAAAGATCACATTATCAGTTATTCTGAAAAGTTGTCAGTTGAAATACTTAAAAACCAGTGGCAAAATGTTCAGGTTGTTTTACCTGAAGAGTTTGAGTTAAAAACATCTTCTGATTTTGGAAATGCAACCTTCATTTCATTAAATCCGAACTTCTTCGATCGTTTGTTAGATGGGATTTATATTATTCCTGGCTCTTACGGCATAAATGAGGATAGTAAAATTGTACGAACAGGCAAAACAGCGGCAGATTATACAGCTGCCTTTTTAACAGCTGCTTTGGGTGCAGAAATGCTGGAACTTTGGGGGTTGGATAATGAATTCAGGAAAGCTGATCCTAATATAGTTCCCGATCCTCCAAAGATCGGTCGCTTAACATATTCGGAAGCCAGCGAATTAGCCTATTTTCAATATTACTCATTCCATCCTCGCACCGTTGAGCCATTGGAAGGGCTGCATATTCCGATTTATATTCTTAATCCATCTTCTGATAAAGGCACAATTGAAACAAAAATCAACACAGAAACTTTTATCGATGAGAAAATTGTAAAAAGTGTAGCCTGTACCGATGATATTTCATTGTTAAAACTCGACGGTCCGGGAGTGGGGCTGAAGCCTGGGATTTTGGCTAAAGTGACTTCATGTTTGAACGAATCTGGAATAAATATAAAGTCGGTTATTACATCCCAAATTTCAATCAATTTGATACTGGAGAAAGCAACGGGAGACAAAGCATTGAAACAAATTGAACAACTTGGGTTTAATTCTGTTCAAAAAACAACTTTAGTGAAAGATGTTTCCTTAATCGGTGTAATTGGCCACGGAATGCAACAGAATTATGGAGTTTCAGCAAAAATTTTTAATGCAGTTGCTCAAAATAAAATTAATGTATTATTGAGTGGATCAGGTGCTTCTGATTTAGTTAGTTACCTGATAGTGAAAAGCTCAGACAAAGAAAAAAGTGTACGTGAAATTTACAGCGCATTTTTCAATAATTAAAATTCTTCAACTTAAAAACTATAAATTATGACAGAGAAAAATTTAAACTTTGAAACCCTCCAACTTCATGCCGGCCATTCACCTGATGGTACAACAAATTCAAGAGCAGTGCCTGTTTACCAGACCACTTCCTATGTTTTTAATGATGCCGATCATGCTGCAAATCTGTTTGCCTTAAAGGAATTTGGAAATATTTATACGCGAATTATGAATCCGACTTCCGATGTATTTGAGCAGCGAATTGCCGCCCTGGAAGGAGGAGCAGCTGCACTTGCAGTAGCGTCAGGTCATGCCGCCCAGTTTTTGGCTCTGACTACCATTCTTGATATTGGTGATAATATCGTATCATCACCATATTTGTATGGAGGTTCTTACAACCAGCTTAAAGTTTCATTCAAACGTTTGGGAATTGAAGCCCGCTTTGCTGAAAATCTGGAAGTCGAATCTTTTGAAAAACTAATTGATAACAATACAAAAGCAATTTACTTAGAATCAATAGGAAATCCCGGATTCAATATTCCTGATTTTGAGGCTTTTGGTGCATTAGCAAAAAAATATGACATTCCGTTTATTGTTGACAATACTTTTGCCGGGGCAGGATATTTAGTTCGGCCCATTGATTACGGGGCAAATATTGTAGTTGAATCTGCCACAAAATGGATTGGCGGACACGGTACCAGTATTGGTGGAGTAATTGTTGATGCAGGAAATTACAATTGGGGGAATGGTAAATTCCCAGGATTTACAGAGCCATCTGAGAGTTATCACGGATTAAAATTCTGGGATATCTTTAATTTCGACGGACCTTTTGGAAATATTGCATTTATTATTAAAGCACGGGTAGAAGGATTACGGGATTTTGGCCCGGCAATTAGTCCGTTTAATTCTTTCCTTCTGCTTCAGGGATTGGAGACATTATCTTTGAGGATGGACCGGCATGTTTCAAATACTTTGGCACTTGCAAAATGGTTGCAGCAGCACCCCAAGGTAGAAAGTGTAAACTATCCGGGTCTGGAAGGAAACCATTCGTATGAAAACGGTAAAAAATATTTGCCAAAAGGAGCAGGAGGTGTGTTATCTTTTAATGTAAAAGGAGACAAAGAAACTGCGAATCAAGTTGTAAATAATTTGGAATTGGTAAGCCACCTGGCAAACGTTGGTGATGCCAAAACTTTAATTATACAACCGGCGGCAACTACCCATCAGCAATTGCCGGAAGAGGCACAGATTGCAGCCGGAGTTTATCCAACTCAACTGCGCGTGAGTGTTGGTTTGGAGCATATAGATGATATTATTGCTGACTTTGAACAAGCTTTAGCTAAAGTTGGTTAATTTAAAAAGTATTAAGTAATGAGATTTGAGTAGTGAGAAGACGAATAGTTCGAGTTTTTATAATTATTGAAAAATGTAATACATAGTCTGATTGTAAATGAATTGTAACTATTTCTCATTACTCATATCCCAAAAATCTAAAATCTAAAAAAATGCCATTAAATATTCCTGATAAGTTACCGGCAATTAAAATCCTGGAAGAGGAGAATATTTTTGTAATGGATGAATCACGAGCAATGCATCAGGATATTCGTCCCCTAAGGATTATTATTCTCAATTTAATGCCTTTAAAAATATCAACAGAAACCGATTTATTGCGATTGCTTTCTAACTCTCCTTTGCAGATTCAAATTGATTTTATGAAGATTAAAGGACATACACCCAAAAATACTCCGTCAACCCACATGAGTGCATTTTATCGAAATTTTGATGAATTAAACGGCAAGAAATATGATGGCATGATTATTACGGGTGCGCCTGTTGAACTGCTTCCTTTTGAGGAAGTTACCTATTGGGATGAAATGAAGCAGATTTTAGACTGGGCGGAGCATCATGTAACATCTACGTTGTTCATTTGCTGGGCTGCGCAGGCAGGATTATTTCATTATTATGGCATTCCAAAATATCCGCTGGATAAAAAAATGTTTGGTGTATTTGCTCATACACATGTAGATGATAAATTACCCATTTTCAGAGGATTCGATGATATCTTTTCCATACCTCATTCCCGGCATACTGAGGTACGAGCCGAAGACATAAACAAAGTCGATGAATTGCAAATAATTGCAATGTCGGAGGAAGCCGGAGTAACCATAGTCAAGGCAAAAAACGGAAGACAGTTGTTTATAACTGGACATGCTGAGTATTCGCGACATACCCTTGATAGTGAATACCACCGGGATTTGGCAAAAAAGCTGCCCATTGAAATTCCCAAAAATTATTATCCAAATGATAATTCAAATGTCAAACCGATAATGAGCTGGCAGTCTACAGCAAATCTGTTTTTTTCAAATTGGTTGAACTATTACGTTTACCAGGAAACACCTTACAATCTGGAAGAAATTCAGTAAAGGAATTCGTGTCGAATAGTGCTGTTTTTTTCAATTTTTCACTATTTAACCTTAATTTTGAATAAAAATTGAAAAGCAATTAATATGAAAAAAATAGCAGTTGTATTAGCCGGAAACGGTGTTTTTGACGGAGCGGAAATTCATGAGGCGACTTTAACATTGCTTGCCATTGCTAAAAATGGAGCAGCTTACCAGTGTTTTGCGCCGGATATCAGGCAGGCTCATGTAGTAAACCATATTACCGGTGAGGAAATGCATGAAATAAGAAATGTAATGGTTGAAGCGGCTCGCATTGCACGTGGTAATATAAAACCACTTTCTGAATATGACGCATCCGATTATGATGCTATAATTTTTCCCGGTGGATTTGGTGCGGCAAAAAACCTTTGCACCTTCGCATTTGACGGAACCGACTGTGTTGTTATTCCGCAAGCGGAAAAGGTGATTAAAGATACATTTAATGCAGGCAAACCCATTGGTGCATTATGTATTTCACCTGTGCTCATAGCAAAAGTTCTGGGTGATGTAAAAGTCACCATTGGCAGTGACGAAGCCACACTGACAGCTATTGAGCAATTTGGAGGCACGCATATAATTACAACCCATGGTGAAATAGTGATTGATGAAAAGAAAAAAGTAGTTACCACTCCTTGCTATATGCTCGATGCTACTATCGACCAAATTGCAGTTGGTGCTGAAAATGTTGTAGTTCAGGTATTAAAAATGATTTAGACCAGACATAACTAATGCAAACTGTTCCTTTTGTTGATATTCATACACATTTATTCCGGACTGAGAAAGAAACAATAACCGTTCAGAATATTTTTCCCGGTGAAGGATTCGCGGCTTTTTCAGGAAGAAATTTCTATTCTGTAGGATTACACCCCTGGCACATAAAAACTGAAGAGGAAAACAATGAAATGCTCTCCCAGGTTGAAGAAGCCTTGGAATTTGACCATGTGATTTTTGTTGGAGAGGCTGGGCTGGACAAAAGAACTGAAACCGACTTTGACGAACAGAAAAGGGTATTTGAAGCCCAGGCTTTTATGGCGGAAGAATATCAAAAACCTTTGATAATTCATTGTGTGAAGGCATATAATGAAATTCTTGAGATTCATAAAAAAATGGAACCCAAGATGACCTGGATATTTCACAGTTATAATGGGAGTGTGGAAATGACCAGGCAGTTAGCTCATCAGAATTTTATTTTTTCATTTGGTGAAATTTTGTTTTTACCGGGGACAAAAGCTATCGACTCATTTAAAAATCTTCCGCTTAATAAAATTTTTTTTGAAACAGATGAATACGACGGGAATGTTGAACACATGTACAAACAGGGGGCGCGATTAAAAAATATTTCGGAAGAAGAAATTATCATGACTGTTTGGGATAATTTTAATCGAATTGAAAATAAATTAATGAGTCGGTTTTAATCAATTAAAGTATGGATTGGTTGGAGAGAACAGAGCTTCTTTTGGGGAAAGAAAAACTCCAGAAATTAAAGAATGCAAATATATTGATTGTCGGATTGGGTGGGGTTGGAGCTTATGCAGCTGAAGAACTTTGCCGGGCAGGAATTGGGAAAATGACAATTGTTGACGGTGATGTAGTAGATGTTACGAACCGAAATCGTCAGCTTACGGCTTTAATAAGTAACACAGGTAAACCTAAAACAGAAATTTTGGCGAACAGGTTTTATGATATTAATCCTGATATCGAGCTTACAATTGTAAATGAATACATCCATAATGAAAAAATAGTTGAACTTTTAAATAGCAAGAAGTTCGATTATGTTGTTGATGCGATTGACACGCTGTCTCCCAAGGTTTTTCTTATTTATAATGCATTACACCTCGGGCTTAAAGTCATAAGTTCAATGGGGGCAGGTGGTAAAACAGATCCGCAAAAAGTACAGATTTCGGACATTTCGAAATCATACAATTGCAAACTTGCCCGTATGCTTCGAAAACGACTTTCGAGGTTGGGAATAAAAAAGGGAGTAAAAGTTGTCTTTTCTTCAGAAGAGATTTCAGAAGATGCTGTACGATTGGAAGAAGGTCAAAATAAAAAATCGACAGTGGGTACCATCTCATATATGCCACCTGTATTTGGTTGTTTTATGAGTAGCGTTGTGATTATGGATCTGGTGAATTCATAATTTAAGTGCAAGAAACAAAGAATTTTAGCCTATAAGTTTGAATAATCTAATTTTAGTTTACCTTTGTATTGTTGGTATAAAGATGGTTTTTGTATTCATTATCATTTAATCATCTGTGAACTAACGAGTTGGTCTTTTTTTATTGAGTTTATTAAACAATCTGGGCACAGTATTCCTCTCTTGTTTTATCCACGGCTTTTATTCGCAATTTACAATTTCAAAATTCTATTTTTCGGTAAATCCTTGAAGTAAAATGTTAGTTCGATTTATTGTGTACATAAAATAGAAAAAGAAATTATTAATTTTTAAATAATAACAAATGAACATTTATGTTGGAAATCTTCCATTTAATTTAGGTGAGGAAGATTTGAGAAAAATTTTTGAAGAGTATGGTGAAGTTGCTTCTGCTAAAATTATCACTGATAAATTTACAGGTAGAGGTAAAGGTTTTGGTTTCGTTGAAATGGAAAGTGACGATGAAGCAAACAATGCCATCGAAGAATTAAACAACGCCGAAGTTGGTGGAAGAAACATTAAAGTTAATGAATCTAAACCACGTCCAAGTGGTGGTGGCGATCGTCGTGGTGGCGGTGGTGGTTACAATCGTAGCAGAAATCGGTATTAATTTATGACTGGTACTGTAAAGTGGTACGATTCCACTAAAGGCTTCGGATTTATTGTATCTGAAGATAATAAAGATTATTTTGTACACCGTACTGGAATTTTAGACAACTTTCTGGCTTTAGAACCTGAGCAAAAAGTAGAGTTCGAAGTTAAAGAAAGCGACAGAGGGCCAGTGGCCTTTGATGTGAAAGTATTATAAGATGACGAACGATAGAGAAAGGGCGATCTTGAAAGAGATTGCCCTTTCTGTTTTACCCGACCTTGTAATTGCTCAATATTTATTTCTATTGCAGTAAAGTTTCCACCACAAATACACACCACTAATTAAAACCAGTAAAATACAAATCCCCGCGAATGGGACATACAAAATGTAAAATGGCCCAAGCAGGTTTTCAAAAACTCTTCCTGTATGAACCTCCAGGGCTAAATTCCATAAAGAAACCGGTGAATCATTTAAAATTTCCTTGGGCATTTCAAGAAATTCATTTCCTTTTATGGGAATAACTCCAATATTATAATCAAACCAATAAACAGTTTCGTGTCCTTCTATGAAGCCAGCAACCATGTTAGTTGCAATAGGACTCTGCATCCCTTTGGGAGCAATGTAGGGTTGTTTTGTGAAAAAATCCGTTACAGAACCATTATGGATATTCCATAAGTACATTCCGTTAAATGAACCAACGAGGAAAATATCATCCATCAATGATTTAAAAACATTACACCCCATAACACTTACAGGAGGCTGGGACGTTGCTGAATACAACGGTTTTTTTAGCGATTCTTCGGCAAAATAGAAACCATCGGAAGTTGAGAAAATATATTTTCGGGATGTTTCATCCCAATAAACTCTCCTTAGCTTATCAAACCAGGGATTTGGACTGTCAAGGTGCGTCCCAGGAATAATCTCAACCTGTTTATTGGCTATGGCAATTAATAATGGTGGTCGCAAATGCATCCCAGAGAACGTGTTTATAATCAGAAATAAAACAAAAACATAACCAACAACATTATGCCAACGCAGGTTTTTCTTTTTCAGTAAAATTAGCTGGCCAACTTCTTTTTGTTTGCTTTTTCTTTTTTTTATGAATTTTGGTGAAAAAAAATGAAACAGTCCTGTAAAAGAAAGTAAAATCGTAACCAGTCCCAGTATATCAACCAACAACTTTCCGGGTAATCCGAGTAATTCACCGCTGTGTAACTGCCAGAAAGTATCAAATAATCCGGTCTTTTTCACATATCCTTCCGGGGCAGGAAGTTGAACATTTTCAAAATAACTACCATCCACACTTTTTAAAAGATAATTTCGCGTCAACACCAGAAGTGTGTCTTCCTTCAGATTCAAATCAGCAATTCTTTCTTCTTTAACCGGAAGTTTTACTTTTTGCCATGAATTAGAAGTTAATTCTCTGGAATATAATCCAAAGTGTGTGCCCGCAAATAAACGGTTGTTTAATTTTTGTAATGAATAAACTTTGCGGTTATCAATTCCTTTGGGAAATCCCTGATTATAATTCGTAAATTTATTAAACTGACCGTTACTTTTCCAAATACCAATATTTCCATAAATTAAAATTTCATCTCCACTGGATTTTAATGAGCCGCGCACAGCAGCCAGATTCCAGTTATTATAAGTGTAATTTGGAGGTAATATTTTTCTTGAAATATCAATCTGCGAGAATAATTCACGATGATTCATTACTATTCCAGATGTCGCAAATAAAATTGAAAAAAATGCAATAATTATTGCAGGCCATTTATGAATTTTCTTGAAAATTTTTATCAACTGCCTTTTACTCATCCTTAACTCTTGTAAATGGAATTTGTACAACAAAAATGCATTTTATCGCATAAATGAGTTGTAACAGATGTTACATTTTAAGGTAATTTCAAAGCATTGTTTCACTGCATTATTTATATCCAAAATAAATAAGCAATCTATGTTATTTAACTATATATCTGACAATTAATCGAGGATGTTTTGTACTAATTTTACAACTCAAAATCGAAACTACAGATAATTTTTCTATTTAACCAAATTTCAATCTAACTATGAAAAGGATAATTTCTTTACTATTGATTTGTTTATCCGTTAATGTATACTCACAAGGTTTTTTATCATCTAAAAACATGAAAGTTGAGCTCTCCGGTTTTGTGCGCAATGATTTTATTTTTGATACAAGAAGAAATGTTGATGCTTGCGATCATCTGCTTGAAATTTTTCCACAGATGCCAGTTTATGACGAAAATGGAGATGACATTAATGCGCAGCCAAGCGCCCAGTTTTTGAACACTTTTACACGATTTGGTACTCGTTTTTCCGGTCTGGAAATAGGTAAAGCCCAAGTTGGAGCGTATGTTGAAGTTGATTTCACCGGCGGTTCATCAACAAATAGTTTACGTTTCAGACATGCTTACACTCAATTTGTCTGGTCCAAAACAAAACTATTGTTTGGACGTACCTGGCATCCAACATTCATTGAAAAAGTGTATCCAAGTACATTAAATGAAAATACTGGTGTTCCTTTTCAGGTATTTAACCGTAGTCCGCAACTTCGTTTAACACATCAGATTAGTGATAACCTTGATTTTATTGCTGCTGCAGTTTACCAGTTTAAATACACCAATAGCGGCCCTGATGGAAAATCTTACCATTATCAGCGCGATGCCGTTGTTCCGAATTTACATGCACAACTCCAGTATTACGATGAAAACTGGGTATTAGGTGCTGCCCTTGACTGGAAGATGATTCAACCCAGAACTTCAACAACAGGAACAAATGGTACTTATAAAACAACTGAGAAATTGAGTACAATGGCTGCAATAGCGTATTTAAAATACACATATGAGAAATTTGAATTTAAGGCCAAATCCATGTACGGCCAGAATGTTTGTGAAAGCTTATTGCCAAGTGGTTATGCAGTAGCTTCATTAAATAGTTCAACAGGTGCAGAAACCTATACACCGTTTAATCATATTTATAATTGGGTAAATTTCACCTATGGAAGTGACTGGAAGTTTGGCTTTTTTGCAGGTTATTTGAAAAATCTGGGAACGGCAGAAGATCCCGTTGGCCCAATATACGGATTTGCAACCAATGCCGACATGATGTATCGTATTTCTCCGCAATTGATTTACAATTACAAGAATTTTATGTTTGGAGTGGAGTTAAGTCTTACCACTGTAGCGTATGGTGAAAATGACTATAACGATAAAGCAAAAGTTAAAAATACAGAAAATGTGACCAATTTCAGAAATATGGTTTCCATTGCGTACAAGTTCTAAATTAACTTATTAATTTTATTGGATAAAAGCTCAATTAGGCTGTCAGAGTATTTAGACAGCCTTTTTGTTTGAAATATTTAAAAAATGGCATACGAAATATCTGTATTTCTTGAAAATAAAATTACTCACTTCGAGAAAATAACCAATGTATTAAAGGCAGAAAATATTAATATCCGTTCTGTTTCAATTAATAATGTCTTGCATGGTTGGGGAGTTTTACATCTTTTAGTTAATAATCCTGAAAAAGCATACAAACTACTTTCAGAAAAAGGCAATGCAGTTATTTTGCGAGAAGTTATAGCCTTGGAAATGAAAGATGAAACAGGTGGTTTAGATGAACTTCTCGTTAAAATTTCACGTGCCGGAATTCATATTGAAAGCGCTGATAGCAGATTAATTTCAGAAACTGGAATGGCAGTACTAATTATCGAAGTCCCGGATGTTCTGGAAGCAAAGCGTCGACTTGAATTAAATAGTGTTCGCTTGCTGGGCGATGAAATTATTTATGGGAAGTAGTTACTATTAATTAAAGCATATTAGAAATAAACTTTTAATTTTTTTATTTGAATGATTTGGAATGAAAAAATTGAATGCGCTTCAAGAGACGAAATGTCCGCCATTCAATCAGAAAGACTTTTAACTACTGTAGAGCGTGTCTATCACAATATAAAGGGTTACAGGTCGAAAATGCAGGAAAAGGGAATTCTTCCCGGTGACATAAAAAGTGTAGAGAATTTAAAAGATCTTCCGTTTACCAATAAGTTTGATTTACGTGATAATTACCCTTTTGGGATGTTTACTGTTCCCATGAGTGAAATTGTTAGGTTGCATGCTAGTTCCGGGACTACCGGAAAACCAACGGTTGTGGGATATACACGAAATGATTTAAAGATGTGGGCAGAAGTTGTAACCCGATCTCTTTGTATGGCCGGTGTTCACAAAAATGACATCGTTCAGGTTGCCTATGGGTATGGACTGTTTACAGGAGGGCTTGGTTTACATTACGGAACAGAGAACCTTGGAGCTACGGTTATTCCCATTTCAGGGGGAAATACAAAAAAACAAATTCAGTTGATGCAGGATTTTGGCTCAAGCATTATAGCATGCACACCTTCCTATGCGCTTTTTTTAGCTGAAGCGTTACAGGAAATGAATATAAAACCTGAAAGCTTGAATTTAAGAGTTGGCATTTTTGGCGCTGAACCATGGAGTGAAAATATGCGAAAAGAAATTGAAGCAAAGCTCAAAATTAAAGCCATAGATATTTATGGCTTAAGTGAAATTGTCGGGCCGGGAGTTTCCTGTGAGTGCGTACACCAGGCCGGAATGCATGTAAATGAAGACCATTTTATTCCTGAAATTATCGATCCTGAAACTTTGCAGCCGGTGGAGCCGGGAAAAGTTGGCGAATTGGTTTTCAGTACAATAACAAAGGAAGGCATACCTATTTTACGTTATCGTACCCGTGATTTAACGCGCCTGGTACATGAAAAATGTGAATGTGGACGAACTTTGGTTCGTATGGAAAAATGTATGGGGCGTAGCGATGATATGCTTATTATTCGCGGTGTAAATGTATTCCCATCGCAAATTGAAAGTGTTTTACTTGAAATGAGCGAAACAGAACCTCATTATTTGTTAATTGTTGAACGTCAGGGAACATTGGATATTCTTAAAATAATGGTTGAAGTTCAGGAACAGTTTTTTTCTGATGAAGTAAGAGAACTGGAAGCTCTTCGGAAAAAGATTAAAAATAACATTCAAAGTACTTTAGGTATTTCTGTTGATGTTAAGCTGGTTGAACCAAAAACCATTGAAAGAACGGCAGGAAAAGCAAAACGTGTAATTGATAATCGAAAAATCTGAAGAAATGATAATAAATCAAGTATCTGTTTTTCTCGAAAATAAATCAGGCAGATTAAATGAAGTAACTCAAATTCTGAGCGATGCCGGTATTAACATATCCGCTTTTACAATTGCCGATACATCGGATTTTGGTATTTTGCGTTTAATTGTATCGGAGCCTGAAAAGGCCTGCAAAGTTTTGAAACAAAATCAGTTTTCAGTAAAAACTACCGAGGTGGTGCTTGCAAAAACATCTAACCGACCGGGAAGCCTTTCAGAGTTATTATCAGTTTTAAATAAAGAGGGTGTTTTTATAGAATATATGTACGCTTTTTCTATGGAACAGGATTCAGCAGTTATTGTAATTCGGCCGACAAGTATTAAGAAGTGCATGGAAATTCTTCAAAATCATGAAGATGACTTTCTTTTTCTACAAAGCGATTCTTTATTGTAATATTATCGGAGGAAAGTAAAATTGGCTATTTAGAAATTCTTATTATAGAATTTGTATCTTTGGCTTCATTAAAAATTATTGGATGAAACGAATCGCGATACAGGGAATTGCAGGATCATTTCATGAAGATGCAGCAATAAAATACTTTGGTGAAGAGGAAATTGAAGTAGTTGAATGCCGGTCTTTTCAAAAAGTATGTGAATTAATAGACAGTGATAATGTTGATATTGCTGTTATGGCCATTGAAAATTCAATTGCAGGAAGTTTGCTGCAAAATTATTCTTTAATTAGAGATTATCATTTACGTATTATTGGCGAAATTTACATACATATACAAATGAACCTTATGGTTTTGCCTGGTGTTAAAAAGAAAGATATAAAGGAGATTTATTCACATCCGGTTTCTTTTTTACAGTGTAATGAATATCTTGAAAAATATTTTCCAAAAGTTGAACGAAAGGAGTTGGGAGATAATGCAAAGGTTGCAAAATTGATTAGCGATGAAAAAATAGTGCATGCAGCTGCCATAAGTAATTTACGTTCGGCAGAACTTTACGGGCTCCAGATACTTGATAAAGGAATCGAAACCAATAAAAAAAATTATACCCGGTTTTTAATTTTGTCTAAACATGGTAATCCGACTAAAGGTACCAATAAAGCATCGATTTGTTTTGAAGTTGGTCATTTTTACGGAGCATTGGCCAGTGTTTTAAATATTTTTGCTGAAAATAAAATTAACCTGAATAAGATACAATCGATTCCCATTATTGGGAAACCCAATGAATATACCATTCATGTTGATATTGAATGGGAAAAACTGGAGAATTACGATCGTGCAATCCACCAGGTTTTAAAAAGTGCTTCGAGCCTCTCCATACTAGGTGAGTATGTTCGTGGCGGAATAGATATGCATGATCAATAACAAAAAATTAAACCAAAATTAAAATGAGTAAAATTGCAATTTTCTTTGGTCCGTTAAAAGGCGCCGTTAATCGAGTTGCCGATAAAGTTAAAGATGCCATTGGTGAAGATAAAGTAGAAATGGTTCCGGTAAAAGATGCTACGGTTAAAGATTTGGAAAAATATGATAAAATTATTTTCGGTATTTCAACAGTAGGAAAAGAAACATGGCATGCTACTTATAACAATGCTGATTGGGCTAAATTTTTGCCGGAAATAAATAAAACAAATTACGAGGGGAAAAAATTGGCAATTTTCGGATTGGGAGATCATGTAACATACGCTGCAACATTTGTCGATCATATTGGCTTGCTTGCTAAAGAAATTATTGCAAATGGTGGTACTCTGGTTGGACAGGTTCCGGTTGAAGATTATGAATTTGAAGAATCAGAGGCAGTAGTAGATGGTAAATTTTTAGGACTGCCTGTTGACGAAGATTTTGAACCTGAACTGACAGAAGAGAGGGTTAAAAACTGGGTAGAACAAATTCGACCGGAATTTGGATTTTAATCCTGAATAAAATATAATATTCCCTTTTTTTAGGCTGGGTTTCATTTTATAATTTGTTTCTGTGCAGATTATTCTTTTAATCATTTTACAATGTCTGGTTCACCTATAAATAAAACAGTTGTTGATCAAAAAATAAAACAGCTTCGTATCCCCGAAGTTGGAAAGGCTTCTATTCGTGAAATAGTAGCATTGGTTAATCTGATTGAGGAAGAGACCAATGTGAAGTATGTTAGAATGGAAATGGGGGTCCCGGGACTTCCTCCTGTACAGGTAGGAACCGATGCTGAAATTGAAGCGCTTAAGAGGGGTGTTGGGGCAATTTATCCTATGGTTGATGGGATTAAACCACTTAAAGAAGAAGCTGCCAGATTTGTCAAAAATTTTATGAATATAGAAGTACATCCGAAGGGATGTATTCCTACTGTTGGTTCAATGCAGGGAACTTATGTGGCTTTTTTGGCTGCGAATAATTTAGACGATAAAAAAGATACAGCACTTTTTATTGATCCCGGCTTTCCTGTGCAAAAACAGCAAATGCTCGTGTTAGGGCAGAAATATGAAACATTTGATGTTTTTAATTACCGCGGTGAAAAATTGAGAGTAAAACTGGAAGAATACCTTTCCAAAGGAAATATTCACTCTGTTATATATTCCAATCCAAATAATCCAAGCTGGATTTGTTTTACTGAAGACGAATTAAAAATTATAGGAGAACTGGCCAACAAATACGACTTTATTGTAATGGAAGATTTGGCATATTTTGGAATGGATTTCCGTAGGGATTTGTCGAAGCCGGGAGAACCACCATATCAGCCAACAGTAGCAAATTTTACAAATAATTATATTCTTTTTATTTCCAGTTCGAAAATATTTTCCTATGCAGGCCAGAGAATTGGTGTTATGATAATTCCTGAATCACTTTTTGACAGAGATTATCCCGTTCTGCAAAAGAGGTTTCAGAGCACTACATTTGGAAGTACAATCACATTACGATTATTATACTCCATTTCTTCAGGAACCAGTCATTCAGCTCAATGGGCATTAACAGCAATGCTAAAAGCGGTAAATGAAGGTTCATACAATTATGTTGACGGTGTTAAAGAATACGGTGAAAAGGCAAGGGTAATGAAACATTTATTTCTTGATAGCGGATTTGACATTGTATATAAAAACGATATTGACCAACCTATTGCTGACGGATTCTACTTTACAATATCCTATCCTGGAATGACTGGAAACGAACTGGTCGCTAATCTTATTTATTTTGGAATTAGTGCCATCGCGCTTGATAATACCGGTAGTGAAGAAGAAGGAATACGAGCCTGTGTTTCTTTTGTGAAAAGGGAACAATTTGGAGATTTAGAAGAAAGACTAAAGGCATTTAATAAAACTTTTTCAAAAACTAGGTAAACTCCGAAGATGGATAAGAATAAAGTAATATCCCGATACAATCTTACTCTTGAACTCATATCAAAATTGACTTTGCAGCATGAACCTGTAACGTTAAAAAAAGGGGAATGCTTTATTGATTATGGAGAGCAAACAAACAAGATTGGGATTTTGATTAATGGCCTTTTATATGCCACATATGTTGCTGATAGCGGTACAGAATGGATTTCACGATTTTTCTTCCCCCCCAATAACTTTATTGTAAGTAACCACCGGGGATTCTATTCCGGTAAAGATTCAACAGAATCTATTAAAGCATATGAAGATTCGGAACTTTTATATTTTGAAAAAGATGAATTCAAAACGCTGCTTGATACCAATCCGATGTTTGAACGTACGGTTCGAATTTTGGCAGAAGAAAGCTATATTCAGGCCATGGATCGTATCCATTCTTTTCAGTCATTAAATGCTGAAGAACGAATTCGAAAATTTTTCACTGAAAATCCGGAGCTGGGAGCCAAGTTACAACGTCAGCATATTGCATCTTATCTTGGGATTCACCGAAACATTTTAACCCGTTTCCTTTATAAAATTTAAAATTCGCAACATTAGTTGCATCCTTTTTATTTTCGATAAAATAGTTTTGTTTGAAAATCAAACTAAAATAATTTGTTGTGGTAAAACTATAATCTGAAATGAAATAATCCTTTTATTTTAAAGATTCCAATCACAAAAAATTATTTGCCGAGAACCTGATTTTTATGGTCTTTTTTGATGAGAAAGCTTATTAAATTTATCTGAAAAACAATAAAAATGGCAAAAGTTAAAGGAGCAGTTGTTGTTGATAATGAGGGATGCAAAGGATGTGGTATATGTGTAAACGAATGTCCTCATGATGTTTTAGCCTTACACAAAGAAGTAAACAGCCGGGGGTATCATTATTCATATATGGAAAATCCTGAAAATTGTATCGGATGTTCAAATTGCGGTGTAGTTTGCCCGGATACCTGTATTACTATCTACAGGGTCAAAATTGCATAACATCCTTCATATGGAACAGAGTTTATTTTGTAAAGAACTATTGAAATCAAAATATTACATATGGGAGAATTAAGATTAATGAAAGGAAATGAGGTGCTGGCCGAGGCCGCCATTCGCTGTGGATGTGACGGTTATTTTGGCTATCCCATAACACCTCAGTCGGAAGTTATGGAAACTTTAATGGCACGTCAACCATGGAATGAAACCGGGATGACAGTTTTACAGGCTGAAAGTGAGGTAGCTTCAATCAATATGGTTTATGGTGCAGCAGGAAGCGGCAAAAAAGTAATGACTTCATCTTCAAGTCCGGGAATTAGCCTGATGACAGAAGGAATCTCATATATTGCCGGTGCCGAATTGCCATGTTTAATTGTCAACGTACAACGCGGCGGACCGGGATTAGGAACCATTCAACCATCTCAGGCTGATTATTTTCAAGCTGTAAAAGGGGGTGGACATGGCGATTATAAAATGATTGTGCTGGCACCTTCTTCTGTTCAGGAAATGAATGATTTTGTTGATTTGGGATTTGAATTGGCTTTTAAATATCGTAATCCGGCCATGATTTTAACTGATGGTGCAATAGGCCAAATGATGGAAAAAGTAGAACTGGCAGATTTCAAACCACGTTGGACAGATAAGGAAATCAAAAATATATCAGGGGATTGGGCTACAATTGGAAAAACTGCTGACAGGGCTCGAAATGTAGTTACATCTCTTGAACTGGAATCTGATAAGATGGAAGCAAGAAACCAAAAATTTCAGAAAAAATATAAGCAGATGGAAGAAGAGGATGTCAGATACGAAGCTATTCAGTGCGACGATGCTGAATATATTCTGGTTGCTTTTGGAACATCATCGCGGGTTTGTCAAAAATCGGTTGAAATAGCACGTGCCAAGGGTTTAAAAGTTGGATTACTTAGACCGATAACACTTTTCCCTTTTCCCAATAAGGTAATTGCCAAAATGGCTGAAAAGGCAAAGGGATTTTTATCTGTTGAAATGAGCGCGGGACAAATGATAGAAGATATTAAACTCGCTGTATATGAAGCCGGAAAAAACACCCGGGTTGAATATTTTGGCCGGATGGGAGGGATAATACCCGGTCCTGGCGAGGTAGTTGATGCATTAGAAGAAAAATTTTCATGGGAGATTAATTATGGAGTTAAAAGATATTATTAAGCCTGGAAATCTGGTCTACGATAAATCAAAAGTTCAGACCGATACAATTATGCACTACTGCCCGGGATGTTCCCACGGCGTAGTTCATAAAATCATTGCAGAGTTAATAGAAGAGCTTGAATTGCAGGAAAAAACAGTTGGAATTGCACCCGTTGGATGTGCCGTTTTTGCCTATAATTACATAGACATTGACTGGCAGGAGGCAGCCCACGGAAGAGCACCTGCGCTTGCTACCGGCGTCGCTCGTTTAAATCCGGATAAATTCGTTTTTACTTATCAGGGTGATGGTGATCTGGCATCAATCGGTTCAGGTGAAATTATGCACGCCTGCAACCGTGGAGAAAATTTTCTGGTAGTTTTTATTAATAATGGAATCTATGGGATGACGGGAGGACAGATGGCACCAACAACTCTCGATGGAATGGTTACCTCAACAACTCCAAACGGAAGAAATGCAGACTTAAACGGATATCCTTTAAAAATTACCGAGTTGATAGCTCAACTTCCGGGAACATCATACGTCACCCGGCAGGCTGTTCATAACGCAGGCGCAGTCAGAAAATGTAAAAGAGCCATAAAAAAAGGCATTCAAAATGTTCTGGAGAAAAAAGGTACATCTTTCATAGAAGTTGTATCCACGTGCAATTCGGGTTGGAAAATGACTCCGGTTGCTGCCAATAAATGGATGGAAGATAATATGTTCCCATTCTATCCATTGGGCGATTTAAAGGATGGAGTGAAAGGTGAACCTGTATCAAAAAATTAAAACCAAAAATTATGACTGAAGAAATTATAATTGCCGGATTTGGTGGTCAAGGTGTACTTTCAATGGGAAAAATTCTTGCTTACTCAGGCATTATGGAAGACAAGGAAGTAACCTGGTTCCCGTCTTACGGACCGGAAATGCGTGGTGGTACAGCCAATGTTACCGTAATTGTAAGTGATACGAGAATCAGTTCTCCAATTTTGCATGAATTCGATACTGCGATTATCCTGAATCAGCAAAGTATGGATAAGTTTGAAAAAACGGTTAAGCCAGGGGGAACTTTATTGTATGATCCCAACGGTGTAATTCATCCACCCAAACGTACCGACATCAATATTTACAAAGTTGAAGGAACCCAAACAGCGGTTGAAATGGGAAATCCGAAAGTTTTTAACATGATTGTTTTTGGAAGTTACCTGAAGGTTAGGCCGATTCTTTCCCTGGACAACGTGGAAAAAGGACTGCAAAAATCTTTACCTGAAAGATATCATAAGTTAATTCCTCTAAATCTGGAGGCAATTAAAAAAGGACAGGAAATTGTTGAAACAGTACAAGCTGTCTGAAGAAAAGGATTCCTGGTTTTACCGACAGGAATCCTTTTTTTTAATAAATTATAATCTGTCTATTAAAATTTTTTCAACCTCTGAAAAATCAACATCTCCGTTTTCTCCTAATTTGGTATTTCTTTCTTTAAAACGCTGAACTATTTTTCCAATTGATTCTTCGGGAACATCATATTCGGGCAGAGTAGTGGGTACCCCTAATGATTCAAAGAATTTCACCGTTGCATCAATCGCTTTGTCTATTCTTTCATCATCACTTCCTAACGTAATTCGCCAGATTCGTTCGCCATACTGCAAAATTTTATCTTTTTTACTTTCTCTTTTAATATTCATCATTCCGGGTAAAACTATGGCCAGCGTTCGACCGTGGTCAATTCCATGGAATGCTGTTAATTCGTGTCCTATTTGGTGGGTTCCCCAATCTTCCGGGACACCGGCTGCAATTAATCCGTTCAAAGCCATGGTAGCACTCCACATAAAATTCGCAGCAGCATCATAATCTTTTCTATTTGCTAACACTTTTGGCCCTTCTTCTATAAGCGTTGTCAAAATACTTTCTGCAAAACGATCCTGGATTGGAGAATTTACCGGGTACGTTAGGTATTGCTCCATTACGTGTACAAAAGCATCAACAATGCCATTTGCCACTTGTCTGTCTGGCAATGAAAAAACACATTCAGGATCAAGAACTGAAAATTGTGGCATTGTTGGAGTAGCCCTGAAAGCAAATTTTTCCTGGGTTGCTACTTTTGTAATAACAGCATTTCCGTTCATTTCCGATCCTGTAGCTGGTAATGTTAGTACTGCCCCAATGGGTAAAGCTCTTTCAATTTCCTTTTTTATGTCATAAGCCAGGAAATCCCATGGATCGCCATCGTATAAAGCTCCCGCTGCAATTAGTTTGGTTGCGTCAAGCACAGAACCACCACCAACAGACAATAAAAAATCAATTTTTTCTTTCTTTACTAAATTAACAGCCTTCATGCAAGTTTCGTAATGAGGATTTGGTTCAATTCCTCCAAATTCAAAAAGTTCAAAGTTTTTTACTGCATTCTTAACTTGCTCGTACACGCCATTTTTTTTGATACTTCCTCCTCCGTAAGTCATTAAAATTCTTGCTCCGGCAGGTATTTCATTGGCTACTGCTGGAATAGATCCTTTTCCGAAAATAATCTTTACAGGATTTTTATACTCAAAATTATTCATGATTTATTTTTTAGATGTTGGTTTTTAAGTTTTATTATTCCATTTTTAAATGAGGTATAAAATTATCTTAAAATGTGGGGAAAATCAAAATTAAAAGATACGAAGGCAAATTTTGTTGTTCAGATTCCTGAATACAGCGATGCTGAAATTCTAAATATCTTGAAGAAAAGAAATCATTATCAGCCTGAAGCAGCACGTTTAGTTATTTCTGAAGCACTAAAACGCGGATTGATAAATTCAGAAGATGACCTGTTGGAGAAAGAATTTCGCACAAAACCGCTTAAAAAAACTTTGTTTCCCCAAATCGAAGACAAACAACAAAAGAAAAAAATCAGCAGAAGTATAACACGTGGCCTTTTAATTACAGGTGTAATTCCCGTGATTTTCGGAATATTGAAATTAAATGAAGGAGCTCAAGTTGAGGGGAGTTTTGTCACTATTGGAGGTGTTTTATGGATCATATTTGCCTCGAAGAATATTCGTAAAATAAATTTAAAATTACTTCGCCTACTTTTCGGCATACTTTTTTTTTGCGCTTGTGTATCTGGTATATTTATTCTACCAGTTTAAAACGTTCATTTTTTTGGACGTATTTATTGTTGCAGTTATCTACGGTTTGATAGTCTATGGATTAATTTATTTGCGAAAATTGAATCCAGAAAAAAATCTAAAGCCATAAAATAAAAGAATACTATTATTCGTCTATAAATTGCATCTGTTTATCGAAAATAGAATTAAGATACAGATTCCATCACTTATTTTTGAAATGTAAATTTTAAAGCCATGAAACACCTTAGTATAATATCTGTTTTTTTATTATTTGTTTATTCTGGTGTTGTTAATGCACAGAATGATGATGATTGGGATTCAAGAACTTATGAATTAGGTGATTTTAATGAAATTTACCTGGAAGGTGGTTATCGGGTTTATCTCATTCAGGGCAATGAAAATTCTTTGTTGGTAAAAGCTTCTGATGATGACGCTTTTGACTATTTGGATATTGATAATGATACTGATTTTCTGAGGCTGAAAGTAAATCGCGAACATTTCAATTTCGACAGGATTAATTTATACGTTACGTTCAAAGATTTGGAAAGAGTTTATATTGAAGGGGGAGTACGATTAAAAACAAGAGGATACCTTGATTTGAATGATTTTTCGATGCATGTGGAAGGAGGAGCTAAAATAGAACTAAATATTAAAGCTGAAGATGTAGAAATTGAAAGTGAAGGTGGTGTTTTATTTGAGCTAAGCGGCGTTGCACAAACGCTTGATGTTAAGGTTTCAGGGGCAGGGCATGTTGATGCAGACGAATTAAAGACCAAAGATGTTACATTTAGAGTGGAAGGTGTAGGTACAGGAAGTGTTTATGCAACCGAAAAATTATATGCCAAAATTGAAGGCGTTGGCAAAATTAAATACAGGGGAAATCCTCATGTAACAAAAGATATTGAAGGCGTAGGATCTGTAACAAGTAATTAAATTTAATAATAATATTTTCATCGGCTGATCAGTAGCCGATAAGTTTTTTCATATGGTTTGGTTTAGTTAGGTTAAGAAGGCTACTTGTTGAAGTAGCCTTTTCTTTTTTATCTTTTATTAACGGAAACTTTTCTCGTATTTTCCAAAGGAATCATCTCCGGGTCCACATACATTTCCTTATTAATTCCAAAAATATCTTTTGAACTTTTGAGTGTTTTAAACTGAACATCATCTCTGAAAGCTGCTGATTTAGAAATGTTTCCTTTTAGATAATCCAATGCAATCTTTAGTAAAGTTTCATCGGTGTCACCCAAAGGTTTTAAATTTAATACACTTTCCCTTCCTTCGAAATCGGGTGGCAATCCATTTGTGTAATCTGAAAAATCAACAGAATTAGCAATTTTTAATGTAATCGGTTGCATTGCCCAACTATGATTTGGATTTACAGTTTCCTCATCTATCCAGTCTCTAATAGTAAACGATCCAACATTTTTCCCGGTAGTATTAGTGCCAATTTGAACAACATCCATATAAGGCTCCAATCCATTAATAAGTAATTCGCTGGCCGATGCTGTATTTGAAGATGTTATTACAATTAATTCGCTCATATTAAGACTTGTAATCGGTGTAGATGGGGTTTCAACGGTTCGGATAAAATTACCTTCAGCATCTTCCAAATCCCAGCTTCTCCTTGGAATTGTGTTTGAGAAATAGTAATTAAAGGAATCCGACCCGTACTTTTCACTAAAATACTGGTAGAGTAAGTCATTATACTTGTATTTGGCAAAAATCAGTCCTGAGTTTGTGCCAAAAATCATACTTGCAAGATAAATTGAGGTTTGAACCGAACCTCCACCGTTATATCTCAAATCGAGAATTAATTTATCAATCCCCTGGTTTTTAAATTTAGTGATTGTGTTATTCAGTAAAATATCGTAGGAATTTTCCAAGTTTTGGTCATAAGCCGAAGTAAAACCATTATAAACAAAATAGCCTACATTCATGTCATTGACGTTATAAACAGTATCCAGATAAATTGGATCTTCCTGTAATTCTACAGCTGTCATTATATGTTCTGTGCCATTTGCTGAAAATGTCTCATTTTCATATTTAGCCATTCCAAGTGTATAGGTCTTTTGTGTAAACAGCAATTCCCTGTAATTTAAAGCCGTAAGCTGGACTCCGTTTACAGTGAGAAATAAATCACCTCTTTTTATACCCGCAAGATCGGCAGGAGAACCTTTCAAAACATAACGCACATAGCCAAAAACATCATTGCTGCTTTCGCTGATGTATTTAAGCATAAAATCAAAACCCATCGACTCTGAAATACCGGTCAACCAGTTGTCAATTTCCTGTGAATTATCAACAATAAAAGACCATTTGTCAATGGAACCATATTCATAAAGGAGATCATAGAAAAGATTCTCCGGATCATCATAGGTGTTTAAAAATGCATTTAAACTGTCTTTGTTCTCAAAGGCGGGATCAACAAGATTAGGTACTTCATCTACCCAATAATAATAAGTAGCCAATCCTTCCCATATAAATTTATTTACCTCATTGGCTTCAGGAATTTCCTCGTTTGGTCCGGGGACCAGATCTTCTTTTTTGCAAGCTGTGTAGAGTAGGGCCAATATTAAAATAAGACCGGCGTTCCACAATATTCTAACTTTCTTTTCCCTCATTACTTAAATCTTAAAGCCAAAATTTAAAAAAAAACATTCTTAATTTGGCAAACTGTTTGTACTTGTACTTAAAATTTAATTCTCTCAATATGCGATACCTGAGTCTGATATTTTTTATAACGCTAATAATTTTAAATGTTGCATGTGTTTCACAAAAGAAAACAACAAACATGCCATTTAAAGTTTCAGATGCATTTTATTTTTCCTGGGTGATTAATGAAAATGAAAGAGGTACAACAATAGAAATTGTAATGGATGACGTGGCTGAAGAAGTACAGTTTGATTCAATAATCTTCAGAAAAGTGATGCTGCCCGTAAGAATTGAAGAAAATAATGAGAAACAAAAAGTTATTACAGCAACTTTGCCATCTGGCGACTCACGAATTCCCGTTAGTACAAGCCATATTGATAAACCAAATCAGTTAATTTTCCATTTAAAAAACAACAGGGGAGTTCAGCTTTTAGATAAAATCAAGCGGAAAAATATGGTTTATTATAAATAATAATCTAACAGAATTATTCCTTTTTTTCCTTAGGATATTCAATCCTGATGTGATAAATATTTATCAGTTTTTCCAAAAGTGTTGCTTTAATAATATTTATGTCGCTAAATGTAAGATTAGAATGATCTAGCTGCTTATCCGTAATTTTCTGGTCGATCATATTATTGATCAACTCACGTAAATTTTCCAGTGTTTTTTCTTTCAGACTTCTGGAGGCAGCTTCAATTCCGTCGACCAGCATCACAACTGCAGCTTCTTTACTTACCGGAAGCGGACCGGGATATATAAATGAACTTTCATCCACTTTTTCTTCAGGATGTTCTTCCTGGTGTTTTAGATAAAAATACTTTGCTTTTGTGGTTCCGTGGTGGGTGGCAATAAATTCAACAAGTGAATCAGGCAATTTATGTTTCCGGGCCATTTTAACCCCGTTCTGAACATGATTAATAATTACTTCTGCACTTTGTTTATGATTCATTTGGTCGTGAGGATTCATGCCAATGGCCTGATTTTCAATAAAAAAATTGGGTTTGGCTATTTTACCGATATCATGATACAAAGCACCTGCCCGAACCAAAAATGGATTTCCGCCAATTTTTAAAATGACTTCTTCGGCCAGATTGGCAATCTGCATAGAATGTTGAAATGTTCCCGGAGCCTCTTCGGCTAATTTTCTTAGTAAAGGTTGGTTACTGTCTGATAATTCGATTAAAGTAACATCGGAAATAAAACCAAATATTTTTTCAAAAATATAAATCAAAGGATAAACCAGAAGAATAAGCATACTGCTCAGAGCAAACCATTGTAACATTTTATAATTATAAGTCATAAACGAACCTTCATGAATAAGGTTGAGAGCAGAATATACCAGCAAATAGGTCAGAAATACCCAAAGTGTAGCAATAACAAGGTGTACCCGCCTGTGCATTTTATTTAAACTGAAAACAGCAACAATCCCTGCTGTTACCTGTAACAAAATAAACTCATAGTTATTTGGCGCATAAAAGCCAATAAGAAGAGTTGTTACAATAAGCATAAAAATTGCAGTTCGCGAATCAAAAAACGTTCGGACAACAATAGGGAATATCGCCAGAGGTACCAGATAAATATGCAAATTCGGAAAGGAATTAAAAACGCTGGCAAGAAAAACCATACTCACCATAAAAAAGATCAGAAACAGGAGTCTTCGAAATCGGTTTAATATGTCGCGACGATAAATGTATAGAAAGGTAAAAATCAAACCCAGCAACGACAGAATTAAAATAATTTTTCCAACTGAAACCGTGTAGCGATCAATTCCCTGACCACGTTCCTTTTCAAAACTGGCCTTTAACGATTCAAGAATCTGGAATTTTTCACTGGTTACAATTTCACCTTCGAGTATAATTCGTTCACCCATTTGAACCATTCCACGAGTTGTTGAAATATTCTCCACTATTTCATCAATTTCCTTTTGTGTAGTGACTGCATCATAAGTCAAATTGGAGGTAACATAATTTTCTATGGATATATTCTCAAAAAGGCCGCTTAAACCAGGGTAGGTTTTTTTCAGCGTCTCAAACGCAGCATTTACAACGTTATAGGCTGTTTTTTCTGAATAGACTCGATCGATAGCAATTTTTGAAACCTGGGTGCCGGTCCGTTTTCTTATTTCAGTTTTTTCAGCCAGTTCGGGGTAACTGTCGGGCGAGCGTTGTAAAACACCTGCCGAGTATATATTTTCCAATTCACTTGTAAGAATCTGATATACTTCCAATTCTCTTGTTTCAACAGAATCATTTTTTATATCAAAACGGTTTTTAAGCTCTTCTTTTTTTGAATCTACAATCGTTGTGTCAAAACTAAAATAAGGCACAAGAGCCTTTAACTGTTCAGCCTTTTCACTTTCAATTTCATTGGTAGTTTTCAGGATGGCAAAATCAAAGGGCGCAACAAGATTCTCATGTCGCCACGGAAATCCCCTCTGGTATTCGTATTTAAACTTAGGCTCACCTGGCAATATTAAAAACAGCAGACCTGCCGCAACAACAAATATAAAGACCCAATAGATAACCCTTGTATATTTTACCAATGTTTCACGAAATTTGCTCATTCCACAATCAATTAAGTTCCAACAAAGTTACAAATCTCAAAAACCCGATTTTCAATTGTGAATAAAGAATTGAGAAAATTATAAATACCACGCTTTTCCAACTCTAATTTTTCCTAGTTTTGTGAATAATCGGGTAAAACAACGCTGTTTGTTTTACAAAATAAAATTAACAAATTATTTTGATGAACTACGGTATTTCCAGTCTTAGTATTATTCCGGTAAGAAAGGAACCTTCGGAAAAAAGTGAAATGGTAACCCAGATTTTGTACGGTGAACATTTTGAAATCAGGGAGCAAATGGTAGGTTGGTCGAATGTAAAACTTGCTTACGATGGATACGAAGGCTGGATTGACAGTAAGATGATAACTCCGCTTACGCAGCGAACCCTGGGTAAAATTGAAAAAAGTCCTATTGCGGTCACCGGTGATATTTTTACAATTATTCCGGTTAACGATGAGCAAAATTTAATGCTCACTGCAGGAAGTACTTTGCCGGTGTGGCGTCCCTACAAAAAGGAATTTTCCGTTAACAAAGACAAATACAAGTTGAACGGGGAAGTTTTTTACGGAGAATTAAAAGACCCAAGAAATATTGCCATTAAACAGGCTTTGAAATACTTTAACGCACCTTATTTGTGGGGTGGGAGATCTCCTTTTGGAATCGATTGCAGTGGTTTTACGCAGGTGATATACAAAATGATAGGCATAAAAATCCCGCGTGATGCAAGTGAACAGGTTACAATCGGAACAGCCATCAGTTTTGTGGATGAAACAGAACCGGGCGATCTCGCCTTTTTCGACGACGAAGAGGGAAATATTGTTCATGTTGGTATAATCTGGAAAAGGAATAAAATTATTCATGCTTCAGGGAAAGTTCGTATCGATAATGTCGATCAATTTGGAATTTTTAACGTAGATACGAAACGTTATACCCATAAAATGCGTGTAATGAAGAAAATAATCGGCACAAATGGAACGAATTGAACTGTTGATTTATATTGTAATTATAGTCGCTGTTGTTTATCTGGTAGTAAAGCACTGGAAAACAGGTAGGAAGAAGTAACTAACAGTTTTTAGTCGCAGTTTGCAGGTTATAAAAAAGAAAAATCAATGTTGAAAAAACACTCCACAACAATTTCTTATTCAGCTATTCACTCAAATACTCCATACTCACTACTCATTACTAAATACTAACAATCTATGTACTCATACAAATATCCACGTGCTGCTTTAACAGTTGATGCCCTTGTTTATGTAAAGGAAAAGAACACTACCTGGGTTTTACTAATACAAAGGGGTAAAGAACCCTTTAAAAATCAGTGGGCTCTTCCGGGCGGTTTTATTGAAATGGATGAAACTCTGGAACAGGCTTGTATCAGAGAACTGGAGGAAGAAACCGGCTTAAAGGTGAACCAAATGACCCAGTTTAAAGCCTACGACGCCATTGATCGAGACCCTCGGCATCGTACCATTTCGATTGTTTATTTCGTTGAATTTAAGGAAAAACAAGATGTAAAAGGCAGTGATGATGCCGCAAATGCCGCATGGTTTCCTATTAATGAATTACCGGAACTTGCCTTTGATCACCAGCAAATTCTGGAGGAATTTCAATAAAAGTTATTTTTAAAATATTGTCTTGTTAACAGCTTCAACAACAATCTCCCTGAGATAATAATCCAACACAGTATTTACAAATGTAACCTTAAGATTTATTTTGTTAAAATACTTCAATTCAGCATTTTAGATGACGCATTTTATGAATTTAGTAACATTTTAACAATATGAAAATTGGGTATTAACAATTGGCAAATTTTGGTTTTCCAAAGATTTAGGGTTATCTTTTTCGCAGCCAAATCAAAAAAGTAAATAGGAAAAAATAAAATTTAGATTGAAATATGAAATTTCATTTTAGTGGTTTTTATTTTACGATTATGATCAAAGAGCAAAAAAGTTGCGTTGCAAGATAATCTATACAGAATAGCCGTTTGTTGGAAATATTTATGTGAATAAAAAATGTATTTGTTTGAAACAGTATAAACGGATAATGAGATATCTATTCCAAAAGAAAAGCCTATTTTTAAAGCCATAAATAAAAATTGGAAAGATGAGAATCAAAACGGCCTTTTTTCTGGTACTAATTACAGGACTATTTTCCTGCTCCAAACCTGATGTTTTTAAAATGCAATCTCCAAACGGGGAGGTTCAAATCACTCTTTCAGATAAAAACAATACAAGTATTTTAGCAGCATCCTTTAAAGGAGATACTCTTTTAAAGGAATCGGTTTTTGGTTTGCAGGTAAACGGTACAGATTTTACAGGCAATGTTTCTTACTCCGATTTTTCTAAAAACGAATTTGACGAAACATGGAATACTGTAAATGGCAAACAGTTAACTATCCGTAATCATTACAACGAATATACCTTGAATGTGAGTAATTCTGAAAATACAGATTTGTTCTATCAGGTAATTTTCAGACTATACGACAAAGGTTTTGCCTATTGTTATAATTTTCCCACGGAAGCTGTAACAGACAGTGTTTTAATTGAAAAAGAATTAACAGAGCTGGCATTTAAAGATGATTTTACATACTGGGCATACAACGAGGAAAGACACAATTTAGGACCGGTAGTTCGCTCGCAGGAGCAAAATGAAAAAGTGTTGATTCCGACGGTTTTGCAGTTTGACGAAAACTTTTTTATGGCCATTCATGAGGCTGATATAGCCAGTTTTGCTCCGTTTTCTCTCAATGCGGAAACTAATGGTCAAACTATTGGTCTTAACATATCCTATTCTTCACGAAACGAGGCCTTTAAAACTTCATGGAGAGCTTTTATGCTGGGAGAGAGAGTGGGCGACTTGGTTGAATCAAACTTGCTGGTGAACTTAAATGAACCCTGTAAAATTGAAGACACTTCCTGGATTAAACCCGGCAGGTCGATGTGGGATTGGCGTGTTTGGGGCTATAAGGCCGCGGACGGATTTGTATACGGGCTTAACACCGAGTCGCACAAAAGAATGATTGATTTTGCCTCAGAAAATAATGTTCAGTATTTGTTGATTGATGCCGATTGGTACGGCCCTGAATTTGCCGAAACTTCCGATCCAACATCATCAGGAGGAGCAATAGATATTGAAGAAGATATGCAATATTCAAAGTCGAAAGGAGTGGGGATAATTCTTTATTTGAACGACGTTGGTGCGAAAAACTTTGGACTGGAGAGAGTCTTGAAGCAGTTTTCAGATTGGGGTGCGGTTGGCGTAAAATACGGATTTATGCAAGGCACAGAAGAAGAGAAGGTCAAACAAACCAGGAAAGTTATTGAACTGTGCGCCAAAAATAAACTTATGGTTGACTTTCACGACGGGCCAATACCTCCCAACGGAGACAGAAGAACCTGGCCGAATATGGTTACCAAAGAATTTGGACATGCGCAGGCTGATGCCTTACGTTCTCATTTTCCTGAAACTTCGGTAAACCAGGTACTGATAAACCAAATAGCCGGTCCTTTGGACTATACCAACGGTTGGTTCGATTTAAATGATGCATTTGCTGAGAAAAGACCAAAAGTATTTCAGGAATTGCCAGGCACAGTTGTTGCTGAAGTTGCCAAACTAATCACCATTTATACCGGCTGGGTAGTTTTACCTGATAGTCCTGAAGAATACCTGGAGAAAGATGATCTTTTTGATTGTATCCGGAAAATGCCTCCGCAATTTGATAGCTATAAGATACTTGACGCAGAGTTGGATAAATTTGTAAGTGTGGCCAGAAAAGCAGGTGACAATTGGTTTGTCGGCTCCCTTACTAACAGGGACGCACGTACAATCACCATCGATTTTAGCTTTTTGCCATCCGATAGAAAATACGAAGCAACCATTTACGAGGATGCAAATGATTCTCATTTTCAGAACAATAAAGAATCATATAACATTCGTAAACAGACCATTGACTCAGAAACCAAATTATCCATAGAGATGGGAGCTGGTGGTGGCAGTGCCATTTATCTTAAAAATCTTACTGCTCTGAATTAACAAATACGGCTATGTAAAATGTGTTCAAAATTTTGTAGATTTATACATCAAAATTTGGGGCATGAGCAAACTAGCTGAATTGAATTTAACGGTTGTATACAGGGGAAATCCTATCGATTCTGAAATCGTAAAGGAAATACTTTCCGAGAATGGCATTATGGTAAATCTTAAAAATCAACTTATGGGTTCAATTGCGCCCTGGCAGGTATCTTCAGGTGGTTTAGATCCTGTTGAAGTGGAAGTGATGGGAAAAGACAGAAAAAAAGCCCTTGAATTGATAGGACAATTTAATAAAAGTAGTTAGGCAAATAAATCTAAAAATCCCTGAACAATTTTTTAAAAAATATGTCACATAAAATCAGTTTAAATACGTAAATTTCTGATAGTCAGGCATTACAAATAAAAACTGAAGTAAAAGAAACAGCGATAAAACATTTGAATTCGAAAGATGCAAAGGAAGCATTGAGCTACTATACAAACAATCCAAGAATAATTAGCAATGGTCGTTTGTTTGAATCATTTGAATCATTTTCAAGTACAATAAAAGAGTTTTACGCCAATTTATTTGAAATTAATTTTGCTGAATACACTGATACTCGTATTGAAGTTTTGTCAGCCAACAATGCTCATTTTAGCACGAAATTCCATTGGATATCCACTGATAAAGACGGAATAAAAGTAGACTTGAAGGGCACGTGGTCAGCTTTGTTTGTACTTAATGACATTAAAGTGTGGAAAATGAGTTTTCGCCATGAATCTTTTATGCCGGTTCTATAAATGAATATTCTGTATTCCAATGTGCTCTTTACCTGTTATTTTTTCTACTTGGGCATTCTTGAATCTCTAATCTTATTAGCCCGTAACTTTTCTTCCTTATCTTTGTTCCTTCTTTCAAAAGTTAAATTATGCACGAAATATTGTTTTGGATAATCATAGCCATTTTGGTCCTAGATTTTTTGTTTGAAAAATACCTCGATTACCTCAACACTACAACCATGAGTGAAACATTACCCGAGGAGGTAAAGGGAATTTACGATGAAGAGAAATACAAACAACAACAAGCTTACCAACGTGAAAATCATCGTTTTGGAATTCTTTCAAGTAGTGTAAGTTTTGTTGTAACACTTGCCATGTTCTTGTTTTACGGATTTGCATTTATAAACAATATTGCCTGGGGATTTACCGGTAACGCTATTCTTGCCGCATTGATATTTTTTGGAATTATCATGCTGGCATCCAATATAATCGATATTCCTTTTTCTATTTACGATACATTCAAAATTGAAGAAAAATACGGCTTTAACAAAACTACTTCCAAAACCTTTGTACTCGATATTTTTAAAGGTTGGCTGGTGGGAGCTCTGATTGGAGGTGGTTTGCTGGCGCTTATTATTTTTATTTATGGGAAAACAGGGGATATGTTCTGGATTTACGCGTGGATTCTCGTTGCGGCTTTTTCTGTTTTTATGACCATGTTTTATTCCAATATTATTGTTCCTCTGTTTAACAAACAAACACCGCTGGAAGAAGGAGAACTGCGCGACGCTATTCAGCAATTTTCAGATAAAGTGGGCTTTAAACTGGATAATATTTATGTGATTGACGGTTCAAAACGATCGACCAAGGCCAATGCCTATTTTACCGGTTTTGGTGCCAAAAAACGTATTGTTTTGTATGATACACTTATCAATGACATGAAAACAGAAGAAATTGTGGCTGTACTGGCGCATGAGATTGGCCATTACAAAAAGAAACATGTATTGCAGGGTTTATTTATTTCCTTAATACAAACCGGAGTAATTCTGTTTATATTCTCATTGCTGATTGACAGTCCGGTTTTGAGTAAAGCGCTGGGAGTTGATGAACCCAATTTCCATATTGGATTGATAGCTTTTGGAATTTTGTATTCACCTGTTTCATTTGTTTTAGGCATTTTTATGAATATTCTTTCTCGAAAAAATGAATACCAGGCTGATGCATTTGCAGCAGAAAATTACCAACCAGAGGCGATGGCTTCAGCACTGAAAAAGCTTTCGGTAAAAAACCTGAGCAATCTTACACCTCACCCTAAATATGTGTTTTTTCATTATTCACATCCTACGCTATTGCAGCGTTTAAACCATATTAAGAAATTTGAAAGTAAAAACTAAAAGGTCAGCCGGCTACTGAAATCGAGAATGAAACTTCGGACTTCCAGCTTCCGGCTTCAAACTTTTTTAACATGAAAGCAGAAATTATAACCATAGGCGATGAAATTTTAATTGGCCAGATTGTAGATACCAACTCGGCCTGGATGGCTAAACAATTCAACCTAAACGGAATAGAAGTGTATCAGATTACTTCCGTTCACGACGATAGTGAGCACATTTTTCAAGCAATTAAAAAAGCGGAGGAAAAAGTTGATCTGGTAGTACTTACCGGAGGTTTGGGGCCAACTAAAGACGATATTACAAAAAATGTTCTTTGCAACTATTTTAACACAAAACTTGTGTTTCATGAACCTACCTTTTCACAAATAAAAGAACGGTTTTCCAAACGAAATATCGATCTCAACAAATTAAATCGTGATCAGGCGCTGGTTCCTGAATCGTGTACCGTATTGTACAACAAAGCCGGTACAGCCCCGGGAATGTGGTTTGAAAAAAACGATACGGTTTTTGTTTCTGTTCCGGGTGTGCCTTTTGAAATGCAATATCTGGTAGAATATGAAATAATTCCGCGACTTGTAAAGCTAGGAAAAACCAAGGCAATTTTTCACAAAACCATATTGACCCAAGGTATTCCTGAATCAATGCTGGCCTTAAAACTTGAAGAGTGGGAGAATTCTCTTCCTGAAAATATAAAACTGGCCTATCTGCCTAATCCAATGTCAGTTCGTTTACGTTTGTCGGCTATGGGAATCGACAAAACTAGTTTGAAAAAACAGGTGGAAGACGAAGTTGAAAAACTGCTTAAAATAATTCCGAAAAATATATATGGTTTTGACAATGAAACCATGGCAGAGGTTATTGGCCGGATGTTAAAAACAAAAGAGAAGACACTTTCCGTTGCTGAAAGCTGCACAGGTGGCTATATTTCACATTTGATTACTTCAGTGCCCGGAAGTTCACAATATTACAAAGGAGCTGTTACAGCCTATTCAAATGAAGTGAAAAAGAATGTTCTGGGAGTAAAGGAAGCAACATTGATGGAATTCGGTGCAGTAAGTGAACAGGTAGCCAAAGAAATGGCATTAGGTGTAAAAAAGGCACTAAACTCTGATTATGCTGTTGCTACCACAGGTATTGCAGGCCCTGATGGAGGAACTGAAGAAAAGCCTGTAGGCACTGTGTGGATAGCTGTAGCCGGAGAAAACAAAGTTTTCGCGACAAAATTTGTTTTTGGAAACAATCGTGAAAGAAATATTATTCGTTCCAGTCAGACTGCTTTACAATTGTTGCGAAGAGTTATTCTAAAGGAACTTTAACTTCTGCTGAAACACCATATTGTTTACAGGTGTCGGATTCAGCATCCTTCAATAAATAATGAATTCTGATGACGCAACAAAAAGTTGCTTCAAATACTGAAATTTTACTTGTCTGAGAAGTTTAAAGAACAACACAACAAATCACAACAAAATCAGGTTTTATATTTGAATATTTTTAACAATTCTCAACTTTTGTGAATCTTTTCTTTCCGTAACTTTGACAAGGAATTTTTTCTAAAAAATGCAGATTCAATAATAGGTTAGAGAAAACAGGAACAGATTTTGAGCCGTTAAAAACACAACAAACAAGGTTTAGATATGAAGAAAACGATTGTTATAATTTTAATCATAATAGTAGTTCTTATTGGAGCATTGGCCGCGATTCCACTTTTTTTTAAAGGTGCGCTGCTTGAAAAAACCAAAACCACAATCAACAAACAGGTAAATGCCGAAGTTGATTTTGAAACATTTAAATTGTCGCTTTTCAAAGATTTTCCAAAGGTTACGCTGGATCTCGGAAATGTGTTGGTGATTGGAGTGGGAGAGTTTCAACAGGATACATTGCTGAATGTAGCAGCTTTAAGAGCTAAAATAAATCTGAAAGAGTTGTTTAACAAGGAAGGTACAAGTATCGAAGAAATCTATCTATTGCACCCTGATTTAAATCTGATTGTTGCTGAATCAGGATCTGCAAACTGGGATTTGGCTAAAGAATCTTCCCAAACATCTGAATCGGCGGGAGAAGAAGCAAACAGCTTTAATCTCCAACTTGAAAAAATTGAAATTGAAAATGCCAATGTTTTTTATATCGACAAACAGGCAAATATGTTGCTGGGCTTTGAGGATGTAAATTTTGATGTTAATGGAGAAATGTATGGAACTTCAGCAAAACTTAATGTTGATGGGAAAGTCGAAAGATTTACGACAGAGTACGGTGGCAAAAATTATATTTCCAATACTTCGCTTGAAACAAAAACTTTGCTGGATATTGATTATGAAAAAATGAATATAACTATTGAAGAGAATGAATTGATGGTTAATCGTTTGCCGCTGGAAGTTACTGGTACGATTCAGGTGCCGTCAGATTCTATGTTCTTTGATCTTTCTTTAAGTACCAAAGAATCAGGATTCGAGAATTTTTTGGCTATGGTTCCTCCCGATTATGCCGATTATCTAAAAGATTTCGAAACTTCAGGAACAGCAACAGTTTCAGGAAAAGTTTCCGGTTTGTACTATGATGAAAATTATCCAACCTTTTCACTGGCGGTTAAAATAGCAAATGGCAATTTTCATTACGCTGAGCTTCCTGAAGAAATAAAAAATATAAAAGCCGATATTTCGATTAATAAGCCTCAGGGAATACTTGATCTCACCGAAGTTAAAATAAAAGAAGCTCATGCCGAAATCAGAAACAACCCGATTGATCTCTCCCTTACCTTAAACAAGCTGGTTTCTGATCCTTATTTTGACGGTTCTTTTGTGGGAAAAGTAAATTTTGATCATGTAAAAGATGCCATTCCGCTTGATAGTGTCAACATTTCAGGAATAGTTGATGCAAATTTATTTGTAAAAGGAAACTATTCCTCAATAGAAAAAGAACAATACGATAAGATTCAATCGGATGGAGTGGTTTTACTTGATAATTTTATTTATGAATCTGCCGATCTTACTCTTCCTGTTTTTGTGCCAAGCGGTAACCTTGATTTTTCCCCTAAAAGTATCAATCTTTCCCAGTTTAACGTAAGGGTAGGACAGAGTGATTTTAACCTTAGGGGAAATATTACGAATTACCTGAATTATATTTTTAAAGATGGCGTCCTCGCAGGCGATTTGCAGTTGAATTCAAACTATACAAATCTCAATGAATTATTGCTTATACAGGTTCAGGAAGAAGAAATATCTACCGAAGAAAACGAAGTTGAAAAACTGGTTTTTGATATTCCGGAAAATATAGATTTTACTTTTCGTTCCAATATCCGGCAGGCTAGTTTAAACAGGATATCTATTTCAAATATTAATGGTCTTATTACTGCAAAAAGCGGAAAATTAATATTGAACGGATTAAATATGAATATGCTGGACGGTGAATTAAAACTAACCGGATCATATGAAAATACGCCACAAAACCAGCCATTTATTGATTTTGGTTTTGATATTTTGAATTTTGATATTCCGGTAGCATTTCAATCACTCTCCGGAATGCAAAATATGATGCCGGTAGCCGGACAAAGCACAGGTAAATTCAGTACAAATTTAAAGTTGAATGGAAGGCTAAATGAACAATTCAAACTCATTCCTGCCTCGGTTGATGGAAATGGTAATTTCAGTACCGAAAATCTCCAAATAAATAATTCAGATATCTTCAACCAGTTAAAAGGCATTTTAAAAGCGGAGAAGTTACAGCATGTGGTTGTTGATGACTTTAAAACCAATTTTACTGTCGAGGATGGTAACCTTTTATTGCGCCCGTTTAAAACAAAAATTGCAGGGCAGGAAACAAACATAGCCGGAAGTTTGAATGCTGAAAATTTGCTTGACATGCGCCTTGATTTTAATATCCAGCGCGATGCTTTTGGCTCTGATATCCAATCCATATTAAGTGCTATTCCCGGAAACAAAAATATTACCGTTGTGCCCGCAGGAGTGGTCATAAAAGGCCCTGTTGGGAAGCCGGAAGTAAAAATGGATCTTTCCGCCACTCGAAAAACCATTACCGATGCCACAAAAGATGATTTACAAAATACGATTAACAAGCTGGGCGAAGGATTGAAAAAGCTTTTTAATTAGAGTTTGTGATCATTCCTGAAGACACTTGCTATTGGCGTCAAACTTCGACTCTGCTTAGTCTGATATGTTGGTATTCCAAATTAAATAATACCAGTTTTTTTGTACTCATTTTGTTTTTAATTTTGAACATACAAAAAATCTGGATTTTTATCGTTTATTCTTTCTAATTGGTTGATCATGAAAAATTTAGTTTATACTGCTTTCATATTGTGTGTTTTAACCTGCACTTCATCATGCACTTCAAAAAAAGACAAGTCTGATGTATTTTGGACAGAAAAAAATTCTCCCGAAAAAATCGGAGAGATGATTATTAATGACCTGATTTCTCGACCGGATATAATGATGTATAGAACTCCGGAGCTAACAACTATTCATTATGCTGAGGCTTGTGCGGGAATGGGAGCGGTGCGGCTGGCCTGTCTTTCAAATAATACAACTTTGCTTCATCAGCTCGACGACCGTTATAAAGATTTAATAGCGACATTTGACTCTTTGCCGGCAAATCATGTTGATGCAAATGTTCTGGGAATTTTGCCATTTGAATTTTATTTGTGTTGGAGAGGCGATGAAAATCTTCAACAAGGAAAAAGATTTGCCGATATTCAGTGGGAAGATCCGATTGAAGATGGATTAACCAACCAGACACGTTACTGGATTGATGATATTTACATGATTGGAAGCCTGCAGGTTCAGGCCTACAGAGCAACCGGCAATAAAGTTTATCTGGATAGAGCTGCTTTGGAAATTGATGCCTATCTTCAAAAACTTCAACAACCCAACGGGCTTTTTTACCATGGTGAAGGGGCTCCCTTTCACTGGGGACGTGGAAATGGATGGGTAGCCGCCGGACTTACGGAATTAATCAGTGTGTTACCTACAGAAAATGAACATTATTCGTCAATACTTGAAGGTTACAAAAAGATGATGGAAGCCCTGCTTCAGTATCAGGCTCCCGACGGCATGTGGCGGCAATTAATAGATAAAGAAGAATCGTGGCCTGAAAGTTCATCTACGGCTATGTTTGGCTATGCCATGAAAGTAGGAGCATATAGCGGCATTCTTACAGGTAATGAATATGTAACAGCATATCAGAAGGCATGGAATGCATTGACGGATCGAATAGATGAAAATGGCAAATTAACAGATATTTGCGTGGGAACCGGGAAAAGTGATGATATGCAGTATTATCTGGATCGCCCAAGAATAACCGGTGACCTGCACGGGCAAGCTCCAATGTTATGGTTTGCCGCAAGTTTATTAAAATAAAAAGCAAAAAATACCGGCTGTAAACGCCTATTTCAACTTTAAATAAGCATCCTTAATTTCATGATAAGTCTCGTCACTTATTTTGTGCAAAGGCGAACGAAGCACATTTTCTATTATTCCCTGATGATGCAACAATGCTTTTACTCCTCCCGGGTTACCTTCTTTAAATAACAATTTGAACAAATCAATCATTTCATAATGTAGTTCCAGTGCATTTCCAAATTTGCCTTCCAAAGCAAAATGAATCATTTCGCTCAATTTTCCGGGCAAGGCATTTGCTATGACAGAAATAACACCTTTTCCTCCAATAGAAACTATAGGCAGTGCCAGCACATCATCACCGGAAATAACACTAAAATTGTCAGGTGCATACTTGCCAATTTTTGTTATTTGTGATAAAATTCCGGATGCCTCTTTAATCGCCACAATTTTTTCATAATTTTCAGCTAGTCGTACTACAGTTTCAGCTTCAATATTTACCCCTGTTCTGGACGGTACATTATATAAAATGATGGGCACAGGGCTTGTTTTGGCAATTTCAGAATAATGAATAAACATTCCTTCCTGAGATGGTTTATTGTAATATGGCGTAACGATTAGCAATCCGCTAACTCCATCAAAATCAAATTTATTAATTTGTTTAATGATTTTACGGGTGTCATTTCCTCCCATTCCAACTACCACAGGTAAACCAGCCGATTTATCTTTTACGAACTTCACAACTTCCAGTTTTTCACTAGCTGAAAGTGTTGGCGTTTCGGCTGTTGTTCCCAGCGCTACCAAATAGTCCATTCCTCCCTTCACCTGATTGTTAATAATAACTTCAAGTGACTCATAATCAATACTGTTGTTTTCTGTAAAAGGAGTTACTAAAGCTACTCCCGCACCTGTAAAAAGCTGACTCATTTACTTGTTTTTTGATTTAGCTGACCAAGATAAAAAATTTGTTGCTTGGCAAGATACATTTGCATTCTGATTTTCTCCAATATTAATATTCAGGTCTAAAAAGTTTTTTTCGTTAGGAGACCAACCAACCTTAAATTTTGCCTGGGAGGTAAGTGTTATAAAATCCAGGGGTATGCTTTGATTTAAAGCAATAATTAATAAAATATCAAACGAAGTCTCTGTAAAATTATTAAATGTTCCGGGTTTGGGGAATTTATACCAGTTTAAATCTTTGGGAGTTAATGAATTTGTGTCGGTAGGAAATTCTACGTTCTCAGAATAAATACATAGTCCTCTGACAACAACACCATTTTTTTCAAAATAATCCTTTAAATAATGGTAAGCGTCAGTTTCATCGGGCTCCCAAATAATTCCCACTTTCTTCACCGAATCCAGTGATGGAATTTTAGCTTTTCTTTTTTCAGCCGCAATCTCTAACTTTAAGAGCTTTCTGTTTGCGTATTTCTCTCTAATTCCCATTCTTTCCGCAAATGTAACAAATGATTAATGAAAGTCTATTTGAAGAGAAATGAAATTCAATGTTATTCCAGCATTTTAATAAAATCTTCTTCTGAAATAATAGGAATTCCAAGCTCCTTAATCTTTATCATTTTGGAAGGTCCCGGATTCCTACCAATAATAACAAAATCTGTTTTTTTACTTATTGATGTATTAACATCAGCTCCCATAGTTTTTATTTTATGAGCGACCTCTTTCCTCGTAAAGTTGATCAAATCTCCTGTAAAAACCACTTTTTTCATGAAAAAAGGATTATCCTTATTTTCTATATTAAAATTAGGTTTCAAGTCGTTTTTATCAACTTTCTTTTGTGCGAAATAATTATTTTTTGTTTTAGCAATTATTAATTCTCCACTATTTTCAAGAAATTTTAAATAAAGTTTTGCACATGCTTCGGCATCAGATAATGCATCATGATGATTTGTAAATTCAATATTTTGTTCTTCACAACACTCTTCTAACTTTCCACCAAACAATTCCAAAGTGCATGAATATGTATAATCTGGATTAGGGATATTATAAAATGAGAGCGTTGATTGAAGTTTAATAAGATCAAACGATGCATTGTGACAAACAAGGTGCTGATTTTCCAAGTACTTGGAAATATCATCTCATAATTCATTAAATTTTGGGCTGTTTTCTGTCATAACAGGCGTAATTTGATGAACAAGAATGTTATGATATGCATACTTATTTTCAGGAGGTTGAACTAAAAAAGACAATTTCCTTTCAATAAATCCATAGTTTACTATTACCAAACCAATCTGACAAATACTGTTATGATCAGGTGTTGCTGTTTCAAAATCTAAAGCTGTGAAATTGAGGTTATCCATCTTATATGTTTATATTAAACTTTTCTTCGAATTGTTTTTTATTTAAAACCTTGATATTTAGACTATCAGCCTTTTTTATTTTTTCTGGCCCCGCCTTTTCTCCCGCTATTAAAAAATTGGTGCTACTTGATATACTAGAAGTTACTTTTCCTCCTAATTCTTCTATTTTCAATTTTATATTCTCACGAATAACTTTTGACCCAAAATTACCTGTGACAACAAATGTTAAGCCTGATAATATTTGATTTTCGGAAGGTTCTTTATCATGAATTTCAAGTTGAAGCCCTGCTTTTTTCAATTTTTCAATTAACATTAAATGTTTTTCATTTTGGAAATATTTCTTTACGCTTTCTGCTATTCTATTGCCAACATCTTCAACCTCTATCATTTCATCTACTGTAGTACTTTTTAGTTTGTCTATATTATTAAATTCTTTTGCCAATTTTTTCGCCACCGTTTCACCTACATAACGAATTCCAAGTCCAAACAACACTCTTTCAAAGGGTATTTGTTTACTTTTCTCAATTCCTCGAAGTATATTATCAAAAGTTTTTTGTTGAATACTAACTTTATTTATATGATTAAGTCTTTCGTGATCAATTTCTTTGTTATTGAAAAATGCAGAAAGTTTTGGTGATTCCATGAAATTGATTAATCCTTTTTCTTCAATTTCTTGAACTCCTGCTTTATATAAAAAATAATAAAACTGATACTCATTACTTATACTTTTTGCTGTCTCTTTATTTAACCCTGCAAATTTTCTTAATATCGATTCAGGATAAGTATAGTTTGTATTTGAAGGACGTTGACCAAGATAGTCTTTCAGTAGAGCGTGTTTTTTTATAAAATTAAAAATCTTTCGACTTTCTTCATTATTTGTTTTTAGTTTTTTAGAAATATTATCAATACTTATATTGGCAATTTCATTGGGTTCGAAATCAAATACGAGTGATTTGCAGAATTCTAGTTTAGGTGCTCCTTTATGGGCAAAAATTACTCTTTCCAAAGGAATTTTTAATGCTTCAAAATAATCTTCACTTGTATCATCTTCGGGAATATTAAGTGTCTCAAGTCCGATTATTTTGCTCGAATTTTCTTCTATTTTATAAATATCTGACACATCTTCTAAAAAACCATTCTTGTATAAAAGGTTAATTGTTTCTTCTCCAATACCTTCAATATCAAGTGCTTTCCTACTAACAAAATGTTCAATTTTGCCCTTGATTTGTGGTGGACAGCTATCCTCATTCGGACAATAATGTGCTGCTTCATCTTCTCGTTTTATCAAATCTGTTTCACATTTAGGACATTTCTTAGGAAAAAAAATAGCTACATTAATTGGATTTGATTCTGCAACCCCAGTAATTTTAGGAATTATTTCGCCTCCTTTTTCCACATAAACAATATCATTCTGATGTAAATTTAAATTTTCAATAATATCTGAATTATGTAATGAAGCTCGTTTTACAATCGTCCCAGCTACCTGCACAGGTTCTAAAATAGCAACGGGAGTTATTGCACCTGTTCTTCCAACCTGGAAAACAACATCAAGTAGCTTTGTAGAAACATTTTCCGCCTTAAATTTGTAGGCAATTGCCCAACGCGGAGATTTCGCAGTAAATCCGAGGTTGTCTTGCAGGTTCTTTGAATTTATTTTTATTACAACTCCATCTGTAGCAACCGGGAGATGATGCCGCTCTGCATCCCATTTATCAAGATAAGCAAAAACTTCATTTAAATTTTTACATTTCTTCATAGCGTCGGAAACTTTGAACCCCCATTCCTTTGCTTTTTGAAGATTTTCATAATGCCCGTCAAACGGAAGGTTTTCGCCAATCAAATAATAAAAATAAGCATCCAGTTTCCGGGAAGCAACAATCGATGAATTTTGCATTTTCAAGGTACCTGCTGCTGTATTTCGCGGATTGGCTAAAAGTGCTTCGCCGGCCTTTTCCCGTTCTGCATTTAATTCCTCAAAAACATGAAAAGGCATCAAAATTTCCCCTCTAATTTCGAAGCTTTCAGGGTAATCGTTTCCACGCAGTTTTAAAGGGACAGAGCGGATTGTGCGAACATTATCTGTAACATCGTCGCCACGAACACCGTCGCCACGAGTTACTGCTCTAACCAGCCATCCTTTTTCGTAAAGTAGACTAATGGATGAACCGTCAAATTTTAGCTCGCAAACGTATTCATAATCCGTTTCAATAATCTTTTTTATCCGGGTGTCAAAATCTTTTATTTCTTCTTTTGAATAGGCATTGGAAAGAGAAAGCATGGAATACTTATGTTCTACCTGTTCGAACTCTTTATTGATATCACTTCCTACACGCTGCGAAGGTGAATTTGGATCAAATAATTCAAATTCACTTTCCAGCTTTTCCAGTTCCTTCATTTTCATGTCAAATTCAAAATCTGAAATAACAGGCTGGTTTAACACATAATAATTGTAATTATGCTCTTCTAGTTCTTCACGAAGTTGATTTATTTTTATCTGAGCTTTTTCCCTGTTCATTTTTTAAGTATTCTTTCTTACTTTTATTCAAACAATTTAGCTGATATTGGGTTAAAAGTACTGAAGTTTTTTTATTCGGATTAAACAATTTCGCGATTGTTTTTCTTTAAAATATGAACATAAAAAATGTAATTATGGCATTTACACTGCAAATAGGAGACAAGGCAAAAGATTTTAATTTACCTGCAACAGATGGTAAAAACTATTCACTTAATGATTTCAAAAATTCAAAATACCTGGTGGTGTTTTTTACCTGTAATCATTGCCCTTATGTGACTGGCAGCGATGAAGTAACGCGTAAAACGGTTGAGCGATTCCAACCATTGGGAGTTGATTTTGTTGGAATAAATTCGAACAGTAAGTATACCTATGAAACTGACGATTTCCCTCATATGGTTAAACGAATGAAAGAGCATAAATTTCCGTGGAAATATTTGTATGATGAGTCACAGGAAGTAGCTTTTGAATACGGAGCTTTAAGAACACCTCATTTTTATGTTTTCGATGAAGAAAGAAAACTGATTTATACCGGTCGGGGAGTTGATAATCCAAAGGATACTTCAAAAATGACTGTTAACGACTTGGATCGGGCATTGGATGAACTGACTTCAGGAAAACCAATATCTGTACCTTTAACAAATCCAATAGGATGCAATGTAAAATGGGAGGGTAAAGATGCACACTGGATGCCTGCTGATGCCTGTGATTTGGTATGGTAAATACTGCTATTACTTTTTTTAAACCTTATAATGTTCTAACTTGTTAAGATTAAACCATAATCAATTAGCCTGGTTTTAATTGAAAGCAATTCTTGCGTATATATTGTTATTCTCCTTATTGTCATTTCAGTTCTCTGAATTGATAATTTATTTTTCATTCAAAATAAATCAGGAATATATTGCTCAAAATTTGTGCATTGAAAAAGACATTGAAGGCTCAACATGCAAAGGTTGCTGTCAGCTTGAAAAGAAAATAAACGAGCACGAGGAAAAAAAAGAGGAACTTCCTTTTACAAGTCAATATAAACGGGAATTAAATTTTATAGTTCAACATTTTAAAACAAACGCTGTCATTTCTATAATTCCGTTAATAATTTGCACTTATATTCCCAAAACGTATAAGGTAGAAATTGTCAATTTTATATTTCATCCACCTCGCATTTTCAAAATCAGATTATTCGATTAACCCTCTGTAAATATTAATTAATATAAATCAATTTTGGAATGAGATTTTACAAATTAAATTCCAGGATACGATATGTGTATTATACATTCATTTTTATGATTTTGTATAGTAGCTTGTCGTTTTCCCAGGAAAAAACAATACAGATTATAAATCAGGAAACAAAACAACCGGTAAAAGACATTTTTTACAACTACCATAATGAATCTGGATTTTCAAATACCATTGGACAAATTTCAATTTTACCCAAAGAAGAAGGATCTTTATTCCTTTCTCATATTCAGTTTGGTAAAGTAGAAATTGATTCTGAAGACTTGAAAATGGCTTTTGAAAAGGGTTTCTTGGAAGTTCAATTTATAACCCATCAATTATCACCTGTAGCTGTATATCGTATTCATCCTGAACCTGGTGAGTCGAATTACCTTGATGTTTCTACTCAGGATAAACTGGAACACGATGCAGGCGATCTGGTAACGACCATAGCCGGTATTTCATCGGTAAGAAAGAGTGCTGCATATGGTTTTGATCCTGTGTTGCGAGGATTTAAATACGACCAGCTTAACCTTGTAATCGACGGTGTACAGACAGCTTCAGCAGCGTGTCCAAACCGAATGGATCCGGCCTCAAGTCAAATTCCTGTAAACATGATTACTGAGGTTGAAGTTTTAAAAGGACCATACAGTTTGAGATATGGAAATGCTTTTGGAGGTACGCTGAACTTTAACAGTAGCCGTCCGGAATTTAGTGAGAAATTCACTCCGGTAGGGCGTATTGGAACCAGTTATGAGAGCAACGGAAATGTTTTCAGAACAGAAGGAGTTGCAGGTCTAAGAGATAAATCTGTCGATTTTCGCGTTTTCGGCTCATACTCAACAGGAAAGGATTACAAAGACGGGGAAGGAGTTTTAATTCCCGCTGAGTTTTATCGTCTAAATTGGGGGACAAAAATTGGATTTAAACTTGGCGAAAAACAACGACTAGGGATTCTGTTATCCAATAACAGGGCAAAAGATGTTGATTTTCCGTCGCTTCCAATGGATTTACGAGACGACAATACCTGGCTTTTAAACGGAACACATACAGCGTATTTTTTTAACAGGAAAATCACTTCCTGGAACACAACAATGTATTTCACAAAGGTGAATCACCTAATGGATAATTATGATAAAATAATAAATCCCAGAATGGTTGATGCAGAAACAGATGCAAGTACATTGAATTTTGGTGGACGAACAGAAATCCGCTTTGATTTTGGAAACAATTTCCTTTATACAGGTGTTGATTTTCGTTCTGAGTCATCGGAAGGAGAACGAACACGTAAAATGCTGATGGGGCCCATGACCGGTAATACCTTGTATGATAATGTTTGGCAGGATGCTAAAATTATACGTTCCGGAATTTTTGCAGAGTATCACTGGGGAAATGAAACCTTAAACGGAGCAGTTTCGGGCAGGTTGGATTACAACGAAGCAGAGTCCGATAAACCGGACAGCAGGTTTAGTTCCGTATACCCGGATCTTAATTCAGCTTACCTGAATCCTTCCATTAGTTTTGGAGGTACAAAAAGAATGACAGAGAGGGCATCAATTGGTCTCTGGCTGGGTAGGGCAAAAAGGAGTCCTTCGATTTCAGAACGTTACATTAATTTCTTCCCGGTGGGAGTCGACCCTTATGAAATGCTGGGAAATCCACAGTTAAAACCAGAAACAAACAATCAGGCTGATTTAGTTTTTCAATTTAACTCGCCCAAAACAAATATTAATCTGGATATGTTTGTATCTTTTTTGAGAAATTATATTTCCTCTGAAATTGATCCGGATTTGAGTCCGGCAATGGCAACATCTCCGGGCGTAAGAAAATTTACAAATATTGATAAAGCTTTTATTACCGGTTTTGAATTTGTTTGGAAACAACAAATAAGTGCTAATCTAAAACATGATTTGAGTATTTTTTACACCTACGGCGAGGATCAAAATTTAAATGAGCCTCTGCCCGAAATACCTCCACTGGAAATAAAATATGCTCTAAAAGGTAGTTTTCTAAAAAACAAAATATTACCGGAAATCCTTATCCGACAAACATTAAAACAAGACAGAATAGCAGTTTCTTATGGTGAAACAGAAACACCGGCATTTAATGTAGTTGATTTTAAACTCACTTATCTGCCCGTAAAAAAAGTTTCATTTACTGCAGGAATTTTAAACGTTTTTGATGTTGCATATTACGAGCATCTTGCCCGATCTGTCCGCGATGTATCAAAACGCCCGATATATTCACCGGGCAGAAGCTTTTATTTCACGGCGACTATAAACTTTATGTAATCAGAAAGGGCTGTCTTATTGAATAAATCGAAGACAGCCCTTTTTAATAAAGTTGAAATATCTAAAAATTTTTAGTTTCAATAGTCCATTTCTGGTCTTCACAAAGGCCGCAATCGTCGCCCAGGAACATTTTTGAAGCTTCTTCATCTCCTCTCAATTGCCAGTTTAGCCAAGCTAAAGCAGTGCCAGTAAAAGCCCCTCCGTAAGGCTGACGATATGTTCCTCCATGACCGACATCATGATTTGTCATTACTACCGGCACGTGCTTTATCTTCTGAAAATCATCCATTGCATTATTGTATGCAATATCGGTTTCGCCACCCATGATGTATAAAACAGGATTGTGGAAGTTCATCAATGCTTCTTTTGATGGATTAGGCATCCCGGGATTAGCTACGTTGATATTTGTTGGTGCTATTTTAACTCCACTGTTACAAATTACATGAGTTTTAATTCGGGGATCTGCAGAAACCTCAATGGCCTGTAATCCACCGCACGACATCCCCATAACAGCAACCTGCGAAACATCAATCTTCCCGGAATACTTGCTCTCAGCCATTTGATTTTCAGCACTTATCCAATCAAGAGCCGAAATCAATTGTTTTGAACTTGTTGCTTGCCTTGTTACTTCTCTGTCAGGATTTTCAATCGTCGACAGTGGGCCAATACCCAGCACAATGTAACCATGTGAAGCAATTTCGTTTAAAAAATTCTTATGTTCTTCAGTGGAATTGGCACATGCTCCGTTTCCCCATAATAATATCGGTAATTTCTGATTGTCACCGAATTTGGATAAATCTTCCGGCCTGTAAATCGTCATTCCGGGCAGTGCTTTCTCCTGAGTAACTATTGCAGTATAAGGGCCGGTTCCACCTTTTTCAAGTACCAAAACATTTTCGCTTATTTTTTCAATTTGTGCATTGCCAATATTAACAAACACCAGAAAAATTATCGTCAAAAACATACCGATTCGAAAATTTTTTATTCTCATTTTTGTAGATTTTAAAGTCAAGGATACTGTATTACTTCTTGTAAGCAATTAAAAATTCTTAATTTCGATATTCCATTCAGAATCTTCACATAAACCGCAATTTTCTCCAAGGAATTCATTCGCATCTTCATCAATTCCTTTTAATTGCCAGTTCAACCATGCTAAAGCAACCTTTGTAAACGCGCCACCATGAGGTTGACTGTATGTTCCACCATGTCCGACATCCATATTTGTCATAACAATGGGAACATGTTCAACTCTTTTAAAATCATCCATTGCATTGTTATAGGCGATATCTGTAGGTCCTCCTATAATGTAGAGAACCGGATTATGGTATTTTTTCAAATCATCTTTAGTGAGTGATGGCATTCCTCCCATAGGAGAAGCTTCGTTCAGAACTCCGCTATTGCAAACTATTGTTGTAGATATTCTGGGATCCGCTGAAATTTCAATTGCCTGTAATCCTCCGCAGGACATTCCCAGTGCTGCTACGCTTAAAATGTCGATTTTCCCGGCATATTCACTGTTAGTTAAGCTGTTCTGTTTGGTAATCCAGTCAAGTGCATCCGTTAACTGACTTGCTTTGGTTGACTGTCCCTGTCCCGGAGTACTGTTCTCTGCTCTTTTTAAGGGCCCGATTCCAAGGACAATATACCCTTGAGATGCAAGTTCATTAAGGAAATTTTTATGACCATCAGTAGAATTTGCACATCCTCCGTTTCCCCATAAAAGAACAGGCAGTTTTTTGCTGCCGGAAAATGGAGAAAGGTCTTTTGGACGGTATATAGTCATACCCGGTAAACTTGTATCTTCAGTTGCGATTGCCGAATAGGGACCTGTACCCCCATTTTCGATAACAATCTCATCATCAGATTGTGAACTATTATTTTTTAACGTTTTTTGTGATGGATTTGCATGTGACACAAAAACTATAGCTAAAAGAAAAAGAAATAATAAGTTTATTTTTTTCATAGTTAAAATGTTTTGATTTATGTTGATACAAAGATTTAAATTATACAAGAGTATAAAGATAAAAAATGAAACTCATCTTAAATATAAACAACTGGTTTTTGACCGACCTTTTGAACTTAATGCATGAAGATTAAAAAAGAAATAGTTAGTGAGTACTTGATAGTAAAATTTCAACAAGATAATCATCAATAAATAAATATTATATCGTCAATTCTGTTTTTGATGTATTATTCAATTTAGAAAATGAATTGTAATTTTATGATAATCGCAAATAACTATGATGGAAAACCTAAAAATAACAGTCATTCAGCCTGACATTGTGTGGGAAGATATTCATGCAAACCTTGCCAAATATTCAACAATGGTTGCAAAAACAGAACAAACCGATTTGATTATTCTGCCGGAAATGTTTACAACAGGTTTTTCCATGAGCCCTGAAAAACTAAAAGAAACGGTTGAAGGAAAATCAGTAAACTGGATGAAAAAACTGGCTGGTGATAAAAATGCATCTGTTGTTGGAAGTTTAATAATTGAAGAAAAAGGAAAAATATTTAACCGTTTTGTTTGGGTCTTTCCTGATGGGCATATTCAAACGTATGACAAGAGACATCTTTTTTCAATGGGAGAAGAACATAATCATTACGCGAAGGGAAATGAAAAGTTAATTGTTGAGTATAAAGGCTGGAAATTATGCCCGCTTATTTGTTACGATTTGCGTTTCCCGGTATGGAGCAGAAATACTGAAAATTATGACGTCTTAATCTATGTAGCAAACTGGCCTGCTGTCAGACACCACGTTTGGAAAAGTTTGCTGGTTGCACGAGCAATTGAAAATCAGTCGTATTGTATTGGTGTGAATCGGGTAGGGATGGATGGAAAAGGAATTGAATATGCAGGTGATTCAGCCCTGATTTCCCCGAGAGGACTTAGCCATTTTATTGGTAATTCCGAATTAATCCAAACATTTGAAATCTCATTTTCGGAAATACAGGAATTCCGAGAAAAATTTCCTGCATACAAGGATAGAGACCAATTTTCAATTCAATGACAATCACCTATAACTAATTATTTAGTTTTGCAATATTCTTAATATCAGAACATTAAAAAATATTTATAAAAATAACTAATATTTTAGTTTGAAAACTAATGATTTAGTTTTATGTTTGTTCTGTAAGTCAAATTAAATTTATAGTTACAATAATTGGTTGATTTATATAGTCTGAGCGGTATAGAGAAAAATTATCAAACTTAAATTTAAAGATTATGGAGCAAAAAAAAACGTCAAAAGCCGATCTGGAAAATAAAAGAAACATGTTTCTGTTAATTGGATTGGTAACCGCTTTGGGTGTTACTCTTTTAGCTTTCGAATGGACAACCAAACCCAGTAAAGTAAATTCACTAGGAGAAATTCAGACACAGGAAGTAGAAGAGGAGTTTATTCCAATAACTCGTGAGCAACAAGTAAAACCGCCACCGCCACCGCCACCACCGGCAGTAGTCGAAGTCCTAAATATTGTTGATGATGATATTGTGATTGAAGATGAACTGAAGATTGAAGATTCGGAGGCAGACGATGAAACTATAATCGATATTGCCCCTGTTATAAATACAAAGGAGGAAGAGGAAGTTGAGGAAGAGGAAATCTTTATTTCAAGTATTATTGAACAACCCGCAGAATTTCCCGGAGGAGAAAGGGCATTATATAATTATATTAGTACTCATGTAAAATACCCGGTTATTGCCCAGGAAAACGGAGTTCAAGGGAAGGTATATGTAAAATTTGTAGTAGATGAACATGGTAATGTGAGCAGGGCAGAAGTGCTAAGGAATGTAGACTCAGCATTGGATTCTGAAGCCTTAAGAGTAATTAACAGTTTGCCACAATTTAAACCCGGCAAACAAAGGGGAGTGGCTGTGAAAGTTTACTATCAGGCAGTTATAAACTTCACGCTAAAATAAAATCAGCAAATTCTTACTTCTTATTTTATTATGAAACGAGTAAAAATTTTACTTGTTAATCACAGAACCTCTGGTATTGACTGGAGGTTTTTGTTATCTGTAAAAAAAGTGAAACTAAAATGCTAGTTTAAAAACTAAACGCGTAGTTTTTAGGTATGGTTTTTGTATATTGCAACTATTAAAATTCGAGTAAATCAATACGAAAATGAAAGAACTAACTAAAGCGGAAGAACAGGTTATGCAACTTCTTTGGAAAAAAGAGAAAGCATTTGTAAAAGATCTTATTGATGAGATACCCGAACCTAAACCGGCTTATAACACGATCTCTACTATTATCCGGATCCTGGAAAAGAAAGGTTTTGTTGACCACAATGCCTATGGAAAAACACACGAATATTTTCCAATTGTGTCCAGGAAGGAGTATACCCGATCGTTTATGAAAAATTTTATGCGGAATTATTTCAGTGGATCTTTTCAGGAAATGGTATCGTTTTTTGCCAAAGAGGATAATATGACTCTTTCCGATTTTGATGAATTGGTGGAGGATGTAAAACGCGATTTGGAAAACGAAAATCCCACTGATAATGAACTACGCGATTAATTTTATCCTGGAGTCGGGGATAAGTATCTCTTTGTTGGCTCTCATTTATTTTTTGTTTCTCAGACAGGAAACATTCTTTAAGCTCAACAGATATTTTCTGCTGGGTTCGATCTTTTTTTCTATTGTTCTCCCTTTCCTGAAGTTTCAAATCTACAGCCCGGATCCCATTTTGCTTAAGGAAATTACTGTGACCCCCTACAAAAATTTAATTGATGCTGTTACAGTTTATGGCAAAGATTTGTCGGGAACCATCGAAAAGGCGATTCTTTCAAAAAACTTTTTAATCCTGGTGTACATGCTGGGAGTAACTTTTTTCCTTTACAGATTTTTCTTTCGGATTGGCGACTTAATTTATATGTCAAAAATTCGTCCTGTTCAAAAATGTAATGGTTTTAAACTTGTGTTGCTTGAAAAAGAAACCAGTCCTTTCTCCTTTTTTAATTTTGTTTTTGTAGGAAAAACATTTCAACAGGAAGAAAACTACAATAAAATGATTGTTCATGAACTTGAACACATAAAGCAGGGACACACCTTCGACATTATTGTACTGGAAGTTTTAACTGCATTTCAATGGTTTAATCCCTTTATGTGGTTTTTGCGTGATGCAGTAAGAGAGAATCATGAATATCTTGCAGACCAAGCCGTGCTTAAATCAGGAGTGAAACAGGGGTTATATAAAAAATTACTCCTTAATCAGTTTATGGGCTACAATTTTGAGATAGCCAATAATTTTAATTATTCACTGATTAAAAAGCGAATAAAAATGATGTCCAGAATCAGATCTTCAAAATTTGCAAACAGTAAAATGCTTTTGGGTGTTGTAGCTGCTGTTGGACTGGTTTTAGTATTTGCCTGTGAACAATCTGATTCTTTTGAAATCAAACAATCACAAAAGAATGAATCGATAACTGTTACTGTTTTAGATGAAAAGCTAAAATTTGAAGGAACAATGAACAGTTTGGAAAAAATTAAAAAACTACTGTCTGAAAGTTCTGATTTTGATATTTTATATGATAGCCTCGGGAATACTGTTTTAGCTGAAATGAAGAAGGATAAGGACAGGCAATATATGGATGATCAGGTGTTTTATTTAGTTGAAAATATGCCTGTATTCCCCGGTGGAGAAGATGCGCTTCATAATTTTATTGCAAATATGATTGAATATCCCGAAGTTGCATATGAAAACAAAATAGAGGGAAAGGTTTTTGTTTCATTTTTAGTAACTAAAGATGGTTCTGTAAAGGATGCAAGAATTATTGAAGGAGTAGATCCTGCACTTGACAAAGAGGCTTTGAGAGTTGTAAGTAACCTTCCTAAATGGAAACCAGGAGAACAAAAAGGTCAAGTAGTAAATGTTAATTATACTCTGTCGATCAACTTCAATCTTGAATAAAAAATTTAAATCCGAGTAATATTTTAAAAAGCAAAACTTCCATGAACATAATCAAAAGGTATTTGGGTATTGTTTTGTTTATTTTTTCTACCTGTTATTCATTCTCCCAGGAAAATATTGACATTTTGATACTGGAAAGGAATTATGACAGGGCTCTTCAAGAAATCAATCGTGCATTGGATAAATCTGAAACAGCAAGCCTCTATTTTAAAAAAGGATTGGTCTACAATAAACTTCAAATGCATTCAGATGCAATTCAAGCATTAGAAAAAGCATATGAGTTAAACAATACAAATACAGAAATCATTGACGAACTGGCGGAAACACACTCTCTTCTTGGAAATTATGTTGATGCAGTTGAATATTATAAAGCTGCCTTACAAATCCAACCTGACAATTTAGTGTTAGCCGGAAAACTGGGGCGCAATTATATAAATCTAAAAAATTACGCCAAAGCCTATCAGATTTTCGATAAGATTTATAAAACCGATTCAAGTAATGTATACTGGAACAAACAATATGCATATTGTGCTTACCAGCGCAGAGAACTATTGAAAGCAGCTGATCTGTACGAAAAAGTATTATCGGTAAACCCTCGTGATTATTCATCACATCTCAATTTAATACGACTCTACAGACAATTACCACCTTCCGGTAAAATTGTAGAAACAATAGATCGTGCAATGGAAAATTTTCCAAACGATCCTGCATTATTTGAAGAGCAGGCCGACTATTTTTTCACATCGAAACAATACAAGGAAGCTCAAAAAGCTTACGAAAGTTATTTTACTTATGGAGGTGATTCAATATTTAGTGCACTTTTAAATTATGGTATTAGCCTATATTTTGAAAGGTATGAAGTAAAATCTATGTCCATATTAGAGATATGTTTACAACAGGTGGCCAATGATCCTTATGTTTTGTTTTACCTGAGTCTTAATCACAAAAGGCTGGCAAAATATGAACTTTCAGAAGCTTATATGAAGGCAGCTATCGAATCAGCTACTCCTTCCTATCTTCCTGAAATGTATCATCATCTGGGACAAATTTTAGGACAACAACGAAAATTTGAAGAATCCATTGAGGCATTAAAAGAAGCAAACAAGCAAGACCCTACAAACCATGAAGTTTTATTTGAAATAGCCACTACGTACGAAGAATATAATTCAAATAAAACACTAGCACTAAATTATTATACCATTTATTTAAAAGAAGCGGGTGGTGCCGGGAAAAATACGGAATATGCACAAAACAGGATTTCCCGAATTAAAGAAGATATGTTTTTTGAAGAATAGCAATAGTTATTCTCCTATCTTTTCCCCGCACAAGATTGGCTAGTTGAACACGGCTTTTAACTCCGGTTTTAGTATAAATTCTGTGTGTATGATCTTTGACTGTCTGCAAAGTTATGAAGAGTTTTTCTGAAATCGCTTTATTGGTCTTGCCTGTACAAATTTTCCAACACTATTTCAGCTTCACGTCTTGAAATTTCATATAACTCACAAAAAGCCTCAAAGTCTATGCTTACCAACTCCTCCTGAATGGGATTTCCATTTCCTTTAATTTTCAAAAAGACAGGAAGGAAAATACTTACACCAAATAAAGTAATTACAGCAATACACGTTGAAATATAATCAAACTGGTAGTAAAAATTCAATAAAACAGAATAAAGAACTACACCGATAAAATGAAAAAAAATGTATTTATTTTCAAGTTTGACTATTGGTTTTTTTTGCTGCTCTCTTCTTCTAACAATAAAAGGAAAATAAAAAAGAAAATGTATACCTAGATTTAATGCAAGTAGTATTTGGATAACAAAAAGATCCGGATTTTCCGGGGTCGCCATCACCTCCAAATGAATAAGTAAAGTCACTAAAAAAGGCAGTAGTATTAACAAAGGAAAAAAAACATAAGTAAATTGTTTTGTTAATTTTCGACCGTTAAAATCAAAGCCCATTCTTACCAGCATAAACCAGCTTACTACCAGAAACGGCAGACCAATCATAGGAATAAATAATGCCAGTTTAGAGGCAAGTTCAACGCTAATATTAAAATCAGCAATTAATTCACGAATTACCATGTTTCCCCATATTCCATATATAAAAAAGGAAAAAAGAAAAATCTGCTGGTACAAAAGAATTTGAAATATTGCTTTTTTGTTTACCTGGTAAAGTTGATATGAAACTGAAATTCCGATTACAGCCAGTCCGGCAGAAATAATAAAAGTGGCTATATACGCTAAAATTTCGAATTTCATAAAATTCAACTTTGGTAGTGAAAGGCAATATTACAAAGGTGCTTGTATTACAGCTAACTACCAAAGTAGTGATTATTCAAAATCCTACCAAAGTTGGAAGGTTATTTTTGGTATTTGCCCTAATTTTGAGTCAACATTAACAGAAAACAGAAATTAAAAAACAAAAAAATGAATGCACAGGAATATTTAAGTTTAAAACCAAGTATTGGTGGTAGCTTTAGTTACGGATGGAGAAAAATGTTTGACAAACCATTTCTCTATTTATTGGTAGCTGTTATTATTGCGGGTATATTAAATGGTCCGGTAAATGCAACCTGGAAAGCGAATGGTGATATTGGCTGGGGTGCCCTTGTACTTTTGCCAGTAATCATATTCGGCTTGGCATACGGTTTTTTATTTACACCGGTAATAAATTATGGAGAGAAATATTTGTTTCTCAAGGCCATGAGAAATGAAGAGCCGGATCTGAAACTTTTATTCGAAGGATTCAGGAGCAATTATTTGAATATTGTATTGGCAAATTTAATTGTATTTGCTTTGGTTATGATAGGTATGATTTTTTTAATTATTCCGGGAATAATAATAGCTTGTCGTCTGGTTTTTGTGCCTCTACTTGTTATGGACAAAAATCTTGAGCCTATGAAAGCAGTTGAAAAAAGCTGGCAAATGACAAGAGGCCATGGTTGGAAAGTATTTTGGATGGCAATCCTATCCTTTTTTATCTGTATAGCTGGATTAATAGCACTTTTTGTTGGCATATTAATTTCTTTAATTTGGATACATTCAGCATTTGCAACCTTATATCAATCTATTCTAAATCAGAATGATGATGATAATCCAATTCCCATATTAGGGGTAAACGAAGCATAAACAAAAAACAAGTTTTAGTAAAATGAAGGCCCGGAAATTTTCCGGGCTTTTATTTTATTTGGATTATTTTATTATGTATTTTGGAAAACTCAAAAATTTTCAATGAAAAGGCTATTTTTTTCGGTTATTTTTATTCTTTCTTTTTTCTTGTCAAACGCCCAGTATTTCCAGACAGGTGAAGATCCGGCATCCATAAAGTGGAGACAAATTAATACAGAAAACTTCCAGATTATTTATCCTGATTATTATGAATTGCAAGCCCAAAAACTTACGCACGTTTTAGAGAAAGTATACACCTACGGTAGCTATTCTCTCAATCATAAGCCAAAAAAAATATCAGTAATATTACACACACAAACTGTAAAATCTAATGGTCTTGTTGCACTGGCACCTAAACGCGCTGAATTTTATACCACGCCACATCAGGGAATTTATCCGCAGGATTGGTTGGAACAATTGGCGCTTCATGAATTCAGACATGTCGTCCAGGTAGACAAAATAAATAGCAAAATTCCGGGTTTAATTAAGGCAATCCTTGGAGAACAGGGGGCTGCAATTATTTTTGGCGGATATCTACCATGGTGGTTTATAGAAGGAGATGCGGTGGTCACTGAAACTGCATTAAGTAACTACGGAAGAGGACGTTTCCCCTCATTTTTGATGGAACATAAGGCACAGGTAGTTGAAAAAGGCATTTATTCCTATGACAAGGCATATAACGGGTCATATAAAAATTTCGTACCCAATCATTACAAACTGGGATATTATATTGTTGGAAGTGCCAGAATAAAATACGGGAGTGAATTGTGGGATACTGTTTTAACAAATGTTGGACAACAACGTTTGTTTTCATTTTCTCCTTTTAATTCTACTTTGAAGAATATAACAGGTAAAAGTAAGGTTCAGTTATATCATTCTGTTTTTGACAGTCTGAAAACGGAGTGGCTCAAACAGGATGATATTTATAAATCAATTCCCTTTCAAAAAATATCAAATAAAAACAAAAGATTCACTAGTTATCAATACAATCATTGGTTAAACGATTCAATAATAATATCATACAAAACTTCACTGGATAAAATAAGCAGGTTTGTCTCAATTGATAAAAATGGAAATGAAAAAAATATATTCTTCCCTGGCACCATTTTTAATGAATCGGTAAATTACCGTGATAATATTTTGGTTTGGTCAGAGCAAATTCCGGATGCTCGGTGGACACACAGTGGAAAATCATTAATTCGGTTTTTAAATCTTGAAAATAAAAATTTGGTAGAATTTTATCCTGAGTTTAAATCATTCAGTCCATCAATTTCGACTGATAAGTTTAGCGTTGCTGTTGTAGAGGCAGATTTTTCCAGCAATTATTACATTTCTGTTTATTCAATTCCGGATGGGAAACTGCTTAATAGATTCCAATCGGAAAATAACAACTATTTCTTTTCACCCGAATGGATAAATCAAAATGAGCTGGCAGTAGTTGTTTTGACAGAAAAGGGCAAACGTCTGGCAAAAATTGATTTGGAAAATAAAGAGATGCAGATTCTAAATAACATCGATCTGGGCGAAATCAAACAATTAACATATTCAGGAAACAAATTATTTTTTATAAGTAGCTATTCCGGGAAAAACGGTCTCTATTCATATAATCTTGATAGTAAGACCATCAACTTTCTGTATGATCCCAGATTTGGAGTAGAATCGCCGGCAATCGGTGAATGTGGAAATATATTGCTAAGCAATTACACAGCAGATGGCTTCGAAATCATTCAGTTGGATGACTTGAATTATGTACCTGTCGAGAATGTTCTTAAAGCCACATATTTTCTAGCTGACGAGCTTGCAAAACAGGAAATGGGTATTCCTGATTTTAATATAAAGGACACGGTCGTTTATAATTCAAAAAAATACAATAAAACAGCCCATTTACTAAATTTTCATAGTTGGGCTCCGGCATTTGTCGACGTTGACAGTTATGAAATTACTCCTGGCCTTAGTATAATGTCTCAAAATAAACTGGGAACGGCCGAAACAATTTTAGGTTACAAATGGGATTATACGGAACGGAAAGGAAGGTTTTTTGCGGGATATACTTATAAAGGCTGGTACCCGGAGTTAAGCTTTGAAATCAGTACAGGAGATAGAGCATCGCAATACTATCATATACATCAGACATTAAATCAACAGGGCGAAGTTATCGATCAGGACACTACACTTAGGGATTTCACCTGGACGCAATCCAAGTTGGAAGCGAATATCAAAATACCCCTTGACCTGTCAAAAGGCATCTTTAGCAGAATGTTGCAACCCGAGATGCAATTGGAAATCACAAATCACAAGCATAACGCATCTACGCCTGAAATTTTCTACAAGGGCAATTTTTATTCTCAAACTTACAGGTTATACTATCATCAGCTTCTGAAACAAGCATCAATGGATGTTTATCCGGATTTTGGCCTTGTCCTTGACGGTTATTACCAACATTCACCGTTTGGCGATTCAAACATGGGAAATCAATCAGCATTGCAATCGATTCTATTTCTACCGGGTATGATGAAAAATCATGGAATAAAAATTTACACAGGCGTTCAGAAAAAGAACAATGGTGAGCATTTTGGTTTTTCTGATATTCTCCGGTATCCAAGGGGCTGGGGAAGGTACAATACAAATCAAATGTATGTTTTTGGTGTTGACTATAAAATGCCCTTAATGTATCCCGAATGGAGTGTCGCTGGAATTGTATATCTACAGCGTGTAAAAGCATCATTTTTTGGCGATTTTGCATTACTTAAAGGAAATGTTTATAACGATGGAAAGGTAATCGGAACTTTTCACGACGATATTTCTTCTATAGGGGTTGAAATTTCAGGAGATATGAATTTTCTTCGTTTTTACGCACCTCTAAACGTAGGATTCAGAACCTCATATTTACCGGAAACAAATAATTTATATTTTGATTTCTTATTTTCCATTAACTTCAGCGCTCTTTAGCGTAATAATTGTTATTTCAGCGGGCATATCTATCCTCCATGGAATCCCAACGGTTCCAAATCCGGTATTTACATTAAGAAACTTATCTTCTTTATTGTATAATCCTCCCCAGTTCTTTCTTGTTAGATATGCTAGACTAAATGGTATACCTGCCAACTTAATTCCCCATTGTAAACCATGTGTATGCCCGGACAGAGTAAGTGGAAATTCCTTTTTTTCAATATTTATTTTCTCCCAATGGGCCGGATCATGTGTCATTAATATTTTGAATGCATTATCGAGAATATCACTACATGCTTCAGCCAGGTTCGCATATTGCGGAAAGGGAGGGTGCCCCCAGTTTTCAACACCAACAATATAAATCGAATCCTGACCTTTGTGAATAATACTGTTTTCGTTACGTAACAAAGTAAATCCGAACTCTGAACTGGCAGCTACTATCTTTTCAAAATTTTCCTTTTTCTTACTTTCATTTTCCCATGTTGTGTAATCGCCATAATCATGATTGCCAAGAATTGAAAAACTACCATCGTTAGATTTTAATTTTTGAAATAGCGATGTCCATCCTTCCGTTTCATATGAAAAATTATTAACTAGATCTCCTGTAAATAATAATAAATCAGGTTCAACTTCATTGATTATATTTACCGCTTTAGAAAGTAGCTTATTTGAATTCTGAAAACTTCCAAGGTGAATATCCGAGATTTGAACAATTTTAAAACCGTCAAAACCAACTGGTAGTGTCTTAAAAGTAAGTACATTGTTTGTCATTTTTAGTTCATTCCTTCCTAACAACAATCCGTATGACATTCCTATGCCCAAGCCCACTGAAATAATAAGTCCCATGTAAGAAATTATTTTCTTACGTATAAGAAAAAGTCCTAAAAGAAAAAATAAGCTTAAAACAGATTTTGCTACAAGGTCGATAAATAAAAAAGCATTAAAATAAAGATAGAAATTATAGTTTGTCGCATTTTGTGGTTGATTTGGGTAAATGAATAAAAAACCAAATAATAGAATGAATAATCCTGAATAAGCCCAATAAGAGACTTTAAACCTTTTATAGGAAAAAAGCACTTTTAAGTTATAATAGGCTCCTAAACAAGTAAGAAAATAAAATCCAACAAAAATAGCAAGGTATAAAAGAGAAAACGAGCGCATATTATGTAATTTCTATGATTTTAATGTATTCTATTCAGTTTTTTAGTTCCATTGGTAAATTATCAATTTAGATATTATCAAGCAAATAAAAACAAATATTAAAAATTTAAGCCTCTGAGAATTGAATATTTAATTTCATCCAGAAAAGTAACGCAGTAATTTGTATCTGTAATAGCACAAAACCTTTATCTGGTATAATTATACATTTCTAAATACTAAAACGACTCAATTGTTTACAAAGGAGAACACTTTTTCCGTGATAATAAAGTAAAAAGACATGTTTAAAGTGCTACAATTTTGTAAACATAAACAGCTTAACCTTAGAGTAGTGCAACGTAAAAGATTAGAACATTAATTAGAAAAATTCTAAATTCTGAAAATATGTTAATTGAAGTTATGACTATATGTCATATTGTAAAAAATTGATGAATACCATACAATATAAAAACATTAAAATTCACATAATCAATTATTTAAAACCATTCATCAAAGGTTAATTATAATCAATCACTTACATTTCTGCAACATACGTTAAAAACGAACAATACATATTATTTAATTTACTATATACCAGTATTTTAAAGCAATTTATATAATGTCAAATATAAACATGCTATTATACATAATTAATGAAGACCAGATTATATAACTTTAAAATAGGTTCTTGTAACTTTAGAATTATTAGTTACATTTGTACAATGCAACTCTAAGCAATAGTTGTATGGATGCAAAAAAACTAAAAATTATTCTCAGATGAAGGAACGTATACAGGAATTCATCAATAGTAAAGGCATATCTGCCGGAGAGCTGGCTACACTGCTTGAAGTGCAACGCTCTAATATTTCACATATATTAAATGGCAGGAATAAACCGGGTGCCTCTCTGATAGAGAAGATGTTAGTAGTTTTTCCAGAACTAAACGCCAGATGGTTACTTACTGGAGAAGGAGAAATGTTGGAAAATGTAAAACCTGACACCACAAGTATCAATCAAAGCCAGATATTAGTAGAAGAGTCAGAAACAAAAGAGAAACAAATAGATTCAGAAAAAAAAGAGAAAAGACAGGAAACAAAAGAAATCGAAAAAGTTATTCTGCTATATAACGACGGTACTTTTATTACATATAATAAATAAGTAGCATTAGATATATAAATGTCATACCGATTTACTTAAAACCTCAGACAACAAACACACTATCCAGGCCCGCAGACAAATACATCGATTCATGATACTGTTAATCAGTAGATTACAAAATTGTAACACACAGTTATTTACAAATGTCTACACACTCATGATTTAGACTAAATATAAATTATTACAAATGTTAATAATAGTGTACATTTGTATTTGCAGGTTATTGTATAATTATTACATTTGTATCGTTACATTATTAATCAGACAAGATGTTGAAATTAAATATACATTTTGATTTACAAACCCGATTCTAGTTAGTTTAGTTGTTTTTAGTTTGATCGTAAATTACAGAAGTTGCTTAGCCGTTATTAAATTATAGCGGCTTTTTTTTGCTCTTTTTCTTCTTTCACATTTAAACAAAATTTAGTTTTATATTTGCAATAAATTTTTCATGATGGGTAAAAAGTTTGTTGAAGATTTTATTGTAACAGAAAATATTGCTCTGAATTCGTCAAATTTCTACATCAAATTGCTGGCCGAAGAAAAACTACCAGAAATAAAACCCGGGCAATTTGTTAATATTGAAATAAGAAATTCAAAAGAGATATTTCTTCGCAGACCTTTTTCGGTTTTTGAAGTCGATTACACTCAGAATACTCTCTCATTAATCGTAAAAATTTTAGGAAGAGGTTCAAAAAAATTAACAGAAATTGAAAAAGGGGATACAATTAGCCTTATTTATCCACTGGGAAAAAGCTTTTCACTGCCTGATAAAAAAGATAAAGTATTATTGATTGGAGGAGGCAGTGGAGTTGCTCCAATGTTATTTCTTGCAAAGGAAGTTGGTTTAAATTGTTCAAAAGTTGATATACTGCTTGGAGCCAGAACAAAAGAAGATCACATTAATGTTTCCAAATATTCGAAATTTGGTAATCTTTTTTACACGACGGAAGATGGCTCATATGGAGAAAAAGGTTTTGTAATCCATCATTCATTATTTAAAAATGTAGGTGACTACACAAAGATTTATGCCTGTGGCCCTGAGGCTATGATGAAAGCTGTGGCAAGCATTGCAAAGGAAGCAGGTATTTTTTGTGAAGTTTCGCTGGAAAATCTTATGGCCTGCGGTTTTGGTGTTTGCCTTTGTTGTATTGAGCCAACTCAAAAAGGAAATTTGTGTGTGTGTACTGAAGGTCCCGTTTTTAATATAAAGGAGTTAAAATGGCAGATTTAAAGGTAAAAATTCACGACCTGGAATTAAAAAATCCCGTAATGACAGCATCGGGAACTTCCGGATTTGCAGAGGAATTAACTGAATTCTATGATGTAGGACGGTTAGGTGGACTTTTGTTGAAAGGGACAACACTAAAAAACAGAGACGGGAATCCATATCCGCGGATGGCGGAGACAGCCTCAGGAATGTTAAATGCAGTTGGTCTGCAGAACAAAGGAATTGATTACTTTATTGAAAATATATACCCTCGAATTAAAGACTATGAAACGCCTTTAATTGTGAATGTAAATGGGTCCACAGTAGAGGAATATATTGAAGTGACTGAAAAAGTTAACGAACTGGATAAAATACCTGCCATTGAACTTAATATTTCATGTCCAAATGTCAAGGAGGGTGGGATGTCATTCGGTATAAGCTGTCCAAGTGCCGAAGCTGTCACTCGGGAAGTGCGAAGAGCTTACGACAAGACTCTGATAGTAAAGCTTTCGCCCAATGTGACTGATGTTTCCGAGATCGCAAAAGCAGTTGAAGGGCAGGGCGCTGATAGTGTCTCTCTGGTCAATACTTTTCTTGGTATGGCTATAGATTCAGAAAAAAGGATTCCGCTACTATCCACTATTACTGGAGGATTGTCTGGGCCAGCAATTAAACCTATAGCACTTCGTATGGTATGGCAAGTCTATAATGCTGTAAAAATTCCTGTTATAGGAATGGGAGGGATAATGAATGCTGCAGATGCAATAGAATTTATGCTTGCCGGGGCCTCTGCTGTCCAGGTTGGAACTGCTATTTTTAAAGATCCTTTTATACCGGTTAATATTATTGAAGGAATCGAAGACTATCTTGTCAGACATAAGATCCAGTCAGTTAAAGATTTAATAGGTGGTTTACAAATGTAAAATAACTTTACTTTTATATCAGTTTTCTATTTTGTGTTTTCACTACACCTAATTTTTATTAACTCCCTTTTATTCCAAAGAACATTTTTGTAATTTATATCAATTTTAAATTTTTGATGAACTAAAAATCTAAAAAAATAAAATTTTGTAAAATAAAAATTGCAATGTGAACATTTCAATTTACGTAATGTTATTGTATGTGTAAATTACAAATAGTTTAAAAAAACCTACAAAAATTATGTCGAAATTTAACATCATAATGCCAAAACTGGGAGAAAGTATCCAGGAGGGCACTATCACAAAATGGTTTGTAAAAGAGGGGGATACCGTTGAGGAAGACGATATGCTGTTTGAGGTTGCGACTGATAAAGTAGATTCGGAAATTCCCTCACCAGTTGACGGAGTGATAGAAAAGATTTTGTTTCCCGAGGATAGTCTGGTTCCGGTTGGAGAAACTCTGGCTGTTATTAATATGGTTGGAGAAAATACAGAAGCTTCTGAAAGCCAACAAGAATCTGATGCCCCAGAAGAAGAAAAAAGCACTGAAGAAAAAGAAGTTGGTGCCACAACATCTTCTGATACTAAGAATGTAAGAGAACTTTCAAATCGTTTTTATTCTCCTTTGGTCAGAACAATTGCAAAGGAAGAAAACATTCCGTTGGAAGAACTTGAAACAATTAAAGGTTCGGGTGCCAACGGGAGGGTTCAGAAAAAAGATATTCTTGAATATATTGAAAACAGAGGTAAAACCGCCGCTTCAGTAGAATCAGAAGCGAAAGAACCTGCACCTATTCCAGTTTCTATCGGAGCAAATGACCAGATTTTAGAAATGGGTAGAGTCAGAAAACTCATCGCGGACCACATGGTAATGTCTAAAAGAGTTTCTCCACATGTAACATCAGTGGTAGAAGCCGATGTTACAGAGTTGGTATTCTGGAGAAATCAACATAAAGATGAATTCCAGAAAAAGTATGGTGAAAAAATTACTTTCATGCCCATTTTTACCGAAGCTGTTGCTGCAGCGTTGGCAGAATTTCCGTTAGTGAATTCGTCAGTTGATGGTGAAAAAATAATCATGAAGAAAGATATTAATATCGGTATAGCAGTAGCAAAACCTGATGGTAATTTAATTGTACCCGTGATTAAAAATTCTGAACAAAAGAATTTAGTTGGATTAACAAAAGAATTAAATCGTTTGGCAAATGCTGCCCGAAGCAATAAACTCTCACCGGAGGAAATACAAGGTGGCACTTTTACAATTACCAATTTTGGAACCTTTAGAAACTTGATTGGCACACCTATTATTAATCAACCCCAGGTAGCCATTCTTGCAACCGGGAGCATAGAGAAAAAACCGGCAGTATTGGAAACACCAACAGGTGATGCGATTGTGATTCGTCACAAAATGTTTTTGTCATTATCCTATGACCACAGAATTATTGATGGCGCTCTGGGTGGAGCATTTTTAAGAAAGATTGCTGATAACCTGGAACAATTCGATATTAATCGTTCAATTTAAATCAAAAAAAATGACAGATAAAAATATCCCAAAAATCTACTCAATTAAAAAGACACCTAAAGAAACATTGGAAAAATGGTTCAAGTTGTTGTCTGTTGGACGTGCAATTGATGACAAAGCTCCCAACTATCTGAAACAGGCAATTGGCTGGTCTTATCATGCACCTTACGCCGGTCACGATGGGATTCAGTTAGCAATTGGACAAGTATTTGAAAAAAATAAAGACCATTTGTATTTGTATTATCGAGATATGCTAAGTGCACTTTCTGCAGGTATGACAGCTGAAGAAATCATTCTTAACGGAATTTCAAAAGCGACAGATCCATCCAGTGGAGGGCGTCATATGTCAAATCACTTAGCGAAGCCCGAATGGAATATACATAGTGTTTCATCATCAACCGGTAATCATACTTTACATGCAGTAGGTACCGGGAGGGCAATTAAATATTATGGTGAAAAAGTTGTGTCAATCAGTAGTCAGGGAGAATCTTCTGTCAGTGAAGGTTATGTTTATGAGGCAATTAATGGCGCAGACAAAGAAGAATTACCGGTCATTTTTGTGATTCAGGATAATGGTTACGGGATTTCAGTCCCCAAAAAAGACCAGACAGCACAACGAAAAGTAGCGAACAATTTTTCCGGATTCAAAAATTTGAGAATTATTCATTGCAACGGAAAAGACCTTTTCGATTCCATGAATGCAATGACTGAAGCAAAAAAATACGCCTTGGAAGAATCAAAACCTGTAATTGTTCAGGCAAATTGTGTGCGAATGCATTCGCATTCAAACTCAGACGATCATCTTTTATATCGTAGCCAGGCAGAAAGGAATTACGTGGAAGATTACGATCCGCTTGCCAAATTTAAACGGATGTTGATTCGCTACGAACGTTTTACCGAAGAAGAAATTCAGGCATTGGAAGAAGAAACCAGAAAAACCATTAAGGCAGCGCACAAGGCTGCAATGGCCGCTCCCGATCCTGCTCCTGAATCTATTCACGATTTTGTTATTGCGGATCCTTACGTTTCAGAAAAGTATCCTGATGGCCTGCACAAGGAAGAGGGAGAAAAAAAGAAGTTAATTATAGCATTGAATGAAACGCTAAAAGCTGAATTTAGGGAAAATCCCGACACATTCATTTGGGGACAGGATATGGCCAACAAAGATAAGGGTGGAATATTCAACGTATCAAAAGGAATGCAACAGGAGTTTGGATCCAAAAGGGTTTTTAATGCTCCAATTGCAGAAGATTTTATTGTCGGTACAGCTAATGGAATGTCGCGCTACAATGAAAAAATAAGGATCGTTGTTGAAGGAGCAGAATTCGCTGATTATTTCTGGCCTGCAATGGAACAGTATGTTGAAACCAGTCATGAATACTGGCGATCAAATGGAAAATTCAGTCCGAATATAACCATTCGCCTTGCTTCGGGAGGTTACATCGGCGGTGGAATGTATCATTCACAAAATATTGAAGGCTCGTTGGTTGCCATACCTGGAGTCAGAATAGTTTATCCGTCGTTTGCTGATGACGCTGCAGGTTTATTAAGAACATCAATTCGCTCATCAGGCATGACTATGTTTATGGAGCCCAAAGCTTTATACCAGGCTCCGCAGGCTGCGACAATTGTCCCTGATGATTTTGAAGTTCCCTTTGGAAAAGCAAGAATTCGAAGAGAAGGAACAGATCTCTCAATTATTACTTATGGAAATACGACTCACTTAAGTTTACAAGCTGCAAATAAATTGCAGGAAGAAGGAATAAATGTTGAAGTACTAGATCTACGCTCACTTGTACCAATGGATGAAGAAGCGGTTATTGAAACCGTTAAAAAAACCAATAAAGTTTTAGTTGTTCATGAGGATAAAATTCATGGTGGATTTGGAGGAGAAATCGCGGCATTTATTAATGAAAATGCCTTTGAATACCTGGATGCACCTATTCGTAGAGTGGGGTCAACGTTTACACCAGTTGGGTTTAACCGTATATTGGAAAGAGCCATTCTGCCAGATGCCGATAAAATATATAATGCTGTTAAAGAATTAGTTAAGTACTAAAATTGAAATTATGAGCAAAACTGCGATCATTTATAGTTTTCATACACAAAAATCAAAAAAAGTAGCTGAAAAAATTATTGAAGCTTACGGTAAAGATAATATTGATGCCATAAACGCAGAGGAAATAACTACTGCTACTTTTGAAGGTTATGATAATTTTATTCTAAGTGCACCAACTTGGTTTGATGGCGAACTGCCAAATTATTGGGATGAATTTGTTCCTGATTTGGAGGAAATGGACTTAAAAAATAAAACTTTCGCCGTTTTCGGGTTAGGTGACCAAAAAGGATATCCAGAGAATTTTTGTGATGCTATTGGTATTCTGGTTGAAATACTTGAAAATTGTGGAGCCAATATCATTGGAAAAATCCCAAACGAAGGCTATACATTTGAGTCTTCCAGAGCACTCAGGGAAAAAGAGTTTGTGGGATTACCACTAGACCAGGAAAACCAGGCCCGTCTAACTCAAAACAGAGTGGAAAACTGGGTTTCTCAGTTGAAAAAAGAAATGAAGTAGGTTTTTTACAATTTAGATAGATCATTTGTAAGGGCTGTCCTGAATAAAAAGGGCAGCTTTTTTTTCTCTCAGTTTATTTCCTAAATTTGATTAAATTCATTCATTTTATAATGAAAAAAACAGAAAAGAAATTCCTCAAACTTCCTGAATACCCCGGAGGAAAAGAAGCATTCAAAAAATATATTAAGGATAATTTAAAGTATCCGAAAGAGGCTATGGAGCAAAAAATTGAAGGCATTGTTCATTTAGTTGCAGAAATAAATGACAACGGGGAAATAGAGCAGGTTTGGATTGAAAATGGTTTGGGTTATGGCTGCGATGAAGAGGCAGTCCGTCTGCTAAAAAGTATTCAATTCGGAGGAGTTAAAAACCGTGGAGTTAGACTGAAAACAAAAAAACGCTTCAGAATTGAGTTTAAATTGCCCGCTCAAAGAAATATACAGTATGTTTACAAAAGTAAAAATGACAACATGAACAAAAAAGACCAGACAGCACAGAAAAAAATATCCTATTCAATAAGACTAAAGAACTAGTCATTAATACAACAAATCACCAATAATTTTGTTAATGTAGTCAAAATTATTAGAAGAACAAGGCTAATTACAAATATAAACACTAGTTCATTTTGTAAAATGTGTAGTTGTTGTGATTTTTCCCCACTTTTAAATTTCAGATTTCTCTTATTTCAATAAAAAAGTACACTGTATTAAATACAGCATTTAAATTCATTTAATTATTGTTAAATAGTAAAGTAATTAACACTGACAGGTTATTATTTTATTCCAATAAATTCCCAATTTAGTATGTGATATGCTTTCAAATCGTATTTATTGATTAATTTTGTGACTTTTTAGAAACCTAAAAATTCTTTTAAAATTGGCTGATACAAGATATATATTCGTAACCGGTGGAGTTACATCATCGCTCGGAAAGGGAATTTTAGCATCATCACTTGCTAAATTATTACAGTCCAGGGGATATAATGTAACTATTCAAAAATTGGATCCATATATCAATGTAGATCCCGGCACATTGAATCCTTATGAACACGGTGAATGCTTTGTTACTGAGGACGGTGCAGAAACCGACCTTGACTTGGGACACTACGAACGTTTCCTTAATGAAGCAACCTCTCAGGCAAATAATGTTACTACCGGCAGAATTTATCAATCAGTTATCAGCAAAGAACGCCGCGGTGATTATTTAGGAAAAACCGTACAAATTATCCCTCACATCACTGATGAAATCAAAAGAAGAATAAAAATACTTGGTTCAAAAGGGAAATACGATATTGTTATCACAGAGATTGGTGGTACAGTTGGTGATATTGAATCACTTCCATATATTGAATCCGTTCGTCAGTTAAAGTGGGAATTGGGAAACAAAGCATTGGTAATTCACCTTACGTTAGTTCCGTTTCTTGCAGCAACCGGAGAACTAAAAACCAAACCAACACAGCACTCTGTTAAGATGTTACTCGAGGCTGGGGTTCAACCTGATGTACTTGTTTTAAGAACTGAACATGATATCGATAATTCAATCCGTGAAAAAGTAGCACTTTTCTGTAATGTAGCATTAGAAGCTGTTGTTCAATCAGTTAATGTGCCAACCATTTACGATGTTCCTCTTAAGATGCTTGAAGAAAAATTGGATTTGACAGTTTTAAAGAAGCTTGATTTACCCATTAATGAGGAAATTAATCTTTCAGCCTGGAATAATTTTCTGGTTCAACTTAAAAATCCAACTCAAACTATTGAAATAGGTTTGATTGGAAAATACGTTGAATTACATGATGCATATAAATCGATTGCAGAATCTTTGGTTCATGCCGGAGCGGTTAATAGATGTAAGGTCAAAATAAACTGGATTCATTCAGAAACTCTAAAACAAAATAATTACATTAAAAAACTCTCACACTTAAATGGAATTATTGTTGCTCCCGGATTTGGACATCGTGGAATGAAAGGAAAAATTCTGGCGGCAAAGTATGCCCGTGAAAAAAATGTTCCATACCTGGGAATCTGCCTGGGCATGCAGGTTGCAGTTATTGAATTTGCACAAAATGTTTTAAAGCTCAGTGAAGCAGATTCTTCTGAAATGAATCCGAAAACACCATATCCGGTAATTGATTTAATGGAACACCAGAAGGGTATTACCGATTACGGGGGAACAATGCGTTTAGGTGCATACGAATGCAGAATTATTGAAAAGGACTCAAATGTTTGTAAAGCATACAATAAACTAACAGTTTTTGAAAGGCATCGTCATCGTTACGAATTTAATGATGCCTACAAGGAACAATATATAAATGCAGGAATGATTCCGGTAGGTGTTAATCCTGAAACAGAACTTGTGGAGATTATGGAAATTCCCAATCACAAGTGGTTTGTGGGAGTACAGTTTCATCCGGAATATCGAAGCACAGTTCTGAATCCTCATCCTTTATTTGTAGATTTTATAAAAAACTCTTTAGCAGAAGAAAAATAAAAATGGATAAAAAATCGATTATTGGGATTGTTCTCATCTTTGCCATTTTGGTAGTTTTTACACTAATAAATCAACCATCGGAAGAAGAAGTTGAGGCAGCAAAGCATAAACGTGACTCTATTGCTCAGGTAGAAGCGGAAAAAGCGATTGCTGAACAACAGCAGGCCGCTGAAATTCAAGCTTATGATGAAAGTATTAGTCAGGGAGATTCAGCAGCAACTGCCGATAATCTTCAAAACAAAATGGATGAATTTGGGGCTTTTGGAGCTAGTGCTGTTGGATCCGAAGAATATTACTCTATTGAAAATAATTTAATGAAAGTTACATTCTCTAATAAGGGAGGTAAAATTTCGTCTGTACTTTTAAAGGATTACAAAACTTTTAATGGAGACTCTTTAATTCTTTTCAAAGGGCCTGAGACATTGTTTGGACTTAACTTTTTTTCTCAAAACAGAAGTATACAAACAGAACAATTATATTTTAAGCCTTCTACACAAAATAAAAATATAGTTGTTACAGGTCCAAATGTTCGTAAAGGAAGTGAAGGTCGGTTAAAATTTAACGAGGAAAATCCAGGAGGACAGGAATCCATTGCGTTTCGACTTGAAGTGTCTCCGGGAAAATATATGGAATATGTGTATACACTGAAGTATAATTCATATATGGTTGATTTTGATTTGAACCTGAATGGAATGGAACAATACATCGCGTCAAATCAATCTTACCTGAATTTCTCCTGGTCGTTTGATGTTCCCCGACAGGAAAGGGCTTCAAGATTTGGCGAAGACCGCAATACTTATATAACTTATAAATTCTTTGAGGAAGATGTTGATAATCTTTCGCAAAATAAAACAGACGAGGAAGACTTAAGTACCAGAGTTAAATGGATTGGTTTCAAACAGTTATTTTTCAGTTCAACTATCATTGCAGATGATGCATTTCCAAATGCGCAGATTAGACAAAATAAATTTGAAGATAATCCGGATTATCTGGCTAATTTTTATGCTGATATAGCCTTGCCCTACAAGGGAACCTCACAGGAATCGGTAGGAATGCAGTTCTATTTTGGTCCAAATCACTATCAAACGTTAAAACAATATAATCTGGATTTGGAGCGACAAATTTATTTGGGTTATGCCATTGTCAGGCCGGTTAATAAATTTGTTATCATACCAGTATTTAATTTCTTGCGCAAATATATTGGTAACTTTGGTATAATTATTTTATTACTTACCGTATTTATAAAAATTATTTTGTTCCCGTTCACCTATAAATCATATATGTCTCAGGCAAAAATGAAAGCATTAAAGCCTGAAGTTGATGAAATTAATGCAAAGTACGGGAATGCCGCAGATAAAACAATGGAAAAACAACAGGCAACCATGGCCTTGTATCGAAAGGCAGGTGTAAATCCAATGGGAGGATGTTTACCTATGGTACTCCAATTTCCTATTTTGATTGCCATGTTCTTTTTCTTTCCTACCTCGATTGAACTCAGGGGGGAAAGTTTTTATGGGCATCTGACCTATCAACTTATGACACCATTTTTAACCTTCCCTTTGATATCCCTATTTACGGTAGCCACGTAAGTTTATTTTGTTTGTTAATGACAGTTACAACTATATTTTATACAAGGTTAAATCAGCAAACTACATCAACGCAGGGAATGCCGGGAATGAAAACCATGATGTATATGATGCCTGTAATGTTCCTGTTTATTTTGAATAGTTACCCGGCTGGTTTAAGTTACTATTATTTTCTTGCCAACCTGATTACAATTGGTCAAACATATCTTATCCGTTCCTTTGTTGATGAAAACAAAATCCGGGCACAGTTGCAGGCAAATAAAAAGAAGCCGGCAAAAAATCGAATTTTCAAAAACGCTTGGAGGACATGGCCAAACAACGCGGTATGCAAATGCCAAAAAAATAATAAATCCGATCAAAATCTTACTATATATACCCTGCTGATAATCAGCGGGGTATTTTTATTATTCGATCTTACAAACTCAATATATTTATTTATACAAAAAGTAGATTAAACCTTTCATCACTATTTGAATCAAATTAGTTGATAGTGATTATCAGGTACTAACAAATTGAACCAAGTTAAATGAACAAAATCTTATTTTTTATTACGATTTTATTTATTAGACTCTCCGCTGCATGCGGTAACCAAGGAAGTAGCGAATCGCAACAACCTCAATTCGCACCAGATAGGTGGTGGAGGTTTTGGCGGCCCCGGAAATTTTAACCCCGAGGAAATGGCTCAACGTCAGGTGGAAAGATTATCTGGACAGTTGAACCTTAGTGAAGATCAGCAAAAACAAATTTATGATCTAACTATTAAAAATTACGAAAGCATGCAGGAAATGCGTGGTCAAAGGGGAGGCGGTGACGATTTTGAAGCACTGCGTGAGCAAATGCAAAAATCGCGTGAAGAACAGGATAACAAAATAAAATCTGTTCTGACCGACGAACAATGGGAAAAATACCAGGCTTTCCAGGAGGAAATGAATTCAAGGAGAGGTCAGGGTGGACCAGGTGGATTTGGCCCCAGATAAAATCGTTTTTTTTTATCATATTCAAGGCTGTTTATTTAAATAGACAGCCTTCTTTTTGTGAAAGCTATTAAAAAGCCTTGATACAATAACTAGATAAAACAATCAGCAGATAACCAAATAAACTATTTATTCTATTTTGCCAAAAGATAAATGACAAGTATTTTTGTTATATGCGACAATTTATTTTCCATATGAAATAAAAATAAGTAGTACTATGACACTTAATTCCATCCCGTAATTATTTCAATCCATGCTAAATTATACGTGTTGAGGCAATTCGACTGAACTTTTAAATGATTATTGCGTTAAAAAAAAGAATTCAAAAAGCATTAATCATGAAAAGATTGTTTCCTGTATTGATTGGATTATTTATGTTACTTTCCTGCAGTCAAGAACAAAAGAACGTATTTCTGCCTGATCCCGATGATGGTGGATTAACTCTTCCCGATGGTTTCTCAGCACTTGTTGTGGCGGATGAATTGGGTAACGGGCGCCATATTACAGTGAATGATAATGGTGATATATATGTTTCACTTCGACAACATTCAGAAAACAAAGGTATTGTTTGTCTAAGAGACACTTCTGAAGACGGAAAGGCAGATATAATTGAATATACAGGAGAGCATACAGGTACTGGAATAAAACTACATAAAGGATATTTGTATTTTGGTTCTGATACAGCTATTGTAAGATACCCGATGACAGAAGGTGAATTATTACCGGGTAATAACTGGCAAATGATTGCCCGGGGATTTCGAATGAAAGACAACATGAAGCAAAACCAATGGCATTTGATGGTAAAGGAAATATGTATGTAAATGTTGGAGCACCTTCAAATGCGTGTATGGAACAATCTAGAACCAAAGGTTCACCGGGAATGGATCCGTGTCCGATACTTGAATATGCAGGGGGAACCTGGAAATTTAAAGATGATGTCTTAAATCAGGATCAATTGAGAGATGGAGCACGCTATGTCACTGAATCAGAAATGGTATGGCAAATTTTTGGAATACTGCAGTAGATGAATTATATGTAGTACAGCACGGAAGAGACCAGCTGGATCAGTTCTTTCCTGAATTATATGATTCAAAGGATAATGCAGAACTTCCTGCAGAAGAATTTTTTCTTGCAACAGAAGGATCAGATTTTGGCTGGCCGTATTGCTATTACGACCAATTTCAGGAGAAAAAAGTACTTGGCCCTGAATATGGAGGTGATGGAGAAATACAGGAAAGATGTGAGACAAAGTCTGATCCTATTATGGCTTTCCTGGCCATCTGGCTCCCAATGATTTATTGTTTTATACAGGCAATATGTTTCCTGAAAAATATAAAAATGGTGCATTCATTGCATTTCATGGTTCCTGGAACAGAGCACCGGAGCCACAAATGGGATATTTTGTTGCTTTTATTCCTTTTGAAGGTTCACTTCCTTCAGGTGACTGGGAAATATTTGCAGACGGTTTTGCCGGAACAGAAACGTTAATGAGTACAAGAGACGCGGAGCATCGACCTTGTGGTTTGGCTCAGGGCCCGGATGGATCTCTTTATGTGGTTGATAGCATTGAAGGTAAAATCTGGAGAATTTTATATAATTAAAAAATAGAAAAATTATACTAAAAAAAATGAGAATCAACTTAATACTTTTAATTGTAAGTGCAGTATTTATTGTTTCGTGTGGAAGTAACAAAACTTCTAATAATGAATCAGTAATTGAACAACCGGATACGAAGACAACAGTTGCCAAAAGTAATGTGCACCCTGGAAAAAAAGTTTATGATTCTGTTTGTCTTGCCTGCCATATGGCCAATGGTTCAGGGGTACCAGGGATGTTTCCTCCACTTATCGAATCAGATTTTGTTAATGGAGATCCCGCAAAACTGATAGATATTGTATTAAATGGGGTAGAAGGTGAAATTGAAGTTAAAGGAGAAGTTTATAATAATGTAATGCCGCCCAATCCAAATTTAACAAACGATCAGATTGCTGATGTACTAACCTTTGTAAGAAGTAATTTTGGGAATAGTGCCGGTGCAATATCACCAGAAGATGTTCAGAATGTGAGAAAATAGTCTCTCGCTAAAATTTAATTATTTTAACCGTTGTGCGTCGATTTAACTGACGACCTTCACTCGTATTATTTGAAGCTACAGGTGATTGTTGTCCGTATCCCTTGCTGGCTAAACGCGATTTTTCAATATCATTGCTGATTAAATAATTGAAAACAGAATGTGCACGTAATTCTGATAGTTCCTGATTTTTTTGCTCGTTACCGGTATCATCAGTATGCCCCTGAATTTCGACAGACAAATCGGGATTATTAATAAGAAAACTCACCAAACGATCTAACTCTGGCTTTGATTCTGGCAAAATTGAAAATGAATCGGTTTCAAAATAAATATTGTATAAATTCATTTCTGCCCCTAACTTGATAGGCTGCAGTTTAATATCATAGAGGTAAGGTTCATGCAAGGTTTTAGTATCAGATAACAAAAATGATTGGGAATAAAATAAATAACCTTCCTTTGAGACATTAAATGCATAATTTGAGCCCATGGGTAAACAAACCAATAATTCACCGGCATTATCTGTTTCTTCATGCCTTACAGCATTAGCCGTGGATAGATCCACAAGTTCTACAAGAGCATGAATCGGCTCATTTGTTTCTGCATCGGTAACATTGGCTTTAAGGTAAGTAACGGGGTCAGGTCTGATACTCTCATCCAATTCAAACCTGTATATATCAAGACCAGAATTTAATTCACGAGCCGATGCGAAATAGGCATTTTTGCCGTCTGCACTAATATTTAATCCTTGCTCATCTTTTTGAGTATTAACAGGATATCCGAGATTTAAAGGTCGACTGAAAATCGAATCATGAGTTATTTTTGATGAAAATAAATCAAAGCCTCCCATTCCTGTATGATGGTTTGAAACAAAATAAAAATCCCTGTTGTTGGGGTGAATAAAAGGGGAGATTTCATCTCCAACTGTATTTATGCTGTCTCCTAAATTATTTAGCTTTCCCCAAATAATTTCCCCTAAATCATTGAATCCAATAAGCTCCACCATCCAAATATCTTTAGCACCTTTCCCTCCAGATCGATTGCTGGAAAAATACAAAAAGCGATTATCAGATGAAAAAGCCGGCTGAGCCTCCCATGTTCCTGAATTTACCTTTTCACCGGCATTCTTTGCCTCTGTCCATTTTCCATCAACAAAACGGGAATAATAAATATCACAACTCCCTATACCGTCACGTCTGTTACAGGCAGTAAAAAACAACAATTTTTCATCGGCTGAAAGTATTTGTGCTCCTTCATTCTGACCGGTATTAATGTCGGTAATTGGTTTTGCCCAATCCCATTCATCAGAAATCAATTCAGAAATATAAAAATCTTCCTGTGGCATTCTCCCGGTCGATTCTATTAATCGTGTAAAAACAAGCTTTTTTTGATCAAGTGAAATTACAGGCCAGTATTCATCTCCGGGCGAATTTATCTTATTACTAAGTCTGACCGGCTCAAATTCTACAGGATTTTTAATTGCCTCAATTGCAAACAAACAATTATTAATTTTTCGAAGGGCTTCTGCTCTCAGGCTTTGAGGAATATCTTCGTTTTTTAAGTATTCCCGGTAATTAGAAAGCGCACTTTCATAGTTTTCAACTGAAAAATAGGCATCTGCGAGCTGATAATTTATTAATGGATTTGCTGATATCTTTTGAGCCAGCAGAAGATTTTCAATTTGAAGTTCAACAGAATTTGTTTCTTTATATATATCTGACAACAATAAATAAGCATCAGAAAACTCAGGATCTCTTTCGATAATTTTGTCTAATTCATCTATTGCCTTTGAAAAATTCTGTACTCTGTAATATTGCAGTGCATTATCGAATTGTTTCTGTATTCTTTGATTTGTTTGTCCTTCTGAATGTAATGGAGCTAAAAGAACAAAAAATAAAATACCTATTTGTAATTTCCCGGACACAAAAGAATGATTCACTTTTTTCAATTTGTTGTTCACTAAACGATTTCAGAAAATTTTTATTTTGGTTAAAAAATAACTTTTATAAGTAAACCAGAAACTCAATTTATACGTTGAAATAATTAAATGACTAGATTTCAATTAGAAAGAAAAGTAAAAAAAAATTAAATCAGAAATCGCAGATAAACAAAAATTATTTATTTTTCGGCTTTGTGAAATTAAATTTATGTATAACACTCTATTTTTATTTTATCGACTTTCAAGAAAATGAAAAACAAGAATCTTAAAAGAAGCAATCACCGCTTCGAAGATGAAACCAATTTTAATTCAAAAAGAAAAGGTGCTGGCCCAAAAAACAAAGGATCCAAAAAACGCTTATCTATTTACGAAGATTTTGAAGACGAAGAAGATGATTTTATGAATTACGAAAAATTCAAAAAGAAACGTAAGTAGTCAAACTTAACACTGGTCTCTAACTTTATTCGCAAGATAAAAATGAGATAAGATTTCACATATTATTTTGCCCCAACACGTAAAAATCGGTCAGAAATAATTTCGAACTTATTCGTGAAATGCTTCAATGCCGGGGTAGTGGTATTTGGCTTTTGCAATTTTTTCAGGAAAACAAAAATAATCTGCCTCAGCTTTCAGGCATTCAACACCTTCGCCATCGAACAGCGAGCATTCAATTTTAGCAATACTGCCTTCGATTTTTATTAATCTGCCTTTCACTGTCAATTCCCCCTTTGAAATAAATACCGGTTTGAGATAATTGATATTCAGAGCAGATGTCACCCCCGAAGTATTCATTTTCAAAAGTACAATCCAACCTGCCAGTTCATCGACTAAAGTAGCCTGAATTCCTCCATGTAAAACACCAAGCCAACCTTCCATCGTTTTTGTAGGTTTCCATTTAGCCAATATTTCATCTCCCATCTTCCCAAAACTCAAGTTTCAATCCCATTTCGTTAAAAGGAGAACAGCCAAAACAGTTGTATTCCTTTCGACTTGCATCCAACTCTGCAAAAGGATTTTTTATTCTTTTCATGATGCGTTTCAAAATAAAAACAGGCCGGAAACCCAGCCTGCTCAGTTAAAATATTATCTGTTATTTATTAATTATTCCCGAGAATAAGTGGTAATCCATCTTCGCCACTGCCTATTACAACAACTTTTGAATTTGGTGACTCAGCCAATTGAATTGTCGCTTCAATTCCGCGTTGCTGCAATATTTTATCGGTCAAACTTGCATTTATAATCCGGTTATAATTTGCAATACCTTCTGCTTCAATGCGGCGGCGTTCTGCTTCCGATTCCTCACGTTGTAAACGGAACTCGTAAGCCAAGGCTTCCTGTTCCTGTTTCAATTTACTTTCAATGGCACCTTTTATTTGTTCCGGTAAATTAATAGAACGAATCAGTAACGCTCGCATGTTAATATGGTTTGCTTCCAAAACTTTGCGCGTTTCATCTTTTATAGTTTGCTCTACTTCGGCTCTTTTTGTTGAATAAATTTCTTCAGCTGTATAACGTCCGGCCACCTGACGCACTGCAGAACGAACTTCAGGAACAACCAATACATTAATATAATTGACTCCAAATTGTTCGTGTAAATATCCTATTTTGTCAAAAATAGGATTAAACCTTACTGTAATATCTGTATTAATTGATAACCCGTTTTTATCAAGAACATCCATGGTTTCTTCACGTTGCTGCTCTCTCACATTGTAAATGTACATTTCATTCCATGGTGCAATAATGTGAAACCCTTCACCATACACATGTTCTTTATCTAAACCGGTTGTGTAAGGCCTGAAAATTACACCACGTTCACCAGCTTCAATGATGAGAAACATTCGACCTCCAAACAACAACAGAACTATTAAAATAATAACAGCAATGACGATGTAGGATGTTTTAAAATTGAATTTCATAATAATTAATTTTTGTTTACGACAAATTTACAAAGATTGTGCAGTCTGCAAATTAAATGTCTCTTTATTCATTATTTTATTACAACTTCTTTGAGAAAACTGTGATTTAATGAACTATAAATTGAATAAAATTTGCCAGGTTAACCAGCCTAATTCACAACTAATTAGTCGGGGTTTTCAATTAATAACTTGTTCTACCTTTTTTGAATTTATATTTAGCCAAATTAATGACACAAAAGCCAATAATCCCGTAAATATCAACATAGGAATATTACCAAAAACAATATTAAATCTCTCTGGTTCGCTGGCAAATGCCTTGGTAGATTTATTTATAAAATGTCCGGCAAAAAATATCAGGTTAAAACTCAGGTGTATTGCCCAGGAATAGGTAATTTTTCTTGTCTTAAGAATGATTACATTTCTTAGCAAACCCACAAAAAATAAGGTTAATAGGGTTGAAGTTGTTAAAATTATTTCGGGTTGCGCAGGGCTGTATTTGTATAAAAACTGGTGCATTAAACTGAAAATAAGTGCTATTAAAACGGCAATTATGTTTTTATTTAACTTCTTAAATTTTCTTTCCAGTCCCATTAAAAGTACTGCTCCAATTAACATTTCTTCATTAAATGTCTCAGGAATGTAATAAAGATAGTTGCCCAGTATCGGCCCGAATGGGTAATCCGGACCAATTAAATCTTTATAAAAAAATAACTGTGGGCGGAATGAATAACCGGCGGTGTTTGCCAGGTAAGCAACCAAAAAATAAGAACCAACTAACAATACGATGGTTGAAATAACAAATCCTAAAAAGTCTTTTTTGTTAAAACTAATTCCCAGTTTTTGTTTCCATTCAAACGGGTCACGTATTCTGAAAATTAAAATTATCAGAAGGGTAGCAAGCAATGCGAAATTCCACCCCCAATGGAAGTATGAAGTTTCAAACATTAAATGCGGATTATAATTCAAACAAACAAAAACGACAAATGCAAGTACTAATAATCCGTATTTTTTAACTGGTTTTTTCATTACATGTCATCTGATTTACACTTGAAGGTGTTATAATCTGGTTGTTGTCAAAAATGGCACCGATTGCAAATGCGCCAGCAGATGTATCAGTCCCATTTCAGGTAATTTCTCCAGTTATGTTGTTCTTTAAATCCCAGAACCTCACGTATTTTACGATTTGAAAACAAGGCTTCGTGTTCTCCTATTTCACGCGTAACCGGCACATTTGGGAAGAACCTTTCAGCCAGTTCTTTGGTGGGAATAACGGCGCCGTTATGATCATTTCCGGCATTAAAAACCTGAAAACCAAGACCGTCTTTTTTCAGACATAAATCTACAATTTGTCCCAGATCACGGGCATCTATGTAACAAAAGGCATTTCTGCGACGCACTTCAGGATTTTTAAAATAATACGGAAACAATTCGGTGTACTCATGTGGCTCAATCACATTTCCAATTCGAAGGGCATAAATATCAAACCCTGACCGCCGTTGGAAACCGCATGCTGTTTTTTCATTTACAACCTTCGATATTCCATAGCTATCCATGGGATCAACGTCATAATCCTCTTCCAAAGGCAGTACTTTAGGATCGGTTTGGCCATCTGAGAAACAGATACCATAGGTGGTCTCCGAAGAAGCAATGATAATCTTTTTAATTCCAAGTTTAACAGCCGCTTCAATCACGTTGTAGGTACCAATCGTATTCACCCTAAAAGTTTCATTATCAGGTTTTATTAAAATCCTGGGCACAGCGGCAAAATGTACCACGGCATCAAATTTTGGTACGCCATTGCCCGGTTCCAGTTCATCCAGTCCGGCGTACGAACTCATAGCGTTAAACATCTGTCCGGAATCCGTAATATCGGCTGCAAGGTTATCTACTCCCGGGTGATTTAAAGGCACCAAATCTACATTCATTACTCTGTGTCCCTGGTCGAGAAGGTAGGGGATTACGTGCCTGCCTGCTTTTCCCGATCCGCCTGTAAAAAATATTCGCATTTTAGTTATATGTTTTTAAATTATGATTTTGCTTGTTACTAACTTACAAAGTTACAATATCAGGTGTGATAATCTGGTTCAAAAATGACACAGATTGCAAATCCGCGACAGCGAGGTACTCACACCCATGCACCGCAATACAAGTTGCAATTTATTAGCACCCGTTTTTATTTAAATGTTCTATCGATAATTTTATAATAAATACGTCTCATTTCAGAACCTAAATGTTTTAATTCTTCTATGCTAATTGTCTCTACACCTTTTTGTACTTTCTCATCATAAATAGAATTAAATGCTGTTTCGATTTTCGAAATCGCTTCAATCGAATTTTTCTGATATTTTTCTAATAGTTCTGATTTTACTTCTTTCTCTATTTTTTCTTTGATTTTACTCAATAATTTTATAGTTATATCAACAACTTCGCTAGACAATTTTTTTGTCGCATTTTCAAGTTGAGTTTCCTTTGTTAATTTATCCTCTTGGGGATATGTTTTAAGTAAAAATTTCTCTGCTCCATCAATGTTCTTTAAACAATTTTCATAGTTATCAGCATCAATGTTATGCATAAATTGATTTCTAATTGACATAAAAGTCAAAAATTTGCTTTTCTCTTTTTTGTTTAACGCTTTGATGTCAATTAGTAAATCTATCTTTTGGTTGAAAGATAAATTTCCACTTTTGTTTCCTAAAGACTTACTTTCTTTAAAGTCGGATATGTCTAAAAGTGTAGAAAGAAAAATTGAACTAAAATTCTCAACCATCAATGAGTAACTAAGAATATCAGTTCTAATGTTCATTCCTTTTACAAATTCCATTATTTTCCATTTTAGATGTGTGCTAACCAATCAGTATATAAAGAAAAACCTAGTCAAAAACCATATCGTGAAATATCGTAAGGTTTTCCTGTTTTATATTTTAAGATTGTTTTTGTTGGTTGCATAACTTTTGGTTTTTAACATCTATAAAAATAGACATAAATTCTTTAATGTCATTTTTACTTAAGATTTTATTGGATGACAAGTTCAGTCTAATCAGGAATATTCGTGTTTTAAGGCAATCATTTTCGCTCGCAGATCCCTTTTCAAAAACAAAATATCATGTCTGTAATTCAATTGCTTATTAAACAGATTTAATTACTTTTGCGCCGTTTTTAATACCGGAACAGGAAATGAAATTTCAGGACGAAATAAAACGCCGAAGAACCTTTGGAATTGTGAGCCACCCCGATGCGGGTAAGACCACCTTAACGGAAAAGCTGCTACTTTTTGGTGGGGCTATTCGTGTGGCAGGGGCGGTAAAAAGTAATAAAATTAAAAAAGCCGCCACCTCCGATTTTATGGAGATTGAGCGCCAGAGGGGTATTTCTGTGGCGACTTCGGTTATGGGTTTTGAATACAACGGCTACAAGGTGAATATTCTCGACACGCCTGGCCACCAGGATTTTCAGGAAGATACATTTCGTACACTCACCGCAGTTGACAGTGTTATTATTGTTATTGACGCTGCAAAAGGGGTAGAGCCGCAAACCGAAAAATTGATGAACGTTTGCCGGATGCGTAAAACACCGGTAATAGTTTTTGTAAATAAAATGGACCGTCCGGCAGGAGACCCGTTTACGCTGATGGATGAAATTGAAGATCAGCTAAAAATAAAAGTACGTCCATTAAGCTGGCCGATTAACAGCGGACCGGATTTTAAAGGAGTTTATAACATTTTTAATCGCAGCCTGAAACTATTTAATCCAAATATTCAGGAAATTGAAGAGCGTATAAAATTTGAAGATGTAAACAATCCGGAGCTCGAAAACCACATCGGAGATGATGCTGAAATACTTCGTGAAGAATTGGAACTGGTGGAAGGTGTTTACCCTGAATTTAACAACGAAGATTATCTGGCAGGTGATTTGGCACCGGTGTTTTTTGGCAGTGCCTTGTATAATTTTGGCGTCCAGGAATTGCTCGATGCATTTTTACAAATTGCTCCATGGCCAAAACCAAGTATTTCTGAAGAACGTAAAATAAAACCAGAAGAAGACGGTTTTACAGGTTTTGTATTTAAAATTCATGCGAATATCGATCCCAATCATCGTAGCCGAATTGCATTTGTAAAAATATGTTCGGGAAAATTCGAACGAAATAAAATGTACAAACATATTCGTTCCGGGAAAACGGTTCGAATTTCCAGTCCAACAGCCTTTATGGCATCTCAAAAGGAAATAGTTGATGAAGCATTTCCAGGCGATATAATCGGAGTTCCTGATACAGGTAATTTTATCATTGGAGATACAGTTACCGATGGAGAAGAAATTCATTTTAAAGGCCTTCCCAGCTTCTCACCCGAGTTATTCAGGTACATTGAAAATGCCGATCCAATGAAATCGAAACAACTGGCAAAAGGAATTGACCAGTTAATGGATGAAGGTGTGGCACAGCTTTTTACCAGCCAGTTTAACGGGCGCAAAATTATCGGGACGGTGGGGCAGTTGCAGTTTGAAGTTATCCAGTATCGTTTGGAACACGAATACAATGCCAAATGTCGCTTTGAACCACTGTCAATGTACAAGGCCTGCTGGATTGAATCGGATGACACCAAGGTGCTAACTGAATTCAAAAAACGCAAACACCAAAAAATGGCTAAGGATAAACTGGGGAGAGATGTATTTATGGCTGATTCTTCGTTTATTTTGCAAATGGCCCAGGACGAATTCAAGGAAATAAAATTTCATTTTACTTCTGAATTTTAAATAACTTTGAATAAAAAATGATCGTTCTCGACACCTTTTACGACAGTTCACTGTTTACCTACTTTTTATTGCCCTTTCTTATTTTTCTTTCAAGAATAATGGATGTCAGCATTGGTACCATCCGTATTGTTATGGTTTCAAAAGGCCAAAAAGTGTGGGCACCATTTTTGGGGTTTTTTGAAGTTTTTATTTGGTTGGTTGCCATTTCCAAAATATTTGAGAACCTGGACAATTGGGTTTGTTATTTTGCTTACGCCGGAGGTTTCGCCACCGGAAATTACATAGGATTAATTATAGAAGAAAAATTGGCCCTGGGAATTGTTAGAATTCAGATTATTACCCGTAAGAGTGCGACAGATTTAATAACCAATCTGAAAGAAGCAGGTTATGGAATCACACATCATGAAGCTCACGGAAGCAACGAAAAGGTAAGTATAATTTACAGCATCATAAAACGTACTGAGATTCAAAAAGTAGAGAATATTGTAAAATCAACCAATCCGAAGGCATTTTATTCCATCGAAGACGTAAAATCAGTTAGTCACGGTGTCTTTCCGGTAAACGCTGTAACACGCCAGTGGCGAAAAGGAAAGTAACTATTCCGATTTGCTCGAAATCGCATCTTTGAATTCCTGCAGGATTGATTCAAAAGTTTCCTTAACCGAGATAATTTTTGTTGATTTAAAAGCATTTGCTCCGGCAAACGCATAACCTCCTTTAAAATTTCCTTTCATCGCACTCATTAGCGCCGCAAAAATGCAATATGGTGTTTTTTCAAAATCGCAGGTTTTAAGGCATTTATAAGGGCATTTCACCGGTTTCTTTTCTCCACGGTTTATTTTATCAATAAATTCATTACGAATGGCTCTTCCCGGTAATCCGACCGGACTTTGGATAATTTCCATATCGGCTTCAGATGAATCAATATAGGTTTGTTTAAATGCTTCAGATGCATCACATTCGTTGGTGGTAACAAACCGTGTACCCATTTGAACTCCTGAAGCCCCCAAATCCATGATATTTTTAATATCCGATCCGGAATAAATTCCACCTGCAGCAATAATTGGAATTTTTACATTGTATTGTTCTTCAAAAGGTTTAACATGAGTAACCACCTCGGGGACAAGCTTTTCCAAAGCAAAATCAGGATTATTGAGTTGATTTTGTTTAAAACCTAAATGTCCTCCCGCTTTTGGACCTTCAACCACAAAAGCATCCGGAAGATAATCATAAAGCTGTTTCCATTTTTTACATAAAATTTCAGCTGCTCTACCAGACGAAACAATGGGAACCAATTTGGTTTTCGATTCTTTGGAAAGAAATTCAGGCAAATTCATTGGAAGTCCGGCTCCTGAAAAAATAATATCCACTTTTTCAGAAATAGCTGTTTTTACCATATCCGAAAAGTTAGTAAGCGCAACCATAATATTCACACCTATAACACCGGTAGTTTTTTCTTTGGCTGCCCTTATTTCTCTCTTCAGGGCACGTATGTTAGCATCAATAAAATCTCTTGCATAATCTTTTTCAAACATGCCAATTCCAACGGCAGCAATAACTCCAACTCCACCTTCGTTTGCAACTGCCGAAGCCAATTGCGACATTGAAATTCCAATCCCCATACCCCCTTGAATAATGGGAAGCTTAATACTTAAATCTCCAATATTTAGAACTTTCATAAAGTAGCAATTTATCAGTAAATTTTGCAAAGATACATTTAAACCTGATTTGAAAATGATAATATTTAATTTAGAGCCATTATAATTGACTCCTGTTTTTACCTATACTAAATTGAATTCATCTTGAGAAAAGATTAACTTTTTTATTATTTAGTTTATTCATATTTTTACTGGCAGTTAAAATTTCAAACTAATTGTAAACTTAAATTTAGAAAAATGAAAAAGAATCTATTACTGACCGGTCTACTTATTCTCTTCAGCACAATGCTTTTTGCTGCTGATATTGATGGGAAATGGAATGCAAAAGTTGAAACAGATATGGGTGAATTCACATTTGTAATGGAATATAAGGCTGACGGAGAAAAGTTATCAGGAACTATGATATCATCTGATATGGGTAACTTACAATTTACCGATGGAAAAATTTCGGGAAATGAAATTGAATATACCATTGATATGCAAGGAATGCTACTTAAATACAAAGGCACGATTGATGGAGATAAAATTAATATGAAATCAACAAGTGATTTTGGGGACAACGAATTTGTAATGACCCGCGTAAAAGAATGATAAAATACCGCTGAAAGCACTGAAATTTTAGTGCTTTCAAGATAATCTTTTTATATATTTAAGGGTATCGAACTGAAGTTCGATACCCTTTTTGTTTTGAAATAAATAATATGGCATTCTTTGGAAGAAAAAATATTACTGTTGAAAGCGACGTTGAAAAATTATTATCAAAGGAATTGAATACAGAGGTTAAAATTGAATCATCCGGTTCATTAGGAGGTGGGTGTATAAATCACGCATCAAAAATAAAGACCAATGTTGGTGAATTTTTTTTAAAATGGAATGCAAACTGTGCTGCTGATATTTTCGAACGGGAAGCCGAAAGTCTCAATGAGCTTCGTAAAGCTTCGCAAGGCGAACTTGCTATTCCAAAGGTTTTCGCTTCAAAAATGGTTGATGAGACACCTGGATTTTTGGTACAGGAATATTTGCCAACGCGTTACTCGCAATCGAGTGATGATGAAAAACTGGGGAAAGGATTGGCAATTATTCATAAGTATTCATCAGATAAGCATGGGTTCTACAATGACAACTATTGTGGTGCTACTCAGCAAAATAACAATTGGAATAAAAGCTGGCCGGAATTTTTCAGGAATAACAGGCTGCGTTTTTTACTCGTGCTTATTCAACAGGAAAGACCTCTGCCGGGAAACGAAGTTCAGATGTATGAAAAGCTACTTGACAAACTATCGATATTAATTCCTGATGATTCAACACCAGTCCTGATTCATGGTGATTTATGGTCGGGAAACTACATAGTTACTGAAAAAGGGCCTGCACTTATTGATCCGGCATCATATTATGCCGACCGTGAAATGGAATTTGCAATAATGACCATGTTTGGCGGTTTTAGCCAGCGATTTTACGATGCATATAATTCTGTAAATCCACTACCATCTGACTGGCGCGACCGGAACAATTTATATCAACTTTATCATGTATTAAACCATTATTATTTATTTGGAGGAGGATATCAAAGCCAGGCCTATCAAATTGCCAGATATTATGTCTGATGATTCACACAAAATATGATAAATAGTATTGTTAAACCATCTAATTCTGTCTAATTTAGTTTTTAAAACCAAAGTGCAATTATGATCACTCAAAAGGCAAAGGATATCAAACCATTTATTGTGATGGAGGTAATGGAAAAAGCAGCCGAAATGGAGAAACAGGGGATAAATGTTATCCATCTGGAAGTGGGCGAACCTGATTTTGATGTGCCTAGATGTGTTTCAGAAGCTGTTAGTCAGGCATTCAATGAAGGGAGAACACACTACACGCATAGTTTGGGGGATCCGGAATTACGGGAAGAAATTGCTGTTAAATACAAACGTGAATACGGAGTTGTCGTATCACCTGAACAAATTATAGTAACCTCGGGAAGTTCGCCAGCTATTTTACTGGCACTTGGAGTTTTGTGTGAACCGGATGATGAAGTTATTCTTTCGGACCCCGGCTATGCATGTTATCAGAATTTTATTCGCTTCATTAATGCCAAAGCGATCAAAGTTCCGGTATACGAGGAAGACGGTTTTCAATATCGCCCTGAAGAAATTTGCAAACGAATTTCAAAAAGAACAAAGGCAATAATGATTAACAGCCCAATGAATCCAACAGGAAATTTACTTTCGCCGGATGTGATGAAGGAATTGGTTAAGTTTGATATCCCGGTTATTTCTGATGAAATTTATCATGGATTGGTTTACAGTAACCGTGCCCATTCAATATTAGAATTTTCTGAAAAAGTATTCGTACTCAATGGTTTTTCAAAATTGTATGCTATGACCGGGTTACGGCTTGGTTATGTCATTGCGCCTCCGGAATATGTTCGTCCGATGCAAAAAATGCAGCAAAATCTTTTTATTTGTGCAAGTTCAACCGCTCAGAGGGCAGGAATATCAGCACTTAGATACGCTAATAGTGATATCGAAGAAATGAGAAAAACTTACGATAAAAGGAGAAAATATCTGGTCAACCGCCTGCAAAAAATGGGCTTTAATATTCTTGTACCGCCAACAGGAGCGTTTTATATTTTTGTAAATGCAAAACACCTGTCAGTGAATAGTTATAAGCTTGCATTTCACATATTAGAAAATGCACAGGTTGGTGTTACACCCGGAATTGATTTTGGTGAAAACGGTGAAGGATTTCTGCGTTTCTCATATGCAAATTCTATTGAGAATATTGAAGAAGGCTGTAACAGACTTGAAAAATATTTAAAAGAACATTACACGTAAATCAAAATGTTTCCCAATGTATAATCTCTTCAAGCGATTTTCTTTTTTTCTCAGGAGCAAGAACCATAGGATATCCAAGTGGTAAAATTACAACAGGTTCAATATGTTTCGGAATGTTAAACAGTTCCGAACATTTTTTTGAATCGAAATTACACACCCAGCAGGTTCCAAGACCAATCTCGGTAGCCTGTAACGTCATATGGTCAACCGCAATTGATATATCAATATCTGCTGAATCTTTTCCGTCTGATTTTCTTTTCCATGATTGAGAATGATCAGAACAGGCAATGATAACTATTGGAGCTGTTGTAATCCACTCACGCGGATAAATATCATGTATCTTTTTTAAGTTGTCAGCTTGTTGAATTACTATAAAATGCCAGGGTTGAAAATTTACTGCGGAAGGAGCAAGACGACCGGCGTCCAAAACCAGGTTTAATTTTTCAGGTTCAACGGGAGTGCTACTAAAATTTCTTACCGAAAACCGTTTTACTATTATTTGATGCAAATTCATAAAAGACTTTTTAGTGTTTTATTAAATTTTTATTGTAAGCAAAAAGTATAATTTTTTTACAATTTTTCAATAAAACAGTACGAATTGTTTTAATTATTTTAATCCATTCTTAATAATATTAAAGTTTATAAAAAGCAATATTTTTTCGACAACTCAACATGTTATTTAGCATCACAAAATAGTGATACAACTTTGTAATTCTAACGTCTCATGGGTACAAAAGCAAACAGAAAATAATTTACTAATTAAATTTTAATGTCATGAAAAAATTAAGTTTTGTATCCGTTTTATTAGTTAGCATGGTTGTACTTTCTCTATCAGTAAAAGCAATTGGAACCAGAGATGCTTTTACAAAATTTGAAATTTCAGTTGTAGACAATCAAAAGCTTAATAATGATGTCCAAAAAGCCTGGCAAATAAAATATGGCGAAAATGAAACGCCTGTTACAGTTGAAAAGGTTAATAACACGAAGGGATGCTCTTATCTGGTTCGTTCCGACTACTTTGAAGTATCCTACAATTCAACGTCAAAAGGATTTGGAGCTAAAACCATTAAAAACTCGCAAAGAAAGGTTCCTTTTGACATTACCAATGCGGTTATAAACAGTGAAAGTTTAAAACAGCAAAGTGTAATAACACCAAATTCAGTTGATGATGAAAAAGCGTTGGTATTGATAGCTAGTTATTTGCCAATGCTGATCAATGACAATTACACACATCTTTTAAATTAGTGAGACTGCAATTTCAGGAATCCCAATTGTTCGGGACGAACTGAAATTGCATAGTCGAACTAATCCCGATGCAAAGCAATCGGGATCTATTGAGTCTTATTCCCCGTCCGCTTGTGGCAGGGTAAATAATAAGGACAGCATTGATTAAACCGCAGTTTCCTGCGGTTTTTTTGTTAAATACAGCCGCAAATCAGTCCGTCAGCCAAACTGTCCAGTTGTTCATCAACAGCCTTTTTTTCTGCTATAGTTCCTTTGCAAAAGTTGCAAACCGGCAGATAAACTTCTTTGTTTATTTCTGAATTTTCAGAACTTACTGTTCTCTGGCAAACAAAACAGCTGTTTTTTATATTCTTGACTTCATTCATTTTTTCGGTACCGCACGAAAGTACAAAATTTGAGAATTTAATCTTGACAAAATAAAAAGCCTGCTCGTTCTTTTGTCATAATTTAATTTAAAAGCGGAAAATATGACTGATTTTAGCCCAAAAATGTTTTTGGCACAATTATTATAATTTTGATTTGATAGTTTTTTAAGCCTGCACAAATAACTACATTTGCATTGGCATTATTTATTGATTAAACAATTTAAACATGGCTTTTGTAACAAAAGTATTGGGGAAAATACTGGGGAATAAATCAGAGAGAGATATTAAAGAAGTTTCTCCGATAATAGAAAAAATAAAAGAAGAATACGAGCGAATTACCAGGCTTTCAAATGATGGGTTAAGGGAAGAATCAGATAAGCTGAAACAAATTATCGATGAAAGGATAAAACCGGAAGAGGATGAAATTGCTGCTTTGAAGGAAAAGGTTGAGGAAGTCGATATTCAGGAAAGCGAAAAAATCTATGAACAAATTGATAAGCTGGAAGAAAAGATTGATGAAAAAATCGAGGATGTATTAAACGAGGTTCTTCCAACGGCATTTGCAATAGTAAAAGAAACTGCCCGCCGGTTTAATGATAATGAACAGATTGAAGTAACGGCTAACGATTTTGACAGGGATTTGGCGGCCACTCGCGACAGTATAAACATTAAAGGCGATAAGGCGATTTGGAACAATAAATGGATTGCAGGAGGTAATGAAATCACCTGGAATATGGTTCATTATGATGTTCAGCTGATTGGTGGTGTTGTTCTCCACCAAGGTAAAATAGCGGAAATGGCTACTGGTGAAGGAAAAACATTGGTTGCTACTTTGCCTGTATTTTTGAATGCATTGGCACGTCGGGGAGTTCACGTGGTTACCGTAAACGATTACCTGTCGAAACGTGATGCTGAATGGATGGGGCCAATTTATGAATTTCATGGTCTTAATGTAGATTGTATCGACAAACACAAACCTAATTCTGAAGCCAGGAGGAAAGCATATAACGCCGATATTACTTTTGGTACAAATAATGAATTTGGATTTGATTACCTGAGGGACAACATGTCAATTAACCCCGAAGATCTGGTACAGAGAAAACATCATTATGCTATTGTTGACGAGGTTGACTCAGTACTGGTCGATGATGCACGTACACCTTTAATCATCTCCGGACCGGTTCCCAAAGGAGAAAATCAGCAATTTGAAGAATTAAAAGACTACGTTGAAAGACTTTATAAAGCGCAGCGTGATTTGGTTGGACATATTTTTATAGAGGCTAAAAAATTACTTACAAAGGAAGATGCAACCAATGAAGAAAAGAAAGAAGGAGGATTGCTTCTTTTACGTGCGCATAAGGGACTTCCTAAAAATAAATCGATAATTAAATTTTTGAGCGAGGAAGGGATGAAGGGTCTTCTGCAAAAAACTGAAAATTTCTATATGCAGGAGAATAATAAGAATATGCATATTGTCACCGATCCCCTGTATTTTATCATTGAAGAACAGCAAAACTCAGTAGAACTTACTGATAAAGGAATTGACTTAATTTCTTCAGGGTTTGATGATCCGGAATTTTTCGTACTGCCAGACATGGGTGGCAAAATGGCTGATCTGGAAAATGCCGGCATGGAACGCGAAGAATTACTTGAAAAGAAAGATAAACTTTTACAGGACTATTCTATAAAATCGGAACGTGTTCATACAATAAATCAATTACTAAAAGCATATACCATGTTTGAAAAAGACGTGGAATATGTGGTCATTGACAACAAAGTTAAGATTGTGGATGAACAAACCGGCCGTATCATGGAAGGTCGTCGTTACTCCGACGGATTGCATCAGGCAATAGAAGCTAAGGAACGTGTGAAAGTTGAGGCTGCGACCCAGACTTTTGCTACCATTACTCTCCAAAACTATTTCAGAATGTACCATAAACTGGCAGGTATGACCGGTACTGCCGAAACCGAAGCAGGAGAATTCTGGGATATTTACAAACTGGAGGTTGTTGTGATTCCTACCAACCGGCCAATTGTGAGAGACGACCGTGAAGATTTGGTATATAAAACAAAACGCGAAAAATACAATGCGGTTATCGATGAAATTGTTGAACTGAATAAAGCTGGCAGACCTGTTCTTGTTGGTACAACTTCAGTTGAAATTTCGGAATTACTAAGCCGAATGCTTAAAATCCGGGGAATAAAGCATAATGTTTTAAATGCAAAGCTACATGCCAGGGAAGCCGATATTGTTGCCGAGGCAGGACGTTCGGGAACAGTTACCATTGCAACCAACATGGCCGGTCGTGGTACCGACATAAAACTTACGGATGAAGTAAAAAAGGCAGGGGGGTTAGCTATTATTGGTACAGAAAGACATGACTCCAGAAGGGTCGACAGGCAGCTGCGAGGTCGTGCTGGCCGACAAGGAGATCCCGGATCTTCGCAATTTTATGTATCACTGGAAGATGACCTGATGCGTTTGTTTGGTTCTGATCGTATTTCTGGTGTTATGGATCGTTTAGGATTAAAAGATGGGGAAGTGATTCAGCACTCCATGATATCAAAGTCCATTGAACGGGCACAAAGAAAGGTAGAAGAAAATAACTTTGGAATCCGTAAACGATTGCTTGAGTACGATGATGTGATGAACTCACAACGTGAAGTGATTTACAAAAAACGTAAACATGCATTATTTGGCGAGCGACTGGAGGTTGACGTACTAAATATGATGTACGATTCTGTAGAGGAACTGGTCAATGAATATCATGGTTCAGATTTATTCGAAGATTTCAACATGGAATTACTAAGACTTCTTTCCCTGGAATCACCGGTTTCAGAAGAGGAATTTAAGAGGATGAATTCGAGTGAAATTTCTGATGCAATTTATGACCACATGATAGCGGGTTACAATCGAAAAGTTGAAACAATTTCAAAACAGGCGTACCCCGTCATCAAGAATGTATATGAAACCAAATCACAGCAATACCAGAATATTGTCGTTCCAATTTCAGATGGGAAACGTGTTTTCCAGATAATTTGTAGTCTTCAGAAAGCCTATCAAAACAAAGGGAAAGAATTGGTTAAGTCATATCAAAAACAAATTGTTTTAAGTACCATAGACGAAGCATGGAAGGAACAGTTACGTGAAATGGACGAACTAAAACAGTCGGTCCAAAATGCTACTTACGAACAAAAAGACCCGCTTTTAATTTATAAATTTGAATCGTTTAACCTGTTTAAACAAATGGTAAACAAGGTTAACAAGGATGTTGTTTCCACACTTATGAAAGGACAGATTCCGATTCAGAGTCCAGACCAGGTGAAGGAAGCAGAAGCCAGAAAAAGGACGGATATGAGCCGTTATAAAACCCAGAAATCTGATCTTCCAAATGTGGATAATCCGATGGAAGGAGCAAACGCACAAACACAGGAAAGATCAAGACCACAGCCTGTTAAAGTTGAAAAAAGGGTAGGAAGAAATGATCCTTGTCCGTGCGGTAGCGGAAAAAAATATAAACAATGCCATGGTAGAGGAGGGGCTTAATTTGAAAACAAATATTTTAATATGATTCATATACTAAACTTTATTCACTGGAACCCGAATCCTGAAATTTTTCAAATAGGCAATCTTTCCGTAAGATGGTATGGCCTTTTGTTTGCTTCAGGATTACTGGTAGGTTATTACATTGGAGAATGGATGTTAAAATCTGAAAATGTAAAGTCAAAATGGATTGAAAGTCTGTTTTTTTATATCGTCATTGCAACCATTGTAGGTGCCCGTTTGGGACACGTATTTTTTTACGGCTGGGAATACTATTCTCAACATCCGGCAGAGATTATAAAAATCTGGCACGGAGGTTTGGCAAGCCATGGAGGTGCAATTGGAATAATAATCGCTTTGTGGATTCATTCGCGCCTGATAACAAAACGCACGGTACTATGGACTTTAGACAGGATAGTAGTCCCAACGGCCCTGGTTGGGGCTTTTATTCGTACCGGAAATCTAATGAATTCTGAAATTTATGGTATTCAAACCGACCTACCCTGGGGATTCATTTTTAGCGGAAACGGGGAATCAATGCCTAAACATCCTACTCAAATATACGAAGCTCTGGCTTACTTAATTTCGTTCGGAATTTTAATGTATATGTACAAAAAAACCAGTGCAAAAAACCGACCCGGATTGTTATTGGGGTCTTTCTTTGTATTGATTTTTGTCGCTCGTTTTCTTATTGAATTTATAAAAGAAGATCAGGAAACTTTTGAAGCAACCATGGCTTTAAATATGGGACAATGGTTAAGTGTTCCATTCATTTTGGTTGGTATATTTTTGATTATTAGAGCAATTAAGTTACCGGAAAAAATATTTAAGAACGGATAATAGTCTTTATCCTATTTATTTGCTTAAAAATTTTATTAACAGTTCGTGAATTATATTTTAAGTAATTTCAGAATTTACTGACCACAATTCTGAAAGGAATATTAACTTTGCACAAGAAAAATGGTTCATCTTTATGTTGACAAAGGGAATCCGGTGAGAAACCGGAGCTGTGCCCGCAGCTGTAAGCTCGTAAATTTCAGTCGTTAGCCACTGTTCAGACTCAAAACGAACGGGAAGGTGACTGAAAAAGAGTAAGCCAGAAGACCTGCCATTTTCAAAAAATGCTTTCGGGAATAAAAGCGACGGTTCAATACCTGAAGTTTTATTTCCCCATGTAATTTAAACAAAGGGGAATGAAAAAGTTAAAGTTACTTATTGCGATACTGGGATTGCCCTGTTTTCTCGCTTCACAAAATTATGTAAATCGTGTGCTGGAATACAAACCGGCACCTGGGCAGCACATTAATATTGAGTCGATAGGAACTCCGCAAGCTGCAGAAAATATGCCAGTTGAAATCAATAATATGGTCTCACTTGGTAGCTTTGGCGGATATATTGTTCTTGGTTTTGAAAATGCATGTATCAATTCTCCTCAAAATCCCTACGGAGTTGATTTTACTATTTTCGGAAATGCTTTTGAAGATTCATCGGAGCCAGGTGTGGTTTGGGTAATGAAAGATGAAAATGAAAACGGCAAAGCCGATGACACTTGGTATGAAATAAAAGGCAGCCAGCATTTTCAATCACAGACAAACGAAAATTACAAAATAACATATTTCAAAACCGAATCCCGCGATATTTTGTGGAAAGACAATTTAGGCAATTCAGGTATCTTAAAAGCAAACAGCTACAATCTTCAGGAATACTACCCAACACCAGATAACTTCCCGAATTACTCACAAGATTCAATTTTATTTCAAGGAACTTTACTTGCACCCGCGATAGACAGTTCGAATCCAATTCAGTTTGTTATGAAAGCCCTGGATTTTGGCTATGCTGATGTTCATCCAAGAAAACAAGGTGTTGATTTAAATGTCCCTGACAATCCTTATACAAGCGAAGTGGAAGGGGCAGGGGGCGACCCTATTGATATTTCCTGGGCAGTTGATGCAGGCGGAAATTATGTGAACCTGGATTCCATCCATTTTGTAAAGATAGTGTCAGGGAATTTGGCCAGTATTGGCTGGTTGGGCGAAGTTTCAACCGATGTGGCTTACGTAACTGATGTAAACGAAAATTCTGAAATAACAGGTGATGACGAGTTGCTGGTTCTTTACCACCACCAACCTAAAATTGTGGCAGGCGAAACCCTGCAGCTAGAAGCCGCTTTTTTCAAAAAAGGAAGAATACAGGAAGCCTCGTTTTTATACACATCTGAAGATTCTAATGTTGCATCAGTCAATGCATCCGGGCTGATAACAGCAAATAATATTGGGCTCACAAAAATATCCGTTTCATCGAACGATAAAATTAAAACAGCTTTAATTAGTGTCATCGCACCGGATTCGATTGAAATTCTTTCTGATTTTTCTTCAGTCTATGTAGGAGATACAATTTTATTGAAAGCCAATGTTTTTGACAATAACGGAGACAAAATAAATACTCAAATTGAATTTGAAAATAATACTCCTGCCCTGGGAAAAATTATTGATTTTAACGGAAACATCTATTTCATCGCAGAAAACACCGGCGATGTTTCAATAACATTTAGCGTGGATGGTTTCTCCGAAAAGACCGAAAGTTTCAGGATATGGTCTGAAAGTGATCTGGTTCACGCATTTCTCACCATAAAAACTGAAAATGAAAACTTGTTTCCGCTGCAGCAAATCGAAGTCGGGTTGACCAATTTAAATGGATTTGTACAAAACCGTGAAAATGATTATTCAGGTCTGGATCGTCATACGCTGGCGCATGCATTGGTTTCAGGACTCCAAAAAGCAGGCTTTGAGTTTTTTTTGCGCGACGACTCAAATTCGAATGGTGAACTCTACTTGTATTCTTTGGAAAATCAGGGAGAATTTACATACGGCTGGGGTGGGAAAGAATCTCCTGAGGCATTTGCAAAGGCTTGGATTGCAAAAATAAACAGTAAGCAGTATCTTAATAATTTTGATGAAATAGAAATTTCGGAGGGAGACACGGTAGTTCTCTACCACGTTCCCGATATTATCAATCCATGGAATTTTACCCGAATGAAGTCAGATAAAGACTCTGCAGTTGTAAATGAAGAAATAACAATTACACTGAATCAATCGACCTGTACCTTTTCAGAAGGAATTATCTCAGAAACATCTCTGACTCCCATTCAAAACAGAGAAATTTTTGCAAATGGGAAAAGTTACTTTTCTGATGAAAACGGGCAAGCTACTATACTGTTGGAAACATCTCCACCTTTGGTCGTTTCATCAGGAACTGATGCGGTTTTAATCTCAAAGAAAATAGTTACTTCGATTGGCAACCAGGTAATGAGCACTATTAAAGTTTTTCCTAATCCTGCGGAAAATGAACTGGTGGTAAATGGTTATGATTTGGAAGACTCACATTTATATATTTTTGATTTAAATGGCAGGAACATTTGGGCAGAAACAGCAAACACATCAAAAAAGTATATTAATGTTCAAAGTTTTATACCAGGTTTTTACACATTGAAAATTGTTGGGATATCCGGAGTCAAAACTTTTAAATTCATTAAAAAATGATGAAGATTAAATTCCTGATATTCATTTTTTTAATTGCTTTTTTTAGTGGATTAAAAGCACAAAACCTTGCTGATACAATTCAAATAAAGGAAATTGAAATATTGGCAAAAAGAAAAGTAGAGGAAGCCGGGTTAAAACTTACCCGCCCGGATTCAATGGCAAGAATATCGACCTTAACTACTTCCTTATCAGAACTGATATCAGAATACACTCCTGTTTTTATCCGATCTTACGGGCGGGGCTCAACCGCTACAGCAAGCTTCAGAGGAACCGCAGCTACTCACACACAGGTTCAATGGAACGGTATGAACCTTAACTCCCCAATGAACGGCATAGCCGATTTATCACTTCTTCCTGTTTTTTTTGCTGACGATATTTATCTTCTGCACGGAGGTAGTTCGTTAGCAGAAGGAAGCGGTGCTTTAGGTGGAAGTATTCATTTGAACAGCCAAATAAATTGGGAAGACAATTTTGAATTATCGGGTATTTTTGAGACGGGTTCATTTCAAAGTCGAAAAGCATTTTTGAAAATATTACTCGGTAGTAACCGGCTAAAATCAAATACCCGTTTGTTTTTTGAAGAGTCTGAAAACGATTTTCCATTTTATAATTACGGAGTTATTCCCCAGAGAAACGATACACTAAAAAACGCCGATTATTGGAAAACGGGAATTCTGCAAGAATTCTATTATCGTTCAAACGCAAATGCAATAATGGCTTTACGTTTCTGGCTTCAAAAAGGCGATAGAAATTTACCGCAGCTAATGTCGTATGAGGGAAGTGAGCGTGAAGAATTTCAAAAAGACGAACAGATAAGGATTCAGTATGAATTGAAAAAATATACGGATAAATATAATTATCACTTTTTCACTGGAATAAATTCAACTACACTTAATTATTACCGTGCAACACCTGAATTCAATTTTATAAATGCTAATTCAGAAAGTAGGGAAAACAGTTTTCAAAATCACCTGCGAATTTTCAGGGAATTTAGTACAACTTCTTATGCTACAGTAAGCTTCGATGTAAATTATCATCAGGTTCAAATCAATAACAAGATAAACAGCGAAGGATATAATAGGGACAGATTTGAAACAAGTCTTCTGATCAATTGGCATTTAAAACCGTCCAATCGCTTTGCAGCTTTTGTCTTAATGCGCTCAGAAAATTATGACCATCATGTTATCCCGTTAATTCCGGGTGCAGGATTCGAATGGCAGATAAATCAAAAATGGCCATTGTTGTTAAAAACCAATATTTCTCGAAATTATCATAAACCTACATTAAATGATTTGTACTGGTTGCCAGGCGGAAATCCTGAACTTCTTGCCGAAGACGGATACTCTGCGGATTTATCCTTTTCATGGCAACAGGAAGGAAATTTAATTTCTTTTGATAATGAATTAACTGGTTTTGTTTCATTGATAGATAACTGGATCGTTTGGCAGCCATCAAAAAGTGGTGCATATTTCTGGGAGGCAAACAATGTCAAAAAAGTATTTTCAAGGGGTGTAGAGTACCGTTTTTCTGCCGATAAAAGTTGGAAAAATGTAGCATTAAAATCAGGAGGAAATTATTCTTTCACGCTTACCACCAATGAAAATGCAGTTCGGTCAGTTGACGAATCCCGCGGAAAACAACTAATTTACATACCAAAACATAAGGGAAATTTGTTTTTAGCTGTTCTGGTTAAAAATTTCACCTTAAAATACGATCTGGAGTATACCGGAAAAAGATATACAAATTCGAGCAACAAAGAATCAGAATTTGAACGGGTATTAAATCCTTATTTTCTAAGCAGAGTTTCATTGGATAAAATACTGAAAATGAATGCTATTCGAATAAATTTAAAACTTACGGTAGACAACCTGTTAAATGAAGATTATCAGAGCATTTTATGGAGGCCAATGCCTGGTTGGTTTTATACATTTACTCTGGGCTTAAACTATAAAAAATGAATCGAAAAATAATATTCATACTGTTTTCTTTTATACATATCGTGTCGTGTACCGATGAACCTGTCGAAACTGTGTTTTTTAATCTCGATACGGAAAATGGGGTATATATTTCCTGCGAAGGAAATTTTATGTTCTCAAATGCCTCGCTTTCTTTTTATAATTACGAAACGAAAGATGTTCAGAATAACCTTTTTTATGCCCGGAACAATGTACCGCTTGGTGACGTTGCCCAATCCATTCACGCATACAAAAATTCACTGTTTCTGGTTGCGAACAATTCTGGTAAAATTTATGTAATTAACTCAAAAACAGCTCTGTTTGAAAACGTAATTTCTGTACTCACTTCCCCCAGGTATATTCATTTTATTTCAGACGAGAAAGCATATATTTCAGATTTATATTCTCATAATATAACGATTATCAACCCGCTTACACTGGAAAAAACGGGGCAAATCTCTTTAACAGACAAGCATACTTCCGAACAAATGGTCCAGGTGGGAAAATATGTTTTTGTTTCCAGCTGGTCGTACGACAATCACATTCTGGTAATCGACACAGAGACCGACGAGTTAATTACAGAAATACAAGTGCCACTCCAACCAAAGGATTTAAAAGTTGATACAAACAATAAAATTTGGATTCTTTCCGACGGAGCTTATGAAGGTTCACCGGTCGGGTGGGAGAAACCTGCGCTCACGCGAATAGATCCTGAAACATTCACGGTCGAAAAAATCTTTCGGTTTGATGACGAAGCTTTTCCCTATGATTTAGAACTAAACAGTTCAAAAGATACGATTTACTTTATTAACAACGGGATAAATAAAATGGCAATAAATAGCAAAATATTGCCTGAATCTGCCTTTATTCAAAGCGATTCCAAACTCTTTTACAGTATGGGAATTAATCCCCACAACAATGAAATTTACGTTTCCGATGCCATAGATTATACACAGGATGCAATTATTTACAGGTTTTCTCAATCGGGAGTTTTATTAGACTCATTTAAGGTTGGGATAAATCCGTCTGATTTTTTGTTTCGGTGAATTTGGTAAAGGAGTTAGTTATTTATATTTACAATGAATTGGTTCTCTTCGGAGATGAAAAGGGAATCCGGTGAAAATCCGGAGCTGTACCCGCAGCTGTAAACCTATCATGTTGGTAACAACCTAAGCCACTGTCTCGAGGACTCGGGATGGGAAGGCAGTTACCGATTGGGGTAAGCCAGAAGACCTGCCGGTTCGAAACAATATTTAAAGCTTTCGGGACTAAAAGCTTGAGGTTTAAAGCCTTACATCTTCCCACAGGTTTTGGTATTGTAAAATAGTTTGTTTTACTAAAAAATTTTACAATGAAGAAATTTTACTTTTTGGTCGGGCTTTGGGTTGCCCTTTTCTCTGCAAAAGCCCAAAACGTTGCAACTTTTGAGGACGTTATCCTGCAACCTGATTCATTCTGGAACGGCGCTAATGGTTCAGGCGGTATTTCCAGTGGTGATTTTTATTTTCCAAACAATTACAATTCAGATTGGGGGAGTTGGTCTGGGGTTTCTGTTTCGAATATGAAAGACTCAACTACACCGAATTGGGCGAATCAGTATAGTGCAATTACTGCTTCAGGCATCAATCAATCGGATAATTATGCGGTTGTTTATTCTGCAGAGGAACTGGAGATAAAATTGGAAAATCCAATGGAATTAACAGGTTTTTTTGTTACCAATTCAACATATGCCTACTTTTCTTTACTTGAAGGTGATGCATATACTAAAAAATTTGGAGGAAAAAATGGTACTGACCCGGATTATTTTAAACTTATTATTACCGGAATTGATATCTGGGGAAATGAAACAGACGCCATAGAATTTAATCTTGCTGATTTTACATTTGAAGATTCCGGAGAAGATTATATTTTGAAAACATGGGAATGGGTTGAATTGAATTCTCTGGGAGTCGTTTCCTCCATTAAATTTAACCTGGAATCAACTGATGTTGGTGCCTGGGGAATGAATACACCAGCCTACTTTTGTATAGATGATTTTAACGGAATTTCACCAGATGCTCCTAAATTGATTTCCGAAGCTGATTTTGAAAATCTGAATCTAGAAGCTGAAAGTTTTTACAACGGAACAGATGAAGCAGGAAGTTTTACAAGTGGAGGCTTTACATTTTTGAATAATTATAATGCTGACTGGGCCAGTTGGAGCGGTTTTGCAGTTTCGAATATCACTGATGCACAAACAGAAGGATGGGCAAACCAATACAGCTCAATCCCCGGACAAGGAGCTTTGGAAACACAAACTTACGCCGTTTCATACACCTCATTTGGTTCAGAAATTCAGTTTGAAAAAACCGTCTTATCAGGCTTTTATATAACTAATTCCACTTATGCGTATTATTCAATGCTAAAAGGAGACGCTTATTCCAAAAAATTCGGAGGGGAAGACGGAACCGACCCAGACTGGTTTAAAGTATCGATTTACGGCGTTTCAGAGTTAGGAGACACAACCGGGACAATCGAGTATTATCTTGCCGATTTCAGGCCTAAAAATGGCTCTGAAGATTATATTGTCAATGATTGGGAGTGGCTTGATCTGTCTTCTCTTGGAGAAATATCAAAACTTCGTTTTACTTTGGCTTCGTCTGATGTGGGCGATTGGGGAATGAACACACCCGCTTACTTTTGTATCGACCAATTAAATCACCAGGATTTATCTCCTGAAATAGCCAATCCTTTAGCAACAATAGAAGATGCTTCCTATCCTGATAATGTTTACTATGTTTCGCTGGATTCGGTTTTCACCGATCCCGATAATGAAGATTCAGAAATTATCATCCAGCTTGAAAACATTGACAATTCGGGATTATTATTCGGAAATATTGTTTTGGGAGGTATTCCTGGTAAAGAAAAAATTTTATTGGCACTGAACATCACTGATGGCATGACCGGCTCAGCCAATATTACAATTTCTGCAACTTCAAACGGGAAAAAGGTTTATCACACTTTCAAAATGATTGTTTCAGTTCCTGTTTCATCTGATTTAATAACAGAAAAGGAAAATAATTTGAGAGTTTATCCTAATCCTGTAGAAGCTAATTTTTATATTAAACTGCCAAAAAATTCAGAACAAATAGCTTTATTTAATACAACAGGAAAAATAATATACCAGAAAACTGTAAATGGACAAAACGGATTAAACATTTCTGATTTGCGGTTTTCTCCTTCAGGAATCTACTTTTTACGTGTGAAAGTGGGCAATGAAATGGTCACTCAAAAGATTATCAAACTGTAGTCTGGAATCAAAATTTGAAGAATTATTCAATAATAAAATATTTTTTTGTTAACAAACCCATAAAAAGACAGTTTGGTATTTTGTTCTATTGCTAAAAAAATGTTTATTTGCAAAAAGAATAAAAGATTATTAATATGTTAGACGTTGATAAATATTCAATAGAAGTTGGAAAATATTCGATGGTTACGTTAACGTATGATTTACGTATCGACGATGAAAACGGAGAAGTAATTGAGCAGGCAACTGAAGCGCAACCATTGCAGTTTTTATATGGTGCCGGAGTTATGCTGCCAAAGTTTGAATCTCATCTTGTTGGATTAAGCGAAGGTGAAGATTTTACCATCAAACTCAAAAAAAATGATGCTTACGGTGAAATTAATGAGGATGCAATTGTTGAATTACCGAAACAGGTCTTTCTTGTAGATGGCAATTTTGATTCAGAATTAATTAAAATTGGCAATATGGTTCCAATGATGAGCAGTAACGGACAAAGGTTAAATGGCTTGGTTCTCGAAATAAATGATGATACTGTAAAAATGGATTTTAATCACCCACTTGCCGGAGAAGATCTGCACTTCAGTGGAAAAGTATTGGAAGTTAGAGAAGCATCTGATGATGAAATTTCACAGTCGCTTTCCGGAGGAGGATGCGGATGTGGTAGCGGTGGCTGCGGAACTGAAGATTCATGCGGCTCTGATCATTCTCATGGTGGTTGTGGTTGTGGCTGTTAATAAGATATTTTGATTATTAGTTCAATTTATTTTACATTAACCTCGTTTTCTTGTTTGAACCAGGAAACGAGGTTTTTGTTTTAGTATATTGAAACAACTTTTATAACCCAATGATATAAGGGATTGCACTCTTTTGGTGATTTCGCTATTCCGATCATATTCTTGGAAAATTATTATAAAAGCTGTGAACACAAGTTTTAATTAGTTTTTACAGGTGAATACATTTGGTAAAATTTTTCGGCTAACATCCTTCGGAGAATCCCATGGTAGGGGAATAGGTGGAATTATCGATGGTTGCCCCCCAGGGGTAAAACTGGATATTGATTTAATTCAAAAAGATCTTTCCAGAAGAAAACCGGGACAATCAAAAATTACAACACAACGAAAGGAAGCCGACCAGGTTGAATTTCTCTCCGGTATTTTTGAAGGGAAAACTCAGGGTACACCCATTGCTTTTGCTATTTGGAATAAAGATCAGCATTCAAATGACTACAATGATCTTAAAGATGTTTATCGCCCGTCGCATGCTGATTATACATACACTCAAAAATATGGCACACGTGATCATCGTGGCGGTGGACGTTCTTCCGCCCGCGAAACCATTGCACGTGTAGTAGCCGGTGCTATTGCCAAACAAATTTTATCCAGTCAGGGAATTACAATTCAGGCCTTTGTTTCACAGGTTGGAGAAATTAAGCTTCAAAAACATTACACCGAAATGGACTTATCAAAAACGGAAAATAATATTGTTCGTTGTCCTGATGCCGAAACCGCTGAAAAAATGATAAAAAGAATTGAAGCAGCAGCGAAAGACAGAGATACTGTTGGTGGAGTAATTACCGGAGTTTTATCAGGTGTGCCGGCAGGGTGGGGCGAACCTGTTTTTAATAAGTTGCATGCCGATCTCGGTTTTGCAATGCTCGGTATAAATGCTGTAAAAGGATTTGAATATGGGTCCGGTTTCGATGGAACAAAACTTAGCGGTTCGCAACATAACGATGTTTTTATAAAAACAAAGGAAGGTATTCGGACCAAAACAAATCATTCCGGTGGAATTCAGGGTGGAATTTCAAACGGAGAAGATATTTATTTCAAAGTTGCATTTAAACCGATAGCAACTCTACTAAAAAAACAACAAACAGTTGATAAAAAAAATAACCAAATAACCATTAACCCTAAAGGAAGACATGACCCTTGTGTATTACCTCGTGCAGTGCCAATTGTAGAAGCAATGGCTGCCATGGTTTTAGTAGATCATTTTTTATTGAGCAAACTTAATACTGTATAATATGCCCAGAAGAAAACGCAACAGAAGGATTCAGGTGCCCCCGGTGATTAAAGGAATGTCGGTTTTTGGTGTTCGTGGTAGGAAATCAAACGAAGTTCTTCTTCTTTTAGAAGAATATGAAGCGATTCGTTTGCTCGATTACCAAAATCTTACACAAGAAGAGGCGGCTGTTCATATGGACATTTCAAGGCCTACATTGACACGGATTTATGAAGAAGCACGTAATAAGGTAGCTACCGCATTTGTGGAAGGCAGAGACATCATATTCAGGGGAGGTGATATCTACTTTGATAAAAACTGGTTTAAATGTAATTCCTGCCAGGCGAGTTTTAATCAATATTCCGATGACGATGCAATTTGTCCGGTCTGCAACTCAAAGGATGTTATTTCCCTGAACGAATATTATACTGCTTGATTTTAAAGAAATTAAAATATTTAGATATCATCAGGGTACTTACTCCTGGTGATATTCAAATATTAACAATAATTCAGCCCACCTCATAAATTTCAGCAGTAATGTTTTATTTTGCATAGTTGTAAGCAAACTTATATTTTGTAAACCAAAAAAAAACTGCCAATCAACTTAATAATAAAAAACCACCGGCTCATTAGCCGGTGGCACCCAATTAAGTTGTGATAAAACCAGAGCCCTAGAATACTAGGAATATACAAGTTACAAAAATAACAACAATTTAGCAACTCATAAAATCTTAATTTTCAATCATATGCAATTATCATTTTGTCAAATTTTAATCAACATATGTTATCATACCTAATAATATTTTAGTTTATTAGACAAAAAAATTTAAATTACTTCAGAATATTTGATAACATGACTTTTCAGACAGTTGTACTTCCCAATATTTATAGCTGATTACGATAATATTTACTTAAATGTCCATTAGGTTAATAATCTTTTGCATTTATAATTTTATCAAATAATAATATATTCGCAAGCTAAAAATCATTCCAAATGAAGATTAGAAAATTACTACGCATCTTACATCGTGATTTTGGTTATTTTATCGTAGGGATGACAGTTGTATACTGTTTGTCAGGTATATATTTGAACCACAGACATGATTTTAATCCTGATTACAAAATTTTTATCACTGAATTTCAAGCGGGGCACAGCATAGATAAAAATGCAGATAAAAATGAGATAATATCAATTTTGGAAAATCTTGAAAGAGAGGTGGTTTATAAAAAACATTATTTAAATAGTCAGGATCAAATAAAAATTTTCATTGAAAATGGGGAAATAGTAATTGATCCGCAAAGTGGTAACGGCACCATGCACTATCTCCAAAAACGACCGGTAATTTTTGAAATGAATAAATTCCACAGGGCAACCATCGGCACTCTATGGAAATGGACCAGCGACGCAATGGCAGCAATTCTGATCATTGTAGCTGTTTCAGGTCTGTTTATTTTAAAGGGCAAAAGGAGTTTTAGCCGTTGGGGCTGGTGGCTAACAATTATTGGAATTATTATACCTTTGTTTTTTGTTATAGTTTACATGTAAACCTTAAAATTATACTTAGATGAGAAATTTAGCTTTAATGAGTTTATTGACATTTTTTCTTTTTAGCTGCGGAAACAGTCCGAAAAGTGACGAGCAGGCAACAACAGTCTCTGAAAAAGAAGCTGTTGTTTATTCAGTAGATGACTTATACAAAAATGCAGCTGATGTTGTTGACAAAGAGGTAGTTGTAAAAGGAACTGTGATGCATGTCTGTAAAGAAGGCGGAGTTCGCTGTTTCCTTATGGGAAGCAACGAAGAAATTAATATTCGTGTTGAAGCCGGTGAAAAAATTGGTGCCTTCACTCAGGAACAAATGGGAAGTGATCTGGAAATTATTGGTATTTTGAAAGAAGTAAAATCAGAAGCTGATGCCCATAATCCAGGACAGCATGAAGGTGAAGAACATGCAGAACATGATGACGCAGCTACATCGCAGGTACATAATGTTATAGCCGAATCACAGAACAATGCTGATATCGTATACTTTTTAGAAGGACTAAAAGTTAAAGAATTGTAACAATCAGGAAAGATATTTTCAAAAGCCGGTTTTCCCGGCTTTTTTTATGTTTTTAATTTTAAACCTCCTTGTTTTTCATTAGCGATATTGTCACTTCAACCATTCTTATATCATCAGATTTCTCTCATTCATTTCTTTTGTTCGGAATGACAGCTAATTTTTAGCAAATCATTACTCCAAATACAAAATAATGATTATATTATTATCATCTATTTCGATAATAATATTATCATTTATATGAGCAGACATATTGTACATATGGATTTGGATACCTTCTTTGTTTCTTGCGAGCGCCTGATGGACAGAAAGTTAAATAATGCTCCTGTCTTAATTGGAGGAATAAGTGACAGGGGAGTGGTGGCCTCGTGCAGTTACGAAACACGTCAATATGGAGTTCATTCCGGAATGCCCATGAAAATGGCTCGTATTTTATGTCCGGATGCAATTATTATCCGCGGGAACAGTTCGGTGTATTCAAAGTTTTCGGATATAATAACCGAAATTATAAAAGAGAGGGCACCGCTTTTTGAAAAATCATCGATTGATGAATTTTATATCGATGTTTCAGGGATGGACAAATTTTACGGAACTTTTAAATGGGCAAAGGAGTTGCGTGAAAAAATTATTGATGAAACTACGCTTCCCATTTCGCTTGGGCTTTCCATTAACAAAACCGTTTCTAAAGTGGGGACAGGTGAAGCAAAACCTAATAATTTGAAAACCATTCCCGATGGTGAGGAAAAAAGTTTTCTGGCACCGCTCTCAGTGAAAAAGATTCCAATGGTTGGCGACCAAACTTATCATTTACTGCGGAGTATGGGAGTGGAAAAGGTTAAAACAGTTCAAGAAATGCCGGTAGAACTAATGGAACGTGTTTTGGGAAAAAACGGAATTGTTTTATGGAAAAAAGCACAGGGAATTGATAATTCGCCCGTAATACCATGGCAGGAGCGTAAATCCATTTCCATGGAGCGCACTTTTGAGCAAGATTCGACTGATGTTCTGCAGATGAAAAGTATCCTTATTTCGATGGCTGAAAAACTGACGTATCAGTTACGTACCGAAAACAAACTCACAGCTTGCGTTTCTATAAAAATAAGGTATTCCGATTTCCAAACTTACAGCAAACAGCGAAAAATAAGCTACACTTCGCTCGATAGTACATTAATACAAACCACGCTGGAGTTGTTTGAGTCGCTTTACCAGCGACGGGTATTAATACGGTTAATCGGGGTGCGTTTTAGTCATTTAATCGGTGGCAGTTATCAAATGCGGTTATTCGAAGACTCAGAAAAACTAATTCGCCTTTACCAATCGATGGACAAAGTTAGAAACCGATACGGGAATAAGGCAATACAGCGCGCAGTAACCATGGGTGCAGGTAATTTAAGTAGCAATTTTAATCCGTTTAACGGCCTTACGAATAGAAGTTAGGAGTGAGTCAATAATCAGTCACAGTATTCAGTAAACAGTATAAAAAAATGAAAAAAGTAATCACATTAAAATTTCCGCATTCACTCAATTGCTCATTAATACATTTACGATTCATCCTTCAACTTTAATCTATGTTAGTCAATTGTCACTCATGGTTTAGTTTACGATACGGTGCCATAAAACCGGAAAAGCTGCTGGAAAAACTATCTACAAGGGGATATTCCTGTTTTGCGTTGACCGATATTAATAATACTTCGGCCAGTATAGATTTTGTAAGGCAGGCACAAAAACACAATATCAGACCGGTATTGGGAATTGATTTCAGAAACGGAATGGAACAGAAATATGTTGCACTGGCTAAAAATAACGAGGGATTTCGCATTTTAAACGAACATCTCACAAAACATCTTCAGGATAAGATGGAGTTTGAAACCCAGGCACCGGAGATGGAAAATACGTTTATCATTTATCCGTTCAAAAACCGGAAGGTAGGGCCATTAAAAGCCAATGAATTTATTGGCATCAAATCACTGGAACTGCTCAAGCTTCCTTTTTCAGAATGGCACAATCATTTGGATAAACTGGTGATTTTACAACCTGCCACTTTCAGAAACAAACGTGATTATAACATTCACCGGCTGTTGCGGGCCATCGAAAACAATACACTTCTAAGCCGGTTGCCGCTTTCAGAACAAACTTCACCCGATGAAATGCTGCTTGAAAAAGATGAATTGTTAAAGACTTTTCGCGAATATCCTGAAATTATTGAAAACACACAAAGGTTACTGGCGGCTTGTTCCATTGAGTTTGAATTCAACAAAAATAAAAACAAGAAATTCTTTACCAACTCGCATGAAGAGGACCTCAAACTTTTGCGCTCAGAATGTAAAAAAGGATTAAAATACAGGTTTGGAAAGCCATCAAAACAGGTAATCGAGCGAATGGAAAAAGAACTCAAACTAATTGATGATTTTGGCTATAGCTCCTATTTCCTGATTAACTGGGACATCTTAAAATATGCCCGAAGCAAAAATTATTATTACGTGGGGCGGGGAAGTGGCGCCAACAGTATGGTTGCCTATTTACTTCAAATTACAAATGTTGATCCCATTGAACTCGACCTTTATTTCGAGCGATTTATTAACCCGGCACGAACCAATCCTCCTGATTTTGATGTCGACTTTTCATGGACAGATCGTGATGATATAACCCGCTATATCTTTGAAAAATACGGATATAAAAATACCGTTTTACTGGGATCTTATATCACTTTTGAACGAAAATCGGCTTTACGTGAAATTGGAAAAGTTTTCGGCTTGCCTGCCGATGAAATTACTTTTTTACAAAAAAATTCTTTCACAAAGGAAAATGACCAATACGGAAAGTGGGTAATACAATACAGCAAACTTTTTGCCGGAATGCCCAGTCATTTAAGTATTCACGCCAGTGGAATTCTGATTTCGGAGAAATCAATCAGTTGTTACACAGCCACTCATATTTTACCTAAAGGATATCCAACCACTCATTTTGATATGCAGGTGGCAGCGGATGTAGGATTATACAAATTTGACATTCTGAGTCAGCGGGGTTTGGGAAAAATAAAAGATGCACTTGAAATTATTAAAAAGAACAGGAATAAAACCATTGATATTAATAAGGTTGAGCAGTTTAAACACGACCCGAAGGTAAAGCACCTGTTAAAAACCGGAAAGGCAATTGCCTGTTTTTATGTGGAGTCACCAGGCATGCGAATGTTGCTGACCAAACTGAAAGCAGATGATTATAAAGGTTTGGTGGCCGCCAGTTCCATCATTCGTCCGGGAGTTGCACAAAGCGGAATGATGCGTGAATATATTCTTCGGTTTCAGGATGAAAAACGTCGGCAAAAAGCACAAAAGGAATTACCGGAATTGTATGAAATTTTGAAAGAAACTTACGGCGTGATGGTTTACCAGGAGGACGTAATAAAAGTGGCGCATTATTTTGCAGGATTAACACTGGCAGAAGCCGATATTTTGCGTCGAGGAATGTCATGGAAATATAGAGAAAGAAACGAATTTTGGAAGATAAAGGATAAATTTTACAGCAACTGCAGAGAAAAAGGATATACCGAGAAAACAATAACCGACATATGGACCCAGATTGAAAGTTTTGCCAATTATGCTTTTTCAAAAGGACATTCGGCAAGTTATGCTGTTGAGAGTTTTCAGGCGTTGTATTTGAAAGCTTATTATCCGCGTGAATATATGGTAGCTACACTGAATAACGGCGGCGGATTTTATTCTTCCGAACTTTATTTTCATGAGGCAAAACTACATGGTGCCAAAGTTGAAATGCCTTGCATAAACACTAGTAACTTATTGAATACCATTTATTCCGAAACAATTTTTATAGGTTTCTATATTTTGCATGAACTGGAACACGAAATTGTTGAACGATTTTTAAATGAACGCCTAAAAAACGGGAAATTTAAAAGTTTAGCTGATTTTGTAAGCCGGGTAAAAATCACGCTGGAACAATTGATTATTCTTATTAGGGCAGGTGCATTTCGTTTTACCGGAAAGCAAAAAAAGCAACTGCTTTGGGATGCCCATTATTTGCTGGGGCATTCAAAAAAGACACAGTCGGAGCGAACGCTTTTTAATACAAATCCTAAAGAATTTAAACTCCCGGAACTGTGGAAACACGAACTGGAAGATACCTTTGATGAGATTGAGCTGTTAGGATTTCCGGTGCGATCGCCCATTAAGCTGCTCGAAACACCGGTGCTGTCGGAAGTAAAAGCAGCGGAATTACCAAAGCTGGTAGGGAAAACTGTTGAAATTACCGGCTATTTTGTTCACCGAAAAGCAACATCAACAAAAAGAGGCGATCGTATGTATTTTGGTACCTGGCTCGATCTGGACGGACAGTGGCTGGATACGGTTCATTTTCCCAGTGTCAATATTAAAAATCTTTTTACCGGTCCGGGGTACTATCATATTAAAGGAAAAGTGGTAGAAGAATATGGTTTTTACAGTATTGAAACCGAATGGATGCAGCGGTTGAAATACCGAAATATGGAAAGTTTAAATTAAAAAAGGCCTGAAAAATCAGGCCTTGAATTTATTCACTCAGTTCTTTTTTATTGGACAATATTCGCATTTGTAATTTTTCATTTTTCTTGTCGAATCCAACTGAAATAGTATCTCCTTCAGAGATGGTAGCCTTAATAATAATTTCAGCCATTTCATCTTCAAGGTATTTTTGGATAGCTCTCTTCAGTGGACGGGCACCAAACTGCGGGTCAAATCCTTTCTCGGCAATAAAATCTTTGGCAGCTGAAGAAATTTTAAGTTTATAATTTAACGACTCAACACGTTTGTATAAATCCTCAATTTCAATATCAATAATCTGATGAATATGTTTCTTTTCAAGATTGTTGAACATTATCACATCATCTATACGATTTAAAAACTCAGGAGCGAACGCTTTTTTTAACGCTTTCTGGATGATGTACTTCGCGTGCTCATTGTCTTTCTCTGCCGACTGATTTGTGCTAAATCCAACTCCACGGCCAAAATCTTTAAGCTGGCGGGTGCCAATATTCGAAGTCATTATTATTATGGTATTCCTGAAATCTACACTTCTACCCAAACTATCAGTTAACCTTCCTTCATCAAGCAATTGAAGCAGAAGATGAAATACATCGGGGTGTGCTTTTTCAATTTCATCAAGTAATACAACGGAATAAGGTTTCCTTCTTACTTTTTCTGTAAGTTGCCCTCCTTCTTCATACCCGACATATCCTGGAGGAGCTCCTACAATTCTGGATACTGAAAATTTCTCCATGTATTCACTCATATCAATACGAATCAACGAATCAATACTGTCAAACAAGTAAGTGGTTAAAACTTTTGCCAATTGCGTTTTGCCAACACCTGTAGGCCCCATGAAAATGAAGGAACCAATTGGTCGGTTTGGATCTTTTAATCCGGCACGATTTCTTTGAATTGCCCTGACAATTTTCTGAATAGCTTCGTCCTGTCCAATAACCTTATTTTTCAGGTCAACTCCCATATTCATCAGGCGTTTACCTTCAGCCTGAGCAATTCGTTGAACAGGCACACCTGACATCATTGCTACAACTTCCGCTACTTTGTGTTCATCAACTGTTTCACGGTGAGTTGCCAATTCTTTTTCCCAGGCCAACTTTTCATTTTCAAGCAATTGAAGAAAGTTTTTTTCCTTATCCCTGAAATCAGCTGCCAACTCGAAATTTTGGCTTTTAACGGCCAATATTTTGTCTTCTTTTATTTTTTCAATTTTCTCTTCCAGCTTCAAAATATTATCCGGAACGTTGATATTTGAAATATGAACCCTGGAACCGGCTTCATCCAATGCATCAATCGCCTTATCGGGCAAGTACCTGTCGGAAATATAACGTGCGGTTAATTTCACACAAGCTTCCAAAGCTTCAGGAGTATAAAACACATTATGGTGATCTTCATATCTGCCCTTAATATTATTCATAATTTCAATGGTTTCTTCCATAGAAGTGGGTTCAACCATTACTTTTTGGAAACGACGTTCAAGCGCACCGTCCTTTTCAATATGCTGGCGATATTCATCAAGGGTAGTTGCTCCAATACACTGAATGTCACCCCTTGCAAGAGCAGGTTTTAACATATTTGCCGCATCAAGGGAACCTGTTGCACCTCCAGCTCCAACAATGGTATGAATTTCATCGATAAACAGTATAACATTATTTACTTTGGCAAGCTCATTAAGAATCGCTTTCATCCTTTCTTCAAACTGTCCGCGGTATTTTGTACCAGCAACAATGGATGCTATGTCTAAACTTACAACTCTTTTATCAAATAGTATTCTGGAAACTTTTTTCCCTACAATACGAAGAGCTAAACCTTCAGCAATTGCAGATTTACCAACGCCAGGCTCACCAATAAGAATTGGATTATTCTTTTTTCTTCGACTTAAAATTTGAGCCAGACGTTCTATCTCGCGCTCTCTTCCCACAATAGGGTCAAGGCTGTTTTCCTCAGCCAGTTTGGTAATATCTATCCCAAAATTGTCGAGAACGGGTGTTTCCGATTTTGTACTTGCACTTTTTTTGGCACCCGAACCTCCCGGCCCTTTTGAAAAAGATTCATTCGCATCATCATCTTCACTTTCCGGAAAATCAGATTTTGCAATAGGACCTTTGTAATCCTGAAGCTGTGATTTTACGATATAATAATTAATACCAAACTCAACCAGTAATTGAGTAACAATATTTTCACTGTCTTTCAAAATAGCTAGCAATAAATGTCCACTATTAGCTGTAGTACTTTTAAACGAACGCGCCTCCAGATATATCAATTTTAAAGATTTTTCTGCAGATTTTAACATTACTAAATCTGCTTTCTGATCTATATCTTTATCTGACCTTATTTTTTTTTCAATTAGTTGCTTAATTTCTCCCAGATCAACGCCTAAATTCACTAAGATATCAGTTGCTGTCCCTTCTCCGTCTCTCAAGATACCAAGAAACAAATGCTCCTGACCTATGTAATCGTTTCCCAAACGAATGGCCTCTTCTCTGCTGTATCCAATTATGTCTTTAATTCTTGGTGAAAATTGTGAATCCATATATAAAAATCCTTTTTCTTTTTAATCAACAATAATTATTCCTAAAAGTTGATTTACTAAAATACTGAAAAATCAACCGTAAAGTTAACGATAATGTCACAAGTTATTAAAACAAAAAAATAAAAGCTGAATTATTGACAGTTAAATTGTTGATATCTTCTCATTTTAATATATCAAAACAGTAGAAAAAACGCCCGAATACCTGCATATTTTTACTAATTTTGGGCGTCTTTTTATAATAGTGATAATTTATTTTGAAAGGAGATATAAATGATTGAAGGTGAAAAGATTATCAGAATAAACATTGAAGAGCAGATGAAGTCTGCTTATATTGATTATTCCATGTCGGTTATTGTTTCCCGTGCCTTACCTGATGTAAGGGATGGATTTAAACCCGTTCATCGTCGTGTTTTATACGGAATGAATGATCTGGGGATATTATCCAACCGGCCATATAAAAAATCAGCCAGAATTGTTGGTGAAGTTTTGGGAAAATATCACCCCCACGGTGATTCTTCTGTTTATTTTACTATGGTACGTATGGCGCAACACTGGTCATTGCGTTATCCACTTATCGACGGGCAGGGTAACTTTGGTTCTGTTGATGGTGACAGTCCGGCTGCAATGCGTTATACCGAAGCCCGAATGGCTAAAATTGCAGAAGAAACATTAGCCGATTTAGATAAAAATACTGTTGATTTTCAACCTAATTTTGATGAATCTCTAAATGAACCAACTGTCTTACCAACACGTATTCCTCAGCTTATTATTAATGGAGCTTCAGGAATTGCTGTAGGAATGGCAACAAATATGCCTCCTCACAATCTTTCAGATACAATTGATGCTACCATTGCCTATATAGACAATAATGATATTTCTATCGATGAAATTGTAGAAATTATCAAGGCTCCGGATTTTCCAACAGGTGGAATAATTTATGGCTTTCAGGGGGTAAAAGAATCTTATGAAACCGGGAGGGGACGTATTGTTATCCGGGGAAAAGCTCATATCGAAAATGAAAATGGTCGGGAGAAAATAATCGTAACAGAAATTCCTTATTTGGTTAACCGGGCAGAAATGATCCAGAAAACCGCAGATTTGGTTAACGAAAAGAAAATTGAAGGTATTTCAAATGTTAACGATGAGTCGGGCAGGGAAGGCATGCGTGTCGTTTATGATATAAAACGCGATGCCATGAGTAATGTAGTGTTAAATAAACTTTATAAATACACTTCACTTCAAACATCGTTTAATGTTAACAATATTGCTCTGGTAAACGGCAGGCCAAAAATGTTGAACATAAAAGAGCTAATACATTATTTTGTTGAACACCGGCATGAAATTGTAGTCAGACGTACCCAATATGAATTGGAACAGGCTGAAAAACGTGCCCATATCCTGCAGGGTTTAATAATTGCAAGTGACAATATTGATGAAGTAATTGCCATTATACGTTCTTCTGCTACACCAGATGAAGCAAGGGAAAGGCTAATGGAAAGATTTGAACTAACTGAAATACAGGCACGTGCAATTGTCGACATGCGATTGAGACAATTGACAGGTCTGGAACAGGATAAGCTTCGTGCAGAATATGAGGAAATCATGAAACAAATTGAGAACCTCAAACAAATTCTTGCCGATAAATCCATGCGGATGGATATAATAAAAGATGAACTGCATGAAATAAAGAAAAAGTTTGGTGATGAAAGACGTACCGAACTGGTTCCCAACGCAGAAGAGTTCAATCCTGAAGATTTTTATGCCGATGAAGATATGGTAATCACCATATCGCATCTGGGATATATAAAACGTACACCGCTTGCTGAATTCCGCACACAGGGAAGGGGAGGAGTTGGTTCAAAAGGAGGTGCAACCCGTGATGAAGATTTCCTTGAACATATTTTTATTGCGTCGATGCACAACACACTGTTACTGTTTACAGAAAAAGGGAAATGTTACTGGCTAAAAGTATACCAGATTCCTGAAGGAACCAGATCTTCAAAAGGAAGAGCCATTCAGAATATTTTGAACATAGAACCAGACGATAAAGTATTAACCTTTATTAATGTAAAAACATTGGCTGACAAGGATTTTATAAACAATAACTACATCATCCTTGCCACCAAAAAAGGTATTATCAAGAAGACCACCCTTGAAGCATATTCACGTCCTCGTCAGAATGGAGTAAACGCAATTACTATTAAAGAAGGGGACCAACTACTTGAAGCACGATTAACCAATGGTGAAAGTGAAATAATGCTGGCAGTTCGATCAGGTAAAGCAATTCGCTTTAATGAAAATATAGTTCGTGCGATTGGAAGAACAGCCTCAGGTGTGAGAGGAATTACACTTGGAAGTGAAAATGATGAGGTTATTGGCATGGTTTGTGTAAATAATGGTAATGAGGACATCCTCGTTATTTCAGAGAACGGGTATGGAAAGCGTTCAAAAATAGATGATTACAGAATCACGAATCGTGGAGGAAAAGGTGTTAAAACAATTAACATTACTGAGAAAACCGGTGACCTGATTGCGATGAAAAGTGTATCAAACGACAATGATTTGATGATTATTACACAAAAAGGATTGACCATTCGTTTGGCAGTTAGTTCCATATCAGTTTTAGGAAGGGCAACGCAAGGTGTAAGAGTCATCAACTTGAAAGGAGAGGACAGCATTGCTTCAGTTGCAAGAGTTTCGATAGAAGACGAAACAGAAGCAGATGAAAACGCTGATTTGGACAACAGTCCATCTGACGAATTGGAAACTGATTCTTAACAGTAAGAAAACAATGACTATAAATAAATAGTTAAATTTGAAAAAATTTAATATTCGTATATTTTTGTAAAAGATTAGTTTAAAACAATAAAACATTAAGGTAATGAAAAGAACAATAATTCTACTAACTTTTATTTTTGCAGCAACGGCTGGTTTTGCGCAAAAAGGAAAAGTAACCAGTGCATTAAGTTATAAGAATAGCGGTGAATTACAGAAAGCCTTGGAAACTATTAATGAAACGATAGATCCATCAAATGAGAAATCAGAAAAGACAATTGATTGGGATAAAACATGGGAAGCCAGAGGTGAAATATATCAGGCAATTTATGAATCAGAAGATGAAAGTGTTAAAAGTTTAGCCGAAGATCCTTTGACAACTGCTTTGGAGTCTTATCAGAAAGCTATAGAATTAGATGAAAAAGGGAAATCAAAGAATAGTTTAAAACTTAAACTTACGTTGTTATCAAATGCACTAACAAGTCAGGCAATTGAAAAATGGAACGAAGAAGATTTTGAAAAATCGTTAAAATCTTTTGAACAGATTCTAACGATAAATAATTTACCTATGATAAAAGAGGATAATGAAAACCTTGTAGATACTGGTATTATTTACAATGCAGGATTGGCAGCATATTATTCAGAAAACTACGACAAAGCAATTCAATATTACACAGAAGCAGCAAAATATGGTTACAAAGGAGGTCAGGCATACGTTAATATCGCCTATGCCTATGAGATGAAAAAAGATACAGCCAGTGCTTTGGAAGCTTTGCAGGAAGGATTTGAAAAATATTCATCGGATAAAGAAGTTTTGGATAATTTGATTAACATTTACCTGGCACAACAAAAGTCGGAAGATGCTATGAAATATTTGGATATGGCTATAGAAAAAGATCCAAATTACGCTCCGTATTATTTTGCAAAAGGAACTCTTTATGAAAGTTTAGATGACGCTGATAAAGCCATAGAGTTATATAATAAAGCGATTGAAGTTGATCCGGAATATTTCGATGCATACTATAATTTAGGTGTAGTATATTATAATAAAGGGGTTAATCAAATTGAAGTTGCTAGAGCAGTTCCTGCAAACGAGAATCAACGGTATGAAGAAGAATTAGCAAAAGCTGATCAGTGGTGGGAAAAATCTATTCCATATATGGAAAAATGCAGGGAATTAAGACCAGAAGATGCTATAACTCTTGAATCACTTAAAAATTTATATTATCGGATGATTACAAAAGACAAAGATAAATGGGAACCGAAATATAAAGAAATTGATGAAATTTTAAGTAATATGTAATTTAATACAAAAAGGAGGGTAAAATACTCTCCTTTTAATATATTTATTTTATTTATCATAATATCAATTATAGGACAATTGCCTTCGCTTCGTCTAATCGCTCAGGTAAATAAAACGTCCCGATAGCTATCGGAACCATCGCTTTTAAATCGTGCTAATCTGAATAACTGTGCCAAAAAATATTTTTATGCAATTCTCAGCGAGTTTAAATATCAGTGTTGTTTTTACAATTTACTGATGATTAATTTTCAAAATATGAAATTTATTAGAATTACAAATTACACCAGATTACAAATAATTACTGAACAAACATCACATTCCTTACCTATCAAAAAAAAATTCTGAAAATCCAAGAAATTGGAATTTTGAGTATTAGTGTAAGCGCAAGCGTCCTTTCATCTTTTATATACTAAATTCCTCCTATTTATCATAATTATACGGCAATGATATATTAATTTTATTGGGGTTAAAAATAACTAATGTAAATTGAAATTTTTTACCTAAGAAGTTCACGTGCTGTTTTAAGCGTATTATCTGTAATATCCTCACCACTAACCATTTTAGCAAGTTCTTCTACCCTTTCATTGTTTTGAAGCTTCCTGACCGATGTAAATGTTTTTCCTTCTTTTTCAATTTTATAAACAACAAAGTGAGTATCCCCTTTTGCTGCAATCTGCGGTAAATGAGTGATATTTATTATTTGAGTTGATTCTGAAAAACTTTTTAAAATATTGCCTGTTTTTACAGCCACTTCCCCGGAAATTCCCGAATCTATCTCGTCAAAAATGATGGTAGGTAATTTTTTTGATTTTCGTAGAATATTTTTGATTGCAAGCATTAAACGTGACATTTCACCACCCGAAGCAATCTTTGAAATTTCTGCCGGTTCAGAGTCTGCATTTGCACTAAAAAGAAAAGATATAGAGTCTTTTCCGGAAGGTTTAAAATCAGCTAATTCCTGGTGCATTACCTTCAATTTTGCTTTATTCATGCCCAGTTGTTTCAGGTCGCCGACTATCGCATCTTCAATCTCTGTGAACGATTTTTTTCGTATATAGGTAAGTTTATTTGTTAAATCATTCAAATTATGTAAAATATTTTTTAACTCAGTCTCAACTTTTTTGATTTCATCACTAAACCCAACGGTAAGAGCGATTTTATTTTCAAAAGAATCCTTTAATTCAATTAATTCAGAAATACTGTTGGTATTATGTTTTTGCTGCAAATTATAAATTAGACCAAGTCTGTCATTTATTTCTTCAGCTTTCAATGGGTTGTGTTCAACCTTTTCAGAAAACGAATCAATTTCATCCCAAATATCTTTTAACTCCAGGAAAGTACTTTGTAAGCGGTTTTGCAATTCCGGTAATTCTGGAATATAATTTTTAATTCGTTCCAGTATTTTTGAACTTTCATTGATACTCTGAACAGAAGAAAACTGGTCATTATCAAGTAGGTTCAACACTTCAGCAAAAGAACTTTTTATCTCTTCAGCATGGTTTAGTTTTTCAAGTTCTGATTCCAGCTCTTCCTGCTCCCCTACTCTCAGCCTTGCCTGTTCCAGCTGATCAAACTGAAATTGAAAATAATCCAAATCAGAGTTGGCCTTCTCAGCTTTTCCTTTCAGCTCTCCCAGTTCCTTTTGAAGCTGATTATACTTTTTATAAGATGTTTTGTATTCATTAAGAATGTTTGAAGAACCTGACACTTCGTCAACAAGGTTAAGCTGAAAAACACGGTTACTCAGTTCCAGGTTTTGATGTTGAGAATGGATATCTATAAGTTTTAACCCCAATTCACTGATAATCTTCAAATTAACAGGTGTATCATTGATAAAAGCACGCGATTTCCCGGAAGGAGTGATCTCTCTTCTTAAAATGGTTTGCTTGTCATAGTCAAGGTCATTCTTGTCAAAAAACGTCTGTAATTCGTAATTTTCAATATCAAAAAAACCTTCAACAATACATTTTTCATCTTTATCTTTTAGCACTGTCAAATCTGCCCTGTTTCCAAGAATAAGCCCTAAAGCACCTAAGATGATTGATTTACCTGCTCCTGTTTCGCCGGTTATAGTGTTTAACCCGGATGAAAATTCTACAGAAAGTTGTTGAATAAGAGCATAATTGGAAATCGTCAGTTTCGTGAGCATACAGCTAAATTTAAAAACCTGAATATGCTTTAAAAATACCAAAAAACAACCAATGGTAATAAATTAGTTCAAACAAATTATGGAATAAATTGGGAGACTAGAAACCCTCGTTCTCAGCTATTTTTTCATACTTACCACCATTTGAAGGATCAACTTCGGTTAAAATAGCCATCACCCGATTTCTTTCATCCGGATAAGATTTTGAAAAAATATTAACCAGTTCATCAGCTTTTGCGTCAAAAAACACCTGAAGTATGTATACGTTTGGACGACGGCGAAAAACTTTCTGAATATCCCGTAACGAATTAGCAATGTTTGCCCTGCCTTCGTCAGGCCTGTCCGACATGAGATCCAACCCCTGGCGGTGATATTGGTACATACAATTTCTGTAATCTGAATACGACTGATTTAGTATATTTTCAACCAGCCAGTAACGGTTTCTTTCACTTTCAAAAGCCTTCCAACCTTTTTGACTTGCATTCTGCGAATTATTCACAATTGACTGTGCTTTTTCAAAATATTCAGTTCCACCTTCCGGTGAGAAGGAATCATAATCAAATCCCAGAATCATGTATGCATAATATGCCAAAATATTTGTCAGGTTATCCCTGTTCGAAGTTTCATTAAACTCAAGTGGCTGATATTCAACATATCGACAATGGAAATCATTGTCTTTTATATTCAGAATAGTTGTTTCGTAACTTGAATTAAATACCGGTCGTGTTAACTGTACCTGGATAGAACCTCTGAATTCATCAGCAGCAATTTGCTCATCCAGTCGTATTTGAATATTACACTTTATTTTTTCGTCATAAGAATACACATGGTCAGTCCATTTTCTGTTATTCATAAATTCATAAATATCAGATTGCATGGTTCGAAAGAGATTTCGGTTTGCTCCCTGAATCTTCTGGGAAGAAATAGAAACATTACACCTTAATTCCTGTGCAGAAACAAAATGAGTAGCGCAAAAAAAAGTTATTATAACGACCAAATATTTTTTCATAATGAAACTTACAGTAATTTAAATCCCACTTTTTTGAATGGGTTGACAAAATTATTCACCAATTTCAGAGATAATTCTATCCACAATATCAATAGCTACCTCGCTCTTATGCTTTAACTCAAAATTTTGCCTATTATTGTCTTTGTCAATAATAGTTATTTTATTGGTATCGGTTTGAAATCCTGCACCTGAATCATTTAAAGAATTAAGAACAATAAAATCGAGATTTTTCTTTTTCAGCTTTAGAGAAGCGTTCTCCAACTCATTATTGGTCTCAAGCGCAAAACCAATCAATACCTGCTTTTCTGTTTTAATTTTTCCCAACGCAGATGCAATATCTTTTGTGGGTTCTAATTCCAAATTCCAATTGTCTTTTCCTCTTTTGGTTTTTATGGTTTCCGGGTTCACTGGCGTAAAATCAGCAACTGCGGCACACATCACTGCCCCGTCGGTATTTTTGAAATGTTTCAGGCATTCATTGTACATTTCATTGGCTGATTCAACAAAAATCCTTTTTATACTTTTGTTTTTAACTGACAAATTTACCGGACCGGATACCAAAATAACATTAGCCCCATTATCTGCCAGTTCCTCAGCAATAGCATATCCCATTTTACCCGAAGAATAATTTCCAATAAAACGAACAGGATCAATTTTTTCGAAAGTCGGTCCGGCCGAAACCAGAAAGGTTTTATTCAGGAGTTTTTTTTTTCCGGTAAAAAAATCAATTACTGAAGCAAGAATTTTTTCTGGTTCCTCCATGCGGCCTTTACCTTCAAGACCACTGGCAAGATAACCTTCACCCGGTTCAATAATCATATTTCCATATTTCCTGAGAGTAACAAGATTCTTTTGATTTGAGGGATGTGCAAACATATCCAAATCCATTGCTGGGGCAACCATAACCGGGCATTTCGCCGACATATAAGTTGTAACCAGCATATTATCTGCAATGCCGTTGGCCATTTTGCCAATTGTAGCAGCAGTTGCAGGAGCTACAATCATTAAATCGGCCCAAATTCCCAAATCAACATGACTGTGCCAGGTTCCGTCGTTTGCACCAAAAAATTCGCTTATTACAGGCTTTCCGGAAAGAGCTGAAAGCGTTACCGGTGTGATAAACTCTTTTCCTGATGGAGTGATAACAATCTGAACTTCTGCTCCTTCCTTCACAAGTAAACGTAAAAGTATAGCTGCCTTGTAAGCAGCTATACTTCCGGTAATTCCCAATATTATTTTTTTTCCTTCAAGCCTCATAGGCCGGAATATTAAATTCCTTTTTTACTTTCTCTTGCAGGATTCCGGTGATAAATTTCACCATCTTTTAATTCTTCAAACGCTATTAATGTAGGTTTTGGCAAACGTTCGTAGAATTTTGAAATTTCAATTTGCTCACGATTCTCAAAAATTTCTTCCAGGTTATCGGTATATGAAGCAAATTCCTGCAATTTCTGATTTAATTCTTCTTTTAACTCCGACGAAATCTGATTGGCTCGTTTCGCCAGAATCATTACTGTTTCGTAAATATTTCCTGTTTCTTGAGTTAAGACTTCAAGATCGCGGGAAATGGTTGACGGAGCTGCTTTTGTTTTTTTATAATCCATTACTAATTCGTATTTGATTGTTCTTCGTAATTCAACATTTTGGCGGTAGTCTCATAAAATTTATCTACCTCTTTTTTATGCTCACTTTCGGGGAATTCGTCAACGAAAGTAAAATATTCATCAAGTGCATTTGATAAACGTTCTTCCTGCTTTTCTTCAACACTCCCTATAGCAAGTAAATATTTTGATTTAAGCAACATATACATCAATTCCTCACGATACCGGCTATCAGGGTACTCTTCCAGGCTGTTTGTAAGAGCAACAACAGCAGCTTTATAATTTTCAAAATCGAAATATAATTTGGCACTTAAGAATGATTTATAAACCAGTTTATTTTCCAGTTCATCAATAAGTCGGTTGGCTTCTTCTACTCTTTCATTAAACGGATACAGGTTAATATAAAGTTGTAAAGCATCAATTGCTTGCTTAGTAATCGACTGATCCAATCGAGCTTTTGGAGAAATTAAATATGAACAATAACCAACCATAAACTGAGCTTCTTCAACATATTCACTAGTCGGAGTATCATTAATCAAAGTATTAAAATAATGAATGGCCATGAGGTAATCCTTTTGTCCAACCATACTTTTGGCATAATAATAATATACTTTATCGGCATTCGTGGTACCACGATAGACATTTACTACATCCTGAAGCAGTGTTCCGGATTTCACATACTCACCATCATCGTAATACTCAATTGCTTTTTTGAATTTAAATTCGTAATCAGTACTTTTCAGAATTTTATTATAGTCTCCGCATCCTGTAAAAAGGAGCGAAAGCAGAATTAAAATCAGTCCTGTATTTCTTGTTTTCATAAACATGGCGCAAAAATATACTTTTTTTACATACATCGAACCAAATGAAAGGTTATTTTTAACCTAACTGTGTTAACAACATTATATTGTATTCGGTTCATTTTGAGTTTTATACATTCTACATATTTTGTCAGGCGTCGAATTTACAATTCTTACTCAGACTTTCTGATACACATTAGTATAATTTAACACATTTGCCAAATTTTTAAAAAAGTTTACATTTGCACCTTAAACAATCACTAAATTTTCTATCGTGGATATATTTGAAAAATTCAGGACAAACAAAGGTGATATCGGTAAATGGATGGATCAGATCCATGGATATTTTGCTTTTCCTAAACTTGAAGGTGAAATTTCTGCAAGAATGAAATTCAGGGGAAAAGAGGTATTAACCTGGAGTTTGAACAACTACCTTGGCTTGGGGAACCACCCTGAGGTACGAAAAGTAGATGCTGATGCAGCAGCTCAATACGGGTTGGCATACCCAATGGGTGCACGTATGATGTCGGGACAAACAGTTAAACATGAACAACTGGAACGTGAACTGGCTGAATTTGTGGGTAAACCCGATGCGTTTTTGCTTAACTATGGTTACCAGGGAATGGTGTCGGTTATCGATGCACTTGCAAGCCGAAGGGACGTAATTGTTTACGATTCTGAATCGCATGCCTGTATAATGGACGGTATTTTCCTTCATAAAGCAAAAGGAGGAAAAAGTTTTGTTTACCAGCACAACGATATTGATAAATGTCGCAAGATGTTGGGATTTGCCCAAAAACTGGCTACGGAAAACGGTGGTGGAATTCTGGTTATTACCGAAGGTGTTTTCGGAATGACCGGTCAGGTAGGAAAACTTGATGAAATTGTTGCTCTTAAAAAAGAATTCGATTTCCGTTTTCTGGTAGACGATGCGCACGGTTTTGGAACAATGGGACCAACTGGTGCCGGTGCACCGGAACATTTTGGCGTTGCCGACGGTGTAGATCTTCATTTTGGCACATTCGCAAAAGCAATGGCCGGAATTGGCGGATTTATTGCCTGTGATACTGATATCTGCTATTACCTTCGTTACAACATGCGTTCGCAAACCTTCGCAAAATCATTGCCAATGGCGATGACAATCGGCGCACTAAAACGTTTGGATATGCTGCGTACTATGCCTGAACTCCGGGAAAAACTTTGGTCTGTTGTAAATGCACTTCAAAAAGGACTTAAAGACGCCGGATTTGATTTGGGAAAAACAAATACCCAGGTTACCCCGGTATACATGAAAGGAGGCGAAGCTGAAGCTACCAATATGGTATATGACTTACGTGAAAACTATGGCATTTTCTGTTCAATGGTAGTTTACCCGGTTATTCCCAAAGGAGAAATTCTTTTGCGTTTGATACCTACAGCAATGCACACTTTAGAAGATGTTGAATACACCTTAAAAGCATTTAAGGAAGTTCAGAAAAAACTGACGGCAGGAGAATACAAAAGTGAAAATCTTGCAAAAGTGGAAGTTGATAAATAGTAAACTACATAATCTGATAAAAAAGAGGAGTTTTTAACTCCTCTTTTTTTGTAGAAAACTACCTTTTCTCTTTAATCCTGTTAAATTTTAGGATTTATATTTTTATCCGTTCTTTTCTGAAAGATATCGTTCAGCATCAATGGCAGCCATACAACCTGACCCTGCTGCGGTCACTGCTTGGCGATAATGCGAATCCTGTACATCGCCACAGGCAAAAACACCGGGAACTTTGGTTTTCGATGTACCGGGAATTGTATTAATATAGCCCACGCTATCGGTATCCAAATAATTTTTAAATATGTCAGAATTGGGTTTGTGTCCTATCGCAAGAAAGAATCCGTCAATTTTAATATCAACTTCTTCTTCTCCTTCCTCACCAAGATTTTTAACCAGCTTTGCTCCTTCCACAACCCCATCTCCATACAAACCTTTAGTTTGATGTTTCCAGAGAATTTCAATATTAGGTGTTTTTTTCACCCTGTCGGCCATAACTCGTGAAGCACGTAAGACATCCCTTCGTACAATCAGATAAACTTTATTGCATAAACCTGCCAGATACATCGCTTCTTCAGCTGCCGTGTCTCCCCCGCCAACTACTGCAACATCTTTACCACGATAAAAGAAACCATCGCAGGTTGCACAGGCAGAAACACCTCCACCGGCATATTTTTTCTCATCTTCCAGCCCCAGGTATTTTGCTGTTGCTCCCGTTGCGATAATTACTGATTCGGCTTCAATAAGTTTACTTTCGTCAATCCATACTTTATGGATATCACCTGAAAAATCAACCTTTGTTGCCATCCCCCAACGCACGTCAGCACCAAACCTTTCCGCCTGCTTTTTAAAATCTTCCATCATTACCGGCCCGGTAACACCTTCCGGATAACCCGGATAATTTTCAACTTCAGTTGTTGTAGTTAACTGCCCTCCCGGCTGAAGACCTTCATATATCACAGGATTTAAATTTGCACGTGCTGCATATATTGCTGCCGTATAACCTGCGGGGCCTGAACCGATTACCAGACATTTTACATGTTCAGCTTCACCGGCTGGCTGGGCTTTAGGCTCTTCCTGTTCGTTAATATCAAGCGATTTAAACATATCTTTAATTTTTTTTGTCGAACAAAAGTACAAAACATCTTCATTTCTCCGTAAATAGTTTAATCAATAATTATGAAGATATCATAGACAAATTCGATTTAAATTTGATAAATTGTAATGCATTGAAAAAAAGTTTTGCAGATAAGGAATCAACGACTATTTTTGCATGCACAAAAAATCGTTCCCGACTTCGTCGAGAATCCGCGAAAACAAAATGTTTTCGGGAGATGTGGCGCAGCCTGGCTCCGATAATATTTATTGACAGTTCTCGATTTTCTTTTAAGTAATGGTTTGGGAAATCGATAAATACACTCTTCTGGCGGTTGAAGAGTTTTTGAAAAAATGAAGTTCTTTGTTTATATACTGGAATCAGAATCAGACGGAAGTTTCTACATTGGGCAGACTTCTGATCTTGACAAACGAATACGAATGCATAATAAAGGGTTAAACCGATATACAAAATCGAGAAAACCCTGGAAATTGATATACAGTGAAGAATGCAATTCTCGTTCTCAGGCAATGAAACTTGAAAAAAATTAAAAAGTTGGAAAAAACGAGATGCAATCATAAGATATATGAAAAATAATTCGGGATGTGGCGCAGCCTGGTAGCGCACTCGTCTGGGGGGCGAGGGGTCGCAAGTTCAAATCTTGTCATCCCGACTATTAAAAATCAATAGCTTACGCGAATTACCGTAAGCTATTTTTGTTTTAGTTGTCGCAATCAATCTTGTTTGGAGCATACAATATTCAGGAGAGCACTAAAACTCTCCCTGAAAACAAAATTTAAAGACGGACTGATGAAATTACCGGCGATATTAGAAAAAAGATTGATAGACTAAAAACGATTAGAGAAAAAGAAGGGAGACTGGACGAGAATCACCTTTAATTGCTTGAAATTTACAAACACACTTATTTCAAGCTAAAAAAGGCTAGAATTTTCAAATAATTCGGTCTCCTGACAGAATGATTTTATTCCAACGATGATAGATATTTTTTTAGCAATAGAAAATCTCATGGCTGAATTTTTAGTCATGAGATTAACATTCTTTAAATTAGAATTTTCCGCCAAATGCAGTATAATCCTGATATATTATCAATTGTCAGAATAAGTATTAACTATTTCAATTTATAATTTGCAAGTTAATGATTTTATATCTTAACTCACCGTACAGTTGAATGCAGAACATCCAAGCCTTATTCCACCAAAATCTCCACATCACGCATAATTGTTCCATCATCCCATTGGTTCGTTGTTGTTCCTTGTTGCACTACTTTTCCCTTTATTTGGAATGAATCTTCAATTTTTAAAGTCCCCTTGACTACTGTAAAATCTTTTACCTCATCGTCTTCAAAATGAAGATAAAAAGCCACAGCTTCATCGGGTAAATTTTCGCACTCTTTCAGGAGTTCCTCTTTTTCCGGATCGATGGGTGGATTCAGATAATTCAATAAATCTGAATCTACCGATGCATAAAACGTTTTGGGAGGTTTTATGAGTTGTTGTCCCCTGACTCCTGCAACTGTTGTGTGAAACCAACTATTTGCCATCATATACCAGTAATAATCTTCCTCATTGTCAAAGTCCTCGCGCTCAAGTCGGGCTTTCAGTTTCACGCCAATAACTTTTCCGCGAATAAATTTAAGCATAGCTTGTTCCTTGCTTATGGGTGCAATATCATTTGTATTACAGGGGTCTAACATGAGTTGCAGTTTGCTTTTCGAACCCAGGCGATACATTTCGTTGCCATTTTTTAAAGAAAATGATATCCCCGATTTTGGGCCGGTTGTAATTACATCGCCGGCGCCAACTTTTACAGTTCCGGTTTTTGCAGGCATTCCATTTATTTTTACATCACCTTTAATGTAAGTCACCTCGGCATCACATTCCTTTTCAGCGCGTTTTACAAGGGTCCACGATGTGGTGATTTTTGAAATATAGGAACATTCCATATCGCCATGTATCATACTTGCAAAATTACCATCGATGCAAACGCGGCAATCGTCCGACTGCTCATTCTGCTGAATACTGTTACCTTCGAGATATTTGAGGTTATCACTGGTTTTTTCACCGTTTATTGCAACCGGGATTTTCACCGTAGTTGTTTCAGAAACCGATTTGGGCGGCCGGTTTTGCGGATAGGTTTCCTCAGTAGCCAATTCGGATGAAATGGAAACTTCCATTTCACCCGTGAGCATGATATTGTATTTGCCATTGTGAAACATGAGAAATCCGGAGGTAATCACTGGTTTTTCCGGATTCACACGGGTGGTGGACACAGCATGTTTTCTCGAACGCGATTCATCAGGCATATCCTTGCCTATTGCCCGCTCGTCGTTTCCTTCATTATTTACAGTGCTGATGTAATTAATGTTTTCTTCAATACCCGAAAGCTTAAACATTTTTAGTCCTCCAACACTTTGTGCACTGCCTGTAAATGTTACATAAAATGAACCTGTAAGAATTCTTTTTTCATCAATGCTCACATTCCAGTTCCAGCCCCCGTCGCGGCCTTTCCCCAGTGCAGTTTTCGAAACTTCAAGGTAGTATTCAACCGAGCCGCTGTAGGTTACCATTTGAGCATTAAGTTCGACAACAGAATAAAGCAGCAGAAGAAGAGTTGTCAAAACAATTGGAAAGAATTTCATGGTTAATTTGATTTTTGAAATAATTTTAATTCGTTTTTCGTTTAAATAGCATAAACTGTACATTTTCTTTTACTGAAATTGGCGGACAATTAAAAGAAGACGGCATCCCGTTAGTTTCGTCCCTAATATTATCAAAACCTCCGGTTATTTCGGCCGTTCCATTGTCATGAAAAGCCAATGTCGCATCGAATTTTACCGACATTCCCAGTAAAGGCATCATCACTGATTCGTTGATTCTTTCCTGTTTGTTTTTCGAATCGGTTGAAATTTGGTAAGTCGCAGTGAATTTTCTCGGATCGGGCGGTATAATGGTAATTACAATTTCCAGATTTTCATTTTTATCTTTCGATTTTTCCTGCATTTTCTTCATTTCGTTTATGATGGCCATGGGATCGGTTTTTACCATTTGCTCCCATCGTTCCTGCATGGCTTTCGGGTCTTCCTCTGTTTTCCCAACGATGGTTATTATAATGTTTTGGGCTGAAATTGTTTCGGTGTGGCTGCCATACATTTGTTTTATTTGATGGTAGTCTTTTCCAGTTTCTTCACGGTTGTCATCAATGCTTGCTTCCAGTTGGCCGTTCCCTTCAATTTTGCCTATTATACCAACATTCATAAGCCCAAATTCAAGCTTGTCGATTGAAAATTTGAGATCTGCTTTTTGCTCCTGATGTTTATTTTCTTCGATAACTCTGGCCGTCCCATGCCTGCAGTTGAAATTTGTTGATAGTTCGTAGGTTAGTCTGCCGTTCCACTCTGCTTGAGATATACTTAGATGATTTATAGCAATTTGTTTGCCAATTCTGGTTTCCCGCAGTGGAGTTTTGCTAACCGGAAGGATATCACAGGAATTAAAAACAGCAATTTGAATTAAACCTGATTTATTATCAGGAGCTTTAAACTGTATTTTAATGGATTGCTGATCGAGTTTGAAAACACGGTAGTTCGTTCCTGAACTGTGGCGTTCACCATTAAGAATTTTGCCATCAGAACAATGAATGACAATACGGTTGAATTCTCGTGAAGGATTACTTTTTTTATCGCGAAAACCAGAGAGGTAAATTTCAATTTCTTCGCCTGGGTCAATATCTTCTTTTTCAGGCTTAATCGAACATGTTAACAGTCTTTTTTCAAAATCGTCCAACAAATTGGTTATGGGAACTTCTTTTCGCATTAGTGCTGGTTCATGTCCATAAAGATTTCCCCTATTTTCAAACATTTTATTCATATGTGATGTCCACGAATAAGAAGTGGAATTTGTGGTCCATTCTTTTACCAGCTCTTTTTGTTCTCCATCAAAATACATCCGGATATTGAGGGAAGAAGGCCATATCTCTTCATTAATTGTTTCCCCATTTTGGTTCACATATGGCCTGATTACAGGTTCCCTGACACAATCGTATGTGGCTTCAAAAAAGTATTCAGGAATTGTTGACTTATCTTCTTTAACCGGAATACCTGCTAATTCTGAATTTTCACGATATGCTTGTACTATTTTATGATTTACTATATGAAATTCGTCACACGTAAGGATTGAAGCTATTTCAGCCTGTAAATTGGATACCATTATTTCGGGAGTAGCAGTGGAGAATTTTCTATCATAATCCGGTTTTAAATGTTCACAGTTTTTTTGTGCTTCCTCCCAAATGGCAACATCCTCAGGCGGGGAATCGTAAGTAATAAAAAAACCACCCTTTTCTTCAAAATTCAGTTGCTCACCCAGACATTCGTTGTATTTATCGAAAAGTTCCTGAAAATTTTCAGGAAGTGCAAGATTTTCACATTTCCCAATAAAAGCAGTACGATCGCAATTTGAAATATCCTGTGAAAGGCAAACATTTGAATCAAATAGAAGTGCTGCTATTGTGCAGATAAAAAATGTTCTTCTCATGATTTTGTTTTTTATCCCAATTATTTGGGATTGTTTCCTTGAAGCTCTAATGTGAGACAGTTCATTGCCCGGGCATCCCGGCGGGCATTTCCATGACCTGATATCCGGCGGGTATTTCAAAGAAATTTTTGTCCGGTGTCCATGGTTCAACATCCCGCATTTCCATTCCCGAATCTTCCGAACCATCGATATGGTTTACCATTTTCATCGGGAATTTGTATTTATCGGAAAACCACATGGTAAACATTTTCTGGTTTGGATTATCCTTGTTCCACAATGTTGATTTGGTGCATTTAACACCGTTGATGCTTTCGGTCCCTTCTTCTTTCATTATTCCGCTTTCCTGGTAATACTCCATCGATTTTAACGGGTCGCTGCTCATACTCATCGGGCTGCCAGCCGGGCTTTTCATGGCCATTTTTTGTTGCGGCATCAGAATAATAACTTCTGCTGATCCTGTTTTTACTATTACCGCCCCCTTTTGACCAGCTTCTTCAAAATCGTAACGGTAACCTGCGTCGCATGAATAAACCACAAATTGTCGTTCTTGATTCATGGTGTTGAAAACCATTTCACCCTTAAACTGCGCAAATAGGGGAAGACTCAATAAAATTGATAATGAGAAGAATACAATTTTTTTCATAATGAGTATTTTTTATTTGTTCATAATATTTCTAATGACTTTGCTGGCATCTGTTTTTCCATGTGTGTTGTAATTGGAAGCACTTGGCTTTGGTTTTATAAGTCCGATAAGTACTGACAGGCCGATAAAGAAAAAAATAAGCGGGAATACAGCCATTAAAATATCATTACCACTTACGCCGGGCTTCAGTGATGCCGAATCGGGAAGTTCGGGATCGTAATAAACATCGACAGTTTTACCCACAGGAAATTCATTGACCAGTTCTTTCGCTTTGGTAATGTTGCTTCCTGAATAGGAGCCGCTTGTATTTAACTTCGAAGAATTGTACTTCTTCCCTTCAACAGTATAGCTGTAATTTATACGGGCATCGTATTGCGATTTCCCGTCTTTTGTCCAGCTATCCACTTCGGAACGGCTAATCGTGCCACTTGTTACCGGCCAGCTTTTCGACTCCAGGCTATATTTTAAAGGTGGCAGTGAAAAAAAATAGAAAATAGCTGCACCTATCAGGGTGAAGATTAATCCCATCAATTTGGGATTAGAGTTTCTTCGTTTATTTGTCTGCATGATTTATTGATTTGAGTGTTTTGTTATTTACTCTTTTGTCCAAATCCGGGTGTTTAAATTGAGGTCTTCTACAATACCAGTCAGTAGGATGAGGTAGCGCATATTTTCTTCCATAAAACTGTAATCGACAATGGATTTAAAGAGCCGTGTTTCGAACAGATCTTTGTTTGTTTTTATTGCGATATATACTTTTGAATCGCGGAACGAGAGATACACTTTGGTATTCCACTTTCGTTTAAAATCCACGATCCTTTTCATAAGAGAAGGGGAAAGAATGTACCGTGCTTCCACCTGGTCGTCGCCGTAAACACAGAATTCCTTTTCAAATTCGGGGTCTTCGAGTTTTATTAATTCGCCCCTTGACGACATCGACTGGAGACTTTGCCCAAATTTCCCTAACATACGTTCGGCGGTATCAGGCAAAACAATGGTGTGCCCGTTAAAATCTTTGTTAAAGTCGGCCACAAAAAATAAGCCTTTAAAAATAAGGGATTGGTGTTCTTTCCGGTTTGAACCGGAGCCGCTTGAAGTAACATGTTTGCCAACAATTTCAGAAAATTCGACAGCCGTTTTTCCGAGTTTCCCCTGAAAATGGTCCTCGCCATTGTAACGGTTGCAATACTTCTGAAAAATTCCGCTATTGGAAAATTCCTCCCGGGTTACATAACCTTCGGGTGAATAAACCAGGCTATCATCAACAAAGGCGGTAATTTTTTGGATAATTTTGTTTTTGAAATCCTGCCGGTATTTTCTGCTCACTATGCTTATGGCAATAAAAGCAATCACTGCCATCAGGATTTGAAAGTACCCGGCTCCGCTTCCGTGGAATAAACGTCCGATAACGATGATTAAAATCAGTGCAATTAGTCCAATGATGAGAACTTTACGGTCCACCTTTTTTCGTTCCAGGTCCAGTTCCTTCAGATCAGGAAGTAGTTTTGTATCGTAAAATTCCTTAAAACTGCTATAAGTATTCATGCCTCAAATAGATTTTTTGCATTAAGATTTTGTCTTTCCATATCCGGGATTTCGAAAAGAGTGCGCCGTTTGTAACCCATAATACCGGCCATAATATTTGAAGGGAAAGTTTCCACTTTGTTGTTAAAAGCTGTAACCGCGGCATTAAAAGTCCGGCGAGCCGCCGAAATTTGTTCCTCGGCTTCGTTCCAGGCTGCTTGCAGTTGCAGGAAATTTTGGCTGGCTTTTAAGTCGGGATAGTTTTCAACCGCAACCATCACCCCTGCAATTCCTTTGGTGATTTTGTTTTCGAGGTTTACCCGTTCATCGTCGGTAATTCCACCTGAAACGGCCTGTGCCCGGAGTTCGGTAAGTTCGGTGAGCAGACTTTTTTCGTGTTTCATGTAACTTTTTACTGTCTCAACCAGGTTGGGGATAAGATCGTACCTTTTTTTCAGCATTACATCCACCGAGGCAAAAGCATTTTCCACATCATTTTTTCTCCGCACCAGCGAGTTGTAAAGCCCGATAATTAACAGAAGTAAAAGGACTACAACAACAATAATGTAAATCATATCCGTAAATTTTAGATGTTATTTTGCTCCGTTCGATTTCAGAATCTCAACAATACCTTCGTTCCCGGATTCGCTGGCAACGGAGAGCGGGGTTTTCCCGTTTTCTGCAACAGCATTCACATCAGCACCCTTTTCTGCAAGAAACTTTACTATATCGGTTTCGCCATAAAGTATGGCCCAAAAGAGGGGAGTGTAGCCTTTATAACCACTCACTGTGTTTTTTTCGTCGATTTCGGCACCCTGCGAAAGCAGAAATTCGGCGAACTCCGGAGTAATTTTTTCATTTCCCCGCATCATGCCCATGGTGATGCACTGACTGAAAACGCCCAGTCCTTTATCAGTTTGTACATGAATATTGGCTCCTTTTTGCAGCAGGTCTTTTGCAATTTCGGGCGAAACACCGCAAGCCAGAATGAGTGCAGTGGCACCATCGTTGCCTTTTAATTTAAAATCGGCTCCTTTTTCAAGCAGCATTTCCGCCATTTCGGCTTTATTGCTGTTAAGTGCCCACATTAAAGGTGTGTAGCCCATTCTGGTATCCTGAATATTTAAATCGGCCCCTTTTGAAATTAGCAGTTCTGCCATTTCTTTATTTCCATCGATAATTGCATAAATTAAAGGTGTGTATCCCATCATATCATCTTTTATATTTACATCGGCGCCTGAAGCAATGAATTCATTTACTGCGTTTAAATCATTGTTTCTGACTTTGCTAATCAGGTCGGCGCTTTGTGCAAAAAGATTTGGGAGTGTTGCAATTACCAAAAATAAGGCAAGCAATACAGAAAATTTTTTATTTGTTTTCATCGTGACACATTCAAAATTTTGTATAAAGAATCTACTTCAACTCGTCCCCCTGGGGAAGTTGGGAGGGGCCTTTTTTTACATCTTCACAAACTCCACCCTTCTGTTATTGGCTTTTCCCTCGGGTGTGTTGTTGGAGTCGAGCGGCTGGCTTTCGCCCCAGCCTTTGGAAGTCATCCGGCCGGCGTTGATGCCGAGTTTTGTGAGCGTGTTTACCACCGTCGCAGCACGTTGTTCCGAAAGGGTTTGATTCAGCGCATCGTCGCCGTCGCTGTCGGTATGGCCTTCCACACTGAATTTGATGTCCGAATTTTCCTTCATTAAATCTGCAATTTCGTTGATAATTCCCATAGATTCCGGTCTTAGGGTGGCTTTGTTTACATCGAACCGGATACCATTGGCCACAATTTTCCCGTCCTGTAAAAATTTATCATACAATTTTTGTCCGCCTTCGGCAATGCGAATGTTTTTAATTAAATAGTTGTTTGGTTCTGAAGATCCTTCCAGTTCAATTGTAACACCTGTAGGATTAAAACCAAGGTGTGGGATATTAATCAAACGCTCATCATCGAAATAGGCTTTCAGAGAACGCACATTAAAGCCAATGGCAATGTGTCGCCATTGTGATTTTTCAGGTTTATTCCATAGGTTTAAACCTGTATATGTATTTCGCGTATCAAAACCCTGCATGCCTCCAGGTAGAATTTGAATTCTGTTTAATGCCCGTCCTTGTTGATTTTTCATATCATGGAGAATGACATGATACCTGTTTTGATCTTTGTTGCTGAACCAGGCATCGAATTCAATGGTAAAAATATCTGGCAAATAATCTTTTTCCGGATTTTTCAGATAAGGGATAATTTGTGTTCGGCCATTGGTAAACATGATTACATTTTCGCCGCCAAAGTTTGCGATCTCAACACCTCCTGTTGCCAGGTCCCACCGAGATGGAAATTCACCGTTTTCTTCTCCAATCAGGTTGTCCTCAAAAATAACCTTGTTGCCCGGCACAAAATCGTATTTGGCCCAGTTCAACGTAGTTGTTTCTGCCTGTTCGTTGGCACTTAGCTCCTGTTCATTCGTTTGTACGGGCTGGTTTTCCGGTTCATTTTCTTTTTTGTTTTTCTTTTTTCCAAACAGGTTGCCAATTCCCTTCTCGAGCTCGTCCAAACCTTTATCGATTCCTTTATCGATTTTTTTGTTTACCCTTTTTGTACTTTCTTGTTCAATTTCCTTTTTAGGATCTATTACCTGTGCACTTGAAAAAGCGCTTATGAAAATAAATACTGATGTAAAAAATAGTATGGTCAGTTTTGCTTTCATTTTATAATTTTTTGATTTGTTAATTAAACGAAGTTGCTTTTTTATAATAGTTTTTTAGTATGAGTGTAGGTAAACTCTCATGCCAATTTTTGAACAAATTATTACAATATTCAAATTACAAAATTTTGGCAAATGTTCAAAATAATACAGAAATTTATATATTAAGAGGGTATCAAATGCTAATATGAAATTTCAAAGCAATGAGTTGAAAAGCAAAAGACTAAAGTCCACCTTCTGAGAAGGTGGACTATTTAGTGCAAAATGACATTTATACTGATTGTGAAATTGCTGATTATGAATATATTACGTAAATTCAAATACTATTTTGGGGGGGCGAGGGGTCGCAAGTTCAAATCTTGTCATCCCGACATAATAAATGGAGCTAGAATACTGGCTCCATTTTGTTTTTAAATTTTTTAGTATTTCTATATTATGAAAATGTAGAATAATCCTAATCACAAATGTGTTTCATTACTTCCTTTAGTTCATTGGCATGTCTCACTCCTACCCCAGTCCATTTAGGAACCCCATCCTGAAAAATAATCAATGTTGGTATACTTTTTATTTGGTATTTTGAAGCTATGAAAGGATTTCTATCAACATTTACTTTTATTATTCTGACTTTTTCTTTTAAATCGTTTTTCACTTCTTGTAATATTGCAGGTACTTGTTTACAAGGACCGCACCAATCAGCATAAAAATCTACCAATACTGGTCGGCTGGATTTAATTATATTTTGAAATTTTCCGTTCACCGTTCGTTTCCTTATTTTTTTTCCTCTTCTTTATAAAATCATTAATCAAATCTCCAAGTAAATATCCTACAGAACCACCCCATAACGTACTCCAGTACCAAACGGATCGAATCGGACAGGTACCACTTAAACAACCGACAAATTTCCAGTATACAAATCCTCCTGCTGCACCAATTAAAGTAAAAAAAATTTGTAGCCTTTTATTTTGAATATACTTTTTCATCAACTATTTATTCAACAATAGATATTATAATAGGTTTTTCAAAATTCAATCGATTATGATTATTACAGATAGAGAATATCAAACAACAATAAATTTCATTCGATTTTTACCATTTTATGTGCTGTTTATTTATTACTTTAGTTAAAATCAATATTAAACAACGATTAGTTATTATGAAAAATTTAAACCTTTTACTCACAATTTTAATGCTTGTTGGTTTTATTTCGTGTACTACCAACGAAACTGTCGATGAGAAACTTACAATCCCTTATGAAAAGTATGAGCTTGAAAATGGCCTTAATGTTGTTCTGCATCAGGATAAATCTGATCCAATTGTTGCTGTTGCCATTTTGTATCATGTAGGTTCTAACCGTGAGGTTCCGGGTAAAACCGGATTTGCTCATCTTTTTGAACATATGATGTTTCAGCAGTCAGAAAATGTTGGTCAGGATGAATTGTTTAAGAAAATCCAGGAAGCGGGAGGTACATTAAACGGAGGTACAAGTTATGACCAAACTGTTTATTATGAAGTTATTCCCAACAATGCCCTGGAAATGATTCTCTGGCTCGAGTCTGACAGGATGGGATATCTTGAAAACACAGTAACGAAATCGTCATTTGCTAACCAGCAAAATGTAGTTCAGAACGAAAAAAGGCAGTCGTATGACAATCAGCCGTACGGATTTAACAACTGGCTAATAGGTAAAAATCTCTATCCCGAAGGTCACCCCTACAACTGGACGGTAATTGGCGAAATGGAAGATCTGTTTAATGCAACTGTAGAAGATGTTAAAGAATTTCACTCCAAATATTATGTTCCTAATAATACAACATTAGCCCTGGCCGGTGACTTTGATTATGAAGAAGTTAAGCCAATTATTGAAAAATACTTTGGAGAAATTCCTTCAGGCGAACCAGTTGTGGATATGGAGCCTCAGCCGGTTACTATAAATGAAACAAAAAAACTATATCACGAAGATAACTTTGCAACTACTCCCCAGTTAACAATGGTTTGGCCTACAATTGAGGAATATCATGAAGATTCTTATGCACTTCAATTTCTTGGACAGGTTCTTGGAAGCGGTAAAAAATCACCTTTTTACAGGGTAATTGTCAAAGATAAAAAACTTGCTCCCAGAGCCAGTGTTTATAACAGTCCAAGAGAACTGGCAGGTCAGTTTACAATTTCAATAAATGCAAATGCAAATACCAGTCTTGCAGACGTTGAGGATGCAGTTTTTGAAGCATTTGAACTTTTTGAAAAAGAAGGAATTACTGAACGCGACCTGGAAAAACACAAAGCAGGTCTGGAAACAAGTTTTTATAATAATATAAGTTCAGTTCTGAATAAATCATTCCAATTGGCAAGTTATAATGAATATACCGGTTCGCCGGGTTTTATTGAACAGGATATCGCAAAAATACAGGCTGTTACTATTGATGACATCTTAAGAGTTTACGACAAATATATAAAAGACAAACCATTCATATCAACAAGTTTTGTACCTAAAGGAAAGGTTGATTTGGTCGTTGCAAATTCTGTCGATGCCGGCATTGTGGAAGAAAATATATTGGAAGCAACACAGGTAGATCAATCAATAATTGCAGAAGATGAAGTAATTAAAAAAACGGCTACAAGATTAGATCGCAGTATTGAACCTGACAAAGGACCGCAACCTGAAATTAGCATTCCTGAGGTTTGGACGGATGAGACTGAAAACGGAATAAAAATTTATGGAATTGAGCACAATGAACTGCCTTTGGTTCAGTATTCGATAGTGCTTGACGGTGGGCATATAATGGAAACAAAAGAAAAAGCTGGAATAGCCTCTTTTCTTGCCAGTATGTTAATGGAAGGAACAGCAAACAAAACACCTGAAGAGTTGGAAGAAGAAATCGACCTCCTCGGAGCCAGCATTAGTGTTGGGTCAGGAACAGAAAACATGCAGGTGTACGTAAATTGTTTAACCCGTAATTATGAAAAAACTCTGGCTCTGGTTGAAGAAATTCTATTAGAACCCCGTTGGGACGAAGAACAATTTGAATTGGTAAAATCAAGGATGATAAATTCAGTACAACGCAATGAGGCTAATCCTGATTATCTTGCCTACATTACGTTTAATAAACTGGTCTTTGGAGATGATAACATTCTATCTGTTTATGCAGGCGGAACTGTAGAATCCATTGAATCCATTACAATGGAGGACCTAAAAGAATTTTACAACCGTACTTTTTCTCCATCAGTGGCGCGTATTCATGTCGTAGGAAAGATTAGCAAGTACCGTGTTAAAGAAGGATTACAGAGCCTTTCTGAAAACTGGAAACCATTTGATGTTGAAATACCAAAATTCGCTGCAGCTGAACTTCCGGAGGAATCAAAAATTTATTTTGTTGACGTCCCTGGTGCAAAACAATCGGTAATCAACATCGGACATCCATCGATTTCACGCACTTCTACAGACTTTAAACCGGCCAATGTTATGAATTATCAACTCGGTGGAAGTTTTAACGGAATTGTAAATATGATTCTCCGCGAAGAAAAAGGTTATACCTATGGCGCACGTACGTCATTTCAGGGAGGTAAAAATTTTGGATATTTTTCAGCGTCGGCAAGCGTTCGTTCTTCCGCAACCGAAGAATCAGTACAAATTTTTAAAGACGAAATTGAAAAATACCAAAATAGAATCTCTGCAGAGGGATTAGATTTTACAAAAAATGCACTTATAAAATCGAACGCGCGTGGTTTTGAAACTCTTAGTGCACTTCACAGTATGTTAACTGAAATAAGTGCTTACAACCTGCCCTTCGACTATGTTAAGGGCGAAGAAGAGTTTATTAAATCACTCACCGCGGAAGAGCATCAGCAATTGGCTCAAAAACTAATTCAACCCGACAATATGTATTATGTTATTGTTGGTGATGCTGAAACACAACTCGATGCACTTAAAAATGTTGGATTGGGAGATCCGGTATTGGTGAAGATGTAAAAAATAACGCTATATTGAGAGGGCTCGGAAAAATTCTTTCTGAGCCCTTCTTTTAGATATACAGAAGAGACCTAAAATGGTAATGAAAACTAATAATATAAAACTATACAAAGGAGATATAACACTTTTAAAAGTGGATGCTATTGTAAATGCTGCAAATAAAACTTTGCTGGGTGGCGGCGGTGTTGATGGAGCTATTCACAGGGCGGCAGGAATAGAACTACTGCAAGAATGTCGCAGATTAAATGGCTGTGAAACCGGTGATGCCAAAATTACAAAAGGGTATAATCTTCCTGCAAAATATGTAATTCATACGGTAGGACCGGTTTGGAATGGTGGAAGATTTAATGAACCTGAAAAACTTGCATCCTGCTATCGTAAAAGCCTTGAAATAGCGATTGTGAATGGAATAAGAACCATTGCTTTTCCCAATATCAGCACAGGGGTTTACGGATATCCTAAAGAGGAAGCTGCAAAAATTGCAACTCAGGAAGTAAAACAATTCCTGAGCCGGACAAATAAAATCGATGAAGTGATTTTTTGCATTTTTGATGATGAAAATTATTATATCTACAAACAATTATTAGCGGCTGGCAATAACTAATTTAACTGCTAAATATTAGGAATTGAAGAACTGGCGAAATAGACTAAATTCTGCTTAAATCAAATAAAATATTACTTTTGTATGTACATACCAGATTTGAGAATTCGCATATTTTGACTAATTCCTGCTCATTATTAGTTTATTATCGTCCTTTTTAAATCTATTATTAATTTATTTGTCAGTACTTTGCAGAAAGATATCCTTTGCAAGTATTAGATTTAAAAAACAATTAAAAATTTAAAATAAATATATGGGAAGATCGCAAGAGACATTTAACAAAAAAGAAGTCAGAAACAAAAAAGAAAAAAAAAGGAAAGAAAAAGCTGCAAAAAGACAGGCTAAAAAAGAAAATGAAAACAAGACAGGTCTTGACGACATGATTGCATATGTCGATGAAAACGGGATGATAGTTGATACACCGCCTGATGAAAAAGAGAAAAGTGAAATAAAGTTGGAGGATATTGAGGTAAGTGTACCAAAAGGTGGAAATTCAGCTGATGAAGATCCGGTTAAAAAAGGTATTGTAACTTTTTTTAATGAATCAAAAGGCTACGGTTTTATAAAAGAAAAGGATTCGAAGCAAGACGTCTTCGTACATATCAATAATTTGGATGATCCTATTAAAGAAGGAAACCTTGTTACTTTTGAAATTGAAAAAGGACAACGAGGCCCAACTGCCGTAAATGTAAAACTTAACAAATAGTTTCGTTGTTTAATATCCCAATTCCTCGCCTTTTTCAAGGGCAGGAACTCCCTTTTCCATCCATTCCGGCATGGGATCAAATTTTAAATAGTGATTAAAAAACTGGAACATTCTTTTACTTAGATCAATCCGGTTTGCCCAACTGGAAGCTTTTAAATTGTGAGGCTCATCATTATAAGTTAATAACCATACTGGTTTATCCAATCGACGTAATGCTACAAAAAATTCAATTCCCTGGTACCAGGGTACAGCACCGTCATTGTCGTTGTGCATCATCAATAAGGGTGTATTTATTTGGGGCGCACTAAATAAAGGAGAGTTTTCAATATACAAGAGTGGTTTATCCCACAAAGTGCCTCCAATTCTACTTTGTGTATGTTCGTACTGAAACATACGGCTTCGACCTGATTCCCAACGTATTCCACCATAAGCGCTGGTCATGTTACTGACAGGAGCTCCCGCCATAGCAGCAGCAAACATATCTGTTTGTGTAATTACATAAGCCGTCTGATAACCTCCCCAGCTTTGCCCCTGCAATCCAATATTGTTTCCATCAACAAAATAATATTCCTGCTTAAGGTACTGAGTACCACTAATAATCGCGTTATATGCACTTTGTCCCGGGTATCCTATTTTGTATGTTATATCAGGTACAAAAACCAGATATCCGTTACTGGTATAAAAAGTGATATTGATTGTTGAACGACTAGGCGAAGGCACATGATATTTGTTTAATGTCTCAGAACTTCGTTCGTAAAAATAAACAAGCATTGGATATTTTCGGCTGAGATTTAAATTTTCCGGTTTATATAAAATTCCCTTCAGGTTTTCACCCGAAAAAGAATTCCATGAAACCAACTCGGCTGTTACCCAATTATAATTTCCCTGCTGAGGGTTTGCTTCGGATATTTTATTTGAATGTTTAAATTCCATATTACTTATCCATAAATCAGGATAAGTTTTTACATCTTGTTTTGTATAAATTAATTTTTCAGCCTTATGTGCCTTTTTGAGGTCAGAAAACATGTAATTATCCATGATAACATATCCAATCTCTTTAACAGCATTAAATTCAATACTAAAATAGCCCTGAGCCATCGTTCGTTCATCGAATGCACTTAACAAAACAGTTTCTGTGAGAGGAATGTATTCCAAATCTTTTTCGAGTTTCACATAACGCAGGCGAGTACTGTTTCTTCTTCCAAAAGCTTTTGTAATATTCACCGGAACCCTTAATCCGGATGGATCAATCTTCCATATATCGTAACGATCATAGATGTAAACAAACCTGTCATCCTGAGTCCAACCCGCTATTCCATAGGGGCTTGGTTCTGATGGTGTATCATTCCATTCATCATAAAAAGATACAGGCAATACTTTTGTAAGCGAAATTGTATCTGCACTAATATTGGTCGATACACTATAATAACTACTGTCAGCCTGCTCATACCATAGAATGTATTTCCCCTGCGGAGACAACCTGACCCAGCTTTTACTTTTTAAAACCAATCGTTTGATACCCAATTTTATATCTACAATATAAAAGTCTCTTAAATTTTCTCCTGTCCAACTGGAAGAACGAATGTATGGCGAATCATCAATCCCCAATGCAATATTTCCATTTCCTTTTTGAATAGTAGAAACCTGTTTCACATTTATATCCTCAAGTTGTATATATCTTTTCAGATCAACATGATAAACTCCCAAATAAGTTCTTTTTCTCTCACGTTCCAATTCGGCATTCTGTTGTGGTTGGAGCTTTTCGTCTTTCCAATTCCAAATATCGAGTTTAGGTTTTTCCTCAGCTAACAAAGTGTCCTTTACTTCTGGCTTAGGAGATTCTGAGGTTCCGAAATATAATTTTGTCGCATCCTGTGAAAAATACACCTGCCCATTCTCGCTAGGCGACCACCCTACCGGAATACCCCGGGTATATTTATCAACCACCTTAGAAGGCTCATTAGACAAATTCCCCAAATATAAAGAATACACTTTTTCTGCAATGGTATCCTGTGATAAAAGAAAGGCATAATTTTCTCCGGTCTCATCCGATGTTATATTTTTTATCCAACCCTGACTTGTAAAAATTTTTTGGGTTGTTCCTTTTGCTGTATCAAACCTAAATACGTCTGAAACTGTTTGAACCGAATCTTTGGTTTCCGTTACATAATAAACCGCGTCTCCGTATTTCGCATAAAAATATTCAGTTACATTTTTGAAATTTAAAGTATCTGCGCTCGAAACTTCAAACAGTATTAAATCATCTTCCTTTTCAGTCTTTTCTTTTTTTGAATTATCATTATTTTCTGTTGTATCTTTCTTCTCTTCAACCAAAAAGGCAATCCATTTTGAATTTTCTTCCGGCAATTTGTATGATTTCAATTTTTCAAACTTGAAAATACTTTGGTTCTCAAAAACAAAAATCCCCAAACTATCCTGCGGCATATCCTCCTTTTTTAATTTGTCCAGTTTTGCCTGTCGTACTTCCGATTCTTTTGACTTTATTTTATATACAATAAAATCACTGCCGGTCCCAAAAGTTGCAGAATATCCGCGAGAGATTGTATCTGAATTGTTGTCGTTGAATATAATTAATTCCCCATCACCCTTTTGTGGAGCAATTTCATACGAGACATATTCACCATTGTATGAAATATTACCGTTTGTAAGCACATTCCAGTCTTTAAAATCATCGATACTTAAACGCTGTTTTGAAGTTTGCTGTGCGGATAAATGCGCTGAAAAAATCAGAAATACATAGAAAAGAATATTCTTTATCATCACAATTTTTGAGGTATTACTATTATTCATAAATATATTCAAAATCTAATATTAAATTCTGGTACAAAATGCAATTCAACAGATTAGTTGTAGAATAAAACTCCTGGATCACTTTTTAAAATTCATTAAAACATCGTTGAATTCATCCGGTGTTTTAGCTTCAAAAACCAACTCTTCATTTGTAACAGGATGTTTTAATTTAAGTTTATTAGCATGAAGAAATAACCTTTTTATCCCTGTTTTTTCTGTAATTATTTTATTAAGCGTAAAATCACCGTGATGCGTATCTCCTAAAATGTCAAACCTGTTTTGCGTGAAATGCTGACGAATTTGATGCCAGCGACCCGTTTCAGGATGAATATCAACCAGACTCAATTGAATATTTTCTTTTTCTTTGTAAGATATATTTGTCTGAACGGTTTCAATTGTGGTGAAATTTGTAACAGCAGGTTTTTTAAACTTTGTTTTCTTTTTTACCAGGACTTTCGTATCAAATGTCCCCTCTCCAGGATTGCCCTGAACAATAGCAATATAACTTTTTTGTACCTTTTTATTTTCAAACTGTTGTGTTAGTATTTTTGCACATTCCGACGAGAATGTCAATACGATTACTCCCGATGTTTTTGAGTCAAGCCGATGCACATTATAAATCCATTTTCCGGTAATATCACCTAAAAGTTTCGTAAGATAAGGTGCATCATGCACCATAAAATCATTTTTATGAACCGGTAGATCAACCGGCTTATTCACGACAATCAAATGCTCATCCTGAAAAACAACAGGGATATTCAAATTTTGATTCATGATAACATTTACCTCTCGGAAGTCAATTCTTGTTTATATTTGTTCTGATTTCAAAAATAAAGGAAATATTGAAATCCGCTTTATTTTGATTGTGATTCTCTAATTTTCATTTCTAATTTTTTATCAGAAATATTCCAGATATGAAAGAAATAAGACCAAATGATGGATTAACATTCAACTTTGAACCATATAATCTGGAGCTAAAACATACTTTTACCCTTGCAAACAGTTCCAGAACATTTACTCCGGTGATGCTCACCAAACTCAAATTTGAAGGTTTTACCGGCTTTGGTGAGGCTTCTATGCCACCCTATTTGGGTGAATCACAAAATTCTGTTACAAAATTCTTGTCAAATTTGAATTTAAGGCAATTTAAAGATCCTTTCAAGATGGATGAAATTCTTGATTATGTCGACAGGTCAGCGCCGGGAAATACTGCTGCAAAAGCTTCAGTCGATATTGCACTTCATGATTTGGTTGGAAAAATGAGGGGAAAACCCTGGTACAAAATCTGGGAATTTTCGCCTCAAAATACTCCCTATACATCTTTTACCATAGGTATTGATGAACCGGAAGTATTAATAGAGAAAGTTAAAGAAGTAGCGGAATTTAAATTACTGAAAATAAAACTTGGACGTGATAATGATAAAAATATAATCAAAACTATTCGTTCTGTTTCTGAAACTCCGTTATGTGTTGACGTGAATGAGGGATGGCTAGACAAGAAGGTTGCATTGGATATGGTTCACTGGCTAAAAGAAAAAGGTGTTGAATTTGTAGAACAACCAATGCCCAAAGAAAGAATTGATGACATTGGGTGGCTTACTGAAAATTCACCACTGCCTATAATTGCTGATGAAGCCGTACAACGACTTAACGATATTAAAAATGCGGTTGGGATTTATTCCGGTATTAATATAAAATTGATGAAATGTACTGGTATGAGCGAAGCCTACAAAATGATAAATCTGGCCCATGAAAAAAAACTAAAAGTGATGATAGGATGTATGACTGAAACTTCATGCGCTGTTTCAGCTGCTGCCCAATTGTCGCCAAAAGCACACTGGGCAGATCTGGACGGGAACCTTCTGATTAAAAATGATCCTTATTCCGGGATTAAAATTACTGACGGGAAAATTACTCTTCAAAACATTTCGGGGATAGGAATTAGTATTTCTTAACTTTTTAGTGTAAACCAATTAACAGGCTCATTTGTCTTTATTCTGTTATGAAGACAATAGTATTAATATTCTTTTTAGGAATTGGATTTTCAGCCTGTGCTCAACTTTCATCTGAAAAACAGGATTTGGAAAAAAACAGTGAGACTATGAAGTACAATGAACTTACCGAATTTGAGAAATATGTAATTCTCGACAAAGGAACAGAACGCCCTTTTACAGGGAAGTACGATAAATTTTATGAAGAGGGAACATACGTTTGCAAGCGTTGTGGTGCCGAACTTTATCATTCAACATCAAAATTTAATTCTGGATGTGGCTGGCCAAGTTTTGATGATGAAATTGAAGGTGCTGTTCGAAAATCAGTAGATGCAGATGGATATCGGACTGAAATTACCTGTAATAATTGCGGTGCTCATCTGGGACATGTTTTTTATGGCGAAGGATTTACAGAAAAAGATACACGGCATTGTGTAAATTCTGTTTCACTTGAATTTATACCCGACAATAATAAAAAAGAAGGAGAACTCTAAAGTTCCCCTTCCCAATTTGAATTTAGTTTAGCTATTTTTATTCATCTTAGTCATCAAGATCGTCAATTACACGAATTTTTTTCTTTAAAAATTCAATCTGTTGTTTCGTGTTTTCTATTTTCTTTTTCACATCTTTAATCAATGATTCTGCATTCTTTGATTTCGCAAAAAAGCCAATATTATTGTCAAGTAAAACAAGATCGTTTTCAAGCTTTTTTAATTTATTCATGTATTTTTCACGTTCCATCCGCATTTTATTCTGCCCCCGATTTGATTCTGAATAGGAAGACATCTTACTCCTGAATTTCAGCATATTGCGTTTCTCTTCGTCCAGATTCAATTCATCGAACAGCTTGTTAATGGCATCCCGAAAACGGTTCTGTATGTCATCTTTTTTCTTAAACGGCACATGACCAATTTCAGTCCATCTGCGTTGGAATGATTTTAGTGTTTCAAGATTTTTATCTACATCTTTCTCAGGCTTAAATTCTTCGACTTCTTTAATCAATTCATTTTTCAAATCCAGGTTATCAACCTGTTCACTATCAATATTTGAAAAATGCTCCGACTTTTTATCAAAGAAATAGTCGCATGCAGCACGAAATCGTTTCCAAACTGCATCAGAATGTTTGCGTGGTATTGGTCCAATTTCTTTCCACTTATTTTGTATATTAATAAAATCCTGAGTAGTTTTTTTCCAGTCGGTACTGTCTTTCATTGCTTCAGCTTCGTTGCAAAGTTCAATTTTTAATTGCAGGTTGTTTTGCTGAAGTTCTTTATTTTTTGAATAAAACTCACGTTTGGCGTCAAAGAATTTATCACATTCAGTACGAAAACGTTCGTAAATTTTATTATTGTCTTTTCTGGGTGCAAAACCTATAGTTCTCCAAACTTTTTGGAGTTCAATCAATTCTTTCGACTTTTCATCCCATTCTTTGTGACTTTCAATTTCAAGTTTATTTATTTCCTCAACTTTTTCGCACAAAGCGGTTTTTGCTTCCAGATTCTTTTTCTGGTCAAGTTTGCGGTTTTCAAAAAACTCCTGATGTTTCTTGTTTATTTTTGAGGTAGCTGCTTTAAAACGTTCCCAAATATCATCTTTTTGTTCAATCGGAACGGGACCTATCTCGCGCCATTGTTCATGATATTTTTGAAGCATATTAAATGCTTTAATAATGGATGGTTCTACAAGTAATTCTTCAGCCCTCTCGCATAATTTTATTTTCATTTCCAGATTTTTCTTAAGATCAAGATCACGAAGCTCTTTATTAATTTTTATGTAATCATAAAAATTCTCAACATGGAAATGATAAGTATCCCATAAGTTTTTCATTTCAGATTGAGGAACCAAACCTATTTCACGCCATCTGCGCTGTAATTCCCTAAAATCATGAAAAGTTTTATTTATTGATTCTTCGTTATTTATCAGAGCCTTTATCTCCTCAATAACTTCATATTTTAATTTCAGGTTATCTTCCTTTTCACCCTCAAGTTTTTTATTAAATTCTATGCGAATTTGTCTGTATCGTCTTAGCAAATCTTTGATATCCTGCTCATAAGGATCTTTTTCAGCTTTAAACTCTTCAATATTACCGCCTTCTTCCAGAAATTTATTCTTTTGTTCTTCAATATTAGCTTTCAAATTTCTGTAGAACATTGATTTAATAACATCAATGTCTTCTTTTATATCATGGCTGCCATTGCTATCCAAAACATCTCTCAAAGCATTTACCAGTTCAACCTGTGAGTATTTTGAATAATCCGGCTTTTCTTTTTTTGTTGTTTCTGAAATTACCTTTTCTTCAGCCTTTTCTTCTTGTTTTTCCTCCTCCTCTGCTGAATCATTCTTTTCCTCCTTGCTTACATCCTCTCCTCCTGTCAAATCTTTTTCCTTAGCAGGTGCTTTTTCTAACGATTTTTCTTCCTTCTCTGCTTTGTCATCTTTTGAAACTTCTTTTGTTTCTTCTCCCTCTTTCACTTCAGTTTTATCTTTACTTTCAGCAATATCTTCAACATTCTCAGGAAGTTCTTCTTTTGCTTCTTCTTTTTTTACTTCAGTCTTTTTCTTTTTACTTTTCTTTTCTTCTTTTTCCTGTTTTTTCTCCTTTGTTTCTGAAGATTCATTAACTGAGTCTTGAGTGCCTTCTTTCACCTTTGGTTTTTCCTTCGCAGCTTCAGGAATATCAGGCACATTTTTTTCTTCTTCAGAAGAAAGTGATTTTTCATTCTTTTCATCCTCTGAAGGCATTACATTCTTTTCAGAATTTTCCAGGTCAGTTTTTTTAGTACTTTTTAACTCATCTGAGTTTTTTAGATCTTTAGGTTCCATTTACTAGATTTTTTACCATTCGAAAAATGGTGTACATATTACAGTTTCAGCTACGAAAATATATATTTACGTCTTAATACTCAAAGTTTTTGATTCAAATATGTTATCTCAAACCTTTGCCAAGACTAATTCTCAAAACATTTTACGAAAGAAACTGTGTAATTTTTTAAAAGACGTTGAAGTAAAACGTCATTATTAAGATAAATCTCTTACATTTCACTACCTGTAATATATAAAAAGGACACATGTTCTAAAACAATGCTAAAAAACATTCGTAAAACACTAATTTTCAACACATAAACTATCATATATTATTTTATCGCCCATTATTTTTCTTTATATTTAGGACTCATTTTTCATACAAAAATTACAACTATCTTAACTTAAAAACCAACTAATAATGGGATAAAAATCTTTTTTCTTAGCAACCAAAATTCCTGTAGAAGCCAAATGGCCGAGGCAATCCTAAAAAACTTTGACAAGAATCTGGAAATATATTCTGCCGGAATTGAACCTGCCAATCATATCAGTCCGGTTGCAATTGAAGTTATGGCAGAAATTGGTATTAACCTTGAACCAAATATTCCTGAACATTTCTCAAAATTTTCAGATATTGAGTTTGATTATTTAATTACTGTCGGAGACGGAACAGTTGAACAACTAAAAATTCCGCCTGTAAAATTCAAAAGGAAAATGCACCTTGGATTTCACAATCCTTATAAAAATTACCACAGCAGAAAGGAATTAAAACAAAAGTGTCGTGAAATAAGGGATGAAATAAAAACGGAAATGGACTATTTCTACAACAGGATACTAAAAAATCAAGCAGCATATTAAGCTGCTTGATTTTTATGCTATGATACAATTGCCTCAATATCATTCGGTTCAATAGGTATCCGCTTCCCAAGAATTCTACTTCCTTTTTCTGTAACTAGGATATCGTCTTCAAGCCTGATTCCACCAAAATCAAGATATTCATTTACCTTGCTAAAATTAATAAAATCGGTATTAATATTTTCTCTTTGCCAATTGTCGATTAAGGCAGGTATAAAATAGATTCCGGGTTCATTTGTAATTACAAATCCCTTTTGAAGTTTTCTGCCCATTCGTAAATTGGCAATTCCGAACTGATTAACCGGTCTTATGTCATCATCATAACCCACATAAATCTGGCCTAAATCTTCCATATCATGAACATCAAGTCCCATCATATGTCCGAGTCCGTGTGGAAAAAACATAGCATGAGCTCCATTGTTTACAGCTTCTTTGATATCTCCCTTCATTAATCCCAGTTGCTTTAATCCTGAAGCTATTACTTCCGCAACTTCCAGATGAACAGAAAGATATGTAACTCCAGGTTTAACAAGTTGTGTAGCTTTGTTATTGGCCGCCAGAACAATTTCATAAATTTCCCGCTGTTTCTGAGAAAACTTTCCTCCCACCGGAACAGTTCTGGTAAAATCAGAGGCATAGTGAAGTGATGATTCTGCCCCTGCATCAGTTAACATTAACTTTCCTTTTTCCAGATAATTAGAATGATTGTTGTTATGCAAAGTTTCGCCATTTTGTGTTAGAATGACAGGAAAAGAAATTGAGCCCCCACCCGATTTTGCAATTCCTTCAATTATGCCGGTAATCTTTTGCTCCCATATTCCGGGCTGGGCCATTTTCATTGCTGTTACATGCATTTCATAACCTGTTAAACATGCTTTTTCTATTTCTTCAATCTCAACTTCTTCTTTTAATGAACGCAAATCAATAACAGCCTTTATCAGCTCAAGGGAGGCATCTTCGTTTATTTTTTGCGCTGAAACTCCGATTAAATTTTCAAGGAACAACTTATTTTCAGCACGGTATGGAGGTAAAAAATGTATTTTCCTTCCCTGATTCTTAACTTTAGAGATATAGTCGAACAAATTGGATAATGGAGAAGTGTTTTCAACACCTGCTTTTTCAGCATTCTCTTTTAAAGGAACCTGAGGCCCCATCCATATTACGTCTTCTATGTCCACATCATTTCCGAACAAATAGGATTCTCCATTGTCAAAATCAATTACACCTGTCAAACCAGGAAAATCAAGACCGAAAAAATAAAGAAATGAACTATCCTGCCTGAAATGATAGGTATTATGTAAATAATTCATTGGTGATTCAACATTACCCATAATTAACGCAACACCATTTAATTTTTTGTTTATTAGTGCTTTTCTCCTATTTATATAAAAATTTTTTTCAAACATATTGATATATTTTTCCTACTGCCTTAAGTTATTTTTATTTAGAATTATTTAAAATCAGATTCAAAATTAGTTTTTTAAAATTTAATTTCCACTGACTGTTGTCATTTGGATATTTTTAATATTCTCGTTTTCAACCATTTTGAAATATCCAATACATTTCAGCAAACAATTACAACCCAAAAGTACTTTTATCTAACATATGATTACCTGAAAATTATAACCAAACACCCGAACAAAGCGTAAAAACAAGAAAAAAGTATCATGGGCAACTCTTTAATGATTTATTTAAACAAGCGATTACGGGAAGAAAACCTGTATAGAAAAGATCCTACAATGTCAGCCGGTCCGGTTATTACAATCTCGCGCGAGGTTGGCTGCAACGGATTAAAGCTGGCAAACCAGATTGCCGAAAATCTGAATCAACGCAAAATGTTTTTGGAATGGAAGGTTCTAAGCAAAGAGATTTTTTATGAAAGTGCAAAAGAGTTAAATTTGGAACCTGAACGTGTAAGAAAAATTTTCAAACAAACAGACAAATATACATTTGAAGAAATTCTAAAAGCATTTAATGAGAAACAATTTAAAAGCGAACAAAAAATTACTAAAACAGTAGCAGATGTAGTTCGCAGTTTTGCTATTGACGGTTATTGTATCATTGTAGGTCGGGCAGGACATATAATTGCCAAGGATATACAGAATGCAATTCACCTGCGCCTGGTTGCTCCGCTTGAATACAGAATCCAGGTAATTATGGAGAATAAAAGAATGAACCAACACGAAGCACTCGAATTTATCAGACGTGTGGAAAAAGAAAGAATCGCTTTCCGAAACGCAATTTTGCAAGGACATCAGGCAAACGAAATATTTGACCTTACAATTAATAGAGCATCTTTTAATGACAAAGAAATAATTGATATTGTAGAGTATGCCGTAAAAGAAAAAAAGCTCGTAAAATCACTACAACCTAAAATGGAGATCTATTAGAATAGCTTATTTTCATTTTTAAGATCTTTTTTTAAGTCAAATCCCGTCCAACGAATTTCTTTTTTTAAGAGTTCAAAACAATTTAATTTCCCATATAAAAAATCAGTTTCCCTTCCAGGCTTATCGTAACACATCATTGGATGCTGAGTTACAATTTTTTTTTCAATATTTATATCTTTCGTAGCTTCCAGAGCATGAGCCCCCCACAAAAACCAGGTTAGCTCTTTGTTATTTTGATTAATAAACTGCAACAATTCATTTGTAAAGTCTTTCCAAATATCTTTATGGCTTCCTGGTTTTCCGGGCTCACAAGTAAATGATGTGTTTAATAAAAGTACTCCCTCTTTTTCCCAATGTTTGAATAGTTTATTTGGAGGTAAGACAGGAAACTCATTATCAAATTTTGTTTTTAGTTTATTGTATTTTAAAACCTTACCGGAATAGGCTTTATAAACTGAACGTAAAATATTTTTTAGTGAAATATTTTTAAATGGCTGATTCCACGATTTTAATGTTCCTACTTCAAAAGCTCTCCCAGTCGCTACCATTGGTTGCGGATAAGGATCTTGTCCCAGTATAATTACTTTTGCAGTATGCAATGGCACTTCAAAAAAACGCAACACCTTTTCTTTAGAAGGTGTATAATCTCCGAATATTACATCAGATTCAATTTCGGAAATTAAATTCATGATTTTTTTTGTCAGAAATGGTTTCCAGTCCTCGTGGATTATCAGATTTTTCAGAAAAGAAGACTTCATATTTTCACAAAAATACAGCGGCCAACTTTATGTTATCCGCTGTACATTAATTTTATTTAAATTTAAATATTAACCTGTAATTTTAGCAGGCAAACCTTTAACGTTTATTGGTTTTTCTGCATCCGGTTTAATTTCAAACATATCATTAGTTGTTAAACCACATTCTTCTATCATTTGAATACAATAATCCAATTGTTCCAATTCACGCCCCATGTTGTTGGTTCCAAAGGCAAATTTTACGCCTGCATCTTTTGCCATCTTAATCATATCAGCCTTCGGCAATTTATACCTGGCATTAATTTCAAGAGCAATATTATTATCTGCTAAAACCTTAATAACGCGTTCCTTTCTTTCCTGCGTCCATAATTCATCATATTCTTCCATTATTTCATCGGGAAGGACGGTAGGATTTACATAAATATCCACCGGTTCCTGCGAAAAAATTGCCTCAATTTTACCTACAAGCTGTTCCATAAATTGTTGTTTATCGTCTACCCAGGCTTCCTCTGCAATCCAAATCCGGTTTCTTCTTCCTTTGGAATCAGTAAATGTCATAGCATCGGTAAACACATAATCAAATTTTGCTACAGCTTTCGGAGAAAACAAAGTAATCCATTCCCGGCCCTCAGCCTGCATCCCCTTAAAAGTGGGACTTCCTTTTACATCGTTGATATATTCATATAAAGTTGAATCGTTGGTTACCGGAAAATGCAATCCGCAATTTGGAGCTATTCCGTAGTTAATTCCCAATCTTTGAGAATTTTCAACCACTTCATCCAGTGTTAATCCACCTTTCAAATGAACATGGTAATCAATTAGTGGAAATCCGGCATGCATAAGTTTAGTTACTGCTGTATCCCATTCCTCTTCAACTTGAATTGGAGTTTTTTCAGCTTCCGGAAGTGGTTTTACACGGATATTACGATAATAGGTTGTACTTCCCGGATCGTGTGCCTGCAAGGCAAAAGTTCCCTCACTCAGTTTACAGGTTTCTCCCCCATCCCATCTCCAGGGATTTTCAGGCTCAATGTATTCGTTCACTTTTACGTCGTTTACAAAAACCTCTACTTTATTTTCCACGACTTTAATTCGCATTTTGAACCATTCATTATCATTTGCCAGAGGAAAATACACATTACGTATATTATAAACACTTCCAGTTTTTCTTAGCTCTGGGGTATTCCCCGATCCGCGGTAAGAATTATTCACCTGAATTTCATAACCTTGTGCAGGCCAGCCTTCTTTTTGATATTTTGTATGAATAAAAATTCCGGAATTGGAATGTTCGAGTGCCTTAACTTCCGCTTCAAATTCAAAATTTCTAAAATCACCTTTATAAAAAAGATGCGAACGTTCTCCTGCACATTTTATCATTCCGTCTTCAACTGTAATACTTTCCGGATTTTCACCGGCTTTTTGCCACCCATCTAAATTTTCACCGTTAAAAATGGAATGCCATTCGCCAGGTGTTAACTGAGATTGGCAGGAAAATAAAAGTGATGAGGAAATAAACAGGATAAAATAAAGCTTAACTTTTCTCATGATTAATTAGTTATTGGTTTATTATGTTGGTGAACCAAAACTAACTAAAATCCTGCTTACTTGTATAACTATCCTGAGGATTATCTGCTTTAAAACTAAAAAGCATAGTTACAAGCATCAATATTGCAAATGCATAAAAACCTATGGAATAACTCCCTGAAGCTGAAAATGAAAAACTTAACAACATTGGACCCAAGGCACTGGCAAATACGATTAACGACATAACAAAACCAGTTATTCTTCCCAGATTCTCACGTCCGTAGAAACGAGGCCAGGTAACTGCCATTAACACATTGTACAAACCGCTAACAATTCCATTTCCCAGAATAAATCCGTAATAAAAAATTCCGTCATCCAGATTTGCAAGGCAACATAACGCCAGAACTTCGCCAAATAGAATCAGATACAACAGGTATTTCAACTTGATACTATCGCTCACCCATCCACCTACCAACGAAATGGAAACAGAAATAATAGAAACGGGGATAAAAACAGCCAATGCTTTTTCTCGACTTAAACCTGCATTTTCAAAAATGGAAATCAGATGAAAGGTGAATCCTGTAATATAAAGAGCATACATGGCAAGAGGAATGGCAAACAACCAAAAACTGATATTTTTTCTTGCCTCTCTGAGTGAATATTGTTTAAATGGTTTTATAATAATATCACGCTTTTTATTTTCATGTTTCTCGCCATCCGGTATCATATTCAAATCTTCCGGGTTATCACGAAAAAAGAGAAAAACGAAAACAATAAAAAAAGTTCCGATAAAAGCTGCCATAAGCAACCAGGCCATCCTCCAGGACGTTCCCTGAATTAAATTGTCGAAAGTTAAAGGAGCAACCGAAAAACCTAAAGCGATAAATACAGCCGATATCCCATTTACAAATCCTCTTCGGGCGACAAACCATTTCATAAGCATATTTCTCGATACCATGGTTAGTACTCCCTGCCCTGAAAACCGAAGCATAAAAAAGAGAATCATTAAAACAGCGATGGAAAAACCGAGATAAAGATTTGAATTTTCATTAGGTATAAAAAGTCTGATAATTCGATCCGATTGGCTCAAAAGCACAAGGATAACTGCCAAAACCAATGAAACAACCATGCCTACCCAACGTGCTCCGTATTTATCATACATTTTCCCGGCCCAGGTTAAAACCAAAGAACTTCCAATGGTTCCAACCATATAAGCAGTACTAAGCTGAGTCCTGCTAATTCCAATAGCCTCAAGCAAATAATCTGTAAAAGTGGAGACGCCCGTTGTTTGTCCGGGAGCGCTAACAAGCACACCAACAGTGGACGCAAATAAAATTACCCAACCATAAAAGAAAGGCACTTTGTTGGGTGAAAATGGAAAATTATTCAATTTTGATTTCATCTGCATTCCTGAAATTTTCTGCAAAGCTACAGTATGTTTAATGCAAAAAAAGATTTCCATGTCTATTTAAATGAAAAGTAAGATTGGGTTAACTTTTCGCTGAATGATTGAGTGATTGAGTGATTGAAGTTGGAAATGTGCAAAATGAATACAATACTTTTTGTCAATTATATTTTGAAATATGTAATGCATACTTTACATTTGTTGCGATATAATTTACAATTATGATACTGGGAAATAACCTGAAACGATGTCGTTTCGACAATGATGATATGTCACAGGAAGAGCTCGCAAATGAAATTGGTGTGACACGGCAATCCATCCACTCCATTGAAAAAGGAAAATTTGTTCCCTCTACCCTGCTGGCCTTGAAAATTGCCCGATTCTTTAATAAATCGGTTGAAGAGATATTTTTTATTAACGAAGAATAGTAATCCTATAAAACCAAAAATCATGAATAAACTTGCAAAAATATCCAGATGGGCAGCTATCGTTCTGGGAATAATTTGTGCCATTTGGCTTGTATACAATACGGTTCAGTATTTTGATGTGTACAAATGGTTTGAACCTGAAAAGGAAATATTTGGCACTTTCGTTTTTATCGGCTTAATCATATTATTTTTTAGCCATATAATTATTAACCTGGCTGTTGTGACTAACCTGAGTAAAAGGTCAAGTAACTTTATATCAGGAATAGTTTTGCTCATTTTTGGTGCTGTTTCCTTTATTGCTTTGTTTTTCCATTGGGGAGCTTTATCTGATATTGGGAAAGAGTACCCGATGGGACTGGAAATCAACAATGAATTAAAAGCTGCCTGGTTAGCTCACATTCTTCATTTTTCATTTATAATTTATTCACTCATTTTTCTTTTCAGGAATAATAAAATTCAGGGGAAAAATCAACAGTCCAGTTTAATCGGAGAACAGCTTTTTGTTTCGCTGAACATCATTGGAATTGTTTGCGGGATAACCGGCTTGTTAATTGTTCTGGTGGACTTCTTTTTCCGTGCAAATCCAGAATCATGGAAATGGGCAATTATTCCATACAGTTTACTTGTCTTGATTCCGTATTTATTAGTTCTGTCCGGTTGGTCTTTCACTGCAATCAGCGATAAAAAATCAGGGTGGTACGACGAAAAACAAAAATACGACATTTATAAATCATCCACGTTTACCCTTCTGGTATCGATACCGGCAATGCTTTTGCTGTTTTTATTTAACTTCAATAAAATTGATGGTATGTCGAGTATTTTATGGCTCCCCTTTTATCTGTTTGTGATACTTTTTATCTTTTCGGTTTCTTCGTTGTATAATTTTAAATCGAATTGAAAAGAAAATCTATTTTACAGCTGTTTTAAATAATCCGGGTTCACAATCATCAAATAAACCTGTTTCGTAAAAATAATTTGCCATTTCAAGAGCATCGCCTTCTGAATTTTTATCAGCAGATACCAAATACCAGTTGCTAAAGAGCTCTAATTTTCCGATTAATCTAGTATTTGTCTCTTGAATTGTATTTTTTAATGCGGTTGTATCCTGAGGTTCCCTTATACTTACAAGCAGGATATTATTATAACTGTCAACACATAATTCTCCTAACAATTCAAGTGGGTCGCCACAATTATCTGTTTGAATTGTATAATGGGCATAGTCCACTATTGAATTCATTTTTAAATCGTCAAGAATCCAGGTTACTTCTCCACAGTTGCAGGTTTTAGAGAGTTTTAATACAACGTATTTATAACCAAACTCCGAATCCTTCTTTATTTGATATTGAAAGCTTTTATCAAAATAATTTTTGGAACTAATAAATTCCTGAATTGATTCATTGTTATTTATCATATCACTACCTAAAGTGATATAATTCCCTGACATTTCCCCTAGGTAATGCGGTTCATCACTACTATAACAGAAATCAATATATTGACAGGGCAATTCTTCAAAATTAACTTCCTTATCACAGCTCAGAATGAAAAACAATGCCAGCAATACAAAAATCGAATTAATTCTCACTTTTTGGTTTATAAAGAAAGCTTTAAAATTGAGTTTGAATTTTTTTCCAGGCATTTGAGTTTTGCTTTTTGTTTGTTGATTTTGTTTTCTAAAAGTAGCAAAGATTGGAGAATTGGGCAATAAGTTAAGAAAAGATAAGAGTAGTGAGTGGTGAGACCGCTCACTCGGGACTTCTTACGGCGTACCCCCTCGAAGAAGAAAATTTCGCATTCAAAGATTCCGCGAAAAAAGGAAAATGAGCTGGTTATTCCCATTTTTTAGTATTCCAAATAATAACACTCAATTTACACCTTTTCCCAAACAACTTTTATTGAAGATTTGGTGTCGATTCCTGACCTTTGTTCTGACGTTATACAAAGATTATTATTATCAAAATGGTAATTCCCAGCATGAGAAGAGCTTCCCATTAGGTTTGGAATATAACTTACTTCAACATTATGAATTATCTTATTGTCTTCTACCTGATATTTGCCAGCGTAGGCAATAAAGTTCTTTGATATTTCCAATCGTTCATTTTCCGAAATGCCCATAGTTGCAGGTGCACTTACATTTGGACGGCCTTCACCTGAAATCATCCCCGACATATATCCATTATTCTGATATATAAGGATTCCTTTTACTTCCTTGCCAAAAGGATAAATTACTTCACCGGTATATTTCCTAATTTCCAGAGATAATAATCTCCATGTTCCAATAATAAATTTCATTTTTAGATATTTACAGTTAACCAGCCATTCTTTTTAAAATTTTTGAGAACATACCAAACGGCAATAATGTCCTGACTCTCCAAAATAATTTTGCATCGCTACCCGCTAAGTATCTTAGCCTGTTATTGTTATCTGTTGCTGCTTTATATATAACTTTTGAAACTACGACAGGGTCACTCAAAGTTGCTCTCCGTTTTTCATAAGCGGCCAGTCTTTTTTCAATGGTTTCTTCATACGAAGGCACATCATTTTTTCTGACGATAATAGTGTTATCTGCAAAATTTGTTTTTATCGCACCTGGCTCAACTAACTTAACTTTAATACCAAGTTTGCTTAATTCAAAACGAACAGATTCGCTAAATCCTTCGATAGCAAATTTTGCCGAAGCATAAAAACTGCCTAAAGGCATACCTATTCGGCCACCCAAAGAAGTAATGTTAATAATTGTACCACTTTTGTTTTCTCTAAAATGAGGAATTATTTCACGGGTTACATTCATAACACCAAAAACATCAACATCGTAAAGTGACTGAACTTGTTCTGGTTGCCCTCCTTCGAAACATCCGGTTAAATTATAAGCTGCATTATTTACAAGCACGTCAATGCTTCCAAAATGCTTTATACCATCATTTACAGCTTTTCGGATAGATTCGATGTCGGTTACATCTAATTGAAGAATTTTCAGATTATTGGAATCTCTTAGGTCTTTTTCTTTCTCAGGATGACGCATTGTTGCAATAACATTCCATCCAACTTTTTGAAAATACATTACTGTTGCTTTGCCAATTCCAGAGGAAGTTCCTGTAATCAATATTGTTTTTTTCATAACATAAATATTAAATAATATGTAGTTTTACTAACTAACTATAATTCTAAAAATTTTTACATTCTTTTTAATAATGAAATCAAGGTATCCATCTCTTTGTTATTATACCTGGAAGAAATCTCATTGATAAAACTAGCATATACTTTGTTGTAGCTTTCAATAATTTTTTCTCCTTTTGTTGTTAATCCAAGGAAAAACACTCTCCCGTCACCTTTCGATTTGGTTTTTGTTACAAATCCTTTCTCAATTAATTTTGCTACCATCAACGTTACAGTTGGTTTACTGTAATTTAGCTGGTTTGTAAGTTCAACAAATGTTGGATTTTTTAAATTGTATATTTCTTCGATATACCGAAAACTGGCCATCGAAAAATCCTGCAATTCAGCGTTTTCAAGTTCTTTTTCTTTTATCTCCCGAATTTTTTTTGCGACGCCTTGTATGGTTAATAGTAATTCTTCGGCTTTGTTCATTTTCTATATTTTTAGCAAATATAGAAATAATTAGTTAGACAAACAAACTAATTATTGAATAATATTAATATTTTATAGTCCTATATTTTTTTAAGTACATATTGATAAAATATGAATACTCTTAGTGCTTATACTATTAAGTTTATTAGCTCCCGACTCGTCGGAAGTACTCCTACCTGACAAAGGGAGAAATATTTTGCTTCTATAAAATTGTATTTATTTTACAAAAGGGATATATTTTTATTCAAATCTAATTTGTAACTTTCATTATAAACACGCAACTCAAAAATTATGAAAAAAAATCTTCTCAAACATTTGTTAATAGGCATTATCGTCCTGCCTATTTATTTTACAAGTTGCAATAAGGATGATGATCCATATGCCGGTTTCAATTTTGAAACATTTACAGACCCCCGGGATGGGCAAGAATATAAAATAGTACTGATTGGCAATCAATGGTGGATGGCTGAGAATCTCGCTTATATTCATCATGTGTTTAGACCTGCTGACGGCTCAACCACCGAACCCCGTTATTATGTTTACAACTATTCGGGCGTAAATGTAAGCGAAGCAGTAACCAACGATAATTTTAACACTTACGGGGTATTGTACAATTATCCGGCTGCCATTGCTTCCGTGCCCGAGGGTTGGCACTTACCTAGCGATGCTGAGTGGGAACAACTGGCACAATATGTAAGCAATAGCAAAGGCCCATATGAAAAAGATGCTGACGACTGGTTAAATGTTGGTAAACACCTGAAAGCAAAATCCGGCTGGGAAAATTCTGGAAATGGAACCAATGATTTTGGTTTCTCAGCTCTACCGGGAGGAATCAGGAATATGCACGGAATATTCGAGGACCACGTAGGAACTTTTGCAGGAAAAGGATATAACGGACAATGGTGGTCGTCAACCGAAAACAGCGAAGTTTCAGATATTTATCAATGGATCCGAATTTTAACAAATGATTCCGAATTTAGCCGTTTCTATACCTATAAGGATGAAGGGCTTAGCGTACGCTGTGTCAAAGATTAATCTTCGTTTAAGTTACACAACTAAAAAATCAGGTTTTCTTATTAAATAAAGTGAATAAAAAATTTAATTACTTAGCTAACAATCCCAAAACTCAGGACCTTGTTCAAAAATAATATCACGTGGAATTCCGGCTTCTCCAATTCTGTCTAAATCACTTTGTAATTTTTCCCGGATAAAACCCTTTTCTTCAATTATTTTTTTAGCCGCGTCGTAATCACCGTCACCCTGAACATTTAAAATCATTTCAGAGAGTGAAAGCATGGCATCTTTCATTTTCTCAAAATTTACCCGGTATGTTCCTGTAACATCATCGCGTTCGAAAGCTCCTGCCTCCTGAAAGTAATAAAAACGAATCATATTAGCTTTCCCGTGCGCACTGGCAGCCCCAAAACGTACAGAACGAAAGATTCCTGCCATGAACGTAACAAAATTATCCATCATATCTTTATCGCCCAATTCACCCATTTCATTCAGCTTATAAACAACCCACAGACCCAAAATATCAGCTTTACCTTCTTCGATTGATGTATAGGTGTCTTTTAAAGCTTCACGTACAGTTGTACTTTTATCAATAGTATTTCCCAAACCAAGGCCATGTGCAACTTCATGAAACATGGTATTCTCAAAAAAAGCATCAAATTTCACGTGTTGTCTCTGATCTTCAGCAATCAGCAAATCGGAAATAGGAACCAAAATTTTATCGAATTTTGCCTGCATCGAATTTTTTAATTGAAGTTTTCGGCTTCCTTTGGTTTCTCTTACTACCTCATCGTTAGGTAAATTAATTGCTATGGTTTTACTTCCTGCATTACAATCACCGGCATAGTAAATGGCATCATAAGCATTTAAATCCGAATCCATACCAGGCATTTCATTTTTATATACTTGTTCGCAGGGTAAATCTTTTTGTAATCCAGGAAGAAATTCAGCAAATTTTGCCAGTTTGTTGCTCCATTCCTTGTCTTTAATCAAAATATATGCTTCATGTGACGCTTTATATCCGAATAGTTGGTCTTCATAACTTTCAATTGGCCCAACCACGAAATCGATTGTGTTATTCTTCATTTCCATCCATGCCACATCACTATCAAAATACTCATCAGTTAATAACGCAACTGCTCTTTTTTCAAGATAATTTTTTAATCCCGGATCTTCTGCTAAAGATGCAGCCTGCTTAATCAAATCGGCTGCTACCGTTATTTCATTTTTGAAAGCTTCATGATATGGTATTGAAATCAAATTACCATCCTGATCACGACGTATTAAAGTATATAAACTTGTTTTACTTTCGTCATCCCAGGAATTAAATTCTTCTTTAGTCATATCAGCGGGATAAAAATTTGCACCTGCGGGTTTTTCACCATATCCCGCTAAAAATGGTTCATTATTGTTGAGCCTTTCCCATGGGCCATAGTTAATATTTAAAAACTTCCGGGTGTATTCATTCATTTCTTTTGAAAAAAGCTCATCTTTTTCACCAAAAGCTTCCTTCCAAAAAATATCATCCATTATTTTAGCTGCTTCAAACAATAAGGGCAGCATTTGCCTTTCCTTTTCAGTTAAAACGCTTAAATCAGTTGTTAATTCAAATGAAGTATATTCTTCAGCTTTTTGTTTCATTGTATTTTCTTCTTGTGTTAATTCTTCTTTTTGCGACATAGTACATCCAACGATTAAAATAAGACTAACCATTATCAAGAATAAATTTCTCATTTTTCAGAATTTTTAAATTATGCCCAAAACTACAAAATGTGTAAATGAATAATCAATAACTAAAGTCACAATTATAAAATTTGTAACAGAATATTATAAACATTGTTTTCAATAGGAAATTCAATTATTTTTATTGAATAGTAGAAAAAAACAAAATGACCACAGACCTAGACGGGTTTGTACTAAAAAATCACGGAGGACCAAAAATGAATAATAAACTTTTACTTTTTCTGGCTGTAATTTATATGACCCTTACAATTCCCGGACATGCTCAAACAAATCAATCTCCGCTCTTTAAAATGGAAGATGACGGCAAATGGGAAAAGACAATTACCACCCACCGATTAGCCGAATTCCCAAAGATCCATCCCGACGGCCGTGTATGGTTTCAATATGCGGCGCCTGCAACAGCTCAATCTGTAAAATTACACATGGGCTCAGATGACTATGAAATGCAAAAAGACGAAAACGGACTTTGGAATCTGATAATGGAAAATCCCAAAATCGGCTACCAGGTTTATTGGATAATTGTTGACGGCGTTGAGGTTGATGATCCAGGCAGTGATATATTTTATTCCAATGGTTATAGAAATGTGCTGGAAGTTCCATCTCCTAACGAAGATTTTTATCTGGTAAAGCACGTACCTCACGGAGATGTTCGGGAACACTGGTTTTATTCTGATGTAACAAAATCATTCCGAAGAATGTATGTTTACACACCCCCGGAATACGATAAAAACTGCGATACACGTTATCCGGTTCTTTATTTGCAACATGGAGCGGGTGAACTCGAAATGGAATGGACTCATTCAGGGAAATCAAATTTCATTTTGGACAATCTCATAGCTGAGGGAAAAGCATTGCCAATGATAATTGTGATGAATAACGGTTTTGCCACACGCCCAGAACAGGAAGGTCAGCGTTTGGCAGGTAACGCCAGATGGTCTGCTTTTGAAGAAATGCTCATAAATGAAGTTATTCCTGACATTGATAAAAACTACCGTACAGTTGCCGATCGCGAACACCGTGCGATGGCCGGACTATCAATGGGAGGAATGCAAACATTTACAATTGGATTTAGCCGGTTGGAAAATTTTTCATACCTGGGCATTTTTAGTGGAGTACCAAATAATTATCAGGACCTAATTAAAGATGCAGTTGAACAGGGTCCGGCATTCAATCAGAGAGTAAATTTGTTATGGTTTGGTGCAGGTACCGATGAAGCATCATTTATAAATCGTCAAAACGAGTTACAATCACAATTACAAAAAGCAGGTATAAAAGCACAATATTATGCGTCTCAAGGTACAAATCATGAATTTCATACCTGGCGAAGATGTCTGCATGAATTTGCACCTTTGCTGTTTAAAGATTAATAGACAATTCATTAAGAACGGGTTCATTTAATAGTAAGTTTATGTTATAAAGATAAAAGTCAAAATTGTTGTAATTACAAATCGAAAGTAACATCGCATTGTTAACATCTTACTCATAAGAACGGTTGTATCATTCAATTAAAATTAAAAATATTATGTACCTTTTCATCCGAAGATAATACACCCACCTCTATTAAAACTTTAAATCATAAATGTGAGAACGTTTGAATATGTTGATATTCAAAAAAAGATGTTGTTGATTTAACGGGGAACAAAAATTTGATTTGGGATGAAACAGCTAAGTATAAATAAAACTTACATTTATGAAAAGAATAATTTTTGCATCTTTTTTATTCATAGGAATATTATCAATCAATAGTTGCCAGTATATTCAGGTAGATACAACAATTTCACCTGTGTTTGAAAAACAAGCGAAAAACAGGATACAAACATCTTCAGATGAAACCTTTTCATACGTGGATGAAAGCTTCCTCGAAATTACAAAATTTAATACAGGATTACCTAACATTTCACCTAAATCAGCAAAAGTACAACCAATAAACTATATTATCAATTTATACCATACAACCACCAGTAGGAATTCTGTTTTAAAAATGGAATTGAGAAACAGGGATAAAGTAGATGTAAAAAATGGTATTTATCAAATGGCAATGTTTGCGCTTGAGCTACCAAATTATGTGGGTGATGAGGATATAGAAAGTATACGTTACGCAAGAAAAGAGTATGATGATTTGGACATGAGCAGTCTTAATTGGAAAAAAATGGAAGTTCCAAAATTAAAAGTTGTAAAAGGGCTAGATGAATTTACTGATGCAAAGGTTTTAAAAATAGAGAAAGGAATTGATTCAGATGACTGGCTTGTTGTAGAGATTAAGTTTAATAAACCTTATGAGAACACTAAAACATTAGTGCCATATTACTTTAAAGCTGCTGATAAATGGTACCAAAAATATATGTCTACCGGGCTAGGAGCTCCACTTCAGCAAATTCAAAATCAAAATAACGTTGAATAACAATTTTGTTTTGTGCAGAAAAATTGACAGACTTCAATTGGAATGTTACGAAATGAAATAAAAAGGAGATGTTGACACATCTCCTTTTATTCTTACATCCTCACGAAATCGTTAATAATATACATAAGTTCTTTTGGCAACAATTTCAGGCTTGTTTTCCTGCGAAGCAACAACTTGTATCCAGTTCCCCATTTCATCATATTTATATTCGTAATTGTAAAGGGAAGATGCTCCGGTGATATTACTATAGACTTCCTGGGTTTCAGCGAATCCGTGATCATTGTGAGTAAATCTCATTCCTCCCCTTATTGTATCATTTCTTGTCCAGGTATAGTTACTCAAGTAACCTTCAGGACTATAATTATATTCGTATTTTACAGTTGGTTCATTTCTGTAATTATATAACTGAACAGAAGAATAGTTTCCATTTCCATCGAATTCCAGTTCATAAGCATAAATCAACGTATCTGCATTTGCATCTTTGACTTCCATCTTATTCATTGTTTCGGTTTTTAGAACAACCGTTAGCTTGTTTCTTAGTGTATCATTTTCATACCGGTCTGCTGATATTAATTCTCCTCCTTCACTTTTTACCTCCCAATAGCTAATAGCATTTCCATTTTCGTTGATAGTAGTGGATTTTTCCACAACACCTGATTCGTCAAGCGAGACAATAAAATCATTCGTCCAGCTGATAGAGTCCCTATCGGCAATTGTAACAGGATTACCTGCAGTGATTTCGCCATTGCTTTCGATGGCCCAATAGTTTAGTTCTTTAACTTCTTTAACTTTACCGTTCAAAGTTTCGGGGAATCCGTCGTAGGGAGTAAAAAGACCCAATACCGTTTTTTCGTTTAGTTTCTCTGAATTACAATTGGTAATTAATAACGCACATAAAAAAACAGAGAACACAGGAATCAATTTTCTCATTGTGATTAATTTTTGGTTTATAACATAAGTTACAAAATATCACTCTGAATTGCAATAAGTTGCACACAGATGACTTAACCCTCTCCTCAGTTCCGGAATGAAGTATTCAGGTCATTGAGAAATAACTTAGTTAATCCTTTAACTTTTATAGATCTTTAAAAACAGCATAAAAAAAGAGAGTCAGAAATTATCTAACTCTCTTATGTACCCCGGACGGGATTCGAACCCATGACCTACTGCTTAGAAGGCAGTTGCTCTATCCAGCTGAGCTACCGGGGCAGCCTTTTTAAATTGCGGTGCAAATATATAAATTTTGAAATGGTTTCAGAACGCAGAATTAAAAAAAATCCCGACAAAATTGCCGGGACAATATTTTATAGCAAATTAATTCCGTTCACTTTGCATTTTTCGATCATTTCATCAGGCCATATACTTGATTGAATTTCACCAATGTGTGCCTTACGTAGGAAATACATGCATAGCCTCGACTGACCAATTCCCCCTCCAATGGTTAATGGCAGCTCATCATTTAACAACTTTTTGTGCCACATTAATTCTTTTCTTTCTTCAAGCCCACGATACTTTAACTGTTGCATAAGTGAATTTTTATCGACTCTGATTCCCATGGAAGAGAGTTCAAATGCACGGTTAAGAACGTTATTCCAAACAATAATATCTCCATTTAATCCCTTGTGACCTTCTGTTGTTGTCGTAATCCAGTCATCATAGTCAGGCGCACGTCCGTCATGAATTTTTCCATCCGGTAATTCTCCTCCAATTCCGATCACGAAAATAGCTCCGTACTTTTTAGCTGCTTCTGTTTCACGTTCAAAAGGTGTCAAATCCGGATACTGTTTTGCTAAATCTTCAGTGTGCACAAATGTAATCTCTTCCGGCAGTTCGGGTTCAATATCCAGGTAATTTTCAGAAACAAAGAATTCAGTTCTCACTAATGCAGCATATATCTTCCTTACCATATATTTTAGATAATCGAGATTTCTGTCTTCTGAAGTAATCACACGTTCCCAATCCCACTGATCAACATATAACGAATGAATATTTGTTAACTCTTCGTCCGGGCGAATTGCATTCATATCCGTATAAATTCCGAAACCAGGCTTTAAATCCAAATCTGTTAACGCCAGTCTTTTCCATTTTGCAAGCGACTGAACAATTTCAGCTACAGTTTCATTCAAATCTTTCATGGGGAATGAAACAGGTCTTTCAATACCATTCAAATCGTCGTTTATTCCGGTTCCCTGTTTTACAAAAAGTGGAGCTGTTACCCTTCTAAGTCGCAATTCAGAAGCAAGGTTTAGTTGAAAAAAATCTTTTATTTTTTTAATTGCTTGTTCGGTTTGATTTAAATCTAAAACCGAGTTGTAGTTTTTTGGAATAAATAATTTCATAAATCTGTCTGTTTTTGTCTGTTTGACAAATTTATAATTCTGATTTTAATTCAGTGGAAAAAAGACTCAATTATCAAAAAAAATCTATTTCACTTATTAACAATGAATTTTAATAACGAATATTATTTTTGAGACAAAATTTAATTTTGGCCGATTTCAGTAAAAATATCATCCGTTTATACCTCATTAAAATTTCCAAATGGTTTAACCTGGTTATGCCGGTTGTGGTGCTGTTTTATCAGGATAATGGAATGGGAATGCACGAAATTTTTGTGCTAAAGGCCATTTATTCGATAGCAATTGTTGTTATGGAAATTCCTTCGGGCTGGATGGCCGATGTTTGGGGACGAAAAAAGACACTAATTCTTGGAAGCATATTAGGATGTAGCGGATTTTTAATGTACAGTTTTTCATTTGGTTTCTGGGCATTTGCATTTGCTGAGATTATATTGGGAATTGGCCATTCTTTTGTTTCAGGGGCTGATTCAGCAATGCTATTTGATAGTTTAAAGGCTTCAAAAAAGACAGACAAATATGTAAAACTCGAAGGTAGGATCACCTCAATTGGAAATTTTGCAGAAGCTATTGCCGGAATTGCGGGTGGATTTCTGGCAGCAATTAGTTTGCGTACTCCCTTCTATTTCCAGTTTGGTGTTGCAGCAATTGCGATTCCGGCAGCATTAACACTAATTGAACCCAAAATTCACTCAACAGAACAAATTCATTCCTTAAAAAAATTGGTAATCAACATAAAAAATACATTTCTAAAGAATCAAAATTTGCGTATCTCTATTTTGCTTTCTTCTGCTACAGGTACAGCCACGCTTACCTTCGCCTGGTTTGTTCAGCCTTTTTTTAAAGCCATTAATTTACCTGTTGAGATGTTCGGTATTTTTTGGACAGCCCTAAATTTAACGGTAGGCGTTTCATCTGTTTTTGCCCATAACTTTGAAAAATTTATGGGCAAAAAGTGGGCATTGTTTATGATCATTATTTTACTCGCAACAGGGTATTTCCTATCAGGAATTTCAATAAACTACTACGGTTTGGCATTTCTCTTTTTATTTTATCTGATACGTGGATTTGCCACTCCAATTATGAAAAATTACATTAATCAGTATACTGGAAGTGAAGTGCGGGCAACAATGTTATCCGTACGTAATTTTGTTATTCGTATTTCCTTTGCCGGAATTGGACCTTTACTTGGTTATATAACTGACAATATCAACCTGAAAAGTGCATTTATACTAGCAGGCGCTATTTATCTTTCAGCAGCGTTGATTGTTGTTTTTCCCTGGCTAAATAAGCATGCCGACTAATTGAATGGCTTTGATTTATTTCCTAACTTTATTTTACTTTTCAGAAAGAAAAGGAAGCTACAATAAAAAACCAAAAGTTAAAGTCATGGAAAATTCAAAAACCAATAATGACATTTGTTGTCCTGAATTCGATCCGTCGCCGTGGGAAGAAAAGACATTTGAATGGATAAACAAAAAATTCATAAAAGATCATGTATTCACTCTTTTTTACATGCCCATGAATTTTGGAAATGTAATAACAAGAATGAATAAAAAAGTTGAAGCAGTTGAGGGTAAAATTCCTGATTGGATGTGTTTATCGGATCACACATCAAAATGGAATATGGACCTTTATCTTGCGGTGGACAAAGTAATTCCAAACACTAAAAACCTGACTATCAATGGAAATTTTGTCACAAAAGTGTATGAAGGCGACTTTAGAGAAACCGGAAGCTGGGAAAAAGATTTTAAAAACTGGTGCAGCGAAAAAGGATACCGTCAGGAAAAAAATTATATCTGGTACACTACATGTCCAAAATGCGCAAAAAAGTACGGTAAAAATTATGTGGTTTTTGTCGCAAAAATTGAAAACGAATAAAAAAAGAACTTATTCAAATAATAAATCAGAGCCTTATCTTAAGCCCGTCATAGCCCACAAAAACATTTTGAGGTAACTCTTTTTGAATATCCTCATGTTTCCCGAAAGTATGACTCAAATGAGTAAGATAGGCTTTTTCGGGTTGAATCCTGTTTATGATATCCAAAGCTTCATCCAGGTTAAAATGTGAAATGTGTTGCTCCTTTCTAAGGGCATTAATTATTAAAATTTTTGTCCCTGAAATTTTTTCTAACTCTTCATCGGGAATAAAATTTGTATCGGTTATATATGTAAGATTTCCTACCCTGTAGCCAAACACCGGCAGTTTATGATGGTAACAACGTATGGGAGTAAATTTTACATCATCGATTTTAAATGATCTTCCACTTACCATGTGAAGTTTCATTTTAGGAATCCCCGGATATTTGTAATCAGCAAAAACATAATTAAAAATGCGTTTAATTGCTTCCTGTACACGAGCTTCGGCATAAATATCAACGGGCGATTTTTGAACCCAGTTGAATGAGCGAATATCATCAAGACCGAAAATATGATCGACGTGTTCGTGAGTAAGTAAAATTGAACGCAGTGTAAACAATTTCTCTCTTAACATTTGTTGTCTGAAATCAGGGCCGGCATCAATTACAAAATTCTGTCCGTTAATTTTTAAAAGTAAAGAAGAACGTAGCCGACTATCTTTGGGATCATTTGATTTACATACCTCACAATTGCAGGCTATCACAGGCACTCCCTGCGAAGTTCCTGTTCCTAAAAGTGTGGCTTCTATTTTAATATCCTGATTTTCGAGCATTGCACAAATTTAACAAAAGCTGTGTTCTGATAATGAATATATTTATTTTTACAAAAAATTTAATATGGCTAAATTATTTCTTGTTCCCAATGTTTTAAGCGAAGGCGAATGGCAAAATGTGTTGCCAGCCAGTATTTTTGGCATTTTGACTAACACAAAGTATTTCATTGTTGAGAATATAAGAACCGCCCGTCGCTTTTTAAAACTGGTTAACAAAGAAATTGACATCGATAGTCTAACATTTTTTGAGTTGAATAAATATACACATGTCACTGAATTACCTAAATTTTTAAAACCGATTAATGAGGGATATGATGTTGCTGTAATATCAGAGGCAGGCTGCCCAGGTGTTGCTGATCCCGGTGCCGAAATTGTAAAAATAGCTCATAACAAAAATATTAAGGTTGTTCCAATGGTTGGGCCTTCTTCAATCTTACTTGCTTTGATGGCATCAGGCTTAAACGGGCAAAATTTTTCATTTCATGGCTATTTGCCTGTCAAACCAAATGAACGTACACGTGCCATTGCGGGATTGGAGAAAGAGGCTAAAAACAACAGGCAAACACAAATATTTATTGAAACACCTTATCGAAATAATCAAATGATGGGTAATTTAATTAAAACATGCTCCCCTTCCACCTTACTTTGCGTGGCTGCAAATATTACCGGAGCAGATGAATTTATTGCAACAAAATCCATAAAAAGCTGGAAAAGCTATATACCTGATTTACATAAGATCCCTGCAATCTTTTTAATAGGAGTCTAAAAATTTGATTTTCACACAATTCCAAGTTCCCTTAACAAAGAAAATTCATATTCGAAATTCGGTGTAAAGACTCCCTTACCAAGCCGCTCTTTGATCTGATTCACTGCCCAGAATTTTGTTTCAGAAACTTCATCATTTTGGATATTAAAATCACTGGAATTATGGGTTACGAATAAATAAACCAACTCGGCTTCAATTTCTGATTCCCACTTAAAAGTTTTAATTAATCTGGCTGAAAATTCTTTCAATCCCAGTTCTTCAGATGCTTCCTTTTTTAACGCTTCTTCCAGAGTTTCGCCTGTTGAAATATGACCTCCGACTGCCACATCCCAGGTATTAGGGAAAATCTGTTTTTTGGGTGAACGCTTTTGTAAAAGAATAGTATTATTAGGTCCTATAACCTGCATGTGAACTACCGGATGTAAAAGTTTACTGCCATCGTGAACCCTGCTCCTCGGAACCTTTCCTTTTATTTTTCCTTCATTATCAACCAACGGTAGCCATTCTTCTTTGTTATACAGCTTTTGTTTCCTTTTTTGCTTAAGAAATTCATACAAAAAATAGATACCAAAAAGAATATAAAACAACCCTCCACTTATAAAAGCCCATGCTTCATTACTCATGTAAAAAGTGGCATAAAAAACCAAAACGGTATGTCCAAGAAAAATAAAAAACAAAGTTTTTAGTATTCTCCGCATTTGGGAAACCTGGGCCTGATTGAAAGTGACATCTTTTAGATAACGCCGACCCAACACTCCAATAATATTAATTGATGAAAAGGCTGAAACCGCGAGTACTGTAACTAAAATTAATTCTATCAGTCCGGGTTTTAGTTTGAAAAAAATATCATTGTCAAGCACAATTGAAACTATGCCTAAAACAATGAGTAAAAGAGTATCAAAAAGAATAAATTTATCAAAACGTTTTTCTTTAAAACCCACCCAGACCATTTCTAAAAATCCAACAGCAATAGCCACATAAAGGCCAATTTTTGTACCCCAAATCTCATCGGCCGCAATAAATACAAAAAGTGGTATAAAACCAGGAAGTAATTTTTTCAGCAGTTGGGTTCTGTCCATCCCGGGAAGTACAATTTATTTTCAGGGCGTTCCGTAAGGAAAAACTTTGTAAATTTCAACATCCATTACTAATGTTCTGAATGCTCCAACACTACCGGAACCTTGCTGCCCGTAGGCAAGTTCTGAATTAATTATCAAACGGGATTTTCCACCGGGTTTCATGTAAGTAACACCTTCCTCAAGACCTGTAATTGAACTGCTGGACCCCACGGTCAGTTCATACGGTTCATATCTATATCCTGAAGTGTATCCACTACTTTCATCAACCAATATCAAACTATCGGTACCATTAATGTTATGTAATGCCCAGGTTGCATAAAAAATCTTAACATTATCACCAACTTTAATGGTATCACCTGTTCCCTGTTCTGTTTCAACATAATATAGTCCCGACGGAGTTTTTATATAATCATCCTCAGTGTAATACTTGTTTATATATGTATTTAACAGTTCCAGTTCATCTTTTCTCATTTTTTCATAGTTGTTATCATCTTTACAAGAATTAAAAACCACAAAAAATGTAGTAAAAAACAAACCCAAAATAAATAGTCGTTTCATTGTATTCAATTGTTAATTTCGTAGTTATTGTTACTGTTGTTTAATCTCAATCATTTCAACGTCGTATCGCACCGTATTATTCGGGGGTACAGCATTAAAACCATCAGGGCCATAAGCCAAAGTAGAAGGAATTAGCAATCGAACGATTGAACCTTCGTTGATTACCTTCATTCCATCATTCCATCCACTTATTATATCCGGATTACCAAGCTTAAATGTCCAGGTTGAATCATTTTCATTAAATTTCGAAGTATCAAACCTTAAACCATTCATTAAATAACCATTGTGACTAACCGTACAGCTGTCTCCGGTTTGAGGGTAATAATCACCTGTTCCCTCTTTCAAAACAATATAATAAACACCTAAATCAGTAGTATCCACATCATATCCTTTTGATTCCTGGTCTCGCAAATAAGTACCCAGAATTGCCATCTCTTCATCGAGGCTTTGAACCATATCATCCGTATATAAACAAGAATAAAAAATAGCCGAAAGGATAATTCCAACTCCAATGTTCAATAATTTTTTTTTTGTCACTTTCATGATCCTAAATTTTTGTTTCCAATAATTGATGTTTATACTTCGGTAAAAGTTGCTTGAACAACTCAATTGTTTTTGTAAAATCTTCATAGCACTCGCCCCCCGCAGCATTCATATGTCCTCCTCCGTTAAAATGATTTTTTGAAAAATCGTTTGCGGGGAAATTTCCTTTTGAACGAAATGATGCTTTCACATAACCCTCTTTTTCAATAAACAGAGCACTAAAAACAATATTGTTTATAGACAGCGGATAATTTACAAATCCTTCTGTATCTCCTGGTTTAAAATTAAATTTTTCCAATTCAGCCTTCGTAATTGAGATAATCGCAGAACGTAGTTCTGGAAATACTTCCATTTTTTCATTTAAACAATACCCCAATAATTTCATCCTGTCGGAGGAAAAATTGTGATAAATATGGGATTGGATTTTATCGGTATTTATTCCAAATTTCATTAATTCTGAAACTATACTGAACATATTTGGTCGTGAAGTATTATGGCTAAAGGAGCCCGTATCTGTTAATATTCCGGTGAATAATGCCTCGGCTGCATTTTGGTTCAGAAACTCGCCAAGCCCTATTCTATTGATAAAATCATAAATCAATTCAGCTGTTGAACTGTAAACCGGCTCGGAAACTGTATAATCACAAAAATATTCCGGATTAGGATGGTGATCTATTAAAAGTTTTGGGCCTGAAAAATTCAGTATATCGTCTTCCAGTTTGGCAGCACGCTTTGAATCATTAAAATCAATACATATCAAAATATCTGCTTTCCCGATGTACTTTCTTGCTTTTTTCTTTTCCCGTTCGAAAATAACAACTTCGATTTCTGATGTAAACCACTTCAAAAAAACAGGGTAATCATTCGGTGAAATAACATTAACGTTATGGCCACTGTTATTTAATATTTCGGCTAATCCGACGGCAGATCCGATGGCATCACCATCTGGATTTTCGTGCGGAACAATAACGATATTTCTTCCTTTTTGAGAAAGAATCTCACCTATTTTATTAAAAATCTCATTCCCAGTGTTTTCCAAAACTATCTAAATTTGAATCGACAAATATAAGAAATCTGTTGCTGGTCTTAAGAATTAATTATTTCAATTTTTATATTATTGTGAAATATTTACAAATTTTAAAAAAGTAGAAAATGGCAGGAAAACTGACCTTCACAATGATTAAGCCAACGGCTTTCAAAAACAATTACGCAGGCCCCATACTAAAAATGATCAATGAAGCCGGGTTTGTTATAAAAGCTATGAAATTAACCCGTTTAACTCCCTCGCAAGCGGGCGAATTTTACGCAGTCCATAAAGAAAGACCCTTTTATGATTCACTGGTTAAATTTATGAGTTCAGGGCCTATTATAGCAGCAATTCTCGAAAAGGATAATGCAGTGGAAGATTACAGGACATTAATTGGGGCAACTAATCCTGAAAATGCAGATGAAGGGACAATCAGAAAACTTTATGCAACCAGTTTGCAACAAAATGCGGTACATGGTTCTGACAGTGACGAAAACGCTGTTATTGAGTCTGACTTTTTCTTTTCAAAAACTGAACGATACTAAAAAATAAAAATTTAACAGGAAAGGTTATTCGTTATTACGGGTAGCCTTTTTATTTAAATACAATTTTCTGAATAATTTCTTCACCGGCTTTTTCATTCATCTTTTGCCTGATGTCTTCTCGCATCATTATCAATTCGTTTTTAACCACGGGCGAATTGATTTTTACGTATAACACTTTTTGTGCTATGTAAATATTTCCTGTATAGCCGGAGATTGTTTTCCCCAACAATTCTTCCCAGTAATGCAATGCGTCTACCTCTTTAAGTTTACGTTCCATTTTCATTTCACGGATATATTCCTGCAAAACAGTACTCAATGGTTGTGTGTTACTCCTTCTCATTGCATTTGTTTTATGGTCCCTTTATCAACAAGAAATATACGAAAATCCGTATCCATCTTTCGGATTATTCCATCCAAATGTTCGCGATTTGTATCAGTAATAAAAATCTGGCCAAACTCGTTACCGGAAACTACTTTTATAATCTGCTCAACACGGTTCTGATCAAGTTTATCAAAAATATCGTCAAGCAATAAAATGGGTTTTAATTCTGAAATTTGCCTGATAAAATTAAATTGGGCCAGTTTCAATGCTACAAGGTATGTTTTTTTCTGACCTTGTGATCCTAATTTTTTTATTGGATAATCGCCAATGTTCAACTCCAAATCATCTTTATGAATACCAACAGAAGTGTACTGAATAATTCTATCTCTGGAAATAGAATCTTTTAGAAGCTTTTCAAAATCACTTTCATAAAAGTCTGATTGATGATTTAATCCAACTACCTCATTCCCCTGAGAAATAAAAGAATAATATTCCTGAAAAACCGGGATAAGCTTTTCAACAAACTTTTTACGTTCGTCGTGAATTCTCGTACCATACTCAACTAACTGGTTGTCCCATATATCGAGTAGCTCAGAATCAAAATATTTATCACTAACAAACTGTTTTAGTAAATTGTTACGTTGCAGTAATGCCCGGTTATATTTTAATAAATCATCCAAATAGTTTTGATTGTACTGGGAAATTACACCATCCATAAATTTACGACGTTCATCACTACCGCCTAAAATCAAATTTACATCTGATGGTGTTATCATTACCAGAGGAAGCAGTCCAATATGTTCAGCCAGTTTTTTATAAACTTTGGAATTGCGTTTAAATTGTTTTTTTTGCCCCTTTTGGAGGCCGCAGGAAATAATTTCACTGGAGTCATATCTTACATAATTTCCCTGCAACATAAAATAGTTTTCAGCATGATTAATGTTCAGGCTGTCAATTGCATTAAAAAAACTTTTACAAAATGAAAGATAATAAACTGCATCAAGCAAATTGGTTTTTCCGGCACCGTTATTTCCAATGAAACAATTCAGTTTCGAAGAAAAACCGACTTTATTTTCCTTAATATTTTTAAAATTGACTATTGATATTTCTTCAATATGCATTGGAAAATTTTTTAAACGTAACACAAAACTAATTAAAAACAACAGATGTCGAAGTTCTTCGAAAAAATAGTATTACAAACACGTATATGTTGATTAATATTCAAAATAATAGCATCAGAACTTATTCAATTCTGAAAAAAAAACTATTTTTGCCACACAATTTTGAAAACGAAAAAGATGGCAAAGAAAAAAACTCCGCAAGTCGATAATTTACAGGAACTTGAAAGTGCTTTGACGAGAACGGAGCAATTTATAGAAGATAATCAGAAAATTATTACCTATGTAGTAGGTGCTATTGTTCTGGTTGTAGCAGGCTATTTAGGATTTAACAGATTTTATTTACAGCCAAAAGAAGACGAAGCCAGGTCTCAAATGTTTATGGCAATCAACTATTTCGAAAGAGATTCGTTTAATCTGGCTATCAACGGTGATGGAAATTATTTTGGTTTTTTGGATATAATCGATGATTACGGAATTACCAAAGCTGCCAACAGGGCTAACTATTATACAGGAATTTCATACCTGCATTTAGGACAGTATGAAGACGCCCTTGATTATCTCAACGATTTCAAAACTGATGACCTTTTACTTTCACCCATAACTGAAGGTGCAAAAGGTGATGCTTACCTTGAACTTGGCGAAATGGAAAACGCCTTAAAACAATATAAAAAGGCCGTTTCTTTATCCGATAATGAATTAACAGCTCCAATTTACATGATGAAGGCGGCAAAATTAATGGAATCGATGGATGAACTTGAAAACGCTCTTACCATGTATCAGGAAATTAAGGATAAATATCCTGATTCTGATGAAGGTACGGATGTTGATCGATATATTGCAAGGGTTAAAATTAAATTAAGCTAATCAAATTTATGATAGACCCCTCTTTGAGGGGTTTTTTATTTTTATAGTATTATGTCTACAAAAGATCTTTCACAATACGATGTAAATTCAATACCTTCAGCACAAAACATGCGTTTTGGAATTGTTGTAGCCGAGTGGAATCAGGAGATTACTTTTAAACTTGCCGAGGGTGCTGTAGATACATTGAAGAAACATGGAGCAACAGAAGAAAATATTGTAGTTAAATATGTCCCGGGAAGCTTTGAACTTCCTTTGGGAGCGCAGTATTTTGCGGAGATGGATAATGTTGATGCTGTTATTCTTCTGGGCTGTGTGGTTCAAGGAGAAACCCGACATTTTGATTACATATGCGATGGAGTAACCCAAGGCACAATAAACCTGAATTTAAAATATAACAAACCATTTATTTTCGGTGTTTTAACTACTGACAACCAACAACAAGCTCTTGATCGTGCTGGAGGGAAGCACGGAAACAAAGGCGATGAGGCAGCTATTACAGCAATAAAAATGGTAGCATTAAAATCTTCTTTTCAATAAAAAAGGGCTTACAAAAATATGTAAACCCAATGCTAAACTAAATACAAAAGAGATAATTAAATTCTTTTAACGAGGACCTCCTCCTCCAAATCCCCTTTGATTTTCTTCCATATACTTTTCATACTTAGTCCATTGATCAGCAGAAAGTATTTCTTTCATCTTTTTGTTTTGTTCTTCTCTTGATGCCTGCATTTTTTCACGCATTCCTTCCATTCCACCACCTTGATTTTGCTGGAACATTTCCTGCATTTTCTTGCCACTTTCAAGATTCAATTCATACACTTTCTTTTCCTGGTCTGCGTTTAAGCCTACTGCTTCTTTAATTCTTTCAGTTTGAGATTTAGCTCTTTCTTCAGGGTTCATCATGCCACCCCCTGGCTGAGCTTTAACCATTACAGTTCCGATAAAAACTGCGATAAATAATAATGCTAACTTTTTCATTGGTTCAATAATTAATGTTTTACAATTATAACATTACTGAGACCAATAAAATGTTCAATAGTTTAATGCTTTAATAAAAAATATGAAATCGGGCAATTTTCCGACACCAGGAAATAAAAATTAACTGATTCTTAAGGAATTTGAATTGAATATCATTAAAACAAAAAACCCGAATCCGTCTTTCGACGAACCGGGTCTGTTTTTATTTCACCAAAAATAATATAGTTTTATTTTACTTTTTCAACGATTGCTTTGAACGCTTCAGGTTGATTCATAGCCAAATCAGCCAGAACTTTCCTGTTTATTTCAATATCGTTCTTTTTTAACAATCCCATGAATTGTGAATAAGACATTCCTTCGAGACGTGCTGCAGCGTTAATTCGCTGAATCCACAATGCACGGAATGTTCTTTTTTTCGCTTTCCTGTCGCGGTAAGCGTATTGCTGGCCTTTTTCCCAAGTATTCTTGGCAACCGTCCAGACATTTTTACGGGAGCCGAAATAACCTTTCGTCTTTTTCAATAATTTTTTTCTTCGGGCCCGTGATGCTACATGATTTACACTTCTTGGCATACTTTTTAATTTTTTGATAATCGGCGTTCTCCGCTATTAGACGAAAAAACTTTAAAGCACAATCATCTGGTTTATTACTCTATTTACCTCTTCTTAAAAGGATTTTTATTCCCGTCAAACGACGGATTACTTCATATTCAACAAAAGCTTTACGTTACTCTCATTGGTCTTATCAATAGTAGTCCAATAAGTTAAATTACGCTTACGTTTTGTACTTTTTTTAGTCAAAATGTGGCTTTTGTAGGCATGTTTCCTTTTAATTTTTCCAGTTCCGGTAAGTCTAAAACGTTTTTTAGCTCCGGAATTCGTCTTCATTTTTGGCATAATCCTACTAATTAAATTTTTTCAAAGAACTATATTACTTCTTTTTTGGTGAAATAAACATTGTCATTCGTTTCCCTTCAAGCTTCGGCATTTGCTCTACGGTTCCCAATTCTTCCAAAGAGGTAGCTAATTTTAGTAATAAAATTTCGCCTTGTTCTTTAAACAGAATTGAGCGTCCTTTAAAGAATACAAAAGCTTTCACTTTCGCCCCTTCTTTCAGAAACTTTTCGGCATGTCTAAGCTTAAAATTAAAATCGTGCTCATCGGTTTGTGGCCCGAAACGAATTTCTTTAACCACTACTTTAACCGCTTTCGCCTTCATCTCCTTTTGTTTCTTTTTCTGCCGATAGAGAAACTTCGAGTAATCAATTATTTTGCAAACCGGAGGATCGGCTTTTGGTGAAATTTCCACTAGATCCAGTTCCATCTCATCTGCAATTCGCAGTGCCTCGCGTAAAGGATAAATTCCTGGATTTTCAATATTATCCCCAACCAGCCTAACCTGAGGCACCCTGATTTTATGATTAATTCTATGTTCCGGTTCCGGTTCCCTACGTGGCTGGTAATTTCTACCTGGTCCTCTTCTTTTAATAGCTATTTTAAATTCCTCCTATTATTAATTATACAATCCTGATAATTGATCTCTTACTTCATTTAACACAAAATCAGCGAATTCGCTGGTTTTCATAATCCCCTTATCACCTTCTCCCTGTCGACGAACTGAAACGGTTTCAGTATCAGCTTCTTTTTCGCCAACAATAAGCAAATAAGGTATTCTTTTTAATTCGTTGTCGCGTATCTTCCTACCAATCTTCTCATTACGGTCATCAACGACGGTGCGAATATCGGAAATATTTAGAATATTTGAAACTTTTTTTGCATAATCATTATACTTTTCACTAATCGGTAAAACTACCGCCTGTTCAGGAGTTAGCCATAAAGGAAATTTTCCGGCTGTATGTTCGATTAGCACAGCGACAAAGCGTTCCATTGAGCCAAATGGAGCCCTGTGAATCATCACCGGTTGATGGCGGTTGTCATCTGCTCCAATATATTCTAGTTTAAATCGTTCAGGCAAATTATAATCTACCTGGATAGTACCTAATTGCCAACTTCTTCCCAAAGCATCTTTAATCATGAAGTCAAGTTTAGGACCATAGAAAGCAGCTTCTCCCAATTCTGTTATCGTATTTAAGCCTTTTTCTTCACATGCTTCAATTATCGCCTGTTCTGCCTTGTCCCAATTCTCTTTTGAGCCAATATATTTTTCCGGATTCTCCGAATCGCGTAAGGATATTTGCGCAGTGTAATTTTCAAAATCAAGTGCTTTGAAAATGATAAAAATTATATCAATTACTTTTTTGAATTCATCTTTTAATTGATCAGGACGGCAAAAAATATGAGCATCGTCTTGTGTAAAACCACGAACCCTCGTAAGACCATGTAATTCGCCACTCATTTCATAACGGTAAACCGTACCAAATTCAGCCATTCTGATAGGTAAATCTTTATAAGACTTTGGCTTCCATTTATAAATTTCACAATGATGTGGGCAGTTCATCGGTTTTAACAAATACTCTTCTCCTTCTGCAGGCGTTGAAATGGGCTGAAAGGAATCTTTACCGTATTTTTCGTAATGCCCTGAAGTTTTGTACAATTTCACATCGCCGATGTGGGGAGTCATTACCTGGTCATAACCGTATTTTTTCTGCACTTTCTTCAAAAAATCTTCCAGTTGCATGCGTAATTGGGTTCCTTTTGGTAACCAAAGTGGCAAGCCCTGTCCCACCTCTTCTGAAAATGCAAAGAGTTCCATCTCTTTACCTATTTTACGGTGATCTCGTTTCTTGGCTTCTTCAACCATAACCAGATATTCTTCCAACATTTTTTGTTTTGGAAAAGTAACGCCGTAAACCCTTGTAAGCATTTTATTTTTTTCGTCGCCTCTCCAGTAAGCACCAGCTATTGAAGTCAATTTTATTGCCTTAATATAACTGGTATTTGGCAGGTGCGGACCGCGACACAAATCTGTAAAATTGCCCTGATTATATAAAGTTATAGTTCCATCTTCAAGTTCACTTATAAGCTCCAGCTTCAGTTCATCATCTTTCTTCCGGAATATATCCAATGCATCGTCTTTTGAAATTTCAGAACGGATAATATCATTTTTTTGTCTGGCAAGTTCCAGCATTTTTTGTTCAATCTTCTGCAAGTCTTTTTCTGAAAGTTGTTTTCCTTCCGGTAAGTCAACATCGTAATAAAATCCGGTATCAACAGTAGGTCCGATTCCAAATTTAGTTCCGGGATAAAAGAATTCAATAGCTTCAGCCATTAGATGCGCAGACGAATGCCAGAACGTTTCTTTACCTTCTCTATCTTCCCATGTATAAAGTTTTACCGTTGAGTCACTCGTAATATTACGGCTTAAGTCCCATAGCTGTCCGTTTACTGAAACCGACAACACATCCTTTGCCAACCGTGGTGAAATTGCTTTTGCAATTTCATAACCATTCACCGCCTCAGGAAATTCCTTTATACTTTTATCAGGAAGCGTAATTTGTATCATGTATATCCTAAATTTTACTTGTTCTTTTAAAGGTTGCAAAGATATTGATCTTCGTTATTATTAACAATACAATTTCAGATTATGTTTTTTAAGAAATAAGTAATATTTAATTATTTATAATTTATAAATAAACCAATCTGTATTTAGTATAAATTCACACATAAAATGTCATAAAATTTGCAATTCGTTATTTATTTAGCCGAATAATTATTTTATTTGCGGTCTACAAAATTCAGTTACTAAGGATTTAATTTTCAGCAGATATGAATTTGACACATCCGAAAGAATGTACTTCAGCGGAGGAGATCAGAAACGAAATCGATAAAATTGATAAGCGAATTATTGAACTGTTTGCTGAACGTCATAAATATGTAGAAGAGATTGTGCGGTTCAAAAAAGACAAAGAAGGTGTAATCGCACAGGAAAGAAAACAACAGGTTATTATTGATCGTGGTGAGTGGGCTGGTAAGCTTGGGTTAGATGCTGATACTTTTGAAAAAATTTACCAGATCTTAATTGAAAGTAATATAAAACATGAACTGAAACTTTTGAAAACAAAAAATTCAGCCGGATAAATATTTATAAAAGCAATAATTTAAGATGTATAAAAAAGATATTAAAGTAATGGACTGCACGGTACGCGACGGCGGTCTTATGAACAAATGGCAGTTCAGTGATGATTTTGTTAGAGGTGTATACAATGCATGTGTTGAAGCCGGAATAGATTATATGGAAATTGGGTATAAGAGTAGCGAACGTGCGTTTGACAGGAATGAAGTTGGTCCGTGGAAATTTTGTGATGATAAGGATTTGCGGCGTATAGTTGGTGACAATAATTCGAAAGTTAAACTTTCGGCAATGGCTGACATCGGGCGAATTGACCCTGAAGACATTCCTCCCAAAAGTGAGAGTTTAATTGATATGTTGCGCGTAGCCTGTTATGTTCATCAGGTAGACAAAGCAATTTGGCTTGCGGAACATTGTATGGACAAAGGTTATGAAGTTACCATAAATCTTATGGCGGTTTCAAAAGTAAATGAACCCGATTTGGATGCTGCCCTCGCAGACCTTGCACAGTCGAGAGTACCGATAATTTATGTTGTTGATAGTTTTGGAAGTTTATATTGTGAAAGCATTGAAAAGCTTGTTTTGAAATATAAAAATGCCTTACCTGGCAAAGAGTTGGGTATTCATGCTCATAACAACATGCAATTGGCTATGTCTAACACTGTTACTTCTGTTATAAATGGAGTAACAATGCTCGATGCTACTTTGCTTGGGATGGGGCGCGGAGCAGGAAACTGCCCGATTGAAATTCTGATTGCCTTTTTGAAAAACCCAAAATACCGGTTGCTTCCATTGCTTGACGCCATTCAAAATCACGTTAAACCCTGGCAGGATAAAATTGACTGGGGTTATCATGTTCCGTATTTAATTACAGGCGCTTTAAACGAACATCCCCGAAGTGCAATGGCCTGGATGGACTCAGACAGAAAAGATGATTTTGTTGCATTCATGAAAGAAATGCATGATTATGAATTACTTGAATAGATTCACTTCTTAGAATGAGAGTTTATTATTTAAATAAAAAACGTTTTCTTTAAAAGGAAACGTTTTTTTTATCTGGTTTAGCCGGAATTCATTTTTACCTTATAGAACAATTTTTACTTTTGTTTTCCAGTTACTTTATAAATAATTCAATGGTCATGAATAAAATACTTTTCACCTTTTCAATTCTGTTCATTTCAATTACCCTTTATGCACAAACAGGACAAAAAATCACATTTGAAGATATTTTTCAAAAAGGGACTTTTCGTGCGCAATCTGTATCCGGCTTAAATTCAATGAATGATGGAGAGCATTATACAACACTAGAAGGAGGAGGAACAAAAATTATAAAATACAGTTACAAAACCGGTGAACAGGTTGATGTAGTGTTTGACGTCACTAAAATACCAGAATCCCCAATTACCGGATTTATGGGATATGAATTTAGTGATGACGAAACCAAAATACTTTTAATTACCGATGTAAAACAAATATACCGGCATTCTTACACTGCTCAGTATTATGTTTGGAATTCCGTAACTGATGAATTAACATCACTTTCAGAAAAAGGTGCACAGCAATTGGCTACTTTTTCGCCAGATGGCGACCGGGTAGCTTTTGTTCGCGAGAATAATATATTTATTAAAAATCTTAGGTTTGGAAGTGAAAACCAGGTTACATCTGATGGAGTAAAAAACAAAATTATTAATGGTGCTCCTGATTGGGTTTACGAAGAAGAATTTGGATTTAACAAAGCTTTCTGGTGGTCGCCCGACAGCAAATTTCTGGCATTTATTCGTTTTGATGAAACTGAAGTTCCTGAATTTTCAATGCCAATTTACGCTGGAGAGAAGCCGGAATTTGACCAATACAAATTATATCCGGGACAAGAAACATTCAAATATCCAAAAGCCGGAGAAAAAAACTCGGATGTAACTGTTCTTGTTCATGAGATTCAGTCTAAAACAAACATTCCGGTCGATTTGGGAGACGAAAAAGATATTTATATTCCCCGCTTAAACTGGTCTCCGGATGCCAACGATTTAGTGGTCATGCGACTGAACCGCCGGCAAAACCAAATGGACATTTTTCTGGCTAACCCATACACCGGCGATACGCGCCCGCTTATAACGGAAAAAAATGAACGTTATATTTCTGAAGACTTTCTTGATGCATTTACATTTCTTGAAAACGGCAATTTTGTGATAAACAGTGAACGTGACGGTTGGTCGCATTTGTATTTGTATGACAAGCAAGGTTTTGAACTTGGGCAAATAACTGAAGGTGAATTCGATGTAACTGATTTTTATGGCTACGACGAGTCAAAAAAAGTATATTATTATCAGGCTGCAGCTGAATCGCCACTTCGCAGAGAAGTCTATTTTATCAGCCAGGACAAAAAGAAATTTGGTAAAGTTTCACAACTGGAAGGAACAAATCGGGTGATTTTTAGTAAGGATTATAAGTACTACATCAATTACTTTAGCAATAGCACAACACCAACATTAATTACCCTTCACGAAAATAAAAAAGGTGAACAAATCAGAGTTTTACAGGATAATACGGTTTTGAAAAACACATTGGAAGTTTACAATATTCCCAAAAAGGAATTTTTCACTTTTACAACATCTGAAGGAACTGATCTAAACGGTTATATGATTAAACCGGTCGGATTTGATACTTCAAAAAAATATCCGGTTTTAATGACGCAATACAGTGGACCTGGGTCTGATTTTCAGGAAGTATTAGATTCCTGGGGAGGCATTAACTGGGAAAATTATTTGGCACAGGAAGGCTTTCTGATTGTTTGTGTGGATCCCAGAGGCACTGCAGCAAGAGGAGAAAATTTTAGAAAAGTAACTTACATGCAGCTTGGCAAATATGAAACAGACGATCAGGTTGAGGCAGCAAAATATCTGGGTACCCTACCCTATGTTGACCCAAACAACATTGCCATTTTTGGTTGGAGCTACGGAGGTTTTGTAACATGTCTGGCAATGGAAAAAGGTGGCAATTTGTTTAAAGCCGGTATTGCTGTCGCACCTGTTACTAGCTGGCGGTTTTATGATACAGTTTACACCGAAAGGTTTATGCGGACACCACAACAAAATCCAGAGGGATATGATGAAAATTCTCCCCTCTCCCATGCAGCGGATATTACCGGACGATTGCTTATAATTCATGGTTCGGCAGATGATAATGTGCATGCACAGAATACTTTTGAATTCACCGAAAAATTGGTTCAGGCCGGCGTTCAGTTCGACATGGCCATTTACACCAACCGCAACCATGGAATTAGCGGTGGAAACACTACAATGCACCTATATACAAAAATGACAGACTTTTTGAAAGAACATCTACAGTAAACTTAAAATTACTGGTAAGCGTTTATTCTTTGCTGGTTAGTTTTTAACTTTAGAATAAAAAACAATGAAAAGAATAAGCGCTTACTTTTTGCAGGGAATTCTATTGGTTGCTCCCGTCGCCATTACTATTTACATCCTTTATACCATTTTGCATACAGTAGATGGATGGCTGGATGAAAATATTGAACCTGTTTTAGGGTTTTACGTCCCGGGGCTTGGAATAATAATACTTTTTATTTTTCTTACTATCCTTGGATTTATTGGCCAAACAGCCGTTTTTAAGCCACTGAAAAGAATTGCCGGAAGGATTATTTTAAAAGTACCAATATTAAATCTTCTTTATACTTCATTAAACGACTTGTTTTCAGCGTTCGTTGGAAAAGAGAAAAAATTTAATGTGCCCGTAAAAGTACACTTTAACAAAGAAAACAATTTGTGGAAATTGGGGTTTATAACAAAAGAATCTTTAAAGGAATTTAAACTTTCTGATATGGTTGCCATTTATTTTCCACACTCCTACAATTTTTCAGGGGAATTGTATTTGGTTCCGGCCGAACGGGTTGAAAAACTTGATTTATCGCCAACTGAAGTAATGAAATTTATTGTATCAGCCGGTGTAACTCGCATAGAAATTCCTGAAAAATGAGCATTGAAATAATTTCAACCCTAATTTTTCTGACTTTTATAACTGCAATTTTACTGGTCGATTTATTACTTGTTGGTCGGAAAACGCATGTTATATCAATGCGTGAAGCCACAGTCTGGAGTATCATCTGGATATCAATGGGATTGGCTTTCTATTTTGTAATACTAAACTTCGGACATCTTTTGCATGGCATCGACTCGTTAGATAAGCTAAAAGAAATAACGGAAAAATATAATCCTTATATACAATTCAAAAGCAGTACATTCCCTGAAATGCTGAGAGAATATAGGCAATCTCAGGCGATCAATTACATATCCGGATATTTCATTGAAAAAACATTATCAATCGATAATATCTTCGTAATGCTAATGATTTTACAAAGTTTTTCCGTTCCGCAAAAAGATTATAAAATGGTTCTTTTCTGGGGAATCCTGGGAGCCATAGTTTTAAGGTTTGTGTTCATTTTTGCAGGCGTTGCCATAATCCAGCAATTCGAGTGGGTATTACTAATTTTTGGTGCATTTCTCGTTTTCCAGGGTTTTAAAATATTTTTTGAAAAAGACGGGCATCAGAAAGACCCGCATGAATCGTGGTTATTTAAATACCTGAACCGCCATATCAAAATTCACCATGATTACTCGCGGGAAACGTTCTGGTTCAGGGAACATGGGGAATTGATTTTCACACCACTTTTTGTTGTTTTGATAATGATCGAATTTTCAGATGTTATTTTTGCATTTGATTCTATTCCAGCCATTTTTGCCGTCTCAAGAGATCCATTTATAGTCTTTTTTTCCAACATTTTTGCCATCCTGGGATTACGCTCGCTATTTTTTCTTGTAGCAAACCTGGTAAACAAATTCAGATTTTTAAAACCCGGAATTGCCATCCTGCTGATTTTTGTCGGGATAAAATTACTATTTCATTCAAAATTAAAATCGTGGGGATTTCAGCCGGAGTATTCACTTTATTTTATTTCATTTGTAATGGTTGTGAGTGTGATTTTGTCAATAATCTTTCCTAAAAAAAATAAAAAGGATTTCAAAATATGAAATCCTAAAAACTAATATCCCCGAAATATCAATTATGAATTATGAAAATTGGACAAACTAAAAATCAAAAGAAAGAAATTTGTCCGGGTTTGTTAAATCGATTTTATCGTCGAGTAATTCAGGTCTAATTTCTCCTTTCAAATAAACCATTACATTATCGTCTCCACCTACCAGAATAACCATCTCTGTAATTACATCTTCGTCTATTTTTCCAAAAATAGTTACATCTTCATCACTATCATGAACCACAAGTAACTCTTCGTAATCGTGATCTCTTTTTATATATCCGTAAAATTCTTTATGAAGATTCACCCTGGAATTTAAATCGTTGTCTTCAATTGAAAGTACTCTAACTTTATCAATACTTCTCACTATTTCTCTTTCCTCTCTGTCTAAATCAGCAAAACGCGATGCTGTGCGAATCACCCAACCCGGAACTGTAATTGTTGTGACTCCATCTTTTAGACGATATTTCATAAAGGCTTCAGAAACTCCGGGATCGTATCCATTGCACGAAGATAAAATCAGGAAGGCGGCAAAAATGATTAAAATATTCCTTTTCATGATATCCAGTTTAGATAAGACTATTAAACAACTACCCTTATGACGGTGTAGTCCTAATTTCGTTACCTGAAAATTGGATAAAAAAGGTTATGAAGGCAATCTTTTTCGATAAGTGATTACAAATAAACGATCAATGAGAAAAAAGACAGCAACAATTTCATTTATTTGCTTAAAAGTCCAATAACATTTGCAGACATAACCCTAATGCCTGTTTCAATGGTTTTTTGATAATCTGGTTGCAAAAACGGTGAATGAAGCGGAGCAGGTTGTTCTCCTTTTTCAGATAATTCATTCATCAATTCAGAACTTGTACTACCGAGCCAAATTAAACAAATGGGAACATTTTCAGGGGTGCGGCCATAAATACCAAAATCTTCTCCAACCATTTCCGGGGAAACATCGACTATGTTTTCTTTTCCATTAATATCTGAAGCAAATACCCGTATTTTTTGACTCAATTCATTATCATTTATAACAGGCGGAGTATTAGCAGGGTCTACTTCAATTAAAGGTAATTTTGTATCCGGCATACCTGCTGCAAGAGCTGCAGAATTACATATTCTCCCGATAGCTGAAATTACTTTATCAATAGTTTCGTCAGAATAATAACGCAGTGTTAGTTCCATTTTCACCTCGTCGGGGATTATGTTTGGCCGGGTTCCTCCATGAATGGAGCCCACAGTAACAACAACCGGCTCCATTGGACTAATTTCCCGGCTCACTATAGTTTGAAGATCGAGCACAATTCGCGATGCAATTACAATCGGATCAATACATTTTTCAGGATAAGCACCATGACCGCCTTCACCGAAAACAGTTATTTCAACTGTTTTAACGCCTGCAAAAACAGGTCCTCCAACCAAACCTATTGTGCCAGATTCAAGTTCAGGATTTATGTGATATGCCATTGCGTAATCAGGAACTGGAAATTTTTGAAACAACTCATTTTTAATGGCCAGTTCTGCCCCTCCGCTAAATTCCTCTGCCTGCTGGGCAATAACAAGTAAAGTACCTTTCCATTTGTCTTTTAATTTTACCAGGGTATGAATTGTTCCTGCCCATACCGACATATGAATATCGTGACCACAGGCATGCATAACGGGAACATCTTCCCCATCAGTATTTTCTGCGATTTTTGTACTTGCAAAATCAAAGCCGGTTTTTTCTTGCACAGGTAAGGCATCCATATCTGTTCTTATCATTACAACCGGGCCATTACCGTTTCTGAAAATCCCAACGACATTATTCCCTCCAAAATTTCGTGTTATTTCAAAGCCAACTTTTTCAAGTTCGGCTGCCATCTTTTCTGATGTTTCAAATTCCTGATAAGACAATTCAGGATTTTGATGCAACTCTTTGCAAAGTTCTAACATTGATATACTCTGTTTTTCGGATTCGGCAATTATTTCGGGTAAAATTTGTGCAATAACATTTAACTGGTTATTCATAACTATAAGAAGAAGAAATAGTTTCAAATACATATTTTTCATTTTAACATACCCAATGTAATGAAAGTTTTAAGAAATAGCTTTGATTATGTTATAAAGAATTCATATTCAATATGAATATACTCTGATATTAAGATTATTCAGTGCAAAAAAAGGCCGTCCTTCGAAAAGAACGGCCTTTTATATACTATTTTTTAAATGTATTACAATTCAGAAAAGAAGTCATTTCCTTTATCATCAACAATTATAAAGGCCGGAAAATTCTCCACTTTAATTTTTCTAACTGCTTCCATACCCAATTCAGGAAAATCAATCACCTCTACCGATTTAATACTCTCTTTTGCCAGAATTGCAGCGGGGCCGCCAATTGAGCCCAAATAAAAACCGCCATATTTTTTACAGGCATCGGTTACCTGCTGAGTTCGGTTACCTTTGGCAAGCATTACCATAGAGCCACCCAGGCTCTGGAACAGATCAACATAAGGATCCATACGTCCCGCCGTTGTAGGGCCAAAACTTCCTGATGCCATTCCTTTTGGTGTTTTTGCAGGGCCTGCATAATATACCGGATGATTTTTAAAATATTCCGGCATTGGTTTACCGTCGTCAATCATTTTTTTGATTTGCGCATGTGCAATATCGCGGGCAACAATTAAAGTACCTTTCAAATTTAAGCGAGTTTTAATCGGATACTTCGATAATTCTTCACGGATTTTATCCATTGGTTGATCAATATCAATTTCAACAGCAGGCTGCATGTGAGGTGCCTCTTTGGGCAAGAAACGAGCCGGATTTTTCTCCAGTTCTTCAAGGAAAATTCCCTCTTCAGTAATTTTTGCTTTAATATTTCTGTCAGCACTACAGCTAACACCCAAACCAACCGGACATGAAGCAGCATGCCGGGGCAAACGAATTACACGTACATCATGCACAAAATATTTACCACCAAACTGAGCACCAATACCACTCTCCTGACATATTTTCTCAACCTTTGCTTCCCATTCCAAATCACGAAATGCCTGACCTCCTTCATTTCCCTCAGTAGGTAAATGATCGAAATAACCGGCTGATGCTTTTTTCACAGCGGCCAAAGTTGCCTCGGCAGAAGTTCCACCTATAACCAAAGCCAAATGATACGGCGGACAGGCAGAAGTTCCCAAATCCTTTATTTTTTCTTTTACAAACCTGGTAAGATTTTCTTCAGTTAATAAAGATTTAGTCTGCTGATATAAATAGGTTTTGTTTCCCGAACCGCCGCCTTTGGTGATAAACAAAAATTCATATTTGTTTCCTTCCTCAGCATAAATATCAATCTGAGCAGGCAGGTTAGTTCCTGTGTTTTTTTCTTCCAGCATCGAAAATGGAACAACTTGGGAATAACGCAGGTTTCTTTCATTATATGTAGTATAAATACCTTTCGAAATTTTTTCTGCATCTTTTGTACCGGTGTATACATTTTCACCTTTTTTACCGATAACAATCGCAGTTCCTGTATCCTGACATGTAGGAAGTTCACCTTCGGCAGAAACGACCTGGTTTATCAACATAGTATATGCAACAAAGCGATCGTTATCTGTAGCTTCCGGATCCCGCAGAATCTTAGCCAGTTTTTCCAAATGAGCCGGTCGCAAATAAAATGACACATCAGAAAAAGCTTCTTTTGCCAGGAATTCCAAACCTTCCGGTTGCACTTTTAATATTTTCCGCCCATCAACTTCCAGAGTAGAAATATAATCTTTCGTTAATAGCTTGTATGGTGTTTCATCTTTTAAAATTGGAAATGGTTTTTGATATTTAAATTCAGTCATAGTAAATATATATTAGATCAAATTATTACAACAAAGATATTACTATTCATTCTTTTTACTTTTTATTTCAGATCAATCTGTTTAAATTTTAACTTTTGTTGAATATATTGATATTCATTAATGATTACATATTCGCTTATAGAATGAAATTTCAAAATAAACATTTCGGTGTTAATTACGCTGCAAAGATTAAGCAGACATCTTAAATTAAAGGCAACTCATGAGTTTTTAACCACTGTTAATAACTTGGACAATAACTTCAGGTAAAAACCAATCAATTGAATCTGCTTGTCTCATATTTTTGGCAAAAATCGAAAATCAATGAAACTAACAGATTCCCTGTTTCTTTCAATCCCTTTAATTTTCACACTTTTGTCTTCTTTTGGTTTAACAACCCCGGGTACTCAAAAATTTAAAAATAGAGAAGTTTATGTCGAGAATAATAACATGGCTTTTAATAATCCTCCCGTAGCAGTTAATGACACTTTTATCTTCTCATATTTTAATAATGAAAGCAGCTTAACAGGAAATTTGTTTGAGAATGATTTTGATCCTGAAGGAGATGAATTCGTACTAACCTTTCTGTATGCTCCCAAAAGCGGAGAAATGGCTGTAAATTGTGATGGAATTTTCACCTATTCAGGTCTGACAAATACTATTGACACAGTCCGTACCAAATATATCATTTGCGAAACAATGAATCCGGATAATTACGGGGAAGCTGAGATTATATTAATAATTAAAACTGATCATGACAATGACGGTGTAGCAGATGAATTTGATATAGACAACGACAACGATGGAATTCTCGACGCTGATGAAACAACCGAAGCTGATACAGATAATGATGGAATTCCAAACTATTTGGATATTGATTCAGACGGAGACGGAATTACAGATAATATTGAAGCACAGGAAGAAGGTAATTATATCGCTCCTTTCTGGACAGATTCAGACAGAGATGGATGGGATGATGCATACGATCCTGACAATAATGGTAGTTATTTTGACTTGGCGGATACGGACGAAGACGGGACACCTGATTTTCTAGACACTAATTCTGATGATGACGATCAAAACGACATAATTGAAGCTTCAATAGCAGATAATCAGGCAAGCCCTATAACACCACTATTTTCTGATTCTGACAAAGATGGTCTGGATGATATTTTTGACGTACAGGAAGGTTATATTAATTCTTTCAATCCAACTGCCAGCAATGTTCTTCTGCCTGATTCAGATAACAATGGCGTGCGAGACTGGCGTGATTTCAAAAGTAATGATGTTATTCCCGGAGATGAAAGCAACTTAAAAAATAAACTACAATTCATTATCTATCCAAACCCAACAGTTCAAAAATTTATCATCGAATTTTCAGCCAAATCCGTTAATGGCGATATTTTTGTCGATATCTCAAATTTAAAAGGACAATTAGTTTGCTCCCAAAAACTTTACATTCAAAATATGGAAATTGATCCTGGATTGTTAAATCCCGGGCAATATATTGTAACATTAACAAACGGGAATAGTACCTTTTCAAAACCATTGGTTATAAATTACTGAAACCGGTAAGGTTAAAAAATCCTCTACCTTAAGCAATTTATTTATCAATAAAAAGTTGATAATTAAATCGGATTATTAGTTTTGTGCAAATAATGAACCTACGATTATTTTTTCTTTTTATTCTTATTGTATCCTTGCAGCTTAACAGTCTGGGACAAAGCAATAATGCAACGTTGAGAGGAATTATAAAAGATAATTCAGGTGCTCCTCTTGACATGGTAAATATTGCGTTAAAAGATTATCCTATCGGCACAAGTTCAAACAGAAAAGGAGAATTCCTTCTACGTATTCCCGCGCAAAAAGAAATTGTAGTAATATATTCATTTATTGGGTATTTGCCAGTAACAGATACAATTTTTGCTGCCGACGAAGAAAATATTTCCAGGGAAATTAGTATGAAAATTTCGACAGAAGAGATTGGGGAGATAACAGTACAGGAGCAACTTCGCAATGCAAGTAATATTTCCAGGTTGGACCCAAAGTTTATGGAACTGTTACCAGATATCTCAACCGGGGCAGTTGAAGCTTTAATTAAAACATTGCCGGGGGTTTCAACAAATAACGAATTAAGTTCTCAATACACGGTTCGCGGAGGGAATTTTGATGAAAATCTCGTTTATGTAAACGACGTTGAAATTTACAGGCCATTCTTAATTCGTGCCGGACAACAGGAGGGATTAAGTTTTATCAACAGCGATTTGGTTTCAACGATTGACTTTTCGGCAGGTGGTTTTAGTGCAAAATATGGGGATAAAATGTCATCAGTTCTGGATATTAAATACAAAAAACCAAGCGAATTCAGAGGTTCAGCGTCAATGAGTCTTCTTGGTGCTACAGCACATTTTGAAGATGTAGCCTTAAATGGCAGGTTGGCACATATATCTGGAATTCGATATAAAACCAATCGCTACCTCCTGGGAAGTTTGGATGAACAAGGTGAATATGACCCGAATTTTATCGATTTTCAAACCTATATCACCTATCAGTTCTCGGAAAAATTTGATATTTCCTTTTTAGGAAATGTAGCGCAGAATAATTATAAATTTATTCCTAAGACACGGGAAACAACTTTCGGTACCTGGCAAACTCCATTAAATACAAAAATTTATTTCAAAGGCCAGGAAATTGATGATTTTCAGACTTATCTGGGAGCGATAACTGCAAACTATCATCCCAACACTAATTTAAATTTGAAATTTATAACTTCAGCATATTACGCTACCGAAGAAGAAACTTACGACATAACCGGACAGTATTATCTAAACGAACTGGAACGTAATATGGCGACTGAAGAATTCGGTGACAGTATTTTAAATCTGGGTATTGGAACTTTTATCAATCATGCCCGAAATTATCTCGATGCCAGAGTTTACAGTTTTTCTCATCGCGGTGCTTATAATTCAGAAAAACACCTTCTTAACTGGGGATTAAAATTTCAACACGAACAAATCGATAATAAAATTAACGAATGGATTTATCGTGATTCAACAGGCTACTCTCTACCCTATTCCAATTCTGAAGTACAACTTTATTATACCTTAAACAGCACAGGAAAGGTCAATTCAAACCGTATTACAGGATTTATCCAGGACACCTATAATCTGCCGGTTTCATCCGGTGATTTATATGTTACAGGCGGAATCCGTTTTCATTACTGGGATTTTAACGATGAACTATTGGTAAGTCCACGTGCAACCCTTAGTTATTATCCTGAATGGGAGAATAAAATTTCATTTAGCTTATCAACAGGTTTTTATCATCAGTCGCCTTTTTTTAAAGAACTCTTGAATTCAGATGGAAGCATAAATTACGCTCAAAAGGCACAGCGTTCATTTCAGGTGGTTGCGGGAGCCGATTATGTCTTTAATGCATGGGACCGTCCTTTCAGGTTTACGGCAGAAGCCTATTACAAAAGTCTGTATCGTTTAATTCCTTATCAGGTCGACAATGTCAGAATCAGGTATTTAGGTGAGCAGGAAGCGAAAGGATATGCCACAGGCCTTGATATGAAAATAAATGGTGAATTTGTAAGTGGAGTTCAGTCGTGGGCCAGCTTGTCAATTATGTCGACCAAAGAAGATGTTTTAAATGACGGTCATGGTAAAATTCCAAAACCTACCGACCAGTGGATGAATTTCAGCCTTTTTTTCCAGGACTATTTACCCGGAAATCCATCTTATAAAATGCAGCTCTCCGGTTTTTACGGAGCACGGTTACCTGTGGGGCCTCCGAATTCCGAACGTTATATGGATACCTTCAGGATGCCTCCATACCGCAGGATCGACCTTGGCTTTTCAAAAGTTCTGATCAGCGCAACAAATCCCGTTAACAGAAATTTTCTTCGACACATCAATGACATGTGGCTGAGCCTCGAAATATTCAATTTACTGAATATTAACAATACTATTTCATACTTCTGGGTTTCAAGTAATTCAGGAGATCAATATGCCGTACCAAATTATTTGACGGCAAGAAAAGTTAACCTTAAACTTACAGTTAAATTTTAAAATGGAACTTGATATTTATAAAGCAGATGCCTTTGCGGAACAAGCTTTTTCGGGGAATCCGGCAGCCGTAGTTCCTCTTGAAAAATGGCTACCCGACGATTTAATGCAAAACATAGCGAAAGAAAACAATCTTTCTGAGACCGCTTTTTTTATTCCAGATAAAAACGGATTTCATATTCGCTGGTTCACACCTGCCGCAGAAGTGCAATTATGCGGTCATGCCACGTTGGCAACTGCACACATCCTGTTTAATCATTTACATTACAACCAGCAATCCATTCATTTTAATTCTTTGAGTGGAATTTTAAAAGTGAAAAAAGAAAACGAAATTCTTATCCTGGATTTTCCGGCTTCTCCTGTTAATGAAATAACAATACCTGAGAACATTAGAACTGCATTTAATATTGAACCTCTTAAATGTTATGAAGGAAGAGAAGATATCATGCTGGTTTTCAAAGATGAAAACGACATACTGAATCTTGTACCTGATTTCGCAAAAATACTTGCATCTAAGATTCGTGGAATCATTGCAACAGCTGCATCCAACAAATATGATTTTGTCTCCCGCTTTTTTGCGCCTGCTTTTGGTATAAATGAAGATCCGGTTACCGGTTCGGCACATACTATGTTAATTCCGTATTGGTCAGAAAAACTACAAAAAACAGAAATGATTGCCCGACAAGTATCAAAACGTGGTGGAACTTTATATTGTAAATCGGCTGGTGAAAGAGTTGAAATTGGTGGGAAAGCAACTACTTTCCTTGTTGGTAAAATCTTTGTTTAATCCCTATGTATTCGAAAAATATTCAAAAAATGAACGATCCTTTTGGTTTGGCTATTCACGATTTTTATAAAAAAGGAAAAGCCCCGGATATTATGGTTGACAGCAACTACACAAAAGACGAACACATAAAAGTTGCATACTTGTTCAGAAAAGAAAATGAAATGCCCGAAATTGAAAGAATTGCTCTTAAAAGATGTAAGGGAAAAATTCTGGACATAGGGGCTGCTGCAGGTTGTCATTCTCTTGTCCTTCAAAAAAAGGGATACAATGTTACTGCACTTGACAAATCGGAACTTGCCACTCAGGTTATGAAAATGCGGGGCATTCAAAAAATAATCTGCTCTGATATTTCCAGGTTCGAAAATAATTCCTTTGACACCATCCTGCTTCTTATGAATGGCTCAGGCATTGCAGGAACATTACAGGGGCTTATAGTTTTATTGCAACATCTGAAAAAACTGCTTGCCGACAACGGACAAATTTTAATGGATTCTTCAGATATAAAATACCTTTTTGAGGAAGAAGATGGCTCTTTTTGGGTGGATTTAGCCAGTAACAAGTATTATGGTGAAATGCAATATAAAGTAAAGTACAAAAGTCAGACGGATGAATTTGACTGGTTGTTTATAGATTTCAATACACTTAATAAAGTCGTTTTAGAAGCTGGACTTAAATGTGAATTGATTACAACTGGAAATCAGAATGACTATCTGGCAAGAATTTTCTAAAAATAACTTTCTGTTATCAATAAAATTAGTTCTGCATTCATAGATTGTTTTGTGCCATTGGCAGAAAAGTTTACCTTATTCACAGATTATATTTCTCATTTTATCCCTGTTTGGCTAATTTGGTAGAGAATTTGAAATTCAGAGTAAAGCCATAATCTTGCGAAGGAAAACCTTCGAAAAATTGAAAACAATGAAAGCAATTATTTTAATCTCCTCAATTTTTTACATCCTTGGATTGAAAATCGGTAATAAAATCGACATTGTAAAAAAAAGTCATCCGATTGAAAAAATTATCACAAACGGCATAAAAACCTCAAAACCTTTGAATGCATTTCATATTGAACAGAAGGAGGATGAAAATGCCAAACCCGACTCTCTTAAAAGTGAAAAAGCTGAATCTGAAATTTTAAATATTGAATAGAAATTTTTAACGCTACACGAAAATAAATAACAAATTTCGTTACAGGAAATCGTTTTAAATGGTTTCCTGTTTTTGTTTTTTAGTAAATTGGAAGAAAATTATTAATTCGAATCTTAAATCTCTATTCTTTGAAGATGAATTGTGAAATTACATCAAACGATAAGGTTATCAGTAATTGGACTGAATTGGTAGAAGAGGTATACCACGATGCATGGAAACAGGAACTGGGAAGATTCAGAAGCGATTATGCATTTCGTGGGTTATCCGATTGCAGGTACCAGCTAAAAAATAGCTTTTTAAGGAATTGCGGGGAACATCCGGAACTGGAATACCATATTCTGAGAAACTTCCGTAAATATGCCCGAACAAGTGAGCCCAGTCTGACCAATACACAACTTCGTTCCCTGGTTTTGGCACAACATCACGGATTACCAACCCGGCTGCTCGACTGGACCTACTCCCCTTTTATTGCCATGCATTTTGCTACTTCAAATACGGATAGATATGATATAGACGGCGTAATTTGGAAAGTTGATTTTGTAAAGGTAAATCGTCTGATACCAGAGCCTCTTAATATACTTCTCGAAAAAGAAAAGTGTAATGCTTTTACAGTCGAAATGCTCGAATCAGAATTTTCAAATGTTCAGAATTTTGATAAAAAAATAGGACATGGAAATGTCTTGTTTTTTGAACCTCCATCGATTGATGACAGGATAGTGAACCAGTTTGCGTTTTTTTCCATCATGTCCGATCCAATATCAATTCTCGACGACTGGCTCATCAATCATCCTGATGTTTACCGAAGAATTATTATCCCTGCTGAACTAAAATGGGAAATCAGAGATAAACTGGATCAGGCAAATATTACCGAGCGGGTTTTATTTCCCGGACTAGACGGGCTTGCGAGTTGGCTAAAAAGACACTATCAACCAAAAAACATTTAGATTGTTGAAGTACTAGATTAACATTCGTATTTTTTAATATTTAAATCTGTGAAAAAAGTATTACGGGTTCAAAAATTGGGATTTCCCTGGATAACACAAGATCCTTTTCTTTTTTGTGTTCATCACCTCGATTTTTACCCAGAGGGAAACGATGACCTTGGCCCGGCAGCCTCTCTTGAAGGAAGAAATTTGGGAAATGATTTTGTAATCAAAAATGGCTGGCGCATGTACCATGGAACAAAAGTTCCGGGATTTCCGGTACACCCGCACAGAGGTTTTGAAACTGTAACTTTTGTTTTAAGAGGAATGGTTGATCATTCCGACTCAAACGGAGCTGCAGGAAGATACGGTGAAAGAGATGTTCAATGGATGACGGCAGGAAGTGGCTTGCAACATTCTGAAATGTTTCCGCTATTAAACAAGGATAAAAAAAACACACTTGAACTATTTCAAATCTGGTTAAATCTGCCACGCGATAAAAAATTTGTTAAACCGGCATATAAAATGTTGTGGGGAGAAGAAATTCCTTCAGTTTCATTTAAAGATGATAATAATAATAAAACGGTTATCGATATTGTCGCGGGATCAATTGATGGCAATACAGCACCTGAACCTGCACCTGATTCATGGGCAGCGGATGAAAAAAATGAAGTTGCAATTTGGCAAATAATTATGGAAAGTGGTGCAACATGGGAAATACCGGCATCTATTCAAAACATAAATCGTTCATTGTATATTTTTGAAGGAGATTCGGTTCAGGTTGATAACGAAAAGATTTCTGCAGGGCATTTAGCAGAATTGAAGTCAACGGAAATAACTACTATAAAAAATGGCAATAAAGCCGCAAGACTTTTATTACTGCAGGGAAAACCAATCAATGAACCTGTAGTACAATACGGGCCGTTTGTAATGAATTCAGAATATGAAATTGAACAGGCCTTTGCCGATTACAGACGAACCCAGTTTGGCGGATGGCCCTGGCCAAAATCAGATCAGGTTCACGACAAAAATCGGGGACGATTTGCAAAAATGGATGATGGATCTGAAATTATAAAAGAATAGACATAAAAAATCCCGATGACATGAACATCGGGATTAAACCAATATAAAAAAACACAACGAAAAGTTGATTAATATTCCTTTCGACTATTTTAAATCCCTAACGTTTAAATCATTTTACAAAAACTTTTTAAATCCCTCAGGTATTATAAAATCCAGTTGTGTTTTCGGTTTTTTTTCATGAATTTTGGCATCAAAAATAAAAGCAATTTTAATGCGAAAACTACTTTATAAAAACAAGTACTTTTTTATTCCATACCTGATTTTCCTGCTTATTTGCAGTACTTTATTACTACTTTTTTCCAAAACAGAACTTCACATTCTTTCGAACGAAGCTAATTCTCCATTTTTTGACACTTTTTTTAAATATGCAACATATCTCGGTGATGGTACAATGATAGCCATATTATTTATCGGTCTGCTTTTTATTAGATACCGTTATGCCTTTGCATTTCTAACAGGAAGCCTCCTGACTTCGCTCATTGTAAATATTTTCAAAAAAGTCGTTTTTCATGGAATGTATCGTCCATCAAAATATTTTGAACTTTATGAAAGTTATAAATTACATTTAATTGAAGGTGTAAAATTACATTCATTACAAAGTTTTCCCTCGGGGCATACTGCTACTGCTTTTAACCTGTTTCTAACAATGGCCTTAATGGTGAACAATAATATTCTGAAATTTTTCTTTTTTGTTATGGCTGTTTTGGTAGCTTATTCGAGAGTATATATCTCGCAGCACTTTTTAGTTGACATTACAGTGGGTTCAGTAATTGCTGTACTTCTTATTGTTGTTTGCTGGTTATGGTTTGAAAGAATAAATAAAAGCTGGATGGATAATTCTATTTTAAAACGTTCACAGAAATAAAATGATTAATAAAATCCCACCTTATAAAATAGAACTTATTATAGCGGTAATTGCTTCAATACTTTTTATCCCGTTTCTTGGTGGTGTTCATTTGTTCGACTGGGATGAAATTAATTTCGCTGAAGCAGCGCGAGAGATGATTGTTACCAAAAACTACCTGACCGTTCAAATCAACTTTCTTCCATTTTGGGAAAAACCTCCTCTTTTTATATGGATGCAGGTCCTTTCAATGAAAATATTTGGAATAAATGAATTTGCTGCGCGATTCCCAAATGCAATATGCGGTGTAGTTACATTACTAACCATCTTCAAAATTGGTAGAAAAATCAGGAATAATTTATTTGGAATTTTATGGGTTCTGGCATTTGCAGGTTCCGTACTTCCCTTTTTCTATTTTAAATCGGGAATTATTGATCCCTGGTTTAACCTGTTTATATTTCTGGGTGTATACTTTTTGATTTTATATTCGTTTCCTGAAAACACAAAAAGAAAACAAAATATAATTCTTGCTGCATCCTTTGCAGGATTGGCTATTTTAACCAAAGGTCCTGTTGGTTTTCTCCTGATTGCTTTAACTGGTGCTGTTTTTCTAGTCATGGTAAGATTTAGGATAAAAGTAAAGCTTTCTGAGGTTCTACTTTATTTTTTAATACTGGCAATGGTGGGTGGCTCATGGTTTTTAGTTCAAATATTTACCGGACATTACGATACAGTTATTGAATTTATTGTTTATCAGATTCGCTTGTTTCAAACACAGGATGCAGGACATGGAGGTTTTTTTGCCTATCATTTTGTGGTTCTGTTTTTTACTGTTTTCCCCACTTCAATCCTGGCACTAAAATCATTCCGAAAAGAAAACATTGAAGATGATTTTCACCGGCTTGTAAAAAAATGGATGTTAATATTATTTTGGGTAGTTCTAATCCTTTTTTCCATTGTAAAAACAAAAATTGTTCATTACTCTTCCCTCGCCTATTTCCCGCTTACTTTTTTAGCTGCCAACTTTGTTTACCAGGCTTCTCAAAGTAAACAAACCTGGAGTAAATGGATTTCTGGTTTATTAATTTTTGTCTCTGTTCTATTCGCGCTTCCCATTATTTTCCTGCCTTTTATTGACAAAATCAAAAATCAAATCATTGCCAATAACTGGATTCATGATGCATTTACTGTTGGAAACTTGCAGGCAAGCGGTGGCTGGAGTGGAATTGAATTTTTGCCGGGTGTTTTTCTTGTCGCTTCAGTAATTTTGATCCTTTTAAGAATACCTAAATCTGAAGTTATAAAAAGGGCAGTTTATCTATGGATTGCAACTTTAATTTTTACTTTTTCAGTAATAACGTTGGTCGTACCTAAAGTGGAGAAATATTCACAAAATGCTTTAATTGAATTTTTTAAATCTCATGCTGAAGAAGATGTGTATTTGAAAAACATTTATTTCAGATCGTATGCAACTTATTTTTATGGCGAAACTACTCCACCAAAAAACGAAAATTTTTACGATGAAAACTGGCTTTTAACCGGAGATATTGATAAGGATGTGTATTTCGTAACCAAAATTCACAGGGCCGATAGAATGAAAGCCTATCCTGACATTCAAAAAATCGGGGAAAAAAATGGATTTGTTTTCTTTAAAAGAGAAGCAAAACCCTAAAAACTAAATAATACGCGTTGTGCGGTTTAAATTTAAAGTATTGATTATCAAAGTCACACTGAGCGTAGTCGAAGTGTGGCACAAACAGCCTTCGACTACGCTCAGGCTGACAATCAGGTAATTATAAAATCAGACCACAAAACAGGTTAATTAATGTATTTCTTATAAGAATCAGATTTATTCTGGTCGCCAAAACGGGCATAAATATTGGCCATATAGCTGGCATATTTTTCACCTGGGTTTAATTCCCACAACTTTTCAAAATAAGGCAAGGCTTTCTTAAAATCAGCCGTTACTTTTTCCAGTTCTTCCAGTAAAATCCGGTATTGTCGTGTAGTTTTATTGCTGTTGTATTTTTCCATTTGTTCCTGGTAGCGATTTTCAGCCTGCCAGTAGTATTTTTTGGCAATCCATTCAAGAGCGGCAACATTTTGAGGATCCTTTTCCAGAATTATTTGCGCCAGAGAATCATTAACTTCGGAGTTTTCCTTTTCAAGGTTAATTTGAAAATATTTTAACTGGTTAGACAGTTCATTTTTCAAACCACTTCCTAATTTATCCCAGGCGACGAGCGCTTCATCATAATTTTCTATTTCAAAATAAATATTAAAAAGGCGGTTATAAACCTCGTCAGAAACTTGACTAAAATTTTTGAGGTAAAATTCCAAGGCACTTAATTCTTTGGAAAGATTATCCTGTGCACTATAAATCTTTGCCAGAGTCAAATACATTTCCTCATTTGAGTAATTTTTATACCTGGCTTCATCATACCATTTTAAAGCAAGATTAATATCTCCGGCCAGGTATGCTGCTTGTGCCGCACTTGCAAAGCTTGCTCCATCTGTTTCTTCTACAGTCTGTTGATTAAAGTATTGCTTCCAAACCTCAACTGCCTGGGTATAATTCCCCTGGGTGGAAAAATTAGCAGCACTTTCTTTTAAACTAATTAGTGATTTTGGTCCGCTACAGGCAATAAATCCCATTACAATTGCGAGGCATATGAATACTCTAATCTTCATTGTTTGTAGTATAAAAGGCGACAAAGCTAAAACATTTTATTTTTTTTACAATTTTTTATTGTTCCATGACATTGGGTTAACAAAAACTTCAAAGTGTTATAATCAAGTATGTTTATCTGACAATATTCAGGTCCCAAAAGAAATATTTTGTTAAAAACAATTTATATGCCATTAGGGTTAAATAATATATGTTCAGTAATTTTATGCGATGGCAAAACATCAGAACCACCAAATTTTAAAAAATCAGGTTTTATATGGATGAGGTAAATTCTATTGTACTTGGAGGAATAAGAATTGACGAACCCGTAGTAACAATAACAGACTTAATTGTTTCTGCTTTATGTTTTACTTATGCATTCAAAATCCAAAAGACGGGAAAAAAGGGAAAAACTTTCCTGTATTTCAAAATTTATTTTTTTTCGATGGGTGTTGCTACCATGTTGGGAGGCCTGATTGGGCATGCATTTTTATATGCTTTTAGCTTTTACTGGAAACTTCCCGGATGGATTACAAGTATGATTTCAATAATGTTTGTAGAACGGGCAGCTATTGAGCACACAAGGATATGGTTAAAGAAATCCCTGGTTAAAATATTTGGAATTATAAATATTATAGAATTTCTTACTTTTTTAACTCTAACCATAACCACCCTTGATTTTTTTTATGTTGAATTTCACTCGGGGTACGGATTAATGTTTGTTGTACTAATGCTTGAGGGATTCCTGTTTATTAAAACTAAAAATGAAGCAACCAAGTTCTTATTGGCTGGTGTCGGTTTTGCAGCTTTGGCAGCACTGTTTTTCATGAATAAAATTTCTCCTCATCAATGGTTTAACTATTTGTCAGTCAGTCATGTCTTAATGGCTATTGCCGCTACTTTTTTTTACCAGGGTGCCAAACGAATTGACATGACAGAAGCAAAAAATAACTAAATTGGCTGGCAAAAATCAAAAATGAAACTTAACACTGCAAGATTACAACTGGTTGAAATTTCCTGGAAAGATTTGGAAGACATTCACCGCCTTCATTCCATGCCTGAAGTTGATAGGTATAATACACTTGGAATCCCTGATAATATAGATACAACAAAAGAGAACATTTCCGGTGACATAGAAGATCAGAATAATAAGATACGTTCAAAATATTGCTGGAAAATAATCGATAAAAAAACCTTTGAATTTATTGGAATTTCAGGATTGAAACTTTCAAATAATCGTTTTAAGATGGGCGAAATATATTACAATCTGAATCCAAAATTCTGGGGAAACGGATATGCTACGGAGGTTGTCCGTGAAATAATCAAATTTGGTTTTTCAAATTGCAGACTTCATCGTATAGAAGCGGGAGTAGCTACTCAAAATGCAGCATCGATAAGGGTCCTGGAAAAAGCAGGAATGCAACGTGAAGGTATCCGAAGAAAAATTTTACCCATAAGAGGTGAATGGAAAGACAATTTTCATTACTCAATTCTGGAAGACGAGTGTTAACATTCAATCACTCTTAAAATTTTGGAAAAAATAAAATGTGACAAACACTTGATTTCCAACAATACAAAAACAGAAATATTCGTTTTTGAATTTAAACAAAAAAAACTTGTAACGACCTAACAATTTTTCAGTCTTATTCTAAAAGCCATACTATCTTATGAGAATAACGATTATTGCTGCATTGATACTATTGAGTCTTTCGGCATTTGCACAGGAAACAGAAAAAAAGAACTATACCACCCAAAGAATTAATAATTTAAATCTTACAATTGACGGTTTTTTAGATGAACCTGAATGGACGAATGCAAACTGGGAAAACCAGTTTACCCAGTATGAACCTTCTGAGGGAAAACCACCGCATCAGCAAACTGAGTTTGCAATTTTGTACGATGAAAATAACATTTACGTTGGTATTAAAGCACTGGATAAAAGTCCTGACAGTATTTCGATGCGATTGACCAGACGTGATCAAACTGATGGTGATCTGGTTGGAGTATTTTTTGACAGTTACAACGATAAAAGAACAGGCTTCGCTTTTGTTGTTTCAGCAGCAGGTGTTAAATCCGATTTTATCCAAAGCAACGACGGCGATAATGAGGACAATACCTGGGATCCGATTTGGTGGGTGAAGACCACAAAAAATGAAGAGGGCTGGAAAGCAGAGATGCGCATCCCTCTTACTCAGCTTCGGTTCGAAGAGGGTGACAATCAAACCTGGGGATTACAGGTTTTAAGATCTATTTTCCGTAAAGATGAATTATCAGCATGGCAACCTATGGAAAGAGAGGTTTCAGGATTTGTATCAAAATATGGAACAATGAACGGAATTACCGGAATAAGGCCTCAAAACACGATGGATTTTATGCCATATGTTGTTGCGCGCACAGAACGTTTTGAAAAAGAACCGGCTAATCCGTTTAGGAAAAATGGCAAAAAAAGTGGTCTGGATATCGGACTTGACGCAAAACTCGGACTTACGAATTACCTTACTTTGGATTTAACAATTAACCCCGATTTTGGGCAGGTTGAAGCAGATCCTTCCGAAGTTAACCTTTCTACCTATGAAACATTTTTTGAGGAGAAACGACCATTTTTTATTGAGGGGAAAAATATTTTATCCTACCGGTTAAACTGGGGAGATGGGGACCAATCAGTAGAAGGTTTGTTTTACTCCAGGAGAATCGGCAGGAAGCCACAGTATTATCCTGATTTAAATGATGGAGAATATGCAGAAGTTCCGGATTTTACAAAAATTCTGGGAGCAGCAAAAATAACAGGGAAAACGAAAGATGGATGGTCAATTGGTATATTGGAAAGCGTCACCGATGAAGAAGATGCTGAAATAAGAGGAATAAGTGAAGGTCGTTCGCAAATTGTAGAACCATTTACCAATTTTTTTGTAGGGCGTATTCAAAAAGATTTTAATAATGGAAACACATATCTGGGAGGAATGCTCACAGCTGTAAACCGAAATATTCAGGATTCACATTTGGACTATTTACACAAAAGCGCTTATACCGGAGGTATTGATTTGGTGCACAAGTGGAAAAACAAAGACTGGTTGATTGATGCAGGTATATTTTTCAGCGAGGTAAAAGGAACAGAAGAAGCTATTACTGCTACTCAAAAATCATATATTAGGAATTTTCAACGCCCTGACGCCGGTTATGTAAAACTTGATACAACACGAACATCATTAAGTGGGCACGGAGGGAAATTTACAATTGGCAAACTAGGTGGGAACTTAAAATTCGCTCTCCTTTCATGGTGGAAGTCACCCGGTCTGGAATTGAATGATATAGGCTATGCACAGCAAGTCGATCAAGTTCTTCAGGCGTTTTGGATGGGATATCGTTTTTTCGAACCGTTTTTTATTTTCCGTGAAGCAAGTTTAAATCTAAATCAACACACGGCCTATGATTTTGGAGGAAACTTATTGGGTGCCGGGGGAAATGTAAACGCTCATATGCAATTTAACAATTATTGGTATGCCAACCTTAGTGTAAACTACAATGGCAACCAAATCTCAAATAATGCGCTTAGAGGCGGGCCGGCATTAAAACTTCCGGGTAATAAAAATTTATATGCAGGTTTTTCAAGCAATCAGCAGAAGAAATTTACATTTGGATTTAATACAAGCTTGAACAGAAGCAATGAAAAAGATTTCAGAAAATCCAATAACTACAGAATGTCACTTGGTTACAGGCCAACTCAATCACTTTTAATTAATCTTTCTCCGGGATTAAATATTTATAAAGATGATCTGCAGTATGTAACCCAAACTGATTATCAAAACAGTAAACGATACATTTTTGCTCATATCGACAGGAAGACGTTAAATATGTCGCTTAGGATTAACTACAATATTACTCCTGATCTTACAATTCAATACTGGGGACAACCTTTTATTGCCACAGGTGATTACGACGAATTTAAATATATTACCAATAGCAAAGCAGATGCATTGGCAGACAGATATCATTTATATACAGCAGAGGAAATTGGACTGAATGAAGACAAATATGAAATTTATGAAAATAAAGATATTAGTCCTGATTATAATTTTAATAAACCCGATTTTAACATAAAAGAATTTCTATCAAATCTGGTCATTCGTTGGGAATATCGTCCTGGTTCTACAGTATTTTTGGTATGGTCTCAAAATCGCAGTGCTTATATCAATGATGGTTCATTTGATTTTTCACGTGATGTGGATGATTTATTTGACAGTAAAGCAAATAACATTTTTCTGGTAAAATTTTCATACAGATTAGGCAGGTAAATTTATTGAATACTCCCTTTCTTCTACCTATTCAAAATAAAGACTACTGTTAAACAAGCCAGGCAATAATATTCAAAAAATAATTCCGTAAATTTAGCTGAGCTATAGATCCTATTTCAATGAAAGATTATTTCAAAAATCACCCTCTGGGTAAAATCGGATTATTTGTAATTCCCATTATCATTTTTATCATTTTAATGGAAATGTTTTTTCCCGATTTGGCACCTGAAGGGTTTCAAAGCTTTATTTTGGCTTTTGAATTCGCCCAAACGCCGGCTGACATAAATAATCTTTTTGGAAATCTTTCGGCTGAAGAAATATGGAAAACAGATGTTGGAAATTACCTGGATTATGGCTACATGATTTTATACACAAGCCTTCTTATTTCCGCCTTTAACAAATTGGCAAAAGAACTAAATATTAAATACCTTCGAATTGGTATTTATATTTCAATCCTTGTTTTTTTGAGTGACTTTATCGAAAATATTTTCCTGTTAAAACTTACAACCAATTATTTAGATTCTGGTCAGGAAGCCGAGATGATTTCAAATCTACATTTTCTCAATATTTTTACATGGGCAAAATGGTTTTCACTTTCCATTTTATTCGCCTTACTTTACTCGATATTTTACAAAGAAAAATGGTATATAAAAATTCCTATGGTTGTATTTCTCTTTCCCTTACTATATCTCATTGCATCGCCTGAAAGGACGCCTGAAATGCTTACCAATTTTACGAATGCCATTTTTTGCTGTTTTGCTGTATTAGTATTGTTTTTATTTATCACACCCAAAAAATGGTTAGAAAAAAACCGCCGGTAACCAGCGGTTTCATTTTTTCCAAAAAATATTTTATAGTTCAAGAAACATATTATTTCCCGTGAGGTTAATTGCTTTTGATATGGCGTTAGATGCCTTTTTACCGGGTTGTCCGCCACCAACTGAAATTACAAATTTCCCACTTTCGATTACTCTTTTGTCTTCCTTATTAACCAATGAAAACTGCCTTGGATTCAATTTGAAATTTACAACCTTTGATTCCCCTGCATTCAAATGAATTCTTTGAAATCCTTCAAGTTGAACAACAGGACGTGGTGTTGAAGCCTCCACATCATGTAAATACAACTGAATAACTTCGTCGCCAGCAAGTTCTCCAGTATTTGTTACTTTTACTTTTACAGAAACTTCTTTTCCAATTTCTGCTTCTGAGGGAATTTCCAAATTTGAATATTCAAATGTTGTATAACTTAACCCGTAGCCAAACGGGTACAGTGGTTCTCCTGTAAAATATTTATATGTTCTTCCTTCCATGTCATAATCTTCGAATGGAGGAAGCTGGTCGACAGATTTGTAGTAGGTAACCGGCAACCGTCCTGCCGGATTATAATCGCCAAATAAAATATCAGCTACAGCATTTCCACCCTGTTGTCCGGGGTATCCGGCAGTAAGTATTGCATCTAAATTTTCGTCTGCCCAGTTAATAGCCAACGCACTACCGTTCAACAAAACCAAAACAGTAGGTTTCCCCAGTTTTTCAACCGCCATCATCAAATCGCGCTGCATTTTTGGTAATCTCAAATGCGTACGATCTCCGCCTTCAAAACCATCAACCTCAATTTGCATTTCTTCACCTTCCAAACGTTGCGAAAGTCCCATCACGAGTACAACGGCATCAGCTTCTTTTGCCAGCTCAACAGCTTCATCCTGCATATTGGGATTCGGCATATTCCACAACAACTTTGCATCACCATCACCATACCAGTTCTTATATTCATATACGATCTTGTACTTTTTCCCAGCCTTCATTTTCACTTCCTTTTCATGATGAAAAGCACTGTGTTCTGAATTATGACTTAATATTTTTTCATCTTCAAACCAAACTTCAAGGGTTGGCATTCCCCAACACCCTATCTGATAAGTTCCCGTAACAGGAGGTACAATATAACCAGTCCAGCGAATACTAAAATTATCATCCGGCAATTCAGGAGACGGAGAACCAGACTCCCAGTAAAAATTAATGTCTTTATCAACACGGGTAAATGCAGGCTCACCTTCCAAATCAGCATTGGCAAAATACTCACCTGTAATCCCCGGTTCTCCATTTTCAGTAACCAAAAATTCTCCGGGAATTGGATGCAGGTTATGTACGCCATCAGCCAAATGAGAACCTTCAGCAAACAGGATTTCCGTATTTTTTAACTTGTTTTTTATTCCCTGCAATACAGTAACAGGATTTTTGGGTATCCCATTATAATTTCCAAGCAATGCTTCCCAATTATTAGCATTTGGACCTATAACTGCTATCTTTTTAAAAGTCTTAGATAAAGGCAAAACATTGTCTTCGTTTTTTAATAATACAATACTTTCTTGTGCAGCCTCCAATGCCAGTTTATCGTGTTCATCAGACGCATTTACAGAAAAAGGAATTTTAGTAAAAGGAACATTTGAATCAAACATACCCAGTTTAAAACGCGCAGTAAACAATCTTTTTACTGAAACATCAATATCTTTCTCAGCGATTAAATTTCTTTCCACAGCCTGTTTCAGAAACGGATAGGAACTTCCGCAATTCAAGTCTGTACCATTTAAAACAGCTACAGCCGATGCTTCTGCTGCGTCTTCAGAATATCCCTGGTACCTGTAAAAATCTGAAATTGCCCAACAGTCAGAAACGACATAACCATCAAATCCCCATTCGTTTCTTAATATGTTTTCAAGAATTGGATTGGCGCAACTTGGGTAACCTCTGAATTGGTTATATGCCCCCATCACCGAATATACATCACCTTCTTTAACCAATGTTCTGAAGGCCGGCAAATAAGTTTCCCTCAAATCACGTTCGCTAACCTCTGCATTAAATTCGTGCCGTAAAGATTCCGGTCCGGAATGAACGGCATAGTGTTTTGCGGTGGCAACAACCTTTAAATAATTGGGATCGTCTCCCTGTAAACCTTTCACAAATTGTAGCCCCATTTGACCTGTCAGATAAGGATCTTCGCCATAGGTTTCATGACCTCTTCCCCACCTCGGATCTCGGAAAATATTAATATTCGGCGACCAAAAAGTCAAGCCCTGATATATTCCCCGCTTACCTCTTCGTACAAATTCGTTGTTCTTCGCCCGTGCTTCGTCTGAGATTGCAGTTGCAACCCGAAACATTAATTCCCTGTCCCATGAACCGGCAATTGTTATCGACTGTGGAAAAACGGTCGCATAACCTGCCCTTGCTACTCCGTGCAAAGATTCATTCCACCAGTTGTATTCAGGAACCTGCAATCTTTCAATAGCTGGCGCTGTATATAGCATCTGGTCAATTTTTTCATCCAGAGTCATTTGAGAAACCAAAAGATCGACTCTTTCGTCAACAGGAAGATTAGTATTTAAAAACTCAAAATTAACATCCTGAGCAAGCGCAAACAGAGTTACAAATGTCAGAATTTGACTTAAAAAAAATTTTCTCATAATATTGTCCTTTTTATTTTCAGTTACGGCGAAGTAAAAATAGTGTTTTATGGTGGTAAGCTTGAATCTAAAGTGTTAATATTTAGTTCAAATTTAAAATTTCAAAATGTGAAATTAAGTTCAAAAAATAAAGAGAAATATCTTAAACTTCTTAATGAAATAAATTCTATTTCTCAAACTCTTGAGAATGAGCATAAAAAACACATAAACTGTAAAAGTGGCTGTGATTTATGCTGTATGGATTATAGTATTTTTCCAATTGAGTTTTACTTTATATTGGAAAAACTAAAAAAACAAAATCCGGAGATGGATTCGTTAGAAGTTGGAAAGAGTGAAAACGAATGTATCTTTTTAAAAGATCATTCGTGTACAATTTATAATTCACGTCCGATTATATGTCGCACCCATGGTCTCCCTTTGCTTTACACGAACGATGACGGAGAATGGGAACTTTCGACCTGCGAACTTAATTTTACAAAATACAAGTTTGAAAAATTCACACCCAAAAATACATTTCCCCAGGATAAATTTAACAGCAAGTTGTTTCTTATAAACAAAGAATTTATTTCTGAATCCGAAGAAAAAATATATGGTGAATTTGACCTGATTCCATTAAAAGAACTTATCAACAAATTCTAGTCTGACTTGTTTTCATTATTCATATAGTCAAATTCTGTTTTAGTTTCAAATCAAAATTCTGCTGGGTAAAAACCTGAATTACAAAAGCTTTCACTTTGGCTACCGGTTTTTATATGAATTATTATAAATCAAAACTAACAATAGCATGAAAAAATTATTTCTGATTTTAATCTCTGTTTCTTTATTCAACGGAGCTTTCGCACAAAATGAAAGTGAATCTAAAGACAACTCGAATAACCTAGTTGTACTTTGGACTAGTGGCGATCCTGAAGTTGCGGAAAAAATGGCATTTCTTTATACTTATAATGCAAAAAAACAAGGTTGGTTTGACGAAGTAGTTCTTATAGTCTGGGGACCTTCTGCAAAACTGTTAACTGAAAATAAAATGCTTGAAGATTACGTAAAAGAAATGCAAAAAATTGGAATAAAAGTGGAAGCCTGTACTGCATGTGCCCAAATGTACGGTGTAAATCAAAAATTAATCGATATGGGAATTGAGGTCAAAGGAATGGGCTTGCCCCTATCAAATTATTTAAAAGAAGGATGGCAAACGCTGAGTCTTTAGGTAGATAAAACAAAAAAGCACCTGTTACTCTACAGGTGCTTTTTTTTAATTTCTTTATATTGATACTAATATTCGTCTTCGTTGAAAAAGAAATCGTCTTTGCTGGGATAATCCGGCCAAATATCCTCAATACTTTCATACATTTCTCCTTCATCCTCAATTTCCTGAAGATTTTCAATTACTTCCAGAGGTGCCCCTGAACGAATTGCATAGTCAATTAACTCATCTTTTGTTGCCGGCCATGGAGCATCTTCAAGTTTCGATGCCAGTTCAAGAGTCCAATACATTTGCTGAATTTTACGCGGTTAAACTCATTTTTAACTTAGCCGCGAATATAATAAAAAAATAAACCGAAAAACAAATGCTTAATTTTTTTTTATCATTGTTCCCAAAGTGATTCATCGATACCTTGGTCAGCCGCCAGTTTACGGCTTAAAACAAATAAAAAATCGGAAAGACGATTTATATATTTTATTATCTCAGCTTGAACTGGATTTTGTTCCGAGAATTCGAGGATTCGCCTTTCAGCTCTTCTGCATACGGTTCTGGCGATATGACACTGAGAAACAGCAACATTACCTCCCGGAAGAATAAAACCTGTAAGTTCCGGCAAACCGTTTTCAAGATTATCAATAGTTTCCTCTATTAAATTAATATCCGCATTAGTAATTGATAAAGAACGGGTAAATTCATCTCCCTTTTTATCCGAAGCGAGACGGGAACCTATATTAAATAATTTATTCTGAATCTGAATTAGATACTGATTTTCATCATTTTGGAGCTCATTTGCCCTGATTAGGCCTATCCATGAATTCAACTCATCGATTGTTCCGTATGCTTCCAGTCTTAAATCATACTTCTTTACCCGGGTACCCCCAACCAGTCCTGTGGTTCCGTCATCGCCGGTTTTAGTATATAGTTTTGATTTCTTGGTCATAAATCAATAAATTGGATTCTCATTAATTATATCCGATTCAACTTCACCATCTTTTAATTTTACTATCCGGTGTGCATGTTTCGCGATATCTTCCTCGTGCGTAACCATTACTAATGTATTTCCTTTTCGATGAATTTCAGCAAAAAGTTTCATAATTTCTTCTGAAATTTTTGAATCAAGGTTTCCTGTAGGCTCATCTGCAAGCAACAACGAAGGGCGGTTAACAAGCGCCCGCGCAATCGCAACTCGTTGGCGTTGCCCGCCCGATAACTCATTCGGGCGATGTTCCATTCTGTCATCAAGCCCCACATCTGCAAGAATTTGTTCCGCCCTGTTTTTCCGCTCATGTTTTCTAATTCCTGAATACACCAATGGTAACATCACATTTTCCAGCGCTGTGTTTCGTGGCAAAAGATTAAAAACCTGAAAAACAAAACCAATTTCCGAATTCCGAATCTCAGCTAAACGATCATCCGACATGCGACTAACATCTTTACCATTCAACACATATGTACCTTTACTTGGCGTATCAAGACAACCTAGAATATTCATCAACGTCGATTTTCCGGATCCGGAGGCTCCCATTATGGCAACGTATTCTCCCTTGTAAATATCAAGAGAGACAGAACGCAATGCCCGTACAATTTGTGTTCCAACTCTGTAATTTTTTGTAATGTTCTCTATGTGGATAATTTTCTCCTTCATTCTTTAGTTTTATCTATTTGTAGGTTGCCATACTATTTTATTACATAATGTTGAGAGGGAAATTTTTTATCAAAGATAATGAAGGCATCGTAATTAAACTCAATCAATATTATACCTCTTTTCTTTTCCATTATTGGTAATATTTTGAATTTTATTTCCTTTTTATCTGATTTATTTTTGATAAACCAATATCCAGACTGTATTTCATTAAAATCAATATCCGGTAATTCTTCCAAAAGATAAAAAGCTTTGTGGTTTTCAGTAATTAAATTAGTTGTTCCGGGAAATCCCAATTTTATTTCTTCAAAAACAAAACAAAATCTTTTTTTGAGAATTGATAATTCCGCATCATCCGGAAAGGAATCGACATAAATTTTTTCAGGCAAAAAGTAATTTATAAGCCGCAAAAGCTTTTTATACCGTTTATTCACTTTTCTTCCGAGGTTTAACTTTTCAATTTCTTCAAAACCTGAAATTTCTGTTTTCACAAATAAAACATTAGTAACCAGATCGTAAACAAAGGGAGAATGAATTCCGAAACCTTTTTTATTGCTTCTAATTGTTTTCAAACTATTTGCTTTCTAAATGATTAATTATATTTGTTTATGCCAGAATTTCTCGACCAAGATATAAAGTTTCTTCCGGGAGTTGGTCCAAAGAGAGCCGAACTTTTAAACAAAGAACTAAACATCAAAACGTTTAGGGATTTGATCTATTATTTCCCGTTTAAATACATCGACCGTACTAAATTCTACAAAATCTCGGAGATACATTCTCAAATGCCCTACATTCAGATAAAAGGTAAAATCAGGTCAATTGAAACTGTTGGATCGGGAAATAAAACAAGGCTTACCGGACGTTTTTACGACGATTCAGGAAGTATTGAACTGGTTTGGTTCCGATCGGTAAACTGGCAAAAAGAAAATCTCTCTTTGAACAAGGAATATATTGTTTTCGGAAAACCAAGTGAATTTAACGGCAGGTTGAACCTTGTTCATCCCGAAATGGAAACAGAAGAAGAGCTAAACTTAAAACCGGTCGGACTTTTTCAGGGGTATTACATTACTACTGAAAAAATGAAAAACAAATACCTTAATTCAAAGGCTATCCATAAACTTCAGCTTACATTAATTCAGCTCGTAAAGGGAAAAATAAAAGAAACTTTACCCGAGCTCCTGGTAAGTAAACTCAAACTCACTTCGCTTGAAAAAGCGCTTACAACAATCCACAAACCTGAAAATACTATCGATTTAAAAAATGCAACTTTCCGCTTAAAATTTGAAGAATTATTTTTTATCCAACTCAAAATTCTGGCATTAAAACATAAGCGTGAAAATAAATTTAAAGGTTACAAATTCGAAAATGTAGGCTACAATTTCAATACATTCTATAAAAATTTTTTACCTTTTGAATTAACAGGAGCCCAAAAAAAAGTCATAAGAGAAATCCGCCGCGATGTGAACAGAAATATTCAAATGAATCGCCTATTGCAAGGGGATGTGGGGAGCGGAAAAACGCTGGTTGCCTTAATGACAATGCTTTTAGCAATGGACAACGGTTTCCAAAGCTGCTTGATGGCGCCGACCGAAATTCTGGCTCAGCAACATTTTCAGTCGGTAACAAAGTTTTTACAGGGAATGAATATTGAAATTGGCTTACTAACCGGCTCAACAAAAGCCAGCGAAAGAAAAATTCTACACGAAAAACTTGAAAGTGGCCAGCTTCAAATATTAATTGGCACCCACGCTCTTATTGAAGATGTTGTTGTATTTAAAAATCTGGGATTAGTTGTTATAGATGAGCAACACAGATTTGGTGTGGCCCAACGTGCAAAGCTGTGGCAAAAAAACGATTTAATACCGCCGCATGTATTGGTAATGACCGCAACACCGATACCCAGAACCCTTGCCATGACAGTTTACGGTGATTTGGATGTATCTGTAATCGATGAACTTCCACCGGGACGAAAACCTATCCAAACCTGGCATTTTTTTGAAAATAAACGAAAACAGGTTATCAATTTTTTACGCCAGCAACTTGAAAAAGGAACGCAGATTTACATCGTTTATCCACTCATTTCAGAATCTGAAAAGATGGATTTGAAAAACCTTGAGGACGGATTCCGTCATGTTAAAGAAATTTTTCCTGATGTTGAAATAAGCATGGTTCACGGAAAGCTTAAACCCAACTTTAAGGAAAAAATGATGCAGGAGTTTAAAGAAGGAAAAACAAGAATCATGGTTGCCACAACTGTTATTGAAGTTGGCGTAGATGTTCCCAATGCATCTGTTATGGTTATAGAAAGTGCCGAAAGATTTGGCCTTTCACAGTTGCATCAGTTGCGTGGCAGAGTTGGGCGAGGCGCAGAGCAATCGTATTGTATTTTAATGTCTTCGTATAAAATCAGTAATGAAAGCCGGAAGAGACTGGAAACGATGGTCCGTACCAATGACGGGTTTGATATCGCTGAAGTTGATATGAAATTACGTGGTCCGGGGGATATTGAGGGAACGCAACAAAGCGGTATTGGCTTTGATTTAAAAATTGCAAATCTTGGGAAAGATGGTAAGATCCTCGAAATGGCGAGAAAAATTGCAACAGAAATTTTGGATGATGATCCGACTCTTGCTAAAGATGAGAATAAAATATTATTAAAAAACCTCCTCGATTCAAAAACCACCGATTTCGACTGGAGTTCAATCAGTTAAAAACAAGAACAACTTTCAAAATCCTAAACCAGTTCGAAAAATTTTTTTTGAATAAAGCGGGTTAATTCACCGGGGTTACCATTACCAATTTTTGTTTTATTGACCTGTACGACAGGCGTAACTTCACTGCCTGTTCCTGCAATTATTATCTCATCCAAATCAAAAAGTTCATTTTCTAAAATCGCTCTTTCTTCCACCTGAATATTATTATTAGAACAAATTTCCAAAATAACTTTTCTGGTTATTCCCGGCAATACGAGGTTGGAAATTGGATGTGTAATAATTTTTCCCTTTTTAACGCCTAATACACTTGAATGAGTTGCTTCAGTGACTTTTCCATCGCGAATGAGTATACTCTCTCCTGCCCCGTTCTGAACTGCATTTTCATAAAGCATTGTGTTGGGTAACAACGAAACGGACTTAATATCGCAACGTAGCCATCGAATATCTTCCTGAGTAATTACTTTAATGCCGTTTTCAAGATTCTCTTTAAAAGAAGGTAATTCAAAAACAAACGCATATTCAGTAGGCTGAATATTTTTGGGGAAATAATGCACCCGCTGATTTACGCCCCGTGTAATTTGTAAATATACTCCCGCGTGTTTTTTATCCAGATTATTCAGGTGTAGCAATTTTCTAAAAACATCCTCATACTTGTCTAGCGTAGCATAGTTGATCGAGACTTCAGAGAGACTTCTTACCAATCTTTTTAAGTGATCTTCGTATCGGAATGGTTTCCCATTGTAATATTTTATAACTTCATAAATACCATCAGCAAAAATAAATCCCCTGTCGTTTGGAGAAAGTTTTGCAGATTCTTTTTGCATGAACTCATTATTCAAATAAACTGTTTCACTCATTCTATTCAATTTAAAATGATTTTTCTTCAGCTAACTTTTATTTTAAAACAAATTATCAAACTTAAATTAGCATAATGTAAACTATTATAATTAAACGATAAAACAAATACATTTATTGAAAAACCCAACAAAATATTCCATTCTTTTGAAATCAGATCTTTTCAAATGTTCATGTGATAAATATCATGTAAGATAATCCAAACAAAATTAATTTTCTTCCGTAAAATTTTATAGATTTACTAAAAGCATGTTATTAAAACAGGAAACTGGGTTATTTGAGGAAGAGGAATAAAGTTCATTAACATAAAAATGGGAGTTATGAAAAGTTTAATTATTACCTTGATTTTACTGACTTCGTTTCTTACGATAGATGCACAGGAGGATACAAAAAAAAGTCGTAAAGAATACAGAGAGGAAAAAAAAGCTGAACAGGCAAAAAAAGTCAGTGAGTTAGTTGAAAGTAAAACCTTTGTATTCAGCCCCCGCCAGGCAGTTCCGATGTGTGGCGATGCTGTAGGCCTCGATTATTTATATTCAGTTAGGTTGGATAAAAACACTGTAAATTCCTACTTGCCGTTTTATGGTTTCGAATCGGATTATGTCATCGAAAATTCACCTCTTGATTTTGCAAAATTGTGTAATGATTATTCTATGACGAAAGAGGATAATAAGTACATTGTTACTTTTTATGTTCCGGAAGAAAACGGTAGCATGAAATATTACTTTCGAATTTCGGAACTTGGTTATACTTATTTAAAAATAACCAGTAAAGAAAGACAAAGTATAGCATTCCTTGGAATAATAGAAGAAATTCAACCGACAGCATTTTAAAAGCTACAATTCTACAGATAGTATTTTATCGAGTTCAATTTTACGCGGAGAAACAGAGGCCTGAACAGCGATTATTTCAACTCCCTTTTGATAAGCCTCTTTTAAATACTTTTTGTAATCTGAATCAATTTCACCGGCCGGAGCAAAAACTTCAACATCCATACGTTGAATAACATAAAGCATCACTGCTCTCATTCCTCTTTTTTTTACCTCTATCAAAGTTTTTAAGTGTTTCTGACCGCGCGTTGTAACAGCATCGGGGAATAATGCATATTTACCCTTTTTATAAGTTACATTTTTGACCTCAATGAAACATTTCTCTAGTTCATTTTCCGCATAAATATCAAAACGGGAGTCACCAAACTTGACCTCTGGCTTCACCAACGTATAACCTTTTAATCCGGGAATTTGATTATTTGAAATTGCTTCATAGGCCAGTTTATTGGGATTTCCTGTATTTATTCCAACCCAACTGTCATTTATTTTAATCATTTCCCAGGTAAATCGTGTTTTTCTTTTTGGATCTGTAACAGGGGTGAGATAAACTTCTGCACCGCTTTCAAGACAACTTTTCATTGAACCGGAATTTGTACAATGCGCAACTACTGTTTCTCCATTGTCAAGTTTTATATCGGCCAGAAACCTTTTATATCTTTTAATTAAGACACCATGCACCAGTTCTTCTTTAAAAACCATGTTTATTTACAATTGGGTTCTGGCAAATGGCACCACATTCTGACCCACAAACTCCTTGTTTAAATACTTGAAATATCCTGTAATTGCTATCATTGCAGCATTGTCCATTGTGTATTCAAACTTTGGAATCATTAAATTCCAATGGTATTTCTTAGCATTTTCCCGAAGAGCTCTTCTTAGGCCCGAATTAGCAGAAACTCCTCCGGCAACTGTTATTTCCTTTATTCCAGTTTCCTTGGCAGCTCTTTTTAGCTTTATCAGCAAAATATCAATTATTGTTTTTTGTAGTGAAGCGCACAAGTCCTCTTTGTTCTCTTCAATAAAATCAGCATTTTCTTTCAAATTATCTCTAAGAAAATAAAGGAAATTGGTTTTTAGTCCGCTAAAACTATAATCCAGGTTTGGAATTCGGGGTTTCGAGAATTCGAATTTTAAAGGATCACCTTTTTGCGCAAGCTTATCAACATGTGGTCCTCCGGGGTAAGGTAAACCCATCACTTTAGCACATTTATCAAATGCTTCACCGGCAGCGTCGTCAATGGTTTGCCCAATAACTTCCATATCCAGATAATCGCGAACTAAAATTATCTGAGAATTTCCTCCGGAAACAAGCAAACATAAAAATGGAAAATTTGGCGGATTATATTCAGCATTTTTCTCTTTAATAAATAGGGCCAAAACGTGTCCCTGCAAATGATTTACTTCAATTAACGGGATACCGGAAGCAAGTGAAAAACCTTTTGCAAAAGAAGTTCCTACCAATAATGAACCTAACAATCCTGGCCCCCTGGTAAAAGCTACTGCTGAAATTTCATTTTTTAAAATACCGGCTTTTTTTATCGCCATATCAACAACCGGGATTATATTTTGCTGATGTGCTCTGGATGCCAGTTCAGGTACTACCCCACCATATTCTTCGTGTACTTTTTGGCTGGCAACAACATTAGATAAAATTGTTCTGTTGCGAATTATTGCTGCCGATGTATCGTCACACGATGATTCAATTCCCAATATTATCAATTCCTTATTTTTGTCGGTTTCTATACTACTCATTTCACTTCTGCCGTTCTTTTGTTAATAGCGTTCATTTTCAGTTAAAAATAGTGAAATCTGTTATTTTTTTTATTAAACTTCAATGGTTGAAAAATCAGTTAAAACAATACACAATTATTAACTGAAAAAGTTTAAGTTCGCTCAAAAAAGTACAAAATTATTAAAAAAGGCTGGAAAATAGTATTTATAGGATTGGCAGTTATTATTTTACTGCTTCTATCTGGTTATTTCGCCATTCAAAATAGTCGAGTACAGACTTATCTTACGCAGATTATAGCAAACCAGCTATCCAAACAAATTGATTCAAAAATAACAGTGGGTAAAGTAAATATTGCTTTTTTTAATAAAATTATTTTGGATGATTTACTAATTGAAGATCAAAAGAATGACACTCTGTTTTACACACAAAAACTATCTGCATCAATTGATTCCTTAAAAATCCGAAAGAAACGAATTTCTATTGCTGAGCTTTCACTTTCTCGTAACAAAATCAAAATTGAAAGAGATTCCGTAAGTCATTTCAATTTCAGCTACATTATTGATGGTTTACAAACGAAAAAAGACACTGTAAATACATGGAAACTCAGCTGTGAAAATTTTTCTTTTAAAGAATCTGGTATAAAGTTTAATGATTTATATGCAAAAGAAAACAAGGCGATATTTCTGGATGATATCAATTTCAGCGTTTCAGATTTTGTGAATAGTAATGACTCAACATTTTTTAAAATTAAGGAATTGAGTTTAAATGACAAACAAAATTTATTTGTAAATAATTTATCGGCCAACCTTATATTCAACAAAGAAAAAATATCTATTGACAGTCTGTTCTTAATAACTGACAAATCCGAAATTCAAAATACATACATAAATATTGAATTTGGTTCAAAACAGGAAAAGTCACTTACATCAGCTGAATTTGATATACGTTTCTCAGACTCAAATATCAGTTTTTCAGAAATTGCTGAGTTACTGCCTTCATTAAGAGGAATGGATATGTATGTTAACCTGTCAGGGCAGATTTATGGAACATTAAATGACTTAAAAGGTAAAAACCTGGTAATAAAAACAGGCGAAAATACTTCTGCTTTTTTCGATTTTTATATCAACGATTTAACCGATGCTGAAAACATGTATTTGTTTGTTGATCTTAAGTTATCAAAAACCGATTTCTCTGATTTAAGCAAAATAAATCTTCCGCTATCATCCAATTTTAAGACACTTAATTTTCCCGAATCATTTTATGAGGCAGGAATTATAACCTACAGGGGAAACTTTTCCGGATTTTTAAATGACTTTGTTGCTTTTGGAACTTTTTCGGGTGATGTGGGTGCAATTACAACAGATGTCTCTGTTACTCTTCAGCCAAATGGTTCATCTAAATACAGAGGACAGGTTAATACCCAAAATTTCAAATTGGGTGAACTTTTCAAATTGGAAAATATAGGCACAGTGACATTTGATGGAAATGTGGATGGAGAATATGGAAAGAATTCAAAGTTCTTAATAGGTAATTTTAATGGATTGATTTCTCAACTTGAAGCATACGGATACAACTACCAAAATATTACACTTGATGGAAGACTGGATAACAGAATGTTTGATGGCAAATTAGTAATTGATGATCCAAATTTAGATTTTGATTTTTCCGGACGTGTGAATTTAAATTCTGAAATTCCTGAATTTGACTTTAACCTTCAATTGGATAAAGCACTTCCCGGACAATTAAATCTGAGCGAGCATTTCCCGGCTTCCGAGATGGCTTTTAACATGGCAGCCAATTTTAAAGGAAACAAGCTGGATAATCTGGAAGGTTTCATAATGCTTGAAGATGGTTTTTACAAAAACAGAAACGGACAGTTTAGATTAAACGGTATGGAATTAAATTCAGTTCATACCGACACAGCAAGTATTCTTACTTTTAATTCTGATTTTTTCAACCTGAAGGTCACAGGGAAATATCATTTTCAAAGTATTCTGGATGCTTTTAAGAAAAACGCAAATTTCTATCTCCCTTCTACCAACTATGAAAAACTCGCTAATGCGAAAGATAACATTTTCAACTATCAAATAGATGTCAACGAGTTGGACACTCTAACATCCATTTTTATTCCCAAATATAAGGTTGAGACCCCTTTTTTACTGTACGGAAGGCTTGATTCAGAAAATACTCTTTTTGAACTTGAAGGCAGTATTCCGGGAATTGCATCTAAAAATATAATGATAAAGAATATTTTTATTGGTAATAAACCCATTGGCGATGAGTATTCTTCCAAATTCAGGTTTGGTGAAGTTCAATTAAAAAACGGAATGTCAATTCACAACCTGACAGTTGATTCAAAAATAACTGATGATGTCATCAATAATCAAATTTCGTGGGCAAATTCAGGTGAACTAACCTACAGTGGAATTCTAAAAACAAAAACGGTATTTTCACGGCCAGATTCTACTGGACGTCCGGTTGTAATGATAGAAGGGTCTCCTACTCAAATTATAATTGCTGATTCAATTTGGCAAATTTCTCCATTTTCAGCATTTATTGATACCACTGCAATTGAAATTACAGATTTTCGCTTCTATAATAAAGACCAGAAAATAACTATTGACGGAAAAATCTCTGAAGACAAAGCAGATATTCTTTCAGCCAAATTTGAAAATTTAAACCTGGAACACTTAGGAAAGTACATTGACAGCGAAACGGGTATATCAGGAATTATAAATGGCTCAGCAGGTATTTTTGATTATTATGACCAACGTATGTTTTTATCGGATATGGGTATTACCAATTTTAAATTTAATGAACAGGAGATTGGTGACCTCGTATTTTCGAATTACTGGGATAATTCTGAATCTATAGTAAATTCTGAGCTTGAAATAAACAGTAAAGGGAAGCAAAGATTATATGCTAATGGAAACTATAATCCATTAAATAAAACTATAAATTATAACATTGAAACCGATAGTTTATCAGTTGTTTTACTCGAAACTGTAATACGCAAAAATTTCTCTGACATTCATGGTTTTGCTAGTGGACAATTACAATTACATGGTACGCCGCAAGAATTGCTTCTTGATGGCGCTCTATTTGGTACAAACGCCGGACTTACAATCGATTATACCCAGGTAGATTACACATTTAATGATTCTGTCTATTTTAAGGGGAATATTATACTATTTGATAATATTTCTATTCATGACAGTGAGATCAACAGGGGGATTTTTAACGGCACACTAACTCATACGAATTTTCAGGATATGATTTATGATCTTTCTTTGAATTCTCCTAAGATACTGGCTATAAATACATCCTCCCAAAACAACGAACAATTTTATGGAAAAGTTATCGCTAATGGAAGATTGGCAATATCAGGATTCCGAAAGGATGTTACTTTAAACGGATCCGGCACAACATTACCCGGAACCTCAGTAAATATAATGCTTGATAATGAAACGGAAATAGAACAATACAATTTCATACAATTTGTTTCAGACACAATTACTGATAAACCCAGATTATACTTCACAAAGGATGATGAAGACGACGGGAATTTTAATATGAACCTTACTATAAATGTAACGCCTGATGCACGAGCCCAATTAATTTACAATTCTCAAATAGGTGATGTGATAAAGGCACAGGGTGAAGGTATCTTACTTTTTGGAATGGATAATGAAGGAAATATAACTTTGTCAGGAAACTACAACGTTGACAGAGGTGATTATTTATTTACACTCCAAAATGTAATAAACAAACGATTTACGATAGAACAGGGTGGAACGTTAGTTTGGTCGGGTAATCCTTATAACGCTAATATTAATCTTAACGCCGTCTATGATTTAAAAGCTTCATTATATGATTTGTTGGTTAACAATTACGATAATATTTATCAAAATCAGAGAATTCCCATAGAATGTAAAATAATTTTAAGTGAAGAGCTTTCCAATCCAAACATAAATTTTGAAATTGATTTTCCTACGGTCGAAGACAGAATTGTAGATGAATTGCAACAATATTTTAGCACGGATGAAGAAATGAACAAACAAATTCTGTCGCTATTGGTGTTGGGAAAATTTTATACTCCTGAATATTTACGGGGTACATTTGAAGCTCAGAACCCAAATGTTTTAGGAACTACAGCCAGCGAATTTTTATCTAACCAATTGAGCAACTGGCTATCACAAATAAGCGATGTTGTAGATGTTGGATTCAATTACCGACCTGGCAACCAAATAACCGATGATGAGATTGAACTGGCACTAAGTACCCAAATGTTTAACGACAGAGTAACCATTAATGGAAATATCGGAAATAACACAAATCCATATTCAACAAACAATAGCCAACTTGTGGGAGATTTTGACATTAATGTTAAACTTATTCCAAGTGGAAAAATTCAGTTTAAGGCATATAACCGTTCAAACAATAATTTAATATACGAGACAGCACCATATACACAGGGAGTTGGATTTTCATTCCAGGAGGAATACAACACATTTCCTGAGTTGTTAAAAAAAATGGGATCCTTATTCCGAAGAAAAGAGACTGACTGAACAAAAAATTTTTTTATTTTGCCAACTTTTTAAAATGATGTTGCCAAATTATTAAATTCATCAAATCATGTTTTTACAACATAATAAATCGTTTAAATTCTTCTTATAATTGACATTAATCAACAGATTTAAAAACTTTAATCTAAAAACTAATATCTAAAAACTAAGACTATGTTTATCTTAATGGTTGTTGTATTTGTTCTGGGTTACACAGCAATAGCTCTGGAACATCCTCTCAAAGTTGACAAAGCAGCGTCAGCTTTAATTATCGGGACACTGTGTTGGGTTTTATACATTTTGGGTGCTGAAGATATTTTGCACCTTGGTTTTAGTCCTGCCTGGGAGGCGTTTGTGGCTGCTCACCCCGATGCACACGGGTTACATGCCATGCATGAATTTATTGTCGAAAGTGAAATAATTCATCATCTTGGCGAAATAGGGGAAATTTTATTCTTCCTTCTTGGTGCAATGACAATTGTTGAGGTAGTTGACCAACATGAAGGTTTCAAAATTATTACTGATAAAATTAAAACTACCAACAAAGTAAAACTTCTTTGGATACTGAGTTTCCTAACTTTCTTTATGTCAGCTTTGTTAGACAATTTAACAACCACAATCGTGCTTGTTGCCTTATTGCGTAAGTTGATTGACGATAAACCAACACGCTGGTTTTTCGCCAGTATGGTTGTATTAGCTGCAAATGCAGGTGGAGCCTGGTCGCCAATTGGTGATGTAACTACCATTATGCTTTGGATTGGAGGACAAGTAACAACTTTAAAAATTATTGAAGGGGTTATCCTGCCTAGTTTAGTATGTATGATTGTTCCATTGGCAATTTTATCTTTCACAATGAAAGGAAACGTATCTCGTCCTGAAGTGGAAGAAAATGAGATTGAATATACCACTTCCAAAGAAAGAATTTTATTTCTTGTGCTGGGTGTTGGAGGACTACTATTCGTACCTGTTTTTAAAACTGTAACACATCTACCACCATATATGGGAATGTTGCTGTCATTAGGTATTCTTTGGGTCGTTGGCGAGATTATACATAAAGACAAACCGATTGAGATCAAAAAGAAATTAAAAGTAACTGCCGTACTTCAAAAAATTGATGTTCCCACAGTTTTGTTTTTCCTTGGTATACTTTCAGCAGTCGCTTCTCTTCAATCGGCAGGTCATTTAAATATACTGGCCCAGTTTCTGGATGAAAAATTGGGAAACATCTTCCTGATTGATTTGGCAATTGGAGTTTTATCATCAATCGTTGACAATGTACCACTTGTTGCTGGTGCTATGGGAATGTACCCGGTACATGAAGTTGGCGTAACAGGTTATCAGGCATTTTTTGTGCAGGATGGAGCATTTTGGGAATTTCTTGCCTACACAGCTGGAACAGGTGGTAGTATTTTAATTATTGGTTCGGCTGCCGGTGTTGCTGCAATGGGACTCGAAAAGATAGACTTTATCTGGTACCTGAAAAAAATATCATGGCTTGCCATAATCGGATATCTTGCCGGGGCTGCCGTTTATTATATCGAATTTGGGTTATAAACTATCAAAATCAAATTGTTCATAACTTAACGAATGACGATTCAAATCCTCCGATAGGATTTTAAAATATTACTTAATTTAGCGAGGTATAATAATATTTAATGTTATACCTCGTTTTGTTTTTAGTTTAAAAAAATAACTGTAAATACCCATGTTTCAACTTTTAATGTTTCAGACAGAACAACTTCCTGAAATGGATTCTTTAGCCGCAGGTCAGGAAGGAATATCAACCAAGTTTATTGACCTTGCCATGAAGGGTGGTTGGATTATGATTCCCATAATCGCGCTTTCAGTAATTGCGGTCTATATTTTCTTTGATCGTTATTTTGCAATTAAAAGGGCTGGCAAATTTGACTCCGGTTTACTTGAAAAAATAAAGGTTTACATTACAAATGGAAAAATTGACGCGGCAGTTGCGCTTTGCCGGAGCAGTTCCAATCCCGCATCACGGATGCTGGAAAAAGGAATCAGCCGAATCGGAAGACCACTTGCAGATGTAAACGCAGCCATTGAAAACGTGGGTAATCTTGAAATCTCAAAGCTGGAAAAAGGACTACCTGTGCTGGCTTCGGTTGCCGGAGGGGCGCCAATGATTGGATTTCTTGGAACGGTAATGGGAATGATTCAGGCATTTTATGATATGTCGAATGCTGGGAACAATATCGATGTTACACTATTATCTGCGGGTATTTACCAAGCTATGGTTACAACTGTTGCCGGATTGATTGTTGGTATTATTGCGTATTTTGCTTATAATATTTTGGTCTCTAATGTTGAAAAGGTAGTTTTCAAAATGGAAGCTACTACATCAGAATTTATGGACTTACTAAATGAACCTGCCTAATTAAATTTTTATGGCACTTAAAAGAAGAAATAAAGTTAATGCTGCATTCAGTATGTCATCGATGACAGATATTGTATTTCTGTTGCTCATATTCTTTATGGTTACTTCTACATTGATTGCGCCAAATGCATTAAAATTGTTGCTTCCGCAAAGCAATAATCAAACGGCAGCGAAACCTATTACTGCCATATCTATTACTAAGGATATAAGGTACTATATTAATGATAACGGAAATCAAACAAGAGTTGCCTTTAATGAGATAGAGCCATTTCTACAAAATAAGTATGGTAGAGGTAACGATGACATTTATATTTCGTTACATACAGATAAAACAGTACCGGTAGAAGAAGTAGTAAAAATTATGAATATAGCGAGGAGGAATGGTTACAAAATGATTTTAGCAACTGCTCCGGAGGGGTAAAATGAGTTTTTACGAAGAACATAAAAAAGGAATAATAGGAACAATAATTTATCACGTTGCAATTCTCCTGTTACTTATTTTTCTGGGTTTTTTCACTCCACTGCCACTACCCGGAGAAGAAGGAATTCTTGTAAACTTTGGAACCAGTGATAACGGATTGGGTGATCGTGAACCAAGTCCGCAAAGAAGAGCCCCTGAACCGGTTCAAGCACAACCCGTTCAGCAGGAAGAACAGCAACAGGAAGCTGCACCTCCAGTTACCACGCCACCGCCCTCTGTTCCCGAGCCGCAACCTGCTGAAGAAGTTGCTATGACACAGGATTATGAAGAAACTGCAGCAATTGAAGCAGCTGAAAAAAAGAGAAAAGAGGAAGAAGCAGAAAGATTACGAATACAGCGGGAAGAAGAAAGAAAAAGACAGGCTGAATTGGAGTTGGAAAGACAACGTCAGGCTGAACGGGAAAGAATAGAGGCAGAAAGAGAGCTGGAAAGACAAGCTGAACTGGAAAGACAAAGACAGGCAGAAGCTGAACGACAAAGAAGAGAAGAAGAACAACGCAAAATAAGTGAAATAAATTCAAGGGCACAGGGCGCTTTTGGGGAAAGTGGTTCCGGAGCAGGTGGACAAGGAAATAGTGACGGAGAAAGCCAGGGTGCTACTTTTCCGGGAGGAAACCAGGGTGTTCCAACCGGAGATCCAAATGCAGGAAACTACGGACAAGGAGGAAGTGGCTCAGGAAACCAAGGTTCAGGTATATCATTCAGTCTTGCCGGCCGTTCAGGAAAATCTTTACCAAAACCCGGTTACCCCAGCAACGATGAAGGTGTTGTTGTAGTTAGTGTCACTGTCGATAAATATGGAAATGTAACCGCCGCAGAACCCGGCGTTCGTGGAACAACCATAATGAACCAGCAATTCTGGAACGAAGCAAAACAGGCTGCCTTAAAAGCAAAATTTAATGCCGATGAAAGTGCTCCTGCTTTTCAGCAAGGTACGATTTCTTATCGGTTCGTATTGGACTAAAATTTTCCAAAATAAATACAATCCTTTTCTGTCATTTTATCATGATAAATATCAAAGATTTTGTCTAATATTTTCGTGTGATTTGCAAAAAAAATGATATGGCTTTCCTGACAAAAGACAAAATTTTCAGCAAAAAATGGATTATTGATTACCTGTTAATTTTTACAGGCTCAATTATTTTAGCAACCGGTTACGTATATTTTATTACTCCGCATAAAATTGTTCCCGGGGGTGTGTACGGTATTGCAATTGTTGTTCATTATCTTACTGAAGGTGTATTTGCAATCTGGCCGGATGGAATACCTGTGGGGCTTTTTGGTTTAATCCTAAACATCCCTCTAACTTTTATAGGTATAAAAATTTTGGGGCCTCGTTTCGGAATTAAAACCATTGTAGGCTTTGTTTTAGCTTCTGTTTTTATTGACGGAATAACCTACTTTCGTGCCGATGGAAATATTCCTTTGGTAGATGATGTTTTGCTGTCATGTGTTTTTGGCGGAGTATTAATTGGATTCGGACTCGGCTTGATTTTTAAGTCAAGAGCCACTTCAGGTGGTTCGGATATTATTGCAATGATTATTGCCAAATACACGCGTCTTCAACTCGGAAAACTTATGATTTATGTTGATTCGACAATCGTTTTGCTTGGATTAGTAGCATTTCAGGACTGGCATATTCCGTTGTATTCCTGGGTTGCGATTTACATTACCGGTCGTGCCATTGACATGACACTGGAAGGAGCAGATTATAACAAGGCCTTACTTATCATTTCAAAAAAACATCTGGAGATAAAACAAAAAATTTTAGTTGATTTGGAAAGAGGTGGAACCTATCTAAAGGGAGAAGGACTTTATACAGGCGATGAAAAACAAATTATATATACTGTAGTTAGTCGTCGTGAAGTAGCAATTTTAGAAGAATATATTAGTAAAATAGATCCTGATGCATTTATAACTGTTATGGATACCAAAGAAATTCTCGGGGAAGGCTTCCAAAGCTTAAAGTCAAAAATAGAATCCTAAGCTTACAATATTTATAAATATTCCTATTGTTCTTTATTTACTCTAGTTTTTCTTCTTTTTACCGAGAAAATCAGAGCCTTACTAAAATTTCAACTCAATTCTACAATTGATTTTTGTAGTTTTGATACTTTCGAATAATCACAAGTTAAGGCCATGAATAGAAAATTCCAGCTTACGTTTTTTCTAATCTTTCTATTTATAATTGAATCTCAGGCTCAGTCAGTTGGACTGGTTTTGAGTGGTGGCGGAGCAAAAGGCATGGCCCATATTGGTGTTATTCGGGTGCTTGAAGAGAATAATATCCCAATTGATTTTATAGCTGGAACTTCCATCGGTGCTATTGTAGGTGGATTATATGCAGCCGGTTATACTCCCGATGAAATGGAATCTTTATTTAAGTCGGACGATTTTTATTTTTGGTCAACCGGAAAAATACAGGAAGAATACAGGTATTATTTCAAACAACCCGAACTAAATCCCTCCTGGCTTGAACTAAGGCTAACAAAGAGAGATGATAAAGTAAGATTGTTACCTCCGACAAGTATAATCCCTGAAGAACAGATGGATTTCGCTTTCATGGAGTTACTCGCCTCAACAAATTCTGCATGCAAAAATAACTTCGACAGCCTAATGGTTCCTTTCTTTTGTGTTGCTACCGATGTTTATAACCACAAACCCGTTGTATTGAAAAAAGGTGATTTAGGAGAAGCAATCCGGGCATCCATGACAGTTCCTCTTTATTTTAAACCAATAGAAATTAATGATACCCTGTTGTTTGATGGTGGAATTATTAACAATTTTCCACATGATTTAATGACAAAAATATACAAACCTGATATCATTATAGGACATAAAGTTGCCAACGATCCACGGGCTGCCGCTCCTGACGATGTAATGGAACAAATCTCAAATATGTTAATGAGACCAACTAATTTTGAAATAAAACCTGAAGACGGAATCTTACTTGAGACACATTTTACCAATATCAATTTACTTGATTTTAATAAAACAGAAACAATTATTGCCCAGGGAGAACACACAGCAGAAAATCTAATTGACAGTATTAAAACGCGAATCAGTCGTCGTGTTTCGAAGGAAGAAGTTCAACAAAAACGGCAAAGTTTCAACGAAAAAAAACCAGAACTTTTTTTCCAGAATATTCAGGTTGAAGGAATTGGCGATCCTGCACAAACCAGGTTCATAATCCAATCTATAAAACACCGCTTTAATGTAATATCTCTGGATTTATTAAAAAAGGAATATTTCAAATTAGTTGCTGATGAAAATGTAAAATCCATTCGGCCAATAGCAAGATACAATGAGAAAACAGGATATTTCGATCTGCACTTAAAAGTGGAACCGGAAAAAAAATTAAAAATTAATATTGGTGGAAATATTTCCACAAAACCAATTAACCAGGGATTTGCCAGTCTGGATTACCGAACATTCAATGGAAGAGCATACAATCTGAATTCAAATATATACTTTGGACGCTTCTATAGTTCATTTAAATTGGGTGGAAGAATTGATTTCCCATGGAGATATCCCGTTTATCTTGCAGGTTACACTACCTTAAATCGATGGGATTTTTTCGCATCCAGTTCTGAATTGTTTTTTGAAGATGTTCGTCCTCCCTATATTATTCAGGATGAAATTAATTCTCGTTTGGAAATGGGTTTTCCTTTAGGAGTTCATCGAAAATTCTATACCGGAATTGCATATTCCAGGTCAGCAGATGAATATTATCAAACTGACGTATTTAAAAAAGAAGACGATCCGGACAAAACAAATTTTAATGGATTTATAACGCAAGCGGGTATTGAGAGCAATTCATTAAATTATAAACAGTATGCTACAGAAGGAGAATTCGCGTGTATTTCAGCAAAATATATTACCGGTAAAGAAACCAATATCCCGGGTTCTACATCGACAAGTAAAGTAAAAACCAGTAAAAACCACAACTTCTATATATTAAAAGCGCATACAACAAAATACTTCAAATTTGGAAAAGCTTTTTCATTGGGAACCCATGCGGAGGCTGTTTTAAGTGACAAGACTTTAATGCAAAATTATCGATCAACCTTGCTGGCTGCACCCGGCTTCTATCCCACTCCACACAGTAAATCACTATTTATAGAAAATTTTCATTCAAATAATTATCTGGCAGGAGGTTTAAGTGCAATTATAAATTTTAATCCTTCTGTTCACCTGCGATTTGAAGGATACGGCTTTGTGCCTATGAAAGAGGAATTAAGCAATACTGATTTAACAGCCTACCAAAATACAAACACATTTGAAAATTATTATTTGCAGGGAATGGCTGCTTTGGTTTATCAAACCGGAATTGGCCCCATAAGCTTAGCTCTCAACTATTATGAAAAAGAAAATACAAACCTGTATATAACTCTAAACTTTGGGTATGTACTTTTTAACAAAAGGGGATTTTAACCTACTATTAATTAAAGCCTGCGTTTCTTATCTATTTATTTTTTCGATAACATTTTACCCACTCAATTTCAAAATTATTTGGTAACGAATGACCGGGTATATTATCAACAACAACAGTTGAGGCATTCAAAAATAATGGTTGCTGTATGTCTTTACTCTGTCTGAAAACTTCAGTTTCATTAATTTTCCAAATAAAAGTTGAACCTGATTTTTCAATGGTAAATATATACCACTTATCGGTTTTCAAGTTTGAAATATCCAATCCATCCATTTGAATCTTTCCATTAGTATCTAATTTCGAAATCCCAAGTCTGTTTTTTTTCCCCATCTCAAGCAGGTGAACCATTGGAGTATTATTTTCAGCTGCCAAATATAATGTACTTACCAATTGTTTAACAGGAGTAAATTTTATTTTAGCTTCAAAAATCTCATTGCCTTCCCCAAAACTTTCTGTTGATGCTACCAAACCTGATGTATATTCAAAATCAGAAGGTACGAAACCAGCTGACATTTTCCAGATTTTTCCTGTAACACTTTCTTTTTTAACTTCAATGGTAAGTTTGTTATTGGTCTTAACATTTTTGCCAGACGTAAAGTAGTGTAAATCACCAGGTAATGAGTAATTCTCTCCAATAATTTTTCCCGACCATTTATTCACAACCGACCATTTCTCAGAACTCAAGGCTCCCGAAAAATTATCCTCAAAAGTTAATTCCCAATTTTTAATAAAATCAAAATCAGTACTGTTTTTATATTTGAAATAATTTTGAATATGAGGCTGCTTTTTAATATCCTCATATCTTTTCATACTTTTAAACTCATCTGTCTTCTCCCATTTGTTTTTATCTTCCAGGTAGGCTTTTCTTTCTAAAAATTCTTTTGAAGAAGTCAGATCTTTTAATTCTTTTCGTCGTTTTAAATCGTTTGATGATTTAACATCGAGATAGTTCTTATATAGGGATGATTTTTTAAATTTCAAATAGAACCGAAGATCTGAATCTCCTTTTAAAGATTTATATTTATTCTTCTTTGCCAGAGCTTCTTCTTTTTTCTCCTTTTTTTCAGCAGCAAATTTTCCCCCGCTTACATATTCTTTAAGCTTTTTAAATTCCTCAGGTTTATCTGTTTCTGATATTTTATTGAACCTTGAGATATCCGGAGAGTCTGCAACTTTAAAATATCGTTTAATTTTTTTTGATTTTTCCAGTTTCGCCAATTCCATCAATTCATTATACTCTTTGCTTCCTTTGAATTGAAGCCTTTCAATTTCGGCTTTCTTTTTTTTGAACTCAGATGAATTGACCAATTTCTCTAATTCCTGATACTCTTTCAACTCCTCCGACTTTTCTACCATTAAGTATTCCTGGTAATTTTTATTCAGATCATCGCGTTGTTTTTCGATTTTTTCAACAGGTTTTATTTTACCGGTAAGCTGAAGCGAAAAAATTTTGAATGACATTTGGTATTATAATTTAGGTTTTATTCAATCAAAAATAGAAATTATACTAATACATTCTAATTATGCGGATTATAAAATTGGAGATTTCAACAATTTAAGGCTATGAAAATAATTTTTCAGGTCTTAACTGTTTATATGTTTTTATGTTTACTATTGGCTACTCATCTTATTTTGAATATTTTAGCCAACATAAACAGAGTATATGATAGGAAAATCAGAATTAATTTTAAATAATGATGGAACTATTTTCCATTTGCATTTGCATCCTGAAAATATTTCAGAACAAATAATTCTTGTAGGTGATCCAGGGCGTGTAGATGTTATTTCATCCTTATTTTCGGAGATTGAGTTTACCGTACAAAACCGTGAATTTAAAATAGTTACAGGCATTTATAATAAAAAACGAATAACCGTAATTTCAACTGGAATTGGGACGGATAATATTGACATTGTTTTAAATGAATTGGATGCACTGGTTAATATTGATTTGCAGAAACGTGAGATTAAGAGAAAAAAAACCTCATTAAATATAGTAAGGATAGGTACCTCTGGTGGTTTACAGCTAGATTTACCGGTTAATTCATTTGTTGTTTCTCAAAAAGCGATTGGGTTCGACGGAATGCTAAATTTTTATGCAAACAGAGAGGATGTTTCAGATCTGGCTTTCGAAAAAGCATTTAAACATTTTACGAACTGGGACAAATCATTTCCAACGCCTTACGTTGTGGATGCTTCAAAAAAGCTTCTTTCAAAGTTCGACAATGAAGAATTCAACAAAGGCGTTACCATATCAGCACCGGGATTTTATGGCCCGCAGGGAAGAAAATTGCGTTTGCCACTGGCCGTTCCCGAGTTGAATAAAAAAATTGAAGAATTTTCATTTGACGACCTTAGAATAACAAATTTTGAGATGGAATGCTCAGCCATTTACGGTTTATCCAGAATGCTGGGACATAATGCATTAACGATTTGCCTGATTATCGCAAACAGAGTTTCATTAACTGCCAACGAAAGCTATCATGAGGTAATGGAAAAACTAATAACAAAAGTTTTAGATGGTTTAACCAATTAATCAAAAATGGATAAACAAAAAATTAAGGCGCTTATTGATTTGCTGGACGACCCCGACCAGGAAGTTTTTGAAGTGGTTGAAAAGGAACTGCTAAAAGAAAATCACAGAATTATCCCGGCATTGGAAGAAAAATGGGAATCGAGTTTTGATGAAAACAGCCAGGAAAGAATTGAAAACCTGATTCAAAATCTTCAGTTTAAACAAACCAGGAAGTTGATTAAGAAATGGGTTGATTCTCCTGATCACGATTTGCTGACTGGTTTTCTGGCCGTAGATCGTTTTCAATATCCTGATCTGAATTTATTAAAAGTTGATCAGAAAATAGATAACCTCCGAAAATCAATCTGGCTTGAATTTAATAACTCACTTACCATTCTTGAAAAAACAACCATTTTAAATCACTTTCTTTTTGGCATAAATGGATATTCTATAAATCACAACAATATCCAGTCGCCTCAAAATTGTTTCTTAAATCAGATTTTAGATACGAAACACGGCAATCCAATTTCGATTAGTATATTATATGTAATAATTGCCCGTCAACTGGAATTACCAACACAATTTATCGATTTCCCTCGTAATCCGTTAATTGCAATTGTTGATCCTGACCTGGCCAAAAAAGTACATGGAAATATCAGAAATTCAGATGTTTTGTTTTACATCAATCCATCTAATAAAGGTTCGATAACAAGCCGCAGAGAAATTGAATATCATTTGCGAAAAAATAAGTACGAACCCGTGCAATCGTTTACTGAACCAAAAACAGATTTGTTCTTTATTCAACGTTTACTCGAATCTTTGGAAGAATCATATCAGTCATTGGGTTTCCAGGAAAAAGAAGAAAAAATAAAATCACTTTTAGAACTCTTTAGAAAAAGAAAAGGCCATCTGTACGATGACCTTTAAAATATGATGATATTTACTTTATTTTATTTCGCGTAACTCACTGCGCGGGTTTCCCTGATTACAGTAATTTTAATTTGTCCGGGATAAGTCATTTCATCCTGAATTCGTTTAGAAATATCAAATGAAAGTTGTTCAGTTTCCTGATCGCTCATTTTATCTGCACCAACGATTACCCGCAATTCACGTCCGGCCTGAATAGCATAAGTTTTCATCACGCCGGGATAGGAAAGCGCGAGGTCTTCCAAATCTTTCAAACGTTTAATATATGATTCCACAACTTCTCTTCTGGCTCCCGGACGAGCTCCAGAAATAGCATCGCACACTTGCACAATTGGGGCAAGCAACGATTGCATTTCAACTTCGTCATGATGAGCACCAATCGCATTGGTTATGTCTGGTTTTTCTTTGTATTTTTCAGCCAACTTCATGCCCAATACTGCATGCGGTAATTCCGGCTCGTCATCCGGCACCTTGCCAATATCGTGTAATAAACCTGCTCGTTTTGCTTTTTTAGGATTTAATCCTAATTCCGATGCCATAATGGCACTCAAATTTGCCACTTCCCTTGAGTGTTGAAGCAAATTCTGGCCGTATGAAGAACGGTATTTCATTTTACCAATCAGGCGAATTAATTCCGGATGTAATCCATGAATTCCCAAATCAATGGCCGTACGTTTACCGGTTTCAATCACTTCTTCTTCGACTTGTTTTTTAACTTTCTGAACCACCTCCTCAATCCTTGCCGGATGAATTCTTCCGTCGGTCACCAACTGATGCAACGCCAACCTGGCTATTTCCCTACGCACCGGATCAAAAGCAGAAAGTACAATCGCTTCCGGAGTATCATCAACAACAATTTCAACACCGGTTGCTGATTCCAGCGCGCGAATATTTCGTCCTTCCCTTCCAATAATACGTCCTTTAATCTCGTCACTTTCAATATGAAAAATCGTTACAGCATTCTCAATGGCAGTTTCAGTTGCCACCCGTTGTATAGATTTCACTACAATCTTTTTTGCTTCTTTGTTTGCCGTTTGTTTGGCTTCTTCCATTATTTCATTAATGTATGAAACTGCTTCTGATTTGGCTTCTTCCTGCAGTGACTCTACCAATTGGGATTTTGCCTCTTCCGCTGAAAGACCTGAAATTTGTTCCAATTTCTCTACGTGCTGACGAAAAAGTTTATCCAGTTCCTCACTTTTATTTTCAACGCGTTGTAATTGTGCATTCAGGTTTTCGCGAATTACCTCAACCTCTTTACGTGTGGTTTCGAATTCTTTTGTCTTTCGATTTAACTCATCCCTCCTTTGATTTAATCCACTTTCGCGCTGTTTTAATTTATTTTCCAAATTATTAATGTGAGAGTTCTTGTCATGAATATATTTTTCATGCTCAGATTTTAATTGCAAAAACTTTTCTTTTGCCTGAAGAATTTTATCCTTTTTAAGAACTTCACCTTCCGATTTTGCATCGGCAATAATTGTATCTTTCTTCTTTTTAAGAGCTTTATCCCAAATAAAATAGGCCAGTGCACCTCCACCAACAAAACCAGCTGCTGCTCCTATCAATATGTCTATTATTTCCATTCCTATTAATTTAATTAATTAAAAACCCGCAATAAATTACACTGACTAACAGCATAATTTAGTACGGGTCTTGATAAATATCTATAATTTTTAAAATCTATTTCTTCAACTTTTCTTTCAAAAAATCTGAAATATCATCATTTATATTTTTAAGTTCCTCGATGAAAAGATTTTTATCTTCACTTTCCTTTATCTCGGCAACACTTAACGCAATCTGAAAAGCACTCATTGCCAGTATATCCTGTGAATCGTTGTCACGAAACAAACCTCTGAATTTTAGGACCGTATCGTTGACCAATTTTGCAGCTAATCTATATTTCTCTTCATCTTCACGATTGATTTCCAGCGGATAAGTCCGGTTATCAATCTTAATATGTATTCTAAAATTATTCTTTTTCACCTGCCATTACTTATTTAGTAATGCGATACATTTATCAATTTCCCGTATTAACCTGTTTATTTTTTGTTTCGCTTTCCTGTTTTCATCGTTCCCCGATAAAATCCGGTTTGCTATTTCCAATTGTTCATTGCTCCTGTTCAAGTTCGCTTTCGTCTGCTCCAATAATTCTATCTCATTTTTTAAAGTTTCAACTTTATTTTCCAGCAATTTTTTTTCTGAATTCAATTGTTCAAATTCATCAAACAACTGCTGTATATTTGCCTTAAAATCATTAAGAAGCAAGCGATCTTCATCAGTCATTTTAGCTGCATTTCAGCGACAAAGTTAATATTTTTCGCATATTGTAAAAACGATTGTCCATAAATGAAAGAATTGAGAACCTTTTTGTTCATAAGTTTTATCGAAACGGTTATTTTTAGAATATTCTGATGGAAAGTTTTATAAAATCCAAACATTATTTCAAAATATTACACAATGGAAAAATAATAATCAGATAAATCCAGTTTATAAAATGAAAAACTAAATTTACCTGTTCAATAAATACCGTTTATGCACAATTATTTACTGATACTCATTCTTCTCATTTCAACCAATTTAAAAGGCCAAAACATTGAATATGCACCGCCTTTAAAAATTCCCATACTGCTAAGCGGAAGTTTTGCCGAATTGAGAAGTAACCATTTTCACTCAGGCATTGATATCAAAACACAATCTGTTACAGGATTACCGGTTTACTCTGTTGCCGACGGTTTTATTTCGAGAATTGTAGTCTCTCCCACTGGTTTCGGACATGCATTATATATCGATCACCCCAATGGAACCACAAGTGTTTACGGACATTTGAACAACTTTAGAAAAGACATTGATGAATACGTCAAAAATATTCAATATGAGAAGCAGTCTTTTAACGTTGATATTTCTACTTCTAAAAACATATTTCCGGTAAAACAAGGTGATGAGATTGCAAAAAGTGGCAATACCGGAAGTTCTGGCGGGCCTCACCTCCATTTTGAAATAAGAAATACAGAAACTGAGGAGCCGTTAAATCCCCTAAAATATAACTTCCCTGTGGTTGACAACACAGCCCCTAAAATCACTTCACTACTGATTGCGCCGCTCGATGAATTATCCCATTCAAACGGTGATGGTAAAAAACGTGTCTTTCCTGTAGTTTTTTACGATGGTAAGTACCACTTAAAAAGTAATCCCACCGTTCCCGTTTTTGGAAACATTGGTTTTGCAGTTCAGGCAGAGGACTACTTTGATAACTCGTGGAGTAAATGCGGGATATACTCTATTGAACTGAATGTTGATGATGAAGTTTGTTTTGTCTACCGCCAGGATAAATTTTCGTTTGATGAAACAAAATATATCAACAGTTTTATTGATTATGAAAAGTATATAAATTCAGGGATAAGATACCAGAAAACATGGATAGAACCCGGCAATAAGTTATCAGTTTATAACTACGATAAAAACAGGGGCATATGCAGATTTGATGATAACAATGTCCATTCCGTCCAGGTAATATTGAAAGACACCTATGGAAATTCGTCTATTTTGGAATTTAAGGTAAAAAGTAGTTTTAAGGAAATTAATGTTGAAAAAGAACCATTTACTGAAATATTTGCATACAATAAGGGCAACCGGTGGGCAACAAATAATTTTGAGATAAGTATTCCTGAAGATGCTTTATATACCAATATTGAATTTCAGTACAAGACCATCCCTGCCGATCCTGATTTCTTCTCAGATTTGCATATTGTCAATAATAAAACAGTACCGCTTCACAGGAGCGCTCGTATAAAAATAAAAACAAGCGGGCTTCCTGAATACCTTGAACCAAAAGCGCTTCTGGTCTCTGTGGATACAACACGGGGAACCTTTAGCTCGGCTGGTGGTAAATTTGAAAATGGTTGGGTAATCGGAGAAATGAGTAATTTTGGAAACTACACTGTGGCAGTTGACACCGTTTCTCCCTCAATTGTACCATTAAGTATTAAAGATAAAAATACACTTACCGAAGCCAACCGCATTCGTTTTAGAATATCCGATAAACTTTCAGGTATAAATAAATATGAAGGTTTTATCGATGGTAATTGGGTATTGTTTGAATACGATCCGAGAATAAATCAGATAGTGTATTATTTTGATCCGGAACGTTTTGAAACGGGCAAAAGGCATAAATTGTTCTTAAAAGTAACTGACAACAAACAAAATACAACGACTTACGAAGGCACTTTCTGGAAATAGAAAATTTAAATAAACAAATTTCTCATTTCCTGAACTGGTAAAATACAACCAAATAAAAGTCATATCCTCAAATCAGGATTTCGTTATATTTGCTCCCTTTGATAAAAATAACAACATCATATTACTATGAAAAAATTATCACTATTTGGAACACTTCTTTTTGTTTTAATTATTACGAATTATCAGCTTTCCAGTGGTTGCACAAACTTTCTAATTACCAAAGGAGCTTCAATCACCGGTTCAACAATGATAACCTATGCAGCAGATTCGCACACTTTGTACGGCGAATTATATTTTCAGCCGGCTCAGGATTATCCCGCAGGGGCAATGCGTGACATTTACGAATGGGATACCGGTGAATATTTGGGTCAGATTCCTCAACCCTCGCATACCTATAGTGTGATTGGAAACATGAACGAACACCAGGTAGCAATTGGCGAAACAACATTTGGAGGAAGAAGCGAACTTGGAAGTCAGAACGGCGCAATTATGGACTACGGAAGTCTTATTTATGTTACGCTGCAACGCGCTAAAACAGCACGTGAAGCTATCAGAATAATGGCTGAACTTGTTGAAGAATATGGCTACTACAGTTCGGGCGAATCTTTTTCTATCGCCGATCCTGATGAAGTCTGGATTCTGGAAATGATTGGAAAAGGAGAAGAAGAAAAAGGTGCAGTTTGGGTGGCAGTAAAAATTCCTGACGGATATATCAGCGGGCATGCCAATCAGGCACGTATTACCACATTTCCTCTCAACGATCAGGAAAACTGTCTGTATTCTGAAGATGTTATTTCTTTTGCCCGTGAAAAAGGCTGGTACAACGGAACTGACGAAAACTTTAGTTTTTCCGATGTCTACGCACCAGTTAATTTTGAAGGAGCACGATTTTGTGATGCACGTGTTTGGGCAGGTTTCAACAAAGTAGCTAATGGAATGGAAAAATATGCTGATTATGCAAAAGGCTTAATCGAATACGATGAAAATAACATTCCAAATAACCGTCTGCCCTTATGGATAAAACCAGATACAAAATTATCAGTTCAGGATGTAATGGGTATGATGCGTGACCATTTTGAAGGAACAGAGCTGGATATGACACAGGACATTGGCGCAGGCCCTTATCAGCTACCATACCGATGGAGAGGATTGACATGGGAAGTTGATTCAGTGGAATATTGCAACGAAAGAGCCATTTCAACTCAACAAACCGGATTTTCATTTGTGGCAGAGTGCAGAAGCTGGCTCCCCGACCCCATTGGCGGAATTCTTTGGTTTGGAGTAGACGATACATACAGTACGTGTTATGTTCCTATGTATTGCGGTATTACAGAAATTCCCGAATGTTTTAAAGTAGGAAACGGTGATCTACTTACCTATAGTGAAACTTCTGCTTTCTGGGCTTTTAACTGGGTTTCAAATTTTGCCTATCTGCGTTACAACGATATGATTAAAGATGTTCAAAAAGTGCAAAATGAGTTGGAAAACAAATTTATTTCCTTTCTACCTTCAGTTGACAAGGCTGCTGAAAATTTATATAATTCTGTCAGCAAGGAAATGGCTCAAAAATTTGTTACAGAATATTCTGTAAACGAGGCAAATAATATGACACAGCGTTGGAAAGAATTAGGTCAGTATCTGTTAATCAAGTATATAGATGGAAATATAAAACTTGAAAAAGACGGGAATTTGAACGGACAGAAACCGGCATGCCACCCTCACCGCTGCAGCCCGGATATCCCGAATGGTGGTATAAAGCATTAGTAAAAAGTACCGGTGACCATTTTAAAGTAATTGGCGAATCAGAACATTAAAAAACAATTTATTCTGAAAATCAATCAAATAATTAATATAATTGGAGTACATTTAAATTTGCAGAATAATTTTTTTTGTTATTTTTGCGCCGGTTTTAAGCAATCTCTTTTCTGTTATTAGAACGGAATACATTGCCAACATTAATAAAAAGTATCAGAAATGGATTTAATTAAAGTAGTTGAAAACGAATTCGCTGTAGAAACCGAAATTCCAAAATTCGGTGCAGGTGATACCGTTACAGTTAGTTACAAAATTAGAGAGGGTAACAAAGAAAGGATTCAGAATTTCCGTGGTGTGGTTATTCAGGTTCGCGGAACCGGTTCCACAAAAACCTTTACTGTTCGTAAAATGTCGGGGAATATCGGAGTAGAACGTATCTTCCCCATGTACTCACCTTTTATTGACGGTATTGAAGTAAACAAACATGGTAGTGTTCGCAGAAAAAGAATTTTTTACCTGCGTGAACGTACCGGTAAAAAAGCCAGAATCAAAGAAAAAAGATTTTAAAAAATCGATTTATACGAAAAGGTCTCAGCATATGAGGCCTTTTTTTGTGCCTGGTTGAATCTTATCTCAATTTTACATCTTATCACAATAAGGCTCCCGATAGCTATCGGGATGCCGAAGGAAAAAAATTCCTGTACTCCCGCTTCGGTGGGAGTTTTTTTGTTATTGTTTCTCCTAACATGTTTATTAAAGGAAAATCAAAAAAACTTGGTTCTTTTTTCGATTTAAATTTAACAATTGAAAAATAGATTTGAATCAATTTTATCGAAACCATTTTTTAATTTCTTCAACCAATCTGTTACTGATTCCAGACAGTTCAGCTTCGAAACCTATTCATTTACGACAGCAGTAAAAAAAATTTGTTCTGCATTTTGTATTCCTATTTACCATGTCTTTGCTTAATTTTGTTTGGTAAGGACGGTGTCAACGACAATTATTTTATAAAAAAATGTTGTGAAATTAACATATACTTTACAAAAGCTTTTGAACAAATATTTCTGATATTCGAAAGTTAAAAAAGCAGATTGTTTTTCTATATTTGCCGCCTTTAATTCGAAAACCTGATTTATAGTCCGGAAACCATGAAAAATATAAAATTCATTACGCCACAAGAGGCAGTAAAAGTAGTAAAATCAAACGATCGTGTGCATATGCATAGTGTAGCCGTTACGCCACATCCGTTAATTAAAGCATTGTGCGAAAGAGGAAGAAACAAAGAATTCAGAAATGTAAGAATTCAACACATCCATACAGAAGGAGCAGTTGATTATGTAAATCCTGAGTTTGAAGGGATCTTTCAATTGGAATCTTTTTTTGTGGCTCATAATGTCAGAAAACAAACCCAGGCAGGTTATGCGGATTATATTCCTGTATTCCTTCAGGAAACACAACGTTTGATTCGCGAAGGTTATCTGAAAGTAAACGTTGCAATGATTCAGGTATCGGTTCCGGATAAATTCGGATATGTATCACTCGGAACATCCGTTGATTCTACATTGGCGGCAGTTGAAAAAGCCGACACTGTAATTGCGATTATAAACCCAAATGTACCCCGTGCATTTGGCGATGCCATGATTCACATCAATGAAATTGATCTTTTCTGTGAGGATGACAGCGAATTGGTAGCAGCTGAACCAGGACCTATTAGCGATACAGATCGCAAAATTGGAGGATACGTAGCAGAATTAGTCGAGGACGGTGCAACTCTTCAAATGGGTATTGGCGCTATTCCAAATGCTGTTTTAACGATGCTTGGAAACCATAAGGATCTTGGCGTTCACTCTGAAATGTTTGCGGATGGTATTTTGCCATTGGTCGACAAAGGTGTTGTTAACGGAAAAAACAAAAAAATTGATAAAGGCAAAATGGTGGCCACTTTCCTCATGGGATCGAAGAAATTATATGATTTTGTTGACGACAACCCGGGAGTTTTGATGAATGATGTTGGCTACAGCAACCGTGTTAATATAATTGCAAAAAATCCAAAAGTTACAGCAATAAATTCAGCATTGCAGATTGATATAACCGGACAGGTTTGTGCTGACTCTATAGGAACAAAATTCTATTCTGGTGTGGGTGGACAGATTGACTTTCTGCGCGGAGCTTCTTTAAGTAAAGGCGGAAAACCAATTATTGCCATGCCCTCAGTTACCAATAAAGGAATAAGTAAAATTGCACCAATCTTAACCCCTGGAGCCGGTGTAGTTAGTACACGTGCTAATATTCACTGGTTGGTTACTGAATTTGGTGCAGTTAATTTATATGGAAGAACTCTGCAGGATCGTGCAAAACTGATAATATCCATTGCACATCCCGATCATCAGGAAGAACTGGATAAAGCTGCTTTTGAACGCTTTGGTCCACACTTCCATTTTATATGGGACGAACAGTAAAAAATTAGGATAACAAGGCAGACTGGGTTCTGCCTTTTTTTATACAGAACACGTAGTAAACAGGAGGCAAAATGTCAATATTAATTATTTCTGAATTTCATATTCAAATTTGAATTGTTTTTTCATTTTGAACTTTAAGAACAAACAGAAAAGTAACTTTGCACCTTTAAAATTCTGACAATAAACACTTTATAATAATTCTAAATAAGATGAACATATCTCATATTGAACACATTGGAATTGCAGTAAATAGCTTAGATGAGGCAATTCAATTTTACGAAGAAAAACTTGGCTTAAAATGTTATGCAATTGAAGAAGTTGCAGACCAAAAAGTAAAAACAGCATTTTTTATGGTTGGCCAAACCAAAATTGAACTTTTGGAAAGTACTGACCCCGAAGGTCCAATTGGCAAATTTCTGGAAAAGAAAGGTCAGGGAATCCATCATCTTGCTTTTGCTGTTGATGATGTAAATAAATCTCTGAACGAATTAGAAGAAAAGGAAATTCGTCTAATTGACAAATCGGCCAGAAAAGGAGCGGAAGGATTAAACATAGGTTTTCTTCATCCAAAATCGACATTAGGTGTGCTAACTGAAATTTGTGGTAAAAAATAAATAAAACAACAACCGATTTTATATAATGAGTACCCAGGATAAAATAAAAAAACTAATTGATTTACGTGCTGAGGCAAAACTTGGTGGTGGAATCAGTCGCATAGAATCGCAACACAGAAAAGGCAAATTTACAGCTCGCGAGCGGATTGAGTTGTTGCTTGATGAAGGAAGTTTTGAAGAGTTTGACATGTTTGTTACCCACCGTTGTACCAACTTCGGACTGGAAAAAAGCAAATTTCTAGGTGACGGGGTAGTTACAGGGCATGGAACGATTGATGGAAGAGTAGTTTATGTTTTCTCGCAGGATTTTACAATTTTCGGAGGTTCACTTTCTGAAACTTTTGCACAAAAAATCTGCAAGGTAATGGATATGGCTATGAAAGCCGGAGCGCCGGTCATAGGTATAAATGATTCAGGTGGTGCACGTATCCAGGAAGGCGTTACATCGCTGGCCGGATATGCCGAAATTTTTGAACGAAACATTCTTGCTTCCGGTGTTATACCGCAAATTTCAGCCATTTTTGGCCCCTGTGCAGGTGGGGCTGTTTACTCCCCTGCCCTCACCGACTTTATCATGATGACCGAGCAAAATTCCTACATGTTTGTTACCGGTCCTAAAGTAGTTAAAACTGTAACCGGCGAAAGTATCAGCACTGAGGATTTAGGTGGCGGTAAAATTCATGCATCAAAATCAGGTGTTGCACAATTTTTAGTTGAAAATGAAAAAGAAGGACTAATGATCCTTCGGAAACTGATAAGTTATCTCCCTCAAAATAATCTTGAAGACCCGATTGTTACTGAATGTAACGATCCGATTGATCGTCTCGATGATTTATTGAATGAAATTATTCCGGAGAATCCAAATCAACCCTACAATATAACCGACGTTATTCATACTATTGTTGACTATTCGGAATTTCTTGAAATTCATAGAAATTATGCCAAAAATATTGTTGTTGGTTTTGCCAAATTTGACGGACAGCCGGTAGGTATTGTTGCTAACCAACCCAATTATTTAGCCGGGGTTCTAGACATTGAAGCATCACGAAAAGCAGCACGTTTTGTTCGCTTCTGCGACAGTTTCAACATTCCTATTATTACATTGGTTGATGTCCCGGGATTCCTACCGGGAAGTAAACAGGAATATGGTGGTATCATCACACACGGAGCAAAATTAATGTTTGCTTATGGTGAAGCAACCGTGCCCAAAATTACGATTACGCTTCGTAAATCATATGGTGGCGCCCACGATGTGATGTCTTGCAAACAATTACGTGGTGATTTAAATTATGCATGGCCGACTGCAGAAATTGCTGTAATGGGAGCTTCAGGTGCGGTTGAAGTACTACACGGAAGAAAGTTGAAAGACATTGAGGATCCGGAAGAAAGAGCAAAATTTATTGCTAAACACGAAGAGGAGTATACCGAAAAATTTGCAAATCCATATCAGGCTGCCTCATTTGGTTATATCGATGATGTGATTGAACCAAGAAACACCCGTTTTAGGATAATCCGTGGCTTACAAAGTCTTGCAACTAAAAAGCTTATAAATCCGCCCAAAAAACATTCAAATATTCCACTCTAAAACTGAATAACCATGAATCTTTTATTTACACTTTTGGCTAATTCAATAGAATTTGGTTATACGGTTACCATCGTCGGATTTTCAATCGTGTTTTTTTCACTAACACTTTTGGTGATAGTCTTTCTTCGCTTGCCCAAAATTGTAAACATCAATCTTAAAAAGATGTTACGCAAAAAAACAAATGAAACGGCATCGGAAAAAAACGATGATGACTACATAGTGGAAGGAAACGTTACCGCTGCCATCAGTCTGGCGCTTCATTTATATTTCGACGAAATGCACGATGAAGAGAGCAATGTTGTAACCATTAAAAGGGTTCGAAAAGCCTATTCACCCTGGAGTTCAAAAATTTACAGTGTAACACAAAACTGGCCAAGAAATTAACAAAAAAACGGGGATTCCTGCTGCGGGAAGAATAATGGATTTACTATACATTCCGGTGGTGGAGAATTCTCAAAAGATCAAAAATACAATGCGATGAAAAAATATAAATTCAACATCAGAGGTACCGATTACGATGTTCATATCAGGGATATTGAGGAAAACATTGCCGAAGTAGATGTAAACGGGACCATTTATGAAGTAAAAATAAACAGTGAAGTTAAAACTTCGAAAACCCCTAAACTAATTCGCAAACCGGTAGAACAAATGCCCGGCGAAGGACAGATTAAAAAGAAGGAATCAACAGGCAAACATGTCATTGGTGCACCGCTTCCGGGAACGATTCTGAAAATCAATGTCTCGGTGGGAGATGTGATCACCGAAGGACAAACGCTGCTGGTTATGGAAGCCATGAAAATGGAAAACCAGGTGCAGAGCGACAAAGGAGGAGAAGTGATTTCCATAAAAGTAAATGTGGGCGACACTGTGCTGCAGGATGATGTTTTGATAGAGATTGGATAACCTTACGAAACCTTTAACATGAAAAAAATACTTCAGTTACTATTTATCTTGTTTATTTTCTCGCCTTCTGTTTTTGGAGGCGAACAATCAAACAATATCGAAGATGTTCTGGCAAAAGGCAAATGGGTGAACTACAGCGACGGGTATGTGCCCATCCCTACCTATGATCCTGCCGATAAAAACCAGGAACAGAATATAACCACAAAAAAAAGGTACAAAACGTTTGGTTTTGAAGCGGATAAAACATTTATCCTCGACTCGGCAAAAGTGCGTTATACAGGTCGTTATACTTTTGAAGACGGCAAAGTGCACCTGACGTTTAACCCGGTAAAAGTTACCAACCTCAGTAAAAATACCGACCCGAACAATCCGGGGGGGTATGTGGCTACCGACAAAATGGTTCGCTTGCCCGACCGGACTTTACACTTGAATGAAAAGGGAAACCTGACAGGTGATGGGTCTGTGTATAAAAATTACAGCGGTGCAATTTCAGGCCTATTTAATTTTTACGAATTCTCTGGTTTTGCCAATATTTCATGGCGCCATCTGGTCATGATGCTGGTAGGGTTTATATTTATTTTTCTTGGCATTCGTTACGAATTTGAACCCTTGCTGCTTATTCCCATTGGGTTTGGGATACTTATAGGAAATATTCCGATGTTCCAGGTTACCGATTTTAATTTAAAACTGGGGATTTATGAACCCGGCTCGGTGATGAATATCCTTTATCAGGGAGTGGTTCAGGGCTGGTATCCTCCGCTCATCTTCCTTGGAATTGGGGCTATGACTGACTTTTCGTCGCTCATTTCAAACCCAAAACTTATGTTGCTGGGAGCTGCTGCACAAATCGGTATTTTTATTACTTTCTTGGGAGCACTTTACCTCGGTTTTGCCCCGCCTGAAGCCGGTGCAATCGGTATTATCGGAGGTGCCGACGGCCCGACAGCAATTTTTATTTCATCGAAACTGGCCAACGGATTAAATGTTATGGCCAACGGGGAAACGGTGAAAAACCTGATCGGCCCCATTGCCATTGCTGCCTATTCATACATGGCCCTGGTACCTGTTATACAGCCTCCGGTTATTAAATTAATGACAACCAAAAAAGAGAGAAAAATAAGGATGAAACCACCTCGTGCTGTTTCAAAACTCGAAAAAATTCTCTTCCCGATTGTGGGGCTTATTTTAACTGCATACATAGCACCTTCAGCCCTTCCGTTGCTCGGAATGCTTTTCTTTGGAAATCTCCTGAAAGAATCGGGGGTGACCAAACGACTGGCAAATACGGCCAGCACAACGCTCATTGATATTATTACCATTTTGCTGGGTATTACTGTTGGCGCTTCAACACAGGCTGATGTTTTTCTGACACCTTCGTCGGTTAAAATATTTGCTTTGGGGGCAGGTTCATTTGTTATAGCCACAGCAGGTGGTGTTGCAGGAGCAAAAATTATGAATCTTTTTATGAAAAAAGAAAACAAAATCAATCCGATGATCGGCGCATGCGGAGTTTCGGCTGTACCCGACAGTGCAAGGGTGGTTCAACACATGGGATTAAAAGAAGACCCAACCAACCACTTGCTGATGCATGCAATGGCACCAAATGTTTCCGGAGTTATCGGTTCTGCTGTAGCGGCTGGTATTTTATTAAGCTTTTTGATGTAATAAGTACTATATATTTCCATTGAAACCTTCAGAGCCTTTGCTTTGAAGGTTTTTTGTTTAAATTACTATTTCACAAACTTATATCCAACACCTCGAATACTAATAAAATGTTTTGGAGTGGATGGATTTTTTTCCAGTTTTTTCCTTAAATCAAGAATAAAATTATCAACAGTTCGGGTGGTTGGTGTGGCCTCATATCCCCAGACATCTGTTAACAAATCGTGCCGGTGAATGGCTTCGCCTTCGTGTTCTATCAGGTATTTTAAGATATCAAATTCTTTGCTCGATAACTGTATTTCCATATTGTCTCTAAAAGCCTGATATTTTATAAAATCGAGTTTTACGTCATCAAAGGAATATTGGTCCGGCGTTTTTGTATCGTTATTGTATCTGCGTAAAATCGCCCTGACACGCGCCAGCAATTCAGGAATACTGAAAGGTTTGGTTATATAATCGTCAGCGCCAATATCCAAACCGGAAATTTTATCCATTTCCGAACCTCGCGCAGTTATCATTATTATAGGGAGTTCCGGTTTCTCTTTTTTAATTTTTTTGCAAATTTCAAAACCATTTATTCCAGGTAGCATGATATCAAGCAAAATCAAATTCGCATTCTTTTTTCGAGCTGAATTCAGTCCATCTATACCATTCGATTCAGTCAAAACAAAGTATCCTTCGTACTCGAGATTATCTTTCAATCCACGCAAAATACTTACATCATCTTCTATAATTAAAATGGTTTTCACGAAATATCATTTTTTCTATTTAAAATTATGGAAAATTTACTTCCTTTCCCTGGTTCACTTGTAACTATTATTTCTCCGCCATGTGCTTCAACAATTTCTTTTACTACAGTAAGTCCAAGTCCGGTTCCGCTAATGCTTTCCTTATGATTAATCCGGTAAAATTTTTCAAAAATCTTTGTTACCTCGTTTTTTGCTATCCCAATTCCTCTGTCTTCAAATTCGATAAATATTTTATTATCGTTAAAATACAATCGTGTATTTATCTTTTTAGTTTGAGGAGAATATTTGATGGCATTGTTCAGTAAATTTTCAAAAACCTGTTTCATTTTTTCCGAATCGACTTTGGCCGAGACTTGATTATCCAATTCAGTAACCACTTCAAATCCCTCTTTTTTGATCCAGTAATCAAGCTCTTCGATAGCAGCTTTAAGAATATCCGCCAAATTACAATCGACAAAACAATAATCAGACTTTCCTTTTTCCATTTTGGAAAATTCAAGGATATTATTAATCATTCGTTTTAACCGGTCGCTTTCTTTTAATATTATGGAAAGATATTCATCTTTATCTGCATCCTTTTTTACCCGCTTTAAAAGAATAGATTCAGTGAACATTGATATGGAAGTAAGTGGAGTTTTTAGTTCGTGGGTTACATTCGAAATAAAATCGGATTGCAATTGTGCGAGACGTTTTTCTCTTGCTATATCACGGACAATTAACACTACCCCTAAAACCATAGCCACCAAAAGCAAAACTGTTGAAATGCCATAAATCCAACTTTTTCGCTGAATCAAGTCTTTTATCAGGTTTTCATTGGCGGGTTTAATCTGTATTACCCTATCAGGGAAATATGGATTTAGTTGTGAAGTATAATTCAGGTTTTGTAGTATTTTGTGCGAATTGTTTCCAGCGGGAAATTCGACAATATATTTGAACTCAAAATCCTGCTGCAGATCTTGATGAAGTGAAGTTTCAAAAAGTCTTGAACAATTCAGTAAATACCCTGCAGGATTTGGCAGGTTTGTATTTACAATAAAGCAATTCTGTTCGTTTCCTTGCCACAGGTTTATTATTTTAAAATCATCTTCTGTGTCAAAACGAGTTCCCAAGCCTTCGTTCGTAGTTAATTTTGGCAATTCGACTTTGAAATTATTTATAAAATCAAGCTGGTTCAATATATTATTTTCCAACTGAACAAAATGTTCTCTTTTTACAGAATCAATTGATGAAATCCTTTTTATTCGTTCAGCAACCTGTATTACTAATTCTTCAGAATTAAAATTCAGAGGTATTGTTCCCTTTGCCATTTGCTCAAAACAAAATTCAAAAACCGGAAGTTGTTCCTGAAAATCAGGTAAAATTTCGTCCTTTAAAAGTTGAGGCAATGCATAATAAATAAATGGAATACCGTTTTCATCAGAAACATTAAAATAGCTTAAGACAATCGTATTGTAATACTGTGCAGCTGATTCATATTCTTTCAATTTAATGGAAACTCGTCCCAGCACATTTAAAGCTTTTGCTGAATCCAACTTCCCTGTTGATTCATGCAGGCACTGCAAATAGTTTTCACGGGCAAGCTCAAAATTATTTTCTGCAAATTCAGCTTTTTCACCCTTACTGAAAGCTGTTAGAAACCGGTTAGAAAATTTTGGAATGGAAGTATTCTCCGGAATTTCAGTAAAATTAGGGAATTCAAAACTTCCATTATTTTTAAGAATAAATGCCTGAATGATAAAGTCTTGTTCTTTGGCTTTTTTAACCATTGAATCTCTTAACAATTCTGGTGGAGAAATTTCATTTGTGTAACCGGTTGTAATATCTTCTATTTGTTTTTGAAGTATGTCAGAAAACCGTATTGAAAGTTCACGCTGTTCCTCAAGTATTCTTTTTTCGGTAAGTTCCTTCAGGTTCGAAATGTTGCTAATGCTGAAATAAGATAATACACTTCCCGAAAGGATAACGACAAGAATAAAAATAACAGAAAGTCGCGAAGCCGGTTTTAATTTCTGGTTCATGAATTTTGGTTTCTTTTACTTACGTTGAAATACAAACAGTGTTTTTTAAAAGCAGAAAGGAGGTTTATTTATTATTTACTTTAAACCTCCATTTCAAATATCTAATAAAACAACTTACTCCTTCATACTGTAAATTTTATCCAGTTCTTGTATTAGGTTTTCAATTACCCTAACTTCCGTTGTCCTTTCATAGATTGAAAATGCTACGCTGTTTCCATTAGGATGGATATCGTATATTTCAATTCTTTTCCCCGGGCTCCAGATCTTTTCAGGTTTCCCTCCTCCTATTGGCAAACGCCACAATACGCTTTTATCAAATTCAGGAAGTTCAACAAAGTAGATATATTCTCCGTCAGGAGAGTACTTTGCCCAATCAATACTATTTGCTTCCTGAGCTGTACAAATTGTTTCTTCCTTACCTCCTTCAATGGGTATAGTAACCAGGCGGCTTTTCCCTTCACCCGGATTTTCTAATCCAATGAGCAGATTTTTGCCGTCCGGGGAGGTTTCCAAGATATAAGGTGAGAAATCGGAATATTTATAAATAATTTTATCTTCACCGGTTTCGAGGTTGTGTTTTACTAGCCGGTCTTTTTGAAACAGGTAAAAAAAGTTTCTTTTGTCTGGAGACCATTCAACACAGGAAAGTGGAGCTGAGTCATCTTCAGGACGATTGAATTCATATTCAGATAAAAGTAATACACGGTCAATTTTACCAGTCTTAATATCAATCTTAAATATACCTCCCTTATAGTCCTTTTCCTGAAGTTTATTTATTTCACGTCCTACGGCAAGAATCGAATTTCCATCCGGAGACCATTTGAAAGATGCAATTCGTAATATGTTATTTTCAGGTTGATATTCTTCTCCTGTTCTTATATCCTGAACAAATAGCTTTAAAGGATTGCCCGTACTTCCATCTTCAATTTTAATATAGGCGAGTTTTTGTCCATCAGGCGACCATGTAATGCCAAATTTTTGACTATCAAATGATTGACCTGATTCCAGGTCGATTTTACCAGTTTCTGTATTTAATGGGGCAATACCTGAGTAGTAATTACGTCTTGAAAAACCGAAATAACATTTACCATCACCTGTAAAACCCATAGGGGATACTTCTCCAATGTCTGGATAGATTCGTTTTGCCTGTCCCAATGGTTTTGTACCATCAAGTGCAACTGCCCATAGATCCCATGAACCTGAACGATCACTGATAAAAAGGAACTCCTCTTTACCCGGCACCCAACCAAGCACTTTGTCATTCGATGGATGAGTAATAAATGGAATGTCAATATTTCCATCTACCTGTAAAAGTCTTATATCAAATTTTCCGTTTTCAGCCTCATTAACAAAACCATAAGCTATATATTTTCCATCGGGCGAGCAGGCTAATCCGTCACCAAACTGTCCAGGCTGAAACGACTTTTTAACTTTAATATCCTTTTCTGACAAATTAAAAGTAACTAATTGCATTTCCCTGTTGTCTGGGATTGATCTATATGCAACAATCTCTCTATCAGACAGCCAAGCAACAGGATACAATTCTTCGCCTGTTTTTTTGTAAAGAAGCTCAGGCTCGGGATTTTTTACATTAATTAGACGCAACTCATTTGTGTTGTATGGTTTCGCCCATGAATAAGCTATTTTTTTCCCATCCTTAGAAAGTGCAGTACTTCCAGCATATTGCCATTCTTCCCCTAGATTTGCATCATCTGTCAGAACTTTCTTTTCATCTGTTTGCAGGTTATGAATTGCCAAGTCACCAACGCCCCAATCCACATACGATCTATATTTTCCATCTAATGAAACAGTACCTAAATCATCAAGATAAGGAGCTTTCCAGATTTGTCGAATCTGAATTCCGTCCGGTTCTTTAACTTTCTCTTTTTGTGCCAGTTTTTCAAGTGGCAGAAAATCCTCCATAAACCAGAGTTCTGGTTTCATTCCACTTTCACCGGAAAAAGCGATTTTCTTACCATCCGGCGACCAGTCAAGCATACCTACCCATGCATCAACATCAACCTTTACTTCTGTCGGCACACCCCCATTTGCAGAAACTACCCAAATTTTACCACTTGAAGTGAAAGCTATCTTCTGTCCATTAGGTGACCAGGAAATATTATTATGAGCAATAATATTTTCAATCCGGCAAACTTCCCTTGACTGGCCTTCAGTAACTGAAACGACATTCAAGGTACCTGCAGAAGTATCTTCTTTTTTGGAAAAGTAAGCTATTGTTTTTCCATCCGGAGACCAATCAAAACCTCCTGCTGTAACATTGTCTGATGCAGATGTAATTTTTTGTGATTCTCCTCCTTCAGCTGGTATTTTGAAAATCGTTACGATATCTGTTTCTTCATCTACATTTTCATAAGCCAGATATGCGATCCATTTTCCGTCAGGAGACCAGCAAGGGTAGCGACCTTTGCTCGATATTTGCCTTAGAGCTCCTCCTTTAACAGGGATGGTATAAATATTCGGTCCTTCTTTAGCAGTTCCGGCAGAAAAAACAATCATTTTTCCATTCGGGGATATTTTATTCCCCATTCCAGGATAAATTGCATAAAGGCCAGTCTCGTTTCGTACTTGTTCAAGGGCTGAGTGAACACTCACCTCATCTCCATAACTTGGAACAGAACTTATACCTCCTCCTTTCCATCGGAAAAATATTTTTTCACCGTCGGGAGACCAACAAGGAATGCTTGCCAACTCATCAATCGGACTGACCTGTGTTGCCTTTCCTCCATCTACTGAAACCGTATAGACATACTCATGATACTCAGACGTTAGAAGAAGCCCGATTTTGTTATCCGGCGTCCAGCCAGTTATTGACCCCTGGGACGTTACAGGAAGTTCAATTTGTATAGGAGAGGATAAGGGTTTGTATTGATTCGACAAAGGAATAATACAAATTTTGCTGCTTATTTTTTCTTCACTATCGTCAATCCTATAAAAGGCTATATTCTTCCCATCAGGTGACCATGTAGGACCATTCCATGAATTAAGATTTTTATTTACATCACCACTCACCTTAACAGCATCAGTTCCATCAGGAGAAATTATCCATACTTCACACAGAGTGGAAGGAGGATTTTCCTGAAATCCTTTTGGTACTTTATAAGCAATTTTAGTTCCATCAGGAGAAAATCTTGGGCATGCCCCTCCTGCTTTTGTAACCTGCCTGATTGTGCCTGTTTCAACTGATGCAATGAAGATTTGCCCATCCGAATCAAAAGCTACCATTTTCCCATCAGGAGATAAACTCACTTGAATTCGTGTTTCTCCATTGGTGTCTACCCATTGGGGGATTTGTATTCTTTTGGGATCACCACCGGTTGATGGGATAACATCGATATGTGCTCCTTCTGTCCTGAATTTAATATATGTTCCTCCACTACGCAAATCATTAATATATGCACGGCTAAATGCCAGCCATTTTCCATCTCCGGACCATGAAAGACCTTGACCAAGGACATCGGAGCCTCCCTCTAATCTTTTTGGTTCTCCGGCTAGATTAGAATCTACATTCCCGGGAATAGGAACTGTCCAGATATTTCCTCCTGAACCAAAAGCCAGTACCTTTCCATTTGGAGACAGTTGACTTCCGCTCCACTGAGGAATATTGAAAGGTGTCCTGATTTTCGTAAATTTTGGAGTCAAAGGAATTTTTAATTCTTCATTAGCCTGAGGCAACAACTTTGAAAGCCGTTCCCTTGCAACCGCCACTTCGTTTTTCTGCGATGGGAATTTGTTAACCAGGTTCTGGTAAGCTTTTGTGGCTTCTTCTTTTCCCAGTTTTTCGTAGCACAATCCAACATGCAACAATGCCTTAGCTTGTAAAGCAATTCCGGCTGCCGAATTTTCTGCCACCTTTGTAAAAATTTCAATGGCTTCGGGAAGATTTCCTTCTCCCTCTTCTTTAATTAAAGCCTTTTGATATTGCTGTTCTGGTGTCTGAGGTAAAACTTGATTTATTCCTATGAAAAAAAACATGGGGATTAAAAGGAAGATGAATGTCCGAGTTTTCATTTTATGGTCCTCCGAATTAATTTTTACTACGTAAGCAAAATTACTTCGTTACAAGAGGCTCATTGTCATGGCTTAGTATAAGTTTTGTAAAAGTTGTGTCATGGAAATTATTGACTCAATATCCGATAATAAAAACAGCCGGGTATTTTTATCCCGGCTGTCGGTTTTAACAAATTATCAGGTAACTGAAAGTTTTACAACCATCGTTTATTTTTGAGCTCTTTACTCTTCAGGCAGAAAATCCTCCATAAACCAGAATTCAGGTTGCCCACCGCTGTTGCCAGAGAAAGCGATTTTTTTTCCATCAGGGGACCAGTCGAGCATAGCTGCCCAAGCGTCAAAAGTGAAGTCTGTCTTCACTTCTACCGGTTCACCACCATCTGCTGAAACTAACCATATTTTCCCCTCTGATGTAAAAGCAATCTGATGGCCATCAGGCGACCAGGATATTTCATTGTGAGGAATTATATGTGGAACCCTACAAATTTCCCTGGACTTGCCGCCATTGGTCGGAATGAGGTTTAAAGTGCCCGCTGAAGTATTTTCCTTCTTTGAATAAAAAGCGATCCATTTCCCATCCGGAGACCAGTCAAAACCGCCTGCAGTAACAAGATCCGATGCTGAGGTAATTTTAATTGACTCACCGCCCTCCCTTGGAATTTTGAATATTGTCGTGATAGATTGTTTATCATCGATACTATCATCAGCCAGGTAAGCAATCCAATTCCCATCTGGAGACCAACAGGGATATTGACCTTTGTCTGTAATTTGTTTGGGATCACCTCCTTCTGTTGGAAACGTGTAAATATTAGGTCCGATTTTGGCTGTTCCACCTGAAAACACAATAGATTTACCATCAGGCGAGATAGAATTTCCACCCCCGGGATATTGTTCAAATAAACCATTCCCATCCTGACCAAAACCTGAGTGTCTCCGCATTTCACCTCCATCACTCGGAACAGAACTGATACCGTTTTTTCTTAAATAGATTCGCTTCCCATCCGGTGACCAGCGGGGATGACTGCCACCCAGGCTCATCTGAGTGACTTTTCCACCCGAGACTGAAACAGTATAAACATTCTCCTGATAAGAAGATTCAAGCAAAAGACCGATTTTATTGTCGGGTGTCCAGCCCGTCACAAAATCGGTACTAGATAAGGGAAGTTCAAATTGCATTGGAGAGCCAACAGGTCTACCTTGATTTGGGATGCTAACAATGCAAACTTCTGGTCGCCCAACGGGCAAATCCCTGCCAAAGGCGATCATTTTTCCATCAGGAGACCAGGTTGGACCCTTCCCACTTATGATCCCCATACCCCCCGGATCGAGACTCCCCAGATCTAGACTCGCCAAATCGAGACTCGCCAGATCACCCCCGCTTATGATCCCCAGACTTCCCAGATCGAGACTCCCCAGATCGCCACTGACTTTAACTGGATCTTCTCCTTTTGCAGACATCACCCAGACTTCGTTGAAAATCAAAGGAGGATTGGGGAAGGGCTTTAAATAAGCAATTTTTGTTCCATCCGGGGAAAAGCAAGGTGATATACCTCCGTTATTCGTTAGCTGTTTGAAATCACCGGTTTCAACTGAGGCAACATAAATTTGACCTCCTGCATCAAATGCAACCATTTTTCCATCGTGCGACAAACTTAGTCGACGTTGTGTGTCGCCTTTGGTAGCCACCCATTGAGGTACCGGTATTCTTTTTGGTTCTCCCCCGGATGAAGGGATAACATCAATATATGCCCCCTCAGGATCAAAATTAATACGTGTCCCTCCTCCAGGCACATAAGACCTGCTGAATGCTATCCAATTGCCGTCGCCTGACCACGAAAGGCCGTCACCGAGAACTTTATTGGCGCCTGGCAATTTCTTCGGCTCACCAGCCAGGTAGGGATCGACTTTCCCTGGTATTGGAACAGTCCAGATGGCTTCTCCAGAACCAAAGGCAAGAGTTTTCCCGTCTGGTGAAAGACGGCTCCCGCTCCATTGCGGAATAGTAAACGGGGTACGTACTTTTGTGAATTTTGGAGTCAAGGGAGCTTTCAGATCTTTTTCAGCCAGTGCAACCAAGCGGTTAAGCCGTTCCTTTGCCTGTGCAACCATATTTTTCTGGTCGGGATAAGTACTAACCAGATTCCGATAAGTTTTCATCGCCTCCCGGGTTCCCTGCTTCTCATAACACATTCCCAGGTGAAACATCGCTTCTGCAGCAACCTTCCTGTCATCCGGAAATTGTTCCAGCACAACCTGATAAGCTTTTATCGCTTCATTCAGATTACCGTTCACTTCCTCCTCATAGATAGCTTCATTCAACAGCTTTTGTGCCTGCTGTTCCTGCCCTGATGCCATTATAACTGTTCCAAGGCAGCAAATCAAAATTAAAATAATCCGTTTCATCGTTTTTTTCTTTCAAAGGTACAGGCTTGCTTCTGCATAAGTCTCAAGGATGAATTGAGTTTCATCAAGACTTTATCAAGGATTTACTCAGCAATAAACTTGTAACCCACACTCCGGACACTAATGATAAACCGCGGTCGTGACGAATCATCTTCAAGTTTTTTTCTGATGTTAGCCATGTGGGTATCAACTGTGTGAGGCGTTACATAAACATCCTTTCCCCATACTTCATCGAGCAGCTCTTCGCGGCTGATTACATTTCCCCGGTTCATCACCAGGTATTTTAACAGTCCGAATTCATGGGCGGTCAGACTGACCTCCCTCCCATTCTTAAAACATAAATATTTTCGGAAATCCAGTTCCAGTCCACCTGAATGAAAACGATTCCCGGAATTGTTCCCCGGTTCTGATTCTCTTCTGCGTAAAACCGCTTTCACCCGTGCCTGTAATTCCCTCGGACTGAAAGGTTTGGTCACATAGTCATCGGCACCGATTTCCAGCCCCACCACCCGGTCAATTTCCTGACCTTTTGCTGTTAGCATTATAATTGGAGTGCGGATCCCCTCGTTCCTCAGCATTCTGCAGATATCGAATCCATTCATTCCGGGCAGCATGATATCGAGAATAATCAGGTCGATACCGGGATCTGTAGCTTTTGCCAATCCTTCAGTACCATCAGACGCCACTTCCACCTCGTAATCTTCCAGGCGAAAATCATCTTCCAGCGCCATGCGTATTGGTTCTTCATCTTCAACGATTAAGATTTTTTTCATTCGCATATAAAATATTTAACTTTTTAATATTCAATCGATTGCAAGAAAAATACTTTTTTTAATCTATTAGGGATTTCATCCCTTTTACCCTGACTTACATTTTTTTCTTGATAAAAAAAGTAAGCAAAAAAATCAAGAAAATTTAATGCTTCCTCCCGCATTCCTATGCTGGCTCGCGCCAAATTTTCTAGCCCACTCACTTTTGCACTATGCTAAAATTCGACTATTTTATTCATGTCATATTGTAATTTCTGAATCAATACAGTTTCATTCGTTTATTTTCATAATTTTTAATGGTAACTCATTGAACTTGAAGTTTTAATTTATTCTCCTGTATGTAGTTATTATTTACATACTAATTTACTACAGATAATTTTACACTGAATTTGCTTCCTTTTCCGGGACTGCTTTCCACAGTAATTTCTCCATGATGGGCATCCACAATTTGTTTTACAATGGCCAGGCCAATGCCACTTCCCTTCACGTTCTGCGAAAGTTCTTCGCCTGCCCGGTAAAAACGGCTGAAAATCTTTTCCCGGTCCTGCTTTTTTATTCCAATGCCATAATCCGTTACACTTACAATTACATCATTACCTTCTGAAAATAATCGAACGTCGATTACTTTTGAGCCCCCGGAATATTTGTAAGCATTGTCGATAAGATTATAGACCACTTGCTGAATGGCTTCCTTATCGAAAATTAATTCGGGTAAATGATCCTGAATTGTGAGATTAATCTGAAATCCCGTTCTTGCTGTAAGTTCACGAAATAATTCTACGATATCTTTTACAACCGAGGTAATATCACCTTTCTCAAAATGGAAAACCTTATGTCCTTCCTCCATTCTTGTAAAATCTAGAATATTGTCGATAAGGTGGCTCAGCCGTTCACTTTGTTGAAGTATTGTTGTATAATACTTTCCCTTTCTCTCCTTCGTAGGAACCCTTTCACGAACCAGCATTTCAGCCATTTGCCTGATGGAAGTCAGCGGGCTTTTAAACTCATGAGATACGGTTGACATGAAGTAGGATTTCATTCGTGAAAGGTTCAGTTCTTTATTTACGGTATGAAGCGTGAAAAACAATCCACAGGCCAGCAGTATCAAAATAAAAATAAAAATATAAAGGAAAATCCCTTCCTGTGGACGAAACAGTGATACAAACAAATTAGAATCTGCAGGGAAAAATTTCAGCGTATATGCCGGTAGCTCCGATGGAAATGCAACATAGACGGGTGCGAGTTCTCCCTGGGAATGTTCCGAACTAATCAGCAAACTTCCGTTTGCGTCCGTAACCTCCCAGGAAAAATCTGCCTGTCCGGCATTTCTGATAATTGAATGATATACCTCATTGGTGAGGATGTATTCCTGATCCATTATCATTCCCCAATACCCGTTGTTTGCTTTCACAAGGGAACAAAAACAGGATTCTCCGTTGGATTGTGTTCGAAGTCTTTGTTTAGTGTCTGCCTGATCTGTTCCTTTATTAAAGGAAAACATGTGTCCATTTTTTAAAAATGCCAGTAAGGATTCAGTTTGATTTTCCAGCATTGATAAACTATCTTTCAGAACATTTAACCTCTCCAAAATACCTGCAGTTTCTGTATTCCCTGAATTGTTGCATTGTGAAACAATTTGATCTGATTTTTCCCTGAAGTTTGTATAAGTCGAATACCCCAGTTTCCACAGGGGCTTCTTCATATATTCCAAAAGCTGAACAACAGTTTTTAAAGCATTGACCGTATCCTTTCTGTCCAGGTACAACGAGCTTTTCTCCAGGAGGGCAACCACGCCCAAAGGAATTTTATTTGAAAGCAACACTTGTGGAAATTCTTTTTGGATCAGGTCATATGTTTTTATCGCTTCGTCATTTAATTCCAGTTTTTTCTGAAGGCGCGCGACAACATTTAGGATTTCGCTCTCTGAATGTTTCCCTTTTATACCGGGCAAAACAGTTTGATAATATTCCAACGCTTTTGTGTTATTCTGCTCCCTGAACTCATATTCCCAGCCTTTATTCAGTATTTTCTGCGTGTTTTGAGGAAGAATCTCAGAACGTACGCTTATAAACTCATCAGGGACATAGGACATGCCATTGTTTAAAACACAAAGTTCGCCAGTACGGGATACGAAAAAGATACCTTTTACAGCCTTATGCTGATTTAGGAATTGACATAACAGGGAATCAGTGAATATTACTTCCCCGGGAACAGGAATTGATTTAATTATTCCAGCAAAGTACTTTTCATCGGAAGAGAGAAAAGCATCCGTTTCAAGAATGATTTGCTGAGCTTCTTCCTGAAGAATTCTCCTTTGTTCACGTTCCACCAGAGCCTGGTCGTTTTTTATTCCCCTGAAAGCAAGAATACCCAGTATCAGACAAGGCAAAACGATTGCCAGAACATAGTAGACAATGATCCTTTTTCTTTTTATTTCTCCTTTTTTCGACATTTCACGGTTTAAAGGAAGTTGTTATGGATCAATACATTTCAAGTTAATAAAAAAACCGTGAGTTATAAGTAAAGAATGAATATAGTTTTATCAAGAATGCATCAAGAAATGCAGTTTACAGATTAATTGAATTCTAGACGATACGAAGCAAAAGGTTTTTATACTTATTAAGAATGATTCCCTTTACGTAGATTAAAAAAATAAACTATATAATAGAAAATCCCGATTTATTGCAACAGCTTTTCCTTCACCTCTTCAAAATCAGCCTCCCAAAGCACTCCTTCCGGACGTACTTTTTCCTGTTCGTATGTTAAGTAGGATAACCATTTCCCATCAGGAGACCATCTCAATGCGTATTTGTAATCATCAAGTACATCGAAAGCCAATTTTGTAAAATCATTTTTTTCAAAAGAATACAAATAAATCAAGCTTTCTTCATCTTTATTATAACCTATAAAAGCGAGGTATTTGCCATCGGGACTATACTGGGGCGCTGAAGTATTATTTGTAAGCCTTAGTTCCTTCAGATCGGTAATATCTTGAATCAATTCTCCATTAACAGAAACCATTTTTAATTGATCTTCAGATAATAGAACTAAACTTTTGCTATCAGGAGACCAACGAGAAGTCTTATTTTTGTCATCAATAATTTTTGTGTTACTTCCATCTGCTGAAATTATTTTAAGAGTAGCAGTTTGGTATGAAGGCAGTATATATGAAATCCATTTCCCGTCAGGCGACCAGCAAACCCATCTTTCTTTTTCATCTGTAAATGTAATTTGCCTGGGTTCTCCATTTAAAGGAACAACCCAAATATCGTCGTTATGAATCAATGCTATTTTTGACCCATCTTCTGACCAGTTAAATGTAACATTATAAGCACCTCCTGTCCAATCCTTAAAAATTAATCGCTCCGGACCAGATGTTTTTGCTTCTCCTAATGAAAATGGGACAACATATAAGTCCATTTTTCCATCTTCCTTTTCTACAGAATAAGCTAGCTGGGATTGATCTGAAGAAATGGCAAACGGATCTATCCTCCCTTTTTGAGGTATATCCATGATTACTTCAAAACCTTTTCCGCCTGTAAAAGAACTAATTTTAAATACAATTTCACCTTTGTTATTTTCACTTTGTATAAGTATAAAGTTTCCATCTTTTGACCAATACGAATCATAAACGGGTTCATCCAAAGCCGGTTTAAAAGAAGGTCCTCCCATAACAGAAACTACTTTTAGTCCCCATCGATCTTTAAAAGAAGAACGATAAAAAAATAGTTTATTTTCATCAGTATTGAATCCCAGAAATCTCCCAATTTCTTCAGGTACCGTGTACTTAATTTCTTTGCCTGAATCCAACGAAAATAATCTTTGTCCTCCCCAGTAATCAGCAAATATGATGTGCTTTCCATCTGTAGACCAGTGGGGATAACCTCCTCCCTGTGTAATTTTTTTATGATCTCCTCCAAATACTGGAGCCAGATAATAACCATCTCCATCATATACAATGGATTTTCCATCAGGCGACCATACAGGACGATTCTCATATCCTGCTTCAAAGGTTATCGGTTTTAATGTTCCATCAGTTACTGAAAGCGTCCAAACATCATTTGAGACAATTGAGTCCTGCCGTACAAAGGCTATTTTTGTCTCATCAGGCGACCAGCTAACGATATTCTGAAAATCATAATCTCCATTAAGTAGCCTTACAGGATCGCCTGTTGCTTTTCCAGTTAAAGGAGAAACCGGAATCACCCAAATAGCGCTGTCAGCAAAAAATGCAGCTTTATTCATTCTCGGTGAATATACCGCTCTGTAGACATATTCTTTATTCACCAAATTAAAAGGATCTCCTCCTTCTAATGGGACAACCTTATTTTCCAATACAACAAATCGGGCATCCGGTGAAAGATTCAAACCACCTGTATGACTTATTATATCATTCTTCCCTGCAAATGTTTTCACTTTGTGATAGGATATTCCAGACTCTTCATCAGTAATAAAATCTTTGTCTTCAGAAACAAGTACGTTCTTCGAAAGTGCATTTTCCTTCATTTCATATTCCACTTGCGAAATCATCAGTTCAGTTACCGGTGCAATATTACTTTCCGGATTTTCTTTAACCAGTTTTTTAAATGTTTCCAGTGCCATATTGTATTTACCCTGCCGAAATAATGTATGACCTATACAATACTGTGCATTCAGAGCCAACAGACTGTTCGGATCGGGCACCAATGCCTTTTTGTATTCTTCAATGGCCTGATCGTATTCCCACAAGCCGAACAATTCATTTCCTTTTTTGAAGTGTTGTTCGGCCATTTCCTCCAGCGGCAGGAAATCCTCCATTAACCAGAATTCACGCACTTTACTGTTCCTGGCACCAAAAACAAAACGTTTTCCATCTGGTGACCAGTCGAGGTGCACCATACGTGCATCTACCAGACGGGATTCAACAACTTCAATGCTTCCGTCATCTATATTCATAATTTTTATGACCTTACCGGCTGCGTCGTTAAAAGCAATCCGTTTACTGTCAGGAGACCACACCAGTTCTGAATTCATACTAAAATCAAGAGGCTCTTCAATTACCCTGATATCTCTACTTTTAATATCTATTATTTTAAGTATTACTGTATCACCGCGGTTTAAATCTCCGTCCGTATAAGCAATCTTTTTTCCATCTGGAGACCATATTAATTGTGTTGTCCAATTGCAAGGATCTGGATCAAGTAATTCCGGTTCTCCTCCATTCGAATCAATTATATAAATGCGAGAGTCACCAAACATATCTTTTTTGATTAATTCTGTATGAACAAAGGCTATTTTTTCCCCATCGGCTGACCAACACGGATTCGAATCCCAAAAGTTACCTGGTGTATTCGTAACCTGGATGGCATCCTCGCCATCGACCGAAAGTTTCCATATTTTGGATGTTGGCCATTGTACATTAATGTTATTAGTGTCGGCTTTAGCCCAGGTAGAAGTAACAATCCATTTACCATCGGGAGACACCCTGTTTCCACTCAAAAACCCCAATTGGTTAATTGTTTCTCCCTTATTAGTTCGATACAGTTTACTTTCCCCACCTGAGGCTGACACCGATTCCAGAATTTTACTTGAAACAAAATAGATTTGTTCACCATTTTTCGACCATCTTGGCTGCGTTGCTGCCCAGGTTCTATGAAATATTTCTACTGCCTGGCCACCTTCTACTGGCATAGTATATAATCCAGATTGAATAGTTCTTACAGTTGATACACCAATTTTATTTTCATGTGTCCATCCCGCCAACCCTGTTAATGCAACACCTACAGGTGCATCAATACGAATTACTTTACCGTTTGTATTTGCTGTTTTAGAAAAGGGAACAATACTAATTTGAGTAAGAAGAGAATAATCAAGAAATGCAATCAGTTTTCCATCGGGCGACCATATTGGACATGATGCATCATCGGCATCTGCTAATTTATATGGTTTACTACCATTCGCTTCAACTACCCATAATCCCGGATTACCTTCGCCTATTCCTTCATTTTTACCTTTTACAAAGGCTATATATTTTCCATCAGGCGAAAACACAGGATTACGTGCTTCCATCTCCACTAACTGCCTCGGAATTACTTTATCCACGGGCGTTGAAAAAATATGTTGTTTATTCTCTTCTACCGAAGAAAAAGCAAGATCATTTCCATTTGCAGACAGACTTATATGGTAGTTTATAGCCTCCATACCACGGTTAATATCAATTACTTTTTTTTGTTTCCCACCATCAGACGACACAACATAAATACTCTGCCCGTTATTAAATGCAATCCATTTCCCATTTAGCGACCATGATAGTGGACTCCAGTCATTCAATAAAACACCTTCTGTGTTTATTTGCTCCGGTATTCCGGGGATATCAGAGCCCAGGTTTCCTGAAAGTGGCATTTTCCATAATTTATTAGCCGAAACCAATGCGAGGTTTTTTCCATCGGGAGATAATGCCACAAACTGGGGAAGATTGGTCGGAATATTAATCTTTGTAAACTTTGGTTCAGTAGGAGTATTTAACACTTTCTCCGCAACAAGTAATTTAGAAAGTCTTTCTTGAGCAAGCGCGACTTCATCTTTCTGTCCGGGATAATTATCGACAATCTGTCGGTACTTTTTTACGGCTTCCTGGTTTCCCAGTCTTTCGTAACATAATCCCTGGTAAAGCAGCGATTTGGCTACGTATTCTTTTTCGTTCGGATAGGTTTTAATCAGCGACTCAAAGATGTTAATGGCTTCCTTCAAATCGGCTTTGGTTTCCATAGTATATTTTGCCTTTTCAAAAAGCACTTTATGATCCTGTTGCGTTTGAAAACTGCTGAAAACAACCATTATTATCAGGAAAAATGCGATGGGTAGAAATACTTTTTTGTTCATGACTTAATCCTCCTGTTAAATTTGTTTTTAGCAAAGTTCTATAATCATCATCTCTCAATTGTCTTTTAATTGTAAAAGATTGTCAGTTCTTTTTAATCCAATACAAACCGGTATCCACCTCCATAAACCGTAAGAATATGTTTTGGGTGGTTGGGATTGTCCTCAATTTTTTTCCTCAATTTTAGAATGTGGTTGTCGATAGTCCGGGTAGTGGGAAACTTTTCATAACCCCATATTTTATCGAGCAGGTCGTCACGTGTTACTACTTTCCCGTTTTGTCCAATCAGATATCTTAATACATCCACCTCCAGCGAGGTTAGGTCAATTTCATCATTCCTTCTTGTAACTTTGAAATGACCAAAATCAATTATTCCCGATTCCAGATGAACCACATCCGGCACCGACTCAAATCCACGATTTTCCCTTCGCAAGTGGGCTTTAATCCTGGCCAGCAGCTCACGAATACTGAAAGGTTTGGATATATAATCATCGGCACCCAGTTCCAGACCAATCACTTTATCGATTTCCTCACCTTTTGCGGTTAGCATCAGAATGGGGACATCTATTTTGTTATTGCGGAGCTCCCGGCAGATTTCCAATCCGTTCATGCCCGGCAACATAATGTCGAGCAGAATCAGGTCGGGCTTATTCTTCAGAGCTTTTTTCAATCCCTCCTTTCCATTTAAGGAATAATCCACTTCGTAACCTTCATCTGCAAGGTTCATTTTCAATCCCCTGACCATGTCCTCCTCATCTTCGATAATTAAAATGTTTTTTTTCATTTCTCCTCCTTTTTTGGATTAACCGGAATAAAAATGGAAAAAGCAGTTCCCTCTTCAAGTTTGCTTTTTACTATAATCCGCCAGTCATGAGCTTCCACTGCATGTTTCACCAGCGTCAGTCCTAAACCGCTTCCCCTCGCTTCGAATTCAGATTTCTCCTTTACACGATAAAAGCGGTCAAAAATATTTTTTAGTTCTTTTTCAGGAATTCCGATTCCTTGGTCAGCCACCTCCAGAATAATATTCACTTTTGACATTTTAAGCCTAATTGCCACTTGTTTTGTATTTCCGGAAAATTTAATGGCATTACTTAAAAGATTGATCAGGATTCCTTCCACGGCACTTTTATCAAATGTAACCTGCGGTATATTACTTTCCAGTTCTTCATTTATTTTAAAACCTTTTTTTAACAGGTGATAGCGATAAGAATCAAGTGTATTTTGTACAACTTTTTTGAGGTCTCCCGGTTTTAGATCGAATTCCTTTCTTCCCATTTCTATTTTGGAGAAGTCAAGAATATTATTAATCATATGGGTAAGGCGCTCACTTTCCTTGGTAATTATCTGAAGTCCTTCTTTTTGGTCTTTTTCAGGCAGATCCTCTTTGATAAGTAATGTCTCCCCGTATAATCGGATTAAGCTCAGCGGGGTTTTTAACTCATGCGAAACATTGTGAACAAACTCGGTTTGAAGCAGCATGGAATTGGTTTCACGGGTAATTTCACGCATAAGTGCAAAAACAGCAAATACCATCAACGCAATGATAATGACCAAAAGCAAGCCATAAATAATCACTTCCCTTTTCGCATCCGATTCCAGCTTTTTATATCCGGGCTGGATTGCCACCAACTCCCAGGGAAATGGAATGTTGTTAAAAGTTAGTTTCAGGGATTCTTCCGGGATATTTGCAGGTTCTCCAGTTAAAAGATTGGTGTTTTTGTTGTTCACCAGCCGGAATTCAAGACTGGTTTCCATTTCCAGCTTTTTAAGCAAGTTTGGAATAATATCAATCTTTATTGAATCCAGGTTCCAGTATATTCCTGCTAAACAGGTTTTATTCAACTCAGGAAAGTACAACTTTTTGAAACTGACTAAATATTGCGCATCCTTAGCTTCCAAATACGCACTATTAATATCAACAGTTTTATTTAATTCAGAATATTTTTCTTTTTCCTTTACCAAGGGAATCACATGATTTTCCAAAAACTGGCTGCATTTTAATACCTTTTCAAATTCCGGTACTTCTGCGCTGTTATCGATTTCCAAAACAGATTCATATTCCTGCTTGAAAAAGAAGTAACACGAAGAATTGATGAGCCAATGTCTGTCTAACATCAATTGGTACGTTTTGAGTAATGAATCCGTGCCAAAAACTTCCTTTCCCATTTGTTTTCCAATGACATGTAATTGAAGCGGTGCAGTTAATCCGTAAGGATGTCCAGAAAGGTTAATCGTCTGACTATATTTATTTTTAAGTAACTGATAATATTCAATTGCTTTTGCATTGTTTCTGACTGACCAATATGAGCGCGCCAAACCTTCTATGGCAAGTGCTTCCTGCTGTTTTGTTTGAGCTAGTGTAAGACTTTTCTGGTAACTTGCCACTGCTGCAGAATACGTCTGATTGCTCAGTTCAGCTATTTTTGCTTTGTCCATTGATTCTTTGTAAGCAGATTTCCAGTTTTGGTCGACCACTAATAAGTTGTTGTCGTTATCTTCAGCAACTGATGGGTATAAAATCTTGTAAGTTGTGTCAATTAGAAAAAAATAGGGATTTGATTTTATTGGTTCAAGGCGATCCCCTTTATACAGGTGATAGAAACTGGAATCATTCAATAAACCTTTTTCAAGCTCATTAAATTGTTGCTCCAACTGTTCCAATGCTGTTCGTCCGGAGAACCATAAATTTGATTCCAACAGGTTGCGGGTTGTTTTCTGACGCTTTGAAAAAGTATCAATACCAGCCAGAACCACAAAAATAAGTGGAAATAAAAAAGCAGCTACAAACAAAACAACTCCTCTTTTCCTGCGAAATACGGTTGTAAACAATTTCACTCTGTATTGCTTTACCTAAAACAATTAATTTGCAATACGAATAGTATAAATTATAGTTTAATCAATTGTCAAAGAATTGTAATTTTATTGGAAAACAGTATTACAATGGTAGTCGCTATTTCATTTTTTTGTTCCATTAAAAACAAGTTGTATTAAGGCATTTTGTCAACTAGTCGCAGGTTACAGGTTTATACTCTCTCCGCGTATCCACAAATACCATTTATCCCTTTGAATCTCGTGTTTTAGAATGTAAATCTTTTTTTTGGTCGTTCGAACCTTAAAGTAGACGGCTGCAGAAAACTCAGGTTTTTGTTCGCCCTGATACCAGCGATCCTCTATTTCTTCGATTTCAAAACGAATATTATCCCAGTAAAAACTTACTGGGTATTCATCGGCTTTGTAACCGGAATGACACACCACTTTTATTTCAATTAAATCATGCATTTCAAATAAACCGAAATCGACCAGTTGTGATTGCTTACATTTATATCATAAAAATACAGAATAAATGCCTTCCGAGTTCAATTGGATTTTCCAAAGACATGTAGTAATTTTATAACAATGAGAGCCTGGATTATTGATAAAATAAGTGATTTAAATACGGAAGACACTCCTTTGAGAATGGTTGAAATTCCGAAACCTGTACCTAAAAAGGGTGAATTACTGATAAAAATAAGCACATGTGGGATTTGCCACACGGAAATAGATGAAATTGAAGGACGTACTCCTCCACCGGTTTATCCGGTTGTTCCCGGTCATCAGGTAATTGGAACTGTAGAAGAATCAACAAGTAAAAATAACAACATCAAAATCGGCGACCGTGTTGGTGTAGCCTGGATTCACTCTGCCTGTGGTAAATGCGAATATTGCCAATCGGGACAGGAAAATCTTTGTCCGGATTTTAGGGCAACTGGCAGGGATGCCAACGGCGGATATGCAGAATATATGGTTGTGCCTGAACAATTTGCATATCCAATTCCCGATGTATTTACTGATGCTGAAGCTGCTCCCCTGCTTTGTGCAGGTGCTATTGGTTACCGTTCCCTGCGTTTGACCAAAGCTAGTGACGGACATAGAATAGGACTAACGGGTTTTGGAGCTTCGGCTCATCTGGTAGTAAAACTTATTCATTACCAATTTCCCAACTCAAAAATTTATGTTTTCGCCCGAAGTGAAAATGAACAAAAATTTGCGCTTGAGTTAGGCGCTGTATGGGCTGGCAAAACCACTGATAAACCACCACACCTTTTGGACAGTATTATTGATACCACACCGGTTTGGAAATCCGTTGTACATGCCATGGAATGTCTAAAACCGGGAGGAAGACTGGTAATTAATGCCATACGAAAGGAACATATTGATCAGGACTACCTGGTAAATATTAATTACCCGGAACACTTGTGGATGGAAAAAGAAATAAAAAGCGTTGCTAATGTTACAAGTGATGATGTCAGGGAATTCATAAAAATTGCTGCGGAAATGCCGTTTAAACCTGATCTTGTCACCTATCCTTTTGATGAAGCAAACAAGGCAATAATGGAGATTAAACAACGTAAAATAAGAGGTGCAAAAGTACTGGTTATTTAGAATATTTTACTAATAATCTTCTACCCATCTTTCTTCAGGATCGTTAGGAAATGAAACAGTTTTCCACGAAAATTTGAAAACCCTGGGGTGTACAAGGCGTTCAAAATCTTCGTACTTCATTTTTATCATTTCAGCGTGGGTACCCGCATTAAATGCAATTGTATCATCTTCTGCAAGCGTTTCGGCAACATACACTTCCAAATCATACAAATTTCCAAACGGAGGCATAGCTCCCAATTCACAATCCGGGAACAAATATTTAAACTCAGCTTCGTTAGCTAGCGACACCTTTGAGGTTCCAAATACCTTTTTCAGAAGTGAAAAATCTACCTGGTATGATGCCGGTAAAACAGCCATTGCCATTTTTCCATCAATTTTAACCATTACTGTTTTTGCAAACTCTTTTCCCGAAACATGTGTAGATGCGGCAATTTCTTGTGCTGTATAAGCATTTGAATGCTTCACTGTAACATATTTAATGTTGTTTTTATCCAGAAATGCTTTTAATTTTTTAGATGGCATTTTTTGTTGATTTAATAGTTAAAAAAATCAAAAATAAAAACTGAATGATCAGCTTTTAAGAGTATCGGTTCGGTTAAATTTTACAGATTGTCTGAAAAAAAGTTTCAAAAAACATAGTAAGATTATTCTTGAAACACCATTCATTTCAACATTCAAATGTTATTTTTGAATGATTTGAGATAAACTAAAAATACTATAAAATGAATTCCAGGTTAACGCTAATTATTTTCCTAATTATTATGACAGGCTCAAAATTTATTCATGCACAAAAAACTTTTACCGTTACAGAAGATGTAATAAAAAACGGTACAATAAAGGTTGAACCTGAGATTCCAGCTGATGGCAAAGTACCTGAAGGAACCGTGTTGAAAATAACTGCAACTCCCGACAAAGAGTATGTTCTTGATGCAGTATATTACTCAGTGAAGGGAATGTGGGGTGACATGTATCATGAGTCAATGGTTTTACCTTACGAGGTTATAATCGACCAGGATAAAAAAATCGGAGCATCATTTATTGAAGCTGAGAAAGTGAATCATATTAACATTACGCACGACGTGGTGTATGCAAAACCAGGAGTTAAAACATTAAAATACGACGTTTTTTCACCGAAAGGGGCTAAAAACCTGCCCTGTATAATTATCATTCACGGTGGTGGCTGGTCGTCAAATAACGAAGATATTATGCGCGGCATGGCCCTCGAACTAACCAAAGGAGGCCGATATGTAGTTTTTAGTATTGATTATCGCTGGTCATGGAAGCAGGATGGAGATTTGATAGGAAACACCATGGCCGACTTAATCGGTGACGTTTTCGGAGCAATAGCGCATATAATGGAACACGCAAATGAATATGGAGCTGATCCTTACAGAATAGCTGTCACTGGCGACAGCGCAGGAGGCCACCTCTCGGCGGTCACCGGCACAATGGCAAATAAAATCGGCGATGGAGGCTTTGGAAAAACACCAGGTGTGTTCGAGTTTATGCCTTCATACATGCCTGAAAATAAAACGATAGAACAGGTAAAAAATGAAATTATGACTGCGGTTCAGGCCGCTGCTCCCAGTTACGGAGTGTTTGGAAGTAGTTCATTAAGTCATTATTCTGATGATCCAAACGCGGACGACACCTGGAAAGAAGGAATTGCACCGCTTAGTAATATTCCAAATGCAGATGTAAGAGCAATTCCGCACTACCTTACGCGCGGCACAAGAGACATGCTCATTAAAGATGAAGACGTGAAGGTTTATGCTGATGCTTTAGCTGATGCAGGACAAAGAGTTGAATATGTTCAGGTTGGTGGTGCCAGTCATGCTTTTTTTGATTGGAAGCCGGACGACAGAACAAAAGCTACTTTCGAAAAATACGGAGTTTATTATTGTGCTCAAATGAAATTATTTTTCGATTCTGTCTTTTATCCGGAACAATAAATTGCTGAAAAAACTGATTTTTTTGAATCGAGATCTTCCAGATTTAGTCCAATATCTTTTGAACTTTCCTATCATTCATTCTCCCCGAATAAATGATAAGTGAATACTTTAAAATAAGTGGCTCCGTTGTAGAAAGCGGTATATTTTTATTTCCGGGAAACACAACATTTTGAATACCTTCTTTTTCCCTCAGAATCCATTTTTGCGGAAACCCGGAATTTTCAGGATTATCGACTATTACAATACCACCTTTGGAGTTTTTTGAACCTACAGAACCGGTAACATTTACATATCCTTCGGATTCAACCTGAGTTAACTCTGGCACAATAACGCCATCCCGACCATAAAAAGAAACATCATCAGGTAATTTCATCCGGACAGAAAAACCACCATACCCCTTTTCATCTTCTGAACCTCCAATCTTTAGATTTTCCTCAAGCGCCAAAAGTTCAATTTTAAAATCAATTTTACGGTAATTTCCTTTTTTCGGATTTATCGTTATCGTATTGTTTTCTTTTAAGAAAGGTATTTTTTGACCCAACCTTATCCAATTTTCTGACCGCCAAAGTACTTCTGTTTTTAATACAGCTGCTCCAGTGCTGTTCGGAGCAAATTCAATCTCATTGATCCATTGTTCAAAATTCTTTAATTCCCAACCGTCTCCAATTCGTTTATCACCAATCCATATTTGGTGCCAGGCCCAAAAAACTCCCCCCTGATGTAAATGGTCGGCAGGAAAGTCTTCGGTCAGGATTTTCCCTTTTAATCCCCAAAGCGGATGAATATAGTTACAACGTTCGAACTGACCGCTTATATTTTTTGGCGATGACTGGTAAAAAAGAACATTTTTACCATCTTCTGTAAACAGAAAGCCTCCCTCCGCTTTTTCCATTTTTACCTGCGAAAATCCTTGAAATCCTAATAACAGAAAAAAAATCAGCCCGAAAGTTCCTTTCATTTTAGTTTTTTTGAATTAGTTTGGTAATGCCTAAAAATACCAAACGAAACAATAAAACCAAAAGGTAGAGTATTAAAGTTATTCCAAGAACTACCGGTAGTTGACTGATTAATTCGCTCCAATCAGTATTATATCTTGAAATGGAATAAATATTTAATCCGAGTGAAACTAAGAAACAAAACAGCAATATTATGCCCTCTTTTCTTAACCTTGCTGATGTAATTATTAAATCTTTCATTCAAACTCATTAACAAATCATTGAAAAAAGTCTATTTGTCTTTTTTCATAATATATTCTTCCGGCCACTTTATTACCGAATTGGTATCCATAGCCTGCAAACCGAGCAATGAAGCTATTGTGGCATGAAATGCTTCCCTAAGCAAATTTGGATACGGCTTCCCGGCTCTAACTGCCTTAACAAAACCCACCAGTTGCAGATAAGTGTCGTTATTATCATAAGCAACCAGCTTTTTACCGTTGTTGTATGATTTTGTTTCCGGTAGCCAGGTAGCTCCCCCAATCGGGATCACATCAGAAACCCCCGATTGTAAATTTTTAACCAATTGAATAATTCCCGGTGCAGGTGCAGGATTCTCGGAATAAATTCGGTTTACTTCCGGTTCAATCGTTCCCAGGTTGCCCATTATTTGTTCTTCCAATCCGTAATGTTTATTGGCAATCATTGAGTCATAGATACATTTTGCACCTCCAGGATAATCATAAACCAAAGCCACATGATCATAAACCTCACGGCCGTCTTTCCAGAAACAAATACTTCCCGTTCCTACTACCTGATTCGGAACCTCATCTATAAACCAGTTGGCTACCTGAAGTTGATGTGTTGCCAATTCGGTCATTAATCCGCCTGAATATTCACGGTACATTCTCCAGTTTATTTTTCGTTCCAGTTCCGGCTGTGGAACCGGTCGTCGCCAATCGTTATTTCTGTGCCAGTATGCCCTGACCTGTGTTATCTGGCCGATTTCACCAAGACGAATCCGTTCCAGCGCATTAAGGTACACCGGGTTAAACAATCGTTGCTGACCAATCTGAAGAATTTTACCGGTTTCCTGCGATACATCAACCATTAATTTGGCATCCTCCGGAGTTCTTGCCATGGATTTCTCACAAAAAACATGAATACCCGCTTGAAGGCAATCGACAGTAATATGAGCATGTTCATGAAGCGGTGTGGCTATTATAACAGCATCCAGATCCGGAAATTCATTGAGCATTTTCCGATAATCAAAAAAAGCCTTTGCTTTTCCACCTGTTGTTTTAATTGCATTCTCATAATTTGGTTTGTAGTTATCACAAACCGCAGCGATTTCCACATTTTCAATTTCCAGTAAGTTCAAAAGCAATGCGTGTCCGCGACTGCCAACACCAATGATGCCCAATCGGACTCGATCGGAAGGAGCCTTGTTTTTCTCATTTTCCTGTGCAAAAACATTTAACCAGGGAATTGAAGCCAAAAAAGCTGAAGAGCATGCATAAACTCCAATTTCTTTTAGAAATTGCCGTCTGTCTAAATTTTTAAAATCCATCAACAAAAGAAGTCTGACTGCTAAAAGATTGACAGTTTACTTTCGTAATCACCGTCTTTCAAATAATTTACTTCTAAAACCTCAATTCCTTTGATTTGTTCAGAAAGAATTTCCTTATCATTTTCGGGAAGAATTAGCCATGTTGTGGAAATAAATTCGCCAAACGCTGCCTCGTTTGATTTTACTGAAACAGTCTTACTTCCTTCAATGGGCAAACCAGTTTCAGGACTTATGATATGAAGGTTACGATTCTTTATCGCTCCTTCGTCAGTGCTTAAAATGGTACCGGAAGTGGTTATAATCTCATCATTCACTGCAAATACATGTACAAAATTATTTGCCAAAAAAGGATTTCGAATTCCAAGTTGCCAGTTATCACCATTTGGTTGGTTGCCCAAAGCCAGTATCGAACTTTCACCAAAACTGACTATTGCATTTTTTATCCCGCCTTTCTGAAGAATTGGTTTTATAACATCAAGGGCAATCCCCTTTCCAATGGCACCAAAATCAAATTCTACACCATCTGCTGTAAATTTTAATCGGTGTTTTTCAGGCTCAAGAATCAATTTATCAAAACCACTTCTGTTTTTGGTCTCTTCAATATCCTTTTCAGAAATTTCACCATTATCCTTTTTGTTTTTCCATAAAGAAACCATCGCCCCCGCTGTTACATCAAATGCACCATTACTTATTTGATAATAGTCGAAGCACTGGGTAATAATATTCATTAATTCAGGGCTAACATTCTGCCAAACATTTTTAGGCGCCCTATTTAAAAACGAAACGGGGGATTCAGGAATAAACCGGCTAAGCATAAACTCAAGTTCTTCTACCTCTCTGGTTAGCCGATGAAAGACCTGTTCAGCAAACTCATTTGCCACATCTGTAATTACGATATCACACCGCGTTCCCATAGCAAAAAATGTTTGACTGAAAATATGCTCTTTCATAATGAAAACAAAAAGACTCCCTGATGATAAACCAGAGAGTCTTAATAAAACTTATAAGAAAATCAGAGTTTATAAAATTCTTCCCATCCTTTTCTTGGAGGTGCACCAACTAAAAGATCGTTGGCCACTTTATTATTTGTAACCTGTTTCTTTTTTATATCAAATTCAATTTTTTCATTTAATCGTTGCGCAAGTACACCCAAACAAAATACCTGGCTCAATGGCCCTGATATTTCAAACGGTGAGCGTGTTTTTTCTTCCCCTTTGCAAGCCTTAACAAAATTTTCATAATGATTTGACGGACTCTCAGGAACTTCAGGCAACTTACTTTCCATTTCTTTAGCCTTTTCTTCCGGAATAATACTTAACGTACTACCATGCGTTCCACCTTTGAATGTCAGTTCTTTTGAATATATAATTTTTCCGGGAGCCAGATTAATAGGCTGAAGCGAACCCGCGCTTGGTGGCGGTATATTCGGATCCATTTCAAGGGTACCGTATCCTTCCGGTACTTCAGGAATATTTTCTACACCATCATACCAGGTTATCGTACATTCCGGCATATTTTTTCTTTTGGGAAATTTAAAGGCCAATGTAGAAGCTTGCGGAAAAAACAATTTATTATAACCTTCAATTTTTACCGGGTCAACTTCGTAGGGCAATCCAAGTTCAAGGAACTCATGCGCTGTATCCATAATATGTGCACCCCAATCGCCCAGTGCTCCCATTCCATGCTGGTACCAGCAACGCCACTGGCCGTTTACAAAATCTTCATGGTATCCGTGGTATTGAGAGGTCATCAACCAGGTATCCCAATCGAGTGTTTCCGGCACGTTTGGATTCACAGGGAATTCGCTCATTGAAGTATCCCAGCCATGCCAGCGACGGGAGTTATTCATATGTGCTGTTATAGCAGTCACATCCTTGATAATTCCATGCTCAACCCAGGTTTTAAACTGGAAATAATTTCCTTCTGAATGGCCCTGGTTTCCCATCTGGGTAACCACGTCATATTTTTTGGCCGCATTGATTAACAGTTCCGATTCATTAAATGTACGTGTCAGTGGTTTTTCCACAAAAACATGTTTTCCAAGTGACATCGCAAGAATGGTAACCGGAAAGTGTGCAAAATCCGGAATTCCAACAGAAACAGCATCAAAATCATTCAACGATTTATCAAACATCTCTCTAAAATCCTGGTATTTTTTTGCATCCGGAAAGGCATTCATATTTTGCAACGTATGCCTGGCTCCCATATCTACGTCACACAAGGTTGTGATATTAACCAATCCTGTGCGGAAAAAACTTTGCAGATCGGAACCTCCCTGATTACCGATACCACAAATTGCCATATTCACTTTATCGCTGGGGGCCACTACCCTCGCCCGCACAACTTCCCCGGCTTTATTCCTTATTTCTTTTTTTGCAAAAAGAACAGAACTCGGAACAATCGTAAATACTCCGGCTGTGGCAGCTGCCTTTTTTATAAATTTTCTTCTTGATTCCATATCTTTTAGTTCTAATATTTGCTGGTTGATTTTTAAAGTTCTCTTATTTTAATACTTCTGAAATGTACGTTATCACTGTGGTCCTGAAGTAGTATCGGTCCTTTGGGCGAAAGTCCGAATGATTCATAATCTTTATACTTGCTTCTGGCAATCAATGCGCGGTAAATAGCATCACCCCGCACATATTCCACAACTTTACGACCATTTAACCAGTGCTGAACTTTTCCGTCAGGAAAAACCACAATTCTGGCCTGATTCCAGTTCCCCGGGTTATGCACAAAACGACCTTCCTTTTCAGCCGGAATCAGGTCATACAACGATCCAAGCGTTCGGTTTCCAACAACACCGCCTTTGGCGTCGGGATGCCTTTCATCATCTAAAACCTGGTATTCCAGGCCCAGGCCGGGGCCATTATTTCCGATACCGTATTTTACACCGCTGTTTGCTCCCTCTGTAATATTAAAATCAAATTTCAACTCAAAAGGACCATATTCTTCTTTTGTAATGATGTCACCACCTCTGTCGCGCGATTGTTGCGTACTTAAAACAGACAAAACACCATCTTTAATTTCCCAACCGTGTTCAGGAAAACCCCCTGTTGCGGAACTCATCCATTGATCAGCTGACTGCCCGTCGAACAACAATTTAAAACCCTGTTCTTTTTCTGCTCCACTTAAATTATTTGGGATAAGATTTACCACATAAATTCCTTCAGAAGGTGCCGGCTCAATATCCTCTGTTTTTATCCGGATATTTCTCCATTTTATCTGTTCCCCCACCTGCGAAGCATCTTCACCTATCGAATGTACCTGCAACGCTATAAATCCTTCGCTTGTCATATCATCAATAATGTGAGAACACGCAACACCATTTACCCAGGTTCTGATAGAATTTCCTATACATTCAATACGATAATGATTCCACTGCCCCATTTTAAAGGCATCTTTCGCCTCCGGATTCAGGTCAAGCGGGTATAACCAGTCTCTTCGTGCCTCATCGTAAATACCTCCGCTCCACGCTCTTTCCGAAGGATCGATTTCACACTGATAACCAAAAACACGTCCATTTTGAAAATCAGCTTTACTCTCACTCCTGAACTGAATCCCCGAATTCATACTGTTATCCAGCCAAATATCAACTTCCAAAACAAAATCTCCGTAATTTTTTTCAGTACACAAAAATGAGTTGGGCGAATTTAGCACAGTTGTCCCTATAATTTCCCCATCTACAACTTTATAAGTGGCAGTTCCGTTTAGCTGCTGCCAACCATCCAGATTTCTGCCATTGAATAACTCAATCCAGCCTTTTTCCTTACCAAATAAATTGACGGACAGTAAAAGAAAGATTACTAAAAAAAATGAAAGTTTACTATTCATTTTCAAAAATTTAAATAGGTTGTTATATCTGCAATTTTTCCCGTGTGCGAACACGCCAAACACAAATTTAGAAATTTTTATTGATGCTGGCCACACAATGTTTCATAACAGTCTCAATAATGACATTTACGTGTGAAAATGAAAATTCTAAAAACCTGATTACTTTTTTATCTTTAACACTTCCAATAAAGAATAATTAAATATGATTGCCATTTTTGTTCTGTACCTTATCGTTCTGATAGGCATTGTTGCTTATTCCGCAAGGCGTTCAAAGACCAACGATGACTTTGTACTCGGTGGCAAAAAAATATCCGGTTTTTCACTGGCGTTATCCGAACGTGCTACCGGGGAATCAGCATGGCTATTACTTGGTTTAACAGGAATTGCCTATTCAGAAGGAATGGCTGCTATTTGGGTTGCTCTTGGTTGTATATCGGGAATTCTTTTTTTGTGGACCTTTTTAGCTGAACCTTTACAAAAACTCACCTCTGAAACAGGGGCATTAACAGTTCCCGGGCTTTTCTCCCGTAAATTTACTGGCACGCAGCGAAGTTTTGGCATTCTTTCTTCTTTTATAATCATTTTCTTTTTTGTCCTTTATATTGCCGCTCAATTCAGCGGTGCCGGAAAAATTTTTAATGATACTTTTAATATTGATCCTTTCTGGGGAATGGTAATTGGTTCTGCTTTGGTTACAATTTATACGATGCTTGGCGGCTTTATAACCGTTGTTGCCACCGATGCGTTCCAGGCAATTTTAATGGTAGTTACCTGTGTGGCTTTACCCATTATTGCCTTGGGAATTGCTGCTTCTTATAACATAAATATCGCGGAGGCAATTTCCCATGCAAATTTTATTGTCCCACTTAACAGTGAAGTTACGACACAAACAACAGGTGGACTCCTGATTTTGAACGGATTAAGCTGGGCTTTTGGTTATACCGGACAACCTCAACTGTTGACCCGTATGATGGCCATGCGAAACAAAAAAGAAACACGTCAGAGTCGGTGGCTGGCTATTTCATGGACACTTTTGGCATATATAGGTGCATTTATGATTGGGTTTATTGGGTATAAACTGGTTCAGGCAGGAGCCCTGGGTGATGCCGCAGCAAGTGTTGCAACAGACGCTGAAAAAATTATGCCGGCCATGGTGATGACTCTTTTGAATCCTATCCTTGCAGGGATTCTGCTTTCCGGTGCTGTCTCTGCCATGATGTCAACGGCTTCCTCTCAACTCATGGTCGTTTCATCTTCAATGACGGAAGATTTTTATCTCCATATAACAAAAAAGAAAATTGAAGAAAAAAGAATGTTATTTCTTAACAAAATTCTAACTCTGGCAGTTGGACTCGTCGGTTTTCTTCTAGCCATTACGATGGAAGACACTGTTTACGGGCTAGTATCCTATGCATGGAGTGGAATTGGCGCCTCTTTCGGCCCGGCAATTATACTACTTATTTTTTGGAAAAAACTTTCAAGAGCAGGTGTTTTCGCCAGTTTAATTACCGGTACAATTTCAGCGGTTGTTTGGAAAACATGGCTGCTTGACCCTACAGGAATTTCAGAACGTCTGGCAAGCTATTCGCTGGCATTTATTCTGGCTGTAGTTTTTAGCCTGCTTTTTCCGGAAAAGAAAGATAGCAAGTCATTCACTTCAACTTAAACAAATTAAAAGCCCTGTTCGGGTAGGTTAAATTTTTAAGTCCTTCTTGTTCTGTTCTTTAAATTTTTTCAAAATATTTAGCTCCCTAAATTCTAAATTTCAGAATAGCATTGTCCACAAAAATATTGTGTTATCTTCGTACACTCTGAGAGGAAATACGATGGAACTTAATAAAAAAACTATCTGGATAACCGGGGCCTCCTCAGGAATTGGGAAAGCTGTAGCAATAAGATTTGCGGATGAAAACATACATTTGATTCTTTCGGGCAGAAACAGGCAGGAATTGGAAAATGTTGCGGAAATTTGCATAAAAAAAGGAAGTACAGCAAGAATTTTACCTTTTGATCTGGGCGACGAAAATGAAGTTAAGGCGGCTTCTGAAAAAATTATTGCTGAACAAATTAAAATAGATGCGCTATATCAATTTGGAGGTATTAGTCAAAGATCGTTTGTTGCTGAAACTCCTTTATTTGTAGATCGTAAGATATTTGAGATTAACTATTTTGGAACGATTGCTCTTACAAAAGCAATTCTGCCTGAAATGATAAAAAATGGTGGCGGACATATTGCTGTAACGTCCAGTATTGTTGGAAAATTCGGATTCCCGTACCGTTCTTCCTATTCAGCGACAAAACATGCTTTGCATGGTTTTTTTGAAAGTTTGCGAGCTGAAAATGTCAGGAACAATATTCGGGTATCGGTAATTATTCCGGGACGAATAAAAACAAATATTTCCGTTAACGCTATTAATAAGGAGGGAAAGCCCCATGCCAAAATGGATGAAGGGCAAGACAACGGAATGTCGGTTGAAAAATCGGCTGAGATTATATGTAAGAAATTAACAAAGGAAAAAAAGGAAATTCTGGTGGGTGGTAAAGAAATGATAATGGTACATATTCGAAGATTTCTTCCATTCTTATATTACAGGTTATCTTCCAGAGTAAAACCTTTATAACAATTGAAAGAAGTTAAGAGATGGCAATAAAAATAAACGGAATACAGCAATTGGGTGTTGGAGTTGAAGATGTTCACCAGGCCTGGAAATGGTACAGGGAGCATTTTTCAATGGATATCCGAATGTTTGAAGATGAGGCAACTGCAGAACTAATGCTGGCTCACACCGATGGAAAACCAAGGGAAAGACATGCAGTTTTGGCTCTTAACATGCGCGGAGGCGGAGGGTTTGAAATTTGGCAGCACACAGGGAAAAAACCTGAGCCGGTTGGATTCGAAATACAACTGGGTGATTTGGGCATTAACATCGGGAAAATAAAAACAGATAATGTTCAGGCAGCATATAAAAAATTCTCTGCTGAAGGACTTGATCTCCTTACAAAAATTCAGAAAGATCCAGCTGGAAACGACCATTTCTACATGAAGGATATTTATGGAAACATGTGGGAAATAAAAAACCAGAAAGAAGTTTTCAGAAAAAAAGAAAAATCGGTTAGTGGCGGTGTTCTTGGTACCGTAATTGGTGTAAAGAATATGGAAGAAAGCCTGCCCGTTTACCAGGAAATATTACAATACGATAAAGTTGTATACGATAAAACAGAAATTTTTGCAGATTTTAAAGGTATTCCCGGTGGTGAAAAAAAATTCAGAAGGGTTTTGCTGAAACATTCCGATACAAAGAGCGGAGCCTTCAGCCCGTTTTTTGGCCAGTCGGTCATCGAATTGGTCCAGGTATTGGAAAGGGAACCTCAGGATATTTACGGTGGAAGAATATGGGGCGACCCAGGATTTATTCACCTTTGTTTTGATATTAACGGAATGGATGCTTTCAGAGAAAAAGTAAAAGACCTGGGACATCCTTTTACTGTAGACAGTGCCAAAGCTTTGGAATCGTTTGACATGGGTGAGGCAGCAGGAAATTTTGCCTATATTCAGGCACCCGAAGGTACGCTGATAGAATTTGTGGAAACACACCGGATACCCTTATTAAAAAAGCTAAACTGGTACCTTGATTTCAGAAAACGGGGAAACCACCCCCTCCCCAACTGGATGTTAAAATTGTTCCGCTTTAAAAGGGTAAAAAAATAATTTCTCTGATTTACATTTCCGCAACACTACTTTTTTTTGGGAAATGAATTCTAACGGTGTCGCCTTCGTGCCATTTTTTAGCGATAAACGCATATTCACCGGGTGGTGCCGGATATTTTACACCCACTGCTGTAACGGTTGCTCCATGCGCCCAGTCGGGAATACGAACAAATACTTCAATGTAACGATTCTTTTCCATACTAAAATTAATAACTATATCCCCTGAATCAGGAAAATCGGTTTCCTGCCATATCTTAACCTTCCCGTGTAAGGTATGCTCATATTCAATTTCAGCCGGAGTATATAAATTAATATGTATATGATCTACGTTTTTTGTAAATATGTAAGGAGCAACCAGATCCTCTATTTCCTTGTATTCAATTTCATTACGAGGCCTGAAACCATTTAAAATTATATCCTCCATTTTTTCGGCATATTGGGCTTTGCCTGTAATTTGCAGTAACGTCCCGTTTATTTCGAACCACGTTTTTGCTTCATCATTATTTAAATCGGAAACATCAGTTACAGCGTTAACCCTTTGCCATTCATTCTCGAAATTTTTAATACTGAAATCCACGGACTTCTTAAAATACTTGTCCTGAAAATTTTTTAACTGATTAAATTCCTGTTCTGCATCCATATTTTGTTCATAAACCATATTCGAATCACCATTGGACATTTTTAATCTGTCAACCAGTTTTATCTGATTTCTTTGCACCTTTTCAGAATCCAATTCAGGAACAGATTTTTTTTGTGTACAGGAAGCAAAAAATGTAAGGATCAATAAAAATAAAATTTGTTTCATCAGGATATTCAAGCTCTGTTTCAGGAATAGTAACATCATTGATTAAAATCGGTTCATTTGGAATTCAAAAATTGCCTTGAAATTTTTGCTGGAAAATTTTTCCGCATAAAACGATTAATCATCCTTAAATAATTTGATTGCATGTCAAATTATTTGCTTTTTATAAAAAGCAAAATAAATATATTCCATATATTTGCTCCGTTATCAATCAAAAAAGAACTACAATGAATCTCTTTGATATTTTTACCGTCACGATTACGCTACCGTGCTAGTGCAGCCACCGAGAGATTATTAAAGTAGTTTATTCACCTTTTTTTCATAATTTTTACATACCATGTCAGACAAAAAAACAAAAGTTTTGTCTTTATCAAGAATTAAAGATTTAGATATAAAAGAAATATGGCAGGATATCAAAGAGGCCATATCGGGGACTGAACGTGATTTTACTGAAGCAAGCCTTGGAAAGGCCATATTTATTTTGGCAGTTCCTATGGTTTTAGAAATGGTAATGGAGTCGGTTTTTGCAGTAGTTGATATTTTCTTCGTATCAAAACTGGGGGCTGATGCCGTGGCAACGGTAGGAATTACAGAATCAGCCATGACCATTGTTTACGCCATTGGAATGGGACTTAGTCTTGCAACAACGGCACTTGTATCAAGACGAATTGGCGAAAAAAATAAAAAGCAAGCCGGAGTTGTGGCATTTCAGGCAATTATGGTTGGAGTTATTATTTCAGTTTGTATTGCTATTCCCGGTGTTTTGTTTGCCGGCCAGTTTTTAAAAATAATGGGCGCAACAGACGGCATGGCTACTGAGGGGTATATGTTCCCAGCCATCATGTTTGGAAGCAATGTCGTTATTATGCTTCTTTTTATCATAAATGCAGTATTTCGTAGTTCTGGCGATGCGGCTATTTCCATGCGGGTAATGTGGTTTGCCAATATCATCAATATAATTCTTGATCCACTGTTAATATTTGGTTATGGTCCATTTCCTGAATTAGGGTTGGCCGGTGCGGCGGTAGCTACCACTACAGGTCGTGGTTTGGCCGTAATCTACCAGTTTTACCTTCTTTTCAGAGGGAAACACCGTATCCGACTTTATTGGAACAGCTTAAAACTCCGCTTAAATGTGATGCTGAAACTCATTAAAATTTCAGGTGGTGGAATTTTTCAAAATCTGATTGCTACATCAAGCTGGATTTTACTAGTTCGAATAATTGCCGTTTCGGGCCCTGAAGCACTTGCCGGATATACCATCGCAATCCGGATCATTATATTTACGCTTTTGCCTGCCTGGGGATTGAGCAATGCCGCTTCAACCCTGGTTGGACAAAATCTGGGGGCCAAACAACCTGAACGGGCTGAACGATCAGTATGGATAACCGGTTACGTGAATATGATTTTTATGGGTACTTTGGGAGTATTTCTAACTGCATTCCCTGAATTTTTTATCCGGCTTTTTATCGCCGACCTGGCAGTTGTGGAAAACGGAACACTGGCACTTCGAATAATTAGTTTTGGATTCCTCTTTTACGCACTGGGGATGGTCATGGTCCAAGGATTTAACGGAAGTGGAGATACAAACACACCTACCCGAATTAATCTTATCAGTTTTTGGCTGTTTGAAATCCCACTAGCCTATTTTCTGGCCATTGTATTAAACATGGGAATTATTGGAGCAAGTATTTCGATAGTTGCTGCAGAAACGTTACTTGCTGCAATCGCTTTCTTCCTGTTCCGAAAAGGAAAATGGAAATTACGGGAAGTATAATTTTCATAGAGATGAAATTATATCTACGTTATGAACTTTTGTGCCTTTTCATGCATTATATTTGATAAATCTTTATATCTGCTGACATGAAAAAATTTGCCATAGAATTCAAATGGGGTGCAATCTTTACTCTAATTTCTCTCCTGTGGATGATGCTGGAAAAATTGTTTGGCTGGCATGGCACTCGCATTGAAAAACATGCTGTTTATACCAACTTATTTGCTGTGCCTGCTATTCTGGTTTTTGTTTTTGCTCTACTCGACAAAAGAAAAAAATTTTATGATAACAAAATGACCTGGATGCATGGGTTTATATCCGGTTTGGTGATATCCATCTTCATCGTTATTTTTAGTCCGCTTGCAATTTATATTAGTGTCGAATGGATTTCACCTGAATACTTTTTAAATGCACGTGAGTTCGTTGTAAGTTCGGGAAAAATGACCGCGGAACAGGCACATGAATATTTTAATCTGACTAATTATATGCTCCAAAATGTTTTTGGAGGCATTTTAATGGGTGCCTTAACATCTGCATTTGTAGCTTTATTTGTCAGAAAAAAATAAAATTCAGGCTAAGAAGACATCAGAAAATTATCCCGTTAATCAAATAAAAAGGGGGATTATAGGATAAACGACAAAAGCAATCTCGTTCAACTTTAAGATTCAAAAAATAAACAAAATTAAATTATTCGCTGTTTATCTCTGAAACGAATCTTAATGAGTCAAAACATAGAGATATTTGCACATTCAGGTATTTATACTCTCTTTTCGGAGCAAACACTTGATATTTCTCTCGAAAAAGCGTGGAATTTTTTCTCGTCTCCAAAAAACCTTGCAAAAATTACCCCGGGTGATATGGGTTTTAAAATAACATCGGGAGAACCGGGGAAAATGTTTCCCGGACAAATAATAAGCTATAAAATCAAAATACTCCCTTTTGGGTCAAGTAATTGGGTAACAGAAATTACACAGGTAGAAGATTTGTCCTATTTTATTGACGAACAACGTTTTGGCCCCTACAAAATGTGGCATCATGAACATCATTTTTCAGAAACAGAAAAGGGTACTAAAATGACCGACAAAATCAGCTATAAAATACCCTTTGGTTTTGTAGGGAGATGGGCTCACAGCTTATTCATTAAAAAGAAATTAGTTCATATATTTAGTTACCGGTCAAAAATTCTTGAAGAAAAACTCAAGGTTTAAAATTCCTTATTCATCTTAATAAGCGGTTTTAACATTCACAAATAAACCCTATTTTCACAGAAAAAAGAAAATGAATCTAAAATTGTTTTTATCACTTTCATTCGTATTCATTTTATTAACCGGAAAAGCACAAATGAATTCACTACTGAATTTTGATGAAGACAAAGCCGAATACCTCTACCATTTTGCTTATGAATGTATCGATAAGGAATACCCGAACAAACTTGGGCAGGTTTTAGGTGATGACAGTTACCTTGCTCCTCCCCGGGACTTACATCCTGCTTTTTATGGCTGTTTCGACTGGCATTCTTCGGTACACGGACACTGGACTCTTGTAACTATTCTCAAACAGTTTCCCGACTTTAAATATCGCGATGAAATTCTGGATAAACTTCAAAAAAATATTACAAAAGAAAATATACTGAAAGAGATAGCTTATTTTGATGACGAGCACAACAAAGATTACGAACGAACCTATGGCTTGGCGTGGCTTTTAAAACTCGATGAAGCATTGCAGGACTGGGATAATCCAAAAGCCATTGAACTGCATGAAAACCTGTTGCCTCTGGTTGAATTAATCTCCGGAAAATTTATCGAATTTCTGGATAAACTGAATTACCCGATTCGTATTGGTGAACACAGCAATATCGCATTTGGGATGTCGTTTGCGTATGATTACGCAAAAAAATACGATAAAAAACTGGCTGAGAAAATAGAACAAAAAGCAAGGGAATATTACATGGAAGATTGTGATTGTCCGCTAACCTGGGAACCGGGGGGCTTTGACTTTTTATCGCCTTGTTTGCAGGAAGCTTCGTTGATGGAAAAAGTATTGTCGCAAAAAGAATATAAAAAGTGGTTAAAAGATTTTCTGCCCGGTTTTGAAAAGAATCCCAAAAAATATCTGGAAATAGCAATAGTAACCGACAGAAGTGACGGCAAGCTTGCGCATCTCGACGGATTAAATTTTAGCCGTGCCTGGTGTTTATTTGAAATTGGAAATGCCTTGAACAATCAGAAAATGGTTCAACTTGGTGAGGAACATTTTAATTACAGCTACGAAAAAATGGATTCCGGAGAATACGCGGGAGCTCACTGGCTTGCTTCGTTTGCCACTTATGCGCTGATCCATTATAAAAAACCAAATTAACGGAAAAGAAATTTGTTATTTGGATACCAATTCTTGAAATTTGAGCCAATGGATTTACAAGTTAAAGAAAAAGTTTTTCTGATTGCCGCTTCCAGCAAAGGCCTGGGTTTTGGAATTGCACAGGAACTGGCCCGAAACGGAGCAATTATTTGTATTGGCAGCAGGACAAAAACTGAAATTGAAGCGGCAGCTGAAAAATTAAGAAACGAAACCGGTTCAACCATTTATTCTTCTGTTGTTGATGTTTCCGATGCCCATTCAATTCAAAACTGGATTGCTGATGTTACAAATGCTTTTGAACGAATCGACGGGCTGGTTATAAATGCAGGTGGTCCCCCACCCGGGAAATTTGATGATTTTGAAGATTCCGACTGGGAAACAGCTTTTAACTTAACCCTAATGAGCGCAGTCAGGCTTGTGAGAGGAGTTTTGCCGTGGATGCGAACTGGAGAAGGAGGTTCAATCCTTACAATCACTTCGCTCTCTGTTAAAGAACCAATCGAACAGCTTTTACTGTCGAATGTATTCCGTTCGGGAGTTACAAGCCTGGTTAAAAGTTTATCAAATGAACTGGCAGCCCAAAACATTAGGGTAAATAACCTTTTCCCGGGAAGAATTGATACCGATCGTGTAAAATCACTGGATAAAAATCAGGCTGAAAAAACAGGAATAGCTGTTGAAATTATCAAATCAGAAAAAGAAGCTTCAATTCCGCTGGGAAGATATGGAACCATTGAAGAATTTGGCAAAGCAGGCGCCTTTCTTCTCTCTCCTGCAGCTTCTTACATAACCGGCGCAAGTTTAGCTGTAGACGGGGGTTTAATTAAAACAGTCTGGTAAAAATAAACTACATAGATGAAATTCAGATTTATCATATTGTTCCTGTTTCTTGTTGAATTTTTATATGCCCAAAATCATCAATCCCGCTTTGAGAGTATTGATGTTCAACATTATATTTTTGAAATCCACCTGAATGATACAACCAACCGTATTGAAGGCAAAACCAATATACAGGTAAAGTTTTTAAAAGATTCAAAAAATATAAAACTGGATCTTGTTGGGCTCAATGATTCAACAATAACTGGAATGGAAGTTACAAATGTTTTTGTTAATGAGAATCAGGCAAATTTTACACACAGAAATAATCAGTTGAAAATAAATTTCAACGCTGAAGTTAAGGCTGGTGAAACCGGAAATATTGGTATCATTTATTCCGGCACTCCTGCAGATGGCTTAATCATTTCTGAAAATAAATTTGGTGAGCGTACCTTTTTTGGTGACAACTGGCCTGAACGCGCACGGTTCTGGCTTCCGACCGTTGATCACCCCTCAGATAAAGCGACCCTTGAATTTCTTGTTTTTGCTCCGGAACATTATAAAGTAGTTGCCAACGGAAGTCTGGAAAATGAGATTAAACTGGGTAACGGTATAACATTTACCAAATGGCAGGAAAATGTTCCAATCTCAACTAAACTAATGGTTATAGGAGTTGCGAAGTTTACAGTGAATGAATTGGGCACCTTCAATAAAATACCAGTGAGTTACTGGGTGTACCCCAAAGATTCGGCTAAGGCTGTCTGGGATTTTGCGGCAGGAATAAGACCTCTCTCCTATTTTACTGAAATAATTGGTCCTTATCCCTACGAGAAACTGGCACATGTGCAGTCAACAACCCGCTATGGCGGAATGGAAAATGCAAGTTGTATTTTTTATGCAGAACAAACTGTTATGGGCAAACAACGAATGGAAAGTCTTATTGCACATGAAACCGCTCATCAATGGTTTGGAAATTCTATAACGGAACAGAACTGGCATCATTTGTGGCTAAGTGAAGGTTTCGCCACCTATTTAACGCATTTGTATGAAAAATATGTAGCCGGAGAGGAAGTTTTTCAGAATGGCCTGATTGAAGATCGTGATCGTGTAATAAAATTTTATGCAATGAAACAGGCCCCGATAATTGATACAACAGTTACGGATTATGTTGAACTGTTAAATCCCAATACCTATGAAAAGGCAAGCTGGGTTTTACACATGTTACATGATAAAATCGGCGACGAACTTTTTATTCAAACGCTGGGTGAATATTACCGAAATTATAGAGATTCAACCGCATTAACAGCTGATTTTCAAAAAACAGCTGAAAGAGTTTCCGGTTTAAAACTCGATAATTTTTTTAACCAATGGCTTTGGCAAAGTGGATTTCCCGTGTTAAAATGGACCTGGAAACAAAAAAGAAACGAAGAAGTTTTAGTGACTATTAAACAGATACAAAAAACTCACTTATTTCAGTTTTCGATGGATTTTAAGCTTTTGCTGGAAAATGGGGAGAGTCGGATCAGGACTGTTCCGGTTAATGAAAAGATAACAAAAATTGTTTTTACCCCAGAGGCAAAGGTTAGAAGCGTGAAAGCCGACCCGAATGTAAAATTACTTTATGAAGAAAGATAGAGAATTTTAGTCTTTGTACCGAATCATTTTCTATTCTGATTTACTCCAGATGTAACAAAACGGAAAAATAAAAATTTCTGGGATCTCCAGGATAATAATATCGGGGTGAACTTCCGCCAAATGAAGGAGCATTTACTGCCAGCATAGCAGCATAATTCAAATCAAATAAATTTTGAACTCCACCTTTCATTTCCAGTTTTATATTCTTAAGTTTTCCTAAATATTTTATTTCGGCATTAGTAATTCCGTAAGGTTTTGAAAAATTGGTATTAGCGTCATTTACTGCCATTTCTCCCGTGTAGCGGTAGCATACGCTAAAATTGATATTTTTTGACGGGGTAAAAGAAGAATTGAGCAGCCAGGTTTGTTTTGCAGTTCCGGGAAGATTCTTGCCTGAATAGTTCACACTATCACTTAAAAAATCAGTAAAATGATAGTTTGCAAAAGTAGCATTGCCTCCAATAATAAAATTCGGGTAAGATCCTGTTGGAAAAACAGACCATTTTATTTCTGCTTCCAAACCGGGATGTAAAGACTCGCCGGCATTTAAACCAATGTAGGCATCTTCCCCTGTCCGTCTGGCAACCAAAAGATTTTTAATATAAATACGATAATAACTTACCGAGGCCTGGAACTGGTCAGAAAACAGAGTACGTAATCCTGCTTCATAGTTCCATCCTTCTTCAGGCTTTATATCCGGATTAATTTCACCTTCAGGAAGCAGGGTTTCCTCAAAAGTAGGTGTAGAAAAACCATGGCTTAAATTCCCAAAAACTGAAACCTGAGGATTAATTAAAAAGTTGATTCCCAGCCGAGGTGACAAAACCGGTTCATAGGAATGTTTCCCCGACTGATCACCGTTTTCAGTAAAATGGTCATTGTAGTCAAATCGCGTCAGGTTCCCATTAATTCCGGCCGAAATAAAAAGCCGTTCCCAAAAACCGGATTCTATCTGAAAAAACAAATTTTCATAGGAACGTTTTTCCTGGTTATCAGATAAAAGAATATTTGCATTTTCATTCGACAAAGTTGACCAGTTGTAATTTTCCCTGAAAAATTCAAGACCGGAAGTAAAGGTAACATTGTAAAAATCACCGGAAATATTTTTCTGAATATAGCCTCTCCATCCCAAATAGCCGGACTGTTCATCCAAAAAATTGAAGGGTCTTTTTTCATCCGCATTCCTGAAATTTCCAAAAGTTACAAAGGATATCTTTTCATTTCTTCGTGTAAATACATTCAATGAAATGCCAAACTGACCCGAAAAATATTCCTCATATCCTTTTATATTTCTCCAGTTGGCGGCTGCCTGTTCAGGATGAGATTCAAAAGTTGTCAAATCTAAAGAACTGGGTATAAATGCTTTCATCTTAGTTGCCTTCAGCAAAACCTGAAGGTCAATATTTTGCGAAATTGAATATTGAGAGTGAAGTAAGAAATTGGCCCGTTTTGTATTGTTGTTTACTCTGAAACCATCACTGTTTAAATATGATCCAAGAGCATAAATGCCCAGTTTATTTTGAATCACTCCGGCCGAAAGTATGTTTTTTATTGTAGCAAATGAAGCCATTGTAGTCTGATTCTCTGCAAAATTTTTTGCAACATTTTTGGGGTGAAATAAAATTACTCCCCCCAGGCCGGCACCGTACAAACTCGAGGAAGGGCCTTTAATAATCTCAACACGTTTGATGGCCGAATTTTCCAGATCTTCCAGCGTGGTCTCCCCGTCACCTGAAGTTAAAGGTATCTCGCCAAAATAGGCTTTTATTTTGTTGGTTGCATAAGGTGTTCGCGACCCAATACCGCGTATGGTTAAACGATTGGTATTTAATGTACCATGATGCATCAAAATCCCTGGAACCTGATTTAAAGCCTCTACAGGCGTAAAAGAACTCCCGGTTTCCAATTGTACCGAAGAAATCAGATTAATCGGTGCAGGTGTGTTCAACAAATTATAGGGTGTACGAAAGGCAGTTACAGTCACTTCTTCAATCTTCCCGGATAACTCCGTGCTGTCCTGTAAGCTCTCTGAAATACTGTTTTTTGCCTCTCCCTGTTGGATACCCGAAAAAAACAGGAACAAGAAAAAAAACAGCGTTGTGTAACTATTGAGTATCAGTTTTAATATAGCCACGGTAATTGTTTTCATCTTTATGAAATGAAGCTATGATAATTCAGAATTTGTCGATCAATTATTTTTTTAGTTGAAACGAAACTTAATGATTTATGTTTACCCAATCATCTGATTTATTAGCTTTTTCTTTGTCTAAAGAACTCTGTTCACCAAGTTCTCGATAAAGTGAGTTGGGCACCAAAAATATCGCCGGGATTGTATCCTGCATCTGCTCCCAGGCTGACTCCAACATCAAACGGGAAAGTAGGATTTCTGTAAAAAAATTCTCCGTACAATAAAACCTCTTTGTCATGCGATGGATTCTGATACGTTCCAAAGTGTTCGACATAAGTTGCAAGTCCTTTCCAATAAAGATTTCGTAAAAGTCTTCCCTTTGCCCCTAAATGATGGGAATAAAAACGGTTGGATCTAAATCCTGTACTTATACCATCAACAACGTTAACCGGGTAAAACAGAGGCGAAATCATCGCCATTTGATGGTAAGTGATACCCGAATTATAGACTACATTATTGCCATAATTATCAGTATGTTTTCTTATCCATTCCTGACTTTCTTCATTCCATTTAAATTCCTCAATGATTCCCTGTTGCCTGGTATTTACAAATTCATATAAGACTTCTGAAATAAATCGTTCTGAATTTTCAAAATCAATATATAAACCCAACAAATTATCAGGCCAGTTCTTCCAGTTCATCCCTGAAAAATCTTCAAAAGGATGACTTAAATTCAAATGGAGTGCAAATTCATTAAATGCCTTTGTGAATTTTAATTGGTAAGTACCATAGTGATTTCCAGCAACATTATTCTGGTCAAAAATTGGCGAATTTGCATTTCCGGTTTGTCCGGTTATATATCGCAGATATGCTTTAAATCCCTTCGATAATTCTCCTATTTCCGTATTGCGCGAGGTTCCGCCCCACATAACAAAATGCTCAATCCCCATTTGTATACGCCATTTCTCCACAGGTTGAACCTGTAAATACATCGACTTATGATGTAAATGAGTATTATTAACATAACGTTCATCATTTAGCAAGCCTTCATCAAATTCAAATCGAAAAGATAACCAATTTTGTAAGCCGGGTACTGGTTTATATCCTGAAGTAGATATCCTGATTTTTGGAACAGGCCGTGCATTTCTGCTTCGTAATAGATTACCATTGGATGAGGAAAGACCTCCGAACTGTAATGCATCATAGAACATTCCACCTTCCATCTTCCATCCTTTATAATCAATAGAAGCAAAAAGCTGGTTAATTTGAAAATAACTTTCGGTACCAACTGCCCCTACCAGATCAGTCCCTGTATTAAATTTCCAATCTTCATTTTGATTAAAATAACCAGTAATATTTGCGCTAAGGTCTGTAATATTCAAAAATGATACACCGGGCTTTACTTTACCATCGTTATTCGCCCAAAACCAAAATGGCAATTCATCTTGTGATGTGCCCAGAGTTGTATTTGAAATCCTGAACTCTTTAGTATTTTGCCCGGTTGAAAAAAAAGAAAAAGATAAAAAAACAAAAGCTATGAAAAGACCTAATTTGTGTGTATTCATAAGAAAATATATTCTGATGCTAACTTTTCGTTACCTGCAAACCTGTTTGCGACACCTCAAAATCAACGAACCTTGCCTTTGGGTTTGTTGGATTCTGATATAAAATTTCTTTAATCATGACAGCAGCCCGTTCGTCTTTGGCAATAATAAACATAAACCCACCGCCACCTGCTCCAAGTAACTTTTGACCTATTATAAATGGTTTTATCTTACCAATAACAGACTGAATTTCAGCAGTATTTGTGCCTGAATCAAGTTTTTGATTTAGGTCCCAACTGATTTGAACTTTTTGTCCAAACCGCTTAAAATCCTTTTGTAAAATTGTTTCATAGGTTTGTTCCGTATGTTGCTTCATTTCCTCCAAAATTGAAAGGTGTTGACTGGAGTTAAGAAACATACCGCGAACAATTTCAGCAAGAATATTTTTAGCGACACGTGTAATTCCTGTATAATACAAAAGCATGTGCTTCTTGTAGAAAGGATCACAAAACAGGGAATCAGGCAACCATTTTATTAAAGGAATTTGTTGCTTCCCTGGTTGTGTTTCCAGCAATTTAATTCCTTCAAACAGTCCGCCGTACTGATCCTGCCAGCCACCTCCTGTGGTTAAAAGTTGTTCCAACGCCAAAGTCCGGTAACCTATCTCCTGTTTATCCAAGTTAAGACGGCAAACTTCAGAAAGGGTTCCTAAAACCGTAGCAGCCAATATTGAACTGGTACCCAAACCCGAACCTTTTGGTACCGCCGATAAAATCGTGATTTCCAAACCACTTTTTAAGTGCTGAAGTTGTTCTTTTAATGAGGAGAATTTCCGTGTGGAGAATTCCGGCAAAAAACCAGCCAGCGCAAGTGCTGCTTTTGGAATGGAAAAGGCAGTTTGAATTTTTGTAAATGAATTTAATTCATCAAACGAAGTTATAACTTCTCTGTCTCCCAAATCAATGGAGCGGAATACAATATGGTATTCTTCAGTTGGCTTGATATAACATTGTAAGGGAGGCTGTCCGTTCAGTTCAACAGCCAGATTTAGCACTTTCCCTCCATGCAACATACAATAGGGAGGTGTATCTGTCCATCCTCCTGCCATATCCAAACGCACAGGACTTCTTCCCCAGGCAATCTGGTCAGGAAGTAAGTCGATTACAGGATCAACCGGATTTTGATAAAACGGCTGAAGTACTTGATCGCGAAGAACTGAAAATGCTTTGTTCTCAAAGCTTGTTCCATCCTGATTTTTTTCCCGCAAAAAAGAAGCCCTGAACATTTGATCATGAATCAATGTCCATTCTGATGAAGTATCCTTTAAAGCGGGAGGTAATGCCAGATTGTTTTCTGCAAAATCCTTTGACAGATCCTTTAAATCAAGCTGATAAAATACGGAATACTGATAATTTCGGGCTAGTAACTCCAGATTTTGTGCATGGTATTTTTTTCTTTGTAACTCAAGCAAATTAAGATTGCAAAGCGCACTCAAATCGTCGGCACTTTTGCGTCGAGATGAAATCCACATTGCTGAGAATTTATTGTTCTCTTTCGGATTGGAATCAAGCAACCATTGGATAAATTCACTTTCAATTTGGTATGTTTCAAAAACCGGAAACAGAGGGATCTCCTGGATATCTGTCTCCGGTGAAACATCTTTAAACTGATCAGATAAATTTCGTTTCGACAACCATTGTTGTAACGAATCTCCTAAAAATAATGTATCCGGATTTTTAAGCGCACCTCTGAAAGAATCATAAAAACCATAGAAGCGAATGGCGATCTCTTTTTTATTCAGCGGCACAAAATCAAGGCAATGTCCGGGTTTTAATACTATTTTCCAATTATTTTCCGGAACGCCTGTCAGGGCGTGATTCTCTGCCAATTTCCAGGTTTCAGGGATGCATGAATTTTCAATCCATATATTTTGGTTGGCTCCTGTTAATGAAACATTAGTTTTGGCATTTAAAGTAAAAATTGAGGGTTGTGGTTTGATTCTTTTATGCAGGATTTCTCGTTGATCTTTTACCCTGTTTTGTACTGCCAGGTTTGAAGAAACCAGTTCTGAAGTATTTCCCAGATGGTAAAACTCACCTCGATCAAGATTTACAACTACTACTTTAAGGTTTTTAATTTCAGCGTCTTTACCTTCCGGTTGTTCTCCTAAAGAAACTCCAAATTCACTGTAAAGATCATATTCATCCGGAATCCTATTTTTGTATTTCTCACCTAACCAGCCACTTTTCTGCATTAGTATACGAATGGCCTTGGGACTCATTAACCAAATACCAACATCCATCAAAAAATAGTAGTTTGGAATCAACTCCCTGATTTTTGATATAGATGGTTTTTGAAGCATAAAATGTAACTTTTCAGGAGAGTCGCTCCTTGTGAAGAAGACTCCATGGTTGGTTGCTTTTTCCGGTTCAAGCCACATACCAAAACAAACCACATCAGCATCCGGAATTTCAGGAATTACCTTTTCGTTGTATATTAATGTATCTCCACTGGCAACCAGAGTATTCAGATTATCTGGTGCCTTGTTCAAAATTTTTTCAAAAAACGGTGTCTGTAAATTTATCAGCCGCTGATTCAGATTTTGTCCTCTTGACCAACGAAAAACAGGCATTGGCATCAGACTTTTTCCCAAAGGAGCATAAGCAGGTAATCGTCTGCTTTTCCCTCCAGCGTGAACAATCATTCTTTTCTCCTTTGTCAACCATTTATAAAAATCTTCATTACCCTCTTTTCTCCACAATTCCGAGAGAATAAATGACGTTCCTCCTCCTGACCCCACTCTTTTATTTTCAGGATCGGAAGAAACAAACCAATCTTCAGGCGATAACCCGGAAATAGAATGAAAATTTGGAACAACATTTGGTGGCAGAGATAAAAGGTGCTTCATGAATAATGAATTATTGGTTGTGAAAATAAAAAGCTATCATATTTTGAATCTGCAAAATTTATTTACATATATGCGCTTAAAAATTAATTACTACTAATCACTCTTTCTAATATACCAATCAAAAATTTTGCGAATCCCATCTTCTATTTCAATTTTATGATGCCATCCCAGCGAATTTAGTTTAGAAACATCTGTTAGTTTTCGCATCGTTCCATCTGGTTTGGAAGTATTAAAAACAAGCTTACCATTAAAACCGACAGTTTTTTTAATTTCTTCTGCCAGGTATTTTATACTGATTTCCTTCCCTGTACCAATGTTAATATGCGTATTGCGAATTTCTGGCTTTGGATTCTTCACTGAGGGTTGTGGCGCAACATCAATAAAATCAACATTTTCCATAAGATAAACACATGCATCAGCCATTTCTTCACTCCAAAGGAACTCCCTCATCGGTTTTCCTGTTCCCCAAATTTCAACGGAAACTGTAGGACCTACCTCAGATTTCTCATCACTTCTTTGTGAAATGGTGATGCCGTACTTCTCAAGAATTGTTAAAATTTCCTCTTTGGAATTACTACCATTAATTCCTTCGATAGGTCTCTTATTTAAATCCTCTTTTATTGCATTCCAATCACCTTTTTCAAAACATTTACCCAAATAAATTTTACGCAGCAAAGCCGGCAATACATGAGATTTTTCCAAATCAAAATTATCATTGGGGCCATATAAATTGGTAGGCATTACTGAGATAAAATTAGTGCCATATTGAATGTTATAACTTTCACAGAGTTTTATCCCCGCTATTTTTGCAATCGCATACGGTTCATTGGTATATTCTAAAGGTGAGGTTAAAAGAGAATCTTCTTTCATTGGTTGCGGCGCCTCACGTGGATAAATACATGTACTTCCGAGAAACAATAATTTTTTCACACCGAACTTCCATGAATTATGTACCACATTATTCTGAATAGTTAGGTTTTGAAATATAAAATCAGCACGATAAATGTTGTTAGCAACTATTCCTCCAACTTTTGCTGCTGCCAAAAAAACATATTCGGGTTTCTCGGCTTCGAAGAACTTTTCCGTTGCTTTTTGATCCAATAAATCTAACTCTTCCAGCGACCTTCCAACAAGATTTTTATAACCTTTATTTTTAAGATTTTTCCAAATAGCCGACCCTACAAGTCCTTTGTGCCCGGCTATATATATTTTTGAATTTTTATCCATATTTGCTTTAATACATCTTTTGTTAATATTATTTTGCTTGTTAAAGCAATAGAAATTATTCAAAATAGTTTAAAGTTCGATATCCACCTTCACTTAAATAACTATCTTTTCTCATCAAATTAACATCCGATTGCATCATATCTTCCACTAATCCCTTCAAATCATAACGAGGCTCCCAGTTCAGTTGTTTTCGTGCTTTTGATGAATCTCCAATCAGTAAGTCAACCTCGGTTGGCCTGAAATATGTTGGATCAACTGCAACAATTACCTTGTTTTTATCCAATTCCGACTTCGGGTTCTCTGTTTTTCTTGCTTTTATTCCTTCCAGAAATTTCTCTCCCACTTTATCTGTGAATACCTTTTCATCAATAGCAGTAATAAACCCTTTTTCTTCTGTACCTTCACCTTTAAAAGATATTTCCAGTCCCAGCTCGGCTGCCGAAAATTTCACCAAATCGCGTATTGTTGTTGTTACGCCTGTAGCAATTACATAATCATCAGGTTTTTCCTGTTGAAGGATCAGATACATTGCACGAATATAATCTTTCGCATGTCCCCAATCGCGTTTTGCAGAAAGGTTTCCCAAAAACAATGCATTTTGTTGACCTAGGGCAATTCTGGCAATAGCCCTTGTTATCTTTCGTGTTACAAATGTTTCACCTCGAATCGGAGACTCATGGTTAAATAAAATACCATTGCTGGCGTGCATATTATAAGCTTCGCGATAATTAACCGTAATCCAATAACCATATAATTTTGCAACACCATAGGGCGAACGAGGATAAAAAGGAGTTTTTTCATTTTGCGGAACTTCCTGCACCAAACCATACAGTTCAGATGTAGACGCTTGATAAATCCGGGTTTTGGGAATTAGTCCCAGCAAACGCACTGCTTCCAGAATACGTAGAGTTCCGATGCCATCTGCATTTGCCGTATATTCAGGTGTATCGAAACTCACCTTTACATGGCTCATTGCAGCAAGGTTATATATCTCGTCAGGCTGCACTTCCTGAATAATTCGGGTTAGATTCATACTGTCGGTAAGGTCGCCGTAATGAAGAATCAGATTTCTATTTTCTACATGCGGATCCTGGTAAAGATGATCAATACGTTCTGTATTAAACATTGATGCACGCCTTTTTAACCCATGAACAATATAACCCTTTTTAATAAGATACTCAGCCAGATAAGCTCCATCCTGTCCTGTAATTCCTGTAATAAGTGCTTTCTTCATTTTATAAGTATTTGGATTTTTAAATATAGATTCAAATGTTTTATTTATATGAAATATAAATTACCTAATTAAATTAAGGTAAATAGTTGAACAATTTACAACAATCCTTTTTAACAATAAACAACATTATTTTTAAAATTTATGAATTATATTTCAGGAAGTTTGTTTTCAATAGCCTGTGAAAGGCCAGTAAAAAGGAATTAGCCATATACTTACACTGAACGCAATAACCTGCATTGGTGCTCCAATTCGTAAAAAGTCTTTATAGGAATATTTCCCTATTGATTTAATGATCAGATTGGCACGATACCCACGTGCTGTCATAAAACTCGAAGCAGCTGATATGGCAATAGCGACAAAAAAAGGCTTTGCACTTACTCCTAATAATTCAGCAGCAAGAACAGCCACCGGAAACACAAGAGCTACTGCTGCATTGTTCGTTATTATTTCAGTCAATACGGCTGTTAACACATAGATTATTGCTAAAACGCCTACCGGTCCGATAGATTTTACAATATTTACCACATCCTGAGCCATAGCACCGGCAATTCCTGAATTCTGAATGCCTTTGCTGATAGCAAAAGCAGAGGCCACAGAAATAATCAAATCCCAGCTTATATTTTTAGTATAATTTTGCTGAGGCAGAATATTTAGCCATAAAAGAAGAATAGCCGCAACAGCTACAAACAGAAATATATTTAATCGCATTCCATAGCCCCACGAAACCAGTTCGTTCACAACTATTCCCAAAACCATGGCAATCAATATTACTAATGCTAACCATCTTGTCCTTGATGTTCTTTCAACCCGATAGTCCTGAAGATAATTCACCAAATAAAACATGTGCGAAGTTTCCCAGTTGTCTAGAAACTGATCAGTAGCCAGCAAAACTACATTATCTCCTACTTTTAATTTAAGCTTATTTAAATTTGTCGTTATTCTTTCTCCATTTCGATGAATAGCCAGAACCACCGCATTAAAATGTTCAAAAAAATTATATTCACTAACAGTAAGACCAAGACCCGCAAACCGCGGAGAAAGAACCACTTCATATTGTTTTAAATCTTTTGGGGATTCATTAACAAGATATTCCTTCCCTTTGAGTGTAACTTCCTTGTGAGCCAAAATATAGTTGAGTCTGTCAGAAGCCCCAACCACAAGTATATCGTCATTACGTTGTAATTTAATACTTTGCTTTTCAGTATATAACATTTTTTCATTTCGTTCTACACTTTGCACCTGTAATCCATTCAGTCCAGGGATTAAGCCATTTTCGACGGTGACACCTACAAATGAACTGTTTTCTGTTAACCGAAGATTATAATAATAATCTTTTGTTTCAGTAATTCCTTTCATAATACGTAACTTCTTACCCGGAAGTAACCAGTTACTTACAAGTGCCATATATATAAAACCAAACAACGAAATGATTAATCCTATTTTTCCCAATTCGAACAAATGAAAACCCTGAAATCCACTTTCAAGCATCAGCCCGTGAACAACCAGATTAGATGTTGTTCCAATTAAGGTACACATGCCACCAAATATTGCAGCATAGGACAATGGTATAAGAAATTTTCGGTACGAAAATCTCATCATATCTGCCCATTTTATGAGCAATGGAGTAACATTAATTACAATAGGTAAGTTGTTAAGAAAAGCAGAAAGCAAGGATACCGGAATCATTATCCTCGGAATAAGCAAAGGCATAGGACTTTTCTTTCGGGGGAGGTAAATTTTAGCCAGTCGGGTAATAAGTCCCGCATGTTTAATTCCCTCATTTACAAGAAATAAAACAGCAATTGTTATTATACCATTATTGGAAAATCCAGCAACCATTTCATCAGCTGAGATTATGCCCGCCGCCAGAAAAATTACGGCAGCACTAAAAAGGATCAAACCCGGTCGCATAGCCTCCAGTAAAAAAGCAATAATGAGGAAAACAAAAGTTGCGATTACTATGTAGGCTTCAATAGTCACTTTTTAAAAGTAATATTTTTATTATTTGAATAAAAAAATTATGGATTTTAACAAATATCCTGTGCCCTGATTTTTGGTGATTATTCTCAAAAGTAGAGTTTTTCCGTTCATACAATAATTTATTCTTTTTGAGTGTTACCACTCGTTGTCCTCTCGTATTGAATTTGCCCGGATAAATTTATTTATTATTTAATTATAAACTTACTTCAGTAAAGTTTATTTTATAAGTTTGATTACAACTCCAGAATTTCATATCGAACATATGATTGTTAAAAGGGCGAAATATGATTTGTTTTTACCTCTTTTTTTCATTTTCAATGTAATTGAAGATTACCTTTTGGCTTTTTCGGGTATTTAATTATATGGACGCTAATGATTTAATGAGTTTCTCATTATGAACTGGCATGTAATTATTTTTTCCGTTTAGAGTACTAATCTTAAATTGGGAGGATATGGAATCTGTTGCCAAACTTATACATTATTCTCATTTAACCTACTTACCCACTAATTTACCTGCTTTGTTTTTTGGGATGCCGGACAATAAAGTTTATTTGATTTACGGCCGGTATTACAAATTGAATTCCAACAAATCGGAACTTGAATTTATTTTTGCTGTTCATTCAGAGTTTTCCTATGATTATCAGAATAGCAAATTAGTGCCTGGTAGTATTTCAAATTCGAAGTACCCTGTTTATAATGGCATGGTTGATAAACCTGAACCTAAATTTGAAATACTGAAAGTGCTAAATGATATTCACTCATATGATGAAGTCATTGAGAAGATGAACAGCAAAGCAAAAAGAATGGTAAATAAACGTAATAAATTAAAAATTGGGGAAGCGGTTCAAATGGCTATCGCATGATAATACTCTTTTTTTGTCCTCCTTTCTCAAAGGAGGTGGCCCCGAATTATCGGGGTCGGAGGATTCATTCTGCCTGAACTTGCAACAAAAAAGTAGACAAACAGTTAATTCATGCTGCCAATTTTTGTTTGTTAATTAATTTTCCAAATTCTTCTGGCGACAAATAATTCAATGAAGAATGATGGAAGCGGTTAACTTTCGTGGACCTGAGGTTTATTTTTCTGCTTGTCCTTTTTCCATATCAGCAAAATGGGTTTATTATGAAATTCATCCTGCATCTGTTCGGATGTTAAGATGAGATGACGAATTTTGCGACCAATTATATTTTCAGCCTTTTCAACAAGTTGACTGATGTAAAATTTATCCAGATTTTCACCAGTAAGTACCAAATCTATGATTTTTGAGTCGTGTCCTTTAGCAAAGTCGCCAGTTACATAAGCGGCCTCCAATCCACCTATCTGACTTGTAATCCGCTCAATAATCTGGTCAATCCCTGCAAATTTTTTTAAAATATTATGAATATCACTAAATAACGGATGGTCGTTATTCGCCCTGAAATATTTTCGGTTTCCGCTATGTTCTGAAATTAAAAGACCTGCGGCTTCCAACCGGTTTAACTCCACCCTTATGGCGTTCGTAGATTCACCAAATTCTTTTTCCAAATTGCGCAGATAACTTCTGTTCTGACTGTTCAGAAAAAACTTTAGCAACAGCTTAATACGTGTTTTGGATGTAATTATTGAATTAAGCATAATAATATTTTTAGGGGAATGCTCTGGTTAATTTCTGGTACAAAAGCAATTTGTTCAATATATTAAAGTAGTGAATTTGAGTCTTAGATGATTGAATATAATTTGAATAGAAGATATTCAATTCCGTTTATCAATTCCTTTGAATTTTCGGTAACCAACAGGCACTAATTTGCTATTCTGATTCAAAGGTAATCCTGTTTAGTCATTTGCGGCAATTTCCGAATTCTTTTTGAAGCCATCGTAAAATAGGGCATCCTAAATCCATTGTTACGAAGCGCCCTGATATCTTCCTTCATTTTTTTTATTTGGCTTTTAAAATTTCCGGTACTGGCACCTCCCAGCCGCATACATGTTATCACTTCGTTCAACATCAGAAAGTTCAGTTCCTCATCTAGCATAATACGAAGCATAAAATCATAATCTCCCGCTATCTGGAAAGAAGCATCAAAAAGTCCGTGTTTTTTGTAAACTTCTTTTTTTAAAAATAAGGTTGGATGTGGGGGTGCCCAGCCATAATTTACATTTTGGCGGTTAAAGGGCTTGCTGTGCCAGGTGCGAAGTACTTTATTTTCATTATTTACAAAAACCAGGTTGCCATAAATACCATTAACACTGATTTTTGAAAAAGCATCCGCTATGTTTTTCAAAGTGTGTAAGCTAGCAAAAGTATCGTCGGCATGCAAAAAGCCGATGACGTCTCCGGTGGCTTGTTGGACACCCTTGTTGAGTGCATCATAGATTCCACTATCAGGTTCCGAAATAATTTTTGAAATCCAGTTAGGATGGGATTTGATAATTTCAAGCGTATTATCTGTTGATGCCCCATCGATAATAATATGTTCAATATTCATCCAGGATTGCTCGTTTATCGATGAAATACATTGATATACATGCTCAGCACTGTTATAGGTTGCTGTTATAATAGTGATTTTCATTTAACAAAATTTGTCATAGAATTCTTTATAAACGCGTTTAGTATCATAATAACATTTATCCCATGAAAATCGATTAGCATTTTTTAATCCTATTTCAATTTGAATGTTTACAAATTCGGTATTATTTTTTAGTTGTTTTATCATTTCAGAAATACTGTCAATACTTGGATTATTTATCAAGGTTGATACTGGACCTATTATCTCAGGGATTGAAGCTCTATTTACAGCAATTACAGGACAACCTGCTTTCTGTGCCTCAACGACTGGTATCCCGAAGCCTTCATATAACGAAGGATATAATAAACATAGTGCGTTATTATACAATACATTCAGAATATTGTTCTCAATACCTGTAAGGTGTATATAGTTGGCTTTCCCTAAAGTTAAATTTAAAAAAGAAAATTCAGTTTTAGATAGCTGACCACCACCTATTATTACAAGTGGGGTATTCGTTTTTTTACATGCTTTAGTTGCGAGGTGAAAATTTTTGTATTGACTTTTCCGATCTCCTATGTATAACGCATATTCACTTTTTCTAAACGTTATTAAATCCTTCAAGTATTTTTCGCTATTTATTATTTGGTAGGCATTACTAACACCATTATATACTATACGGATCTTTTGTTCATTTATATCTGGATTGAATTTTAGCAAATCTTCTTTTGTGTTTTCAGAGACGCAAACGATAAGATCAGAGTTTTTTATAGCTTTTTCTTTTTGCCAGGCATGTACATACTTTGCTGGGCCTTTTCGATAGTATTCATATGTAAAATCATGTATTGTTGTAATATTCGAAAGTGTTGATGATTTCGCCGTTCTGTAATAACTTGAATGAAAAATACCCGTTTCGTTCCTAATTTTAGGATTAAAATATCGTAGAATTGAAAGTGGTATCTTTGAATTTGAGTTTAGGATGTTTTTCTGACGTATTTCAATTAATTGTCTAAAATTATTTTTATTCGGATATTCAAGAAAAATAGGTTCTATTTCATTATCATTTAAAGCCCTTTTAATTATTTCGTACCAAAAGACAGAAATGCCACCAGCGTTTTGAAGTGAAAAAATAATATTATCAAAGATTATTCTCATAAAGTTCTTTAAATACGCTAAATATCAGGCTCTAAATTATTTATTATTCTATTAAAAACTGATAATTGATAATTGGGGTTATAATATTGGTCGATAATTTTATAGCACTTGGTTCTTTGCTCATTTCTTGATTCATTTCTGTCGAACCATAGGAGTATTTTTTTCATTAAATCATTAATATCATTTTCTTTAAAGAATATTCCGTTGTAGTTATTAATAATGGCTGCTGCTTCTGGCATCTGGTTATCAAAATTATTATGCGTGCAAACAGGAGTCCCAAAACTCAGACTATGAATCGCTGTTAACCCAACATTTCCAGGTGACACACACAAATCTGCGGTTGAAAGAAAGCTGCCAATTTTACTTTCTTCATAACAAGAACCAATAAAATAAATCCATTTTTCAGTTAATCCTTTTTGCCCCATTTTTTCTAATATATCACGTAATGGGCCATCACCAATAATAATTAAATTGATTTTTGCACTTTTAATATTTATCTCACTAACAACTTTAACCAATAACTCAATTTTTTTTGATTTTGTCAGGCGACCGATAAAAATAACTGTAGGTAAATTTGGATTTTTAAAAAAAGAAAGAACTTTAGCTTTATTCAAGCTTTCAAATTCGCTCCGAAGTTTTTTGTGCTGACTGTAATTTAGTGAGTTAAAAACGACATATAAATTTTTCGAATTAAATCCATTTTTAACCATTTGATTTTTGCCACGTCTTTCATAAAGCAGGTGTTTTTGTGCTAATCGATAAAATGTTTTTCTGACAAATAACTTAAATCTATTTTCATTTCCATAAATCCCATGTCCCCAAAAAATAACATTACGGCCCCTAATTCGAAAAATAGCTGCAGCTAACCACGTACTTATGCAATACATCTCCCCTAAAAAAATAACATTCTTGCTATCCGTATTGAGCGCTATTTTTAGAATCCCTACTTGCCAAATTAATATTTTTTGCCGAAACCAAATATTTTTAATTTTTCTAATTCTTTTTAAATATTGACCGTTTTCTATTTTCTGAAAATCAACTTGTTCAATTCCCATTTTGTCATTTTCGCCATAAACAAATGATATATTTAAATTTTCATCTTTGAGTAATTTTAACCAAAGAGGAAGCCGGTAAAACGGAGCAATATTGGTAATAATTAAATTACTGATCATTATGTATATTTGAACAAAGTCAATTTTTTATTTTAACGAAACTCAATAATATTAATAAAATAAGCAATTAATACAGTTAAAAGAAGCATTTCCTTGTTAACATAAAAAATAAAAGTGAAAGAAATAAGAAGAAGAAAATAATGTGACTTTTTATTAAATAGTTTTATAATTATGGATATATACCAAAACAAAAAAACCACTCCTCCTTTTAATGCAACTTCGTAGACTGGTAAATGTAATTTAAAATAATCATTTCTTAAATAATCCTTCTCAGCATATCCCGATGCCCCAGAAAATGGAGCAAGAAAATCATATATATCAGGAATTCCTGCACCAGCACCTTTCCCTAAAATTAGCCAATGGTAATGCGTAAACAAATATTCTTTTAGTGTGATTAATTCAGCAGCAAGATTCCCTATACTAGAAGGATATAGAGCAACTAAATAAAAATTTTTTAAAGATAAAAAAGTGATAATTTGATCAAATTTATAAGGAATTGCTACATTTCCGCGAGCTATAAAAAAGTCTCTTAATAAAACCATTATTGGATTCGAAAAGAAAACTACAATAATTAAAAATGGCACAACTATTAAGAACTGTCGTTTGAAATTTTTATAAGAAAAATATAGCATCAAAATAATAAAAACGATGATGTGTTTTCCTGATATATTATACAGACCTGACAACAAAAGAATGACAATAAAAATAGTTATAATAATGACCTCTCTTTTTGTGAATATGTAATTTGCAAGCAATATTATGAAAGGAAAAAGAAATAATGAAAAAGCATTATTTGGTAGAAATTCTTGACCAGCATATATACTTCTGTTACCTAAAAAAAAGTTTAATACAAGAAAAAAAATCGTAGAAAAAGTAATATATCTTAGAATTTCACTAATTATTTCTTTTCTAATTATATAAATAATTGGCAGATAAATAAAAAAGGGAATGTATGTCAGAGCATCCTGTAAATAATTATCTTGAAAATTATTTCCCAACAAAACATTAATTAGTCCTGTAATCAATATATAAAAGATGAATATTGTCAAAAACAAAGCAATTGGAAAATCCCAAAAAATTTTAATTGGAAACCGTTTCTTTATTGCAAAAATTAACAACAATACTGAGAAAATAATATTAACGGAAAAAGGACCAATCCTAACACCCCAAAAATTTAGTGGAATTTGAGTATCAAAAAAATTTCCCCACCCCGCAGATAAAAGTGTGAAAGTGATAAAATATGCAAATCCTGTTTCGATATTTTTAGATAAATAAAAAAAAATGACTAAATATTCTAAAATAGCAACAACAGGTACAAGCAATGAGCTACTCTTATAAAATATACATTCAAATATAGTAAAGGAAAGAACTACCAATATATTATAACCCTTGTAATTTGGTACTTTAAGGAGCAAACTCTTCATCAATTTTTTCTATTCAATTAATTATCTCCTCCAAACGAAGTCTTAGTATTTCCGGACCATATAAAGATTTCAATTCTTCAAAATCCGGTGAAGCATGTACAATTTTATCAATTTTCTTTAGTAAAATCTTAAAGTCTTCAATACTTGAAAAATAATACAAAGAAGATGACATATTTTTATAACATTCAAAAGCTTTCAAATTTTTAATAAATGCTTTCTTTTCATTAGCTATACATTCAAAAAGCACCCCACTGGTTCTATATAAAAAGTTTGAGTAAGGAATCAATATAATATCAGACTGCAAAAATAATCTACGATATTCTTCATCATTTAATCGGTAATTTATAATACTTATATTTCTATGTTGAGATTTTATTGATTTACTTTTAAATGTCAATACAATATTTTTTTTGACTAAAATATCCTTAATTTCGTTAGAATTAATAATTGTATTAATAAACTCAAAATCAACATTATTTGCTGAACTTGGTAAAAATATTTGATATTCACAATGATCCTTTTTTGTGGGATTCTTTTTTATATCCCCCTGTAAATAACTATGAGGGAGTACTTTAACTTTTTCAATCCCTGTTTTTAAAATTAAATCTTTCATATAATCTTCAAAAACTAAAAATGTTGAATTTTTTGCTAATCTTTTTAGAAAAAATCTTTTAACTGGCGATAAAAAACCTCTGACATTGTCATGACTTATTAAAAATAAATTGCCTTTAATTCGAGATGTAAAAAGTGAAATTTCTTCGTACGAAGAGAAAAAAACATAATCATATGATTGAAAATTAATTTTCTTTTTTAAAAATTTAAATATTTTGTAATACAATATTCTATTCCCCAGTTTACCACTTTCATAATAATAATTTTTCGGAATTTCAAAAATTGGATTGATCGGCAAGTTTAAATTTTTGGCATAATCTTCTTTAAAGATAAAATCGATTGACAAGTTAAGACCTGATAATGCACTTACATATATCTTGTTAAAATTGATATGGCCATTCGGACTAAAGGGATCTATGTATAAAAACTTATTGTCCATGTTCTATTCTTCATTTTTTATCTTATTTAAGTCGATTGTAATCCCGATAATAAATCCTTCAAGTATTTTCAAGAGTTCTTTAAACCGAAAATAAAAAAGTAACTTTAAGCAAGTATGCATAAAAACTGAAATTACACCCATAAAATATACTTGTTTCGATCTATAAATTCCTTTAAATAAACGAGCTGAAATAAAAAGATTGCGAATCAAATAATATAACCTTTTATTTGTTTTATAATCTATCGATGTCCTCGGGTGTATAAGTTTTGCTTCTCTTACTGTTGCAACAATAAATCCTGCCTCAATAATTCTATTAGTATATTCTGTTTCATCGCCCCAAATAAAAAACTTTTTCAACGGTAATCCTATTACTTTAATAATCAATTTATTAATTAAAATCCCATTAAAAGGTCCCCCTTTATAGGCAACAATTTCATTTTCTACATTTTGAAATTTATCATCAAAATGAGAATTATTTTTTAAGTCAATTAGATTAGGAGCTAAATATAAAACAGACTTTGATGAATAACGATATAGATTTATAAGACAATTCTTGTCAGGAATTCCATCATCATCCATTAGCCAAAGCCAATCGTATCCCTGTTCGTAAGCTAACTTCATTCCTTCATAAAAACCACCAGCCCCACCATCATTCTCATATTTCCTTATATAATTAATCTCGATTTTCTTATTTGTCTGATTCAAAGAAAAAATTGTAGCTTGGATAAGCTGATTCGTTTTCAAGCTTGGTTTTGGAAGATCTGTTATATATCTATTTTCAAATAGAAATTCTGGTGTTCCATCTGTAGAAAGGTTGTCAATAATATAAATTATATCAGGTAAGTATGTTTGTTTTCGTATTGCTTCCAAGCATCTTAATAATAGTACCTTCCTGTTATAGGTTACTACAACCGCTGCAACTGATTCCTTCATAATTATTTTATAATTTTAGCAACTTTATTTAATGCCTTTTCAATTACCTGGTGCATATCATAATATTTATATTCAGCAAGACGCCCACCAAAAATCACATCAGATCTTGTTTTAGCTAACTTTAAATAATTATCCAATATTGCTTGATTTTTTTCATCATTAACTGGGTAGTAAGGTTCATTATCTTGTGAAAACTCATGTGGATATTCCCATGTGACATAGGTCTTCTTTTGAACTCCAAATTCAAAATGTTTATGTTCAATAATTCTCGTATAAGGAACATCACGCTCTGTATAATTAACAACAGCATTCCCTTGAAAATTTGGAATATCTATCAACTTATTCTCAAAATGTAAACTTCTGTATTCCAGTTTCCCAAAGCAATAGTCAAAAAATTCATCAATTTTGCCTGTATAAACTATTTTATCAGCTAAACCATTTAATTCATCCATGTGGTCAAAATAATTAACTCCAATGCGAACTTCAATATTTTCCAGTATTTTTGCTACAAGTCGAGTGTATCCACCAATAGGAATTCCTTGATAAACATCGTTGAAATAATTATTATTGAATGTAAAACGAAATGGTAAGCGACGAATTATAAAAGCAGGGATTTCAGTTGCCGGACGTCCCCATTGTTTTTCTGTGTATCCTTTAATTAATTTTTCATAAATATCCTTTCCACCTAATACCAAAGCTTGTTCTTCCAGGTTCTTAGGTTTTTTTATATGCTCAAATGCAGCTCTTTGTTCTTCTATTTTCTTTTTTGCCTCTTCCGGTGTTTTTACTCCCCATAATTGATAAAAAGTATTCATATTAAACGGGAGGTTAAATAATTTACCCTTATAATTAGCTAATGGTGAATTAGTGTATCGGTTAAACTCAACATAAGAATTTACGTAATCCCAAACTTTTTTATTACTTGTATGAAAAATATGAGCGCCATATTTATGAACATTTATTCCTTCAATGTTTTCAGTATAAACATTTCCTGCAATGTGGTTGCGCTTGTCAATTACCAAACATTTTTTACCTCGTTGAGTAACTTCACGGGCAAATACTACACCAAATAAACCTGCTCCAACAACTAAATAGTCATACTTTTTTCCCATAGATTGTATTTTCTTGTGTAATAGAACATTGTAGCTGTTACATATATTTCAGTGGTAAGTGTAATTATTGAAACATTAATAACGGTAAATCCTACAGTGCCCCAAAGAATAAGTGCCTGAATCAAATAAATTAAACCTGAAAACATTATAACCTTACTGAAAGTTTTGCTTAAACCGAATGGGATTAATAACTGCACTCCAAAAATATTACTCATCGCTATTACCGGAACAGTTAATGCCAAAATATTTAAAACCCATACAGCAGGCAACATGTCCTGGCCTCCAAGCAAAAGTACTATTTGCCTGGAACTTACTAAAACACCAACAAAAAGCAAGACATTAGCCAATAATGAATAATTAAATATTTTTTTAATAAAACTCAGATTTTTCTCTTTATTGATTTTGGGGAATAATGCCTGGCTTAAAATACTTTGAGGTTGTTTAAGTACTATTGTTACTTTTTCTCCTAAGTCATAATAAGCTACTTCTGCCATTCCTAAAAATGCACCAACAATAACTTTATTCGTGCTACCATATAACTTAATTGAAAGGTTTGAAATAAAAATTGGTAGTGATTCATTTAAGTAATGTTTTACGGTTTTGAAGTTCTGAAGTTTGAATTTTACACGATGTCGCTTAAAGATAATATATAATGATACCATACCAGCCAGTAAAGCTCCAATTCCGTTAATAGTAGGAATAAATAAATAGTCGTTGGGTGAATGGATGAAAACAAAAATTAATCCCAAAAATGTTAATCGACTTATTAATGTTATGTATGTAATGTACTTCATTTTTTCAATTCCCTGAAAATACCACACAGGAAAAATCACATCGTACAAACACATCCACAGGGTAAGGAAAAATAGAATTTTATATTCGTAAATCCGGGGAATAAGAAAAACCAACACAACTAGTATAAAAACAGAAAACAGGAAAAGTGTACCTTTAATAATTAATACACTGCTTACAATTTCACTTATTTTTTTTTTATTATCGCGGTGAATACTTATATCTTTAGTGGCAGAAATATTAAAACCAAATCCTACAAGAATAACAAGATATCCCACAACCGCTTGGGCAAAAACTACAAGCCCATATGTTTCTTTTCCCAACACCCGAATCAGATACGGATAAGTTATCAGCGGCAACAGCATATTAAATACCTGTAAAGCCGAGAGATATGAAAAATTTTGGATAAGGACTTTATGCTTAGTTTTTTTTTCGCGTATGTTTCTAATGATATTTTTCAAAATTGATGAATAAAGAATCGGACAATCAAAAATTGATACGTAAAATTTCTATGATTATAAACTTTACTTATCTGGAAATTCTTTCCACTGTTTTCCTATCTTATTGAAAAAGATGTTGGCCAAAAACAACTCCAATCCCAGAAATCCCACCTAAAACAATACATATAACAAGAATAAGTGGGCGGTCTGGTTTTGATTTTTCAGTAGGAACAATGACCGGTTTAATAGTGGAAAATACCGGCGTATCTTCTTTCACCTTTATTTGTGCTTGTTCCAGTTGCTGTGCCAGTTCAGAATATACATTAAATGCCAACTGGTATTCATTTTGCAATTGTTCTTCTTGTGTAAGTGCCACAGCACTGGTTACATTTTTGTTCTGGTCGCGGAAAACGGCCAGCTTTTCCTGTGCGGCTTCAAATTCCTTTCTCTTTTCGTTGTAACGTTCTTCAATAAACTGCAATTGTGCAGTGGCCTTTTCAATCTTAAATTCAGTAATGGTCCTCTGAAGCAATTCTTTTGCTTTTTTCGTGACCTGTGCAGCCAGTCCAGGCTCAAAAAAGTGGGAGGACAATTCCACATATCCTTCTTTGCTATTTACGGAAAGAGAAATACGTTTTGCTATAATTTTCCTCACTTCTTCCTGTTCTTCTGTCAGTTCAATAATCCCATCGTTATTTTTACTTTCCAGAGAGATATCCTTTTCTCCTTTAATACCTTTCAAGATTACTCCCGGAAGGCCAATTGTATATTTTTTTATTAAAACCAATATACCTGGTTTATGTACTTCTGTATAATAATGAAAAAGTGTCATTTTTTCATCTGCCTTATTGATGATAAACGGGGTATTCATAATCTCAAGCTGAAAAGGTACACTTTGTACAATTTGCGGGTAAACCTGAGGAGACAATTCCATTGTCCCCTGAGATAAATCGAGATTAAAACCTGCCATGGAAGCCAGCGATGACAACCCTCCGAGATTGCTTTGTCCACCGGAAGTTTGGGGGACCAATGTGGTGGAGGCTGTATACTCTTTAGGTGAGAGGAATGCAATGAAAAGTCCTATTATTGCTCCAACAACTACTGCTTTCACAATGGTTATCCGCCCATCCCAGATGGTTTTTGCTAATGTGATGAGATCGATTTCATCCACTACATTTTTATTATCTGTTTTTTTCTTTGCCTGGTCTTCCATGTTTATTTTTGGTGTATTTACAAATGGTCGAAAATAACTTATACAATTTTTAAATTTATTCAAACCACCACGTCATTCGCCAGCCAGCGGATGCCATTCCCTCTTTTAAAGAGGAAAAATTTAATGTTAGCGAAGAAGTGCCGCAATGGCAACTGCAATGGATGAAAAGGTACTGGCTATAGCGAGCCACTGACTGGTTTCCAATCCTTCTTTTTCTTCTTTTTCCGGTACTATTATTTCACACCCGGGTTCTACAGGCGGATAATCTTTTATTAAAAAACTACGAGTAGATGCCGTTCCTCCATTGGCATAACGCACATAAACTTTTCTTTTAAGGGCCTTTGTAGTATACCCACCACTTTTTTCAATATACCAGTTTAAACTTTTTCCCTGCTGAAAAGTAAGTGAAAATGGATTTTGTACACTTCCGGAAACTTTAACTGTTTGAACAAATTCAGGGATAAAAAGCACATCACCATCACGCAGGATTAGATCATTCTGACTTCCCGGGTTGCTAATTATTTGTTGAAGGTCAATAGCAACATTTTCATGGCCTAACAGTGTTGTTGTTCGGGTAAAAGTTGCCCCATCGACAAAGGCATGTTGTGTTATACCTCCTGCCATTTGAATCAAATGGGAAATCCTTTGACCTCTTTTGCTAACAGCATAATTTCCCGCATATTTTACTTCACCGTTTATGGTCACAACTGCCTGTTTCCGGAATCCAGGGGCCTGGCGAACTGATATTTGATCGAACGGTTGTAAAGTAAAAGACGCATCCCTTGGATTAAGCGCAAGATTTCGGTTGAGCTGAAAAGTATAAATATGTACCAACTGATCGTTTAAATCGGCTGCCTCAGCGTAAGAAAGTCTGCGTGCTACTTCAATAAAGGTACTGTCAGCCCCTTCGGTAAAGCCATTGGCAAGAAAAATAGCATCGCTGAGAGTTAATCCTTCGG
>CAXXDA010000010.1:0-259189 GCA_963676775.2 uncultured Draconibacterium sp.
TTTATGATGAAAGCTTAGAAAAAGATATTTTAATTATTAATATTCATTTTGATGATTTAGAAGATTTTATAAAGAAAGAGATGTCTTTTAATATAAAATTTCCGGATTGTATACATGAGGTTGATATTAGTGATTTGAAAATATTTTTAGCTATAATTGAAAAAAATGCACTTAAAGGTCAGAATATACCATTTGCTTTTGATATTTTAGATAAAAAGTTTTTAGGTTTTTATAAGGAACCGGATTTGGAAAAATCTGAAACAAAGATGTCTTTAGTAACTATTTAGGGAGTTGTAAAAAAAATAAAAGCGAAGCATAAGCTTTGCTTTTTTAATTGCCTAAAAACTTTTTTTAAAAACTTTTGACATTTTAAGTGTAATAAATACATTAATAGTAATTAAATGTAAATATTACACTTTTATTTTTTAAATAACTTGGATTATGATAGCAATAAGTCAGATGAAAGTTATTCCTTGAAATCCTGAAAAAAATACAAAAAAGATTATAGAGGATATAAATAAAGCTAAAGATATGTGAAAAGATATGATAATCTTTCCTGAATTAGCTGTCCCAGGTTATATGCTCTGAGACTCCTGGGAAGAAACTTGATTTGTAAAAGACTCTATATCTTTTAATCAAGATATAATAGAAGCAACAAAATGAAAAATAACAGCAGTATGGGGAAATGTTTTCCTAGATGAAAAAAGTATTTGAGAAGACTGAAGAGCTAGAAAGTATAATTCTGCATATATAGCAAGTGATTGAAAAACTTTATCAAACTGAGTTTTTAATTGATTTACTCATAAAACATTACTTCCGAAATATAGAATGTTTGATGATAGAAGATATTTTTCTTCAATGCAAAACTTAGCTTTAGAAGAATGAAAAAGTATAAATGATTATTTTAAACCATTTGAAGTATTGATTTCTTGAGTAAAAAAGAAGGTTTGAATAAGTATATGTGAAGATTTATGGGATGAAACTTACTGAGTAAAACCAGTTCAAATATTAAAAGAAAATTGATCAGATATAATATTAAATTTATCAAGTTCACCTTATTATATTTGAAAGCATAAAGATAGAGAAGAGTTACTAAAAAAACAATCAAAAAATACAAGTATCTATTATATTAATAATGTATGAGTTCAAAATAATTGAAAAAATTATTATGTAATGGATTGAGATAGTGCTATCTATGAAAATTGAATTAGAAAAAATTCTAGAATAACATTAGATGAAGCAATTATTTCAGAAGAAAAAGATATAAATAACTTTGAATATACAGAGATATGAGCAATACATAAAAAAATAATATATACAATAAAAGAGTTCTTTAAACAAATAGGAAAGAAAAAAGTAGTTATAGGATTGAGTTGAGGTTTAGATTCAGCAGTTGTTGCAACTTTGATGGTAGAAACTCTTTGAAAAGAAAATGTTATAGCAGTAAATATGCCATCAAAATATAACTCAGATACTACAAAGGATTTAGCAAAAAACTTAGCTAAAAATCTATGAATAGAATATAAAATAGTTCCAATTCAAGATTCAGTTGAACTTACTAAAGATCAAATAAATGAAGTATTTTGAGTTTACCCAAAATGAATAGTTGAGGAAAATATACAAGCAAGAGATAGATGAGGTCGTATATTATCAGCAGTTGCTTCTCAAATGGATGCAGTTTTTACAAATAACTGAAATAAAACTGAAATAGCATTAGGTTATGCAACTCTTTATTGAGATGTAGCATGAGCTATAAGTCCAATTTGAGATTTATATAAAACACAGGTATATGAGCTTGCTGAATATATAAATAGAAGAGATGAACTAATCCCTAAATGAATAATAGATATAGTTCCAAGTGCAGAACTTTCTTATAATCAGAACGTAGATGAAAATAAGTGAGATCCAATAGTTTATGAATATCACGATAAAATACTTTATAAACTTATAGAGGATAGAGTTGATTTAGAAATTCTTTAGAAAAATATATTGATTGAAGTTTAAGTGAGTGGCTTAATTACTTGGTACCGGTACAAAATATTGGTAACGGTACCCCATTTAAATCAGGAAAAGAGTTTATAGATGATTTAGAGAAAATATATAAAGCTTATAAGATAAACTTTTTCAAAAGAATTCAATCTCCACCAATAATAAGTGTAAGTAAAAGAGCTTTTGGTTTTGATTTTAGGGAAGCACAAAATGGAGTTTATTTTACAAGAAGATATAGAGAGTTGAAGGAAAAAATTCTAAAAAATAGAAAGTTAAAAGCTCAGACTTTCTAGTCTGAGCTTTGTTTCTTCCATTTAAGGAAATATTTAGTTACTTCATAGCTTCCACCAAATACTATAATAATACCAAATATACCAACTATTTCTGATATAAGAGGAATTATATAGTATGATAAAAATCCTGCAACTAACCAAATAGTACTTAAAAATATTGCATCTCCAATACTTAACTTATTCATTTTTTATCCTTTTTTTATAAGGCTGGCCTAGGGTTATAGTTGTCCTTTACTATATGTATAATGACAGGAATCATCATTATTAATGCAAAGTGAAAATTAGCGTTAATTGCAGATGATATTGTTATTAATAATGTGTATACAAGCATAATTGCTTTTAAGCTTAAATCTTTATTAAATAGAGAGAATAAGCAAACGATTATACCAAGTAATAGGACTACTTCTGAAACATTGTATAAGTAAATATTATTATAAATACTTTTTTCAAAAGTTATTAAAATAATCCCCATAATAGTTAATATAGTTCCTAGTTTTTCTCTAAAGAACCTCTTATTTGAACTATACATTTTTGACCTCCTGTTTTTAATTTTTGTATTTAGTAAAATGAAAATAATTAAAAAATAATAAAAGTCAAATAATAAATTGACCAAATATAAAAAATAAGTATAAGAATATCTTCTAATTAAAAAAATATGAACACAAATGACTATAAAATCTGGGAAAATCCAGATAAACAAGATATAAAAATAATTTCAAGAGAAAAGCTTGAAGCTTCACATTGGATAAAAACCCAAAAAATAACTTATGAAAAAAACTGAAAACAAAGAGTTTGGGAAGCAGTTGTAAGAGGATACTAATAACTGAGTAGTAGCAGTATTACCAATTACAAAAGATAAAGAAATAATTCTTATAGAAAATGTAAGAATTCCAATGATAAATGAAGTTTCAGATTGAATAATGATAGAACTTCCAGCGTGACTTGTTGATGATAATGAAACAAAAGAACAAGCAGTAAATAGAGAGTTAAAAGAAGAAACATGATTTTCTTCAAATGAAATAGAATATATAGATACAGTTCCATCAAGTGCTGGTATGACAAATGAAGAAGTAGATATCTATCTAGCATTTAATTGTGATAGAGTTACTGAAATACTAGAACATGATGAGTGAGAAACTATAAGAGCAGTATATGCTGTTCCGTATAAAAATATAGATGAGTTTCTTGTAGAAATACAAAAAACATGAGTAAGAAAATGATGAAAAATAGAATGAGCTTTAAGGCACTTAGAGAGAAGATTTTTTGATAAAATTAAAGATTAATAAAAATAATTATGAAACATATAGAAGAAATATTTAAATTAAATAATTGACCAAAAGAAAAAAGTTTTAATTTACATAATCATACTATTTGGTCAGATTGAGAACATAGTATAAGAGAACTAATAAGTGAAGCAGTCAATAAAACTATAACACATTTATCCATTACTGATCATGACTCTATAAAAGCATATTTAAATTGAAATGCTATGACTCTATGACAAGCTTATGCTATAAATATGATTCCTTGAGTAGAAGCTACTTTTAAACTAGAAGATAATTTCTGAATACAACCACATGTTTTATTCTATTTTTCAGAATTATTATTGAAAGATAATAAATTTTTAAAAGATTTTAATGATACTATATGACAAGCTAGAAATAAAGAATTTGTATTAAGAAGAATTAAAAGTATAAATGATAATTTTTGACTTGATTTAAATCTAAAAGACTTTGAATCTATTTTATGACCAGCATCTTATGTTTGATTAACATCAAAGCATTTTAGAGATGTTTTAATTAAAAAATATAATTATAGTGAAGATAAAGTTTATGAATTAATTTGACCAGATTCAAAAGCTTATATTGCTCCTGGAACAGAAGTTTCTGATTTAATGTATTTAAAAAATAAATACGATATGATTTGAGTAATGGCTCATCCATATACAAAATATACATCAGAAGAACAAAAGGCTAAAATAGATAGTTTAATAAATGATTTTATTAATAGGGATTTTATAGATTGATTAGAAAAATATCATCCAGATATAACAAAAGATTTAGCTAATTTAATATCTTGATATAAAGTTCCTTTATTTACAGCTGGCTCAGATACTCATTATAAAATTTGAAATAAAGCAATTTTAAATGATATGGAGGTATCAGATATTATAAATCATGATTATAATAAATTAACTTGGAAATGAGACTTAGCCCTTATAGTTGGTAGAATGAATCCACCTCATATAGGACATATAAGACTTATAAAAAATGCTTTAAAAGAAAACTCAAAAGTTATATTGTTCTTAGGTTCAGCCAATGTAGTAGATGAAAAAAATCCACTAAGTTTTGAAGAAAGAAAGTATATACTTGAAACTTACTTTAAAGAAGAAATTAAATCAGGAAGATTGGTTATCTCTTATGTTGATGATGTAAATGATGATTGAGAATGGGTTAATAATGCTTGAATGAAAATACAAGAAAACTTTAAATGATTTAATAAAAAGTTAAATATTTATGGTTGAGATTTTAAAGAAGATAGGGCAGTTCTTGCTTTTATGAAACATCAAAAAAATCTTTGAATAGATAATGTTAATTATATACAAACACAAAGAAGTGACTTTAAAGCAATAAATTGAGAAGAAAGAATAGATATTTCAGCAACAAATCTAAGAAATGCTTTGAATTACTGAAATTATGAATTAGCAAGAAAGTTTATGCCAGAAGAGATTGCTGATATGATTATAGAACAATTTAGAAAAATAAATATTTCTTAATAAAAATATTATGAAAACTATAGAAATTAATAATCGTCTTGTTTGTTATGATGAATACAATTTAGATCAGAGAAAAGAGTTAAAAGAGTTTTTAGAATGAAATAAAATAAGAAAAATACTTGATTCTTTGCCTAGAGATGTAATGATGGTTTTAGGCTGAGATGGTACAGTTCTTCATTCAATAAGAGAACATTATAAAAAAGAGTTATCTGTTTTACCTATAAATTTTTGAACTAAAGGATTTTTATTAAATGATAGGAAAATACTTGATTTTGAAAATGATAGTTTTATAGAAAGAACTTATCCTCTTATTGATTGTAAAGTAAATGATGATTTTTATTGAATCGCATTTAATGAAGTAGCGATAAAAGAAACAGAATGTAAAACTGTTGATTTAGATATATCTGTAAATGAAATAAATCACTTAAATTTAAAATGAGATTGATTAATAATATCTACACCAGCTTGATCGACTTGATATAATTCTTCTTTAAAAGGGCCAACTTTACAACATACTTCTAATGATTTTGTAATTACTCCTATAGCTCCTTGGATACCTAAATGACAAGCTTCTATACCAGTACAAAATGATAGTAAAATAATTATTGAAAATGTTTGAAGATTAAATCCTATTTGAGTTTATTTAGATTCAAATAAATTAATAAAAGTAGAGAATGAAAAACTATTTATTGAAATAATGAAGTCAAAATATAAAATTAATTTTTTAGTTTCAGAAAGATATAAAAATGAATGGGATTCAAAAGTTTTGCAAGAAAATGGTTTTAGTCATTAATTAATATTTTAAGAAAAGTGGTAGATAAAATATATAAAAACTCTTTAAAATAAAATATTTAATTAGAGAACTACAAAAATGATATAGAAAAAAGCTTAACAATTTAATTGTTAAGCTTTTTTATTCTTGCTATTTATTATTTTATAAGTATAAAAATAAAACAAAAAATAAAGGAGATAAAATGAAAGTTTTTATAAAACTTTTTTTAGTTATAAGTATTTTTGTTGGCTTTTTAGGGGCAGAATCTTTAAAAGTAGCATCTTTTAATATACAGGTTTTCGGAAAATCAAAGATGTCTAAACCAGAAGTATCAACAGTTTTAGCATCAATAGTATCTAGATATGATGTTATTTTTATCCAAGAAATTAGAGATAAAAGTTCTAAGTCAATAGTTAAGTTGCAAGATTTGGTAAATTTAGGACTTCCAGAGAAAGAGCAATATGATTTGCTAGTTTCTGATAGACTAGGTACAACTAAAAGTAAAGAACAATATGCCTTCTTGTTTAAAAAATCTAAACTTAAGTTTATTGAAGAGTATCAATATAGAGGAACTTCTACAGATTTTAATAGAGATCCTTTTTCTGTTAAGTTTAATTTTGAGAATAAATACTTTGTATTAACAGGGATTCATATTGATCCAGATATTGCAGTAAGAGAGTTGAATCTTTTAGATGATGCTTTAGGATTTATATCTAGAAAAATGAAAACTAAGGATATTATTTTAATGGGAGATTTAAATGCAGATTGCTCTTATGTTACTTCATATAAGCTTAAATATTTAGATTTAAAGAGGAAAAAAGATTTTGTTTGGCATATTTCAGATAAAGTTGATACTACAATATCAAAAACTGACTGTGCTTATGATAGGATTATATCTATGAAAACAATTAGTCCTTATATAAAAAATGCAAGAGTTTATAATTTTGATAAAGACTATAATTTGACTTATAAAGAGGCTAAAAAAGTTTCAGACCACTATCCAGTTGAGTTTGAACTTGAATTTTAAAAAGAAGTGATTTAATCACTTCTTTTCTTTTTTTTATAATTTTATATAATCAAAAAAATATTTCTAAATAAAAAATATGAATCATAGAGAAAATAATCCATATATTCCTCTTGTTGAAGAACATGATAAAATAAAAAATATATATGAAGATATATATTTAAATAAATGAAAATGGAATAAGTATTTTAAAAATGACAATGATATAATTCTTGAAATATGAACTTGAATGTGAAACTTTTTTTCAGGTGAATGTTCGAAAAATCAAGATAAAAATTATATTTGAATGGAAATAAAATTTAAAAGACTTTATCAAACTGCTGAAAAATCAAAACAAAAATGAGCAGTAGATAATTTTGTTTTATTAAAAGATTTTGGGCAAAATATAGATAAGATTTTTGAAAAAGTAGAAGTTTCGGAAGTGATAATCTTCTTTCCAGATCCATGGTGGAAAAAGGATAGACAAGCAAAACATAGACTTTTTACTAAGGAATTTATTGAAAAACTATATAAGATAATAAAAACTTGATGAAAAGTAATATTTAAAACAGACCACAAGGAATACTTTGATGCTACATTAGAATTATTCAAAGAACACTGATTATTTAAGAAAAATATATTTTCTTATGATTATGAAAAAGAACTAGAACATTTTGATAAACAAAATATGACAGAATTTGAGTGTATTTTTAGAGAGGATAGGATGAAGATAAATTATGTGGAGTTTGAGAAATAATTGACTTTTAATTATTTATTTTATAATAAAAGTATGTATTTTCTCGTTTAGAGCTAATGCTACTATAGGTTTACTATAGTGTTGTAGATAAGATTCGTTTAGTATTTATCTTTATTCGTTTAGTGTGAAAAACAAAAATTAAAATAAATCAAGGAGTTTAGAATGTTTGATTTTGAAAATATAAAGTCTATTAAGGCTAAAATTGAGCAGAATATAATGAGTAGAGGAGTTTTTAATGTTTATGTTAGTTATTTTAATACTAAAAGATATACATTAAATATAAAAATGCCTGAAAATATAGTTTTAGCTAAGGATGATGAAATAGAGGTATTTTTACCGGAAGATAAAAGTGACTTTGTTAATCCTGGTAGTGGGAATGTTATAAATATTCCAAGTTATGAAAAAATAGTTCTTTTAAATAATTATGAGTACGGAAAAGTTGAGTGGATAGAAAAGAAAGACTTTTATGTTTCTTCTTTAGATAGGAAAACTCAGATGTATATGTTTGCTGATGATGAAACTACTGCATTATTTGAAGTAGATATTGGTTTTAAACAAGTTAGGTTATTACCAAAAATAGATGTACTTGTATCTGGTTGGATAAACAATAAAACAAGGAAAATATATAATACTATTATAGAACCTTCTGAGTTAATTGAAGACTTAAACTCAAATAAAGACTTATCTGCTTTTGTACTTGATAAAGGTTCTGTTTATAAAGCTGGATATATTAATAAAGTAAGATTAGATAATGAAATACCAAGAAATAAAAGGTTTAATAGCTATTCTTACTTAGAGGTTTCATCAGACTTTTTATTAAAAGGTTTTAATGTAAATTTAGAGATAGATTTTGAAGAAAGCTTTAAACAAGATTTTCTAATATTTAAAAGAGTTAAAATCTCTAATCTATTAAAAAAATGGGATAGAATAAAAATGAGGTTTTTGAAGGTTTTTGATAAAGTTCTATTTGGGTTATTATATATTCCATTAATTCTTATCTGTATTCAATTTTTTACAACGGAATCTATTTCTTTTTTAGGAATAGTGCACTTTTTAATAATTGTGTTACTATTTGTTATTTCACTTCCTATATATATTTATTTTATATCTTATAGGTCTGAATCAGATATAGAAACAGAAGAAGCTTTAAGAAAGCATTTTAGTTTAGTTAAAGTTTCGTGGTATATCTTTTGTGTTTTACTTTATCTATCTTTTTCAGTTTTTTATTTGAAAAACTTTGCTGTTGAAGGGGGGTATTATACCTTAAATAATGGAAAAAATAAGATTTATAGTGGTAATACCCCTGTTATAGTATCTTTAGTTGATTCTTTTGATTATGATAAAGTTAAGTCTTATTATAGAAAATTAGAACATAGACATTTCAAGAAAGAAGTTTATACTTATGACTTAAAAGAGGGTAAAATAACTAAGGATTCAAAAGTTATGGAAGTTTCACTTAGATTTTTTATAAAAAAAGGGGATTATCTACTTGATGGAACTTGGAAAAAGCCGGTGATTAAAGCTGAAAAAGTTTTATTTGCTTATATAAATAAAAATCCAATAAAAGTTATTCCTTCTAATGATTTAGAAAAAGAGATATTGCAAGCTAAGTTGAAGGAAGTATTTTTAAATACTTATTTACAAAACGATATGAATCTAACTATTGATTCTATATCTAGTTTAAATATTAGTGTTAGAAAAAAGGAGATGTAAAATAAAAGGACAAGATAATCTTATCTTGTCCTTTTTTATTTTTAGTACTAAGGTGAATTTCTTCCATCTAGCATATTTATATCATTTGCTATAGTATTTATTTGCATCCCTATTAATACCGCTATTGCTTGGTTTATATTTTCAGGTTTTGATGAAATATTATTTATGGATACTTTTATATCACAATCACTACTTTCTTCCATAGCTACTGCTACTGGTTGTGCTGTTACTCCGAACTTTTCTTCAAATTCTTTTACGAGTTCAGATAATTCCAGTACACTTAAACCAGATATATATTCTAATATATCTTCTTTTGAAATTGCCATTAAAAACTCCTTTGTTTATTTTTTAATTTGCAAAATGCGGAAGAGAGTTTATTTAATTTTGATTTAAAATCAAATTGTAAAAAAAACTAAATTTATTAAAATATATCATCAATAAAATTAATATTAAAAAATATGTTAGAACAAAATGAAAACAATGCATTTTTAAATGCACAAAAACAAATGAAAAAAGCCTGTGAATTATTTAGAAGTTGTAGGCATAGTAATGATAATTTAGAACTTATATCTAATCCTAAAAGAATAATAGAAGTAAATATTCCAGTTAGAATGGATGATTGAACTGTTAAAACTTTTGTTTGATATAGATCTCAACATAATGATGCTAGATGACCTTTTAAGTGAGGAATAAGATTTCATCAAGATGTAAATAGAGATGAAGTAAAAGCACTTTCTATGTGGATGACTTTTAAATGTGCTGTAATAGATATACCACTATGAGGTTGAAAATGAGGTATTATTGTTAATCCAAAAGAATTATCAAATTGAGAACTTGAAAGATTATCAAGATGATATGTTAGAGAATTGTATAAATACATCTGACCTGAGACTGATATACCAGCTCCAGATGTTAATACAAATCCTCAAATTATGGCTTGGATGATGGATGAATACTCTTTACTTGTTTGAAAATACTCTCCAGGAAGTTTTACTTGAAAACCACTTACAAGTTGAGGTTCAAGATGAAGAAATACTGCAACAGCTCAATGATGAGTTTATGTTTTAGAAGAAATATTAAAATTAAAAAATATTGATATAAATGATAAGAAAGTAGTTATTCAATGAGCTTGAAATGCTTGATTAACAGTTGCAGAGCTTTTAGTTAAAAAGTGAGCAAAGATTATAGCAATATCAGATTCTAAAGGTTGAATATATAATGAAAATTGATTATTTATTGATAAAATATCTAGATTAAAACAAGAAAGAAAATCAGTTATTGAATATATGGATGCTGAAAAAATAACTAACTCTGAAATTTTAGAAAAAGATTGTGATATATTGATTCCAGCAGCCCTTGAAAATCAGATTTTAAAATGAAATGCTAAAAATATAAAAGCAAATATTATATTAGAACTTGCTAATGGTCCTATAAACCATGAAGCAGATGAAATATTATTTAAAAATTGAGTAACTGATGTAACTCTGACTGGGCCTGGAGGCACCACCTATCAGGTGCCAGTGTTCTGGGATGGTGGAGAAATCTGGCGTGCCCGCCTGGTAGCCACAGTACCAGGCACCTGGAACTGGTCAACCGGTAGCAATCAAACCAGTGATCCCGGATTGAACAATAAAAGTGGCTCTTTCACAGCTGAGCCTTGGACCGAGGCCGAGAAACAAGCTAATCCAAACAGACGGGGTTTTATCAGGGTTTCAGCAAACAAGCGTACCCTGGAGTATGCTGACGGCACACCTTATTTTCTTATCGGAGATACATGGTGGTCTGCGTTCACAAGAACATATTACTGGGATTCTCCAAACGGTGTATCAAAAATATCCTTTCAGAACGCAGTTGACTTGCGGAAGGCACAGGGATTTAATAGCATCAATACTATTGCCACTTTTCCTACGGATAATATACAAGGAAAAGGAATATGGCATCCCAGCACACATGGGGAGAAGGTGGCAGAAGATGGAACCACCCCTTTTAAAATTAATGGTGACGACTGCGACCATCTTCGTCTCCAACCTGAATATTTCCAGCAGGCAGATAGAAAATGGGAATACCTTTGGGACAATGGTTTTGTAGTATTCCTGGAGAGTGTGCGCCGCAGTGAAGACTGGCCCGAACAAAGTTCTGTTGAGAAAGATGCCTTTGTAAATTACACGCGATACCTATGGGCACGATGGGGATGTTATAATATGATTTATAGCTGGCTTCACATGGACGCTGACCAAAATAAAAGCAGTTGGAGCAGCATGATAGTAAAATGTATCAACTCACTGGGTGATATGCCTTACGGTCAACCTAGAACTGCAATGACACCTGGCAGCGGCAGCCATGAATATTGGGACGACAGTATTCAGCCCGGATTAGATGTACACAACATCAGCAACGACAATGCACGGCAGCATGATACGGCGTTTCCTGAATTGCGTGAAATCTTTAACCAATCAAACGTAAAGCCTGGGTATAATATTGAAGGATTTTATCCGCAATTTCTTAGCAATCCAGAGGGTGGGATGAATATTGAAGAATATGCAATATTTATGGTATATGGATGCGTGCTGAACGGCGGACTTGTAGGTCATGTTTGGGGTGACGCATATTGGGGCGGTACACATTACAACGATGGTGATCCGCATAAAAATGGATTTAACCGATGGAACGCGCAATTAATGAAGTATGTGCATGCCTTTTTTACTGATCCAGATCATGACTACAGGATATTAAAACCGGCAACCACCACCCATTTGGTAGATAATAATTCTCAATACATTGCATTGTCTGTTTCACACGATGAAAAAACAGCGCTGGGTTTTGTCGCTGTCAATAAGTCTGGCAGTGGTATAACCTTAAAAGACATGCCTGTTTCTACAACCTATAAATTTGCCTGGTGGAACGTCGACAAAGGCGGTTGGCAGAATCAGAGTATATTGACCTCAAATGAAGATGGGCATATCATGCTGCCTGGCACACCGGATAAGTATAGAAACTGGGCCTTTAGATTAATCGCCAATGATTGATCATATCTGCTATGATAAATACTGTTGTATACAATATAGGTTTTAATACGGGAATTTTGGAAAGGAGTAAGATAAGCTGAGATAGATAGATTGATGAAGAGAAAAACAAAAATTAACAAGGCTAAGCACTAATTTAGTGTAACTCATGTCTCTTTAACTTTGTTAACCATGTGCCTTAACGAAAATAGTCAACAAGTTCCCTTTTTGAATGAGGTATTAAGTGACACCTCGAACCACAAAATCCTAAAATATCCACTATCGAACACTCAATTTTCAATATTCAGGTTTTGGAGATTGGTTATTGAATATTGGTTGTTGGAAATTCTTAATTTCCTTTTTCTTAAATGAACTTTCATCATCTAATCTTTGGGTTAAATTATAAGAGTGGTGATATGTATCAAAGGAAACGATCTATGGTTTAGGACATAAATATTACTATTTTATTTATAGGAATGCAATATTGATAATTTCTAAAATATCAACACTCAAAGCAATTATTAAAATAGTTAAAATAATAATTGTCAATAATAACTCGTACACTTTATCAATTCCAAAATCGGCCCCTATTTCAGGATATTTGGGTACTTTGATTTTGCTGAATTCAATAAATTTTGAAGGTTTGTTGTAATAACGTTCAAAATCAATCTTGATTTCCGAATACTTCTTTATTATATATTCATTATACTGAAATAAATACTTTGACCTCCAAAATATTCTTTTAAAATACCCCAAAATATTCGAAAATAATATAAACACAAATAATATATTAATTAGTCCAATTATAATAATAGATATAACTTGTAAACCAATTAAAATTGAAGGTGGAATAAATTTTGTTAATCTTATTTCATTATTTTTTTTCTCCTTATCAAAGTAATTTATATCTCCATCAATAATTTGTCTAAAATCTGGAAATTCAAATATATTACCATCTAGTTCAGCCTTATCAGAAGTCCTTATATAAAAACTGTATTTTAAAATTTCTTCAGGTCTCCATTGCATAAATGACAATTTAATCGTATTATAATCTTCAATTGTTAGACTATGTCTAAAATCTGCATATAGCTCTTTTTTCTCAATTATATCAAGTCCTTTTTGAAGGTAAATTTCTAATGTGTCAACAAGTAAATTTGATTGCTTTCCTGAACCAACTAAAGTTTTTGATGATGAATTACGAAATTCAATATCGATCTTCCACAAATTTTCAATCGCCAAATCTTTATAATAAAATTTTGCTTTTATTTCTGGTTCCGTACTATTTGTATAGCTAGTTAATTCTTCCTTCGAGTAGCAATATATATCCAAATTGAGCTCCTTGTTTTTTGGAAAAAATATAAATATCAGTGCGACAATGGATGCAAAAGAGCCAATAATCGTAATTATAGTAAGTATTTTTTTGTCTATTTTTTTGTCTATCCTCTTTTCCATTAAATTTATGAGACTTAATTATTACAGTATCACAAATTTACAAAATACTAACCCTCATTTTTATTATGTTGATAAAAATTAGAAAATAACTTTGAAGTGGCATTTACCAATAGAAATAGTATATGGTTTAAAACATAGATGGAGAATTGCTCTTATTTATTTTTTTTAACCAGCAGTTAAATAAATAGCCTAAAATTTTTGTTATTAAATAAAAAAGTATAACTTTGCAATATGGAATCCAATAGTCGAAATATAATATATAATTCTCAAAAACTCCTGAATTCAAAAATATTTAGGGAAAATAAATTTCGATTAAATAAAAATCAAGATGTACTAGAAATAGAACCTTCAGATATATATGAAAATACTTGGAAATTTTATATTTCTGAATATGATAAGGCTAACGATTATCCAGTTAAATGGGTGAATTATGTTAGCTTTAACTATAAAGATTCCGAGAATAATTTAAATTTCTGTAAAAATGAAGAAAGTATTGATGAAAGCAATTTCAATCTCTCTTTAATAAATGTTGAATATAATCTAAAGAACGTTATTAACGATGATTATCGTAAGATTTTTAAGTTATTATATCAAAAATATCAAGGTGAAATAGACCATTATGTTCCCAAAAAACTAATTCAAAAATCCTCTCAAAAACAAGTTTCTCTATTTCTTGATAATTATGGAGAATTAGAAAATGATTTAAACACTGGGCTCAAGTCTCTAATGGTTAAGTCTCTGACTGACAATCAAGCAATAGAAATTAACGATATTAAGGATAAATTTTTAGAGCAATATAATCAGTTACGTGAATCATATTGTGATAACTATTTTGAAATAGAACGAATATTTATGGAATTTGAAAATAATATTCAAATTCTTAAATATGAAATTAGAAAAGAAACAGTATTTCTTTTTATTGAAAATACTCTTTCTAAATTATTTAGATCATTTAAACAACTGTTTTTAGAGTCCCCTCTCATCCAGTTTGGATTCGAATATCATGATTTAATTTTTTCGTTCAAAGATTTAATCTCTTTAACCAAAAATTTTAGAGATTATATTTTGTTAATTAGTAAATCGATATACGATGAACGAAAAAGAAATTATAGAATTATTCGAGTTCCTTGTTGAATTAAAAGGAGAAAAAGTTGTTCCCGAAAAAATGCTAAGGGAACATGACAAGTATATAAATACACTGAAGACTTTAATAGCTGATAAAGATTTTGGAAAATCAAATAAGAATAAGAATTTATTGGTGAAAATATTGGCGTTTTTAATAAAAGTTTTCGGTCCAGATTAAAATGTAATGAAAATAGGATTAACGATTAGAAGATTAAGAAAAGAGAAGGGTATTCAGCAAAAAGATTTTGCTGAAATGTGTGGAATTTCGCAAACTTATTTATCCCAGATTGAAAAAGGAAGGAAAACTCCTACATTGGATATGCTTGAAAAAATTAGTAAAGCATTAAAGATTCCGTTTCCCGTTCTCTCTTTCTTATCTTTATCAGAAGATTTAGTTCCAGAAGAAAAAAGAGACTTATATAAAAGGGTTGAACCATTGATGCATAGTTTGGTTGAAGATGTATTTTTATAAGATAATCCAATCAGCAACCAAGTGACACTACGAACCCAAAAATTCAGAAATATCCAATTACAAATACTCAATTCTTAATATTCAGGTTTTGGAAATTCGACATTGGGTATTGAGCATTGGTTATTCCCAACCCACAAAAAAAGCCCTCAGTCAACCGACTGAAGGCTCATATCTCTTTACTAAATACTAACTACTTTATACTAATTCCACAAACAAACCATCGTCGGTTTTTTCTACTTTGGCCAGTTTGTGTTTGGTTAGGCCTTTAATGGTTTTGTCCCATTTTTTGTTGCTCAATCCCGATTTTTCTTTTAGCTCATTCAAATCAACCGGTGATTGTGCTTTCAAAAGTTCCATTACTGCTTTTTCGTCTTCGGTGAGTTCAACCGTGATTTTCTTTTCCGGTTTCATTTGCGGGAAGAAAAGCACATCCTGAATAGAAGGGCTGTTGGTCATAAACATCGTCAAACGGTCGATTCCCATCCCCATTCCTGAAGTTGGCGGCATTCCGTATTCCAGCGCCCGTAGAAAATCCTGGTCAATAAACATTGCTTCATCGTCGCCTTTTTCAGAAAGTCGAAGTTGATCCTCAAAACGTTCACGCTGATCAATCGGATCATTTAACTCAGAATAGGCATTTGCCAATTCTTTTCCGTTTACCATCAATTCAAAACGTTCTGTAAGTTCCGGGTTATCGCGGTGTTTTTTAGTCAGCGGCGACATTTCAATCGGGTAATCGGTAATAAATGTGGGCTGAATGTAGTTGTGCTCACATTTTTCGCCAAATATTTCGTCAATCAGTTTTCCTTTCCCCATGCTTGGGTCGGTTTCAATACCCAGCTTATCGCACATATCTCGCAACTCTTCTTCATTTTTACCCGAAATATCGTAACCTGTGTATTCCTTAATTGCCTGAGTCATGGTAACCCGTGGATAAGGTGTTTTATAATCAATAATGTTTTCACCTAGCTTAACTTTTGTGGTGCCATGCAATGCCAGTGCAACACGTTCACAAATCTCTTCGGTGAAACTCATCATCCATTTGTAATCTTTGTAGGCCACGTAAATTTCCATAACAGTAAATTCCGGGTTATGGGTACGATCCATTCCTTCGTTTCGGAAATCTTTGGCAAACTCATATACGCCGTCAAAACCACCTACGATCAAACGTTTCAGGTAAAGTTCATTCGCGATTCGTAAATAAAGCGGAATATTCAGCGAATTATGGTGTGTTATAAACGGACGTGCAGCAGCACCTCCCGGTATCGGCTGCAGAATCGGAGTTTCAACTTCAAAATAACCATACTCGTTAAACATCTCACGCATGGTATTTATAATTTTCGTGCGTTTGATGAATACATCCTTCACCTGCGGATTTACAATCAAATCGACATAACGTTGCCTGTAACGCTGTTCCGGATCAGAAAAAGCATCATAGGTTTTTCCGTCTTTTTCTTTTACAATTGGTAACGGACGAAGCGACTTATTCAGAACAACCAATTCCTTCACATGAACAGAAATTTCGCCCATTTGTGTTTTGAAAACAAAACCTTTCACACCAATAATATCACCTATGTCGAGTAGCTTTTTGAAAACTTCGTTGTACATTGTTTTGTCCTCATCCGGACATAATTCATCACGGTTAACGTAAATCTGAATCCTGCCCAAATGATCCTGAATTTCTGCAAAAGAAGCTTTCCCCATTATTCTTCGGCTCATTAATCTTCCTGAAAGAATAACATCCTGAAAATTGGCTTTCTCTTCACTAAAATTTTCAATTATTTCGGTGGTGGTTACATTCACTTTAAACTCAGCTGCAGGATAAGGATCAATGCCTAACTCTCTTAGTTTTTGCAACGAATTTCTCCTGATAATTTGCTGTTCGCTTAATTCCTGGTTACTCATTTGTCTTCTTCGAAAAAATTTTCCGCAAAGATAATAAAAGAACTTGTACGGCTTTTGTTCTCAATAGATTTGAAATGAAAAGAAAATAAATAATAAGGTTAAAGGAATATTTTATAGATATCAGCGGGCAATTTTTATCTTTGCACATTAACGCTTTGGAACACTCTATATGGAAAAAGTCTGGAATTTAAAAAAGCATGGGGATCAGAATGAAATCAAACATTTATCGGTAGCGTTAAATGTAAACATGGTGATTGCCAAACTGTTGGTTCAACGCGGAATTAAAACATTTAATGAAGCCAAAGCATTCTTTAGACCCCGTTTAAGTGACCTCCACGACCCGTTCCTGATGAAAGATATGACCAAAGCGGTGGATCGTTTGGAAAAAGCCATTGCCAACCAGGAAAAAATTATCGTATATGGTGATTACGATGTTGACGGAACAACTTCTGTTGCATTGATGTACACTTTCCTAAAATCAAGGTTTGAGCATATTGAATATTACATACCGGACAGATACAGCGAAGGTTATGGCATTTCGCCCAAAAGTATTGATTATTCAGTTGAAAACGGAATTTCGCTGGTTATAGCTCTTGATTGCGGTATAAAGGCAGTTGAAAAAATTGCAAATGCCAAAGAACGAGGTCTCGATTTTATTATCTGCGACCACCACAATCCTGATGACGAAGTACCTCCTGCAGTCGCAGTTTTGGATCCCAAACAAACCGATTGCAACTATCCTTACAAAGAATTATCAGGATGCGGTGTAGGATTTAAATTTTTACAAGCTTATTGTCAGAAAAATAATATTGAACAGGAAGAAATTCACGATCTCCTTGATTTGGTTGTGGTTAGTATTGCATCGGATATAGTGCCACTAACCGGAGAAAACCGTGTTCTGGCTTATTACGGGCTGAAAAAACTAAACTCAAATCCTGGAATCGGGCTTCAGACGATCATTAATTTTGCCGGCCTTAACGGAAATGAAATTACAATCAGTGATATAGTATTTAAAATCGGACCAAGGCTGAATGCTTCAGGAAGGATTGAGCACGGTGCAAAATCGGTTCAGATACTGGTTTCCAACGACGAAGATAAATCGGACCTGCTGGGTGAAGAAATTGACTCCTTTAATGAAATAAGAAAAACTCTTGATCGCGATATCACGCAGGAAGCACTTGATATGATCGAAAATAATCAGGAGTTAAAAAGCATGAACAGCACCGTTCTTTATAACCGTGACTGGCACAAGGGTGTTGTTGGAATTGTGGCTTCAAGAGTTACCGAACAATATTACCGCCCAACTATTATTCTGACTGAATCTAACGGATTAGCTACCGGATCAGCAAGGTCGGTTGGCGATTTCGATTTGTACGAAGCTATTGGAAAATGCAGCGATCTGCTTGAATCTTACGGGGGGCACATGTACGCTGCCGGACTAACAATGAAAATTGAAAATATTCCTGAATTCAGGAAAAGGTTTGAAGAAATTGTAACAGCACAGATTACCGATCTGCAGCAGACACAAACCATTGAAGTTGATGCCAAAATTCCGTTAAGTGAAATTACACCGCGTTTTTTCCGCATTTTAAAACAATTCGCCCCATTTGGGCCGCATAACATGACGCCAATTTTTGTTACCGAAGATGTTTTTGATGCCGGAACGAGTCGTCTGGTGGGGAAAAACCAGGAGCATTTGAAACTTGATTTGGTTGAACCAGATGTAAACTCAGGAATATTTCCGGGGATTGCATTTAACCAATCAGACAGGTTTGACCTGATTACCTCCGGGCTACCTTTCGATGTTTGTTATTCGATTGCGGAGAATGAATACAGGGGAAAAACCAACCTTCAATTGTATATTCGGGATATCAAAAAACGGGACATTTTTTAGTACACTACTTAATTCCCCTGTGAAATAGTATTTTCATTGTAACATTTTCCGAATAAAAAACCAGAGTAAAAAATACTCTTTTCTGTAAACACCGAATAATGAGACAACAAAATATGCTCATGACTATCAACCTTTATCCGGAGAAAAATTTTTACTAAATTCATAATCAAAAAAAATTAGAGATTTTATCGCATGGAATACTCGGGTTCTTGTTTGTGCAAAGGTGTTAAATTTAAAGTCAAAGGTGATTTTGAGAGCTTTTATCTATGTCATTGTCGATATTGTAGAAAAGATACAGGTTCTGCTCATGCAGCAAATTTATTTTCGACAACAGCTAAACTCGAATGGATAAAAAAAGAAACAGAAATCAGGACTTTTCAACCGTCCAGAAGCGATCATGTAAAGGCATTTTGTGCAAATTGCGGCTCAGCATTACCCAATTTACAAATGGGAGGTAAACTTTTAGTCGTCCCAGCCGGATGTATTGATACTAAAATAAACAAAAGACCTGATGCACATATCTTTATTTCGAATAAAGCCAGTTGGGATGAATCTCTGGAGAAAATAAATAAATTTGCCCGGCTTCCTGAATAAACTTAATTCATAACCTGAAATTTAATTCCTTGAACTGATACAAATAAACATAACTATGAATTAAATTCTTTCAAAGTTATCAGATGTGAAAGTTTGTTTATCACCGGCATTTTTGTTTTTTTGAGGCGCTCAAACGATTGGTGACCATCGGATATTAAAATACATTTTATCCCCAGTTGTTCTGCTACTTCAAAATCGTGAATGGTATCTCCTATAATCCAGGTATTTTGTATTTCAATTTTTAAGTCTTTTATCAACTGTTTTCCCCTGTCAATTTTCGAAACGGCATAATGATCATTGAGTCCGGCCACCCCTTCAAAGAACTGGAAGATCTCATTTTGCTGAAGCGTTTTTTCAAGCATGGTTTGTTTCATCGCTGAAAGTACAAATTGCCTGAATCCCTGATTTTGGAAATATTGAAGTACTTCCAGGGCAGAGGGATGCAAAGGACAGTTTGCCACGTTATCGTCGTATAAATCAATAAATTCTTTGGCCGGGATTGCAAAGTCCTCTTTTTCAAAATCGAACCCAACAGCTTTGTAATATTCTTTAACAGGAAATGAGAATACTTCCTTATAGGTGCTTCTGTTCAACAATTGTAAATCCCTTTTCCGAAGCAATATATTTATTGTTGAGATGCAAAAATCGAGGTCGTCAAGAAGTGTTCCGTTCCAGTCCCAGATAATCGTTTTTTTCATACTTTTTCTCCGGAAACTGCAAGTTTATTAATAACCGGATTGGCATAGATTTTAAGGAAACGTTCCATGATATCCGTAATAGGGAAATCAATAAAAATCATGGCTTGTTCCAGCATCAGTTCAAAATGCTTTTTTTCTTCTTCAGAATATTTATGCCTGAATCGATCTTCACCTGTTAAAAGATCGAAGGCAACATAATTATTGGGCCATAATTTAAAATTGGAATATATCTGTCGATCAATTTTTTGTGCGAGAGCTTCCGCCAATTGATTTTGTTTTTCCTTTGACTTGCCATTCTCAAAATCAACTTCAACGGGTGTGCCAAATGAAAAACGCATCCTACCTTTTGGATTGAACATTCCCATTGACATACTTTTCAAATCGTCTTTGCTGGTTTTCATTTGCCCATAATGCTGTTTTTTTATGAGCTCTTTCATTTTGGCCAAACCACAAGGTTCAATCTCATATGATATGGAAACCGGTACTATATTTAGTTCATTAAATCCTTCTGAAAAGCTTTTTTTGTTGCTCATGTTCAGCATTTTCAAAACGCTTACCTGAGTTTTATCAAATCCATCTTTGGTACGCCCTTCGCGCTGTGCTATCCAAACCGAAATATTATCTTCTGTTATAGATTTTCGTATATAATTTGAAACTTTTTTCGACGATTCCATTAATTCTCTTGGAGGTAGATTTCTTTTTATTACAAAGGCACGGTTAAGTTTAACGGCGTGTTCAATCCAATCATACAAAAGAAGATTGTTACCGATTGCCACATTTGTAGTATTCATCCCTTTCTCAAAAATGAGATAATTAATAAATGCCGCATCAAGTACGATATCGCGATGATTAGAAATAAAAAGATATGACTTTTTCTTATCGAGTTTATCGAGCCCGGAGTGGGAAAGCCCGTCGGAAGTTTTATTAATTATCATGCGAAGCATATCATACACAAAAGTTCCCTGAAGTTGACGTATGTTTCGTACCATCCGCAACTGTAGTTTTATCATTTCCACTTTGGGGCGTACTTTAAACATATGCATCAAAACCTCATCAAAAACCGGATCTTTTATAAGTAGCCTTATTTTTCCCTTAACCTCTTTATCAGTGTAAGGGCGTATGTCATCAAAATTATATTCCTGCATTATTATGTTTTTTGAAAACAGGGCAAAGTAATGAATTCAAATCTATATTTTCAACTTCAATTAAAATTTTAAGTTCGTTTTCTTGTTTCATGAAATTAGGTTAATACCTGAAAATATAGATTTGACAATAGTTACAGGAGATAGGATTAATAGTTCATGCTGACAATAACAAAATCAAATCAATCTTTTTACTTTGAAAAGAGATGATTAAAAAACCTGCGACTAATGTTTGACATTCCTTTTGCAAAAAAATTAGTTAAATTTATATCGAGAAGAAAAGATATATTTATCAGCAAGTTACGACTAAAAAACTCATATTATTGACTCAACTCCAAATTATAACCAATGAAACCAAAGATTTTAATTTACACTATTTTATTTCTGATACTTTCCGTTAATATGGTTACAGCACAGAAAAAAAACAGGAAAGTAGTGGTTACCGGTCAGGTTGTAGATGCTCTGAATAAACCCGTTCCCGGGGCTATAATTCTGATTGACAACGAAAATACTCCCAGCTATACGGACAATAATGGATTTTATGAAGTAAAGGTTAAAGCAAAAGCAGAATTAATTGCTGTATTTGTAAAGCCCAATCGATTAATTGAAAAACCATTTAATGGGCAGGCAACAATTAATTTTACATTATCAGATACTCTTGCTACAAATAATCCAATCCTGAATGAAGGATATTTCAGAGGATTAGCCGGCACAAACTATGTAAAAATGGATGACCCGAATAAATTAGCAAATGAATCAGGCAACTCAGACGCTTTTATCGTCTCAGATGATGACCATTTAAGATATAATGATATCTATGAAATGATTCAGGGTCGGATTCCCGGTGTAGATGTGCGTGGTAAAAGGATTCTAATACGGGGACAGAATAGAATGGGAGATGTAGGAAACGAAGCTTTCTTTGTTGTTGATGGAATGCCCGTTAATTCTATTGACCATGTAACCCCAGCAATGGTGAAAGCCATTACTTTTCTTAAAGGTACCGAAGCCGCAGTTTATGGATCGCAAGGAGCTAACGGAGTAGTTGTTATTGAAATTAAAAAAGCCGCAAGAACTGCCAATTAGTTTGTTGATATTGCTTTTGCAGAGACTCAAATAAAAACCAGAATAGTTATATCTTTTCGGCTTCACAGGCAATTTTACATTTTATTGTATCGGTTAATTTACTGTTTTGAAATTATATCTTCCATCGAAGTTGAAATTTTAACTCTGTTTTTTGGTTGCCATTTATTTCATTATAACCCGAACTTATAGTTTCACGGTCGTTATAAACAGTATGCCCGATTTTAAACCAAAAATCAATCTTTTCAGAAACTCGATATTTAAAGTTTAAGTAGCTGCGAAATCCTTTACCAAAGAGTGCAGGCACAGAAAATGTATACAGCAGATCATTTTCGTAGGCATAGATTCTTGAATCGTACCCATCGGTTGAAAACCAGGCCATTCTTGCTGATAAATTAACAGGAAAGTTTAGCGGAGAATATTGTGCATCCTGAAAAAACAAAAACCCGTTCTCATTTCCTAATCCTTTAAAAAACGAATTTTCAAAACGGGTCTTAAAAGTCCATATTTCGTTTGGTTTATATTGAAAATGAAGTCGCATTTTACGCGTTTGTTCAGGCAGGTTTTTGTATAATTCGTTGATTATTACTTTTTGATCTTTCACTTCATTTTTATACCGAATGTAGAATTGTATTTTTTCTGACAATCGAAAATCAGCCTGGGTGAAAATTTCCCATCCGTTTGCCGGACCGGCAGTTGTGTAATTTACCCATTCAGAATGGTAGAAATCAGTATAAGCCGAAAGCGTGACAAATCTGACAGGTAAAATCATTGTGCCAAAGTACAGTCCTGTTTCATTTTCAGCTGAGCTTCCCTCAGCGAAAGGATTTGCCCAGAGTGCATGATAATCTTTATCGAAATGTCGAAATAAGAGTGAAAAATTCAAACGATCATGCAAATGCGCAACTGCTCCCTGCAAAAATGCCTTCCCTTTTGATTTTGAAATTGCGGCTTCGCCAAACAACTGGTATTTCCCTTTACTGTAAAGATAATCCAATCCAGCTGCATAATTTTCCGTTCCGGAAAACCGAAATTTATTGTACAGTTGATCACTTCGAATAAAAGGCAACTCAAAGTTTTGATAAACAAACGTAGCCCCTAGTTTTAAATAATTGAACCGCCAATTTAGAATTGCTCCATAATTGGAATTCTTGACTGATTTTTCATCTGCAATTTCATTTTCTGTGCGGTGGTAACCAGAAGACTGAAGACTTGAAAAACCTGTGGCAGTTGAGTCTGAAAAAAGAAGGTTTGCATCATCATTTTTATTGGAATAAAAAAGTATTGTTTTTATATCTCCAAGTTTTAACGTAGTTGAAATACCCCTGAAAAATTTGTTTTCATCGGTTGAAGTAAAAGGGCGCTCGCCCTGGTTGGTTTTATAAACATCAAGAGAATTCAAAGATTTTCCCATTGAGAAACCCTGCCATAGTACCAACCCCTGACCGGAACGAACCCAAAAGTCACCAATGGTTATATTTTCAATTATTGAATTAACTTTCAAACTTAAATGTCCGGAATAAAAGTCAAAACCGTGTTTATTTGATCCTGTAAAAAATGCTTCGCCCGGATCTTTTTCAGCGGTAAAACCCACTGAAATATTATCTCCGGCTTCGAAACGGTATCGTGAATAATACCTTAAACGATTCCCCTCATAAGGGAAAGTTTCATCATCTCTTTTTTTATAACCTTTGGGAATTTGCGTTGTCCACAATGTTCGGATTAACAATTGATGCCGCCCGTATTTTAAAGTTTCGGAAAAACTTTGGTGTTCCTCTTTTTTCGGACCAAATTTTAAAAATGGTTCAATTTTCTCAAGTAAATCAGGAGTAAAACCGGTTATTGTATTCAATTCATAAATGGAATAAACGGGTCCAAATTCATTACGATAGTTTATTAAGTTTTGGATTTGGATGTCATCCAAAATGTGGAGTTTCGAAAATTCGGAAGCATTGGCTGAATTTATATTCAGAGGATTTTCCAATAAATTTTCCAAATCTTCAACGATAGTTGCGGCTCCCGACTCTTCTTCCAGATTTCCGATAATCGATTCAAGAATTGTTTCGATATTTTGGCCGGCGTCGGTAAACTGACCGTAAGAACAGGAACTATAAACAAAATACAGCAGCCCAAAAAGGATAATATGTTTCCGATACCTTTTCATTATAATTCAAACTGAAGTGAAATTGATGGGGTAACTCCTAAATTCCCGTGATAGCTAAAACCAATATCCGTTGTCACTTTTCGAAAAGTATAACCTATTCCTGCGGTATAGTGAAAGGGTTTTCCTGATACTCCAAAACGGAATGCAAGATTTTCAACGGGTAAAAATTCAATGCCTGACTTAACAAGAAGAGGATTTTCGGTTTCATGTTCCACCTCAAAAACAAAAGCTAAATATTTTTCGAAACGATAACACCCACCAACACGAAAACTAGCAGGCATTTTTTGTTTTCCGTTTAGTGTTTCTATTCCACCTTGAAAGAGATTAAAAAAATGCGCTCCCAAAATCAAGTTTTCAGGCAAAGAAAAGATTATGCCTCCTTCAAAAGTGACAAATCCTCTTGAACGCGAGTTTTCAGGCAATATCCGGGAAAAATAATCCAATTGAATACCTGCATTCAATTTTTCAGACAAAGTTTTTGAAAAAGCAAGTCCAATTTTATTTTCTTTAAAAGTTCCTTTTCCAAACTGAGAGAAGCTGAACCCAAAACTCCCAGAAGATGTTGGTAAAACCAATGATCCGGCCGTAAAAGAAAGTTCATCAATCAGAAACTTCGATTCATAATAAAATCCAACTGAAATTTTGGAAATATTCGTTAATCCGGCCTGATTATGAAAAGTACTCCAAACATCGGAAAATGAAACTGATGCATGCGATAGCGCCAGTGAGCGTGCACCGGTGGGGTAATTCTCGATAGAAAATGAAACAAGCCAGAGAATTAGGAAGTTAACTGTAAATAAAAATTTTTTCATCTATAAAAAAAGAGGCAGAAAAACTGCCTCTTCAATTTACAAAAAATATTTTTACTTAAAAATTTTATTTAAATATCCTTGGAACAAAATCATTAAGTGCTCTACGCCAGGTTAGCCACTCATGAGCAGTACCTTCCGAAACGTGGTAAACCATATTTTTAATACCATGTTCCTTAAGCGCCTTAACCTGTTCTTCAGGTGTTCCTTCTTCAGTTCCTGTACTGATAAATAACAAATTCATTTGCTTATCAAAAGCAGCAGGATCTTTAAATACACCATTAAATGAATTATTGATAAAATCATCGCCGCGTGCGAAGAAACCACTAAAAGTAGCCATCCAGGCGAATTTATCCATATTATTAAAAACGGTTGTTGTTGTTTGCATTCCACCTCTTGATAAACCTGCCATTGCACGATTTTGTCTGTCGGTTTTTGTGCGGAAAGTTTTATCGATGTATGGAATTAAATCATTAGCAAAAATCTGTGTTATATCATTCGTTTTTGCCTGACGAACATCAGGATTTGTCTGGATGTCGCCACTTGGCATAACAACAATCATCGGAACAGCTTTCCCTGCTGCAATCAAACCATCCATAATATTTCCCATGTGTCCCTGGTTCGACCATCCATTTTCATCCTCACCCCATCCGTGTACAAGATAAAGAACCGGGTATCTTTTTGAAGGATTACTGTAATACTCTGCAGGTACATAAACATTAATATGGCGTTCCATACCGTTCAATTCTGACCAGTAATAAATGGAGTGAACCTGTCCATGAGGAATATCCTTATTGAAACGGTAGTAATTACCTTCCGGTCCTTCAGGAATTTCAATACCCGAAGATTCCCAGTTACTTCCAAAGTAAGCATGGGTATTTCTGTCCATCACAGCTACACCATCAATTAGAATTGAATAATAGTGAAAACCAACAACTTGAGGATCGGTAATTACTGTCCATGCACCATTCTCATCTTTGGTCATATCGTATTGTTTGCCGGCAATATCAACCTGGACATTATTCGCAGTTGGAGCTACAACGCGAAACATAGCTTCACGGGTTTTGGCATTTACTGCCGGATATTGAGATAAAAAAGTATTACATGAAGAAGGTTTAAAACCCTCAGGAAGTGGATCCGGTTGCTGACCGCGCATTATACCTGAAAACTGTGCTGAAGCAATTCCGCTAATAATGATCGCGGATATCATAAAGATCAGTTTTTTCATAATAATAGTTTAAGTGTTAAAAGTATTCAATTATAAATATCTTGCGCCAAGAATAAGCTTGTCGCCCGAGTCATCAACTTCATACATCTGTGGTTTACGGCCATTGCCAGCGTCATGGTGAATAATAAACAAACGTTTCCCTTCGAAAGTATAAAATAACATACCATGTCCGGAATTATCTCCTTTGAACGCTTCTTCTTCCTGAACCCAGGGACCTTTGATAGAACCTGATTCAGAATAAGCAATACCCTGAGCATAACGGTTTACTCCCCAACTCGACCATAACATTCCCAATTTACCTGTTTGTGTTCTGAACATCTGAGGTCCGTCAGTTACCCAACCCGGCATTTTTAATCCAAATGTAGCTTCACCAATGCTATTCATTTCTTTTGACCATGGTGCTTCACTTGCGCGGAAAATTGTAGTTGGCTCAGCAGTTCTGTGTGTCAAATCTTCAGATAAAGGGAAATAAGCCATTGTTCCGTCAATCAATTGTGTCCATTCATGAACAACTACCATATACATGGTATCATTTTCTTCATACAAAGTTCCATCAATAATATCCCAATCTTCAGGACCAAGACAGAAATCATGGTCTTTCACAAGCGGAGTATACGGACCTTCAGGTGAATCTGAAACCAAAAGTTGGGTTTGGTTTGTAGGAACATTATAACGACGTGGAACATTCTCTATCAGATTACTGCGATCGCTCCATGTTCCTGCCAAATAAAATTTACCATCAATATTAAAAATTTCAGCTGCTGCTACAAAATTTCCATCCATCCATGTGCCAGTAAGGTCAATAATTGAATAAGGACCAGTCCACATTTTAAGATCTGTACTTTTATAAAGACGACCACCGGTTCCTGTGAGATAATAGGTTTTAGTCTCTTCATGAGGATAAATAAAAGGATCACTCATGGAAATTTCTTCAAAAGGAATCGTTTTGATTTCAGGTTCCGGACGCGGTGTTCTGGGCATTGGTGGCCTTTCACCTCCGGCAGCTAGGTTGCCTCCAAAATTTCTCTGCCCTGGATTGGCCGGTGGAGCCTGTTCTCCGGGAACAACTTTCGCCTTGACCTCAGTCTGTTGCTCCTCGGTTGTAGACGTTTGATTTGTGTTACAAGATGATAACAAAAGAACACTCATTGTTATCATTAAAACAGTTACGTAATTTTTCATAAAATCTGGTTTAACGGATTAATAATTTATGATTAATAATAATGTAGATATAGATATAGACTCAATCATAAAATTGATTTTATCCTCACGACAAAAATAATATAAGTTCGAAAAAAATCTAGTTTGTTTTGAAAGTATATTTTACTTCCGAAAGTTCTGCATTTGCTTTTACAATCTTATTCTTCAAACTTTCTTTATAATCCACAAGTTTTTGCATAAGCTTTGTATCACCGGTAGCCATCATTTGAACCGCCAATATTGCTGCATTCATCGCACCATTTACAGCTACAGTAGCAACAGGAATTCCGGGAGGCATCTGAAGAATTGCAAGAATGGAATCGAAACCAGAAAGACTTGCGTTTATAGGAACACCAATAACCGGAACCGGTGTCATTGCAGCAATTACACCCGGAAGGTGTGCTGCCATTCCTGCACCTGCAATTATTACTTTAATTCCTTTATCTTTTGCTCCTTTTGCAAATTTCTCCACTTCATCTGGTGTCCGGTGAGCCGAAAGGGCATTCATTTCAAACGGAATTTCAAAGTCATCAAGTAATTTTGCCGCTTTTGCCATCACATCCAAATCGGATGTGCTCCCCATAATAATACTAACTTTAGGTTCCATGTTTTACAACTTATATTTTCAGTTAATCGAATTGTTTTGTTAATTTGTAAACTTTATTTTTCAAAGGCGAAAATACGGCAATTTAACAACTTAAAAAAATCATTTTTCAATTGATGAAACAAGTAAAAATCCTTGACAAAAAATTCAAACTTTATATTCCCTATGAAAAAATTCGTTCAGAAGTTGAAAAGATTGCTGAGCACATGAATAATGATTTAAATGGGAAAAATCCATTGTTTATCTGTATTCTGAATGGCTCATTTATGTTTGCTGCAGAGCTTTTTAAACGCATTAATTTATTGGATTCAGAAATCACTTTTGTAAAACTTGCATCATACGAAGGAGAAAAAACCACTGGCAAAGTAAAACAGTTAATAGGAATTAATGAAAATATTGAAGGCAGAACAGTTGTGGTGTTGGAAGATATAGTGGATACCGGAATTACTATAGATAATATATTGAAACAACTGCAAGAATTAAAACCAAAGGAAGTTAAAATTGCAACACTTCTACTAAAACCAGATGCCTTACAAAAAAAGGTTCAGCTGGATTATGTGGGGTTGGAAATTCCGAATGATTTTATTGTGGGGTACGGTTTGGATTACAATGGCTACGGTAGAAATTTATTAGATATTTACTCAGTTATTAACGATTAAAAACCAAAAAAATGCTAAATCTCGTACTATTTGGCCCTCCAGGAGCCGGTAAAGGCACACAGGCAGAATTTCTTATCAATTCATTTGGATTGAATCATTTATCAACCGGAGACTTATTAAGAAGTGAAATTGCAGCCGGAACAAAACTAGGTCTGGAAGCAAAAAGTTTCATGGATAAAGGAGAATTGGTTCCTGATGCGGTTGTTATCGGGATGATAAAGAGCAAACTCGAAAACAATAAAGATGCAAAGGGTTTTATTTTTGACGGATTTCCACGAACGGTTGAGCAGGCCAAAGCTTTGGATAATCTTTTGGATGAAAACGGCACTCCAATATCCGGGATGTTAAGTCTTGAAGTTGAAAAACAGGAGTTAATCGACCGCCTTTTAAGCAGGGGTAAGATATCCGGCAGAGCTGACGATCAGGATCAATCTGTAATTGAAAATCGCATAAATGTATACAGTGAAAAAACACTGCCGCTGATTGAATATTATAAACCACAGGGAAAACATTTCGGGATTGACGGAATGGGAACTATTGATGAAATTGCCGGCAGATTAAAAACAGTGGTTGAAAAATTATAACTGCTACTGATACTTACATGTAAATGGAGATTGTCGTATAACTCTGCTGTTTTAGGAAGAAGAAGTAAAAAGGGAAGAAAATGGCTGAATCAAATTTTGTTGATTATGTAAAGATTTTTTGTAAATCGGGAAACGGAGGTGCCGGTTCAGCGCATTTGCGAAGAGAGAAATATATACCAAAAGGAGGCCCCGACGGAGGAGATGGTGGCCGAGGCGGGCATGTTATCCTGCAGGGTAACCAAAATATGTGGACGCTGCTCCACCTAAAATACCAGAAACACATCAAGGCAGGACATGGCGAGGCCGGAGGGAAACAAAGAAGCACCGGCGCCGATGGTGAAGACATTATACTGGAAGTCCCCTTGGGAACCATTGCCAGAGATGCCGAATCAGGAGAATTTCTTTTTGAAATTACCACACACGGCGAGTCCAAAATACTAATGAATGGTGGTCGTGGGGGATTGGGAAACGATCATTTTAAATCTTCCACGAACCAGACACCAAGGTATGCCCAGCCGGGAGAAGAAGGAGAAGAAGGCTGGCGAATTCTTGAACTTAAAGTGCTGGCAGATGTCGGTTTGGTCGGTTTTCCAAGCGCCGGAAAATCTACTTTACTCTCAGTCGTTTCTGCAGCAAAACCCAAAATTGCAGAATATCATTTTACTACACTTGTTCCCAATTTAGGGATCGTGGGGCACAGAGAACAACGTTCGTTTGTAATGGCAGATATTCCCGGAATTATAGAAGATGCTCACAAGGGGAAAGGTCTTGGTATTCGTTTTTTAAGACACATTGAACGAAATTCAATGTTACTTTTTATGGTTCCCGCCGATAGTAAAAATCATCTCAAAGAATACAAAATTCTTTTAAATGAATTGGACAAATACAATCCGGAACTTCTAGACAAACAACGCTTCCTAACCATTAGTAAATCAGACATGCTCGATGAGGAACTTATGATCGAAATCAGCAAGGAACTGGAAGATATCCCCCATTTGTTCTTTTCTTCGGTTACCGGATATAACATTCAAAAATTGAAAGACAAAATCTGGGAAATACTGAACACGTAATGGAATGGTTGCAAAAAATATTAGAACTGGATACGGAGCTTTTCTTGTATCTGAACAGTTTTCATAACGATTTCTGGGATACGATTATGCTTATGGTAACCCGTAAGGAAACCTGGATTCCATTGTATGCTGTAATCATTTATTTTTTTATCAAGAATTACCGCAGTAAAGCTGTAATAATATTGTTATTTCTGGCGCTTACGGTTATCGCCAGTGACCAGATTTCTGTTCTTATTAAATATTCGGTTGAAAGATTACGCCCGGTATATAATCCTGACATAGAACACCTTGTACACAATGTTTTACGAAAAGGCGGCAGATATGGATTTGTATCGTCTCATGCCGCTAACACATTTGGCATTTATGTTTTTACGTCGCGCATTTTCAGAAATCGCAGTTATGGAATTTTAATGCTTTTGTGGGCTTTATTGCTCTCTTATTCGCGCATTTATTCCGGAGTTCACTACCCCACCGATATTTTATTTGGAGCTCTGCTGGGATGGCTTTTGGGATGGTTGATGTATAAAATTACTATGTTTACAGAAATCCATTTTTTTATTGCGCGACCGCCAAAAGTAGAAAGCACTTACCTCCGGGCAAAACAATCAGGAATTATTTATCTTGTTTTTATAGTACTATCGATCACTGCATTAACTGTAGTTTCAATACTTCATTATTACAATTATCTATAAGATGAGTCGGAAAATCTTAGATTTTTACACCAAAAGAAACTCAGAAATTAAGGACGAACTTTCAAAAGTTAGCTCTTTGCTTCATAGGTTCGTTTGGTATCGTATTTTTTCGTTTGTCCTGATTTTTATACCAGTTTCCGTTTTAGGTTTCAGTTCATGGCTGACGGCGTTAATGAGCCTTGCCGCAATAATTCTGTTCTTTATTTTAATCAAAAAAAACATTCAGTACGAAAAAAGAAAGAACAGAATTTTAATATTGAAAAGAATCACTGAAAATGAACTTTTAGCATTAAACCATTCATTTTCACACTTTGAAAATGGTAGTTCTTTTCTAAATACAGATCATTTTTTCACCTACGATCTGGATGTTTTCGGGGAGGGTTCGCTTTTTCAATTTCTAAACCGGACCTCAACAAAAAGCGGACGAAAAAAACTTGCAGAATGGCTTATTCACCCATTTATTAATAAAGTTGAAATTGAGAGAAAACAGGCTTCAGTTAAAGAACTCTCAAAAATGCCGGAATGGCGATTGCAATTTCTGGCAAGTGGTTTACTTTTTGAAGAAACCGATGAAATAAACAATGAAATAAAACGATGGTCGGAAACAGAACTTGTATTAAAAAACAGGAGAACAACAAAATGGCTTATTAATATTGTTCCGGCACTTACAGCTTTCTCAATCATTCCTGCAATAACAGGTTTTTCTGATTTATTTATTTGGGCTGCGGTCTTTTCACAATGGGCGATAATGTTTTTATATGGGAAAAGAATCCGCGAATATTTTCGCTTTTTTGGAAGAAAGTCAGACTTGCTCGAAAAATATATGCAACTCCTTCAATATATTGAAAAAAACAAGTTTGAGTCTGGATATCTCCTTGACTTACAAAATAAAGTTAACTCTCCTGATTCAGCGAGTCAAATTTTCAAACAATTAAAAAAGCTTGTAAAACAATTTGAATACCGTGGTAATATTATTGTCGGATTCATACTAAACTCATTTCTTTTGTGGGACGTTCGTTGTGTTTACAAACTTTGGAAGTGGCACAAAAATAATCATAAAAAACTTGCCGTTTGGCTTGACGTAATTTCCGAAACAGATGCGTTAATCAGTTTGGCAAACTTTTCAGATAATCACCCCAACTTTGTATTCCCTGAAATTCATGAAGGTGGATTTACAATTCAGGCAAAACAATTGGGACACCCTCTGATTCAAGAGAAAAAAAGGATTTGCAACGACTTTGAAATAAATGGCTGGTCGAAAGTTGTAATTGTGACCGGGGCAAACATGGCAGGAAAAAGTACGTTCCTCAGAACTGTAGGTATTAATCTTTTACTTGGACGTATTGGAGCTCCTGTTTGTGCTGAAAGAATGAGAGTTACACCAATACAAATTTACACTAACATGCGTACAACCGATTCTTTATTAAAAGATGAATCGTACTTTTTTGCTGAACTCAAACGAATTAAAGGAGTTCTGGACAGCTTACAAAACGGAGAACGCATATTTGTTATTCTCGATGAAATGCTGAAAGGAACCAATTCGGTTGATAAATTAAATGGATCAAGGGAACTTATCCGGAAACTGATTCAGTACAAATCTGTTTCTGTAGTCGCTACTCATGATCTAAAATTGAGCGAAATGGAAAATGAATTCCCCCAGCAGGTGATGAATAAATGTTTTGAAATAAGAATCGAAAACAACGAACTAATTTTCGACTACCTTCTCTCTGACGGCGTGACAAAAACGATGAACGCCACTTTCTTAATGAAGAAGATGGGAATTATCTGATTTATGGTTTTTGGCAAAAACCACTTTTTTTTAAATCAAAATGTTAAAAACTTAGCAAAGCCCTGTAAAAACAGTATGTCCTGAGTGTACTTTTCAACTATTCGATGTTAAATACTGATAGGCCTTCAACCACTAAATCCACCATTGTTTTCGTTATATTTGTGGCAAATTGCTGATATATGACTCCGAATTACGACGAAGGGACAATTAGAACACTTGACTGGCAGGAACACATCCGGAAACGCCCGGGAATGTACATTGGAAAATTGGGAGATGGTTCAGCTCCCGATGACGGAATCTATGTTCTGTTGAAAGAAGTTATGGATAATTCCATTGATGAATTTATGATGGGATTCGGGAAAAAAATCACGGTTGAAATCGACCAGGACAAGGTTGCTGTGCGCGATTATGGTCGCGGTATTCCTTTGGGCAAACTGGTTGACGTTGCCAGTAAAATGAATACCGGTGCCAAATACGATTCCAAAGTTTTTAAAAAATCAGTTGGGCTAAACGGAGTTGGAATAAAAGCAGTTAATGCACTTTCATCCAATTTTACAATAAAAGCGGTCCGCGAAGGTGTTGCAAAAGAAGTATATTTCAGTCAGGGCGTGAAAACCGACGAAAAAGATTTTAAAGATCTGGAAGAACCAAACGGTACCCAGGTAATTTTTGAACCCGACCAAACGGTTTTCAAGAAATTTCGTTTCATCAGCGACTATGTCGTGAATATGATGAAAAACTATACGTTTTTGAACGCCGGACTAACCGTAGAGTTTAATGGTGAACGATTTTATTCCCGGAACGGATTACGTGATTTATTGGAAGAAAACATGGATCACGATCCCATTTACCCGATTATTCATCTCAGGGGCGAAGATATTGAAGTGGCTATTACGCATGGGAATCAATACGGTGAAGATTACTATTCATTCGTAAACGGGCAGCACACTACCCAGGGAGGAACCCATTTACAAGCATTCCGCGAAGTTTTAGTCAAAACGATCAGGGATTTTTATAAAAAAGACTTCGATCCTTCTGATATCAGGGCCTCCATTGTTGCTGCAATAAGCATTAAAGTGGAAGAGCCGGTTTTTGAATCACAAACCAAAACAAAACTGGGATCAAAAGATATAGGTCCTAACGGGCCATCAGTCAGAGCTCATGTGGGCAATTTTCTTCAGAAGGAACTGGATAATTACCTTCATAAAAATCAGGATACAGCAGAAGTTTTACTAAGGCGAATCGTTGAATCTGAGAGAGAAAGACGGGCTATATCAGGGATTAAAAAGCTGGCCAAACAACGAGCAAAAAAAGCCAATCTTCACAACAAAAAATTACGCGACTGTCGTATTCATTTCAACGATAAAGATGACAGAAAAGAAGAATCAAGCATCTTTATAACTGAGGGAGATTCAGCCAGTGGCTCAATTACAAAATCACGCGACGTAAATACGCAGGCTGTATTCAGCCTTAAAGGTAAACCTCTGAATACTTACGGACTAACAAAAAAAGTAGTTTACGAAAATGAAGAATTCAATCTCCTGCAGGCTGCATTAAATATTGAAGAAAGTTTGGAAGATTTGCGGTACAGTAAGGTGATAATAGCAACTGATGCTGATGTAGATGGTATGCATATTCGTTTGTTGCTTATTACATTCTTTTTACAGTTTTTCCCTGAATTAATCCGGAAAGGACATGTTTATATTTTGCAAACTCCTCTTTTCAGGGTTAGAAACAAACAAAAAACCTATTATTGTTATTCGGAAGAAGAAAAAGAAAAAGCGATAAAAAAACTAAAAGGGAAACCGGAAATAACCCGGTTTAAGGGTCTGGGAGAAATCTCACCTGACGAATTCAAACATTTTATAGGCAAAGATATAAGGCTCGATCCGGTGATGTTAAAAAAACATGAATCGGTAGCTCAAATGCTCGAATTTTATATGGGTAAAAACACTCCGGACAGACAGGAATTTATTATCGACAACTTGTATGTCGAAAAAGACGAAGTGGCATAAATTTTACTAACCAAATAAACAATCTAGCCAATTGTTACTGAACAATATGGACGAAAAAGAAGGAATGTCGGAAGAAAATTTGAACCAGGAAGAAATTCAGGACGAAAGTGTAAAGGAGGAAATCACCTACTTATCGGGAATGTACCGTGAGTGGTTTCTTGACTATGCTTCATATGTCATTCTGGAAAGAGCAGTGCCTTATATAAATGATGGCTTGAAACCTGTTCAACGCAGAATTATGCATGCCATGCGAGAAATGGACGATGGGCGTTACAATAAAGTAGCCAACATTATCGGCCAAACCATGCAGTATCACCCACATGGTGATGCATCAATAGGGGATGCCATTGTTCAGCTCGGACAAAAGGATTTATTAATTGATACACAGGGAAACTGGGGTAACATTCTTACCGGTGATGGGTCAGCCGCTCCTCGTTATATTGAAGCACGTTTGTCGAAGTTTGCCTTGGAGGTTCTTTTCAATCCAAAAACCACAGAATGGAAACTTTCATACGACGGAAGAAAAAAAGAACCAGTGACACTCCCGGTAAAATTTCCGCTATTGCTGGCACAAGGGGTTGATGGGATTGCCGTTGGCCTGGCATCAAAATTATTTCCACACAACTTTATTGAACTTATCGATGCTTCAATTGCATACCTGAAAAAACAGGATTTCGAATTATATCCTGACTTTCCAACCGGAGGATTTGCAGATTTTGGAAGGTATAATGATGGATTAAGGGGAGGTACTATAAAAGTCAGGGCTAAAATTGATAAACGCGATAACAAAACTCTTGTAATTTCTGAAATTCCGTTTGGCAAAACTACAGGCACCCTTATTGAATCGATAATTAAAGCGAACGATAAAGGAAAAATCAAAATAAAAAGGATTGACGATAACACTGCCGAAAATGTAGAAATTTTAGTCCATCTTGCTCCAGGAGTTTCTTCTGACAAAACTATTGATGCTTTGTATGCTTTTACCGATTGTGAAGTTTCTCTTTCACCGAACTCTTGTATAATTGAAAACGACAAACCACTTTTCATTGGAGTTAAAGAAATTTTAAAAAGGTCAGCCGACAGCACTGTGGAGTTGCTGAAAATGGAGCTTGAAATCAAAAAAGCAGAATTAGAGGAAGCATGGCATTTTCTGTCGCTTGAAAAAATATTTATTGAAGAACGAATTTACAAAGACAAAAAATTTGAAGATTCAGAAAACATGGATCAGGCTGTTACACACATCGATAAACGGCTGGAACCATGGAAACCAAAGCTTAAACGGGAAATTACACGTGACGATATTCTGAAACTCATGGAAATCAGAATGGCCCGAATTCTTAAATTCAATAAAGATAAGGCAGAAGACCAATTGCAAGCCATTGAAGATGAAATAGCTGATGTTTTAAATAATATCAAAAATATAATCTCTTATACGATTAAATGGTTTAACCATTTAAAAACAAAGTACGGAAAGGGACGCGAACGAAAAACCGAAATTCGAAATTTTGAAAACATAGTGGCTACAAAAGTAGTCGTGAAAAATGAAAAGCTTTATGTCGATCGAAAAGAAGGTTTTATGGGGACCGGACTTAAAAAAGCCGAATATGTTTGCGACTGTTCCGATATTGATGACGTTATTGTTTTTAGAAGAGACGGAACTTATTTTGTAACCAAAGTCTCTGAAAAAGCTTTTATCGACAAAAACCCGTTGCACATTGCTGTTTTCAAAAAGAACGATAAACGGACCATTTATAACCTGGTATACAAAGACGGTAAATCCGGGATATTTTATATGAAACGCTTTTTCGTAACCGGAGTCACGCGAGACAAAGAATATGACATGACTCAGGGGACAAAAGGTTCAAGAATTGCTTATTTTTCTGCCAATCCAAATGGAGAAGCCGAAGTTTTGAAAGTAATCCTGAAACCCAAACCCAGAATCAAAAAACTGATATTTGAAGTTGATTTGGGAGAATTGGCTATCAAAGGTCGCCAATCTATGGGAAATGTCCTTACAAAATATGACGTACACAAAATTAATCTGAAAGAAAAAGGAGTATCTACACTGGGTGGTAGAAAAATTTGGTTTGACGAGGATGTACTTCGGTTAAACGCGGATAAACGAGGTAAGTATCTGGGTGAATTTTCCGGGGAAGATAAGATACTCGTCTTATACAAAAAAGGAGAATGCCAACTCTACAATTATGATTTAAGTAATCATTTTGACGATGATATTCTTTGTATCGAGAAATTTGATTCAGGTAAAGTACTTTCGGTAATTTATTTTGACGCTGAATTACAGTTTTACTATGTAAAACGATTTGAAATAGAGGAAGTTGAAGACAAATCATATCGTTTTATCGGAGATAATCCCGATAACAAATTGGTTAGCGTTACATGGGTAAGATATCCGCGTTTCGAATTGGAATTTGGAGGAAAAAACTCAGAACGTGAAAATGAAATTGTTGAAGTTGCTGAATTTATTGGGGTAAAATCCTGGAAGGCCAAAGGCAAACGTTTGTCAAACTACCAGGTGGATAATATTAAAGAATTAGAACCGGTTGTAAAAGATGAGGATGACAGGCTGGAAGAACCGGAAGAATCTTCTTCAGATGAAGAAAAAGATACTGATGATATTCCATTTGAAATAAAGAGACCTGCGAAAGATGATGATAACACAAGCCAAATGTCTCTATTCTAAATAAAATCAGCAAACGATAATTCAAAAATTCACAAGTTGCCATTTAGCAAATGGCTTTGTATTTTTGCACTTTCAGAAATTATGAGAATTTACCTAATCGGATATATGGGCTGTGGAAAGTCAACTTTAGGAAGGAGACTTTCAAAACACACAGGAATACAGTTTATTGATATGGACAATTATATTGAAGAGAGAAACTGTAAAACTGTTCCTCAGATATTTGCAGAAGAAGGTGAAGCGGAATTCAGAAAAAAAGAACAAAAAGCGTTGCAGGAACTTTCTGAGTTTACAAACATAATTATTGCGACCGGGGGCGGTGCTCCATGTTTTTTCGATAATATGGATTTAATGAATAAAACAGGCAAAACGATTTACATGAATATCGATCCGGCGATTCTGGCAGATCGTCTGTTAAAATCAAAAACCGAGCGCCCCTTAATAAAAGGCAAGTCGAGAGATGAGTTGGTCAGGTTCATCGACGAGACCTTAAAAAAAAGAAATGAGTTTTATACTCAGGCTCAATACCAGATTACACAACCCGATTATGATTTGGACGAGTTGATGAAGTTACTTTCATAATTATTTCATCACAAATTTCACCTCCTTATTTTCAATCATCTGTTGCAATTCACTCAATAATGCCTGCTCGTGCCTGTCGATTATACCGTCTTCTGTGGCTATATTAATAATTTTGTCATATTCATCACGTGTAATTTTGTGATCTTCAATTGCCTTTTCTATCATTTCACGCAATCGCAATGAGCTATCGCTAACTTTATTTTCCATATTCAAATGTTTACTATTATGTATAAAACCCAAAAATAAATGATTATGTTTTATTGAATAAGATAATTTATAAAAATATATACAATTGCAGCCAATCCTGCACCCGCAACCGGTCCAAAAACAGGAACCCAGGAATAACTCCAGTCGTTATTGTCTTTTGCTTTTAAAGGTAACAAAGTATGGATTATTCGTGGTCCTAAGTCACGTGCCGGATTTATGGCGTAACCGGTTGTTCCGCCAAGACTCATACCAATTGAAAAGACAACCAGCGCAACCGGCAAAGCCCCTAAGGAACCCATTCCTACTTTTGAACTTCCGAGACTGGTATAATTAAGCTGAGGAAGAGTTATGAGCAAAACAGCCAGCACAAGAATAAAAGTTCCAATAAGCTCAGAAAAGAAATTACTCCCGTAACTTCGTATCGCCGGAGCAGTGCAAAAACAGGCCTTTTTTGCCCCGGGCTCAGTGGTAGCATCAAAATGATTTTTAAAAAACAGGTAAACAGTTGTAGCCCCAAACATTGCGCCTAAAATTTGAGCTAAAATAAACGGAATTACTTTTGCCCAGGCAAATAATCCGCTAAAAGCTAGTCCGAGTGTTACGGCTGGATTCAAGTGCGCACCACTAATGTCAGCTGTTGTCAAAACCGCTACAAACACTGCCATACCCCACCCTGCTGTGATAACAATCCAGCCACCGCCTTTACTGTGTGTTTTTTCAAGATTAACGTTTGCTACTACCCCGTTTCCCAATAAAATCAGAATAAATGTACCAAGGAATTCTCCGAAAAGTTCAGTCATATTTAATTGGTTTAATTCTTAATCTTCAAAAAAATAATTATTTGCTACGTTATTATATTTTTTTATTTGATCATCAATCCATTCCCCATCCCGATTTAATTCTTTAGCTATTAATCGAGCGACTTCAGGGGCAATCCGAATACTTTCCCGGGCATCCAGAAATAAGGCACGGGTCCGACGAGCAAGCACATCCTCCACCGTTCTGGCCATTTCATTTCTTACTGCCCAGACAACCTGTGATTTTAGAATCTGTAACTTCTCACTCAGCCAACCACTATACTCATCCTCGTCTTCTCCCAAAGCCAACAGTTCTTCCTTATCCAAGCCGTAGGGTGCCAACATATCATTATAGGGATCAATATCCATACGATAACCATGAACAGGTAAATGTTTTGTTACACACTCACGTTCCGGTAATCCTCCCAGCATAATTGCCTTTTCAACAACATCTTCTGCCATTTTCCTGTAAGTGGTCCACTTCCCCCCGATTACCGTAATTAAGCCTGATACAGAAATTAGAATTTTATGTCCACGGGAAATTTCTTTAGTAGCTTTTTTCTCATCTTCCGGCTTAGCCAGGGGTCTTAAACCAGCAAAAACACTTAACACATCCTTACGGGATGGCTGTTTTACCAAATACTGCCCGGCTGTTTCTAATAAAAAATCGACTTCAGACTTCAAAGCCACCGGTTCAAGCAGTTTGTTTTCCATGAGTGTATCGGTTGTTCCAACTACAACATGTTTATGCCAGGGAACTGCAAACATGACTCTTCCGTCAGAAGTATGAGGAACCATGATCGCATAATTATTGGGCAAAAACTCTTTTGCCAAAACCAGATGAATTCCCTGACTGGGTATAATCATATCTTTTTTCTCCGGTTCATCCATCTGAATAATTTCATCGGCAAAAACTCCAGTCGCATTAATTACAACTTTCGATTGTATTTCTAATTCTTCATCACTTTCCAAGTCAACTGCCAGAACACCGGAAACCAATTCTCCATCCTTAAGCAGCTTTGTAACTTTACAATAATTAAAGACCGTACCGCCGTAATCAATACAGGTCTGAGCGAGGCTTATTGCCATTCTGGAATCATCAAACTGTCCGTCCTGGTATATAACTCCTCCTTTTAATCCTTCTTTTTCAACTGTTGGAAGAGCTTCCAAAGCTTCTTCCAGCGAAAGATGCTTTGAAGGACCAAGCCCCAGCTTTCCGGCCATGATATCGTAAACTTTTAATCCAACAGTATAAAACGGGCCTCCCCACCAATCATAGGTTGGAATTACAAAAGATTGATTGGTTACCAAATGTGGAGCATTTTTAAACATTAAACCCCGTTCTTTTAAAGCTTCAAAAACCAGGGAAACATCTCCCTGTTGCAGATAACGGACTCCACCATGAACCAGTTTTGTACTGCGGCTCGATGTTCCTTTTGCAAAATCTACCTGTTCCAGCAGCAAGGTTTTGTAACCTCTTGAGGCGGCATCAACTGCACAACCCAAACCAGTCGCTCCTCCTCCGATAATTATTATATCCCAGGAATCCTTTTGTATCTTTTTTAGAATTTTTTCTCTTTTCATTGTATATGTCTTTGGCGGATTAAATAGTTAATGTGTATCGTACCAATTTTTGCTACGTTTTACAGCTTTGGTCCAATTACTAATCACTTTTTTGATTTGGGTTTTATCTTCATGCGGTTTAAACATCTCATCCACCTGCCATTGTTTTTTCAGTTCATTAATGTCACTCCAAAACCCCGTCGCTAAACCCGCCAGATAAGCCGCACCCAGTGCTGTAGTTTCTGTTATTTTTGGACGAACAACATTGGTGTTTATTAGATCACTTTGAATTTGCATTAACAAATTATTTACCGCAGCACCTCCATCTACCCTAAGCTCATTTAATGCAATGCCTGAATCTTTTTCCATAGTTTCAATGACTTCCATAGAGCGAAGAGCTATCGCCTCCAGGGCAGCTCTTGCAATATGAGCTTTACTTGTTCCTCTGCTCAATCCGATCAAAGTTCCTGTTGCATATTGATCCCAGTGAGGAGTACCCAATCCTACAAATCCCGGGACAAATGAAACTCCTCCGTTATCGTTAACCTGTTGGGCAAGTGATTCAATCTCTGATGAGTCCTTAATAATACCAAGTTGATCACGAAGCCACTGCACAACAGCACCAGCGATAAAAATACTTCCTTCCAGAGCATAGGTAACTTCATTACCAATCTTCCAGGCGATAGTAGTCAGTAATTTATTTTGTGATAAAATGGGATTTTCTCCGGTATTCATAACGACAAAACATCCTGTTCCATACGTATTCTTTACCATACCTTTTTCTACACACATTTGACCGAAAAGGGCGGCCTGCTGATCACCTGCAATTCCTGATATCGGGATTTCTGCACCTAAAATTTCTTTTGAAGTTGCACCGAGGATTTGGCTGCTTGATTTCACCTCGGGCAAAATCTCAATGGGAATATTCAGAATATCAAGTAATTCTTCATCCCACGTTAGATCGTGTATATTATAAATTAACGTCCGGCTGGCATTGGTCACATCAGTAACATGAAGTCGTCCTCCAGTTAATTTCCAAATGAGCCAGGTATCAACTGTTCCAAAGGCCAACTTTCCTTGTTTGGCAAGCCCACGTGCTCCCTGAACATTATCCAAAATCCACTTAATTTTTGTGCCTGAGAAATAAGCGTCAATAACTAAACCGGTTTTCGCAGATATTTTGGATTCCAGCCCTCTTACTTTTAAATTGTCACAAATCGCGGACGTCCTTCTGTCTTGCCAAACAATCGCGTTATATATCGGCTCTCCTGTTTCCCTATTCCAAATAATAGTAGTTTCACGTTGATTAGTAATGCCTATTCCTGCAATTTCTGAAGGTACAATTCCATGCTTCTTAATCACCTCCCGTGCTACGTTAAGTTGTGTTATCCATATGGTTTCAGGACTATGTTCCACCCAGCCAGAATGAGGATATATTTGTTCAAATTCCTGTTGCGCCACATTTACTATTTCACCGGAATGATTAAACAATACTGCACGGTTACTTGTGGTTCCGGCATCAAGTGCCAAAATATATTTTTTCATTTCCTTGAATTTTTAGCCCCAAATACATTTAATGAAATTCCTCGTAAAATTATCATACTAATCTCTGATTACTAAATTAAATTTCTCGTTCATTCCTCAACAAACGAATTTATAACGAAATTTCCTCGCCTAACGCTTCAAGCGTTTTTCCTTTTGTTTCAGGAAAATATTTCCATACCACCCAGGCTTGCAAAAGCATCATAACTGAAAAGAAAGCAAAAGAATAGCCACTTCCCTGCGGTGTGCTGCTGAATGCAGGAAAAAGAAAAGTAATTAAAGCGGCAAAAAACCAGTGTGTAAAACTGCCTAATGCCTGTCCCTTCCCTCTTACACTGTTTGGAAAGACTTCTGAAATCAGAACCCAAATTACAGCACCTGTTGAAAAAGCGAAAAAAACGATATACACCAGGAGATAAATTAGAATTCCATAACCTGAAAAACTCTGAAGAAACAAAATTCTTGAAATTAATCCAAGGCAAACCGACATTCCAACAGAACCAACAATAAGCAATTTCTTTCTTCCGGTTTTATCTATAATCATCATTCCGAGTACTGTGAATATACCATTGGTGATTCCTATCAGCACTGGCTGAAACATAGAATCGGCAAATGATAATCCGGTTAGCTCAAAAATTCTTGGGGCATAATAAAGTATTGCGTTTATTCCTGAAAACTGATTGAACATAGCCACCAAAAATGCGATAGATATAGGTTTATAATAATGCCTGGAAAATAGTTTCTGACTGGAGGTTTTCCCCTGTTTAAGTCCTCTTTGGATTTCAGCAATTTCAGCCTCTACATTGTTACCTTCAATTTTGCTCAACACTTCTCTTGCTTCTTCTACCTTGTTTATTTTAATTAAAAAACGCGGGCTTTTGGGCACCAGGAATAATAAAAAGAAGAATACAATGGCCGGAATACCTTCAATACCCAGCATAAATCGCCACGGTTCGCTTCCTGTTTCTCTCAGCAAATAATTAGAAACATAAGCTATTAAAATACCTGAAATTACATTAAACTGAAACATTGCGGTCATCCTTCCTCTGATTTTGGCAGGTGAAATTTCAGAAATATACATGGGGCCGGCAACAGATGAAGCACCAACAGCCAGACCACCCAGAAAACGAAAAAATATAAACATTACGAGGTTTGGAGCAAGAGCACTGCCAATAGCCGAAATTGTGTATAATGCAGCAATGATGAACAAGAGAAAACGCCGCCCGTATTTATCGGCTGGTTTACCGGCATTTAACGCTCCAATTACAGTTCCTATCAGCGCCGAAGAAATAGTAAATCCGTGCCAAAAAGAGTTTAACTGAAAAAGTTGTTGAATCGATTTTTCTACACCAGAAATAACGGCTGTATCGAATCCGAAAAGGAAACCTCCCAATGCTACTATTAAAGACCACTTTAAAACACGATTTTTACTTTTCATAATGTTAGGTTGGAATAAAACAATAACTATTAAAATTGCTCATGAATTTACAATTTTATAAACAAACTCGTCTGATATTTTATAGCATCTTCTATATAAATTTTCTAACAATACTAAAATTTAAATGACATTCATTCTTATTCAGAAAGAAATCCTTTTTTGATTCATTGTTTAAATTTTAATAATCTTTCTACTTTTGTCACCCGAAATATTGAGGGATGAACATAAAAAAAGACAAAGTTGCTGTTATAGGTAGTGGAAGTTGGGCGACTGCCCTTGCCAAAATGTTACTTGAAAATGTACAAGAAATAAACTGGTTCTTCAGAAAGCAGGAAACCATCGAAGAATTTATTGAATTAGGCAATAATCCAAGGTATTTACAAAGTGTTGAATTTGATACCGGACGAATACATTTTTACAACGATATAAATACAATAGTTGATAAATCAGATATATTAATACTAGCCGTTCCTTCTGCTTTTTTACCCCGAGTTCTTAGCGATGTCGATTCAGATATCAGTAACAAATATTTTCTCTCAGGAATTAAAGGAATCGTTACAAAAGAAAATCTTCTGGTTGCGGAATACCTCAATAAATATTTTGAAGTTCCCATGGAAAATATTGGTGTTATTGCAGGCCCCTGCCATGCTGAAGAAGTAGCGCTTGAAAAACTGTCTTACCTGACTGTTGCCGGCTACGATGAAGAAAAAGCAAGCAATTTCGCCAAACTGATACAAAGTGACTACATTTTTGTTTCGGTTTCTGACGATATTTGGGGCACAGAATATACTTCGGTTATCAAAAATATTATTGCCATTGGCGCCGGAATTGCCCACGGATTGAGGTACGGTGATAATTTTCAGGCTGCATTAGTTTCCAATTCTATCCAGGAAATCAAACGTTTTGTTGATGCGGTTCATCCTATTTCACGCGACATAAAAGACTCCGCCTATTTAGGCGATTTGATGGTAACCGTTTATTCACAATTTAGCCGAAACAGAATGTTTGGAACCATGATTGGCAAAGGCTATTCAGTAAAAAATGCAATATTGGATATGAATATGATCGCTGAAGGTTATTTTGCGTCCCGTTCAATAAATGAAATCAATCAGAAATATAAAGCTTACATGCCGGTTTCTGATATGGTTTATAAAATTCTTTACGAAAATGCCTCTCCTAAACAAGAAATGGAAAAACTAACCAAGTTTTTAAGCTAATCTTTCATCTCCTTGTAAGCGTTTATCAATCCGTTTGTAGAAGAGTCGTGCCCGATAACCGGCTCATCGTTAAGTAATTCCGGCAATATACGATTGGCCAGTTGTTTTCCCAATTCAACGCCCCACTGGTCAAAACTGTAAATATTCCATATAATTCCCTGAACAAATATTTTATGCTCGTACATAGCAATTAACGAACCCAATGTTTTTGGTGTTAGTTTCTTTACTAAAATTGAATTGGTCGGAATATTTCCTGGGAAAACTTTAAATGGCAATAATGCAGCAATTTCGGATTCCGATTTCCCGGTTGCTGCTAATTCTTCATATACTTGTTTTTCAGTTTTACCAACCATCATTGCTTCGGTTTGTGCAAAAAAATTGGCTAGTAATTTTGGATGATGATCCCCTACTTTGTTGTGGTTGTTTGCTGCTGCAATAAAATCACATGGAATTAACTTTGTTCCCTGGTGAATGAGCTGGTAAAAGGCGTGTTGCCCGTTTGTTCCCGGCTCTCCCCATATTATTGGGCCGGTTTGATATTTTACTGTTTTTCCTCTCCGATCTACATATTTCCCGTTACTTTCCATATTTCCCTGCTGAAAATAAGCAGCAAAACGATGCATGTATTGGTCATAGGGAAGAATAGCTTCACTTTCGGCGCCGTAAAAATTGTTGTACCAAATTCCAATAAGTGCCAGAATTACCGGAATATTTTCGTTCAGTCTGGATTCCCTGAAATGATTATCCATCTCGTGAGCACCCTCCAGCAATTTGATATAATTTTCATAGCCAATTCCCAATACGATAGAAAGTCCGATAGCTGACCACAATGAGTAGCGGCCGCCAACCCAATCCCAAAACCGAAACATATTTTTGGTATCAATCCCAAATTTTTCAACTCCGTCCTCATTAGTTGAAACAGCAACAAAATGGTTTTTAATAAATTCCGGTTTTTTAGCAGCATTTAGAAACCAGGCCCGAGCTGTATTTGCATTGGTCATTGTTTCTTGTGTGGTAAATGTTTTGGAAGCTATAATAAAAAGTGTGGTTTCCGGATCCGTCTTCTTTAAAGTTTCTGCAATATGTGTACCGTCAACATTTGAAACAAAATGCAGGGTTAAATTATTTTTATAGGGTTTCAAAGCTTCAGTAACCATTAATGGTCCTAAATCTGAACCACCGATGCCAATATTTACAATGTCGGTTATTGACTTTCCTGTGTATCCTTTCCACTTACCTGAAATTACTCCTTCAGAAAAATTCTTCATCTGGGTTAGAACAGCATTCACTTCAGGCATTACATCCTTTCCGTCAACAAGCACAGGGGTATTTGTCCTGTTTCGCAAGGCGACATGGAGTACCGAACGATTTTCCGTAACATTTATCTTTTCGCCTGAAAACATACTGTCAATAGCTTCAGGCAGTCCACATTCAACAGCCAACTCCAACAGCAAGGAAATTACCGTATCATCCACACGGTTTTTTGAAAAATCAATAAGGATATCCTTGAATTTTAAAGTGTATTTAGGAAAGCGGCCTGAATCAGCTATAAAAAGTTCCTTTATTTGAGTTGATTTAAATTCAGTGAAATAATTTTCCAGTTTTTCCCAGGCGTTTGTTGAAGTCGGATCAATTTTTGGCAACATATTGTAATATTTTTCTGATGAAGAATCTAATTCTGCTTTCACAACAAAGATAATAGTTTGAAAGTTTTCCCGATCGCTGAAGAATCAATCTTAGGCTCATTTAATAAAGCTGTAAAAGTAAAATCTCAGAATACCATTTTTTGTACTTTTGTCCCGAATTCACTTAAATGTGTATAATGAAACAGGAAACTTTAAAAGGCTACTTTTTTGCACTGGTTGCAACCCTGGCCTTTTCTAATGTTTATATTTTTAGTAAGGCTGCTTTAAATGAAGTGCATCTGGCTCAATTTGGAATTTACTGGTTTGCTATCGGAACACTTCTGAATTTTTTAATGGCTGCAAAAAATAAAAAGCTTTCACAGGTAAAAACATTAGCAAGAAAACAAGTACGTATTCTGGTTATTCTTGGAATTCTGGAGATTCTGACCACAACTACTTTCTTTGTTTCCATAAATATTATTCCAGATCCGGCTGTTACTTCTTTCCTTGGAAACATGTACCCGGTTTTTCTTACTCTAGGAGGAATTTTTCTATTGAAGGAAAAGTTTGGCTGGATTGAAATTATTGGTGCCATTTTAGCATTAACAGGAGCTTTTGTAATTAGCTATACCGGAGGAACCACTCTGAAAACATTTTTTATTGCTGGCACCGGAATTGTTTTTATCAATGCTTTTTTTGCGGCCTCTGCGAGCCTTGTTGTTAAGGTTCATGTAAAAAAATTAAGCCCTGAGTTTATTAACCTAAACCGGACAGTGTGGCTCTTTACCTTCTCAATAATCGTATTTCTCATCACAAAACAATCGTTAGTTATTCCGGTTTCAGCTTTAAAAAACATTGCCGTAGGTGCTGTTTTAGGTCCATTTCTGGCTGTTCTAACTGTATACTATTCCTTTCATTACATCGATGCTTCGCGATCTTCTGTAGTACAAAGTTTAAAAGGGATTTTTGTTTTGCTTGGCTCCTTTCTTCTTTTCAAAACAATTCCACTCCAACATCAGCTGATTGGCGGATTAATTACTGTAATGGGTGTTTTAATAATGACTCTTTCCCAGGCAGGTATTTTCAAAACAGGTAAATAATTTTAGATTGTTATTTGATATGAAATTATCTTCCAATGTATATCTTTTTAATCCAACATGTGAATACGCAGTGGCAAACGGAAATGATTCGTGGCAACCCAACCGGATTTTACAAAAAATGGAGTCTGACTTGGGTACTTTACCTATGTTTTTCGCTCAGCAAGAAGATCTGATTCTGGTTGATCAATTACCTTCTGAAAATTTCGTTGAACAATTTAAAAAGATTGGATTTAAGCCACCACAGTTTGTTCTTAAGAAAGAGATTCAAAATAAAGAGTTTGTAAAAAGTCAAACATTCAACAAGTTGCTACCCTGGGGCTGGAGTCCGGCTGCGCATAAATTATTGACTTTAATAAAACCAAACTGTTCTTCAGAATTTAAAAATTCTCCTGTTGCCTCTTGGACCCACCAACATCGGGAAATCTATTCAAAGGCATTTGCATCAAATATCCTAAGAAATTTATTGGATGATGTAGAATCTGAATGTTTCATTTCAAAAAGTCTACTTCCTGAAATTTGTACAACCAAAAAACATTTTGAAAAATTGATTTCTCGGTGGGAAAAAATAATGGTAAAAGCCCCCTGGAGCAGTTCTGGCAGGGGCCTGCAACCGATTACAAAAACACCGGTACATGAAAAAGTTTGGGAAAAGCTGCTCGGAATAGTAAACGAACAGGGATATGCAGTTGTTGAACCATACCTGAACAAAGTAGAGGATATGGCATTTCAATTTAAAATAAACAATGGAAAAGTTTCGTTCCTAGGAGTAAGTAATTTTTCTACAGATAAAAAAGGCCAGTACATTGGAAATTTCCTCAACGGTGAGCCTGAAACCTATTCAATGGAAATCAAAGAATTTATTCGAAAATCTCAGAAAATCATTATTCCTTCTCTCATTAAAATTCTTGAACAAAGTGATTTGGTAAAACTTTATGAGGGTAATTTTGGAGTTGATACTTTAATTTTTTTAGATGAGAATAAACGTTTGAAAATTAATCCCTGTATGGAAATTAATGTGAGGCAAAATATGGGGCTTCTTTCCTTGCAACTGGAAAAACTGATTTATCAAAATAAAAAAGGAATTTTCAAAATTTATTATAATCCTGACAAAACATTCTTTTCTTTTAAGAAAGAAATGGAAAAAAAATATACTTTAAAAATTGTCCAAAATAAAATTGATTCCGGTTTTTTAGCATTAACTGATGCAACTTCCGAGACTCAATTTGGAGCTTATATTTTGGTTTGAAACTGACTTTGAATGATTTCTGAATGATTTTTCTTACTTTTAATCTAATCTCTTTTACCATTTATTAAAATTGTCTAACATGGAAGATTCTTCAGCACAAACCCATAAGAAGATTACAAAACACTTTTATGAAAAAGAGTTAAACAAGATGCAAATTGAACTCGTCAAATTGCAGGAATGGATAAAAAACGAGGGATTAAAAGTAGTTGTTATTTTTGAAGGAAGAGATGCAGCGGGAAAAGGAGGAACAATAAAACGAATCATTCAATCACTAAATCCGCGAATCTGCAGAGTGGTTGCACTTGGCACGCCTACTGAAAAAGAAAAGACCCAATGGTATTTTCAACGTTATGCTGCACATCTTCCGGCAGCGGGTGAGATGGTATTGTTTGACAGAAGCTGGTACAACCGTGCCGGTGTGGAAAAAGTAATGGGATTTTGTACAACAGATGAATACTGGGATTTTTTACGCTCCTGTCCAAATTTTGAAAGAATGCTAATCCGATCAGGAATTATTCTGATTAAGTACTGGTTTTCAGTGAGTGAGGAAGAGCAGGAAAAACGATTCCGGTCGAGAATCAAAGACCCGACAAAAAGATGGAAACTCAGTCCGATGGATATGAAATCAAGGGAATTGTACGAGGAATATTCAAAGGCAAAAGATGAAATGTTTGCATACACCGATACAAAACTCAGTCCCTGGTATATGGTTGATGCTGACAATAAAAAACGGGCTCGACTCAATTGTATTCATCATTTATTGTCAATGATACCTTATAAAGATTTAACGCCTGAGCCTTTTGACCTGCCACCCAGAAAAGAGACTAAAGGTTATGTTCGCCCTCCGCTTGAGGAAATGACTTATGTGCCTGAAGTATATTAATTGTCACGGGTTTTTGTCATATCAAAAAGGTGAATTGCCTGATCTCCCAGAAACCCTGAAAAAAGTTTTACTTCGCCATCAACTTCAATAAAATCACGCTGGGCAAACTCATAATACGCATAGGTCCAATTCAAAAAATCAGTCCCATCAATTGTCTTAACCTCAACATCCTCTTTCACAGCGTAGGTTGCGGACTGCCTCAGTTTATTACCTTTTTCACCTTCAATAGTTTCTTTCATTGGCACGCCGGCTTTTTTTAAAGCTTCGCAGGTCGTTTCCAAATCAGGCCATTCTTCCACCCCTTGAAAATTAATCAAGGCTGTAAAATGGTTTACTGAATTTCCATGAAGTAAAGTCCATGCAGCATATTGCGAAATATCATTTAATCTCAAAATATCGCCCTTAAAGGGTGGCTCCCAGGGTCTGCCAAAATAATTCGACAGGTCATCAACCAAAAATCGGGAAGCTTCAAGATTTAAAATCTTTTCTGATTTTAAAAGCATAAGCAATTCAAGGGCTTCATCAGAGAGTTGATAGGGTGTATCTTTTACTGTCTGATGAATAATATTTTGGGCCCATTCCGGCAATTGTTCCACTTCCAGCTGGCTGACAAAAATTTTGGGAAACATTTCATCGGGGTGCTCAAAATGTGTGGCAGTTAGCTTTCTCTTTTTAAAAGAATACTTTTCAACCGGCTTATATTCCAAAGCTTCAATAATGTGCTTTATCGCCCTTATACCTTCAGGTTGCTCGCCAGTATGGGTGTTTAATGTTCGGAAAGCAATATGATCGTTTACCACTTTCCCTCCTTTTTTATTCACCAAATCCACATATGTTTTGGCGTAAGGAACTCTTTTAAGATATTTCTCCCACAACCTGTCCAGTAACTCACCCGTAATTTGTTTTGTTGATGCTTTCATGTTTGTCGAATTGATTTTGAAACCCTGCGCCAACCAATTAAATGGCATACGCACCATCTATTCATTTAAACACAAAAAAGGGGTTGCAGGTTACTAAAAATCAGATGTTTAAAAGTATTGTTTATTTGAGAAAAACTTTTTAGAATTTCAGCTACTTTGAATTTTTCTTCATGAGTTGAAGAACATCATTTTTGTTAAAAATCGATGTTGCGCCTCGTTTTGATGTGTTCAAGGCGCCGGCAGCATTGCCAAATTCCAAAGCATCTTTAATAGATTCTCCGTTAAGATAATAATGTAAAAATCCGGCAGAGAAAGCCATACCTGATCCAATATTATCGACCATTTTTATTTTACATCCTGGTATCTGAAAAGCACCTTCTTTTTTACTGTAGGCAAAAATTCCGTTATGCCCCCTGGTTACCAAAACAATATCTATTTTCTTATATTTTTCTGTAAGAAGTTTGCCAAAATCAACAAAATTTTCTGAATCCAAACCAAGTTCATCTGCTAAAAATTTAATCTCTTTTTCCTTAATCCTGACAATATTTGAATTCTTCAAAAGAAAATCTACGACATTTACATCAAAAAAATGCTCGAATAACTTCAAGTCAAAAAACTTGAGTGAATCAGGTGATTCATTTATTAATTCACGAATGGTATTTTTCGACAAGCCAAAACGCTGAGGCAGTAAACCATAAAACAAACAGTCGGCTCTGCGCGCCAGTTTTAATGCTTCTGCTGAAAATTCTATATGATCAAAAGCGACATCGAGTGTTACATTGTAAATCGGATCCCCATTTTCATCGAAGGTAATATTTACTGTTCCTGTAGGAAATGCGGAGTCAATCTGAACGTTTTCGTCTGATATTCCTAATTCATCCAGCTTTTTTAATGCTGAATGCCCCAATTTATCATCGCCAACCCTCGACAATAAATATCCCTCATCGCCAAAGGAATTGATTCTAAAAACCATGTTCGATGGAGTTCCACCCAGAACCTTTCCGTTGGGTAACAAATCCCAAACTACTTCTCCAAATGCAACAATTTTTTTTCCCATCGATAAATTTTACAGAGCGCAAAAATAACTATTATTAAAAAACGATTCAAATTTCAAATCATAAAGATCTACAATAAAATCAAAAATCGCTAATAAACCATAAATAACAAGTAACATAAAACATTTCCTATTCCCAGCCGTTTATTTTTTGATTATGAACTATCTGGCACATCTGTATCTTTCCGGAGATGACGAAAAAGTCATATTGGGAAATTTTATTGGCGATTATGTTAAAGGGAAAAATTATCTGAAATACCCGGCTGAAATACAAAAGGGTATTCTCCTTCATCGGCAAATAGATTCTTTTACAGATAAAAATCTAAATTTCAGAGAAGCCAAACGGTTTTTAAGAAATGAATATCGCTTGCACTCAGGAATTGTTATTGACCTTTTTTATGATCATTTTTTAGCCAAAAACTGGCCATTGTATTCCAACGAAAGTTTACGAGATTTCACAAAAAAGATTCATGCGATTTTGCTTTCACATTTCTTTTATTTACCAGGCCGTGTCCAGGGTTTTTTACCTTTTCTTATTCAAAACAAAAGACTTGAATCTTATGCCACTACAGAAGGAATTCACAAATCTCTCGAAATAATGAGTCGATATACATCACTTCCTGAAAATTCTGCAATGGCAATGGCAATAATGAAAAAAAACATTGAATTCTTTGAAGACAATTTTAGAAGTTTTATGAATGAAATGCTGGATTTTGTACTGCAATCACAACAGATTAAAATAAAAAGACCCGACTGGATTGCCGAGACTTAGTTTTATGCATGCATTTCGTAATATAAATCTTCGAAGAAGAATTTTGTCTCACCAACGATAGGTTCCAATTCGTCAAACCAGATCGCATGTGGATCAAATTTTGCGAAAAATGGCTTTCCAACCCAGCTCGGATCACGTCCCTGAAGAAAATTCAGGACAAATACTTTCTGGTTATTAATCTCTGAAACTCCAACTATTTGAACCTTACCCGGGTTGCAAGACATACTTGGCCCTTTAACTGTTCGGTGGATTCCACTTACCTGGTTATAAGCACTTCTGAAAATTTGCCATGAACGGTTCAGTGTAACTGCAAAATAATCCTGTGCACCGGTATCACGTGCCACAAACATATAATAAGGAATTACTCCCAGCTTCACTTGTTCTTTCCAGTTTTCTGCCCAAATACCGGCTTTATCGTTAATATTTTTCAGAAGCGGAGATTGCGAACGAATTTGAACTCCCGCCCCAAGCAATCTTTTAATCGCCTTTCTTACCTCTTTTGTTTTTAATTCATCCGGATGATTAAAATGGGCCATCAAAGCAATGTTAATACCTTTCTTTTTGACTTTTTCAAACAAACGCAACAAATCATCAGCATCATCATCAGATGTATAACGGTAAGGCCAATAGGTCAGAGATTTTGTTCCAATCCTTATGTTTTTTAAATGTGGTATATCTGCTTCCAGCAACGCGTCGAAATATTGTTTGAAAAATTTGGTTTTCATAACAGCCGGGTCGCCACCGGTAAACAAGACATCTGTAATATGAGGATTTGATTTCAGGTACCTGACCATAGTATCTGCTTCCTTCATTGCAAATTTAAACTCATTTAGTGCAAACTGCGGCCATCGGAAGCAAAAAGTACAATATGCGTGGCACGTTTGTCCCTGACTCGGGAAAAATAACATTATCTCCCGATATTTATGCTGAATTCCATTTAACCGTTTCCCTTCGAAAATGGGAACGTTATTTTCCTGCCCTGCGGGATTCGGATTTAACTTTAACCGGATTTTATTTATTTCTTTTTGCAAGAAAGGTTTTGGTGCATTGTTTTTTAAAAGTGTTGCAACCCGATTGAAACTTTCTTTATCAAGCATTTCCTTCTGTGGAAAATTCAAAATAAAAAAAGGATCTTTTTCAAAATTATCCCAATCAATTAGTTTATTTATTACGTAATTATTGGTTCGGAATGGAAGAACTGTACCCACTACTTCAATGTCGAATTTTTGTTTTTCTGTTAGATTCTGAATTTGAGGAATTTCTCTGAAATTATGTAAGGTATACGATGTAAACTTCATTTATTAATAAATTTAAAGAACTATTTAAGCCAAAAAGCCACATATCTCTCATAGGTCGAGATATTAAACAGAGCAATATTTTTCTTGATTTTTCTTTTAAGTCGCCCAAATATACAAAAAATCGGGGTCTTTTAAAATGACCGTCAAACGATTGCAGAACTTCAACTGGAAAGGTGATCCAAGCGGCTCGCATCCAGCCTTATAAATATAAACAGAAGAATTGTAAATGACCAGAGAGAAGATCCTCCATAGCTAAAAAAGGGCAAGGGAATTCCAATTACAGGCATAATTCCAATGGTCATACCAATATTTACCATAAAGTGAAAAAACAGGATTACAGCAACTGAATAACCATATATTCTGGAAAAACCGGAACGTTGCCGTTCTGCCAAAACTACAAGCCTAATGAATAAAATTAAAAATAAAGCCACTAAAATAAATGTGCCTGCAAATCCCCATTCTTCTCCAACGGTGCAAAATATAAAATCGGTACTTTGTTCAGGTACAAAATCGAACTTGGTTTGTGTTCCATTCAAATATCCTTTTCCCCAAAAGCCACCTGAACCTATAGCTATTTTGCTTTGATTGACGTGATACCCTGCACCCTGTGGGTTGGATTCTATACCAAGTAATTCATTTATTCTAACTTGTTGATGTTTTTCTAGCAAATTATTGAAGGCATAATCGACAGACGTGCTAAAAAGTAATCCTCCAATAAAGATAACCAGGACTAAGATATAATTCCTGATTTTTTTTCGAATGCTGTATATAAAGGCAATGATAGCCCCTAACAATGAGCCCGCAAATAAAAAGTCGGCATATTGATAACCTGTTTCTGCAAATTCATTCAAACCAAAGAAAATACCAATGCTTAAAATGAATATTATTAATATGTGACTAAATTGTTTAAACCTGGGATGTAAAACAAAGAGAATTAACAACGTTATCCCAACGAGCAACGCATTTAAAAGCAAGTTTGTTAATACTAGTGCGAGAATAAAAAGCAGAGCGATTAAAGCACCAAAAAATAAAATGACACCTGATAATCCTTCCCTGAAGAGAACCAGTACAAATGAAAAATAAACCAGTGCCGAACCTGTATCATTTTGTAAAACGATAAAGAATACCGGCGTAAATATTATTAATCCTATTACAACAATAGACTTAAACCGCTGCAACTTGAAACCAAACGTACTCATGTATTTGGCCAATGCCAATCCGGTAGCAAATTTTCCAAATTCAGAAGGCTGGAGCGTAAATCCACCAACGTCGATCCATGATTTAGCTCCATTAATTTCTTTCCCTACAAATAAAACAAGGAGCAGCAGAAATATGATAAATCCGTAAATAAAGTATGCAAAGAAAACGTAGAAATTGGTCTCTATAAGCAAAATAATAAAACCTAAAACTAAAGCCGCTCCAATCCAAATAAGTTGCTTACCATATTGCTGGGACAAATCAAAAATACTCTGACTTTCAGGATTATAAATTGCCGCATAAATATTAATCCATCCCAAAAACATCAAGGCAACGAACAACAAAACAGTTATCCAGTCAATATTTGCCCATAAGTTGTTTCTTTTTGGCATATCAATTTTCCTGATTCGGATTTATCAAATTCAAATCCAGCATTCTTTGTTCAACCCACTCACGGCTCCTTGCAATTTCTCCGTTCAGATATTTTTCAACCAGCAAACTTGCAATCGGAGCAGCATTCGTTGAACCAAATCCACTGTTCTCAACATACACTGAAATAGCAATTTTGGGATCGTCTTTGGGCGCAAAAGCCATAAAGGCAGCATGATCTTCTCCGTGCGGATTTTGAACGGTTCCTGTTTTTCCACACATTTCAATTCCTGGAATAATCATATAAGGAGATGCACTGGTTGTTTCTACTACCCTTTGCATTCCTTCAATTACCGGCGCAAAATTTTCTTCCGATATATTGGTATAAATTTTAGTAAAGAAATCTTCTTTTACTTCTCCACCCTCGATTTCTTTAATCACATGCGGTATATAATAATATCCACGATTTGCAATTGCCGCACAATAATTCGCCTGTTGTAATGGTGTAATTCCCAGTTCACCCTGACCTATAGACAGCGACCTCACGGTCAATGCATTCCAATGCCCTGCACCGTAAATATTATTGTAATATTCTTCTGTTGGGACATTTCCTCTGTTTTCATCGATCAAATCGGAACCCAGTTTTTTACCCATACCAAAACTCAAGACATAATCTCTCCATTCATTAAATCCACCTGCCGGTGTATCCGAGTTATTTATTATACTCCGGAAGGTGTTCCACAAAAACGAGTTACAAGATTCTTTAATAGCATCGACTAAGCCGAGTGGTGAAATATGGGTATGCGTACATCTTATTGGACTGGATGCCTGTCCGGCACAAGTAAACCTTGTATTTAAATTGATTGTTTCCTCCTGAAGTGCTATAAGTACATTCATTATTTTAAATGTAGAACCCGGCGGATACTCTGCCATTAGTGCCCTGTTAAAAAGGGGCTTTAATGTATCAGCAAGTAATTTTGCATAATTACTTCCCCGTACCCGGCCGACTAATAAATGCGGATCATAAGCAGGTGCACTCAGCATGGCTAAAATTTCACCTGTTGAAGGTTCAATGGCTACCACACTGCCTTTCTTATTCTGAAACAGTTCCTCGGCATACTTTTGAAGCTCCAGATCGAGCGTTGATACAACATTTTTACCAATTTGAGCAGGAACATCTTCCTCACCATTCAAAAAATTACCCTGAACCTGGTTATGTACATCAACAAGATATTTCTTTATACCTTTGGTTCCCCTTAATTCCTCTTCGTAAGTTTTTTCAATTCCGCTAACACCAATATAATCGCCCATGCTGTAATAACTGTTATTTTTGATATCATCGGCAGTAACTTCTCCAACATAACCTAGAACATGTGCTGCAGAATTACTTTCATATTCCCTTAGCGTCCTGGATTGGGCATGAAATCCCCGGAATTTATACAACTGCTCATTCAGATTGGCGTAAGTTTCCGGGGGGATTTGTTTAATCAGAATTGATGGCCTATACCAGGAATAGTCTTTTGCCTCCTTTATTTTAGTCTCCAAATCTTCTTTTGAAATTTCAAGCAGATTGCACAATTGTAAGGTATCAAATGCTCTTACCTCTCGCGGTGTAATCATTAAATCATAGGCCGCTTTGTTTATAACCAGTAACTTTCCGTTACGATCGTAAATTAAACCGCGAGCCGGATACTGCACAATTTCCCGCAAGATATTATTGGTTGCAAAATCTTTATACGCCGGATTGAGCACCTGCAAACTAAACAAACGGATAATGTATACGATACCAACTAGCGCAAATATGGCAATAATTATATAGCTTCTTTTTGAAAAATTATTCACCTCTTAAAATTAATCTCTGAAAACGATAAACTGACTTAAAACTATAATAAAAATTGAAAAAAACGAACTTACAAAAATCCTGAGGAGCGTGGTTAAAAAGTTGGAAAAAGTATAAATTTCCAGGAAAAATAAAACAAAGTGATGCATCAACACCATAATTGCGGTATAGTATAAAAACCATCTAAATCCGTTGTATTTTAATCCAGGATAATCACTTCTTTCTTCGTCACGAACAGAAATTGAACGAATTATATAAGGTCTTAAATAGGCTACGAAAACGGTTGCTGCCGCATGAATTCCCAGACTATTGGAAAAAACATCGACTGTCAAACCGATTAAAAATGCCAGAGGCAAAGTTACATATCGTGGAGATTTTAGTGGCAACAACATCACAAACAAAACATAAATATAGGGATTGATATAACCACCTAATTGAATCTGGTTAAGCACCAAAACCTGCACCAATACAAGGCTTACAAAAATGATAATATATTTAATTGCCTCCCTCATTATCCTGTATTAAGTTTTCGAGTTCCTCAATTTCTTCCTTCTTTTGATTTTCAATAACCTCAACATATGAAAGCGCTTTGAAATCAGTAGAAAGTTTTACTCTAAGATCATAATAATTTTCACCTGCCGGTTTTTCGAATGACCAAACTGTGCCAATTAGTATCCCTTCCGGGAAAATGGCTGAATAACCACTGGTAACAATGGTATCGCCTTTTTGTAATTCAACGTGAAATGGTATTTCCATCAGATTTGCAAACTGATAATCTGCACCATCCCAAAGTAAAGGTCCCCAAAAACCACTCTTTTTTAGTTTTGCGGAAACTCCCCAACGCTGATTAAGAAGCGACAAGCCCATTGAATACGAATCAGAAACATTGGTGATTACTCCCACAACTCCATTCACCGAAATAATTCCCTGATCGGGTTGAATCCCATCCTTTCGTCCTTTATTTAAAGTAATATAATTGAACGGATCATTTACGGAATTATTAATCACCTTTGCGGAAACAAAACTATAAAGTGAAGAATCGGCCTGGACATATGCAGATGTTGCATTTTCCTGAGACGCATTGTTTGCATCCTCTTTAACCAAGAATGATCTTAACCTTGCGTTTTCCTCCGCAAGTTCTTTATTAATATGTGATAATTCAAAATAACCAACTACTGAATTAAAAGAGTTATAAATTGAACCAACAATAACATTGGAAGAATTCAGGTATTTAACTTTTTGATAGTTGTTGTAATTAAAGACAAAAAATAAGGAGACTATTTCCAGAAGAACAAACAGGAAAAAACCAAAATTATTAATTAAATACCTTAACAGACTCCTCATATATTTTGAAAAAAAAACCTGATCGTTATCTGATCAGGAAAGAGAATTTTTCAACATTTTTTAATGCTATCCCGGTTCCTCTCACCACAGCCCTCAAAGGGTCTTCCGCAATATGGAATGGAATTCCTATTTTATCCGATAGCCTTTTGTCCAGCCCTTTTAGCAACGCTCCGCCACCGGCCAGCCAAATTCCTTTGGAAACAATATCTGCATACAATTCCGGCGGGGTTTGTTCCAAAGCGCTTAACACGGCAGTTTCAATTTTTGAAATTGATTTCTCCAAACAATGCGCAATTTCCTGGTAAGATACAGGAACTTCTATTGGAAGAGCGGTCATCTGATTCGGTCCCTGTACCACATAGTCCGATGGAGGTTCTTTTAGTTGCGATAAGGCAGAACCAACATGTATTTTTATTTCTTCAGCCGTACGTTCACCAATCTTGATGTTATGCTGATGCCTCATATATTCCATAATATCGGCTGTCAAGTCATCTCCGGCAATACGTATCGATTTATTGGTAACAATCCCGCCAAGAGAAATAACAGCGATTTCGGTTGTTCCTCCACCGATGTCAACCACCATGTTTCCTTCCGGTGCCTCCACATCAAGTCCAATCCCAATGGCAGCTGCGAGTGGTTCATAAATCATATACACTTCCCTTCCACCTGCGTGTTCAGAGGAGTCGCGTACCGCCCTGATTTCAACTTCTGTACTGCCTGAAGGAATACAAATCACCATTTTTAATGCCGGCGAAAACATCCTCGATTTAGGATTAATCATTTTTATCATTCCCCTAATCATCTGTTCTGCGGCGTTAAAATCTGCAATTACGCCGTCTCTTAGCGGCCTGATTGTTTTCAGGTTCGCATGTGTTTTCCCCTGCATTTGCCGGGCTTTTTCTCCAATCGCAACCATTTTTTCGGTTTTTAAATCGATGGCTACAATAGAAGGTTCATCAACCACAATTTTATCATTATGAATGATAATTGTATTGGCTGTTCCCAGGTCAATTGCAATCTCCTGTGTTAAAAATGAAAATAATCCCATATTAATTTAAATACTTATTTAAACTAAATAATTTCCAGTTTATTGTTAATGCTTAAAATGTCTTCTGCCTGTAAATGCCATGGCGATACCAAATTCATTACAGGCCTCAATAACTTCATCGTCGCGAATACTCCCACCCGGTTCTATTATATACTTCACACCATATTCGTTGGCTGCTTCAATACTGTCGCGGAACGGGAAAAATGCATCTGAGATTAAAACAGAATTCTCAATGCTCAGTCCTTCTTTCATTTCAAAACGAGGCATAGTTAAATGACGTAAACTATCCAGACGATTAGGTTGTCCCATTCCGGCTCCTGTTAACCAAAACGAACCGTCTTCATTTTCAGTTACGATAGCTATCGAATTACTTTTGAGGTGTTTACAAGCAGTCACACCAAATTTTGCCAGGTTCAGTTTTTCATCTTCAAAAGGACGATTTGTTACATTTTTGAATTCTGCATCCAAACCTTCATCTTCATCCTGAACCAGCATCCCACCGCTAATTGATCGATACAATTTTTCTCCGGTAATTTCATTTTTTACGGGTGTTACCAGCAAACGTAAATTTTTCTTTTTACTTAATACTTCCAATGCGTCTTCCGTAAATTCAGGAGCAATAATTATTTCAACAAATTTTTTCCCAAACCATTCAGCAACTTCTCTGGTAACCTTATCAGTAAAACAAATGATACTTCCATACGCACTAATCGGATCACCGGCCCAGGCTAACTCAAGTGATTTTAATACATCACCGGTAACAGCCAAACCGCAGGGATTAAGGTGCTTGATTACTGAAACTGCAACTTTGTTATCAATATGTTTCACTGAATGATATGCATCGCTGGCTGATTTCCATGCTGCATCGGCATCCAGCATATTATTGTAAGATAAAGCTTTCCCCTGCAACACCTGCGCATTAGCAAGTGCGACATTTTCCGGTGAATTTTTAAATTTGAAGAATGTTGCTTTTTGATGGGGATTTTCGCCATAACGCAAAACATGACCGTCGTTTAAACTTATTCGTTCAGTTCCCTCGTCCCCGTCGCTATTAAAATAACCAAAGATTGCTGCATCGTAATGTGAGGAAATTCCAAAAGCTTTTCCGGCAAACCATTTCCTGTCAGCCAAAGAAAACTCACCGCCTTTTTCATTTAGTAAATCAAGCAAAGGCTGGTATTCTTTCTGCGATGGTACTATAACTACATCTTTAAAATTCTTTGCTGCAGCGCGAATCAAAGAAATCCCGCCAATATCTATTTTTTCAATTATGTCCTGTTCTTCAGCTCCGGAAGCAACTGTATCTTCAAAAGGATACAAATCAACAATTACCAAATCAATTTCCGGTATTTCATATTCAGTCAACTGACTTACATCTCCCTGATTATCACGACGTGATAAAATTCCGCCAAATACTTTTGGATGTAAGGTTTTTACCCGACCTCCTAAAATGGAAGGATATCCTGTTAAACTTTCAACCGATGTTACGGGTACGCCAAGTGACTCGATAAAACTTTTTGTGCCCCCCGTACTTAATATTTTTACACCCAGTTCATTTAATTTTTTAATAATTGCGTCCAGATTTTCTTTGTGGTAGACTGAAACAAGAGCAGTCTTAATTTTTTTATTATCAGCCATTTATTCCATTTTTCGGATTTGTTTGCAAAGATAAAAAAATCAATGCACATATTGTTAAAAAACAAAAGGATAAAAAAAATTTTCTTCCCACTTACTTTTGAATTTATTTCTACCCAAAAAATTAACTGTAATCATTACAAAAAAAATACACTAATAAGTAGAAATAATATTTCATCTTTACGTTTAAAATTTGAATTTTAAGCTGAAATACACAAAGTGAATGTTGTTTTTAAGACTCATATTTGAAAGTTTTAGTTTTGCGTTTAATTCACTAAGGGCAAATAAGCTGCGAACCCTGCTTTCGCTGCTCGGAATTACTATCGGTATATTTGCTATTATTTCGGTTTTTACGGTTATTGATTCACTTGAAAGATTTATTAAAGATAGCCTGAATTCCCTGGGAAGCGACATCGTTTACATTCAAAAATGGCCATGGACACCGCCCGAAGGTGAAACTGATTACCCCTACTGGAAGTATCAGAACCGGCCATCACCAACAATGGATGAAGCCGAAGAAATAGTGCGACAGGGAAATACCATTGCCAATGCGACTTTTTTCTACGGATTTGCAAGAACAGTTCAGTCGGGTTCAGATAAACTGGAGAATGCTACCGTTGTTGCAACATCACATTCCTTGTATGATGTATGGAATCTGGAACTGGCCAGAGGACGCTATTTCACAGAGAATGAGATGAATTCAGGTGCACCCGTTACTGTGATTGGCGATGAAATTGCCAATCAGCTTTTTAGCGACATGAATCCAATCGGAAGAACCATTAAAATTCAGGGCTACAATTTTCGGATTATAGGTGTTTACGAAAGAATGGGTCAGGATATGTTTGGCACCAGCATGGACAATTATATTCATATTTCAGCCATAAAATCGTTTTACCTGATTGACGTAAAAAACCGCGACCGCGGCCAGACAATCTGTGTAAAAGCCAAACCAAATGCCGATCAGGACCAGTTCCTTGCCGAGTTGGAAGGAATTATGAGAAACGTACGTCGGTTAAGCCCGCTGGAAGAAAATGATTTTGCACTAAACGAGGTGAACCTTATCTCAGGACAGCTGGAACAACTTTTCAGCATAATTAATCTTGCCGGAGCAATAATCGGTGGATTTTCCATACTGGTGGGTGGATTTGGAATTGCAAATATTATGTTCGTTTCAGTTAAGGAACGAACCAGAATAATCGGCATTCAAAAATCACTGGGAGCTAAACGCTATTTTATTCTTTTTGAGTTTATTTTTGAGGCTATAGTACTTTCCTTAATTGGAGGAATAGTAGGATTACTGCTGATTTTTATAGGTACTCAATTTGTTTCCTATCTTACTGATTTTACAATTGTTCTTACGGTTGGAAATATTGTTACAGGACTTTTAATTTCAAGTGTAATTGGTTTTATTGCCGGGTTAATGCCTGCACGTTCAGCCGCAAAACTTGACCCGGTAGCGGCTATTAATTCAGTTTGATTGATTTGTCATTGTTGTCCTGGAAAAATATTTTAGAGATTAAGATTCTTTCGTTTCATTTCATTTCACTTAGAATGACAGTGAAGTGCATTTAGCAAACCATCCCTCACACCAGCTACTTCCTTCAAAAGGTCTGTCATTCCGAACCGTTGGCAAACGATGAGGAATCTGTTTAAATTTCACAGAAAGCAGAAACATTTATACTTGTTAAGCTTATATTAAACCTTTAGGTTTTTGAAAATCATGAATATCATTTTTATTTATTCCATGCGATTATAAATCGCATCACCCATATTAAATTGTAAAAAGCAATTTTTATATTATGTTACATAACAATTTATTTCAAGGTTACCTTTCCGGTTTTTTACGAATGTACTTACAGAAACAAACCTGAAATCAAAAAAATTAAAATCATGAACCCACCACTCAAAAGACCTCTATTTACCGCCGGAAGGCGTGAATCTTCCTTTCCTGTTTCTCAACGCAACCTTTTGATGGTTGGCTTCATCTGAATTCAATAAACAAATAACCTTTAAAACCGAAAGAAATGAAACATCCCCCGTAAACAAAAAATATTAAAACTTCTCTGTGCAGCAACAAGGTTGACACCCAGAAACAATCGGTTTATTTCTCCCGATTTATGAAAGACTTAAAAGAACCTATTAAGGATAATAATTTATCCTTAGGTAAAAATGATTTATTTAATAAACAATTAAAAATATGAGAAAAAAAAGATTAGTTACCCATTATTTCTTATGCATAACACTATTATTTTGTGCTACAACATTTAAAACAATAACTGCACAAAACAGAAACTTGCCATCCAAAATAGACAGGTATGAGATTGCAATTGATTTACAGCAACTATTCTCCGACGGTTACCCCAACAAAGTTTTATTTAAAATCAACAATATCAGAGATAACAAAATTGAAGGGGCATACCGGTTTGGTGTAGGTGCTTCATATTGGATTAGCAAATATAAAATTACCCATGATAACGAAAATTACGATTTAACAGCTAAAGAACATCAAACAAATCTTTCATTTTCCTTAGGGTATGAATTTCAAAAAAACTTCGATAAAGCCATTTTTTATTATGGAGTTGATGTAGGTGCTTCTTTAGGAGTTACTGACAACATGGATTTTCCTTATATTGATGAAGCCTATAATATGTTTCTTGTCCCTTTTGCCGGGGTGAAAGTTCTTCTTAACGACAATTTATCAGTTGCATTTGAATCCGGTTTGAAGAATTACTACCAATGGTGGAAAGGAGAAGGAAGCAATGTCGCTCCGGATAACAGACAATACCACAGCTTTTATCAATCAAAACTTGAATTACCTTATAGTTTAACCTTTAATTTTAACTTCTAATGAACACACACACAAGAATTATTTTTACAATTATGGCAATAATCGCCAGTTTCAGTGCATATTCAGCTGATATCACAATTTCAAAATATGATTCAGAAGACCCTTCTGATGTATGTAATAATTCAACCTATAAGTATGTAACAACTATCACCGGGTGGAATAGTAACTATACGGTAGCTTGGATTAAAACAAATGCCGAAATTGTATCGCAAAGTACGAGTCAGGCAGAAGTTAAATGGATAGCTGATAGTGAAAGTGATGGATACATTGGAACAATAAAAGCTCAGATTAAAAACGGCTCTACTGTGATTGCTGAATCCAATACAATTGAAGTAACCATAAAATCCATCAAACATCTGAAACCTGAAATTGGACCCTATTTTGGAGCCGCAACAGTTAAACTCTCTCCATGTGTAGGAGGACAGTTATCGTTGGAAGTCCCCCGTTTGGAAGTGCCTGGCACAGGTACATTTCCAGATAAAATAAATGATTATGAGTGGATTATTCCCTCTGGCTGGGAATTGTATGGACAAACCAGTAATGGCAGTAAAGGAATTCTAGGGGGATATAATGTCACTGTTTATTATCCTGCATCTGCAACTGGAGGAACTATAAAAGTTAGGGCCAATAGTTATATTTCAGGGTGTGACGCTGAAATACAAGTAAGTAAATATTCAGAAACTATTACAGTTGAAAGAGACGTAAGCTGGAATTTGACTTCAAATAAAAATTATTTTTTATGTGGAGATACTGATCCTATTACATTCACAATGGCTCCAACCTCTTCTTCTCCTGATGTGTCCTGTGCAGTGTTTTACTGGAATAACAGCACAACCCCTACGTCATCAAATACTTTCCAGGTTACTCCTGGCACTTCTGATTTAATTGTTACTGTAAAAGCCGTATATGGAGGGAAAGAGGTAACAAAAAATATTACTGTCCCTGTTGAAATGTATGACGGTGTAGCACCCCAGATTTCAGGACCATCTGTCGTTTGTTCCTCTGGAAGTACATTCTTAATCGATAATCTACCAAATGTTGATTCTATTATCTGGATACCAGGTCCAAATGTAACAGTTCATTCAGGACAATATACAGATTCACCGGTTATTAAAGCTACAGGTGACGGAGTTGGAGGAATAAGTGTAAGACTTGTTAATGCCTGTGGTGAAATTACGCTTGGAAAATATCTTTGGGCTGGTACCCCTGTAATCATAGGACTCGATGGACCAACGTATGTGCCTTCAGATGTGGATACAAGATATTACCCCTTATACGGATATCCCGTAGCATCTCCAACTAATTTTATGTGGATAGTAACCCCGGATGATGGAGTAAGCTATGATTCTTTTGGATGGTCGACACTTGTGAATTTTTCAAATTCTGGCTATTATAATATTATCTATAGGGGACTTAATACATGCGGTTGGGGAGACTGGTATTACAGTCCAACTATTCAAGTTTATAATTCTTATTATATGATGATTTCTCCTAATCCAACATCTGGTGAGGTTGTTATTTCGATCGAACAAGAAGCTAAAGAGAAATCTTTCGATGACAACATTGAATGGGAACTTGAGATTTTTGATAATGTACAAAATCTGAAAGCAAAAAAAACAAAGTTACACGGGAAAGAATACAGAATAAACACTGCAGGTTGGAAAGATGGTGTTTATATGATTAGAGCAAAATATAAAGATGAAGTTTTAACCGGAAAATTGATAGTCAAACAATAGACATTTTTACTTAATAAGCTTTTATTAAACCTTCAGAGATACGGAAACCCTGAAGGTTTTTCTTTTCCCCCTTCAACAATACAAACAATTAAACGCATTAGGAATAAATGCAAGTAGTAAATAGCTACCTCCTTTCTGCGGTTGAAAACCGCTTCACCCAACTACTCAAATCCCAAATGTAACAATGCATCGCCTTTATAAACAACCGGGGCATGATTCAGCCCGATAATATGGCCACTTGCAGGAATTTTTATTTTGTGTTCGTATTTTCCGTAAGGGTCGGAAATTGTTCCCACGATATCATCTTTTTTCACCTTTGCCCCATCTTTAATAAAAAACCGGAAAAGCCCACCTTGCTTAGCCCGTAACCAGGTTGAGTCTTTTATTACTATTGATGGAGAATAACTATTCATATTTTCCAACTCGTCAGAAAAATCGCGCATTTGCAGGAATTGCATCAATTTTATTGTTCCGGAAACACCGCGTTTTGTTATTCTCTGGTTAAAATCGTGCGTTTTTCCACCTTCAAAAAGCAATACTTTTTTACCTGCCTGTGTCGCAGCTTGCCGAAATGATTTTTCGCGCTGCCCTGCGTAAACTATAAATCTCGGATTAAAAACATTTGCCAGCTTAAGCAATTCTTCATTTCCTTTTGATATTCGGATTTGAGAAGAATTAAACCGCCTGGCCCCGCCGGTATGAAAGTCAATACAATAATCAACATGCGGTATTATTTCCTTCATCATGTGGTGTGCGAAAATACCGGCCAGCGAGCCTTTGTTTGAGCCGGGGAAAATTCGGTTCAAATCTTTGCCATCGGGGAATTCGCGTGTTTGGTTTATAAATCCAAAAATATTTAGTGTTGGAATGGTAATTACCATTCCCCTTTCAGGCCTTGTAAATTTTCGCGCCAGTAATTCCCTCACAATTTCAACCCCGTTTAATTCATTCCCGTGAATTCCGGCATTTAATAGCAGCACCGGACCATCTTCTTTTGCCCGTTCAACAATCACCGGAACTTCAATTTTTGAATAAGTATGTAACCTTGCTATATCCAGATTTAGAATCCTTTTCTTTCCGGGAATTATTTCTTCGCCAAGAATCGAAATTTTTCGTTTACTTTTCATATTAAAAATCAAACATTACGTTCAATGTACCGAATTATACTTTTGGCAATATCTTTTCCTGTAGCCGATTCAATTCCCTCCAGCCCGGGTGAGGAATTCACTTCCAGAATAAGTGGTCCGTGACTGGACTGCAACATGTCGACACCGCAAATTCCAAGCCCCATAACCCGTGCAGCTTTTAAAGCAGCATTTTCTTCATCCTCTGAAAGTTCAATGATTTCGGCAGTTCCTCCGCGGTGCAGATTTGATCGGAATTCACCTTTTTTACCCTGACGTTTCATAGCGCCAACAACAACACCATCAACCACGAATGCTCTGATATCAGCACCTTTTGCCTCTTTTACAAATTCCTGAACAATTACTCTCGCTTTCAGTCCGTTAAATGCCTCCAAAACAGACTCGGCCGCATTATCTGTTTCAGCCAACACCACACCCAATCCTTGCGTTCCTTCAAGCAATTTTATAACCACCGGCGTTCCGCCTGCTCCTTTTATAATATCTTTTACATTTTTTGAATAGTTGGTAAAAACTGTTTTGGGAAGCCCCAATCCGGCCCGGGACAATATCTGAAAGCTTCTTAGTTTATCACGCGAACGAACCAATGCCTGTGATTCAACGGCAGTAAAAACTTTCATCATTTCAAACTGACGCACAACTGCAGTTCCGTAAAATGTAACCGACGCTCCAATTCGTGGAATAACAGCATCCACGTTTTCCAGTTTTGCACCTTTGTAAATAATAACCGGATTCTTTTTTTCAATAATTAAATCACATTTAGAGTGGTCCACTACCAGCATTTCATGTTTTCGTTTTTCACCGGCCTGCACGAGTCTTTTAGTGGAATATAAATGTGAATTTCTTGATAATATTACGATTTTCATCTATTTCTGTATTTTAATTTTTAAAATCTCCCCTTTGAACGAAAGATTCTTTTTTGAAGTATCAACTATAAATTTTTTTGATAGAAATTTTCTTCCCAGTAAAACCGGGTTTTTCATATCCTGCCGTTCAGTAAGTGTTAACTCAATACGGTAATTGGCTTGAAAAATAGTAATGTTTGTCCGAATGGAAATTCGTTCTTCTACCATTCCGTTCGAACTTTTTACCCGACGAATTTTATGAATGGGGAAACAAAACTCCTTTTCATGGTACAGTTCGTGCTCCGGATCTAAAAAATTACATCTAACCCATTCTTCTTCTGCTTTCTTATAACGTTCAATTTTATGGCAATGAAAACTGGAAGTATAAGCTCCGGTATCAACTTTCACATCAATCCCCTTAAGATTCAGGTTTTCAAAGTCAGCCACATCTTTACGGCCAATCACTATTTTAATTTCACTCACAGTTTTGCTAAATAAATTCAAAAAACATTCTTCCAATCATTAAATAAATCAGCAGTCCGCAAATGTCATTCATTGTAGTAATAAATGGCCCGGTTGCCAAAGCAGGATCTATTTTCAGCCGGTTCAAAATTAAGGGAATAGTGGTTCCAAAAAAAGAAGCAAAAATAATAACTATAAACAATGAAATAGAAACCGAGTAAGTAAGGCTCATGTTTCCCTGGGTAAAATAGTTGTAAACAAAAATTAATGTTGCAAATATGGAAGCAGTTAATAGTGCTACAGAAACTTCCTTTATTAACTTTTTAGAAGTCGATTCTATATCCTTCACTCCACTGGCAATACTTTGAACCACGATGGAAGATGACTGAACCCCAACGTTTCCAGCCATCGCGGCAATTAACGGAATAAAAAATGCAAGCTCTGTAACTTTATTCAAGGCTTCTTCGTGGGTACCTAAAACCAAAGCACCCATAATTCCACCAAGCAATCCGATTAAAAGCCATGGGAAACGGGCACGTAATAATTCCCAGACTTTGTCACCTGGCTCCACATCGCCGGTAAGACCCGATACCATTTGATAGTCTTTTTCTGCCTCCTCTCGAACAAAATCAATCACGTCATCAAAAGTAATCCGTCCTTTTAACCTGCCAATTTCGTCTACAACAGGAATGGCAACAAGGTCGTACTTATCCATAATCTCGGCTACTTCTTCCTGTCTTGTATCTGTGTCAACCATCCTGACATCTTTGTTGTAGATATTTGAAATTTTTGTGTTTGTACTGTTCAAAATTAATTTTTTGAGTGACAGTACACCCTTGAGTTTCTCATCGTTATCAACTACGTATATGTAATAAATCTCATCTACTTCTTCCGCCTGCCTGCTGATTTCTTTTAAACAGGTGGCCACGGTCCAGTTCTCGTTCACTACCACCAGCTCTTTTGCCATAATACCACCGGCAGAATCTTCTTCATATTCCAGCAAATCGACAATGTCGCCTGCCTGTTCAATATCTTCGATTTCATTCAGAACCTCCTTTTTCACATTCTCATCCAAAGCAGCTACAACATCAGCGGCATCGTCAGAATCCATGTGTTCTATAAATTTACTTGCAATAAATTCGGGAGGCAGTTCTTTTAGAAACCTGTTCCGATCATTTTCAGGAATTTCGACAAGTACGTCAGAAGCTTTTTCACCGTCAAGCAGCAAATAAATGTACTTTGCTTCATCCATGGACAAATCATCCATCACCTCTGCAATATCAGCAGGGTGAAGTTCATTCATCAATTTTTGAGTTTCCTTTTTATTGTCGTTCTCAACCAGTTCCTTAATATGATCGATATATTCTTTTGAAATTTCAAATTGCATGGTTCTTCTTTTTATTTCAACTCTTCTATTGCACAAACTAAACGAATATAGTCATTCACGGAAAGCTGTTCCGGTCTTTTTTCTGCATATTCACCTGGAAGATTAGGGCAAATTTCCTTTAAAGAATTGCGAAGCATTTTTCTCCGCTGATTAAAGGATGTTTTTACTACCTTAAAAAATAAACTTTCATCGCAAGGAAGTTCAGTTCTGGAATTTCGTGTTAAACGAATTACTCCCGACTTAACTTTTGGGGGAGGAATAAAAACCTGCTTGGAAACTGTAAAAAGATACTCGATGTTATAAAAAGTTTGAAGTAATACACTTAAAATTCCATAGGTCTTATTCCCGTATCCGGCATTAATTCTTTCGGCAACCTCTTTCTGTACCATTCCAACAACTTCTGGAATCTGATTCCTGAATTCAAGTACTTTGAAAAAGATCTGAGATGAAATATTATACGGAAAATTTCCGATAAGGCTAAAATTACCTTCAAAAAGTTGTGTCGGATCAAATTTTAAAAAATCCTCGTGATAAATTCTGTTTTCCAGTTCAGGAAAATGCTGTTGCAGGTGGTCAATGGATTCCTTATCGATTTCAATTAGATGAAGATTAAGTTCCGGACGTTCAAGTAAAAAACGCGTCAACACCCCAGTTCCGGGTCCTACCTCAAACACATTATTTTCGGCAGTCCCCAGACTTTCAACAATTTTACGTGCAATATTCTGATCCTTTAAAAAATGCTGACCAAGTTTTTTTTTGGGTCTCACTGTATTCATTACTCTCCACCTCTTCCATTTCTTCAGTAACCTTGTATTCTTTTTTATCGAAATTAATAAACAAATTTATATTTTTGTTTGCTACGAATTAATGCAACCTTTTAAATTTCGCATCCCGAAAGTAATAAAAATTTAGGGATAATTTTGAAAACGGTTTGCAGTGAAAAAAACTACAGATTGAAAAAAATTATACTTAAAGTTTTAAAATTCCTGGCTTTCTTTGCCGTCGGGGCATTTATTTTCTGGCTCATTTATAAAGATCAAGACATTGAAAAAATTAAGTCGATCCTAAAAAACGATGTCAAATATATTTGGGTAGTGCTTTCTCTCTTTATTGGATTACTGAGTCATATTAGTCGCACATTGCGCTGGGGGTTAATGATTGAACCAGTGGGGCATAAACCCCGGTTTATAAATACTTTCCTGGCAGTAATGGTAGGCTATTTAATGAATATGGCCTTCCCTCGAATGGGAGAAATTTCGAGATGTGGTGTTCTGTCGAGGTATGAAAAAATTTCATTCACAAAACTCGTAGGAACGGTAGTTGCCGAAAGAGCTGTTGATATGGTTTCACTACTGATTTTACTGGCAATAGTTATATTTTCTCAATTCGGAAAGATGTTAAGTTTCATGCACAATAATCCGGAAATTGAGGAAAAACTGATGTCTGTTGGTAAGTCTCCATATTTAATCGTGGGTGTAATAGTTTTGATCATCCTTCTGTACATCTTCCGAAAGGCCTTTAAACATACCTTAATGTTTACCAAACTGGTAGAAATTATCAGAAATTTTAAAGAAGGTTTTATTTCAATTGGCTCCATAAAAAAGAAAGGTTGGTTTTACTTCCATTCAGTTTTTATCTGGGCAATGTATTACCTGATGCTCTACGTGGTTTTCTTTGCATTCGATTTCACAAAAGATCTGAATCCGATAGCAGGACTTACAACTTTTGTGCTGGCAAGTTTTGGAATGGTTGCACCAGTACAGGGAGGAATCGGAGCATGGCATTTTATGGCTAAAGAAGCACTTTCGCTATATGGAGTCGCCACCGATGACGGAAAAATTTTCGCATTGGTTGCTCACACATCAATGACATTGATGATAATTATTATTGGTATAATTTCCTTACTGATCTTACCGTTTATTAACAGAAGAAAAGATGCTAGTGTAGAAATGGAATAAAAATTCCGAAGAATACCAACTCTAAATAATTTCTTGGATGAATACCGAATTATTTATCGCCCGTAAGTTATTTTTCGACAAAACAAACAAAAAGTATTTGTCTTACAGGATAATACGAATTGCTTTGTTTGGGATAGCACTTGGTTTGGCTGTAATGATAATTTCGGTGGCCGTAATTACCGGATTCAAAAAGGAAATAAGAAACAAAGTAATTGGATTTGGTTCACACATTCAAATCATAAACTTCGATTCAAATAACTCTTATGAAACCGAACCAATCTCAGAAAACCAGGCTTTCCTGCCTGAAGTTAAAGAAATAAAGGGTGTAAAAAGAGTTGAGACTTATGCCACCAAACCAGGCATGATTAAAACTGATGAATACTTACAGGGAATTGTTTTCAAAGGTGTTTCAACTGATTATAACTGGGATTTTTTTAAGAAGAATTTAGTTGAAGGGCGGATTCCGGAACTGAATGACTCAGCAAGAGTAAACGAAATCATTTTATCGGAAAAAGTCTCTCAGCTCTTACAACTAAATTTGGATGATGATGTAGTTATCTACTTTTTGAATGAGGATGAAAGTTTACCAAGTATTTTACAATTAAACGTTTGTGGAATTTACAGCACCGGCTTAGTGGAATTTGACAATGTTTTTATAATTGGCGATCTGAAACAAATCCAGCGATTAAATAAATGGCAGGATAACCAGATCAGCGGATTTGAGATTACGGTTAACAATTTTTCAGATGTTGATGAAATTGAGCAGAGAGTCAGGAACCTGGTAATTAATTATAGCGAACAGAATTCAACAATCCTCAGAACAATAAATATTACACGGGAATATCCGCAAATATTCGACTGGCTTTCTATTCTCGACATGAATGTTTGGGTAATTCTTGTTCTTTTAACATTGGTAGCAGGATTTAATATGATCTCCGGATTATTGGTCTTAATCCTAGAAAGGGTAAATATGATTGGCATTTTAAAATCACTTGGCAGCCCAAACTGGTCAGTGAGAAAAGTGTTCCTTTACCTTTCGCTATTTTTGACAGGAAGAGGTATGATTTGGGGAAATATTCTGGCCCTATTAATTATTGCTGTTCAATATTTTTTTCAAGTCATAAAACTTGATCCTGAAATGTATTATGTTAGCGTTGTCCCAGTCAATTTTTCTTTCCTGCATATCATTCTACTTAATCTGGCAAGTATTAGCATTACTGTTTTAATGCTTGTTATACCAAGTTATTTGATAAGCAAAATTTCTCCTGAAAAAGCAATAAGGTTTGATTAATATCAACGCTAAAAATGCAGTTTCGATTATTAAAAGACTAATTTTACAATCAGAAAAATAAAAATTATGTTTTTTGTTGGTGCAACAGGACAGCTATTAACCCTTCTTTTAACGGTTTCTATACCGTTTATGATGTTGATTAGCGGCCATCAAAAAACTAATTTTCACCAGAAAAACCTCAGATTTGAAGTTGAACAATCGAGTGAGTTCTATCTAAATATCGATAAACAGGCTGACTCTGTTGATTTTTTCTGTTCTTTGGAAAATCAAAAAAACTCTTCTGTTTTTTATCCGGAGAAACTTATTTATATGCCACCAGATATTTCCAGGGCAAGCTGGAAAATGATTTATCTTGAAAATATTGGGAACAAAGCACCCCCTCATTGCTAATCAAATTATTTTAGTTTTTGAGTTCAAACTCAACTCAAATTTATCATTCAATTTTTGTATTTTTTTTAAATCTCCAACGCAATAATACAATAGTTCGCATTTAAAATATGTGAATTATAAAAAAACGATAGATAGTTAGATTTATATTAAATTCAATTTTAAGGAAGGGCAAAAACCGGTATGTCGGCTTTGTCCTTCTTTTATTAACAGAAGTTTGTTTCTCTAATGATTCGATTTTATGGAACGATAAAAAACAGAATCTCCAAAAATCGAAAACAAATTTCCGCAATCATCGTTTTGAATTTAAGTTTATAAATTTACACGTGACCAATCAATTAGATTTAATTTTTATTTTACCGGATGATATTTCAAAATGAAATAAAGAAAGCCCTTCAGATAACCCTGCCGGGTGAAGTTTCTCATAAAAAGATGCTCCCGCCTGAAAGGAAACTTTCAGTAACACCTGAAAAAAAAAGCAAGTCAAAAAGCAGTAGTGTTTTGCTCGCTTTATTTGTAGAAAACGGTGAATTATACATTTGCCTTATAAAACGACCAAAACACATGAAACATCATGCCGGACAAATAGCGCTGCCCGGAGGTCGAATTGAAAAAGGTGAAAATGCAATAGATACTGCCCTCCGGGAAACATATGAAGAAATTGGTATAAATCCCGGACAAATCGAAATATTGGGTAATCTATCGGAATTATACGTCGAAGTAAGTCAGTTTTTAATTCAGCCCATCGTTGGCTGGTTAACTCACAAACCAAATTTTAGAATTAATAAAGATGAGGTTGAAAAAATTATATTGTTTCCCCTGTTAAAATATAAAAATCAATTTGAAGACACTGATATTCAAACCAATACGGGATTACTAAATGTTCCCTGTATTAAATTTGATGATGAAATTATTTGGGGAGCAACTGCAATGATTTTATCAGAATTTTATGATGTTTTGGAAGAACTTTCTTTTACTTAAAACAGAAAAAATTTATCAATCGTAAAAAGACCAGGCAACCCCCAGACGAAATGTCATTCTGTACATTGGATAATGTGGGGATGTAAAATATTCGCCATCCAAAAAACTGGTTCCAATATTCATCATTTTAAAGAAAAAACGTGTTCTTTTAAGCCTTAATGAGGCATAAGCGTCTATGTACGGATAATTACCGGTCTTTTTTTCATTCTGAAGATAAAACAAACCCGTAGAAGGATCATATTCATCAGAATAATAGGCCGTATTATACCGCGCATCAACACCCAACTGTGTATATAAAACCTTGGAAACAATAAATTGGTAGTACGCCGAAACAAAAGCAGAAAACTTAGGTAGATGAATATATTTTTCGTTCGAAACCTTTTGATAAAGCAGACGCGTTTGGAAGTGTAAATTCCTCAAACTAAAATCTTTATTAACATATGCCGAAACAACGAGCAATTCTTCGCTTGTCTGGGCCGGTACTCCAACAGTATCATAATAAATATAGTTATTTATAAGGGCATAATTTGCACCTACTTTAAGGTTATATTTTGGCATTTCAAAACTTCCCTTAACAGTCATATTCTGTTCCATGTTCAAATCATTCTTCCACTGTGAATGATTGGAATAAAACTCCTCCTGAAAATAGTCAGGAACTGAATTTTTAATAAATCCCTCAATTGTTAACGACGCTGCTGAGTCATTCAAAAGACGCAATGGTTTGGAAATAATTCCGGAAATTTCAGTCTGTCCAATATTTCTGCCTAAAACATAAAATTTTCCTTCTGCATTCCAGGTCCAGAAATTACCGGTTTCCCTGAAAATTCCTCCCCCAAGATATACATTTGAATATTTTTTTATTTGCTGCTGATTAGTGTAAATATCCTCAAAAGCCTTTGGGTGGGTAATTTTCACAAATTCCTGCCCTATAAAAGCCCGTTTCCCAAAACTTGTTATTCTATCGGCATTTTCATATTGTTTGATTTGAAATACATTTGAAATTTTGTTGAATCGTATGGAATCCTTTTTATAATCATCACCAAAAAAGGTATTTCTGAAGAAAGTATTTGTTGTATCTTCTTCATCCACAAACTGTTTAAAATGTCTTTGATATTCCGCCGAGTACATGATACCAAAAACAGGTTTAAAAATTTCGGGATTAACAATTGGCTCAACACCTTCTTCGTCAATATCGTCGGGAATTAATATGGTATCCTGCTGAATATATCTGCCAAAACGATACTCACCGGTGGCAAAAAAATATGAATTCGTAAATTTTGTCCTCGTATTCGTCAGGTTCACATTTAGATATTCGCTTTCCAGCCCGTTAAAAAGCAAGGAATCAGCAGTCAACCCACCATTTTCGCTGTTTTGAATACTGTTTGCTATAAATCCTGCATGTATTTTTAAAGCGTCCTTATTATAATTAGAATAAAGTGATACAAGATTATTTTTACTATCCTGATAATTGTATTGCCCATCGGAACGTGCCTGATCATATTTAAAAGTAATATTTAAATATGGGTTTACATTCTGGGTATGCAAAACGTTAAACCGGGTTTCACTTTTTCTACTTTTATTTTCACTTTGGCTGTAATCTAAAACAGTATAAGGCGTAGTTGTATTATAGTAATTTATTTTGGAAGGAGTTAAAAGATAAGCTTCTCTTGTTTTTAGGAAAAAAAAGTCGATATCTGAATTACGTTCAAAAAAATTATTATTCAAATAAGGTAGCCCGTAATTACCAAGATAAGTAGCTGTTATCGAATTTTTAAATACGGGGTGATACAAATGATAATCCTTAAGCATTGTATCAAGTTTTGTGGAGTCCTGAAAAGCACCATATCCTTTAAGGTTCCAAAGTTTTATTTCTGATTTTATTTCTTTTTCAGGTTCGCTTGCCTGTCTTTGCGCATTCATATAATCAGAAGGCCTTTGTGAAAATGAAATCAGTGGCAAAACAAAAAACAGGAACAGAAATGTGTATTTATTTATCAGGCTTCTCATACAAACCAAGTAATTCGAGAACAAAACTAAAAAAAGCATTGATGTTAAAACGAAAACTTAGAAACTTTTCACGTAAATTAACAACATTTATTTACAAGAAAGCCCGTGCTCAGCAGAACACGGGCTTTAGATAAATTTGGCAGCGACCTACTCTCCCACTATACGCAGTACCATCGGCGCTGGCGGGCTTAACTTCTCTGTTCGGAATGGGAAGAGGTGGTGCCCCGCCGCTATAGCCACCTAAAATCTTTAAGACCTTAGATTCTTTGGCGGGGATACCCCGCCGTCCCCCCCGAGTGCTCGGGGTCGGGACCACCTAAAATCTTTATGGCTTACATCTCCTTGTCTTAAAAGAGATACCAATTAATATCTTAAGGCAGTTGGGAAAAGAAAAAAAACTTGGTCAATACAAGGACTCTTCTACAAAAAAGTTCTCGGGCAATTAGTACTGCTCGGCTTTGACTTCACAGCCTTTACACCTGCAGCCTATCAACGTAGTCGTCTCCTACGGCCCTTAAGGGAGATCTCATCTTGAGGTGAGCTTCGCGCTTAGATGCTTTCAGCGCTTATCTCGTCCCGACATAGCTACCCTGCAATGCAGCTGGCGCCACAACAGGTACACTAGAGGTCAGTCCAACTCGGTCCTCTCGTACTAGAGTCAGGTCCTCTCAAATCTCCTACGCCCACAACAGATAGGGACCGAACTGTCTCACGACGTTCTGAACCCAGCTCGCGTGCCACTTTAATGGGCGAACAGCCCAACCCTTGGGACCTTCTCCAGCCCCAGGATGTGACGAGCCGACATCGAGGTGCCAAACCGCTCCGTCGATATGAGCTCTTGGGAGCGATCAGCCTGTTATCCCCGGAGTACCTTTTATCCTTTGAGCGATGGCCCTTCCATACGGAACCACCGGATCACTATGCTCTAGTTTCCTACCTGCTCGACCCGTCGGTCTCACAGTCAAGCACCCTTATACCATTATACTCTGCGACCGGTTACCAATCGGCCTGAGGGTACCTTTAGAAGCCTCCGTTACGCTTTTGGAGGCGACCACCCCAGTCAAACTACCCACCACGCAATGTCCCCCGAGTTCTCGGGGTTAGGCGCCAAGTAAGCAAAGGGACGTATTTCAAGGATGGCTCCACGATTCCTGGCGAAACCGCTTCATAGCCTCCGTCCTATCCTACACATCACTTACCCAGAGTCAATGCGAAGCTGCAGTAAAGGTTCACGGGGTCTTTCCGTCCCGTTGCGGGTAAACGGCATCTTCACCGTTACTACAATTTCACCGAGCTCGCGGCCGAGACAGTGCCCAGATCGTTACACCATTCGTGCAGGTCGGAACTTACCCGACAAGGAATTTCGCTACCTTAGGACCGTTATAGTTACGGCCGCCGTTTACCGGGGCTTCGATTCAATGCTTCTCTTACGATAACATCCCCTCTTAACCTTCCGGCACCGGGCAGGTGTCAGGCCCTATACGTCATCTTTCGATTTAGCAGAGCCCTGTGTTTTTGATAAACAGTCGCCTGGGCCATTTCTCTGCGGCCAACCTAATGGTTGGCTCCCCTTCTCCCGAAGTTACGGGGTCATTTTGCCTAGTTCCTTAGCCGCGAATCACTCGAGCGCCTCAGGATTCTCTCCTTGACTACCTGTGTCGGTTTACGGTACGGGCGTCCATGCTCGCTTTTCTTGGAAGGGAATTCATTACTTCGCTTCGCCCGAAGGCTAGGCTCAACGTACTATTCCGTCAGTACCTAGCAACTACTTCCCTCCGTCACTTTTATTGCATGGCCGGCGCAGGAATATTAACCTGCTATCCATCGGCTTCCCCCTTCGGGTACACCTTAGGTCCCGGCTTACCCTGATCCGATTAGCGTTGATCAGGAAACCTTAGTCTATCGGCGAGGGGGTTTCCCACCCCCTTTATCGTTACTTATGCCTACATTTGCTTTTCCAGGCGTTCCAGTATAACTTACGTTAATCCTTCAACACCCCTGGAATGCTCCCCTACCACTTATATTACTATAAGTCCATAGCTTCGGTGGTATACTTATGCCCGATTATCATCCATGCCCAGTCGCTCGACTAGTGAGCTGTTACGCACTCTTTAAATGAATGGCTGCTTCCAAGCCAACATCCTAGCTGTCTCTGCAACCGGACCTCGTTTGTTCAACTTAGCATACACTTCGGGACCTTAGCTGATGGTCTGGGTTCTTTCCCTTTCGGACACGGACCTTAGCACCCATGCCCTCACTCCTGTAAATCATTTTACAGCATTCGGAGTTTGTCTGGATTTGATAGGCGGCGAAGCCCTCGCATCCAATCAGTAGCTCTACCTCTGCAAAACTATTACAAGGCTGCACCTAAATGCATTTCGGGGAGTACGAGCTATTTCCCAGTTTGATTGGCCTTTCACCCCTACCCACAGCTCATCCAAGCACTTTTCAACGTGCCCTGGTTCGGTCCTCCATGATGTGTTACCATCACTTCAACCTGGCCATGGGTAGATCACAAGGTTTCGCGTCTAGCGCCACTAACTTTACGCCCTGTTCAGACTCGCTTTCGCTTCGGGTACGCCTCTTAAAGGCTTAGCCTCGCTAGTGACGACTAACTCGTAGGCTCATTATGCAAAAGGCACGCAGTCACCCCGAATAATCGGGGCTCCTACCGCTTGTAAGCGTACGGTTTCAGGTACTATTTCACTCCCCTGTTCGGGGTGCTTTTCACCTTTCCCTCACGGTACTTGTTCACTATCGGTCTCTCAGGAGTATTTAGCCTTACCAGATGGTCCTGGCAGTTTCAGACAGGGTTTCACGTGCCCCGCCATACTCAGGGTACTGCTAGGATAATATTAATTACGTGTACGGGACTGTCACCCCCTTTGGTCGGCTTTTCCAAAACCGTTCCACTTCTTAATAAGTCTCCATGTCGCAGCCCTACAACCCCGGTTATGCCGAAACAAAACCGGTTTGGGCTAATCCCATTTCGCTCGCCACTACTCTGGGAATCACTATTGTTTTCTTTTCCTGTGGGTACTTAGATGTTTCAGTTCCCCACGTTTGCCTCCCCCGATTGCTCGGGGGATATCCACCTTACGGCAGATGGGTTGCCCCATTCGGGTACCTGCGGATCGATTCGTATTTGCCAATCCCCGCAGATTTTCGCAGCTTGTCACGCCCTTCTTCGCCTCTGAGAGCCAAGGCATCCTCCGTACGCCCTTAGTAACTTTCTTTAGAATCCTCGTATTGATTCAATTGTATTTTTTTCTACTTTGTCGTCTCATTGTGATTTGACTCATTTTCCCAACATGCCAAAGAACTTTATCAGCTAGTAGTGACTATTTAGTACAAAGTACTTCGTAATCTACTACCGCTAAACGCAGATAACCAGGGAATCGAACCCCAATCAAAGGCACCAGCCTTATCCTGTACAGTTGCAAGTTGCAGTCTCCATGTTTCAGGTTCCTGCTTTTATATAAACTTGTCCTGCTTCTTTTCAGTATTTCAAATTTCTTTTTGAACGTTTTGCCTTTTTTAGTGTGGCTTCACCTTTCCTCAACCTTTTCAGCCTCTCGTGGAGAATAAGGGAGTCGAACCCTTGACCTCTAGAATGCAAATCTAGCGCTCTAGCCAACTGAGCTAATCCCCCAAGTCTTAGTTTCGAGTTTCTTGTTCAGTGTTTAGTGTTTTGAACTCTAAACTTTCAACTTTCAACTCTGAACTACAGTGTAGTCCCGCCCAGACTTGAACTGGGGACCCCTACATTATCAGTGTAGTACTCTAACCAGCTGAGCTACGGGACTGTTTTCCAAGCTTCAAGCTTTGAGCCTTGAGCTTCTAGCTAACAGCTCCCGCTTGTAACTCTTCTTTTCTATATCTTAAAAAAAGCAAGGACCAAAATTGTCAATCCCAAAAGTCTTATAACCTGTGCTCCAGAAAGGAGGTGTTCCAGCCACACCTTCCGGTACGGCTACCTTGTTACGACTTAACCCCAGTCACTGGTTTTACCCTAGGCCGCTCCTTTCGGCTACAGACTTCAGGCACCCCCAGCTCCCATGGTTTGACGGGCGGTGTGTACAAGGCCCGGGAACGTATTCACCGGATCATTGCTGATATCCGATTACTAGCGAATCCAACTTCATGGAGTCGGGTTGCAGACTCCAATCCGAACTGGGACAGGCTTTAGAGATTAGCATCACATCACTGTGTAGCTGCCCTTTGTACCTGCCATTGTAACACGTGTGTAGCCCTGGACATAAGGGCCGTGCTGATTTGACGTCATCCCCACCTTCCTCTCACCTTACGGTGGCAGTCTCGCTAGAGTCCTCAGCATTACCTGCTAGCAACTAACGATAAGGGTTGCGCTCGTTATGGGACTTAACCCGACACCTCACGGCACGAGCTGACGACAACCATGCAGCACCTTGTAAATAGCCCCGAAGGGAATCCCGATTTCTCGGAAATGCAATCTACATTTAAGCCCAGGTAAGGTTCCTCGCGTATCATCGAATTAAACCACATGTTCCTCCGCTTGTGCGGGCCCCCGTCAATTCCTTTGAGTTTCAACCTTGCGATCGTACTCCCCAGGTGGTTCACTTAATGCTTTCGCTCAGCCGCTTACTGTGTATCGCAAACAGCGAGTGAACATCGTTTACAGCGTGGACTACCAGGGTATCTAATCCTGTTCGCTCCCCACGCTTTCGTGCCTCAGCGTCAGTAATGGCTTAGTAAGCTGCCTTCGCAATCGGCGTTCTGTGTCATATCTATGCATTTCACCGCTACACAACACATTCCGCCTACCTCAACCATACTCAAGACCCGCAGTATCAATGGCAGTTCTACCGTTAAGCGGCAGTATTTCACCACTGACTTACAAGCCCACCTGCGCACCCTTTAAACCCAATGAATCCGGATAACGCTTGCATCCTCCGTATTACCGCGGCTGCTGGCACGGAGTTAGCCGATGCTTATTCCTATGCTACCGGCAACACCCTACACGTAGGGTGGTTTCTTGGCATAGAAAAGCAGTTTACAACCCATAGGGCCGTCATCCTGCACGCGGGATGGCTGGTTCAGGCTCGCGCCCATTGACCAATATTCCTCACTGCTGCCTCCCGTAGGAGTCTGGTCCGTGTCTCAGTACCAGTGTGGGGGATAATCCTCTCAGAACCCCTAAAGATCGTCGCCTAGGTGAGCCATTACCTCACCTACTAGCTAATCCTACGCATGCCCATCTTATACCACCAGAGTTTTAATTATCAGTCCATGCGAACTAATAATACTATGGAGTATTAATCCACGTTTCCATGGGCTATCCTCCTGTATAAGGCAGGTTGCATACGCGTTACGCACCCGTGCGCCACTCGTCAGCGCCCCGAAGGGCCTGTTACCGTTCGACTTGCATGTGTTAAGCCTCCCGCTAGCGTTCATCCTGAGCCAGGATCAAACTCTCCGTTGTATATATAAAAAGTTTTAATCTCTTTTGCCCAGGTCAAATTCTCTCAGAAATTAACAAAGTTGGAAAACCTTGCTTTTTTGTGCTTCAAAATTTTAAAGAACTTTACATAAAAAATCAGCACCCAATCCTGGCCTTCAAAACCAAATGCTGATATCCATGTTTTCATCATTTCTTACCGGCTTCCTTCCCTCAATTCTACTCCATAAACCGGAACGCTTTTCCCTTTCGGGGCGGCAAAGGTAATCACTTTTTCTTACCTTCCAAAAAACTTCCGAAAAAATTTTACTTTTTTTTCTTCCATCTGCCTAATCCTATAAAACAACAAGAGTTAATCCCTTTTTGTTCTATATTCATCTCCTTTACAATCTCCCAAATAACTCACCCAAAAAGCGAGCGCAAATGTAGACAAGGTTTCCGATTTTCCAAACAAAAAAACAGATATTTTTTTAACGAATTTTTATTGCGAAAAATAATGGATTGAAAATCAACATTATCCTATCAAAAAACTTTTCTAAAAAATTTTTAATGCTGCAGATTTAAACAAACAATAAACCGTTTTCCCAATTTCAAGACTCATATTTTTTCGTGAAGCCTCGGTAATTTCAACCAGTACCTTTTCTCCTGCATCAACTAAACAAAAAGACAATCCGTCCTTGGAAAAGATCTTTTCAATTGTCCCTCGTATCTGATTTCGCAGAGAAATCATATCAAGAGGTTGCAGAGATATGGATATATCTTCAGGACGAATCAGCACCTTTATTTGTTTTCCAATCTCGACGTTTCCATTAAAAGGCCGACATAGCACCTGAACCTGAAAATTGTTTTCGGCGCTCTTCAACAACACCATATCTTGTGCAGGAAGTGCAGCAAAAACATAAAGATCGAATACATTATATAAACCTGCTCCTTTCATAATGCCAACATTCGATTCGTCTATAATCAAATCCTGAAAATTTCCCAAGGCTTTAACTTCCCCGTTTTGCAATAATAAAAGATGGTTGGTTAAACTAATTAAATCAGGCAAATCATGGCTCACAATTAACATTGGAATATGAAAATGATTATTTATTTTATTTAAGAATGGTATAATATTGTTTCGAAGATTTATATCCACTGCTGAAAAGGGTTCATCCATAATTAAAATTTCAGCACCGCTTAACAAAGCTCTTCCAATTGCTATTCGTTGTTTTTCTCCACCGGAACATTCTGATGGCTTTTTATTCAATAAAGACTTTATATTTAAGATTTCAACAACCTCATCAAAATCTATATTCCCAGCTCTTTTTTTGTTTTCACCGTATTTCAAATTTTGTTTTACTGACAAGTGCGGAAACAGACGTACGTCCTGAAAAACATAGCCCACTTTTCGGTTTCTGGCCGGAATGTTAATCTTTCCCTTGGAATCGAAAACAGTATTACCTTTTATATTAATAAAACCTGAATCAGGATTTACTAATCCTGCTATTGAATTTAATAAACTGGTTTTCCCATGCCCTGATGGTCCATAAACTCCGGTAATTCCATTTTCTATACTTCCTTTCACATTTAAAAGAAAACCGTTACGCTGTAATTGAATATCGAATTCTAAAAAAGGCTTCATATTTTTCGTTTTAAAATTCGTTTATTCAAATATTCGGCCCCTATCATTGCAATTAGTGAAAGAATTACGGAGACAATTACCAAACGTAATGTTGATAATTCCTGACCTGGAATCTGCATGGTAGAAAATATGGCAAGAGGCAAAGTTTGAGTTTCACCTGATATATTCCCTGCAAACGAGATGGTTGCCCCAAATTCTCCCAAACTTCTGGCGAATGCCAAAATGGCCCCGCTTATAACTCCCGGAAGCGCGAGTGGCAGTGTGACTGAAAAAAACACACGTAGATTTGATGCCCCTAATGTTCTTGCTGCTTCCTCGTAATTCCTATCCACCATTTCTATTGATAATCTTATTGATCTGGTTACAAGTGGAAATGAAACAACAATTGCTGCAATTATTGCAGCCGGAAACGAAAATGCAATTTTAATTCCAAACCAATTATAAAAAAGACTGCCAAGCCAACCGTTGGTTCCAAATATTAAAAGCAGGATGTATCCGGTAGTAACAGGGGGCAAAACTAACGGAAGGTGTAAAAACCCTTCTACAAACGCTTTCCCCGGAAAATGTTTTCGTGCCAAAAACCACCCGATAAAAACGGCAAACGGAAGCACAACAATTGTACAAACCAATGCCACCTTCAAAGAAAGTTGTATGGCAGTTATTTCAGCAGAAGAATATGTAAACAGCTCTTTCAAAATCAGGTCATTCTGTAAAACCATACTTTTCCCAGATGGGAAGTGTCTTTTTAGAGCTTATAAAATTATATAAGTTATCCGACAATTCAGTTTTTTGTCCTTTTATTAACGACATGTAATAATAAACAGGTTCATGCAGTGAATCAGGAAATTCAGTTATAATTTTCACTTTATCTGATTTTAAAGCATCAGTTTTATATACAATACCTGTTTCTACTTCTCCCAGCTCAACAACCATCAATGCTGACCGGACATCTTTTGCCGGCAGGAATCGGGATTCCAATTCTTCTTTGCATCCCAGGTTTTCAAAAATCTGGATTGCATAAGCCCCGGCTGGTACATGTTGAGGATCTCCAATAGAAATTCTGCCTTCAAATAATTCAGGCAAATTTATTTCTGAATAAAAAGCAAATGAATCAAGTTCACTTTTATTTGGAGCTATCAAAACCATTGAATTTTTTGCAATACTTTTTTCCGTTTCGAAAATCAATAATCCAAGTTGGTCTAGATAATCTATCCAGTTTTTGTTGGCAGAAATAAATATTGCAGGAGTAGCCCCGTGTTCAATCTGCCGTGCCAGGGTTCCAGAGGAAGCCAGATTCAGTCTAACTTGCACATTGTACTCTTTTTCAAATTCTTTAGTTATTTCAGTAATAACATCCGTTAAACTTGCAGCACAAAACACAGTTATCTCATTTTCATTACCATCTTTTTTTTGAGAACATGCTGAAAACAACAGTACTAATATAATAATGTATAAACCTGTTTTCATTTTACAAGTTTAAAATAAAACTATCATTAAGACAACTGCGCCTGAACTCCCAAATTTTCTTCAACAAAATTTTTAACGTCTTCGGTAAAACTTAACATTCTTACCAAATCAGAATCATTCGGCTCTGGTGTTTCCAAGACTTCCAACGAACAAAAATTCATAAACTTATTGATGAACCTTGATTCGGCTGAAAAAGTATCCGGAATTTCAATTTGCTTTTTCAGCAGGTGCAGCATTGAACCTATACTTGAATGCTCTGGCATAATATCAAGTTTCATACAAAGTGCCGTGAGATAATTTTCAATTGCCAAGCCAATTAAATTATAGACGACATGATTTCCCAACCTTTTTTTGTTAAAGGCTCCAAATGCAGCTTTTGAAAAACTTGCTGCCTCATCATAATATTTTTTCCATTCTTCCATTTTTCTCTGATTTAAATTAAATCGTAAACTGAATACCAAAAACCGCATAATTCCCGGGATATGTCCCATTATTTGTATAGTGATTTTTTACACCCTCCCCGTCATGAAAAACATAATGCAGATTTAATTTTATATTTCTTTGTTTTGAAATCAGGTTCAGTCCTAAATCGGTAATTTTATCCTTTCCATCAAAAAAAGAAGCGTCTGAATAATTTCTACCACCCGAAAATATTTCGAACATTGCAGCAGGCTCCAGAACCCAGCCCTGTTTCATAAAAATATTGTACCCGATTCTTGCAGTAAAACAATCAGCACTATATTTTAATTCGTTCTTTCTGAAAAGACGATAAAACTCACCATCCATTTTCAAACTCCCCAAATAAATGGTTGCATCGGCGCCAAATGTAGATGAACTTTTAAAAGCATCGGTTTGCCCCTGAGTGGAGAATCCCAGTCCAATTGTAGCGCTTATCTGTTTTCGTAACAGATTGTTAGAAAACGTGTAAGTGTATTTCTGAAATTCAGCATCGCCAAAATTCAGCATAAAATGCCCTAAAATTACCGGCGACCAGTTTTTGGTCTGGATACTGGATCTATCCTGACGGTTTATATAAGCAAGGTTATAAACTGCTGTTTCTTTGCCTATTTTACCCATTCCTCCAATATTTATTCCCGGCGACACTCCATTGGTTTTTCCAGTAACAAACTGCCGCAAATAACACGAAGTTTCCGTTTTATCCAACGAACTCACATACCACGCCGATGTTGTCGATTCTCGGCTCAAATGTGGCAAAAAGTAACCGCCGGTTACATTTAACCAATCATTTTCAGGAATTAAATTCCAAGTAAAATAAAAACTCCATACACTGACACTTCCTGTATTTGCAGTTCCTTTTGTTGAAAGATTCTCATCCTTTGCAAGATAATCGAATGTCAGCATAAGGTCATAACTGATTTCCGGCAAAAGATTCCCCTTCAATCCGGCTCGTCCCCTGCGAAAATAAGAAGCTATTCGTTCTTGAGAAGATTCTTCCCTATGATGAACTCCTTCACTTAAAACATTCCAAAACTGCACCTTCAAATATGGCGTGATCGTGGGTTTAAATTTTTCATCGTTTGTCTCTTTTCCCTCAACCACTCCAAGAAAAAAAACAAAGATTAATGTAGTGGTAAATATTAACTTCATACTGACAAATTAATTGGTTTTTTTTGAATCAATTTTTGAATTTCAATGAAGTTCAGGTCTCTTTTTAGTTGTGATGAAACTAATTTAATTTTTGAAACTAAATTAGTTATTTCAGGTTTAGTTAAAAATATATTTCTTTTTTCAAGAAAATCAGAAAGGGCACCAGTCCCGGAATGTTTTCCAATTACAAAAACCATTTCTTTTCCGATATCATTTGGATTAAAAGGCTGATAACTCAGCGGGTTCTCCTTCAAGCTTCGGCAATGAATTCCTGACTCATGAGAAAAAGCCATTTCACCGGTAACCGGTTTTGACAGCGGTAATTTTCTTCCCGATATATTTTCGACGTACGATGATAGCTCAGTCAATAATTTGCCTTCAAAATTCATATCAATTCCGTACGAATATTTCAGGGCGAAAATTACTTCTTCAAGTGCTGCATTTCCGGCACGTTCGCCAAGCCCATTTATTGTTAAACTTACGGATGAAGCTCCGGAAGTGAGAGCAACTGCATGATTTGCTGTCGCCATCCCCAAATCGTTGTGCCCGTGAAATTCGAAATCAACATAAGGAAAAGAACCTGAAAGATCCTCAAAAAGATTTTTTACACTGAAAGGATTCATAATCCCAACCGTGTCTGCTATTCGCACCCGTTTTGCTCCGTAATATTTAACTGCAGAAATATATTCTTTCAAAAAGTGAATATCAGCCCGCGACGCATCTTGCGCACCAATAGCCACAAAATTAAAATACCCGGTTGCATTTTTCATAATTTCTGGAAGAGAATTCATTACCCAGCTTCTGGATTTTCCAATGGCATTTAACTGAATATCAGAAACCGGAAAAGAAAGATTAACACGGGTGGCTCCACAATTCAATACTGCCTGCAAATCGTGCTTATTTGCCCTGGCCCAGCAAGTAGATTCAAAGCCAAATCCCTGGTTCAACAAACACCTGATGTCGTTTTGCTCTGAAAGCCCGATCGCAGGAGTTCCAATTTCAAGCTCCGGAATTCCTATTTCATCCAGTTTCCCGACAATTTCAATTTTCTCATCCAAAGAAAAAACCACACCCGGGGCCTGTTCGCCATCGCGGAGTGTGGTATCGATTATGTGTGGAAAAAAAGTACGTTTCATAACCGTTTTTTTCATGGCCGGAGCCAAAATTTCTAAGTTCCAAAATCCCAAATCTGAGTTTGGGAATTTCTAATTTCAAAAAAAGAGGGGGATATAACGAAGTGAAATACAGCAAGCTCTTTAAATCTAATCACTGATGAGATAATCCTCAACTGCCTCCCCCTCTTCAAGTGCGTCTAAAATTTCATCTATTTTTTCTTCAGTTAAACTGCCATACCAATAATTATTTGGGTGAACAACCATTACCGGTCCCTGCGAGCAAACGTTTAAACAGGCAGTAGAAGAAACCGCAACATCTAATCCGCGGTCGTTACACTCTTCCATAATGTATTGCAAAAAATCGGACGCACCATTCTTATTACAATACCCTTTGGCATCACCGGCTACGCGGTATGAATTACAAACTAAAATGTGATAATCTGGTTTTTTCATGATTTAAGAAATTAGTCGGAAGTCTGAAGCTACCCCTCTGTCCCGATTTCCCGGGACATCTCCCCTGAAGGGGAGAATGAAAAAGTAAAACCAGAAGTCCGAAGATTTATTATTTTTTATTTCGTTTCAATATTTTGTTGTCATTTCGACGAAGAATGAGGAGAAATCTTTTCCCGTTTTACAGATTTCTCAATGGTACCTCCTTCGAAATGACAATATGCACTGAGATTTCTTTATCCGCAGCCGGTTCCTTTGCCTGAACATTCAGCACCGCATTTAAATACGTCGGCTTTTTTTAGTGTTTTTAACTCCTTGCCCTTGTAAACAGTATCCAAACCATCATCAATCAAACCAGTCATTTTCACAATTTTTATCCCTGAGCGGCCAAGAATCGAAGACGGAGAAGGTCCGATTCCACCAACTAAAATGGCACGACAGTCATTGATTACCTCACCTAATTCTTTCCATCGTGATCCTCCAGAACCTGGTTTGGGTGTAGCTCTTTGCTCAACCAGTTTGTAGCCATTTGGTGTTTCACGGAAGATGAAAAGTTGCTCAGCCTCTCCCAGGTGTTGATTCACCAACAGACCTTCATAACTGGCAACTGCCACATTTGGCCTTGATTCATCCATTTGAACAGACATGCAAGAAACTTCAGAAAGAATGCGTTTTGCTTCAGGGTCATCTTCTCCCAATAATCCAACAGCATCGGCACGGCAACGTGAACAGTGCGTCATTGGCGGTAAATGCTCACGAACTTCTTTTCTGATTTCTTTCATAAAAGCTGAAGACGGTTCTTCCAGTTCTGCAAAGGGAGTTCCTTCAACCGGGTAAAGCGGAATGGTATTCATTACATCCACTCCCAACTCTTTCATGGCTGCAGCAATTTCACCAACCTTTGTATCATTAATTCCGGGAACAACAATGGTGTTGATTTTCACAATAAACCCGGCACGTTTGAGTGCTTTAATTGCCTCAAACTGATTTTTCAATAATATTTCGGCTGCTTGTTCTCCGAAAAATCCACGTTTTTCGAAACGTACCCATTTGTATATTTTTGAAAGCGTTTCCGATTCAGTTCCGTTTAAAGTAACGGTAACGTGACTTACTTCCAACTCTTTCATTTCCTCGATGTAAGGCAACACATTCAAACCATTTGTTGAAAGACACAATACCATCTCAGGAAATTCTTTCCGAATCAATCGTAAAGTAGTCATGGTTTGAATCGGGTTTGCAAATGGGTCGCCAGGACCTGCAATACCAACTACCGACAAGTGCGGCATCCTCTCTTTCAACCGGATTAAATAAGCCAGTGCCTGTTCGGGCGACAACACTTCGCTGGTTACTCCCGGACGACTTTCGTTTACACAATCGAAGCCGCGTTTACAATAATTACACTGAATATTACACAACGGTGCTACCGGCAGATGTACTCTTGCATATTCCCCTTTCGCTTCTTTGTTGAAACATGGATGTGTTTTAATGTCTATCATATCTTTCTATTTTTATTTTCGCTTTTGTGCGGATTCTGGTCAAACTTTCTTTTCAAAACCTTCTCTTTTTCGTCCGAAGAATTTTTGCTTTTCATTCTTCTAACTACCGCGGACGATTTGCCTTTTTCATCTTTTTCCCGGGGTTTTACCCCGGGCTATTATAATCGAACCCTTTCAGGGTTATTTTCTCAACAGTAACTTCAACTTTAAAAACTTTGAACGCTGAACTTTGAACTCTAAACTACATGTACTTGTATCCTACCGGCGAAGAATCCTGTTTGAATTCGATAAGTGTATTCGTAATCTTATCAAACAGTTCCTGCGTACCTGCATAACCAAGGTGTTTAATTCGTTGTCCGCCGATTCTGTCGTGAATTGGAAAACCGACCCGAACCATTGGAATTCCCAGCTCGCGGGCAATGTAGTACCCTTTGCTGTGACCAATCATAATATCAGGTTTGTTGGTTTCGCACCACTCTTTAATCGATTCAAAATCGAATCCTTCGCGGACGTCTATTTTGTCGCCATTTTCAGGGCAGTATTTTTTAATCTCTTTTTCAAGTAAGCCACTTTCGCCACCCGATGCAGCCAAAGCAACTTCAATTCCTATTTCATCAAGAAAAGCGCACATTCCAACAACAAAATCTTCTTCACCATAAACTACGGCTCTTTTCCCAAATACATATTTGTGTGCATCAACGTAAGCATCAACCAGGCGGCCACGTTGTTTTGTATATTTTTCGGGTGTTTTGTTTCCCGAGAGTTTTTCCAATTCTTCAAAAAAGCGGTCGGTTAAAGTAATTCCAATTGGCATTGGCATTCTAACCAACGGCACGTCCATTGTCTTTTCCAGATACTGAGCACCTGTTTTAGTCAGGTTCAGATTTTTCACCCGGCCACTTAATTTCCCTAAATTCAGCACTGTTCCAAATTCGATGGAAGTTTTTGCTGAACCACTTTTCACCACTTCATCCATTGTAGTTCCACCTTCAGGAATACGTTTGTAGGTGTCCCAAACTGGGTTGTCCAAACTTTCTGAATAATCTGGAAGAATAGCGGTTTCAATTCCAAAATCAGCGACAATTTCTTTTAATAAGCGAATATCTTCTGTTGAGATAAATCCGGGAAAAAGATTAATATGATTTCCCGATGTTTCCTTTTTTGCGAATTTGCGAACTACTGCGGCAACGGCTTCATGAAAACCATCAATATGTGTTCCCTGATAACTTGGCGTTGAAGCAACCACAAATTCAGTTTCGCCATTAAAATCTTCACTTTTGAGTTCGAGTAAGAACATGGTCACGTCGTCACCAATGGTTTCACTAAGGCAAGTGGTAGAAATTCCAATAATTTTTGGCTTGTACTGATTAATAATATTCTGTGCAGCAATTTTGAAATTTCTGTCACCTCCGAAAATAGTGGAGTCTTCGGTGAAGTTTGACGAGGCAATATCAATAGGTTCCTTATAATGACTGATTAAGTAGCGGCGAATGTAAGTTGCGCACCCTTGCGAACCATGAATGAGCGGAACACAACCTTCAAATCCCTTGTAGGCAACACTTGCCCCTAGCGGAGAACATAATTTACAAGCATTTTGCGTTGCTTTGTAATTCTCGTTATTCATTAATACTGAACTGGTTTCAAACATGGCTTTCTATTTTATAAATTTCCAAACAGGACTGGTAACCGACGCATATACTTCTTTAGCGAAGTTCATCATACCGACATAGCCGGCGAGGGCCTCTTTTCGTTCGTGGTTATGGTCGCAAAAACCAAGACCAAGTTTATGTGCAATCGGGCGTTCTTTTACTCCTCCGATAAAAAGATTCGCTCCGGTAAGTTTTACAAATTCCGAAAGTTCATTCGGATTGGAATCGTCAACGATAATGGTTCCATCATCACAAAGTTCTTTTAGTAGTTTGTAGTCATCTGCATTCCCCGTTTGAGAGCCAACAACTACAGTTTTCATTCCCAGCAATCGCAACGCTTTCACTAATGAAATGGCTTTAAATGCACCTCCCACGTAAATCGCAGCTTTTTTGCCTTCCAGTTTTTGGCGATAAGGTTGAAGCGCTGGCAGTAGTTTTGAAATCTCATCACGAACCAATTCACGCGCCTTTTGCATCATCTCCTCGTCTTTAAAATAGCGAGCCACTTCGTACAACGCATCCGACATGTCTTCAATTCCGAAATAGGAAACCTTCATAAAAGGAATACCATAGTTTTCTTTCATTTCTTTTGCCAGATGCATCATTGAACCGGAACATTGAACTACATTCAGTGAAGCTTTATGTGCCCGACGGATTTCGGCAACCCGGCCATCGCCAGTCATGCACGAAACCAGTTCAACACCCAATTTTTTGTAATATTCAGCCAGAATCCAGAGTTCTCCGGCAAGGTTAAAATCACCTAAAATATTAATTGAATATTTTGGCGCTTTATATGAATCATCTGTTCCGACTAATTTCAGAAGCGCTCCGCAGGCAATTTTATAACCATCTTTTTTGGTTCCGTTAAAACCTTCCGACATTACCGGAATAACATCAATTCCTTTTTCGCGGGTAACCTGGCGGCAAACTGCCTCAACATCGTCGCCAATAACACCAATTATACAGGTAGAAAAAACAAAAGCAGCTTTTGGTTTGTGTTTATCAATTAATTCAGAAAGGGCATAATAGAGTTTTTTCTCTCCGCCAAAAACCACGTCTTTTTCTTTTAAATCTGTAGTAAAGCTCAGTCGGTGCAATTGCGGGCCTGACGAAAGTGCTCCGCGAATATCCCAGGTGTAAGATGCACAACCAACTGGTCCGTGAATAACATGCAGTGCATCTGCAATAGGATACAAAACTACCCTTGAGCCACAAAAAACACAGGCACGCTGGCTTACTGATCCGGCAAGACTATTTTTATCACAGGCGATTTCAACACTGTCTTTACCCTTGGTAACAATTTGCGTTTCTCTATCTTTTAAAAATTGGCTCATTGTAGTTTCATTTTTGCATTACTCTTTAATTCTCGACCCAACGAATGTCCCATGCAACTTCCACACCTTTAAAATGACCGGAACGTGAGACATTTAATTGTGATGTTTCAAAACCCGGAGCGATGCCCCGGGCTATTATAATTTCGCCCCTTCAGGGCTTTTACATTACAAGTTCGAACGACTCTTCAGGTGCAGTTTCGTCCTGTTTGTCCATAAGAACTCCCAATATTTTTTCAAGAATCCGGATACCTCCCTGATAACCAACTGTTGGAAAGTAGCTATGTCCGATACGGTCGAGGATTGGGAAACCCATGCGAACAAATGGAATACCTTCGTCGCGTGAAATATATTTTCCATAGGTATTACCAATTAACAGATCAACCGGCTCTTCCTTAATCCACTGATGCATTAAGAACATATCAGCTTGAGGACCATTTTTGAATTTAGCTTCCGGAACTTTCTCGCTGAGAATGCCCGACATTATTTTCTCAAATTGTTTGCCCGGTGTTCCTGAAACGATATAAACCGGTTTCATATCAAGGTCAACCAGAAATTCAGTTAATGGAATCAAAGTATCCGGATCGCCCCAAAGGGCAACACGTTTTCCGTACAGATATTGATGCATATCGGTAATTACATCGATTAATTTTCCACGCTCGTCAGATATACTGTCAGGTATAAAAACCCGCCCGGCAGTAGAAAGTGCCTGAATAAAGCGGTCAGTTGCTTTAATTCCAATTGGAATATCAGTCATGGTAAACGGAACTTTACATTTGTTGTCGAGCATAATGGCTGCTTTTCTGCTACACCACTCACCCATGGCTACGGTTCTCATGCTGTTACCCATACTCACGATTTCTTCAACAGTAGTTCCACCTTTAGGATACATTTTGAATTTACCGGTCATTGGTGCATCAAGAACGTCTGAAGTATCAGGAAGAAGAACAGATTTAATGTTCATCATTTCCGCAATTCTTTTTAGTTCCCGCATGTCAGCTGGTTCAACCCAACCTGAAATCAGGTTTATCTGACGAATTTTTTCGTTTGTATTGAAAGCAAAGTATTTAACAAATGCTTCAACCATATTGGCATAACCAGTAACATGAGATCCAACGTAACTTGGTGTAGATGCCTGGACCACATGTTTTCCTTCCGGAATTTTACCGTCATCAAGCGCTTTTTTTACAATCTGTCCAAGGTCATCACCAATGGTTTCTGACAAACATGTTGAGTGAACAGCAATGATATCCGGATCATAAATTCCAAAGATATTATCGATTGCCGACAATAAGTTGGCCTGTCCACCGAACACTGAAGAACCTTCTGTAAATGAACTTGTTGCTGCCATTACAGGTTCCTTGTAATGACGGGTAAGTGCACTTCTGTGATAAGAACAACAGCCTTGCGAACCGTGACTATGTGGCAAACAACCATGAACACCTAAAGCTGCGTACATTGCACCTACCGGCTGGCATGTTTTCGCCGGGTTAACGGTAAGAGCTTTCCTCTCTTTTACTTCTTTTGTTGTATGTCGTAATAACATTTTAATTCCTCCTTTTTAATTAAGCATCAATAGTCATACTTCCCACAATCTCTGGCTCATGTATCCAGGGAGCATCAACCATTTTCCATATGCTTGTTGCAAGCATGCGTTCCATTTCTTTATAGAAATTTATAGCGCCACCAAATGCGGCATAAGGACCACCGTAGTCGTAAGAGTGTAATTGTTTCAACGGCACGCCGCTTTTTTGAACAACATATTTCTCTTTAATACCGGCACAGAATACATCAGGCTTGTAGAATTCAATTAGTTTTTCAGTTTCCCAGTGATTGATATCGTCAACTACAAGTGAATTTTTAGCCATTTCAGGCATCATACCTTTATAATCTTTAAACTCGTATCCTTCTTTTTCCAATTCAGCTTTTTTAGCTACCAAATCTTCACGGAAATGTACTTCATCCTTGGATACAACTAAATCTTCTATGTTTCTCGTATCAGCGTCAATTTTGATGTTTGGAAGAACTTCACGACCTTCATAATCATCGCGATGTGCAAATTCGTAACCTGCTGAAACTGTTCTAATTCCCAATTCATGGAAAAGATCCTGGTAATGGTGAGCACGAGATCCACCAACAAACAGCATGGCCAATTTACCTTCAACTTTTGGTTTAACTGATTCGGCTACTGATTTCACTTTTGACATCTCACGGACAATTACTTTTTCTACGTTAGCCTTCAACTCATCGTCGCCAAAATAATCGGCCATTTTACGAAGTGATTTCGCTGTAGATTCAGCGCCTATGAAGCTTACTTTCACCCATGGGATGCCATACTTTTCTTCCATCATTTCAGCGATATAATTGATGGAACGGTGGCACATAACCATGTTCAGGTCGGCTGTATGAGAATAAGCGAAACTTTCAACGGTAGAGTTTCCACTGTAAGTTGATAATAAAGTAACTCCCACCTCTTCGAATAGACTTTCAATTTCAAAAGCATCACCACCAATGTTGTACTCTCCTAAAAGATTCACCTGAAATTTTCCGGTTCTTGGTCGATCATCGTTACCAACAACATGTTTGAAAATTCCGTTGTTTGCAATGTGGTGGCCAGCAGATTGAGATACACCACGGTAACCTTCGCAACTGAAACCGAAGATATTGATTCCAAGTTCCTCTTTCATTTCGCGCGATACTGCGTGAACATCATCACCGATAAGACCAACCGGACAAGTTGAGAACACACCGATTGATTTTGGCTTGAATATTTCGTATGCTTCGCGAATGGCATCTTTCAGTTTTGTTTCTCCTCCGAAAACAATATTTTCATCCTGCATATCAGTTGAAAATGCGTAGGTCATAAAGTTTTCCTGTCCTTCTTCAGCTTTTGTCTGGTTACGACGTGTCAACCAGGCGTAAAAGCTACAACCAATTGGTCCGTGAACAAGGTTAATAATATCACGTGTTGGTCCAAGAACCACACCTTTACATCCTGCGTAAGTACATCCTCTCTGTGTAATTATTCCCGGAATTGTACGAACATTGGCAAGAATTTCCTGTCCACTTCCCGGTTCATTCACCACTAATGACTTATCTCTCTTTTTAGCTACTTTACGAGGATATTTTTTCAGGATTTCCTCCTTTAATTCGGAAGGATCCGGAAGTCCGTTTCTATAATCTTTTTTATTCGGCATAATTTTGTCTTTTTAATTAAAGAATTGTCGTTCCTGTTTCACCAGTACGGACCCTTAATGCATCATCCAATGGAAGGACAAAGATTTTTCCGTCTCCGGGAGCAGGTGTCTGATTAACTTCGATAATTGTATCTATCGTTAATTGCACATTGTGGTCAGAAACAGCAATATTAAGTACACGCTGTGGTCTGAGTCTGGGTTCTTTTCCGAGATGGGTAAGTGCTTCAGGCATATCTTTTTTTGCGCCTTCCATTACTTTTGCATCCCAAAATCCTTTTCCCCTTCCGAACACTTTCCCTGTAGCCGTCATCGATGTGATTCCAGCCTCGGTAAGCGCCTTCTTGGTTTCATTCATCTTATCAATTCTGATTATAGCCATTATCATTTTCATAACACAAAATTTTAATGGTTACAATTCTTTAGTTCCTCTACTGATTGTATAAGCTTCTTCAACCGGAGAAATAAAAATTTTCCCGTCTCCAAATGCACCCTTGGGTTCGGTGCGGGCAGCTTCTATAATTGTTGTTACAGCAAAGTCCTTATCTTCATCTTTTATTACCATAATTAACATTTCTTTTGGAAGCTCATCGTAGGTAACATCCCCGATTTTGATCCCTCTTTGTTTTCCACGACCCACTACCGGAATTTTCGTAACCGCTATATAACCAGCTTCAAAAAGGGCTTTTAAAACTTTACTTGATTTTTCGGGACGTATTATTGCTCTAATCATTAACATAGTTGATATCTCCTATTTTTATTGATTTTTGATTTATTTTAAAGTTGATATTAGCTGGCAATACCAAAATCTATTAATAATTTTTCCAGCTCTTCTATTTCTAAAGGCTCAGGAATGACAAACGTGTCATTTTCATCGATAGCTTTTGCAAGTGCACGGTATTCGTCTGCCTGATTATGAGATGGATCATACTCGATAACAGTTTTTCTATTGATTTCTGCTCTCTGAACCATGTTGTCGCGAGGAACGAAGTGGATCATCTTTGTACCCAAACGTTTTGCCAACTCTTCAATCATTTCTCTTTCGTTGTCAACTTTACGTGAGTTGCAGATTAGTCCGCCCAAACGCACACCACCTGCCTGTGCATACTTTTTCACCCCCTTACAAATGTTATTAGCCGCATACATGGCCATCATTTCCCCTGAAACTACAATGTAAATTTCCTGGGCTTTACCTTCGCGAATTGGCATCGCAAAACCACCACAAACCACATCTCCCAATACATCGTAAAATGTATAGTCAATTTTGAAACTTTCGTCCCAGGCCCCCAGCTGTTCCAACAAATTGATCGATGTAATGATACCACGTCCGGCACAACCTACTCCCGGCTCTGGACCACCGGATTCAACACAACGAACACCGCCATAACCAACTTTTACAATATCGTCGAGTTCAACATCTTCGCCTTCTTCACGAAGTGTATCGAGTACTGTTTTTTGTGCGAGACCTCCTAAAAGCAGACGTGTCGAGTCAGCTTTTGGGTCGCATCCTACAACTTTTACATTTTTACCTGCTTCTACTAATCCTGCAACTGTATTCTGAGTTGTGGTTGATTTACCAATTCCACCTTTCCCGTAAATAGCAATCTTTCTCATGTTACTCTGTTTTTAAAATTAATTTTCGTTTCGTTTGAGAGGCCCATAACGAGAGATATGCCAAAAAACATGCTGGACAACATATTTCTACAACACCAACTGTAAAACCTTCATTTTCAAATGAGTTTGTTTTTCTGTTCAAAATGATTATAAATAAGAGACACTGGAAATCCTACATTTTTGTAAGATTAAGGCTCAAGGTTAACATTCATGTAAAAAACAGGTAAACTACCCGTAAATCAAATGGTTAAGCTCATTTAACATTGGATTAACCTACAATTTAGTAGGGAAGGTAGTTGGAAGCTGGGAGGCAGAAGTCAGAAGTAAAATGTGAGAAGTTCAGAAAATGAATTTTGAAATCGGGCAAAAAAATTATCTGATATACAAATAACCTAAACCATACCATTTCAAATTCGTTTTACACAAGTTTTTTCTCCCAAAAATAATTGGGCGACTGACATTCTTTAAATCCGGCTTTTTTATAAAGATTTTGAGCTTTCAAATTATCATGGCGAACCTCAAGATTTATCCGGCAATACCCTTTTTCTAAAGCATATCTTGCAATCTCGTTTAGCAAGAAAAGTCCGATTCCCTGTTTCCTGAATTTTGGAGAAACAATAAAATCGTGGATATTAATCAAAGGTTTTGCCTTCCAGGTAGAGAAATTGAGATTGCAATTAGTAAGCGCCGCGAAATCGTCTCCAACACAAACAAAAAAACCAATATAAGCTGCATGATTTTTCAGACCACTTAATATTTTCGGGCCTAAATCTTCTGGTATCGGCGCCCCAACTCCCATTTCATCGAGCATATAATCATTCAGCAATTGAAGAAGAGCAGAACAATGTTCTTCATTATTTAAATCGACTTGGACAAATCTTCTATTGCTCATTTATCAGACTTTAAATCTCCAGGCATCAATATTATACTTTTTTAGCCGCGTACCCAACATTCTTTCTGTTATTTTCAGGTTTTCGGCCGCTTTTACGATATTTCCCTTTGTAGTGGTCAGTGCTTCGCGAATCAACTGCTGCTCCACCTGTTCCACCGTGTACATCATTCCACCTTTTGCTGAAGTATTAGTTGAGTCGGCCGTTTGCAATGATGGTGGTAAATGATAACTGTGAATAACATTATCGGTGCTCAATATACAGGCACGTTCAATACAATTCTCAAGTTCACGTATATTCCCCGGCCATGAATAAACCATTAACATATTTAAAGCAGAGGTTGTGATTCTTTTGATTTTTGAATTATTTTGCCTGTTAAACTTTTCAATAAAATGATCAACCAACAGAGGAATATCATTGCGCCTTTCACGAAGCGGCGGAATAAAAATCGGGAAAACATTAATCCTGTAATATAAATCTTCCCGAAATTCCCCATCCTTAATCATATCCTCAAGTTTGCGGTTTGTTGCAGCAATAATCCGTACGTCGGTGCTAATGGTTTCGGTTCCACCCAGTCTTTCAAATTGACGTTGTTGAATAATCCGCAAAATTTTAACCTGGGCAGAAAGTGGGATGTCGCCAATTTCATCTAAAAATATCGTGCCTTTATCAGCCAGTTCAAAACGGCCTTTTCGTTGAGCATCAGCCCCTGTAAAGGCGCCTTTTTCGTGCCCGAACAATTCACTTTCAATTAAAGATTCCGGCAAAGCAGAACAGTTTACTTTTATAAACGGTTTATTAATTCTATTACTGGCCATGTGTATCGCATCAGCAATTAATTCCTTCCCTACACCGCTTTCACCCCGGATAAGTACTGTAGAATTGGTTTTTCCGACCATCTGAACCAACGAAAAAACATCCCTCATTTTTGATGAATTCCCAATCATGTTCAGATTCTTTACTCCGGAAAGTTTGGTTTCAAGTTCAAAGTTTTTTTGTTTCAGCAATTCCAATTCTTCCAATCTTTCCTGGCGCGATCTTACAACCTGACCAATCAGAGATCCTATAATAGTTAGCATCCGGATATCCTCATCAAAAGAAATATGTGGATTGTATACCCTGATGACACTTAATGTTCCAACAACTTTTGCATTTTCAACAATAGGCACACAAATAATGGAAAGCTCCTGACCGTCTTTCCGGGTTTCCTGATTTGTTTTATTTAAGAATAAACTTGATTTTGAAATTTTTTCAATTACAACCGGACGTGCCATTTCCACGACTCTTCCGGTTATCCCTTCTCCCAGTTCATATTTTCCCTTTGCCTGTTGCGACGAACTTAAACCATGTGCAGCTTCAATATATATTTTTGAATTCTCACGATTAAAAATGGACAAAAAGCTACGCTCAGCCTCTAAATATTCCACAATCATTCTTAAAATTGTTGGTAAATCATTTTTTAGCTGACGCGTTTGTATCAATCGTTGACTTATATCAAAAAGCAAAATCATCTCTCTCAAGCCATAACAATCGTCACCAACTTTTCGGCATTTTATCTCCATTTATCCAATTTTCTTTTTTGTCTAATAGATACAAAATTGAATACATTTAAAAATATATGACAACAAAAACAGAAAAAACACATCAAAAAACTATTTTATTAACCTGAATTTTATAAACATGATTTTCAAAGAAAGCCAGTTGTCATTTTTTTCATTGAATAAAATAAGTTTTAGGTAATTTAAATTACACACAAAAGTGTATTTTCGTTTATAAACTTAAATTTTGGGATTGTGTCGAAAAATCTGGTTATTATTCCAACCTATAACGAAAAAGAAAACATTGAGAAAATGGTCCGAAAGGTATTTTCTTTGGAAACACCTTTTGAGCTTTTAATTGTTGAAGATAATTCACCCGACGGCACTGCAAATATTGTTAAAAAGTTACAGACGGAATTCCCAGAGAAACTTCACATTCTTGAAAGGAAGGGAAAACTTGGTCTTGGAACAGCCTACATTGCCGGATTTAATTGGGCTATAAAAAATAATTACGATTATATTTTTGAAATGGATTGTGATTTTTCGCATAATCCGGAAGATTTGGAAAGACTTTATCAGGCTGTAGAGAATGGTGCTGATGTCGCTATTGGTTCGCGCTATGTTTCGGGAATTAATGTCGTCAACTGGCCCTTGGGTCGTGTATTAATGTCGTATTTTGCTTCTGTATATGTGCGAATTGTTACCGGCATGAAAATTCATGACACCACAGCCGGATTTAAATGTTACCGAAGAAAAGTTCTTGAAACTATTGATTTCGAAAAAATTAAATTGATTGGCTACGGATTTCAAATTGAAATGAAGTTTACGGCCTACAAATTTGGTTTTAATATAGTAGAAGTTCCAATCGTTTTTACCGACCGGCAGGAAGGTACATCAAAAATGAGCGGAGGTATTTTTAATGAAGCACTTTGGGGCGTTCTGAAAATGAAAATGCGAAGCTGGTTCAGGAAGTACGAAAGAAAAGATTAATTAAAAAAATCAGAATATTTGAAGGCTACAGAAATGTGGCCTTTTTTATAAAAAAAGCGGATGAGTTTGATTCATCCGCCGTAATAATATTTTCTGTTTTTCAGTTATTTGAATTCAACCGGAAGTAAATATTTTACCGGGACAGATTTCCCGCGTTGTTTGCCAGGTGTCCAGTCCGGCATTTCAGAAACTAATGCGACAGCCCCTTTTGCAGCCCCGTCATTGTCTTTTTCCACTATTTTTATATCGCTTACTTTTCCTTTTGCATTTACGGTAAACAATACTTTTGCTTTTCCTTTAATACCTTTTGATTGTGCAATTTTTTGCTGCATTTTCGAAATGTAATCCTGCATCGCATCCCAATCACCGGGATATTTTGGCCAATCTTCAACAATATAAAACACTTCTTCTTCACCATTTGCTTTTGTTGGCGGAGGTGGTGGAGTTTTTCCATTGGCAGGTACAGGTACTTCTACAACTTTAGGAGGAGGAGGCGGAGGTGGTGGAATCAGTTGCTCTCCAGAATAATCTTTATTGATCAAATTCGCAACCAAATCTTCCAACTTGTATTCACGAACGAAAGCACCATCTTTTTTCTGTCCCAAAGCAATTTCCGAATACGCAGCAATTATGCTTTTCTTTCCGACAAAGGACAGAACCAGATCCGAGTTTTCGGGTATTTCAATGGAGAAAGTTCCGTCCAAATCACTTACAGTTCCAATCATAGAACCTTTAATAACAATAGAAGTTCCGGGTAACCGATCACCATCCTCGTCAACTACAGTTCCTTTGAGTTTAATGCTTTCTTGACCTGAATAATCAATCATTGCAGCAGAAATCTCATTTTTCTGCATATCGGTAATTTTGTAATCGGGTTCAGCAAAAGCAAACAAGAGCAGCGCAACTGCAGGCAAAGCCCACATCATTTTTACACGCCCGAAGGCAGAAGTTTTCTTTTTCGTCATCATTTTTAATCGATTTGTGTTAAGGGCAAAATTCAGGTTATTGGTAATTCCAATAATCTGCATACCCATTAACTGGTTTAACAATAAAGCCTGGTACCGTGCCGCACTGTGCCCCATGGAAATAACACCATTGTCGGCAAGGTACTCATGGTTTTGTTTGATTGATCGTTCAAAAAACCAAATAAATGGATTGAACCAAAAGATGACTGTTAACAGTTCTATAAAAAGCAGGTCGAACCAGTGATGCTCGCGAATGTGCACATTTTCGTGAGCCAAAATCTCCGGCAGATTCTCCTGAGTATGAAATTTCGGATTAATAAATATGATATTAAAAAACGAGAAAGGGAGCCCATATTTTTTATTCTCTACAACCAGCATTCCCTTTATCTTCTTTATTCTGAATTTCAGAATCATATGAATAAGAATAAAGGTTTGCAACAATAACCTAAGTAAAAAAATAGCTGTCCCGGTAAAGTAAATTAATGTCAGCCCCTGCTTCCAATTGAAAATTTCCGATTTTAATTCTTTTGAACGACTTGCAATTTCAACATTTTTGAAAGTATCCGTTATTGCTCCAATAGTGCCGGCAACATTTTCCGGCTCATATATTACTGAATATTTCAAAGGAAATGCAGGTATCAAAACAGAAATTATCAGAGCCAGTAAAAGAAACCAGCGGTTCGCCCGATAAAAAGTTTCATTCCGTAGAAAAAACCAGTAAACCAGGTAAAATAATATTATCCCCAGCGAGGAATTTAGCAGAAATGCAAACAACGTTTCCATAATTAATTTTTGTTTTGTTCCTTATTTAATTCTGCCCCGGTAATTTTTATCATCTCTTCAAGCTCGGAAATGCTAAGGTTGTTCTCCCTGGCAAAAAAAGTAGCCATTTTAGGAAATGAACCGTTAAAATAATTTTTCAAAAGTGAACTGAACTGAAATTTAGTATAGTCATTTTTACTTATAGCGGGAAAAAAAAGGTGTGTATTGCCTATTTTTTTATGAGCGGCAAAACCTTTCTTTTCTAGCACTTTTAATACAGTTGCCACAGTAGTATAGGCAGGTTGTGGTTCATCAAATTTTTCGACTACGTCTTTTACAATTCCTTCTTTTAAATCCCAAAGGATTTGCATGATTTGTTCTTCGGCTTTAGTAAGTGATTTCATTTTTATTAGTAATGAGTATTTAGTAGTAAGTAATGAGTAAAAACAAAAAGTATTTAACTATCAAAAATCATACTTAATATCATCTACTACAAATATAGTACTAAATAATTAAAAGAAAAACTATTTTTGTAATATTTCTACTAATTTTGTAGTATTTAGTATTTGTGTATAAAAAAACTACCTGCTTTCACAGGTAGTTTGTCTAATATTTTTCTAGGACTAATTCAATTCCCAAACAATTGGCTGTGAAGCTACACTTATTTCCTGAACATTTTGATTAAAGTCACTGGCAGTAGCATCTGAATCGTATATAATACTTTGTACTCTAAGTTCATAAGTACTGTTTTTCACTGGTGCTTCCGACCATGTACCCGTATTGTGATATGTTGAGATAAAGTATTCGGGCTCATCTGTACCTAAAATTACACCATTAAATATCATAACCCCGTTGGTTTTGAATAATCTTACAACATAAGCATCTGCACCATCTACATCATTCCATTTTACGTGAAGCCACAAATTTTCAGGCTCGAAAATTATTGAATCAATTTCGGCAATTCCAATATTGTAATAGTCCTGATCATCAGTAGCTTCCGCTGTCAGTCCGCTGGTATTTGTCGCTTCAAAAGAATAACTCCCCGGCATGGGAAAATTTAAACCAAAATCCTGGTCACCAGGTTCTTTGGTAAAGGTATAAGTATATGACCCATAAGCTTCCAGATCGACTGTTCCTACACTATTTGGCAAAGTTGCGGTTGCTGAACTAATGCTTTTATTTCCATACGCATAATAAGCGGCTCCCCAAACAACCTCATCATTTATTGTTTTTTTAATGAAAACAACATCACCATCAATTTCAAAGATTTCATCATTGTTTTTATTACATGCTCCCAATAAAAACATTAAAACCAAAATCAATAAACCTCCACTAAAATAATTTAATCTTTTCATGTTCTTTAATTTTATACTTCCAAACAAATATATTTCTGTTTTAAACAATTATGCCGTTTGCAAAATTAATAATCCCAACCATTTTTACCATGTTAACTAAGATTGATTTTTAACTAAAAGGTTGCGTTAAATTATACAATTAAATTGCTATATCAGTTATTGACTGAATTTATTATTCGTTCAAGAATATAATCTGCGGTCTCAACATTCGGAACATTAGGGAAGGTAAGTGTAAGTTTATGGTTCATTTCTTTCATTTTCCCTTTTAACTCAGCTTTTTGAATAAAGTGAACAATTTGAACAAAAGCACTCGACCGATAAAATGGCGATTGTTGATCGGCAATAAAATTACAAATCATTTTTTTGTTTTTCAAAATAATTTTTTCCATTCCCAAATCGATCGCCCTCCACCTTAATCTCATAACTTCAAGTAATTCAATACTTTCCTGTGGCAACTTCCCAAATCTGTCAATCAGATTTTTTTCAAATACCTGCAATTGTTCTTCATTTTCAATATTATCCAGTTCCCGGTACAATAACATTCTCTCTGAAGATCCCGGAATATAATCGTTGGGGAAAAGCAGTTCCATGTCGGTATCTATCTGACAGTCATTTACAAATTTAATATTCAAAAAAGCCTGCGTTTGTTTTGCATCTTCCCCTTCAAAAACTCCCTTAAATTCTTCCTGTTTCAATTCCTGGATTGCTTCGTTCAATATCCGGTGGTAAGTTTCAAAACCAATATCAGCGATAAATCCACTTTGCTCGGCACCGAGCATATTTCCGGCACCCCGAATATCGAGGTCTTGCATTGCAATGTTAAAACCGCTTCCCAGGTCTGAAAATTCTTCCAAAGCCTTTAACCTTCTTCTTGCTTCAGCATTTATGGTTGAAAGCGGCGGAGTGATTAAATAACAAAATGCCTTTTTATTTGAACGCCCTACCCTTCCTCTCAACTGGTGTAAATCACTTAACCCAAAATTTTGAGCCTGATTTATAATAATTGTGTTGGCATTTGGAATATCAAGACCAGATTCGATGATCGTTGTAGCAATTAAAACATCAAACTTGCCATTAATAAAATCGAGCATTACACGCTCCAACTTTGGCCCGTCCATCTGCCCGTGACCAACTCCAGTCTTCACGCCCGGAACAATTCGTTTAATTGTTTCTTCAACTTCATAAATATTCTGAACCCTGTTATGAATAAAAAATACCTGCCCGTTTCGATCCACCTCATAAAGAATAGCCTCGCGAATTAACTGATCGTTAAAACCATGAACTTCTGTTACAATGGGATATCGGTTTGGTGGAGGAGTTTGGATTATAGATAAATCACGTGCGCCCATTAATGAAAACTGGAGCGTTCGCGGAATCGGTGTAGCTGTTAAAGTCAAAGTATCAACATTCACTTTAAATTGCTTGAGTTTTTCTTTTACTGATACTCCAAACTTTTGCTCCTCGTCAATTATTAACAATCCTAAATTTTTAAATTTCACATCGTTACTCACCAAACGATGAGTTCCAATTATAATATCTATCTTCCCGGCAGCCAAATCCTTTAATGTCCTTTTTATTTCTGCTGTTGATTTTAACCTACTTACAAATTCAATTTTTGCAGGAAAATTTTCCAGTCGTTCCGAAAATGTTTTGTAATGCTGCAATGCTAAAATTGTAGTAGGTACAAGTACTGCAACCTGTTTACTATCGGTAACGGCTTTAAATGCCGCACGGATGGCTACTTCGGTTTTTCCAAAACCTACGTCTCCACAAACCAACCTGTCCATTGGCATACTTTTTTGCATGTCTTCCTTTACTGCTATTGTAGCTTTTTCCTGATCTGGTGTATCTTCATATATAAATGATGCCTCCAGTTCTGTTTGCAGGTAAGTGTCGTTTGAAAATGCAAAACCTTTTTCTGCTTTTCGCTGGGCATACAGAGCAATTAATTCTTTGGCAATATCTTTTACTTTTGCTTTGGTGCGATTTTTCATTTTTTGCCACGCACCGGTACCCAATTTATTTATCTTGGGCTCTGCTCCTTCCTTCCCCTTATATTTTGAAATACGGTGAAGCGAATGAATACTAACCAGTAGCGAATCATTATCTTTGTATACCAAACGAATGGCCTCCTGAACTTTTCCGTTTACTTCTGTTTTAACAAGTCCGGCAAATTTCCCGATTCCATGATCGATGTGAACCACAAAATCACCCGGGTGCAGTTTATTCAATTCTTTCAAAGAAATAGCCTCACGTTGAGCCTTCCTGGTTTTTAACTTAAATCTGTGATAGCGTTCAAATATCTGGTGATCGGTATAACAACAAATTTTCAAATCGTTGTCTACAAAACCTTCGTGTAAAATAAATTCTGCCGGAGTAAATTTTACATTTATGTCAGTATCATTAAAAATGGCAACTAAACGCTCAATTTGCTTTTCACTGCTTGAAAGAACAAAGATTTCATAGCCACTTTTTCTATACTCAACCAGATTCTCACCAAGCAAATCAAAATTCTTATTAAAAACAGGTTGCCTGGAGTTTGAAAACTTTAATGTTAAATCAGGTTCAAAAAATAAGTCATTACCAAAATCAATAACCGTTTCAGTTTTAAGCTGATTTTTAAGCTGATTTCCGGTAACGATAAGTTCCTGTATATTTTCAATATCAGATTTTGAAAGTATGGTTTGCCTGTGAATTTCAGTAATAAAATCAAAAAACTGCCCGAGGTTATTTCCGATAAAAATATTTTCACCTTCCAAGAATTCAATCAACGACACTTTTTCCCCTTCAATATCTTGGTGAATATTGGGAACAACGGTTATTCGTTTAAAAGTATTTTTTGAAATCTGGTTGTCAATATCAAAACTTCTGATGGAGTCAATTTCGTCTCCGAAAAAATCGATACGATAGGGATCATCATGTGAAAAAGAAAAAATATCGACGATACTCCCGCGCACTGAAAATTGGCCTGGCTCGTAAACAAAATCAACCCGCTCGAAACCGTATTCAAATAAAAACTCATTGATAAATTCTATTGAAATCTTATCGCCTTTCGCAACCTGTAAGGTATTGGTTTCAAGCCCGGCCTTTGAAATCACCGACTCGACTACTGCCTCCGGATAAGTAATCAGAAAATAGGAATTCTCCTTATCTGCCAGCTTGTTCAGCACCTCGGTACGTTGAACAATGTTTTCCTGTTCAATTGAATCGTATTGGATCGAACGTTTAAAGGAAGAAGGGAAAAACAGTGTATTTTCTGCCCAGCCGAGATTATTCAAATCATCGTAAAAATAGGCCGCTTCTTCCCTGTCATTCAATAAAATAACAAAGTTTTTTTGCACTTGTTGAAAAAGGTTGGCGAGTAAAATGGTTTTGTAAGAACCAATACATCCCTGCAGGTAAATTTTTTCACCCGGGGGGGCAATTAATTTTTTATGAAGTTCTGTAAAATTATTATGCCCCTTAAAATATGAAAGAAACTGAGCAGTTTCCAAATCTCAAAATTTGGGCACAAATATAATTGAAGAGTTAATCCGAAAAAAGAATAATCAAATTATTTTCTTCAATGTAAATATTCCTCCGAATAATTTACCTGTTATATTGAATCCAATCTTTACTTATAAACAGTGAAATTAGTTCTGCTGTGCTTTGCACCTTATATTTTTTCAATAGATTTCTTCTGTGTGTATCTACTGTATTCTTTGCTATAAATAGCTTTTCACCGATTTTCTTACTGTTAAATCCTTTTGAAATTAAATTAACAATTGTAAGCTCGCGTTTTGTGGGCAAAGGTGTATCTGTTATTTCTGAATTCAAGGCTATTAATGCCAACCTCACACTCGTTACCAATTGCTGGTTATTAAATGGTTTAATAAGATAATTAAAGGGATTTACTAGATTTGATTTTTGACAGTTTCAATATCTGAATAAGCTGAGATAAAAATTATTTTGAAACTGAACATTTCAGACAATTCTTTCATCAAATCAATTCCTGTTTTCCTGTCACGTAAATGAATATCACAGAGTACAATATCAGGAATCAGTTCTGAAATTTTCGTTTTAGCCTGATCATATTTTGTGGCAAAGCCAACAACATTAAATCCTTTAAGATTAAGTATTTGTTTAATGTCGTTCGCCACAACTACTTCATCCTCCACAATGAATATTTTATTTCGTTCTGCCATTTTAAATGATCATGCTTATTTTTATAATTGAACCTTTCTCGTTTTTAATTTCAATTTTCCCGCTGTATTGTTCTATTATTGAGTTTATTAACTGTAATCCAAACGACGTATTGCTTTTTACTGTTTTCTCTTCGTAAAACCCATTACCGTTATCAGAAACTGTAAGTATAAGTTTATTCTTTTGATTTAATAAAGTTTTGATAAAAATGGATTTTTTGTTTGTGTCTGGGCTCCAGGCATGTTTCAAAGAATTTGTAATAAGTTCATTAACAATCAAGCCAATATGAACCGTTGTTTCAACATTGGTATAAATTGGTTCCGGATGAAGATCAAACCTGATATAAATTTTCGAATCAGCAGATTGAATCAGATATTCACACAACTCTTTGACATAGTCATTTAAAAGAATATTTAAATTGGAATCACCTGAATACAATTTCTGATGAATCAAACCAATTGCAATTATTCTGTTCCTTGCTATATTGATAGATTCTTTTTCACCTTTACCTTCTAATTTTGATTCCTGCATATTTAATAAACTTGAAACTAACTGCAGGTTATTTTTTACTCTATGGTTCAGTTCTTTCAGAAGTGAATTAATAAAATCATTCTTCTCCTTAACCTCTGCGATAGAATGCCCAAGATCCTGGGTTTTTATTTCCAGAGACAAATTTTTTTCCTTAATTTCTTCATTCAGTTTTTGAAGTTCAAGATTCTGCCTTTCTACTTTAAGTCTTTCTTTATTGTAATTTTTTTAAAAATTATTGTTGAAACAACCATGAAGATGGTTGAATAAAGGAATGTTACGAGTACATCCCAGAACCTTTCGGTATTCGATGAATAATGCAGAATTTTACCTTCAAACTTATATTCAATAAAATACAAAGCTGAAACATTTATCAATAAAATTGATAATATGATTAACTGATTCCGTCCATTGCTTATAAGAATAAATATATTAAAAAGACATAAATGAAGAATTACAATAGGACCAGCGGAACCGCTGTTATTAAAAAAAACAATACTAATAATTGTTACTGCAGTAAATACCAAAACATAGACATAATTTTCACTGTATTTCTTTTTAACCCGAGACAAATAATAAAAATATATACATAAAATTCCACCTACAACTGAAGGATAAACTGTATACATATTTAAACCCAATGTAAGATTGTGGTAAGCACCAAAAAAGCCTAACATTGAAAGCAATAATATCATTACATTAAAAAGGCGTTGCTCAAGGGAAAACTCATCGCTACTACCTGACAATATTTTGACAACAAAATTATTCTTTACTCTGGTCATTGACTTTTGACAATCTATTTATTAAGCGGCTTTTAAATTATACAATCCGATTCAACAAAAATAAAATGCTTTGATAAAATATAATGCTTTAATATAAAATACTCATAAATGAGTATTTTTTAAACTTATATTAATTGCTTTATTTACGCAGCGTTATCCTGTAATAAAAAAGCGCTAAATATATAAAATATAGGACTTAAACTTTGATAAGGAAAAACATATTTATATACACACCACCTTCCTAAATGTTAAACACAAATCATTGTATTTATTGCTTGTTTTAAATATTTTTTCTTGATCAAAAACTTAAGAAAATGTTTAAAATGCAGAAAAAAAATTTCTGACCCCCGGAGCCTTTTCCGGTGGCCAGAAATCTTTAACATTTTCAGATACAAAATAGCCTTTGCGATTATATCTACTCGTGTTGAACCTGAATTTCAGTTTGATAAACAAAATAGTTGGGAACCCGAAAATTCAACAGTAAAAAAAGATGAAATTTTTTTCATCGCTTAATAATTTTAAAAGTTTGAAGTGGGTTACCATTATCCTGAACTATTTTTAATAAGTAAGTCCCCTCAGCAAACCGGGCTAAATCAACCTGAGTTTCGGTTGAATTTATTTCTTTTGATTCGAGCAATTTACCAGACAAATTAAAAAGCCTGTAAGTATTTTGTTTAGGAATATTTTTATACTTCACTACAGCAAACCGGTGTGTTGGATTTGGAAAAACTGAAATTAGATTTTTCAAGTCAGTAATTTCATCTAATGCCGTAATTATCAGTTCTGTCTGGTGAAATCCCTGTGTGAGTGTATTTGACTCAGATGAAAGAGTCTGAATTGCAGGTTCACCAACTGTCCAGCTAACTTCATAACCTGAGTTACTTTTTGTTTCTCCTGCAGCTGAAATAACTTCCTGGGCAAAAGTTACACCTGCGGAAACCAATATCAAAATAATAAATATTAATTTTTTCATTTTCATTTTGTTGATTATGGTTTATATACGATAAATGAAAAACCGCCATCTAAATATGCATCGTTTTTCGTATCCCAAATTGCGGTTACAAAAAACTCTGAATTTCTTCCTGTAACAACGCCAGTTAGATATGCATTCCCCTGATTGGGGGTAACTACTACAATATAATCACTTCCAAGCCCTGCTATTTCTACTTTATATTGCCCTGTCGACAGTTTTGAAACAGTCCCAACATTTGAAGTGCTTGAAGAATTACTTCCTGCACTTGTAATATAACCATAGGCGAATGGCATCATGTTAGAGCTACCCTCAGTAGAAGTATGTAATTCATCACTTAAAACCACATCTCCGTCAATTTCTACTTCAAGACCATTTAGCGTAGGATTTTGAGTGGAAATTTTATAACTGTATGATCCTAAAAGTCCGGTATAAAATCCATTTGCTCCACCCGTTTTGAAAATTAAACCAGCCATATCAGGACCACCTGATCTTTCAATAAATAAACCGGCATCACTTGTTTCTGATCGTATTCTGGAATATGTTTCACCCGAATTATTAGAAATATCCAATTTAAAAAGTGGATCTGAGATTCCAATTCCAACATTTCCATTATAATAAATTTCAGATCCATTTTGAGACCACAAGCTTGAAGATGCATTTTGCCATGAGGCTAATCCATTAGCATCGGAGGTTAATACTTTCCCAGCCCCCTGAGTGCCATCATCAATTATGAGCTTACCATCAATGTAAGCAGCTGTCCCCAAGTCGTTCTGAGCATATATATTCGGGAAAGTAGCGCTATTATTAACGACTTCCAGGCTTATACCATCTTCCCCCCAAATTTGAAGCGCACCTGAATCATCAGCCGGATCATGATTTATACCAACTTTTCCACCATAATATTTAATTCCTGCTGTGCTACTAGTCCAAGGGCTTGCGCTTCCTGTGGGTAAAGTCACTGTATTTCCATTTTGTATGGACAAATTATTTCCTGAAATGGAAAGAGTTTGAAGTTCGTTTGTTGCATCAGCGTCAGCATCGTCTACCTGATCATCTTCCACAGTTTTCGCATGAAAAGCATAAGGAACTGCCAAAAGTTGTGTCGTTCCCATTTCAATAAAAGTTGTTCCACCATCCGGATCAATTTCAACTTTTAAAAAATGAGGATTTGTTCCCCAGCCTGCGGGGCTAAATGTACCACTGACTGATGTTCCTTTACCAATTTTCAAATTTGCAAGTCCAAATTCGTTAGTAGTTGCTGAATGTGTTTCGACATAAACTGCCGTACCCGATTCAGAATCCTGCAAAATACTAATCTGAAATGTAACTTCTTGATTACTTAAAATTTCTCCAGATGAATTTCTTACCACAGCCTGATAATTAAAGGCATCAGGCACTTGTGAATAAATAGAACAAATACTAAAAACAAACAGAATTAAAGTAAAAAGATAATTTTTCATTGTATTTGGTTTTTAAAATGAATATCTGTGAATATTCATACATTAATGAATAAGTCAATTAATTAGAAAATGATTCGAAAAAAAATTAGCCTGTCTTGTATTAAAGGTTTTGCATACAAGTTAAGGAAATGTTATAAGCTAGTCAATAGCAAAATCGAACAAATGTCGAATTGTATTATCCAAACACTTTATACATTTAGGGATTTATAAATATTGAAACGTAACTTTTTGCTTAATTATCGGCTAAATAAAACTCTCATCCCAAAAATATTGTTTGTAATGTCTCCATTATTAAAAGCGATTTCACCATTCACAAATGTTTTAACTACCTGATGCGAGAATTCAGTCCCTTCAAAAGGAGACCAGCCACATTTATATAAAATATTTTCAGGTGAAACCACCCAACTTTTTCCCGGGTCAACCAAAACCAAATCTGCAAAATAGCCTTCACGAATATATCCACGCCTGTCGATTCTAAACAAATCAGCTGGTGCATGGCACATTTTCTGAATTACTTTTTCAAGGGAAATAAATCCTTTTTTACTCATTTCGAGCATGGCAACCAATGAATGTTGTACCAAAGGACCACCGGAAGGTGCTTTAAAATATGTATTGTTTTTTTCATCTAAGGTGTGCGGAGCGTGGTCGGTAGCAATTACATCAATTTTATCGTTCAGTAGGGCTTCCCAAAGGGCTTCTTTATCAGAAGTACACTTTATCGAAGGATTCCATTTTATACGCGTACCATGTGTGATATAATCCCTTTCATCAAACCAAAGATGATGAACACAAACTTCAGCGGTAATATTTTTGTCAGCCACATCCCCGACACTAAAAAGTTCCATTTCCTTAGCGGTAGAAAGATGCAGGATATGCAACCTTGTATTAAATTTTGAAGCAAGATTAACCGCTTTTGAAGAAGAAATATAACAGGCCTCATCGCTGCGAATATGGCAATGCCTTGAAATTGGTACATTCTCACCATACCTGTTTCGGGCAATTTCTGTATTTTTTTGAATGGTCGCTTCATCTTCACAATGAGTTGCAACTAGAGTTGGTGCATTTTTGAATATTTCTGAAAGTGTTTTTTCATCATCAACCAGCATGTTTCCTGTTGAAGATCCCATAAAAACCTTTATTCCGCAAACTTTTGAAGGATCTGTTTTTAATACTTCTTCCAGATTATCATTGGTTGCACCCATGTAAAAAGAAAAGTTTGCCGGAGATACCAACGCCGCTCTGTCGTATTTCTTCTGAAGCTCTTCCTGTGTAACCGACTGAGGATTGGTATTCGGCATTTCCATAAATGTTGTTACACCACCGGCAACAGCGGCCCTACTTTCCGTGGCAATTTCTCCTTTGTGAGTCAGGCCGGGTTCACGGAAATGCACCTGATCATCAATAACTCCGGGCAACAGATATAAACCCTGAGCATCAATAATTTTAACGGTGTGCAAATCAAAATCTTCAGGAACTGAATATGGATAAACCTTTTCAATTTTATCACCACTAATTAATACGCTCCCTTTAAATTTTAATCCCTCATTAACAACTGTTGCATCTCTAATTAGTGTTTTCATCATTCTTTTTTAACAAAGTTAAGAGTTTCCTTTCTGATAGCCGTCTGTTTACACAAGAAAAGGCTGTCCACCGACAGCCTTTTTGTTCCCAACACGGGAACTAACCTAAACCAACTAAACCTAATAAACCATAAACTTACCAGAATGGTAAGTCAAATGATTATTCTTAAATAATTCTTTATTTCATAACTTTTACAGTTCATTTTTTACAAACTGTAATATGGGCAAAGATATCAATTTTTTCCTTACATAATATACGTAAAATCGAAGGAGTGCTAACCTGAAGCCTCTTCATAAATTTTATCTAAAAATTTCCTAATTGTAGTATATAAAAGCTATATCTTTTATTCTCCTTAACAACAGTGAATACAGACTTTTCTATTTTATTCATTTATGAAGAAAGGATTGTTAACTACATGTTAATCATAAGGTTTCTTTCTTTCCCCAAATGGTATATTATCAAGCCTTCCATTGGATCCTTTACTACAACACCTGTCCTCATGCCTTCGCTCCGAACAACCTTTTTTAAAATATCTGAAAAATAAAATGCTATCGAGCCAACAAAACTAGTGGTGTACTGACTGCAATTTTCATAAAGAGAAATATTTCGAAGAAAAAATTCCCTGAATGAATTTTCGACCAACATTTTGCAGTATATATTTTCTATATTTTCCCTAATAAAAGGAACCAAAGAAGCTAAAAACGCATTGGGCCTTTCCTCTTTATAGACTTTCTGTAAAAACTTAGAATATGGATACGAAAAATTATCTTGAAATTTTTCAGACAAATCTTTTGGCAGTATTCCTTTCAAAAAATCAGCCAGAAGTTTTCTACCAAGAACGGCACCGCTACCTTCATCTCCTAAAATAAAACCAAGTGGCGGAATATTTTTAACTATTTTGTCCCCGTCATATAAACACGAATTTGAACCGGTTCCCAGAATGCAGGCAATTCCCTTTTCATTTTGTAATGTTGAACGAGCAGCAGCCAGAAGATCACTATTAATTTCAATAACAGCATTGGTGAATAAAATGGAAAGTGCTTCCAGAACAGGTTTTCCAACCTCTGTATTTATAATGCCTGCACCGTAAAACCATATTTTTTTAACTGTGCCGTTTAATTTTGGAACCAATTTAAATTTCAATTCCTTAACAATATCCTCTCTTGTTCTAAAATAGGGATTTATTCCATCAGTAGTATAAAATTCCTTTTTTCCCTCTGATGAAATGGAACACCAATTGGTTTTTGTCGATCCACTGTCTGCAATTAAAATCATACTGCAAAATAAAAAATTAATCCTCCAAAAACACTTTAAATAATAATAAAAGAATTTTCTTCTATGCGGGTAATATATACATTTGTTGAACTAAAATTTGAATCTACAGAAATGCGATATCTGCTGTTAATTTTCTTTATTTTTTTCGGATTTGCTACAAAAGCACAGAATCATTCACCAAAGTACGAATTTCGTGCAGTTTGGGTAGCCACCGTAAATAATATCGACTGGCCTTCAGAACCAGGACTTTCAACAGAACAACAGCAAAAAGAAATAATCGACATCCTAAACCTTCATCAGGATTTAGGTATAAATACAATTATTTTGCAGGTTCGACCGACAGCCGATGCTTTTTACCCATCGGACTTAGAACCCTGGTCGCGATATTTAACCGGAATCCCGGGGAAGGCTCCATCACCTTTCTATGATCCTCTGGAGTTTTGGGTCAGTGAGTGTCACAAACGTGGAATGGAGCTGCACGCCTGGTTAAATCCTTATCGTGTAGCACAAAATTCAAATGAACCATTGGCAGGAAACCACATTGCATTTCAGCATCCTGACTGGATACTGGAATACGGAGAAAAACTATATTTTGATCCCGGGCTCCCTGAAACACGAGAATTCGTTGTAAAAGTTGTGAAAGATATTGTATCCAGGTATGACATTGATGCCATACATTTTGATGATTATTTTTACCCCTATCCGCTTGCTGAAGAATTTCCGGATACAGCTTCATTTGCAAAATACAGCCGTGGTTTTTTACCTGAAGACAAAGCAGATTGGAGACGTGAAAATGTCGATATCATCATTAAAATGCTAAACGACACAATAAAAGCCACCAAACCGTGGGTAAAATTTGGAATCAGCCCCTTTGGTGTGTGGAGAAACAAATCTGATGACCCGCTTGGTTCAGACACTAAAGCCGGAACAACAAATTACGACCAGTTATACGCCAATATAATCAAGTGGCAGGAAAGCGGGTGGATAGACTATTGTTTACCACAGTTATACTGGCAAATTGGCCATTCAACGGTAGATTTTAATTTATTGGCAAACTGGTGGAAAAACCATGCTTATGGAAGAGCGATGTACATTGGACATGCCGTTTACAAAAGTGATGCAGCCTCTACAATAAAAGAATGGACCCTGCCAGAGGAACTTCCAAAACAGATTAAAACGACTCGTGAAATTTATGAAATTGGCGGTTCAGCATTCTACAGCAGTAACCATTTTTTACGTGATTTGATGGGATTTCAGGACAGCTTAAAATACAACTATTATAAAGCTCCTGCATTAGTGCCTCCAATGCCCTGGCTCGACAGCATTTCGCCACAGCCGGTTTCCAACTTCAAAAAAAGAGGCAAAAAAATTTTATGGGGAGTTCTACCAACTGAAGATGAAATGAATAAACCTGTGCGTTTTCTCCTTTATATTACTGAATCAGGCATACCTCTGGATGTTGATAATCCTGAATCATTTATCACTGTTTTGAACGGAGACAAATATAAATTTGAAAGGATAAACAGGAAAAAGAAAAAATATGAAATACGGATTTCAGTTCTCGATCGATTAAATAATGAAAGTGAATTGAGTGCTCCTGTAACATTAAAACTTTAACTTTACAGAAATTTAGTGTCTTCCCTAATCGGTCTGTAGCTCAGTTGGCAGAGCAGCTGACTCTTAATCAGCGGGTCCAGGGTTCGAATCCCTGCAGACCGACCAATTATAATTAATTAAAGAACAATCATTTCCTCTCTTTCAGGAATTTTGTACCTATAAATTATTTACAAAATACTTTTGTATTATTAGCGTCCACTTTATTTTTTAAAAGGAAGCCCGAAAACATTCACTAATTCCAAAAAAAATTGAGTTTTATATAAAAGTTATCAACTGCAACCGGTTGCGGTTGAAGAATATTGATTTTGAAGTACTTATTAAATAAAATCCGTCTTCTAAAATTCTATTTTTATATGAAAAATTAAACAACTCGTAATAATATGAAAAAGAAATTGAGAATAAGCATTTTAATTTGCTTTCAATTATTAGCATTCACATTCACAACAATTTTGGCTCAGGAAAAAATAATTCCTTTGGAACAAAGTATGCCAATGAGCCCTAAAATAAGTAATCTCAAGGAAACAACTATTGATTCGAACCCCGCTAAAAGAATTGTTTATAATGTTATAAAACCTTCTTTGATACACTATCCGGCTGATAATAATCTTTCAGGAACTTCGGTAATTATTGCTCCCGGCGGTGCATTGCAAATCTTGTCGATTGACAATGAAGGTATTGAAGTGGCAAAATACCTGAATAAGCAGGGTATTGATGCATTTGTGTTGAAATATTCTTTATATCCGACTTACGAAGACCCCTTTACTGAACTAAATGATAATTTCTTTAGTGGTGATGCAAAACGGGATTCTATGATTTCAGAAATAATTCCTTATGCAATGAATGACGGTCTTTCTGCAATCTCTTACGTTCGAAAAAATGCAGCAGAATTAGGGCTTAATCCGAACAGGATTGGATTTATGGGATTTTCAGCAGGAGGAACTGTTACCATGTCGGTTGTATATAATTGTAACGATGAAAACAGGCCAAATTTTATTGCTGCAATTTATCCATGGATTGGTGAAATTAAAGGGAAAGTTCCTGAAGTGAAAACACCTGCTTTTATTGCAGTTGCCAACGACGACCACCTGAAACTAGTTCCGCACGCTATGGAGATTTATAATAAATGGAATGATGTTGGTCAACCGGTAGAATTTCATGTCTTCGGCAAAGGCGGCCATGGTTTTGGCATTGACAAGAACTATAATCCAACTGACGGATGGATTGAACAATTTGTGACCTGGTTGGGAGGCGAAGGGCTTCTTTGGCCTGAAAAACCACAGGGATACTATGCCAGCATGTCTTATAAAGATTATCAAAAAATGCAGGAATCTCAGCAGGAAATGTTGAAAACTGATTGGGGAGGTTTAACAAGATACAGTAACGATAATATAAAAGTAAAAGAAGAGGGGAAAAAGAACAGTATTGTTTTTTATGGAAATTCAATAACTGATTTTTGGATTAGGTATGATAACGATTTTTTTCAAAAAAATAATTTTATCGACAGGGGAATCAGTGGGCAAACAACTTCTCAAATGCTGGTTCGTTTCAGGGAAGATGTGGTTAATTTAAAACCATCAGCTGTAGTTATTTTGGCTGGCACAAATGATATCGCTGAAAATACCGGCCCCATTTCTCTCGAAAATATCTTCGGAAATCTTGTATCCATGACAGAAATCGCAAAGGCAAATAATATTAAACCAATACTTTGTTCAGTTCATCCAGTATATCAATACTCATGGAACAAAGAAATTGAGCCTGTCGGAAAAATCAAAAAACTAAACCAGATGATAAAAGAATATGCCTCTGATAACAACATTCCTTACGTTGATTACTACTCAGCTTTTGTCGACGACAAGGGAGGATTTCCTGAAAAATATTCTCAGGATGGCGTTCATCCAAATCTTGAAGGTTATAAGGTAATGGAGGAAATAGTAAGTAAAGAAATAATCAAGGCAGAATTGAGACAAAAAGTAGAATATTAGTCGAGAGACCAATTAACTGATGAAATAATTCATTTTTTCTTATTTGTACATCTTAAAGCTCAATTTTGATTAATAAGCTTGTTTCTAAACACGCTCGGATTGCTGCCAAATTGTATAGAAAAACATTTGCTAAAGTATTTTGTGTCTGAAAATCCCGATTTCCAAGCAATTTCACTAACTGTTAGATTACTGTTAAATAAAAGTCTTGCAGCATAGTTTAATTTGGCAGCTTTCATAAAATCAACTGCTCTTAACCCAGCTATTCTTTTTATCTTTTTATATAGTGAGGAGCGGGAAACATTCATTAATTCTGAAAGATGATCAATGGTAAAATGTTCATCTTCTATATTCTCATAAATATATTTAATACATTTTTTTATAAAATCCTGATCCTCCTTAGCCTTTGTTCGGGAAAAATTTTCAACAAATTTTGTAAACCCAAAAATATCTTTATACCTATTTCTTTTTGCAATTAAGTTACGAATAGTCATTTTCAACAACTCTTCATTAAATGGTTTTGTAATGTATGCATCAGCACCTACTTCAAGACCTTTTACATTTGAATCGGTTGAATCGACCGCAGTAAGTAAAATAATTGGAATATGTGAAATTAATGGATTGTTTTTTATTTTGATACACATTGTCATTCCATCCATAATCGGCATTAAAATATCAGATATAATAATATCCGGTGAATTATTTAATACCTGCTCCAAACCCTTTTCACCATTATACGCAGTTATTACATTGTATTCATTCTTTATAATGTTTACGATTAATCTTAATATATCGGGATTATCATCAACAACCAGTATTGTATTTTCTTTAGCTGAATTATTTACTTCTTTATCTGGCGAAATCCCAAAGGAACCAGTAAGAGCTTCGTCTTCGAAATTTAGTTGCTGATGATTCTTTGGTATTATTACGGTAAATTCGGCAAACTCATTTTCTACACTGTCCACATTGATTCTCCCCCCGTGAAGTTGAACTAACTCTTTACAAAGTGCTAATCCAATTCCTGTGCCTTCATTTTTCAAACCTGAATTCAAGTTTTTTGCCTGATACAATCTTGTAAATATGTGAGGTAAATCTGTTGATGGTATTCCTTTTCCCGAGTTCTTAATAGTAATCAATACATTTGTATCTTTATCTATTAAGGAAATGACTATTTTTCCGCCTTCATAACTGTATTTTATTGCGTTCGACAAAAGATTATACATTACCTTCTCGATTACCGACACATCGCAATCAATATATATTTCTTCCTGTATATTCTGAATTAACTTAATCCTTTTTTCAATAATTTTTTGCTTAAAAACATCAATATTATTTGAAACAAATTTGCTTAAATTAATATTTGTGTAAGTTAAAACTGTGTTGTAGATATTATTATTTGTGTAATTAAGTATTTCTTCGGAAAGCCGAAGCAACCTTTCGGCTCCTTTATTAACAACAGATAATTTTTTACTTACAATTTCATTGTGCTGAAAATCCATCAATTCCTTTACAGGGGGTTTAATTATTGTAAGCACGTTTCTAAATTCATGATAGATATTGGTAAGCAACTGAAGTTTCTTTTCTTTTGTCTCTTCAGTTATTTTCAACATCCTTATTAAGTCATCTCTTTGTTTTGATATTGTATTGTATTGCAGGCTAATAATCTTGTGTTTATTCCCAAGTTCCTTATTTATACGATTTTTGTTAATCATGATATAAAAGGTTAAGACGGCAATTAATAAAACAAGCACAACAAGAGAAGAAGTTAATAACAGAAAAGTATTTTTAGTTCTCAAAACTGAATACATGTCAGACAGCTGTCCATCTAACACATCAATTTTCGATTGTTGGTCGCCGATCTGTTCCCCTTGAAGCCTGGTCATCCTTGCATTTGATTTATCAATTTTTATCGTATTAAGATAATTGTACCTTTCATATGGTTCTTTATTCAGGATAGCCATTGCCAGTTGAATAGCTTTATCCCCACCTGTAGGATAAAGAAAAGTGCCATTAATATAACCATCTAAAACAAACTGTACCCCTGCATTTGGGTTATTCAATCCATCGATACCGATAATAAAAGGTTTAATCCCATACTTTTTTGCTGACAAGTAAGCTCCATACGCCATAACATCGTTATGTGCAAAAACAAGGTCAAAGTCTCTTAAATTATTGAAAAGAGTATCGGTAGAGATTATGGAATTCTCCATTAACCAGTCGCCATTAATACTTTTGATTATTTGAATCTCAGGGTAATTCTGTATTGCATCCCTAAACCCACTAGCCCTTTCCATTGCAGGAGTTGAGCCTTTCAACCCTGATATTTCTATTATCTTCCCTTTTTTATTTAACAATTCAACGGCAAAAAGCCCTGCTTCTTTACCAACAACGAAATTGTCAGCACCAATATATGCAGAAAATTTATTTGAGTTAATATTTCTATCTACAGTAATTACAGGAATACCTTTGTCAAATGTTTCATTTACCACTTTAGTTAAAGGGTCAGCTTCGTTGGGTGATACAATCAGGAGGTCGATGCCTGAATTAACCAACTCCTCTATATCATCTATTTGTTTTTGATTATCTCCTTTCGCATCCTTTATTATAAGTTTGAACCTGTCGGTCTGGCTTAATCTTATCTCTCTGAACATTTCCTCGTTCATTGTCTTCCTCCAATCATCATCTGTTGTGCATTGAGAAAATCCGATAACAAAATTGTCCTTGTTTCTATCTGTCTGCTTGTTACAGGAAACAAAAAAAATTAACACTACTATCAGGAAATACTTCTTCATAAGATATTTTATCATGTTCCAAAGTGACAGCAACTAAATTAATAATGTTATTTGGTTTTGCTTTACTGAATTTTGACAATTACGAGTTTTTCCTACCAGAATTATCAATTTGGCATATAATCAAAATATAGATATTTAAGAACTTGCATGAGCATTTTTTAGCAAACAGGCATCTATTTATATTATTGTCTAACTTATAAAACTATAACTTATGAAAAGACGAAAACCATTAAGATTACTCGTTATTGGTTTGATGTTGCTCTTCAGCATTCAAGCTGTTTGTCAGACTAATATCATTAATGGGAGAGTAACAGATCCGAATGGAGAACCATTACCGGGAACAACAGTCGTGATCAAAGACACCCAAACAGGGACAGTAACTGATATCGACGGCAATTATTCCATTGAAGCAACTTCAGGTTCAGTTCTAAAATTTTCATTTATTGGATTTGAAGAACAAGAAATTACGGTTGGCACATCTAATGTGATCAACGTAAAAATGCTTCAGTCGGAAGAACTTCTGGAAGACGTTATTGTCACTGGTTATATGACCGAGAAAAAAGCAGATTTAACCGGATCTGTTGCTGTTGTCAAAATAAAAGAGGTAGCCGATATTCCTACCGGTAACGTTTTGACTGCCATTCAAGGCCGTGTTGCCGGTATGAATGTAGTATCTGATGGTACTCCTGGCGGACAGGGTACATCCTCTTTAATTCGTGGTACTACTACTATTAATAACTCCTCTCCTCTTTATGTTATTGACGGAGTTATGACTCGTTCTGACGTAGGCACCATTATTTCAAGTAATGATATCGAGTCAATTCAGGTGCTTAAAGATGCTGCTTCTGCAGCAATTTATGGCGCTCAGGCTGCAAACGGTGTAATTATTATTACTACAAAACAGGCAAAAGAAGGTACTATCAAGATTGATTTCAACATGACTCAGACTCTTCAGACATTCCAGAACAACATCCCTTTGTTGAATGCTCAAGAGTGGGGCGATGTTTATTGGGCAGCTTATCAGTATGACTATGGGACTACTCCTAAATCAATTATTTATGGTGAAGGTGCCACCGCACAGCTTAAACTTGGTAAACCATACTATTCAAAAGACGGCCTTGAAATGATCATTTCTGATACTGACTGGCTAAAAGAGTGCTACAGTCCTGCTCTGATGCAAACGTACAATCTTTCAATGTCAAAAGGCACCAAGGATCATGTTTCTTCACTGAGTATTAATTACATTGATCAGGAAGGTATTCTCAAGGGGTCGGATTACAAGTCTCTCTCGACAAGACTTAATAATGAATATCGTTTTCTTGACAACAAACTTAAAGTTGGCGAGTCTGTAAATATTACCTATTGGACACAGCATAAGAAACCAAATGCATATGAGCCTATTGAAAAACAGCTGCTTGCTCAGCATCCTGCCCAGGCTGTCTATGCAAGTGATGGTAGTTATGCCGGCTCTGAAGTCGATCTCCTTGGCAGCCGTACCAATCCTATCCGTTATCTTGACAATGAAGCAAACAATTCAACTTATAACAGTTGGCGTATTTTTGGTAACACCTATATTGAAGCCATACCGGTAAAGAATCTTGTTCTCAAATCTACATTCGGTATCAATTATAATCCTAATTATTCAAAAGTATTTACACCTGCCTGGGATGAGCATGTACGTTCAGGTCTCATTAGTTCTCTTATTGTATCAGAAGATCAGTATTTGGAATGGGTGTGGACCAATACCGCTTCATATAACTTGAGCGTTGATAAACATAATGCAACCTTTTTGCTTGGCACTGAACATAAAAAAAACAGATCCCATATGCTGACCGGTACCGGTGACGAGTATGCTCTTACATCTCTTGACTATGTATATCTGAACGTTGCTGAGGGTCAAAGGGGTGCAAATGAAACAGCTAACCTGTATTCCATGACATCTTATTTTGCAAAGACAAACTATAATTTTGCGGATAAGTACCTTTTTTCTGCGACTGTTCGTCGTGATGCATCTTCCCGTTTCGGCTCGTTAAATAATGCTGGTATTTTCCCTTCTGCGTCTGTTGGATGGCGTATTTCAAACGAAACTTTTATGTCTGAAACAAATAATTGGCTTTCAGATCTTAAGTTGCGATTTTCCTGGGGGATTAACGGTAACGACCAGATCAGTAATACTGCAACATATAATATTTATACAGTCGATATTTGGAATGGCAGCTATAACTTAAACGGAGACGGAAAAACTCTTAGTTCGGGAGCCGTTCGCACCCAGTCAGGTAATTCTTTATTGCGTTGGGAACAAACTGAGCAGTACAACATCGGTATTGATGCCGGTTTTCTTAAAAATAGATTGACATTGTCTTTTGAATACTATGACAAGAATACCTCTGATATGCTGTATCAGCTTCCTGTTGCCGCTGTCAACGGAGAAGGTGGTTCTTCTTATCAGAACTGTGCATCCATGAACAACAAGGGTCTCGAAGGAATTGTGACCTTCCGAAATACTGTTGGTGATTTCAGTTATGAGATCAATGCAAATGTAGCCTGGCAGAAAAATGCCATTACTTACCTTCCAGAGGAGATCTATTATACTTTTGGTTTGGGCAATATGGCTGCTGGTGTTACTAACGTCGGCCTTCCTTTTAATGGCTATCTTGGTTATGTTACTGACGGCGTATTCAGAACCCAGGCTGAAGTTGATGAATATAATGATAAGTACGATGTTCAATTTGGGGCTCCGGGTGTAGGTCGTATCAGATATACTGATGTCGATGGAGACGGAAAGATTACGACAAGTGATCAGGCTTATATTGGAAGCAACCTTCCTGTTATTCAAGGTGGTATAAATTTTTCAGCTTCTTATAAAAACTTTGATATCAGTATGTTCTTCAACGGGATGGTACGTAAACCATACAATACGTCCAAACTTTACACAGACTTCTTCCCACTTGGTGAAGGTCTTGGAAACCACTCAACTCGTCTTCTTGATGCAATGCAAGGCTATTATGATTATGTTGCTACCGGTACTTATACTTCAAATTATGCGGCATTGACAACCCTTAACACCAATAGTGAGAACCTTTCTTCTGACTGGTATATAGAAAATGGCTCATTCTTAAAACTCAAGAATATTGTTATTGGTTATACTATTCCTGATAATGCTCGCAAAAGGCTTAAACTCAGTTCAGCAAGAGTGTATTTGCAGGCTCAGAATGTATTTACGCTAACCAAATATACCGGGCCCGATCCCGAAGCGCTCAGCTATCCTTATCCATTCGCTCGCAGTTATACTCTCGGTATCAACTTCGGATTCTAATAGGCAATGTATAATAATAATATTAAGCTAATTACTATGAAATCTATAAATATCATTCTTAGCGTTTTTCTTTGCATCGCAACAGTAAGTTGTAATGAAGATGAATTTCTTGACCAAAAACCACAAGGGTCTCTCAATGACGCTGTGTTAAATTCTACTGATGGCATTCCTTATCTCGTCAATTCAGCATATTCGGCACTTGCTGGTCCGAATACTACTTTTGGAGCTATGAACGCCCCCGTTAATCACTGGATCCAGGGCGAGCTTCACGCTGATAATGCCTATAAGGGGGGTGGTGGGCCCTCTGACAACACAAATATGCATAAAATTGAAACGTATGTTGTCGATGCGACTCATTCTATGATGAACAACTGGTGGGTGGCATTGTATGGGTCTGTAAAACGTACAAATTCTGCTTTGAAAGTGTTGAATGCCTCTACTCCTGAAGATGTTCCAGATCTTGAAGTATTGAAAGCAGAAATGCGTGTTCTCAGAGCACACTATTATTTTGAGTTGAGCCGTCATTTCAACAAAATTGTATGGATTGATGAGAATGTTGAAGAAATTGACTATAAGTCTATAAGAAATGACGTTTATACAAGAGATGAGATTCTCGGTATGATAGCAAAAGAGTTTGAAGAAGCGGCTGCAATACTTCCGGAAACTCAATCAGAAGTGGGTCGCGCCAATAAATATGTGGCTGAGGCATACGCTGCAAAGGTTTACCTTTATAAAGCCTATCGGCAAGATCCTGCTAATAATGCTCTGACTTCTATTGATAATTCTGATCTTGAAAAAGTTATATTATATACTGGTGACGTTATCAATTCAGGTAAATATGGTTTGCTGGATGATTTTCAGAAACTGGATATGATGGATTACGAAAATGCTGAAGAGTCTATCTGGGCCGTTCAGTACTCTATGAATGATGGTGCAGTTCTTACGGGCTTTCTCGCATCTTCGGCCGGTCACATAAACTTTAGCCAGCTTCTCAATACTCCAAAAGGGCCTTATTCAGGTGATGATTTTTTCAAATCAAGTCAGGACCTCGTAAATGCTTTCAAAACTGATGCAAATGGTCTTCCATTGCTCGATGGCTCTTTCCAGAACGAAGATTATGATGTTGTCATTGAACAGATAAATGCCGACGAGACAAAATCCTATATCAATACCCAGATTGAATCTAATGTTGATCCTCGTCTTGACTTTATTGTCGGTCGTATCAACGTTCGTTGGAAAACTTACGAAGTTGAGCCGGTTACCGAGCATTGGTACAGGGATTTCAATGCTTATGGCTATCATTTTATTAAACGATTCCTCGTATCACCTGAAGCAGGTATGTATGATGGGGGGTGGCCCTGGGGTGCATCGGGCTTGAATTACCAGATTATTCGTTATGCAAATGTTCTCCTCTGGAGAGCAGAGGCGTTGATAGAGCTTGGCCGTCAAGACGAAGCAAGACCTCTTATTAACCAAATCAGGCTTCGCGCAAAAAACAGTCCATATGTAACAGCCTGGGACGATACAGAAAATTTTCCTACAGCAATTGATATTGATGGTTATCCCGCAATTTATCTTATCAATGAATACCCGGTGGCAGGTTGGACTCAAGAGTATGCCCGCCAGGCGCTCCGCTTTGAAACCCGTATCGAGACGGCACTTGAAGGCGAGCGTTTCTTTGATCTCGTTCGTTGGGGTATTGCAGAAGAAACGATGAATAAATACTTCAGATCTGAAGAAGGCGAGCGTGTATATTATAAGAATGTCCATTTTACGGCTGGTAGAGACGAGTATTACCCGATTCCGCTTACGCAGTATAATCTTACTAAAAATGTGTATGTCCAAAATCCCGGATATGCCGAATTCTAATCTGTATTTTTTGAAATAACCAGCGATAGGAGGGAGTTATTGTTCATAACACTCCCTCCTTTTTTAAAGAAATGATGAAAAAACTATTATTAATAATAAATAGCCTGATGCTGGCCATTCCCCTGTTTGGACAACCCGGGCACAGGGCTCCGCATATCGATACCGTCAGACTATGGCTCAATGGTGCCCCTAACGCTTTCGAAATCCCCGGACCGGAATCGGGCTTTCTGACTTTCAGAGCGAAAGCCTACGAAGAGGCCATGATGGAGGTATATCCAGCCCGGAATCCAAATGGTCTGTGTGTAATTATGTGCCCCGGCGGGGCCTACATCATGGAATCGCAGACGCATGAGGGCCGCGATCTCAAAGATTGGTTCAACGCACGCGGCATTACCTATTGTATGCTTCAGTACCGTCTTCCCTGCGGACACCACGACGTGCCGCTTAGCGATGTTCTGCAAGCCATTCGCATTATGCGAAAAAAAGCGTCTGAACTCGGCATTACAAAAATCGGTATTGCAGGAAACTCTGCCGGCGGACATTTGGCGGCCTGTGCTGCCACTTTATTTGACAGTCCCGAAACCCGTCCCGATTTCCAGATACTCCTGTATCCCGTCATTACTATGGAGGAATCGTTTACAAACAAGCTCTCACGCGATGCGCTTCTTGGTAAAACGCCTTCCGGAGAGCTTGTGGATCGTTATAGTTGTGAGAAACACGTTACCGAAGAGACACCGCCTGCCTTTATCGTGCTTTGTTCAGACGACACGGACGTACCGCCCGCCAACAGCCTGCGCTACTATGAACAACTTATTGCAAATAATATTTCTGCTACTATGCATATTTATCCTGAAGGAGGGCACGGATGGGGATGGAAAGATAGTATGCTATACAAGGATAATTGGGTCAGTGAGATGGAAAAATGGTTGTTCACGGTAGTAATAAAAGCAATATAAACTTTATTATGATATCATTCTAAATCAAAAATAATAGTAATGAGGTATTTTCCCTTTACAACCAACTTATAACGCTACTATAAACTTTAAACAAATTTACAAATGAAAGGAACTATTTTTCTCACGTGCCTGTTATTTATATTTCTCGTAGATCTCAACCTATGCACTGATGTCAGTGCACAGATTCGTATGAGACCCCGTACTCCGAATGACACGCTCAATTCCACGCAAATTCTTTCCGACGGAACCGTCGCTTTCAGAATCTATGCTCCCAAGGCGGAATCCGTCACGCTGTCCGGTGACCTGGCTGAGTACACGCCTGCCAAGATGACCCTCAATGCAAACGGTATATGGGAGGTTGTAATGGGCGGCATTGAACCGGGTGTTTACCGGTATTCATTCAATGTTGACGGCGTTTCTACACTTGACCCAAAGAGCGCACAGGCAATCGAAACCTATTCACTCTTGCAATACGCTCCTTCGGGTGATGAATTCTTCGCACTACAGAATGTCCCCCACGGCGCAGTCTCAGAACGCTATTACTATTCAACGGCTACTAATTCCGTAAGAAGACTGCACTTATGGACTCCGGCCGGATTTGAGAAAATGAGCGGTAAACTTCCGGTGTTTTATCTTGTGCACGGTGGTGGAGATAACGACCGCGGCTGGCCGCAACTAGGTGCCGCAGGCCTCATCCTTGACAATCTGTATGCAGAAGGAAAAATCTCTCCTATGATTGTGGTTATGCCCGACGGACATATTGACTCGGACATATTCGTGGATGATTTGTGCGAAAATATCATTCCATTTATCGAAGCTACCTACAATGTCTATACCGATCCTGCACACAGGGCCCTTTCAGGGCTGTCAAACGGCGGGATCCAGACAATGAATGTCATTCTAAAACATCAAGAAATGTTCGATTGGTATATCGTGCTCAGTTCGGGATGGTTTACAGGTTCGGATACCTTTGAAAAAAATGTGGCTAAATTGCCTTCTCTTGCAAAGGATTTCAACAATCACGTAAAACTGCTGATTTTTACCCAGGGCGGTCCCGAGGATATCGCATACAAGAACGGACAGGAAACCGTAAAAGCATTCAAGGAAAGCGGGTTTCATTATGAATATTCCGAAGCTCCGGGAGGCCATACCTGGTTTACCTGGCGGTATAATCTAAGAGACCTGGCGCCGCGATTATTTAAATAAATTATTCTATGAAAAGTAAATCACTCATATTATTTCTTTTGTGCCTTATTACAGCACAATTTTCCATTGCTCAGAGTCCGTCTCAGCCATCGTGGCTCAGCGATGCCGTAGTCTATCAAATTTATCCCTCTTCTTTCCAAGACAGTGACGGGAACGGAATCGGAGATCTTCCAGGCATCATATCACGCCTAGAATATATCAAATCAACAGGCGTTACAGCCATATGGATGAATCCAGTATTCGTTTCAGGATGGCAGGATGGTGGGTATGACGTTATTGATTTCTATAAGGTGGACCCCCGTTTTGGAACAAACAGCGACCTTGTTGAACTTATTAACAAGGCTCACGCGCTCGGGCTTAAAGTTATTCTGGATCTTGTCGCTGGTCACTCTTCAGATCAGAACGAATGGTTTCTCCAGTCAAAGGAAGCCGATCCGAATCTCCGCTATAGCGATTATTATATATGGCCTTCCTTTAAACCTGAAGTTCAAAACACTACAGGCCTTGAAGGGACACAGGACTACGCCCAACTCATGAACTCGCGCAACAATATCGTGAATAAATTTGTAAAGAGCGACGCACCACGCGGACCTTACTACATCAAGAATTTCTTTGACAGTCAGCCGGCTTTGAACTTCGGTTTCGCCAATCCCGATCCGGAGCATCCCTGGGAACAAGCTGTAGATGCACCCGGTCCTATGTCAATGCGTCGAGAGATTAAAAACATTATGCAGTTTTGGATGGACAAAGGCGCTGACGGTTTTCGCGTGGATATGGCGGCAAGTCTGGTAAAGAATGATTTCGACAAATCAGCCACCATTAAACTATGGAAAGAAGATCTTGCCAAATGGTTCAAGGAAAACTATCCCGAGAATCTTCTCATTGCCGAATGGTTCAATCCGGCACAATCAATCGAAGCCGGCTTCAATGTCGACTTCTTCTGCCACGACGGAAAGTACAATTATTCTACGCTTTTCTTCTACAGTAGAGGAGGTCGCCCCGGTATTCCTGCAGTGGAACCTTATTTTGACAAGGCCGGAAAAGGCGGACTCCAGACATGGTATGATCTTTATACTTACCAGTATGAAGCCGTAAAGGGGAAAGGATATGTATGTATGCCTTCCGGCAATCATGATTTCAACAGATTGTCCACAGGTATTCGTTCAACGCCTGACCAACTCAAAGTGGCAATGACCTTCTTCTTCACGATGCCGGGGGTTCCTTTCATTTTCTACGGCGATGAAATTGGTCTGAAACAGAATCCGGACGCAAAACCGGTGGAAGGTTCTTTCGGACGCGCAGGCGGCCGTATTCCGATGCTTTGGGACGGCTCTGAAAACGCCGGTTTTTCATCCGCTGCAACTGACAAGCTTTATATTGCGCAGGATCCTGATCCCAATCGTATGACGGTTGAAAGATCAGAAAAAGACCCCAATTCACTTCTTAATTATGTAAGATTTTTGATCAAATTGAGAAATGACCATAAGACTATCGGTGCCGATGCCGACTGGAAGCTCCTCAATTCGTTTGAAAAACCTTACCCTATGGTCTATGAACGTACGCTCGGCGGGAAGAAGTGCCTTGTGGTTCTTAACCCTTCAGACAAGAAGGTTACAGCCGAAATTCCCTGCCAGGGCATAACTCCTGAAATAATTGGAGGAAGCTATACGAAAGCTTCTTACAAGACAGGAAAAAGTGTCGATAAGATTATGGTATCACCTGTATCGGCCATCATTTATGAATTTTAATTTTTTATAAATATTATCAATGAAACAATTTTTAGTAGCAATACTCGCGCTTCTTCTGTGCGCTGCATCTTGCTCTCAACAGGGCAATGTAACAGGTAATGTCGCAAGCCAGCTTTGGGCTCCGGTTGCCTCCGCGGAGGTAACAGTTCAGGGCACGGCTATTTCATCCAAAACGGATATTGAAGGCAATTTTACCATTAACGCCAACCCCGGCGACTCTCTCGTTATCTCGCTTCCCGGCTACAGAACCACAAAGGTTGCTGTCAAAGCTGAACCCGTCAAAGCTACATTGAACTATAATTTAAAAACGGTGACGGTCAACGAAGACAACACCATTACATTCAAATATGCGGCTCCAAATGCCAAAGTGGTTCAGGTCTGCGGTAATTTTTTCCAATTGGAGAACGGTACGTTCGGCGAAGGAATCGCAAAAATGGAAAAGGATGGCGAAGGCCTTTGGTCCTATACAACAGTTCCTACAAAGAGCGAACTTTATCGCTATGAGTTCAACATAGACGGAAACTTCACCATTGACGCCGCTGCCCCCTACACAATCCGCGACGGAGAAGTGCTCCGCAACGTATTCGTCGTTCCGGGTGAAGCAGGGGATCTGACAATGGTTCAAGACGTTCCCCACGGTACTGTATCAAAAATCTGGTATCCGTCCTCTCTCGGATATGACAGAAGGATGAGCGTCTATACCCCCTACGGCTATGAACAAAATACCGGAAAAAAGTATCCTGTCCTTTATCTGCTTCACGGTGGCGGCGGAGATGAAAACGAATGGCTCAATCTCGGCCGTGCAGCACAGATTATGGATAACCTGATGGCGGCCGGCAAAGTGCATCCCATGATTGTTGTTATGCCTAACGGCCATGTAGGAATGACCGCAGCTCCCGGCGAAAATAGTTTGGGATATGCCGGTGCAAAGACAAGCCGGGGTGCAGTCCGGACAGCGTTTAATGCGTACGAAGCGACATTTATGGATGTTGTAAATTTCATAGACAAGACGTATCGCACTATACCCGACCGCGAACACAGAGCTATTTGCGGTCTTTCAATGGGCGGCGGACATACTGCGGTCATTTCAGCTAATTATCCCGACAAGTTTGGTTATGTAGGTCTTTTCTCTGCGGCTGTTAGTTCCTATCCGAATGACAATCCGAGAGCTACGGAAATGACCAAAGATTTCGACAAAAAACTTGAACAATTATTTTCATACAAGCCATTCTATTGGATTGCAATAGGTAACGAAGATTTTCTTTATGAAGCAAATAGGGCATTCCGCGCAAAACTGGACGAAAACGGATATAAATATACTTATGTAGAATCAGATAGTGGGCACGTTTGGAAGAACTGGCGGCACTATCTTTCAGAATTTGCTCAATATCTGTTTTAAAGAAAAAAGTTTTGCTTTTTCTTATCAAAGGCTTTGATCTCCTTGATAGCCGCCATCATGCTTGATTTAGATATTGGCACAAACATATACAATAACAATACAATCATGGTGAAATAATAGTTCAATACCGTTGCATGTTAAAAAGAATTTTTAGCAAGCAGGACAACTGGGGGACATCATGAAAAAACTTTAACAATAAGGATATAAATGGCTAAAAAGGAACTTATAATTATTTTTTATTTAAAAACCAACTATCATGAATAAACACTATTTAGGCTGGGTCACCTTTGTCGCAATCAACGGCGGGTTGCTGTTCGGATTAAATATGGCAGGCATATCAGGAGCTGTATCTTTTATACAAGAACATTTTTTATTAAACGACATTGCATTAGGATTAGCGGTAAGTTCACTCACTGTAGGTTGTTTAATTGGTGCATTATTTGCCGGGGTATTGAGCGATAAATATGGAAGAAAAAAGATGATGATATTTACGGCTTTTCTGTTTATAATATCAGCCATGGGATCCTCACTCGCTCCTTCACTCTCCTTTTTTATAGTGGCAAGAATTATAGGTGGATTAGCAGTAGGGGCGGCCTCTGTCTTGTGCCCTACTTATATTACAGAAATTGCTCCAGCTACAAGAAGAGGTGCGCTTGTTTCCTATAACCAATTGGCTATAACAATTGGGATATTATTGGCCTATGCTATAGATTTTACACTTATAAATGCTACAAATAACTGGAGATTAATGTTATCAGTTCCTATGGTTTTTGGCGTAATATTTTTAATCCTTTTATCAATCTCATTTCCCGAAAGCCCGAGATGGCTTGTTAAAGACGGCAAAAAGAATCGAGCGAAAAACATCCTGATTAAGATAGGTGGAAATGAATTTGCCAATAAAGAAATCATCTCCATTGCCACTTCTGTTCAAAAGGATATTACTGGTAAAGCAAAATTGGCTGATTTGTTTAAAGGCAAAATGGGATATGTTTTACTTTTAGGAACCCTGCTTGCTGTATTTCAGCAAATAACAGGCATAAATGCCATAATTAATTATGCTCCAACCATTTTCAAAAAAACAGGCATGGCAGCTGATACTGCTTTACTCCAATCCGTTATTGTTGGACTCGTTAATTTTCTGTCAACAATCATTGCCGTTAGATTGGTAGATAGAAAGGGTAGAAAAGTATTGTTACTTTGGGGTGCTGCAGGGATGACAATTTCACTAATATTTTTAAGCATAACATTTATTTTTGATGTAGTTGGTAATATTTGGGTACTTATCTCATTATTAACATATATTGTCTTCTTTGCTGCATCTTTGGCTCCTGTAATGTGGATTGTTACTTCAGAGATGTACCCAACAAAATATCGTGGTACAGCTATGTCATTTTCGACTGCTGTTAGCTGGATATGTACGCTTATTGTAGTCCAGTTTTTCCCTTGGGTTCTAAATAATCTGGGAGGGGCAATTACTTTTGGAATATTCGCTTTGTTCAGTTTAATCGCCTATATTTTCATAAAAAAATATATACCTGAGACAAAAGGAAAATCACTGGAACAAATTGAATCTGATTTAGGACTCTAAATGCAATAAAAATGAGCAAAAAATTTAAGGTTGTAGGAATTGGAGAATTACTTTGGGATATGTTACCTCAGGGAAAAGTCTTAGGGGGAGCTCCTGCAAATTTTGCATATCACGCTAATCAACTTGGTGCCGAAGGTCATATTATCAGTGCTGTTGGAAACGACAGTCTCGGTGTTGAGATTGTTAAAAATTTATCGGAATACAATTTGAATTTACATTTAAAAAAAGTAGCCTATCCTACAAGTACTGTGAATGTTAGTCTAAATGAAAAAGGTGTGCCAAATTTCGAGATTTGTGAAAATATTGCCTGGGATTACCTTAAGCTAAACCAGGAAGACAAACTATTAGCAAAACAGACCGATGCAGTCTGTTTTGGCAGCCTGGCTATGCGAAATAAAACCTCGAGAAATGCTATAACTGAATTTGTGAAAAGAGTTCCCAATAATGCTTTAAAAATTTTTGACATAAATCTACGTCAACATTTTTACAGTAAGGAACTTATTGATGAATCACTAGTATTATCAAATATTTTAAAACTGAATGATGATGAATTAAAAGTTATAGCCCGCCTCTATAATTATGGAGGTAGCGAATTGGAAATTTGTAATTCTTTATTAATTGATTACAATTTAAATTATGTCATATTAACCAAAGGTGCAGATGGGAGTATTGTTGTAGCAGATGGAGTGGCATCATCAAGAACTTCTCCTGATATTCAAGTAGTTGACACTGTTGGAGCAGGAGACTCTTTTACTGCAACTTTTGCAAAATCAATTCTTGACGGGCTACCATTAATTGAAGCCCATCGCAGGGCAATTGAAGTAGCTTCGTTTGTATGCACAAAAAATGGAGCAATGACAGTTCTTGAAAATTTGAGTTTCCAGTAAGAAGTTATTAACTGCAACCGGTTGCGCTACCGGTTGCATTATTTTTGTGCTGAAATTCAGTATATTAAGTGATGATTTATTCTTTCATTTTTAATAATTTAGGAAAAGTTTAGTTGCGAAGTATTTCTAAAATTGTTTTTACCATTCAAAATTTGAAAAGAAGAAATATTTAAAATGAGCATTAGAAATTATCTCATTTTAGTATAAAAAGTCAGTTTCTTATAGAGTTTAGTTAGGTTAATCTGAAATAGTTCCTTTCCTGTGAAATCAGGAAAGGAACTTGCTAATTGTATAGTAGGTAGTTATTTACATATTGTTTAAAGATAAATGATTCTTTTTTTAATTGAATTGGGAATGAATAGAATATAGAAATCGCATGATTTTGGCGGATGAAATAATCAAAACTTGAAAAATCTAACAAATAAAACCTGAAAAATGAAATCAATAAAATTTATTATTCTTATTTCACTCGGTATTTTCTTTTTTTCGTGTAACAATGAAAAGCCATTAACAAACATTGTTACCATCGAAGATGGAACCATTGAAGGGACAATTGAAAATGGCATCAAAGCATTTAAAGGTATTCCGTTTGCTGCTCCACCGGTTGGCGACCTGCGCTGGAAAGCACCTCAACCTGTAGAACCCTGGGAAGGCGTTTTAAAAGCCGATAAATTTGCACCTGGTTCTGTTCAGAATCAAAACCTTGAACAATCGGAAGACTGCCTCTATCTTAATATTTGGACGCAGGCAAATACAGCAAAAGATAAGTTGCCGGTTATGGTTTGGATTCACGGTGGAGGTTTTACGGCCGGTGCGCCGCTTGAAGCGACTTATTTCGGCGAGAAATTGACCAATAAAGGTGTAATTTATGTAAGTATTGCTTATCGTTTGGGAGCTCTCGGGTTTTTGGCACACCCCGATTTAAGTGCTGAATCACCAAATCATGTTTCAGGAAACTATGGTATACTTGATATGATTGCTGCTTTAAAATGGGTACAACAAAATATTTCAGCATTTGGTGGCGACCCTAATAAAGTGACCATTTTCGGAGAATCAGCAGGTGCAGCAGCTGTTAGCATTTTATGTGCTACTCCTCTTACCAAAGGTTTATTTGTTGGTGCAATAAGTGAAAGTGGTAGCCGTTTTTCTCCGGTAAATGAGAGTTCAACTTTACAGGGTGTTGAAAACAATGGCATTGAATTTATGAAAGCGGAGGGTGCAAATTCTTTAGCAGAACTTAGAGAAATGGACCCAAAAGGATTTTTTGATAATCCGTTTGCAAGGGGTGCTTCCGGTCAAATGTTGATGGATACGTTTCCTTGGGTGATCAATATAAATCATATGAAGCCGGAAATTATAACGATGTAAATGTTATTATTGGCTCAAATTCCGATGAAGGTGCAATGTTTGTGAGGGGAGAAGTCGAGCCTGAAAATTATAAAAATAGCCTTAAACAACGTTATGGCGATTTTGCAGAAAAATTTCTCAAGGTATATCCGGGTGATACAAAAGAGCAAGCCCGCTACTCCTCAGCAGATATGAGTCGTGATTCAGGTTTTGGATGGGGAGGATGGACATGGGCGCGTTTGCAATCCCGTACCGGAAAATCAAATGTGTTTTTGTATTATTTCGATCAAAAACAACCTCCTTCACCATTTATGCCTGAAGGAGTAAGAGGAGCGCCGCATGCAGCTGAAATTAAATACGTATTGGAGAATATTGATCCGGAAATTTATGGAGAAGATGATTTGGAATTGTCGGACATGATGGGTACTTACTGGACCAACTTTGCAAAGTATGGTGATCCGAACGGTGAAAATCTGCCCGAATGGCCAAATTTTACTGAAAATAATCAAAAGGCTATGTATTTCAAAAACACTCCGGAACAATCTCCGAAGCAAGTCCGGTTCCTAATCTTGAAAATCTGGAGGTGTTTGAGGAATATTATAAATCAATACGTGAATCAGAATAATCTAAATCCAGGTTATTAAATGTTGAAATAGAAAAACTACTTTAACTAGAACCAAATTTAAACATCTATAAAATGAAATCAATTCAATTTATTTTGCTTTTTTCTATTGGCATTTTCTTTTTTTCGTGTAACAATGAAAAGCCATTAACGAACATTGTTACTATTGAAGATGGCACCATTGAAGGGACAATTGAAAATGGCATCAAAGCATTTAAAGGTATTCCGTTTGCCGCTCCGCCGCTTGGTGACCTGCGCTGGAAAGCTCCTCAACCGGTAGAACCCTGGGAAGGCGTTTTAAAAGCCGATAAATTTGCACCGGGTTCTGTTCAAAATCAAAATCTTGAACAATCGGAAGATTGCCTTTACCTGAATGTATGGACACAGGCAAACACAGCAAACGATAAATTGCCGGTTATGGTTTGGATTCATGGCGGTGGTTTTACTGCCGGTGCCCCACTTGAAGCAACTTATTTCGGCGAGAAACTAACCAATAAAGGTGTAATTTATGTAAGTATTGCTTATCGTTTGGGAGCCCTCGGGTTTTTGGCACACCCCGATTTAAGCGCCGAATCGCCAAATCATGTTTCAGGAAACTATGGTTTGCTTGATATGATTGCGGCATTAAAATGGGTACAAAAAAATATTTCAGCATTTGGCGGCGACCCAAATAAAGTGACCATTTTCGGAGAATCTGCAGGGGCTATTGCTATAAGTAATTTATGTGCTTCTCCGCTTGCTGCCGGGCTATTTACAGGTGCTATAAGCGAAAGTGGCGGAAGTTTTGGCCCGGTTGAGGCAGATTCACGTAGAGATGGAATTGTGTCATTAAAAGGTGCCGAGAATAGTGGCGTTGCAATTATGGAGCAGTTGGGTGTGGCATCCATCGAAGAATTAAGAAAGATAGACCCAAAGGAATTCTTTAAAGTAAGGGCAGGATTCTGGCCAAATGCCGATGGGTACGTAATTCCCGACGACCAGTATAAAATGTATGAAGCCGGAAATTTTAATGATATAAATGTATTAATCGGATATAATTCCGATGAAGGTGGACAATTTACCAGGCCATCAACACCGGAAGCTTATAAATCAGGAATTGAGAATCGTTTTGGTGATTTTGCAGGAAAAATTCTGGAAGCTTATCCAGGTGAAACGGAAGAACAGACGTATACTTCTTCAGCAGATATTTTCCGCGAAACGGCATTTGCATGGCCTACCTGGTCGTGGGCAAGGTTACAGTCGCGTACCGGAAATTCAAATGTGTTCCTCTATTATTTCGACCAGAAACAACCAACAAATCCACGCATGCCAACAGAACTCCGGGGAGCGCCGCACGCAGCTGAAATTAAATATGTTTTGGAAAATATTAACCCGGAAAATTATAGTGAACATGATTTGGAATTATCGGATTTGATGGGTACTTACTGGACCAATTTCGCAAAATATGGCAACCCGAATGGCGAGGGTTTACCTGAATGGCCAAAATTCACAGAAGATAATCAAATGGTGATGTATTTTAAAAATACACCGGAACAATCTTCAGAAGCAAAGCCGGTTCCAAACCGTGACAAACTGGAGTTAATGGACGAGTATTTTAAATACCGGCGTGCTGAAAATAGTTCAGATAATTAGTAAGATGTTAAATCGTTAATTGAAATTACAATGAAAAAGACTTTTTTATTACTGACATTTTTGCTTTTTGTTTCCGGAATTATTTCAGCCAAGGTTACCTTGCCTGCGCTGGTAGGCGACAATATGGTCTTGCAACAACAAACGCAGATAAAAGTATGGGGCTGGAGCGAACCCGGAGCTGCTATTGAAGTAACCTCATCGTGGGGCGAAAAAGTTATTGAAAAAGCAGATAATGAAGGCAACTGGCTCGTGAAAATAAAAACACCACAAGCTTCTTTCACGCCGCAAACCATAACTGTGAGCGATGGTACGCCGGTCACACTACAAAATATTCTAATTGGTGAAGTGTGGCTTTGTTCGGGGCAATCGAACATGGAAATGACACTTGCCGGAATGTGGTCTTCCGGAGTACTTGGTGCCAACGAAACAATTGCCGAAAGCAACGCACATCCGAATATCCGCTTGTTTAATGTAAAACAGGTGAGTTCAGTAAAACCCGAAAAAGATTGTGTCGGAAGTTGGAACCTGCCATCGCCCGCAGTGGTAAAGGCGTTTAGCGCCATCGGTTATTTGTATGCGCTTCAGTTACAGGAAATGTTAAATGTCCCCGTTGGAATAATTTCAACCAGTTGGGGAGGTACAATTATTGAAGCCTGGATGGATGCTGAATCTCAAAAATCGTTTACTGACGTTGATTTAAATTTGTTGTACGATGAAGATTTTCAGGTGTATAATAAGCCAATTTCATGTTATAACGGAATGTTGCATCCTCTCTTTAATTATGTAGTAAAAGGTTTTCTCTGGTACCAGGGCGAGGGAAATGTTCCACGCTATTCTACTTATGCTGATAAGATGGTAGCCATGATTAAATTATGGCGATCAAAGTGGGGCGATGAAAATCTGCCATTTTTCTATGCTGAAATTGCACCATACAATTATGCTGCAAACCGGCTCGATTTAACGGAAGAACAAACCAAAGCTGCTTTGCTTCGCGAACAACAAAAAAATGTGATGGGCATGATTGACAACGTTGGTATGGTTTGTACCAACGATTTGGTTTTTCCTTACGAAGAAAATGAAATACATCCGTCAAATAAACCGGGAGTTGCGAAGCGGTTTGCATATTGGGCAATGAGCAAAGTTTATGGCGCAGGTGATGCAATTTCTGTAATCGGCCCTCAGTATAAGTCGATGAAAATTGATGGAAATGAAGCAGTTGTATCTTTTGAAGGAGTGGTTTCAATTAAAGGTGAAATAACGGGATTTGAGATTGCCGGTGCCGACAGTATTTTCTATCCGGCAGTTGCTACGAAAGAGAACATGTTCTCTCAAAATCTGGTAGTTACCAGCGAGAAGGTTGATAATCCAGTAGCTGTGCGTTACTGCTTCAGAAACTTTAAGCTTGGAAATGTAACTAACTCTTTTGGGCAACCTATGATTCCTTTCCGAACTGATAACTGGTAATTTAAAGGGTAATTTGATAAAAATTATGAAGAAATTGTATTAAAGAATTTAATCTCATAAACAATAAATTGTATAACGATGAAGAATAACTTGATGATTTTGGTTTTCACAATATCAGTATTCCTATTTATAGTTTTGCCTTCATTTTCTGCTGAAGCCCAACAACCTTCCCGGCAGATGATGCCACGTATGAAACCGCTTGGACAACACTATGTTCAGTCGACGGATAATTCGTTGAGACCTACAGCCGATAAGTGGGCAAACCCAACAGGGCCTTATGAAGTAGTAATGGAAGTTGATCCGTCGCTTCCCTTGCATACAATTTACCACCCTGCCGATTTATCAGTATTTCCGTTGAAAGATAAATTACCAATAATTGTAACATCAGGCCCAGGCTGCAATTTCGATGGAGATTCATTTCGCCCATTCTATACAGAGATAGCATCGTATGGTTATTTTGTTATTGCAGTGGGGCTTCCGGTTCCGGAAGGATTGGCATCTGCCATTTTTTTTAATGAGGATGAAGAGGTGAAAGATGCTATGGATTGGGCGTTTGCAGTAAACGAATATGAACGAAGTAAATATTATGGCAAACTTGATACATCGAATGTCGTTTTGATGGGGCAGTCGTGCAGTGGCGGTCACCAAACCAGACTTAGGGATGACGAACGTATTACAGGGCTTATTTATTGGAACAGCGGATTTTCATTTTTATGGGGAAGACCGGTAGGACGTTCTACTGATGGCACAAAGACCGGAGGACTCTCTGCTGAGGAGGCACTTAAAACCGTAACTGTTCCCGTGGCTTATTTTGTAGGCGATACTGATATGGCCAGACAGGCTGCTACGAGCGATTTCGAAGCAAGCGAAAAAAATCCTACTTTTTTAGGTGTGCTGAAGATTCCGGGCGATTCTCATGCAGGAACATTTCGTGAGAAAAACGGAGGGGGATTTGGCGTTGCTGGCGTTGCGTGGCTCAACTGGTGGACAAAAGGTGACCCGAATGCTGCCAAGATGTTCACAGGTAACCCAGCCGGACTTTCAAAGAATCCAAACTGGATTGAATTAAAGGGGAAAAACCTGGAATGAAAATAATATGGTAAACAATTAATATTTATAATATGCTAAAGAAATCAATATTAAATTATCTGCTATTTATCTGTTTTGGAATTGCGTTCAATATTGCCAATGCCCAGCAAGCTGAAATCAAAATATGGGATGGAGCAGCTCCTGGTTCTGAAAACTGGACGCAAAGGGAATATCGTTATGAATATGAATCACCAATTTGGCATGAAACGAATGTTGCGCTGTTTAATGTAGTCGAACCAACATTGACAGTCTTTCTTCCTGAAGCAGGCAAAGCAAACGGAACAGCAATGGTTGTTTGCCCGGGAGGTGGATTTTCAGCTTTGTCATGGGATAATGAAGGTTTGAATGTAGGCAAGAAACTAGCTGAAATGGGGATCACAGCGTTTGTGTTAAAATACCGGATAAGCTATTCGGGAGCAACAACTGAAGAAGTAAATTTAGTTGCCAGAACTTCGTATGGTGGAGAGCAGCGTACTCCTGAATCCATTGAATTGGGGAAAAAGAATGCTGAAATTACCCAATCAATTACTTCGAATTATCCGGGAAATAAACATAATAGTGTTGTACTGAATAGTACACTTGCAAAAAACTTTGGAAATATTCAATATATGGCTGGAGACGATGGCCGGCGTGCTGTCGAATATGTGCGTAAAAACGCTGATAAATGGAAATTAAAAACAGATAAAATTGGCATGATTGGGTTTTCAGCCGGGGGCATGGTTGCACTAGATGTTGCTTTTAACCACACCGAGTTGAGTAAGCCCAATATAATTGGGGTTATGTATGGTGTATTCGGTGCGAAAGGTGTTCCTGATGATCCAATGCCACTCTTTTTAGGGGCAACTCAATACGAAGCTTTGGGAGGCACAGCAGCGCTCTATCAATCGTGGTGCGAAAAAAGACTCCCGGCAGAAATACATTCTTTTACAGATTCAAATCATGGGTTTGGATATCGCAACAATGATGATTCAGTTAATATTTGGATTGATTTATTTTACAATTTCATGAAAAAGAAGGGCTTTATTGAATAAACAATATTATCAGAGTTATAAAATGAAAAAGACTGTTTCAATTGAAACGGTCTTTTTCATTTTGCATATGATCCTTATTTCATCAAGCATTTTTATTTCCGTTATTCAATTGTTGCTCTTAAATAAGTCAAAATAAAGTCAGGATTAAATAATTATAAATGAATTAACAAACTTAAAGTTACACTCAAAATAGATGTATAAAATACCTTTAAAAAGTTATCAACCGCAACCGGTTGCGCAACCGGTTGCGGTTGGATTTTTCTGATTCACAGTCATTTATGCTTGTAAGATGAGCTTCCTATTAATACATTTGTCGCAATCTAACAATAAAACTTAGTGCCTATGATTCGACTCTAATTCTATTTTTAGTATGGATCAAACAGATCCTAATTCAAAATTACTTCTTGATATATGAAAGTAACTATTTACTGAAATTATTCATATTAAATCCAAAATTGATGAAAATAAAAATTACAAATTTACTTTATCTGTTGAGTTTGGTGGTTTGTATATTACTTTTTGAACAAAAAGGATATTCAGCCACAGGCGTTACTCAACAAAATCATCCCGTCACTATAAATGTTACAGATGGAAATGAACCCTTAATTGGAGCAAGTGTAGTAATAAAAGGTACTACCAATGGGGCAGTTACAGATATTGATGGGATTGTAAGATTTAATGAGTTATCTCCTCAAGATACATTAATTGTATCATTTATTGGCTTTATCTCGCAAGAGATAGCTATTGGGGCTCAAACAAACATTAATGTTTTACTAACAGAAGACACACAGACAGTTGAAGATATTGTTGTTGTCGGATACGGAACACAAAAAAGAGAATCTCTTACAAGTGCAATAACAGCAATTGGCGCTGATGAAGTTGTTAGTACCAAACAGGCTAATCTGGTAACGTCGTTACAAGGGAAAGTGTCCGGATTATTAATCCGTCAAAGCGGGGGAACTCCTGGGAAATTTTACTCAAATATTAGTATGCGTGGTTACGGCACTCCAATAGTAGTAATTGATGGCATTGTACGTAGTGAAACCTATAATAACGCTGCAGGGTATGGTGTTTCAACCGACCTTGCGTTGGCACAGTTGAATCCTAATGATATTGAAAGTATTACTGTTTTAAAAGACGCTTCAGCTTCTATTTATGGTATGGGTGCCGGTAATGGCGTTATTTTAGTAACAACCAAAAAAGGGGTAAGTAAAAAACCATCCATAAGTTATTCAAACACATTTTCATTTGGTACTCCAAAATTACCTAAACCTATGGGAATGGTAGATTACATGAATATTTCCAATGAAATGGCTGATAATTCGGGACAGGGACGTCCATATACAGAGGCTCAAATAGAGGAATATCGTAATGGATCAAAAACTGCTTTTAATTGGTGGGATATTATGATGAAAGATTATTCGTCTTCACAAACTCACAATATCTCGATACGTGGTGGAAGCGATAGAATCCAGTATTTTGTAAGTGGAGGTTATGTGAACGATAAAAGTATTTATGATGTTGAAGACAATTTTAATTACCAACGTTACACTTTGCGTGGTAATTTCACGGCAAAACTTACTGATGATCTGACTCTGGATTTTCAGACATCTCTGAGGAGCACTAAGTCTGCCGATCCGTATAACACTGATAACTACGGAGATGACTCAAACATGCTGTTTAACTATATAGCATATGCTGATCGTAGAGTTGGTCCAACAACAATGGATAATCCAAACCATTACACTTATCAAGGCGAAGCGCCAACATTTAATCCATTAGCTATGGCTGATCATGATTTAAATTATACAGATAAGAGAGGAAGACTGTTTACCAATAATATTAATTTAAAATACGAAGCTCCATTTCTAAAAGGCCTAAATATGCAATTTACAGGAGCCTACGATTTTAATTATAATGGTACGTATAATAAGGAAACTACTTATACTTTATATGATTATTATACAGACGAAGCAGTAGGAACAGGGGGTATCCGCAATTATTACGGCGAAACCATTAGTGAGAATGAGCGCTATTATGCTAGATTCCAAGCCAATTATGACTGGAGAAAAGATGATCATCATATTACTGCAATGGCCGCAGCCGAGGCAACAAAAACAAATTTACGTAATCTGGGTGCTTCCCGAGAGTTTGGCGATTTCTATACACACAATACGGTATCTAGTGGTATTGCCAGTACATCAGTGGCAACAGGTACGCGTTACGAAACAGCTACAGCAGGATACATCGGTCGTTTTAATTACGACTATGCCGGCAAATATTTAATTGAATTAATGGGCCGGTACGACGGAACTTATATCTATGCCGCAGGCCATCGCTGGGGATTTTTCCCATCATACTCAATCGGATGGCGAATATCCGAAGAATCTTTTATCAAAGATAATCTTAGTTGGGTTGACAACCTGAAATTACGTTGGTCGGATGGTAAAACCGGATTAACACAAGGTAATGCTTATGCCTATCTCAGCGGTTATTCTACAAGTGGATCGTATATTTTTGATTCAGGAAGTGCTATTGATGGTTATGTTAATAATGAAATTGCCAATACCATTCTTTCATGGGCAGATATTCGCATGCTTGACTTTGGAGTTGACTGGGATTTCTTCAGAGGCTTATTTGGTGGTTCGTTCGATATTTTCTCAAGAAAGACAACAGGTATTGCTGGAACAAGTTCCGGTTCAACACCTACGATACTTGGTGTTACGGTTCCATCAATTAACATAGATTCAAAACAAGATATGGGTATTGATTTAAGTATTACTCATAGAAATAAAATACGCGATTTCAATTACCATGTTATTGCAACTGGAACTTTTGCCCGCACAAAAAATCTTCACGTAGAAAGCGAGGCAACATCACTTTGGGCATCACAACAAGATTATTATGGTCTGGGGTTATTTGGACGAGGCAGTTCTCAGGATCGCTGGAATACTTACCGTGCATTGTGGTATTACCCTTTAGCCGGTGGACAATTTACCAGTTGGGAAGATATTAATACTTCAGGTGTAAAATATGATGCTTCATACGGAATGCAAACAACAATGCCAGGACAATATAGAATAAGCGATGTAAACGGAGATGGATTTATTACGGCAGAAGACATTCGTTTTAAATGGGGAGAAGCCAACCCACCTTTACAATTTGGCCTTACAGTTGGAGCTGAATACAAAAATCTGGACTTTAACATGGTATGGCAGGGAGCAACAATGGTAAGTAAAATTATTTGGTTGTTACATGTTTTTGGATATGGTGGATATACTGAAAACTATGAAATGTACCTTGACAGGTATCATGTGGCTAATCCTGGTGCCGATCCGTTTGATCCGAACACAGAATGGGTGAGCGGTTATTGGCCTGCGCTTGTCGATGCTCCCGGACCAGGAACATGGCGTCCCGGAACCTATGATACTCCTACTGATTTTACGCAGATTAATGGTACTTATTTCAGAATGAAGAGTATTGAGATAGGTTACACTATCCCTAATAGTTTATTAAGCAAGGTAGGCATTAATTCTACAAGAGTATTTGTAGGAGGAACCAATCTTCTAACATTGGTTTCCAAAAAAATGAAATACTATGACCCGGAATCAGCTGCAGCAATGCATAGCAGTACGATGCCTAATATGAGGACTATTAACTTTGGAGTAAATCTTAACTTTTAATAATTGAACCATGAAAAAGATATTGATAATTATAATTACAATAATTAGCCTTTCGTTGGTGAACATGTCATGTGACAACATATTTGACAGTCTGGAAGGTGATTTAACGAAGATGACAGGTGAAGACATGGTTTCAAGTGAAGCAGGAATTATGAGACTGCTTGCACAAGTCTACTCCTACATTCCTACAACCGTTTTCCCAAATACCAGCGATTTTGAGGCAACCCAGAATACAGATCTTTATACGATGAATGCTGTTGCCAGTCATGGTGGAGACAAAGGATTTACAAACATGGCATTTTATGGTGTAAACGGATTAAAAGAATATTGGAATTGGTCAGGAATACGCGCCATTAACTCATTCATCAATGATGTTACAACAGCAATCGAGAAAGGCGTAATCCTTGAAGACAATGGGAATGAATTAATTGCTGAGGCCAGGTTCGTTCGGGCATACTGCTATTTTGTTATGGTAAGAAGCTATGGTGGTGTACCTATCATTACAGAAGTACTCGACCAATATTACGATGGTGTGGGGAATGAACAACTTTACGAGTTTACACCTAGAGCTACTGAAAAAGAAACATGGGATTTTATCATTAAAGAATTGGATGAAGTTGCGCCGGTATTACCCGAATCACATTCAGTTGGGAATGGAGAGTTTCGTGCAACCAAATGGGCCGCTTATGGACTTCAGTCAAGAGTTGCTCTTTATGCTGCTTCTGTAAGTAAGTATTGGACAAAACAGGGAGTTATAGCTAATTCGTATTCAGCTGTTGAAGGCAAAAAAACTTACATGGAGGCAAGCTATGCTTCTGAATATTATGAAAAATGTATTTCAGCTAGTGAGGCAATTATCCAAAGTGGTAAGTTTGCACTTTATGGAGCAAATCCTGCCAGTATTAGTGAAGCTGTCACTAACCTTGGTGAATTATTTACATCAAAGAAGGATGTTGAATACATTTTCGGGCAAACAACAAACGATGGGACAACGACCTCGGGCAGCAATTGGGATGTGTACAGCAGTCCGGCTCAAACAGTTGAAGGGACATCACAATCTGGTCGTTATTCAGTAGCTTTAGACCTGGTTGATACTTATGACGATTATGATGCAAACCGCAATGCTGTAGACGGAACTGTGAAAACACGAGCTGACAATAAGGAAAGTACCTATATGTCAACTCCTGTAACTACATTCCCTAGCCAATATTCATCAATTAATTTTATTAAGTATGATAATATTAGCGATCCGTTTAAAAATAAAGATGCACGGTTTCAGGCATGGGTTTTATATCCTAACACCACATTCCGCGGCCAAACTATAAAAATTCAGGGAGGTATTATCAAAACTGATGGATCGGCTTCTGTATGGACAGAAGATAGCGAAACATATAACGGACAAACTTACTATTCTTTTGGCGATGTTAGTGGTAATGTTTCCGGATTCTATAACTATATCAATATAAACACCGGAAATACATATACAACTGGTTTTGGCCTGAGAAAATATCTTGACCCTTCTTCTGCTCAACTATATGTTAAAGCTGTTTATTATGATATTCGTTTTGCAGAGATACTTCTTAACTATTGTGAGGCTGTAGTAGAAAGTAATAATTCAGCAAAAGCTCCTTCTGCCAAACAATATTTGAACGACATACGCCATCGGGCAGCTTATACAGATGATGTTGATTTGACTATTGACGAAGTTTTACATCAACGTCGATTGGAATTGGCATTCGAGAATGATTATCTGTACACTTTACATCGTCGCCGGTCATATTATAATCAAAATACCGATCCTGGAGTTGAAGCAAGAAGACATGCGCTGACTCCTGTAATAGATCTTTCGGAACTTCCAACAGGTGGTAATCCAAAGTACATTTTCGTAAGGTCCATATTTTATCAGGAAGATATTGGAGGTAATAGTCCTTCATTCCATACTAATTATTTGGATTATTATTTATCGATGCCTGATTATGGAACAAATGGCTATGAACCTAATCCAATTGACGAATAATAAAAACGCATTAATTATGAAGAAGATATTATATTTAATTCCTTGTATGTTATTGTTAATGACATCATGTGAAATGTTCGAAATTGATAACTACGATTCTTATAACGCCTCGGTTTCAGGTGTTTTCATTGATGCAAGTACAGGAGAGAGTGTAGAGCAGGAAACTGTTTATAACAATTTATTTGGCGGCATTATTACAAACCGAACAAGTGGTTACATTTCAGTATACGAATTGGGTTGGGATTATGAAGCGGCGCAATATTGGCTCATTAAATATGACGGTTCATATTCAAATACCAAAGTTTTTTCTGGCTCTTACAGGCTTGAAGCAAATGAGAACAATTTCTATCCTGAAAAGAAGGAGAATATTACAATAAACAAAGGTGTGAATACGATTGATTGGAACGTCACACCTTATGTACGTATTATTGATCCTGAAATTACTTTTGATGCTTCTCTGAATAAATTTAAAGCAACTTTTAAACTCCAGTATGGCGATGAGAGCAAGGCAAACACTATTTACAGAGCTTCGCTTTGCTGTTATCCCGATCAATTTGTGGGCATAGCGCTGAACAATTGTAAAAATGATCCGGAAGCTACACTTGATAGCGGAATAGTAGCTGATGGTGTTACTGTTAATACATTATACATTAATCCACAAGATGCCAATAATTCTACTGAGTTTGAGTACTCTCGCAACCACTATTTTAGGATTGCTGTATGTGCTGTTGGAGAAGGTTTCAATACTTCAAGACATTACAATTATTCTCCAACAATTAGTATTAATTATTAGGATCTAAACTTGTTAAGTTAATAAAAATTTGATCGATTTTTGTTACGTTTAAATTTAGGCAGGTAGTATCTAACTACTTGCCTTTTTTATACATTGTCAATTTCATGATTCATCCAAATTTAATTCACCCATAAAATAGATAGAATACACATAATGGATTGATATCGAGAAAAAAATTATTGATTTCTGTTTTCAATATAGATGATGACTTGACTTAAGCAACTCAAGTAGAGCCTCCTTCTATTAACTGGCTTTTAAGATAAACTGTCCTGGGCTCAAGAGGCGGTAAATTTTTCGATTTTTGATTTATTTGTTCAAATAATAATTCAGCAGCTTTTTCTCCAATTTCAAAGCCCATTGGATCAATTGCAGTCAGCTCCGGGTGATACATTGTCCTGTATTGCTTTTCACAAAAGCCAACGACTCCAATTTCTTCAGGAATTTTCTTTCCCCTTTTATAAATGGCCTTCATCACACCAGACATAGTAAGATCGGAAATTGCAAAAATTCCATCAGGGGGATTACTACTTTCAAGCAATTCGAGTGTTTTTTGTTCTGCATCTTCAGGGGTTTCAGCTGAAATTATTATCCCTTCATCTATACGAATACCTTTTTCTGACAGCGCTTTATTGTAACCTTCCAATCGGTTTCTGCTTATTAGTAAATTTAAATTACCAGTGCAAATCGCAATTCTTTTTTTGCCAATATCAAGCAAATGGTTAACAGCTTTGTATGAACCGTCGATATCATCAACCAGAATAATATCGGCATTTATCTCTTTTACAATTCTATCAAACAAAACCAAAGGCATTTTTATATCGGTAAGGTGAGTAAAGTGATTTATGTCTTTAGTAGTTCTTGAAACAGAGGCCAATATTCCTTCTACATTATTGGAAATTAATATATCAATATTTTCAACTTCTCTTTCGAATGATTCTTTGGATTGTAAAATTAAAAGATTATATCCTTTACTATGAACTACATCTTCAATTCCATCAATAAATGAAGGAAAAAAGAAATAGGAAATTTGTGGAACTATTAATCCTATCAAATTACTTTTCCTATATCTTAAAGAAGAAGCCGTAGTATTTTTGATGTAGTTTAATTCTTTAGCTACTCTTCTAACTGCTTCTTTTGTTTCATCACTTATATCAGGATGGTTTTTAAGTGCTCTGCTTACTGTTGATTTGGAAATGCCAAGATATCTTGCAATATCTATTATTGTAACAGGTCCCTTTGTCATTAACTAAAATTTATAAGAATAAAACTCTACTAATATCTGCGCTGTTATTTCGATCTAAGTTATTAAAAAATTGATAAGTACACACCACAGTAATCTTATAATTCAGACGAAAGCATATTTTATTAAATTATCATTTTTAGAATTTTAAAACATTTAATTTCTTCATGTTATTTAATGGTAAAAAGTTATTAACTGCAACCGGTTGCACAACCGGTTGCAGTTAATGTTGTCTGATTTACAGATAATTAATACACATTTTGAGTTATCTTTACCTACAGCATTAAATTTAATAATTCAAAAATTTGCTATTTTATAACCAAGGAATGTATTTTACAAAAAATATAAAGGTTGAAAAATTCATTAATCATATAAAAATTAAAAAAATGAAAAGAAATACTATTTTACTGATTTTGGTTTTAGTGAGCTTCTCATTCAATTGCTTTGCTCAAAAAAAACAATTATCTCAGGTTAAAGTAGGCGCTGCAAAGTTGAATATAACTCCTACAAAGGAAGAATTAGGGGCAAACTCCTTAGGAATTCATGATAGTGTTTATATTCGGGCAATTGTTATTGATAATGGTGTAACATTAGCTGCCTTGGTTACTGTTGCAGGTAACCAGAGTGAACAATCCTGGAAAGCTTCAACCGAGAGAATGGAAAAAGAATTGGGAATACCTGTTAATAATGTTGTATTATCAAGTACACATTCACATAGTGTCGGTCGGATTACTAATCAGGATGAGAAAATTTTTGCTGCAGTAAAAGAAGCAAAAGCGAAGATGCAACCCGCTACTTTAAGTTGGGGAACTGGTGTTTCCTACATTAATGTTAAAAGAGATATGATTGACCCTGTGAAAAGAACCTGGTGGGAAGGTCCAAACTACGAAGGTGACGCCGACCGTAACGTTTATGTTATTACCTTTAAAGCGCTTGACGGAACACCTATTGCAGTATATTATAATTATGCCATGCATGCTGTTGGTATGGGTCAATACGATATGGTAAGTGGTGACGTGCCTGGTGCAACTTCCAGGTATATTGAAGATTCTTACAATAATGAAATCGTTGCTGTATGGTCAGAAGGTGCTTGTGGCGACATAAATCCAATCTATTTTCAGCAAACTTTTGATTTAAGGGATATAAGGATTGCTGATTATGCTAAAAGAGGAGAAGATATAAGTAATGCCATGCCTCCCGGAGGAGTTGGGTTAGACAGAAGTAATCCTGTTGTTCAGAGATTAATGAAAGAACAAGAGCTCGTATGTGATGCCATGGGCGTGATGTTAGGCGAGGAGGTAAAACATGTAATGAGAGGCATTGACCGCCCACAAGATAAAATTGAGATTAAAGCGGATCAGAAAGTAATTTCTTTACCGGGGCGCAGACGCACAAATCAAGGAAGAGGAGGTATTGAAGGAACGTATGTTGATGCCGATTCAGTAACCGTTAGGGTTGGGGTACTATTACTCGGCGATATTGCTCTTGGCACAACCAGCGGAGAAACATACAATAAAATTGCAAGAGATTTTATTAAGGAATCACCTTACGCACGAACCATGATGGTTACTATTGCCAATGGTTCTGCAACGACGGGTTATATTCCTGACGATGCTTCATACGGACAAAATGTATTCGAAGTATTATCGTCAAGGGCAAAACCCGGTTATGCTGAAAGAGGAATCATTGACGGGATACTTGATCTCATGGAAGATTTAGAATAGGATATTTATAAAGGTAATTTGAGATGAGAAAATGGTTCCTTTCGATTATCCTTTTGGTGACCATTTTCTAAAATCACTTCAAATTAAAATGTGTAACAATCAGAGATTTTCTGGCTTTATGAAAAAAGCAATAATACTATTTATACTCTTATTATTCTCGCACTGCTTAATACAGGCACAGGAAAATGCAAGGAATAATTCAGCGGCAAATCAAATGAATAATATGAGTCCTGAACAAATCCAGGAATTTAGAAACCGGATGAACGAAATGTTTAGGACTGATTTTGCTAATTTAAACAAATATCGTACTGAAAACGAATCGATTGGACTAGCATCAGAAAAAGAAGAAAGAATTGTTTTTATGGGAAATTCCATCACTGAATGGTGGGGACCCTACTGGGATGAATATTTTGAAGGGAAACCCTATATAAACAGAGGTATTGCTGGTCAGACAACAGCACAGATGCTGATTCGTTTTAAACCTGATGTGGTTAATCTTAAACCAAAAGTTGTCGTAATTTTGGCTGGTATTAATGATATCACAGGAATGACCGGTCCAACAACCAATGTTATGATTGAAGATAATTTATCGTCCATGGTTGAAATTGCACAGGCAAATGGAATTAAAGTAGTACTTTCTTCAGTTTTGCCGTGTTATAGTATTACCGGCAGGCCTGATCTTCATCCCGCTGATCGGGTAGTTGACTTGAATATTTGGTTGAAAAAATACGCTAAAGAAAAAAATTGCACATACCTTAACTATTTTGACCTGCTTGCCGATGATAACAATGGGCTAAAAAAGGAATACACAGAAGATGGAGTTCATCCTAATAAAAAAGGTTATGATGTTATGGCACCATTAGTAGAAAACGCTATACAGAAGGCCTTAAGTAGATAGTCTGTATTAAAACTTGGAAATAAATTTTTTATATACCCTTAAAAAACAAAAACAATTAAAAAACAAACGCAATAATTTTTATGAATCCACATAAACAAGCATCAAGTATTATTTATTCATTGTTAGCGGAAAAAATATTTGTTCATAAAAACGTGTACATCATATCAATAGCAGGAGAAAGCGGCTGTGGAAAGACCGAGACTGGTAAAGCTTTAGTAAGTGAATTCAAGCGTAAAGGCATTTCCGGCATTTTACTTGGGCAGGACCATTATTTTTTTCTTCCGCCAAAAGCAAACGATGCCATGAGAAAAAAGGACAGTGAATGGTTAGGTCCGCATAAAGAAGTGAACCTTCAATTACTTGATAAAACTTTATACAATGCTATTAACGGATCCGATTCGATAAAAATTCCTCACATCGATTACGATTCAAACATTGAGACATTAGAAGAAATAAGCATTGTCGGAGTAAAAATTATTATAGTGGAGGGAACTTATACAACCCTTTTAAAAAATATAAACACCAAAATATTTATTGACGAGGATTATAAAGAGACTTTAAAATACAGGAAACTTAGAAATCGCGGTAATGAAGTAAATGATCCATTTGTTGAGAGTGTTCTTGAAACAGAACATAAAATAATTGCCGGCCACAAATTTCTGGCAGATATTATTATAACAAAAGACTACGAAGTCATTCCTGTTGAAAAATCGTTGCAAGCAATAAATTATAATGGCAACACAGAATAAGGTTCAGCTAATAACTTATCCTGATTCCCTTGGAGGCGACCTAAAATCGTTAAATAAGGTAATGCTCCTTTATTTTAAAGATATTTTTGAAGGAGGTATCCATATTTTACCTCCTTTCCCATCCTCCGGTGACAGAGGTTTTGCTCCTTTAACCTATCTGGAAATTGAACCTTCTTTCGGAACATGGAAGGATATCAGGGATATTGGGAACAATTTCGATATCCTTTTAGATTTAATGGTAAACCACATTTCCAGACAATCAGAATATTTCCAGGATTTTTTAAAAAAAGGAAGGAATTCAAAATATACCGATTTGTTTATTACCCTCAACAAATACTGGAAAAATGGAATTCCCAAGCAGGAAGATATAGATAAAATGTTTCTCAGACGTACAGAACCATATTCATCTTTTACAATTGAAGAAACAGGTGAAAATGAGTTGCTGTGGACTACATTTGGCAAACAGACTCCTTCCGAACAAATTGATTTGGACGTAAAATCAGAATCTACACGAAAACTATTAACTGATTTTATGACGAATTTCAGCAGGCAGGGAGTTAAAATTGTTCGACTTGATGCAGTTGGCTATGTTATAAAAAAATTGGGGACCAGTTGTTTTTTTGTTGAACCTGAAATTTATGATTTTTTAAATTGGATTAGTGAACTGGCAAAATCGCTGGGTATTGAACTGCTCCCGGAAGTACATTCTCATTATAGCATCCAATATAAACTGGCAGAAAAAGGGCACTGGATATATGATTTTATTCTACCCTATTACATTCTTGAAACATTAGTAAATAAATCTTCTTCACGACTGGCAGAATACCTAAAAAATCGTCCGCATAAACAGTTTACAATGCTGGATTGCCATGATGGAATTCCGGTAAAACCAGATCTGGATGGTTTGGTTGATACTGAAGATGCAAAAAAAATTGTCGATGTGTGTTTAGACAGGGGAGCAAATTTAAGTCTTATTTTCTCTGATAAACATAAGAGTGACGACGGTTTTGATGTCCACCAAATTAGATGTTCTTATTATTCTGTTTTAAACTGTGATGACAATGCTTATATCGCTGCAAGAGCCATCCAGCTCTTTACACCGGGAATCCCTCAAATTTATTACGTCGGGCTGCTTGCCGGAGAAAATGATACCGAAAAAGTGGCGAAAACAGGTGAAGGGAGGGAAATAAACCGTCATAATTTTACCATGGAAGAAATAGATGAAGCCATTCAAAAACCTGTGGTAAAAAGATTATTGGAATTAATTCGCTTCAGGAATAAATATCCGGCATTTAATGGGCAATTTTCTATCGAAGATTGCCCGGAAAACCAAATCATTATGAATTGGAAACTGGATAACTCTGAATGCACATTAAATATCAACCTTGTTACAAATAAAGTTATTATTTTCTACATCGATGATGATGCAGAGCTAGTCAAATATTACGCATAAATCAGAACTACAGTTATGAATACTAAATCTAAAAATCAACAAAACCTCTCGATAATAAAATGGCTTACGTTTCTAATGTTTATGATGTTTGCCATGACAACCGATGCTGTCGGTGAAATTATTCCAGTAGTTATGAAACAGTTTGAGGTGGGCATGACAGCTGCCGGATTGATGCATTATACACCAATGATTGCAATAGCGCTTGCTGGTGTTTTTTTGGGATTTTTGGCAGATAAATTAGGGCGTAAGGTCACTATTGTATTAGGTCTTGCTTTTTTTGCTGCTAACTCGTATTTATATATTACTGCCAATACCTTTGGTTTTATACTGAGTTTGATGGCTATTGGCGGATTATCAATTGGTGTTTTTAAAACAGGAGCACTGGCATTAATTGGAGACATAAGCCGATCGACGAAAGAGCATACTGCCACAATGAATAATGTCGAAGGTTTTTTTGCTGTTGGAGCTATTATAGGACCTGCTTTAGTTAAGTATTTTCTTACTAAAGGAGTTGCATGGTCTTGGCTTTACGTAGTTGCAGGAACGTTGTGTGTAATATTAATTATTATGGCTCTTCTTGTTGAGTATCCTAAACAGACGAGGAAAACGGAAGAACCGATTAATCTGAAAGGTACTTTGTCTATGCTAAAAGATCCATTTGCATTGGGGTTTTCACTAGGAGAATTTCTATATGTAAGTGCTGAATGTGCAATTTATGTTTGGATGCCAACATTAATTTCAAAATATGAGGGTAATCAAATTTTTATCGCGACCTATGCTTTAACCATTTTCTTTGTTCTTCGGGCTGGTGGTCGTTTTCTGGGAGCCTGGATGATGTCCAGATTTAATTGGTCGGTTGTACTTACTGTTTTTAGTTTCCTTATTATGCTTTGTTTCCTGGGTAGTGTAACAGGAGGTGTTGGAATGGCCGTAATTCTGTTACCATTATCAGGACTATTTATGTCGGTTATTTATCCAACTCTTAACTCAAAAGGAATTAGTTGTTTCCCAAAAGTCAAACATGGATCGATTGCAGGTCTTTTTCTTTTTTTTACTGCCGCAGGTGCCGCTTTAGGCCCATTAGCTATGGCTGCTGTCAGTGATGCTTTTGGAGGTGACGCATTGTACGGTTTCATTTTGGCAACTGTTTTTACAGCTCTGCTTTTTGTTGGTTTACTACTAAACCAAATATTTAATCCTACTAAAATTCGTTTACAACAATTGGAACTATCAGAATATGAAACATAAAACCTGAAAAAATAGCTCGTAAGACCTCACCATATTTAAAAAAATAAATAACCAGCAGTAAAATAGCTGCTGGTTAATTCCCTGGATACATATATTTTATTCATTTTAAAGTTATTTCATTTTAAACATTTTCCTTAAGGAAGGTAAAACCAATTTCTACTGAACCTTACGGAAATCATTTTTAAAATAGATGATATAATCAAATTCTTTTCGTTTATAAAACTCTAGCCCAGAATAAAGACCGGAATCCCCATTTTTTTACCTTTGTCAAAATTTACATTCGAAAAACAGGTATGAATCAAAAAACTGATGTATTCCTGACATTTACCGGAAAAAAGGAAACACAAGAATTAGTTTCTGAATTTATCAGGCACGAAGCCGTTAGAAAAGTATTTGTTTTATCGGATAAGCATCTAAAAATTGATGGTGCAGAAATTTTGGTTGTCGAAGAACTTTATTCAACTTATGCTGTAAATCAAATCGCACAAAAATGCGAAGCTAAATTTGCCCTCCTTGCATTGGAGAATTCGTTTTTTAGGCTTGGTCAATTTGCATTGGAAAGAATGATTCAGGTTGCTGAAAACACAGAAGCCGTCATGGTGCATTCAAATTACCATGAAGTAAAAGAAGGAAATATTTCAAATCATCCGCTTATTGATTATCAAACGGGAAGTTTACGCGATGATTTTAACTTTGGCCCGGTTCAGCTTTTTCGATCGGAGATTTTTAAAACTTTTAAAAGCGAGACATTCCGTTTTGCAGGATATTACGCTTTACGGTTACATGCATCAAGATGCGGAGAATTGGTTCGAATTCCTGAGTTTTTATTCACAAAAATTGAAACTGACACACGAAAATCAGGTGAAAAACAATTTGATTACGTGTCAACCAATGCCCGTGAAAAGCAAATTGAAATGGAAAAGGCATGTACAACTCATCTAAAAAGTATAGGTGCACTGTTGAAACCTCCGTTCAAAGAAGTTAATTTTTCTGAAAAAATATTCCCGGTGGAAGCTTCGGTGATTATCCCTGTGCGCAATCGAATTAAAACAATAGAAGATGCCGTAAAATCTGTTTTAAAACAAAAAACAGCTTTCCCCTATAATTTGCTAATTGTTGATAATCACTCCACCGATGGAACAAGCGAAATCCTGACTGAATTTGCAAAAAAAGGACAACTCATCCATATTATTCCTGAAAGAAAGGATTTGGGAATTGGAGGTTGCTGGAACGAGGCTATTTTCAGCAGAAACTGTGGGAAATTTTCAGTACAGCTGGACAGCGACGATTTATACTCTTCGGAAAATACATTACAGAAAATTATAGATACTTTTTATGAGGGAAAATGCGCTATGGTAATTGGGAGTTACCAAATGACCAATTTTGCACTTGAAGAAATTCCTCCAGGAATAATTGACCACAAAGAATGGACCCCGGAGAACGGACCAAACAATGCGTTGCGTATTAACGGGTTGGGAGCACCACGCGCATTTTACACTCCTGTTCTTCGTAAAATAAAAGTCCCAAATGTAAGTTATGGTGAAGATTATGCAGTTGGATTGGCCATATCGCGTACTTATAAAATAGGACGAATTTATGAACCTGTTTATTTGTGTCGTCGTTGGAAGGATAACACCGACGCTTCACTCGATATTGTGAAACAAAACGAACACAATATTTACAAAGACCGGATACGGACAATCGAATTGAAAGCCAGAATAAAAAAAGTAGCCAGCTTGCAGTCTCAGTAAACAGTTTTCATGGGCAAATATTAATAACAAAGTGCTGGAGAAAAAAATAATATCAATAGAAGAACTTTCAAAGTTTGGGTCTACAAAAAGCCTGAATGATATGGCTGTTTCCCTGGTAGAACAACAAAAAGCTAACTGGGAAACGGCGGCAAAGAATTTCAGGGCTATCAATCATATCCGAACAAAAAGTTTTGACTTTGGCCATTTTCAAATACACATTCAGCATAACCCGGAACGTATTCGCTCGTCGGCTGCAAAAACCGATGCTAAAAGTATTGCAGCCCGCCCCTGCTTTCTTTGCCTGGAAAATCTTCCACCCGAACAACGGGGAATAATTTTCCAGGATAAATACCTGATTTTAACCAATCCCTACCCCATTTTCCCAAAACACCTGACTATATCAAAACTTGAGCATACTCCGCAAGAGATATTGCTTCATCTTGATGACATGCTGAATTTGAGTCAAAGTCTTCCCGATTTTACTGTTTTCTACAATGGTCCGAGATGCGGAGCCTCAGCTCCCGATCATTTTCATTTTCAAGCAGGCAACAACGAATTTCTTCCTGTATCAAAAGAATTTGAGATTCTGGAAAAAGAACATTCAAAAATTCTATTTCAAAATCGTAATCTCAAAATCATTTCAGTAGAAAACTATCTTCGACGGTTTGTTGCAATAATTTCATCGGACAAAAATCAAATGCTGGAAAAATTTGAATTAATATACCAATATTTAAGTGTTTATTCTGAAGAGGAACCAATGATGAATGTTCTCTGCAATTATGAAAATAACAGATACAGGCTTATCATTTTCCCCAGAAATGTGCAACATCCCTCACATTTTCATAAGAAGGGTGACGAAAGAATTGTCGTCGGACCTGCATCTGTCGAGCTTGGTGGAATGTTAGTTCTGCCGCGGGAAGAAGACATCAATAAAATCACAAAAAAAGAAATTGCTGAAATATATGATGAAGTTTCAATAACCAATAAAAATTTTGAAATCCTTATAAACAGAATAAAAACAAAATAGAAAAGCCTTTGTACTTTTCAGATTAAAATGAGAAAACAACCGAAAATAGAAGTTGGAATAATGGCGCTGAAAGAAGTGCATTTTTCTTTATCTAATCCTTTTGAATGCAACAATTCTCAAATAAAAGCGGGTGATTTTCAAGCTGTAATCCAAAATAACAGGATGAAGGTTGTTGGCAATAACAGGACTATTTTTAAATCCGATTCTGTGCTTTTTTCGCCAAACAGTCCTGATTCCTTTTTTGAATTGAAAAATGTTACTATCGGAGTCAATTTTCATTGGCAAAAACAGGAAAACCAAAGGTTCAGAGGCGCTCTAAAACTTATCCCTGAAGGAAGCAAAGTCAGGGTGATAAACATCATCGATCCGGAAGAATACCTCAAGAGCGTAATCTCTTCGGAAATGGCTGCCACCAGCTTCCTGAATTTTTTAAAAGCCCATGCGGTAATCTCACGCAGCTGGCTGCTGGCGCAAATCGAAAAAACAAAATCATTACACAACAGCGATAAATCCTATCAAACTTCGCGGGAAACCGAGAATGAAATTATTCGCTGGTACGATCGGGAAGATCATCTGAATTTTGATGTATGCGCAGATGATCATTGCCAGCGTTACCAGGGAATTACAAAAATCCATTCAGAAAAGGCTTTGGAAGCTGTTAATGAGACTTTGGGAGAAGTTTTAATTTACAAGGACAAAATCTGTGATGCCCGCTTTTCCAAATGTTGCGGCGGTATCTCCGAAGATTTTACGAACGTTTGGGAACCTGTTTCACATCCTTACTTGACAAAAATAGTAGATGGAGAAAAAATTCATGAAAATTATGATCTTAATTTAACTGTCGAGAAAAATGCAAAAAAATGGATAAAAACTACTCCGCCGGCATTTTGTAATACAAGCAACCAAAAAATATTGTCACAGGTTTTACCTGATTTTGACCTGAAAACAAGCGATTTCTACCGTTGGGAAAAAGTATATTCTCAAAAAGAAATTTCTGAATTGATAAAAAAACGTTCAGGCATCGATTTTGGTCAGATTATAAAACTGGAACCTATTGAACGCGGTGTTTCGGGAAGAATAATCAAACTTAAAATTAGCGGTACAAAAAAAATACTTACCGTGGGAAAAGAACTAGAAATTCGTAAATGGCTTTCCAGTTCACACCTGTACAGCTCGGCTTTTGTGGTCGATCATCTGGAAATTCAGAATGGAATTCCGCAAAAATTTATCTTAACCGGCGCCGGCTGGGGGCATGGCGTAGGCCTTTGCCAAATTGGCGCTGCTGTAATGGGTGAAAAAGGATACTCCTACACCGAAATTTTGAATCACTATTTTAAGGACGCAAAAATCAAAAAAATATATACTCATGACTAACAAACCAATTAGCCGAAACGCATGGGCATGGATACCAACTTTATACTTTGCCGAAGGACTTCCCTATGTTTTGGTAATGACTGTGTCGGTAATCATGTACAAACGCCTGGAAATATCAAACACCGACATAGCACTTTATACCAGCTGGTTGTATTTGCCATGGGTTATCAAGCCTTTGTGGAGCCCGATAGTTGAAATACTGAAAACCAAACGTTACTGGATACTGGCTATGCAACTTGTAATTGGAGGAGCCTTAGCCGGAGTTGCATTTACAGTTCCTACTGAAAAGTTCTTTCAATATACACTTGCATTTTTTTGGCTGATGGCTTTTAGTTCAGCTACCCACGATATAGCCGCCGACGGTTTTTATATGCTGGGATTATCAAAACACAACCAGGCTTTTTTTATCGGAATCAGAAACACATTTTATCGTATTGCCATGCTTGCGGGCCAGGGGTTGTTTGTGATTCTTGCAGGCGAACTGGAAAATTTTACTGGTGATATAAAATGGGCCTGGAGCCTTACTTTTTTTATCATTGCTGCGCTTTTTACACTTTTTTTTGTCTGGCACCTGTTTTTTCTACCTCATCCGCCCAGTGATGTAAAAAGGGAATCAAAATCAATTACAGTTGTACTAAAAAACTTTGCTGAAACGTTTATCACTTTCTTCAAAAAAGACGGAATTGCTCTGTCAATTGTATTCATATTAATTTTCAGGCTTGGTGAAGCACAACTGGTAAAACTTGCTTCGCCGTTTCTACTTGATAATCCTGATGTTGGAGGACTTGGCTTATCGACAAGCAGTATTGGTTTTATCTATGGCACAGCCGGCATGATTGCGCTCACACTTGGTGGAATTCTTGGTGGAATAGTAATGTCACGCCACGGATTGAAAAAGTGGATGTTCCCTATGGTTTTTGCCATGAATCTGCCAAACCTGGTATATATTTTCCTTGCTTTCCTTCAGCCGGAAAATCTTTGGATTGTTGGTGCTTCTGTAGTAGTCGAACAATTTGGGTATGGTTTTGGCTTTACCGCATTCATGTTGTACTTGATTTACATTTCAGAAGGAGAACACAAAACTGCACATTATGCTCTTTGTACAGGTTTTATGGCATTGGGAATGATGTTGCCGGGGATGGTAAGTGGCTGGATCCAGGAATTGATCGGATACAAATATTTTTTTATTTGGGTAATGATATGCACCCTTCCAGGCTTTGTTATTGTTAACTATCTGAAATACGATCCAAAATTCGGAATGAAAGAAAATCAGGATCTCTAATGTGGTGCCAGTATCAAAAAAGGATAATAAGGAACATTCCGTAAAATCCAAAACAGGATAATTACTGCAAGGATGATCCAGGGTGTTTTTTTGAAATAAAAGATATTGGGAAAATTCCAGTTAAATTTTCGATTTAAAAGAGCACGGGAGTAGTGATAGATTATCAGGACAATTGCCGGCAAAAGCAAAAAATTATTTTGAACCACACCCGCAAGATTAAAGTGCAACAAGCTGTGAATAGCCCTTTGCGAACCACAACCCGGACAATAGTAACCCGTTAACGAATTGAATACGCACCGCGGGAAAAGTACACTTTTTGAAGGATCGGCAACAAAAAACAGAACTACTAAAACGAGGATGAAAATTGACAGTCCTATTTGTACTATTTTTTTTGTCATTTAAAATTCAAATATATCGGTAAAGCCTACGATTGCAATACCAATCGCAGTCAGAACAAAAACTGCTATTGCTGTGACAATTCCAAAACCAAAGGCAACCCAGGCCCAGATTTTTGCATTCCTGCTTGAATTTCTTGCGCCTGCATAATCACCGGCCATCCACTTGGAATTTACCTGTGCAGCAAAAATAATTGAAATGATACCAAAAGGAGGAAAACACAAAATAGTAGAAAGAATAGCCCATACCAGGTAATTCGGAGGAGGCAACTGAGGATGTTCCTGCTGATTATTCATTTTTTTGTTTTTGATTTATTTTACAATTAAGCCATTCGGGAAAAGCCTTAAACAAATTTAGTAGTTGGACTGCAAAAAATGAAATGAATAAAAAAAGTTATTTTTTAGTGCAGGAATCAAACGCAGGAAAATGCTTTAACAACTCATTAACAATCCTGTTGTTAAACCCACTTAAGTTCATTTTGTCTAAATTTGCGCAGTTAACAAAATATAATGTGATTTCAAGATCCGATATAGAAAGAATAAAATTGTTTATTCAGGGAAATGCAGATGAAGAAGAGAAACAATACATTTGTTCTCTTTTTTCAAAAAATAAAAATAATCATGAGTTTCAACAATTCATCAAGGCAGAGTTTTATGAATGCTTTAATAATGATGATTATGAAGAACAAAATTTAGATTACATTTTAAATCGGATTCACCGTATCATTAATAAATAATAAGGGAATAATATTTAAATAAGATTATTAATACTCCTTTAGTTAATACTCTTTTTTTTCAAATATACTTTAGAAAAAGAAGCAAATGCTGCTCAGAGGGGCAGCATTTTACTTTTATGCAATTTCAATTCATTCTGAGAGGATTCATCACTTTATAATCTTTATTGAGGAATGTACTTCCAATGTCGTTTAGTTAAGACAGAAATTAAGAGAAGCTGAACATCTAACACCCTTTAACTCCGCTCAGTCTGACATCCTAAATAAACGACATTGAAATTACTTCTCTAAAATTTCAATTCTAAAAAAAATCACAAAACAGAATCAAACTGGAAAAATAGTTGCAAAACTGAAAAATCAGTTTTATATTTGTTACTCGAATAGAAAAAATAGTATTGAGTACTGAGTAGTAAGATTAGATTTTTTGTACTCATTACTCGATACTAAAATCTAAAAGTCTAAAAAGATGAAAAAACTGACAAGAAAAGAAGAAGAGGTAATGAAGATCCTTTGGAAACTGGAAAAAGCATTTGTAAAGGATATAATCGCAGAATACGGAAAACCAAAGCCGCATTACAATACCATTTCGTCGTTGGTTCGTTTGTTGCAGGATAAAGGAATAGTGGGTTACAAACAATATGGGAATACCTATGAATATTACCCGCTGATTTCCAAGGAAGAATATCGCAGCACTTTTATGAAACAAGTGGTAAGCGATTATTTCGACAACTCTTATAAAAGTGCCGTTGCATTTTTCGTTAAGGAAAAAGGCTTATCGGCGGAAGAACTTGAGGAGTTGGTGAAAATGATTAAAGACAAAAAATAATGGAAAGTTTCCTTTTTTACATCGGGAAAGTTGCCATCGCAGCCGGAGCTTTTTATCTGGCCTTTTTGATACTTTTTCAAAATCAGAAGCACTTCGGATTTAACCGGATTTATCTGCCTGTTTCTATGATTTTGAGTTTTCTGATCCCGCTCATCACATTTACATCTATACAATATGTTGAACCGGTACAAATCGACTATAATAATATTACCTACATCGACAATTTACCTGCCGGCACAGTCGCTGAAACAGGCTTTACCCTCATGTGGTACCATTATCTTTTCGGAATCTACATTCTGGGAGTTGCCGGATTCTTTTTTCATCTTTTACTGGGGCACCTGAAAGCTTTTCAGATTGTTCGTAAAAGCAGGATTCAGAAAATTTTTGAAAGTATTGTCAACATCACCAAAAAAGATGTTCATCCCTTTTCTTTTTTTAATAAAATAGTGCTTTCCGAAAAAACACTCGACAGTAAAAATCTGGAAATGATCGTAAGTCATGAAAAAATTCATGTGGAAGAAAAGCACACGCTCGACATCCTGTTTACCGAAATTATGTTCCTGTTTCAATGGTTTAACCCTTTTGCATGGTTATTAAAGGATGCCATTCAAAATAATCTTGAATATAAAACCGATCACCAGGTTACTCAAAAATTCAATGCCCAGGAATACCAGTTAGCCATGGTAGGACTGGCCGACAAAGAAGGAGTTGCTCCTTTCCTTACCGCCTTAAATGGCTCCCAGCTTAAAAACAGAATTATAATGATGAAAAAGAAATCGAAAAACAGATACAGCCTGTTAAAACAATTGGTGGTCCTTCCCCTTCTTGCCATTCTGGTCATGGGGCTTTCCAGCAAAGAGACAAAAACCGAATACGCTAAAGATGAATATCTTACCACAAAACACCTAAAAGAAATCTCGCCTAATACTATTGATGAAGATTTTAAATCTAAAATTTTTAAAGATGGTTTGATTATACTTCAGGATTATGGTGAGGATGCACCACTAATTTTTCTGAATGGTGAAAAAGTAGTGGAAAAAGTAATCCTAAACGAATTCGATGTAAAATCAATTGATGTTATATCGGGAGAGCATGCAGTCGAGTCGTATGGAAATGTTGGGAAAAATGGTGTAATACTTTTTAATACAGAAAAAGAATTTGAATGGCCCGATCCAGTTATAGACCTTGTTATAAATATTGATGGCAAAATTATCCCTTCCAATAATCCTCAATTAAAAAAATATGATACATCAAAAGGATTTGATAGTGGAGACATTATTGATGCGTTAGGAATTGATGGAGATAAAGTAGAATCAACTGCTTTGGCATTTGAAATTGAAAGTGCAACACTTTTCATTCTTACTTCTGATTACGTTCCGGGGACCAATCCTGAGTTTGAAAAAAAGGTTGGAGAATTTGTAACTGAAAATTCATTGTCAACACCAACAAAAACCATTTATGCTATTGATGGAGAGTTAAAAACCGATGAAGAAATTAAAAATTTAGACAATTACAGCTTTGAATCGGCGGCTGTGTTAAGCGGTAAAACTGCCACAGACAAATACGGTGAAGCCGTAAAAGATGCGTCGGTAGTTGATCTAACAACCGGAGAACCAAAGTTTACTCTTTCGTTACCTGCAGACAAAACAATACCTGAAAAGAATTCAACCCAAAAGGATATACTAAACAATAGCACTGAAACTGTATACACTGAAAACCAAAGAGTCAGTTCCGAACTTAACGTAAAAGGCAAAGTAAGCAATGAAAACGACAAACCTCTTTCCGGTGTTGCAGTTACCATAAAAGGGAAAACTGTAGGAACCGTCACTTATACTGATGGAAATTTCATGTTAAGTATTGAAAACGAAGATGAGACATTGATCTTTACAAAACCCGGATACAAGAGTAAGGAAATGAAAGTAAAAGCCGCCGAAACTGTTAATGTGCAACTCATTGAAGATAAAAATCAAAAATCGGACAGTGTAAAAGTAATTGGGTATGGACGACTTTCAGGAAATGACTCCCAATTAAGGTTTCGAAATACAGAAAGCAATGGAAAGCCGCTTATAGTTTTTGATGGTGAAATAATTGATGACATCAACTTAATTTCTCCAGATGAAATTTCAAGTGTAACGATACTTAAAGATACATCTGCAACTTCACTTTACGGCGAAGAAGCCCAAAATGGTGTAATCATAATAACTTCTAAAAAATCCGGGATAAAATCAATTGAAGAAATTCAAGGTAATCCAATGTTGATTGTTGATGGAAAGAAATTTAAATCAATGGAAGAAGCCAATATTAAGCCCGAAGATATACAATACATGACTATTCTGAAAAATGAAACGGCCGTTAGAATTTATGGTAAAGAAGCAAAAGACGGAGCAATTATTATAGCTACCACAGATAACAAAACGAAGGACGTGGAGCAATTTAATGCTGAACAATTTATAGTCAAACCCCAGGATTTAAATAAAAATTCTCAGATTATGATAAGAGGCAAGGGCTCCCTATTTGGGGATAATCCACTCGTAGTTGTGGACGGGAAAAAATACAAATCATTGGAAAAGGCCGGTATTAAGCCAGAAGAAGTTGACAACATAACCGTTCTAAAGGATGAATCAGCTAAAAATGCGTATGGTCGAAAAGGTAGAAATGGAGTGGTTGTGATTGAAACAAAAAACACAAAAGAACAAGCAATTACCTCATCAATTGAACTAAGAAAATTTATTGCTGAAAAGATCAGATACCCAAAAGAAGCAATGGAAAAAGGTATGCAGGGAACTGTTTTTTTTCAAGCGAAATTAGGAAAGTCGAATGAAGTAGTTTCAATTCATAAGTATAATCAGGAAGATATTATTAGTTTAGATGAGATTGTGGTGATAGGAAAAAAGACAAGTGAAAATCAAAATCCTAATAGAGAAAATATTAATCTATTAATAGAAGAAGCAAATCGGGTATTTCATCAAATTCCGGAAGTTAACATACCCCAATATAAAAATAAAGCCATAGGAATTGCCATAAAATTTATATTAGAATAAAATAAAAGGGGCATTTCAGCCCCTTTTTTCTTCCCAATTACCACCACCTGGATCCTTATTGATCCAAATAGGTTTCTATCAATTTCTATCGCTTAAATTTCTAATTAAACCAACTTCGCATCCAGTTCAATTGATGCTGTTCCACCGGCATACAATCTTGAAATCGGACATTTTTCTTTGGCCGCCTGTGAAAGCTCGTCAAATTTTTCCTGCGAAAGACCTTCGCATTTTACCACTGTACTCAGTTTAATGTTGGTAATTGCCGGACCTCCATCAAGTTGTCCCAGTGTAACTGCGGCTTCTGTTTCAATACTTTCCGGATTTAATTTTTCTTCGCTGATCAACGCTGACAAAAACATGGAAAAACAACCCGCCTGTGCAGCTCCAACTAATTCTTCCGGATTGGTTCCTTTGCCGTTCTCAAAACGTGATGCAAATGTAAAAGGTCCGCTGTAACCCGTGATATTCATTTTCCCGGAACCTTCTTTTAGGGTTCCATTCCAAACTGATTTTACTTTTCTTACTGTCATAATTTTTAGATTTTAATTTAATACTTCCAATGTCGCTTCACCCGGTGCCCATTCGCAGGCAGTCAACCCGGGATTCTGCGTAGCTTCAAGTGCTCTCAAGACCTCTTTTACGTTTCTTCCGGTAGAATCGTTATTCACGTTTACCCACTGGATAATCCCTTTCGGATCTACAATAAAAGTTGCCCTGTAAGCTACTCTTTCAGGTTGAAGAATTCCCAGTTCCTCGCTTAACGATTTTGAGGTATCAGCTATCAATGGGAAAGCTAAATCAGATAGTCTTGAATCATTATTTCTCCATGCAAGATGAACGACCTCTGTGTCGGTCGATGCACCATATAATACAGCGTTCAGCTCTTCAAATTGTTTATAATTCTTATTGAATTCGATGATTTCGGTAGGACAAACAAATGTAAAATCTTTTGGATACCAAAACATTACCATCCACTTGCCCTGTTCAATATGATCGTTTGAGCTAACGTCACTAAATTCCTTATTGGCTAAAAGTGCCGGTTTTTTAAATTCAGGGAATTTATCTCCTACTGTTAACATATTCTATATTTTTCAGGTTAATAATACTATGATTTTACTGGCAAATATAGACCAAGAACAAACTCAAATCAAATTGATTTTTTTGAAGCGAAATAGACAAAAGCTATACATCAAATCAACTACATACAAATCATCAGCAATTCGTTTCAATAAAAACTGCAAACGAAATCGGGTTGGTCCTGAAATATATTGCCTCAGTGGTAAAATATTTGCCGGCAAAAATTGTGAATGGCAATAACTCACCGGCTTTGTACACATTCTGTCAACGTATGTATAAAATTCTTTCAAAAACTTAAAAATGTAGGTAATACCTGATATTTTTTATATTTTGCAAATCGAAAATCTCGCCTGAAAAGAGAACAGAATTTATGACAAAAAAGAAAAATATTTCACGCAGAAATTTTATTGGATCATCTGCAACAGTTGCTGCCGGATTCACCATTTTACCATCACGGGTTATCTCCGGATTTGGTTATAAAGCACCAAGCGACAAATTAAATATAGCCGGAATTGGAGTTGGTGGGATGGGTCACAACAACCTGCGAAACATGGAAACGGAAAATATTGTGGCACTTTGTGATGTCGACTGGGACTATGCGGAAAGAAATTCTTTTATTCGATGGCAACAGGCAAAAAAATATAAAGATTACCGGGTGATGTTCGACACACAAAAAGACATCGATGCGGTAATGATTGCTACTCCCGATCATTCTCATGCACTACCGGCACTGATGGCTATGCGCGAAGGGAAACATGTTTATTTGCAAAAACCGCTCACACACTCCGTTTACGAATCCAGAATTTTACGTGAAACAGCGAACAGGTACGGCGTGGCAACTCAAATGGGAAACCAGGGTAATTCGGGAGAAGGAATACGACAGGTTTGTGAATGGATTTGGGCAGGAACCATCGGAGAAATAACACACGTTGATGCATGGACAAACAGACCAATTTGGCCACAGGGGCTGGAAAGGCCGGAAAAAGAACAACGTGTACCGAGAACTCTGGATTGGGATCTTTTCATAGGACCGGCAAAAATGAGACCTTACAATGAAATATATCATCCCTGGAACTGGAGAGGATGGTGGGATTTTGGCACAGGTGCTCTTGGCGATATGGCCTGCCATATTCTCGATCCGGTTTTTAAAGCACTTAAACTGGGATACCCAACTTCTGTTCAGGGATCTTCCACTCCGGTTAATTTGGAATCGGCACCCAACGCAGAATTTGTGAAATATGAATTTCCACGGCGCGATAATTTGCCCAAAGTCGCCATGCCAGAAGTTTCTGTTAATTGGTACGACGGTGGCTTGATGCCACCCCGCCCTGAAGAACTTGAAGCGGGAGAACAAATGGGTGATGACGACGGAGGTTGTGTTTTTTACGGAACCCGCGGTAAAATAATGTGCGGCACTTATGCAAAAAATCCAACTTTGCTTCCAACCAGAGAAATGGCTCACTTTCAGCAACCTGATAAATCGATTAGACGAATTTCGGATGCCATGAACGGGGGGCATGAACAGGACTGGATCAGGGCATGTAAAGAAGAAAAAAGCACACGGTTGGAAGCATCTTCAAATTTTAACTATGCAGGGCCGTTGAACGAAATGGTGGTCATGGGTGTTTTAGCTGTCCGCTTACAAAGTTTACAGAGAAAATTAATCTGGGACGGACCTAACATGCGCTTTACGAACATTAGCCCGAGTGACTATATTCGGGTGCTTACAAAGAACAATTTTGAAATCGTAAACGGAGATCCAAAATTTCAAAAAGATTATGCGACGCTGCCTGCTATAGAAACCGCTGATGAATGGATCAGACATACGTATCGGCAAGGCTGGGAACAGATTTAATAATTCATTCAATAGATGCCACATAAAATTCCTGATAAACAAAAAGTACGGTTTGGTATTGCTTTAAGTGGAGGTGGTGCGCGTGGAATCGCACATATTGGTGTTTTGGAAGCACTGGAAAAATATGGTATAAAACCTCAGATTATTTCGGGAACAAGTATGGGTGCCATCGTTGGAGTTTTTTATGCAGCTGGTTATTCACCAAAGGTAATTCTTGAAATCGTATCGTCACGTAAATTCCACAGACTTATTAACTGGCATATGCCCTTCAGTGGCCTGGTCGACATGGATAAAGTCCTTGCAATAATGGAAGAAAAAATTGAAAAAGATGACTTTTCTATTTTGAAAATTCCCTTTTATTGCGCTGTAACCAATCTTAATAGTGGTTTATTCGAAATAAAATCAGAAGGCAAACTGTTTCAGTGGATACTTGCCTCTGCGTCTATTCCTGTCGTGTTTGAACCCCAAGTCATTGATGGACAAACATACCTCGACGGAGGATTGTTGAATAATCTTCCGGCTGAATCCATTCGGGATAAATGTGAAGTTCTGATTGGTGTTCATGTCAATCACAACGGGCCCGAAAAAGAAATAAAAGGTTTAATGAGTGTTGCAGAAAGATGTTTTCGACTCGGCATTGCTCAGAATGTAGAACAAAGCAAAAAGCTTTGTGATTTTCTTATTGAACCTCCCGACACAAGAGACTTCTCCACTTTTAGTTTTAACAAAGCACAGGAAATCTATGAAATTGGATTTCAGGAAACTGAAAAACAGATCCTCCGTGCTTTTGATTCCATTGAAATTGAAAAAATTATTGAATTACGAAAAAGCCTGAAAAAAAGCGATATTAACTAAAGGTTTTTCATTTTCAATTGAACATTATATCTTTAAACACGTTTTGCAAAAAACCAACTTAACAATTTATCAAATCAACTTCAAACATTGTACTATGGAATATAGAAAGTTATCAGATTCAGATCTGGAATTATCAGTAATTACTTTTGGTGCCTGGGCAGCCGGTGGCTGGATGTGGGGGAAAACAGAACGTGACGATGCTATCGAAGCCATACGTGCTTCATACGACTTAGGTGTTACCTCAATTGATACAGCACCAATTTATGGACAGGGAGAAAGTGAAGAGATTGTCGGTGAAGCGATTAAAGGAATCCCCCGTGACAAACTTCAAATACTCACCAAATTTGGAATGAGCTGGGACGATACAAAAGGAAAATTCTACTTTAAAAGTAAAGACAATGCAGGAAATGTGATTGACATTTACAAATATTCAGGAAAAGAAAGAGTGATACAGGAATGTGAGGACAGTCTGCGCAGATTGAATACTGACTATATAGATCTCTACCAAATTCACTGGCCGGATGTGACAACGCCCATTTCTGAAACTTTCGAAGCCGTGGAAAAACTCATTCAACAGGGCAAAGTACGTTATGCAGGTGTTTGTAATTACAGTGCTACTCAAATGGCCGAAGCTGAAAAGGTGGTAAAACTGGTTTCCAATCAGATTCCATTTAGTATGGTAAACAGGGATGTTGAAAAAGAAACCGTTCCTTATTGCATTAAAAATGGAAAATCGGTGTTAGCCTACAGCCCTATGGAAAGAGGTCTGCTAACAGGAAAAATTACTCCGGGATATAAATTTCAGCAAGGAGATCACAGAAGAATGCACAAGGCATTTTCCGACAAAAACATCAAAATCACAAATCAGCTTCTTGAAAAAATCAAACCCATTGCTGACGAAAAAGGGGCTACTTTGGCTCAATTGGTTTTGAAATGGACAGTTGAACGAGAAGGGATAACCATTGCTCTTGCAGGTGCAAGAAATGCTGAACAATCGGTTCAGAATGCAAAAGCAGCATTAATTTCTTTAAGTGAAGATGAATTCAATTTTATTTCAGACGAAGTAGAAAAAACCAATTTAGTATAAAAAAAGGCCGTTTAAAGTACGGCCTTTTAAGGAGTTTAAGAACACATAAAATCAAAAATGAGTTAAAACCTGTTTTCTGCTCTGCTGTTTAATTATTTTCCTGGTTTTCATTGTCTTCTACTTCAACCTCAATCTTGTTTTCATCGTCGTTCTTATTTACAATTATTTTATGAATCCGTGGCATTTCAACTCCTTGTAACATCGAGTGATTGCCATTACTCCCAATAATTATTTCTTCAACTTTTTCAAAATCTTTTTCAGTCGGTTCATTCCGAATAATGGTAATCTTTTCCCTTCCGTTACTCATTTTTTTCTTTTTATAAGAAATAATCCCCGGATCACTCAAATCAATTACATTTTCACTGTTTCCTCCTTGCGATAAATGAATTCCGGGGAGGGACGGAAATGGAGCTAGTGCAGGCAAACCAGGTGCTACAATCACATGTTTATTAGTATTATCATCATTCCATACCATCACATCATGTTCTCCATCTAAACCTTTTAAAACCTCAACCCTATATTCTAATGTTGAATCTCCATCGGAATTAAATTTAAAAATCTGAGGTGCCAGTTTACCTGATTTCGTTACAAAAACCTTTTTCTCTCCGTCAGTATCAAAATCAAATTTAAAATTCTGGAGAAGAGAGTCCGGGTTAAATTCTCCATCAGAAAACCACGACATATTCCCACCAAAAATAGTATCACCGTTCCAGACAAAAACTTCATCGTTAGTTAAAATGGTGTCCAGTTTCATTTGCTTTCCATTTTCATCTAATTTCATTATTGTAACGTGTTTTTCTTTCTTTTTCCCACGTGGAGGGTCCTGTGGTTTTTCTCGTAAAGAAAATGAAGAAAGTAAAAGTGCTGTGGAAATTAAAGTTCCTGTAACCATAAGAAATCGTTTCATATTATTTAATTTTAGTTCAAATTTTATTTTGAGACAAAGATAGCTTACACCCATGCTGACAATGAGTTAAGGCCCGGTTAAAATCTGTTAAGGAAAAGTTAAAATCTGATTTACAAGTAGTTAATTATCTATATTTGAATGGTTTTTCAGAAAATATAAAGTTTAAGTAGTTGAAAATTTATAATGAATAAGAAAGTAATAATAGGTTTAATTGTATTAATGGGGATTTCCATCCTGGGAATTATTGCTGTGCAATTAATTTGGATGAATAACGCTATACGGGTTAAAAACGAACTATTCAGCCGAAGTGTAAATGATGCACTAAATAATACGGTGACCAAGCTCGAGAGCAGACACGATTTTAATACTTTTAACAGATTGGCTTTCGGCGACTCACTTCATTGGGAAGACTTGGGAAATTCGGTTAGAATACCCGGCGTTCCTTTTCCGGACTCAATAAGGCATGCACCACGACCTCTTCAAATCATTCGCGAATTTGCTCCCGGACGCGGAAATACACAAATCGAAATAAGAACGGATTCGGGGAAAAGCACAAGGGTTAACACTTATGAATACAGTTTTGATGTAGATGAGGAAAAAAAAGAGGAAATAGAACATATCATTGTTACAGGTGACGATTCCGTTTCCAACAGTGTATTTGTTTTGAATGGAGATTCTTTTATTACCAACATTGAAGATATCGATTCATTGTATTCTGAAAGTCTGATTAAAATTGATTCCCTTGTCTCAAGTCTGGATACGATAAAAATTCTGGCTCCCGATATTACCAGAAAAGTGGAAGTTAGGGCAGGAAGATTCAGGGACGTGGCATCCCAATTTGTTTCGGAAATTTCAACTTGGGATATTCAGCAAATTGATACAGGTCTTATAAGGAATGTACTAACAGAAGAGCTGGAAAATAAAAATATTCCCATCGATTTTGAATATGCAGTAATACAAGATAGCAGCATTCTTAACAAACCTGTTAACATTGCCGATTCTGTAAAATTTCTCAACGCAGAATACTTAGTTGAGCTTTACCCGCACAATATTTTTCGGAATAACATAAAACTGGCGGTGGTATTCCCTGATCGTGACAATTTCATTTACCGTTCGTTAAGCTGGTTACTGGTAGCTTCATTTGTTTTTTCACTGATTATCTTAGCAACCTTTAGTCTCAGTATTTTTTATATTTTAAGACAGAAGAAGATATCAGAAATGAAATCGGATTTTATAAATAACATGACGCATGAATTTAAGACGCCGATTGCAACCATTTCTGTAGCTACTGATTCGATTAATAATGAAAAAGTGATTCAAAACCCTGAAAAAGTCAGATATTTCACGGGCATGATAAAAAAAGAAAATACCCGAATGAATCGTCAGGTGGAAGATATTCTGACCATTGCAAGGTTGGATAAAAAGGAATTCGATTTTTCCTGGGAAACAGTTAATATTCATGAACTTATTGAAGATGCCATTCAGAGTATTATCCTTCAGATTGAAAAACGTGACGGAAAAATAGAGGCACATTTGGATGCAAAAAATCCGATGGTAATTACAGATAAAAACCACTGTACAAATATTATTTATAATTTGCTCGATAATGCGAATAAATACTCGGCAGAAGTGCCGGAAATAAAAATCACAACTGAAAATAAATCAAAAGGTGTAATTATTTCGGTTGAAGACAAAGGTATAGGGATGAATAAATCGGTACAAAGCAAAATTTTTGAACGGTTTTACAGGCAAACCAGCGGAAATATTCACAATGTAAAAGGTTTTGGCCTTGGATTAAGTTATGTAAAGGCAGTGGTGGAAGCCAATCATGGAACCATAACCGTACAAAGCGAACCGGGGAAAGGCAGCCGTTTTGATCTTTTTATTCCTTTTTCAAAAGTTTAAAAACATGGAAAATTATCATATATTTCTTGTTGAAGATGACTTAAGTTTTGGTGCAGTTTTAAAATCTTACCTCGAACTAAATGATTATAAAGTTACATGGGTTGACGACGGTAAATTTGCCATAGAGAAATTTCGATCTGATAACTTTCATATCTGTATTTTAGATGTTATGTTACCCAACGTTGATGGCTTTACCATTGGAAAAGAAATCCGAAGAATCAATAAAGATATTCCGATGGTTTTTCTAACTGCAAAAACTCTTAAAGAAGATATTTTAAAAGGTTACAATGTAGGGGCAGATGATTATGTGACCAAACCTTTCGACACCGAGGTTTTGCTTTGCAAGGTACAGGCAATAATAAAACGGCAATCAACCGCTCCTGCCAACAATGAGGTGATTTTTGAAATCGGGAGTTACAATTTTGATTCAAAACTCAGGCAAATTGTGCGTGACGGAGTGAAACAAAAACTCTCGCCCAAGGAATCAGATTTGCTGAAACTGCTTTGCCAAAATAAAAATGAACTTTTGCCCCGCGAAACTGCGCTTCAGAAAATTTGGGGTGACGATGGTTATTTTACTGCCCGAAGCATGGACGTATTTGTAACCAAACTTCGAAAATATTTGACCGATGATCCTTCGATTGAAATTAAAAACATTCACGGAAGCGGGTTCTCTCTTGAAATAAAAGAATAGTGTAAAATCGAATAAATATTCCCAAAACCCAGCTTTTCCATTTGACTATCCTTTTGGTATCTTTGAAACAAAAGAGAAATATTATGAGCAATTCAAAAAAAGTTGCACTGGTAACCGGAGCTTCGCGAGGCATTGGTAAAGTGATTTCAATCGGATTGGCAAAAATGGGATATGAAGTTGTACTAACCGGTCGAAATATAAGTGATTTGGAAAGTGTTGCACAGGAAATTAAAAACTGCAATGCTCCTAATCCCATTCTCTTTCAGCTGAATATTACCGACAGTGAGCAGATTTCTGAAACCGTGAAAAAGATTGTGGAGAAAACAAACAGGATAGATGTTCTGGTAAACAACGCAGGCATTTTTTTCGACGGTTCATTATCTCTTTCTGAAGAGAAATTCAAAAAAATGCTGGATACCAACCTTACTGCACAATTTGTGATTTTACAGAATGTTGTTCCTGTTATGAAAAAACAAAAATCAGGCTATATTTTCAATATTGCTTCCCGGGCTGGAGTAATTGGTTTTGCCGGTAATGCAGGTTATGTGGCATCAAAATTTGGATTTGTCGGGCTGAGCCAGTCATTGTACCGGGAACTTACACCCCAGGGAATTAAAGTTACAGCAATTTGCCCAAGCTGGGTAAATACCAGAATGGCCTTTGAGGCCGGTACGCCCCTGAAGTCCGAAAAAATGATTCAACCTGATGATATTTTTGAAACTATAAAATGGTTACTCAGTTTATCTCAAGGTGCCTGTATAAAAGAAATTGTAGTTGATACGCCAAAAAGTATTCATTAAAATTAAATTTATGCCTGAATTACCAAAAAATTCAACCCTGAACGATTTCCAGAAATATGTTTCAGAACTCGAAACTGAACGCGGATTTGCCCATCAATCCGTTCACGATAAATGCCTTCTTTTGGGCGAGGAAATTGGAGAACTTTTTAAGGCAGTTAGAAAATCGGAGGGACTTTCTATCGACGAAAACTCGAACTTTTCAGAGATTGGAGATGAACTGGCAGATATTTTCATTTATCTCTGTGCCATAGCCAACAGAAAAGGAATTGATCTTGAAATGGCATTCCTTAAAAAAGAAGAAAAAAATAAACTAAGAACCTGGAAATCGGTCTGATTAACAAACTTTTTCATTAGCGAAATTACCAAAAACCTATCTACAAATTTGCAAACTTTACAATAAGATAATTCTGCATTTATTCCAGGAAACAAATGCCAAAAGAGTGAAGTTTTTTAACAAATCAGTGATTCATAAAAAAATTAATGTATTTGCTTAAAAGAAATAGTAACTTTGCGCGTCGATTCAGAAAGTACTAATCAATGCAAATACTTGAATTTGATACAGTTGTAATAGGTAGCGGGTTAGCGGGATTAACCACAGCATTCCACTCTTCGAAATATGGGAAGGTTGCGATAGTAACAAAATCGCAGCTTGACACCAGTAACTCTTATTATGCTCAGGGAGGAATTGCGGCTGCTATTTCTGATGAGGATTCACCTGAAGAACATTTATTGGATACTCAGTCTGCAGGTCGGGGACTTTGTGATACTGATGCAGTTAAAGTATTGGTAAATGAGGGAAAAGAAAGGGTTCTGGAACTCATTGATATGGGTATGACTTTCGATAAAAAAGATAACAAGTTTGTTTTAGGTCTGGAGGGAGGTCATACAAAACGCAGAATTTTACATGCTGGAGGAGACACAACAGGAAAAGAATTAACATGCTTTATGCTGCAAAAGGTTAGAGAACAGGAAAATGTTCATTCCTTTGAATATGTAGCGGCAATTAAACTGCTCAAAGAAAACAATTGTGTTATCGGAGTGCAAGCGTATGATTTCACAACACAGAAAAACATCATATTCAAAAGTAAGGCGGTTGTTTTGGCTACAGGCGGACTTTCCCGGATTTTTGCGCGCTCAACCAATCCGCATACTGCCACTGGTGACGGAATTTCAATGGCATATGAGGCTGGGGCAAAAATCGCAGACATGGAATTTATTCAATTTCACCCTTCTGCACTTTATGTTCCGGGGAAAGAAGCTTATTTGATTAGTGAAGCTGTTCGCGGCGAAGGAGCATGGTTATTAGATGAAAACGGAAACAGGTTCATGAAGGACATTCACCCACAGGCTGAACTCGCACCCCGCGATGTGGTCGCATATCATATTTTTCAACAAATCAAAAAGTCAAAATCCAATCATGTTTATCTTTCACTCAGGCATTTGGACAAATTGAAAATTGAAAAACGATTTTCTCATATCAACTCACATTTGAAAGAATACGGATTTGATTTGGCAAACGATTTACTTCCTGTCGCTCCCGCTGCACATTACATGGTTGGAGGGATTAGGACCAATCTGGATGCTGAAACAAATATCTCAGGATTATTTGTATGTGGCGAAGCGGCTTCAACCGGAGTAATGGGCGCCAACCGACTGGCAAGCAACTCATTGCTCGAATGTCTGGTTTTTGGGAAAAGAGCTGCCGAAAAAGCTGCAACGATTAAAGATAAGGCATACAAATTACCTGTTGTCAATCCAATAAAAGTTGAAATTCTGAATGAAAAAATATTTTTAGAGACACAAAATAATTTAGCCGAGATGATGTCTGAAAATCTTGGGATTGTTAGAAACAGACAGAATATGGAAGTGGCTCTCGACTATTTAAACAACATTGAAATTAAATATGAAGATTACAAAAACGAATATAATCTACTGAAAATTAAAAACTTTATACAGGTTTGCAAATTAATAACTTTAGCGGCATTGAATCGCGAAGAAAGTAGAGGAGGACATATCAGGGAAGATTTCAAAAATGAAAATCAGGTATTCGAACACCATAGTATTCAACAAAAGAATATGGAAATTCAGTTTGAACCTGTAAGAAAATAAATATAATGGAAACAAAAATTTTAAAATCAGCAGAGGTATTATTTGATCTGGCTTATGCTGAAGATATAGGGGACGGAGATATTACAACCAACAATTTGATTCCGCCCAATGCAAACAAAACAGCCATTTTAGTGGCAAAAGAAAAGGGTGTAATTGCAGGTCTTCCGGTTGCGGAAATGGTATTCAAAAAATTTGACAGCAAATTGGAATGGAAAACCTTAATGCCTGATGGAAGTAAAGTAAATCCAGGAGATATTCTTGCTGAATTTAAAGGAAATTACAGGGCTATATTAACAGGAGAAAGAAAAGCATTAAACTTTCTGCAACGTTTATCCGGTATTGCAACGTATGCCAATAAATGTATGAAAGAGGTTGAAGGAACCAAAGTTGAAATTCTCGATACCCGAAAAACATTGCCTGGTTATCGCCATCTGGACAAATACGCAGTAAGAATGGGGGGAGCTTCAAATCACAGGTTTGGATTGTATGACATGGTAATGATAAAAGACAACCATATCCAGATTGCCGGAGGAATTAAAGAAGCTGTTGAAGCCATTCGTAGCAAAATTCCAAAAAGTATAAAAATTGAGGTTGAAACTGCAAATCTTGAAATGGTACAGGAGGCGCTCGATGCAGATGTAGATATAATTATGCTTGATAATATGAGTTCAAAATTAATGGCTGAAGCCGTTCAACTCATTAATAAAAGAGCAAAAATTGAAGCTTCAGGAAATATGACCGTAAAACGTATTCATAAAGTAGCAAAAACCGGCGTCGATTATATTTCAATTGGTGCCCTGACGCATTCTGTAAAAGCGTTGGATATTAGTCAAAGAATTATTGATTAGGATGAATCTGGTAATCGATATCGGAAATACACGCACAAAATTTTCAGTATTCAACCGCGGTGAAGTATTAATAACTGTTCCGGTTGATGAGCTTTTGCCTTCGCATATCGAAGTACTTAAAAATGAACATCCTTCTCTTAACAAAGTAATTTTGTCTTCGGTAAAAGAATATTCCCCGCAACTAAAGGAAACTCTGCAGAATAATTTCGATACATTTATCGAATTAAATTATACTACACCAATTCCTGTTGACAACAAATATAATTCTAAAGAAACGCTGGGGAAAGATCGAATTGCTGCAGTTGTAGGCGCTTTTGACTTATACCCTGATACAAACACTTTGGTAATTGATGCAGGTACGGCAATAACCTATGATTTCATAAACGACAATAATGAATACATGGGCGGTAACATTTCACCAGGTCTGAAACTTCGATTTAAGGCTTTGAACCAATTTACCGGCTTACCAATACTTGAACCCAAAGACTACAATCAGCTCTTTGGGACAACTACAGATGAAGCGATTCTGGCTGGAGTTCAGAATGGAATGGTTTATGAGGTGGACAAAACCATAGAAAAATTTAAGGAATTTTATAGTAATTTAAAAGTAATTATAACAGGAGGGGATGCCGAATTTTTTGATAAAAAATTAAAAAATTCTTTCTTTGTACATTTCAATTTAGTAGCCTTAGGCTTAAACCGCATATTAGAATATAATGGGGAGAAATAACAGCATTTTTCTTATAATCGGATTAATATTATTTCCGACGATATTATTTGCACAATTTAATAATGGCACTACATCGCCATACTCCAGATTTGGATTGGGTGATCTATCCTCCAGGAGCCATGGTCGTACTACGGCAATGGGAGGCGCTTCTCTTGCAAGCAGAAATGGTTTACAAATAAATATGGCTAATCCGGCTTCCTATAATGCACTGGATTCATTGTCATTTCTATTTGAATTTGGTGCTGTAGGTAATTTTTCAAATTTTAAAACTGAACTGAGTAGCACAACAGCTAACGACATAAACTTTAATTACATGGCGTTAAACTTCCGGGTTACAAAGTGGATGGGGGCCAGCTTAGGATTGACCCCATATTCAAATGTCGGCTATGATATAAATATTACTGATTTTCTTGAGAATACAGGAAATTATTATACTCATTATTATGGCGAAGGTTCTTTGTCGAGAACATACTTCGGAATTGCAATTAAACCTGTTGAATACGTTTCAATTGGAGCAAACTTAAATTACCTTTTTGGAACTCTGACACACAATGCCGAGTTATATTTTCTCGATTCGCCCGGTTTCTATAGCGCTCAAAAATATGAAAGAATAAGACTTCGCCAGTTTGGCTTTGATTTTGGAGTTCAGGCAACCTTGCCTCTTCAAAATAACCAGCATATTGTTTTTGCAGGAATATTCGAAAATAAACCGGAATATACAGCTTTTAAATCAGACATTATACAAAAAAATATAACCTATCAACCAACTAGCTCCTCTAGTGCAGTGTCGGATCAGGACACCATTAATATACAGGAAGAAGAAAGAGGAAAAATTAAATTTCCACTAACCTACGGTGCAGGTATTTCGTACGTCAAGGAAAACGAGTGGGAAATTAACTTTGATTATTACCATCAAAATTGGTCTGATGCAACTTTTTTTGGATCAATAAATCCAGTTTTAACAGATTTAAATAAATTTGCAGTTGGTGCGGAATGGATTCCCAATATAAATTCTATTCGCAGTTATCTGGAAAGAGTAGCTTATCGTGCCGGATTAAAATATGAAAAATCATATCTTATGCTAGGTGGAAATCAAATTAATGATTTTGGCATAAGTTTTGGAGTTGGATTACCATTATATCGTTCCAATTCTACTGTAAATATTTCAGCGGAAATTGGACGAAGAGGAACAAAAAAGGATAATTTAATAGAAGAAAAATATGCCAAAATAAATCTAAGTGTTAATTTGCACGACTTTTGGTTTATAAAACGTAGATTCGATTAAAAATAATTAATAAACTAATACAACTATGAAATCTTATATTCGAAAAACACTCATTTTGGTTTCAGCCTTCGTGCTCGCTGCAAACTTTGCAATGGGGCAAAAAACAATTAAGGGTACGGTTTATATGGAAGGAAAGCCCGCGGCAGGAATAACCGTTGAAGTGCACAAAGGCGGAGATATGTTGACCAGTTTCGACGGTAAATATGAATTGGAAGCTGATGAAAAATCAAAATGGATAAAGTTTACTTTTATTGATGAGTCAAAAAAAATAGATCTCCCGGAAAATTTTGGCGAAGTTTTCGACTTTGCTTTTGATGGAGTTGAACCTACCAATACAGGCGAAGAAGCCGGCGGAGTAAGCATGAAAACTCAGGAAGAATTAATTAAAGAAGAAAATGTAGATTATACAAATCTGATATCTCTTTATACAACATTTTATAACCAGGACGATTACGAATCAGCATTGCCGCACTGGAAAAAAATATACGAAAATTATCCTAATTCATCTGAGAATGTCTATATCAGGGGAATTAAAATGTATCAAAGTTTTATTAGAAATACTTCCGATCTGGATGAAAAAAATAAACTCATCGATGAATTGATGAAAATATACGACAAAAGAACCGAATTTTTTGATGACAGGGGGTATGTTTTGGGTAGAAAAGCAGTAGATTGGTTAGAATTTAAGGTCAGAGATCAAGACCTTGACTTGGAAGAACAAAAGAATGCACTAAAAAGTGGGTACGAATGGCTCAATGGATCAGTAGATTTACAAGGTGACAAGTCAGAAGCACCAATCCTGGTTTTATTGATGCAAACCTCAAGTGGATTATTCAAAATGGGAGAAATCTCAAAAGAAACAGTGGTAACCAACTACGAGAAATGTAATACAATCATAAATAATGTTTTAAACGCAAATGCTGATGCAGATCATGTAGCAAGAATTCAGGAAAGCCAGGGACCTATAGAACAAATTTTTGGAACTTCAGGAGCAGCTGACTGTGAAGCCCTTGTAAATATTTACAGGCCACAATTTGAAGAAAAAAGTGACGATATCGAATTTATTGAAACAATGCTCCGTCGTTTAGGTAATGCAGATTGCGATGAAAGCGATTTATTTGCAGAAGCATCAGAAAAATTATATGAACTACGGCCATCAGCATCGGCTGCATACAACATGGCTCGTCGCTACGTAGGGAAACGTGATATTGAGCAGGCAAAAAAATATTACCAGGAAGCCATGGATCAGGCTGAAGACAACGATCTTTTAAGCACTATTTATTTACAATACGCTACCCTCCTTTACTCTCAGAATTCCTATTCAGATGCTCGTAACTATGCACGAAAATCGTTGGATGCTAAAGAAAATTGCCAGGCCTATATGTTAATTGCACATATTTATGCCTCTGCAAGTCAATCTTATGATGGCACTGATCTTGAGCAACGGGCTGTTTTCTGGCTTGTTGATGACTACCTAAGAAAAGCAAGAAGATTTGAAGATTGTTCCATTGAAGCAAGTCAGGAAATAGCCGAATATGGAAGACACTTCCCCAATAAGGAAGATGCTTTTATGGAAGGATTACAGGAAGGACAAACTTATAGAGTTGCCGGTTGGATAAATGAATCAACAACAGTTAGGTTTTAAAATATTATCAAGAATAAAATCATTAGGTATTGCAGCTCTTGTATTAGGGGCTGCAATACTTTTCTTTGCCTGCGAGAATGACCTCGAACAGATTAAGGCATTCAGCTCGCAAGAAAACCTGCCCATCGCTGAAGCTAAAAATTTCGAAATGTTAAAGACTGATTCCGGTGAAGTTCGTTATTTTTTGAAGGCACCAACATTACTTCAATTTGAAAATGACGGAAATACTTATACGGAATTTCCTGATGGCATAGAATTAATTCAATACGATGAGAACAATAGAATTACATCGGTTATTACAGCAAATTATGCCAAACAGTTTGTAGACAAGAAAGAGTGGGAAGCAAAAAATAATGTTATTGTAACCAACGCAGAAGGGGACACGTTAAAAACAGAACAACTATTCTACGAAGAGGAAAGCGGCAAAACATACACTGAAGAGTTTGTTCGTATTATCAAACCCAATCAAACAATCACAGGAACCGGTTTTCAGTCTGATGGTTCTATGCAAAACTGGAGAATAAAAAATCCGAAAGGACCGATTTATATCAGCGTTGACAACAAAAAAAATGAAGAACCTGTTTCCAAGGAAAATTCAAATGAATTCGATACTTTAGATGAAGGAACTAAAAATAAGCCTTTAGAGTCTCAGAAATTAAATTTGGAATGAATCTTTTTCTTGTTATTTTAATCACTATCCTTTTATCTGCTTTTTTTTCAGGTATGGAAATCGCATTTATCTCAGCAAACAAATTGCGGTTGGAACTCGACAAAAAATCAGAGCCTTTTAGCTCAAAAATCCTAAAATTTGTTACTTCCGATGCCGGACATTACATAGCAACAATGCTGGTTGGGAATAATATTGCTCTTGTAATTTATGGTATTGCTTTTGCAGGCCTTCTGGAACCAATCCTGCAAAATTTTATTCAATCAGAATCAGTAATTCTGCTCAGTCAGACAATTGTATCAACTATTGTTATTTTAGTATTTGCAGAATTTTTGCCCAAAACACTTTTCCGAATTTTCCCAAACACCATTCTCAATATTTTTGCACTGCCTTTAGCTCTTTTTTACATATTATTTTATCCTATAACCAAATTTACAATCAGTATTACAAACTCATTATTAAAACGCTTTTTAAAAACCGATGTAAAAAAATCTTCAAAAGATATTGTCTTTGGAAGAATTGACCTCGATGAATTTGTAAATGAAAATGATTCACAGGGTGCAGATAAAAAAACAAACCTGGAAACTGAGGTTAAACTTTTTAAAAACGCTCTCGATTTTTCCAAGGTAAAATTAAGGGAAATAATGGTTCCCCGAACTGAGATTGAAATGCTGGACATTAATGCATCAATTAACGAACTGCGTCAAAAATTTGTGGAAACAGGCTACTCCCGAATTCTATTTTTCGACGAAAACGTTGATAATATAGTTGGTTATGTCCATTCATCTGTTATTTTTCAGAATCCGAAAACTATTCAACAACACATTCAAAAAGTTTTGATTGTCCCGGAAACTATGCCGGCTAATAAATTACTTAGCACTTTCATACAGGAGCATCGAAGTATCGCAATTGTTGTCGACGAGTTTGGAGGTACAGCAGGAATGGTCACCAGCGAAGATATTCTGGAAGAAATTTTTGGTGAAATCGAAGATGAACACGATACAAGTGATATCATCGAAAGAAAAATCAATGAAACTGAATATATCTTCTCCGGACGTGCAGAAATTGATTTATTAAATGAAAAATATTTTTTTCAACTCCCTGAAAGTGAAGAATTCGAGACTCTTGCAGGCTTAATTCTTTTTCACCATGAAAGCATTCCAAAAATAAATTCAATAATAAAAATTGAAAATTTTCAGCTAAAAATTCTAAAAGCGACCAGCACAAAAATTGAATTGGTTAAACTCACATTGCCAAGCGATTAAAAAACGACTTCCTGAAAACATAATTCCATCTAAATATCAATCATTTACGCAATTCAGTAACCCATTTATAAAAAAAAAACAATTGTTCAGGTATAATATTGAAAATTGTTATCTTCGTAGCTCGAAAATTTTAAGTAAAAAATTATTGATATTCAATGGCAACGTTACAAAAAATCAGAACGAAAGCAGGATTGTTGGTAGCAATTGTAATTGGTCTTTCACTAGCCGCATTTATTCTTGGCGATATGTTTCAGTCAGGAAGTTCTATATTTCAGAAAAAACAATTAGAAATAGGTGAGATTGACGGGGAAACAATTCAATATCCTGATTTTCAAAAACAGGTTGAGGAGCTTGGAGAAATGTATAAACTGAATACAGGACAAACTCAAATTGATGAAGCTACATGGGTACAGTTCCGTGAACAGGTATGGCAGACTCTTGTACAGGATAAAGTTATGGGAGACACATATAAAAATCTTGGCATTGATGTTAGTTCCGACGAGCTTTTTGATATGATACAGGGAAATAACCTGCATCCATTTATTCAACAATCGTTTGCAGACCCGAATACCGGACAGGTTAACAGAAATGCAATCGTAAGTTTCCTTAAAAACCTTGATGCGGGAATTGATCCGGACAGCCGTCAGTACTGGCTTTACATGGAGAAACAAATTCTTAAAGACAGAATTCTTACAAAATATGGCAATATGGTGAGTAAGGGTTTGTATGTTACAACTGAGGAAGCACAAAGTAGTCTTGCGGCCAGTAACAAACAAATTAATTTTGATTATATATTATTGAATCACAACACTGTCGCCGACAGCCAGGTTGTTGTAACTCAAAAAGAGCTAAGAGATTATTATAATAATCATAAAGAAGATTACAAACAGGAAACTACTCGCAGAATAGAGTATATTGAATTCCCGGTAGAACCATCTGCTGCTGATTACAGGAATACTGAAGAATGGATTAATGATATAAAACCGGAATTTGAAAGCACTTCTAATACTGTTCAGTATGTAAACGCTAATTCCGATGTTGCTTTTGACGGACTTTGGTATAAACAAGATGATTTACCGGAAAATATTGGAAACTGGATTTTTGAGGAAGGTGCCGACACAAACGAAGTATTCGGACCATATTTCGAAGAAGAGGCTTATAAACTGGCAAAACTCAATGCGATAGAAATGTTGCCTGATTCAGTTGAAGCAAGACATATATTATTAGATGCTTCCACCGTTACATCACAAGCAGAGTTGGATGCATTGGAAGCCCTCGCAGACAGTCTGAAAACTGCAATTGAAAATGGAAGTGATTTTGCTACTCTTGCCTTACAATATTCAATTGATCAGACTTCAGCTATTCAGGGTGGAGATGTTGGTTGGTTTGGACGTGGACAGATGGTGAAAAGTTTTGAAGATGCTGCATTCTCAAATAAAGTAAATGAAGTATCGGTTGTTACATCACAATACGGATATCATATTGTTCAAACCACAGCCAGGGGAAAACTTTCGAAACAGGTACAGGTGGCATTTCTTGTAAGAAATGTGATTCCAAGTACTCAAACTTATCAGGACACGTATGCATTGGCAAGCAAATTTGCAGGTGAGAATAGAAGTAGAGAAGAGTTTGATGCTGCAGTTGCTGAACAAAATATGACCAAAAAAGCGGCAACAGTAGGTGAAAATGACCGTGATATTGCGGGACTGACAAGCGCAAGACAGTTGGTTCGGGCAGCCTACGATACAGAAGAAGGGAAAATTATTATGAGCCAGGAGGAAACTCCAATTTTTGAACTGGGGGACAATTTTGTAATTGCTACCTTAACAAATGTTACGGAAGAAGGAACTGCTCCTTTTGAAGACGTTCAACCGAGAGTTGAACTGGCAGTTATAAAAGAGAAAAAAGCTGAATTATTGATAGAAAAGGCCAATGCTGCGTTGAATGGAAAATCAGACTTACAAGCTGTAGCAAGTGAACTGGACGCTACTGTCGAGAATGTTACTAATGTTAGTTTTAACTCGTTCCAATTACCAGGAGTTGGACTAGAGCCCGAAGTTATTGGCACTGCTACATCTTTGGATGTTGATCAAATTTCGAAGCCAATTGGCGGGAATAATGGAGTATTTATTGTTCAGGTTACATCCGTTAACCAATTAGATAACCAGGATGTTGCACTTGAACAAGATCGCTTAACACAAAGTTTAACGATGCAGGCAAATTCTCTCGTAATTGAAGCACAGGAAAATGCTGTCGAAATCGTAGATAAAAGATCAAAATTTTATTAAAAAATACTTTATGAAATGTAAAAAGCTGATTTAAAAATCAGCTTTTTTTATTTCTATCTCTACTCTTTTGTTAACGACATTTAAATAAAATGTTAATCCTAATTAATTCTGTTTAAATAATTTAGAAAGATTATGAATAATAGTATCTTGCATTAAACTTTAACCGTAAAACTTAAACTAATAACCTAACGATAAAATCGAAATTCGTATGAAAATTGTATTCAAATTGATTCTTACCTTTTCCCTTTTTGGAAGTTTACAGTCGTTCGCCGGCGATGAGTCTGAAAAAAATTACGTTAGTGGATTATACTCGTATGATCAACTAGACAGAAAACCAAAAGTATTTATTGAAGGTATTCGACTCGATTTTGATTATTTGCGGCGAAATATGCAATATGTGGATTTTGTGAATGATCCTGCTGTATCAGACATTCACATAATTATTGCCAGTCAAACCAGTGGTTCCGGAGGGGCGTGTTTACACCATGAGATTTATAAACAGGACTTTTGATAATTTTTCGGAATACACCTTAACTTGTGCTACTGCCTCAAGCGACACCGAAGATGAAAGTAGAAAAAAAATTACAAATACACTGTCATTAGGTATCATGCCCTACTTAAATGAAAGTGATGTATCTAAAAATATAAGCATACGTTATCAATCGAATGGCGACAATGCTATGAGAGAAGTTGAAGTTGATGATCCCTGGAACAACTGGACATTCAGAGGAGATTTTAACGGGGGAATCGATGCAGAAGAAAGTCGGAAGAACTATAACTATTCTGCAAATTTCAGAGTAGATAAAGTAACAGAACATTGGAAGTTAAGAAACAACGTATATGTTAACGTAAGAACCACCAAAATAGAAAAGGATGGTGAAGTTTTTGCATCTGACAGAGTAAGCAACAATTTTAATTCTCAGATAATAAAAAGTCTTTCACCTCGCTGGTCTTTTGGTACTTTTTTGAGTTATTCAAGAAATAATTATACCAATTTTAAATATTCAATTTCTGCCAGGCCGGCTATCGAATATAACATTTTCCCCTGGGATATTTCAGATCGGAAAGTTTTTACGTTTGCCTATTATATAGGTCCATCCTGGTCAAAATACTATGAAGAAACAATTTACGACAAGCTCGATGAATTTTTATGGCGGCAGACCGCAAGAATGAATCTCCAACTGGTTGAAACATGGGGAGAGATTAACTCTACTTTAAGCGCATCAAATTACCTTCATGATTTTTCTAAAAATAATGTTAGTTTCGATACCAGATTATCAGTTCGAATAGTAAGAGGTATTTCCGTTAACTTTCGCTTCAATGTTGAAAAAATACAAGATCAAATTTATCTCCCTAAAGGCGAAGTTTCGCTCGAAGATCTATTGTTAAATAATGTTAGGCTCCCTTCCTCTTTTGAGATTGGTGCTGATGTTGGGCTACGCATTCAATTTGGATCTATTTATAATAATGTAGTAAACAACCGGTTATAAATATTCATCTGAGATTTGTTTCTCCCTGTATAAATTTATTACCGAGCCATATCCTGCCATTGGATTTTTTCCATTCACCTGCATCGACCTCTGAGCCTGGAAATGAAAAATGGAATTGGACCCCTCCAGTGGGTAAATCAGTAAATCCGCCCAATGTAATTGTTCTTTCGATCGATTTTTGAGGAGCCAACTTAGTGTACCAACTACTTTTTACTTCCGGTACCGAGATACTCTGGTATTGCGAATAATAACTAGTTCTATTTTTCCATAATGACACACCATTTGTAAAAAAATGAAACCTTCCCTCTCCCATCTTATTCGGATCAAGAACATATATATTCTCTTTATCATTATTTGTTACCCGGATAGTATAACTCAGAGTCGATGAACTTTTTCTGTCAATATGGAGCATCTCAACATCAATACCTTCACGAAAAAAACCGGCAGATATCAATGCTTCCTTAAATTCAAACTTATTATCCATATTTTCCGGCGGATATGCACCAAACAGGCTAAAATCCACTACATCGGCAGGAACAAACAAATTATCAACAGCAAGAATCGTGGGAATATGAGGCATTGCAGACATATAAATAGGGAAAAATAGCCCAACAAAAAGTCTTTTACTAATAGATAGACTATTCGATTCTTTCTTTACAACAAATTGCCTTCCACCATATTCCCCCTTCTTTTTCTCTGTATTCAGGTAAAACATATGAGACGACCAATCGTAGAACTCAATCTCCGAGTTCTTAAGCCAGGGTGTTGATTCAAGAGGAATTGTTTCTATATTTTCGTCGGAATTAAAATATTCAGTCCATCCTTCTTCTGCCAAATAAATATTAATCTCTGTTTTAGTTTTTCCCAGAAAGTCAACTTCCTCTTTATTACATGAAATAAGGAGCGGCACAAGGATCAAAAATATAAATTTCTTCATGGTTCGATTCTATGTTTTAACTCAGACCTCATTATCTGTAAATTGGTTGCGTCTTAATTTTAATTTTCCCTTGAAAAATATATTGCTCGTTCTAAATATTACCCGTAAGAATTTGTTAAATCATTTGATACAAAGGTTTGTTATTTTTAAATCGATAAGAAAAAAGATATTTTTGTCTGTTCTTTAATCTGATTAAAAATAAAATAGTAATAATATTATGGCTGAAATACAAAAAACATTATTAATGATCCTCGATGGATGGGGAATTGGAGATGGTTCGAAAAGCGATATTGTAGCAACGGCTCCAACTCCATTCATGGATTTTGCAAAAAAAGAGTACCCGAATTCTCAATTACTAACCTCAGGTGAAAATGTTGGCCTCCCTGATGGACAAATGGGAAATTCTGAGGTTGGACATTTAAATATTGGTGCTGGTCGGGTTCTTTATCAGGATATGGTTAAAATTACCAAAGCTATTAGAGATAAATCGCTTTGGGAAAATCCTCAGATAATTAAAGCATATAATTATGCGAAAGAGAATAATAAAAAAATTCACTTAATTGGATTAATTGGACCTGGTGGTGTTCACGCATTAAGTTCACATATGGTTGCATTGGCACAAATTGCAACTGATATGGGATTGAATGATATTTTCATACATGGATTAACCGATGGCCGTGATACAGATCCACGTTCGGGTTACGGTTTTGTAGAAACTGATTTAGAAGCGTTAAAATCAACAAAAGCAAGATTCGCTTCCCTTATCGGACGATATTATGGTATGGATCGGGATAAGAATTATGACCGGCTAAAATTGGCATACGATTTATATACGGAAGGAAAAGGAGAAAAATCAACCGATATACTTTCCTCAATCAAAGCATCTTATGATAATGGTGTAACCGATGAGTTTATGAAACCAATCGTCATGGTAGATGACAACAACGAACCTGTCGCAAAGATCGAAGAAGGTGATGTGGTGATTTGTTTTAATTTTCGTACCGACCGCTTACGTCAAACCACAATTGCATTTACACAGGAAGACCTGCCTGAATTTGGCATGAAAACCATGAAACTCCAATGGTACACCATGACAAATTACAAGGCTGATTTTAAAGGTATAAATGTAATTTTCGACAAAGAAAATGTAGTTAACACCATGGGTGAAGTAGTTTCTAAAGCCGGACTAAAACAAATTAGAATAGCAGAAACTGAAAAGTACGCACATGTAACCTTCTTTTTTAGTGGTGGACGTGAGGCTGAATTTGAAGGAGAAAGCCGCATTCTGATTCCATCACCCAAAGTCCCCACGTACGATTTACAGCCTGAAATGTCTGCACCAAAAGTTAAGGATGCAATCGTTCCCAAATTAAAAAATGGTGAAGTTGATTTCGTTTGTTTGAATTTTGCCAATGGCGACATGGTTGGACACACAGGTGTTTACGATGCTATTTATAAAGCAGTTTCAGCAGTAGACCAATGTGCAAAAGAAGTAGTTGAAGCGGCACTGGAAGGTGGATTCAATATTATGATTATTGCCGACCATGGTAATGCTGACAATGCAGTAAATCCTGATGGAACTGAAAATACAGCACACTCACTAAATCCGGTACCCTGTATTTTCATCAGCAACAAAAAAGACATAAAATTGCAAGATGGCATATTAGCCGATGTCGCACCAACATTACTATCTGTTATGGGATTAGACATCCCAAAAGAAATGACAGGAAAGATTTTAATAAAATAACTCTTTGATTATTCCGGGCAAAGCAAAAAATTTCTAATTATTTGGTTTTTACTTTGTCCGGGATAAAAGTAAAATAATGATAGAAATAGGTCGTACAATAATCAGCCTCGATGTTTTTGAAAAACACTTCCTTTGTGACCTTATGAAATGCAAAGGTGCATGTTGCATCGAAGGAGATTCAGGAGCACCACTAACTGAACAAGAGGCAGTTATAATTGAAAAAGATTTTTCGATCTTTGGAAGCTATCTACCGAATAAACATATTAAAGAAATAGAAAAACAGGGATTTTCCGTGATCGACGATGATGGCGACCTTGTAACACCTCTGGTAAACAATCGTCAATGTGCTTATTCATTTTATGATAAAAATGGAATCCTGAAGTGCAGTATTGAAAAAGCCTTTTTTGACGGAAAAATATCCTTTCGAAAGCCTGTATCATGTCATCTCTTCCCGATTAGAATAACAGAGTACAAAAAATTTGATGCCGTAAATTACCAGGAACTCGACATCTGTAAGCCGGGAAGAAATTGTGGAACTTCAAATCAAATACCACTTTACAAATTTTTAAAAGAACCTCTTATTAGAAAATACGGGGAAAGCTGGTATGAGGAAGTTAAAATCGCAGCAAATCATTTAAAAAGTCAGAGTTCTCACCAAAAAAAATCATAACAACCAGGGATAAATCCTCCTATATTGAAACAAAAATCAATAAAATTCCCAAAATAAAAACAACAACTAAATAATTCCCAAATATACACATAGTCCCATTTAGGAAATTATTGTCCCAAATAAAACAAACACCGATTTTACCTACAGCTGTTAATTTATTGACTTTCAATATTTTATGTTTTATGGCATCTTGATTGCAATCACTTTGGCACATCGACGCTTGATGATTAACAAAAGAATTACAAACTAAAAACATAAAATCATGAAAAAATCAATTTTAACAATTGTAGCAACATTCATAATTTCTATTCTAACGTTCGCTGTACCTTCTGGTGATAACAACGACAGAAATACAGCAACACACAATGTATCAATTGAAATTCCAACAATAGCTCTTATTGATGTAGAAGCAGCAGACGGAGAAGCATCTACAATAAACCTTGTTCCAGATGTAAGCAGCCTCGAAGCCGGTGAAGCAGTAGATTTTGAAACAGCATCAAACAGCGACCTTTGGTTAAACTATTCGTCAATCGTACAAGGTGGAAACCCCAGAACAATATCTGTATCAATCAACGGGAACCTGCCAAGTAATTTAGGATTGTACCTTACCACAGGAAACTACGACGGAAATGGAAAAGGAAAAACCGGACAAGTTTCAAACAGTGCTCCACAGGAATTGAGCAGCAATTCGAAAAATATCATACACGATATAAAAAGCTGTTATACTGGAAATGGAATCAATAATGGACACAATTTGAAATACTCACTCAAAGTAAAGGATCAAAATAATTATCAAAATATTAATGCGGGTTCATACGATGTAACTGTAACGTATACAATCACAGGAAACTAGTTATTCTTGCAATAACTGGCTTTTCAGGAGGTTGCTTGCATTTCGCTTGCGACCTCCTTTTTTTTAAATCTTGTCAAGTATCAGTTTTTCTGAAGCAAAAAATCAGAATTTATAACCCTAAAATAAAGAAAAGCGTAAAGAAGACTAAAATCACTTTTTGCCTATTTTTGGTCTATGGACGTCAAATACGCTTTTTATATTATTGTTTTATTGATTTTACCTTGTGTGACAAATGCACAAAATAACGAGGCAAAACATAGAATTGAATTGGAAATTCCTGAAGTTGCTTTGCTTGGGCTAATTTCTGAAAACGGAAACGATATTCATTTAAATGCAATCTCTCCAACTGAAGCAGGAAATTCTATTCAAAATATAGATTCACAGGATGAAAGTTTATGGTTAAACTACTCATCTATTATTACAGGTCAAAATCATTCAAGAAAAATTGTAGCAATGATTCAGGGACAAATTCCTGAAGGTGTTTATATAAAAGTTGAAGCATCCACAGCTACTGGTATTGGGAAAGGGAAGAAAGGCACATCTGCTGGAGTTGTTACGTTAAGTAATGAACCTTCAGAAGTAATTACAGATATTGGCAGTTGCTACACCGGGAAAGGGATCAATAACGGCCACTTTTTAACATATAAATTGGAAATTGATGAAAATCAGTATTCGCAATTATCCAATAAATTAGAGCCTTTAAATATAATTTACACCTTGACTGATCAAAATTAATTTCTACCAATTTATTGTCTGAAAGGTAAAGATTGATAAATTAGCATCAAATTAAATCAGAATTCCTTTAAAATTCGCTAAATAATGATTCAGCCTAAATTCAGAAAGGGAATACTCCCGTTTGTATTGTTGTTTTTCTTTGCTCAATTTGTTAATGCAAATATTGTAATATTGAACGGATTAACGCACGAAAATACGGTTCAGACAGGAGAAATTTACAGAGGTGCAATACAAATACAAAACACCGCAGACACGCAGAAAAGTGTTAGAGTTTATTTGCGTGACTATTGGTTCTCTTACACGGGCGAAAGCAAACACGATCCGCCCGGCACCCTGGAAAGATCAAATGCTGAATGGATAACTTTTACCCCTGAATTATTGACTCTTGAGGCTAACGAAATAACCACCATCGACTTTGAAGTAAAAATACCGGATGACAATGAGCTTAACGGAACGTATTGGAGTGTACTTATGGTAGAAGGGATTGTTCCTCCCGATACTTCAGATTTCTCAAGTGGAGTAACAATCAGAACAGCTATACGATACGCAGTTCAAATAGTCACTAACATAGGAAATTCAGGGAGTAGTGACCTTCAGTTTGCAGGACTCGAACTGTTAAAACAAGATGAAAATAACGTTCTTGATGTTATAATTGAGAATGTTGGAGAAAGGGTTTTACGGCCGGAAGTAAGCATCGAGCTTTTCGATGAGTCAGGAAATTCTGTTGGCACAATTAAAGAAGAACGCAGAAAGACTTACCCCGGCACATCCATAAAAGTTTCGTTAATCCTTGAGGGTATAAAACCCGGAAACTACACAGCCATTTTAGTGGCCGATTGCGATGAGGATCATATTTTTGGCACCAATTTATCGCTTGAAATAGGATAATGTTAAAAAATCTTTTGCTTACCTGTATTTCAGTTATTCTTTTCGGGGTTTCATCATTTAGCCAAAGCTCCGAAGCTGTTTCAGTTAACGTCATAAGAAAAAATATCAAAGCTCTCCCCGGAGAAATCACCAACATTCCTATTCAGATTACAAATCACACCGATTCAGAGGTAAACATAGAATCCAACTTGGTCATCCCTAAAGGTTTTAAGCTAATAACTCATTTTCAAACAAATAAATTAAATCCTAAGGAACAAAAATTATCCATTTTCACCTTACAGGTTCCCGCAAATGCAGCAGTATCTAATTACCCAGTAACGATAGAAATTTTTCAACAAGACAATCAGAAAATCTTAACAAAAGAAACAATACATCTTGAAGTTGGTGAAGTTGAAAAAATAAATATGGAACTTGTAGAGATTCCTGGACATGTTTTTGCCGGCGAAACATTTCAAGCTACCTTTCTGGTTCAGAACCTGGGGAATACAAAAAAGAGGATATTTATTGAAACATATAATATTGACAACATTGACCACTCTGATCTCGATCTGGAACCAGGAGAATCGTCAAGAGTAAAGGTTTCCAGATTAACTTCAGTTGAAATAATGGACGCTCGGAAAGAATTTTTCAGGGTTCAGGCTATTGTCTCAGGCGAAGTTGTTCAAAGCGAGTTTAAATCAGTATTGGTCTTCCCATCACAAAACAGCAAAATAGATCGTTATTACCGGTATCCAATAACATTTTCAGCAACCTATTTATCTACAAATCAACAGGACACCTACGAGTCTGCATATCAATTTGAATTACATGGAAACGGAAATTTGGATCCCGGAGGGAAACACAAGCTTGAATTTTTAGCCCGAGGCCCAAACAGTTCAGATCTGAACTTTTTAGGATTATACGATCAGTATTACATAAACTATGAGCATAAAAATGCATACATCTTTTTAGGCGAAAAGGCATATACATTTACACCTCTTACAGAATCATCCCGCTTTGGAATTGGAACCGAAAACAGAATCATATTTAACAATGGAATTTCTCTGGGCTTTTTATATGTTAAACCAAGATACTACGAACAAATAAAAGATGAAATTGCGATATATACGGGTTACGAAAAAGACAGGTATAATAGCTTAGACCTTTATTTCGTAAGTAAAAAAGAAAAAATTTCCAATGAATCAACCATTCTTGGAAGTATTGATGCAAAACTCCGTCCATTTGAAAAAACAACACTCGAACTTGAACTATCAAGAGGTTCATATAACAATAAAGGGGACAATGCCTTACGTGCTAACCTGAATACCCAATTCTCCATTTTCAGGTTATCCGGAAATTATATTTACACAGGTGAATTTTATCCAGGTTATTTTTCAAACTCTAAATTCTACTCCGGAACATTCTCAGCAGACTTAACTCAAAAACTTAGTTTGGCATTTTATACAAGGCAAGATTTTACGAACGCACAACTCGACACTTTTTTTATAACTGCTCCTTATTCAAAATCATATCAGTCCACCATTACGTATAATATGGCAACACGGACGTATTTAAAAGTATATTGGCGGGAATATGAAAAGAAAGACAGACTTGCACTCGATAAATTTCATTATAAAACAAAATCTTTAAATGCACAGTTTAGCAGACGGATTAGAAAATTCGATTATTTTGTTTTAGGTGAATATGGTAAAACAAAAAATTATTTGCTTGAATCTGTGGAAAATGAACAAACCACCTATCGGGGCTCATTGAATTTATCGTATAGATTTAACAATTCAAATAGTATTCGTTTTTTTGGAAGTTGGTCTAATATTAACAGTTTTGTTACTGAAGAACAAAGAAACTTAACTGCAGGCTTGAGTATCAATAGCCAAATTGGAAAAAACTTTAAAGGTAGCTTTCATATCCAAAATGCCTACGACATTGATGATTATTACCGAAACAGAAACCTAATGCAAGTAAACCTCGAGTACAGCTTTTTGAAGAAACATAAACTGGCACTGCGCAGTTTCTATACCATTTTCAGGCAGCAGGTGGACAATCCAGAATTTACAATGGCAGCAACATACATATATAATTTTGGAATCCCTTTGAAAGAAATTGTTCAAACTGGAGATGTTTCCGGTAGAATTACAAACGACAACGAAGAACCGGTTGAAGGAATCGTGGTTAACCTGCAAAATAAATCGGCCATAACAAACAAATACGGGGAATTCACAATCAAGTCTGTATCTCCGGGAAATCACCTGTTATCGGTCGATCGCTCAAAACTGGAAATTAATGAAACAACTAACATTCCAAATCCAATCGAAATTGAAGTAATTTCTGATCAAACCAGTGTAATTAACTTCAGAATTACAAAAAGTGTTAAGATTGAAGGTAATTTTCTGGCAGAGAATGCAACCGCTGAAGAGGATATTAAATTAGAAAATATAATTATTGAATTGAAAAACGATTTTGAACAATTCAGAGTTACAACAAACAATAAAGGTGAATTCTCATTCCCTCAGGTTAGGCCCGGTAGCTGGATAATTCACATCTATACCAACTCATTACCCAATGGTTACACCATCGAAAACCCTACTTATAATCTTGATCTAAAACCAGGTGACTACAAGCAACTGATAGTTGAAATGCAGAAAAAGCAGCGAAATATTATTTTTAAATCTGAGGGAATTTCATTGTCAACTTCAGGAGGCAACACCACCAATTTATCAACCGTGAAAATACAAACAGAAAAACCGGAAACTATTAAATCAGAAACCACACTGCAGTCTTCCTATTCCCAATTTTACAGCATTCAGATTGGAGCATTTGAGAACAAATTAGACATCAACTCTTCTTTCCTAAAAGGAGAAAAATTTGATTTCGAAAAAGAAATTGATAATTTAAACAAATATTTTATTGGCAGATTCTCATCTCTGGAAGAGGCTGAAAAAGAGCAAAAAAGACTTACAAAGAAATTCAGGGGAGCTTTTATAGTTCTTTTCAAAAATGGAGAATTAGTAAAGTATATTTATAAATAAGAACAGGTATGATAACACGAAAAATAAGATTATTGGTTTTGTTTGCTTTACTTTTTGTTTCGAATATTGCTACATGCCAGTGGGACGAGGGCCAGGTAAATGTGTTTTTTTCTGTTCCTGAAATTGCTTTAATCGATATCGAATCCGTATCAACTAATGACGTGAGATTTACTGTGGTACCATCCAACGAACCTGGTGATAATCCAAATATCTTTGAATCTTCGAATGATCCACTTTGGATAAATTATTCCTCTGCTCTTTCAAATTCAAATTCCTCACGTTCAGTTACAGCCGAAATCTCACAGGGAGAAATACCGGACGGAATTCTTGTATACCTTGAAGCATCCTCATATTCAGGTACGGGTGGAGGGAACTTGGGACATCCTGCGGAAAAAATAGATTTATCAACCCAACCACGACCAATAATTACAGGAATTGGAAACTGTTATACAGGTAACGGAGTTAATAATGGCCATTTACTTCACTTCAGTCTTGAGATTTCCGACTATTACCAAATTAACGCCATTGAAGAAACAGTATTTACTATCCTTTACACAATTACAGATAATTAATACAATCATGAAAAAAGTTATATATCTAATATCAGTATTTTGTGTCTTTCATTTGACAGTAACTGGTCAGTCTATGTCGATTGATATTAATGGAAATGCATCTTTTAACAATCTAATTTTCGATATAAAAGAAGCTGGCGAAGACTTTCAACCAAATATTGAAAGTGAATCAAATCTTGAAATCTCAATCACCTATATTAATTTTTGGGATAAAAAGGATAATCCAAACGAAAAATGGCGAATTAATGTACACAAATCTGATATAACCTGGAATTCAGAAATTAATTTACAAATTAAAAGAAGTGGTGACGGAAATAGTACCTCAAAAAAATCAAGAATAAAATTAAATGATGGAGAGAATTTTCAAACCATAACAAATACACCCTCTTATTTTTTCAGAGGTAAAGATGAAGTTGAAAATATCCCTTTAGACATACAACTAAATGGCATTTCACTGGCGATGGGTGCCCAGGAATTTGAGACCAATATTATACTTACGGTTTATGATGATTAATAACATCATATTTTGATTAACTTATCAGAATACTAAAAATTGATTATCAAATAGCATCCCATTCTGCAAAAAACTGTTTAAGATAAACTTCCATAAAACGATGTCTTTTTTCGGCTATTTTTTTTGCTGTAGGAGTATTTAATCGATCTTTTAACAACAACAATTTTTCGTAAAAATGGTTAATCGTTGGGCCTTTACTTTTTTTATAGGTCTCAAAGTCTGAATGTTTTTCGGGATGAATTTCGGGATGATATATAAGCGTTGATTTACTTCCTCCATATGCAAAAGTTCTTGCAATTCCAATGGCTCCCATTGCATCAAGCCGGTCAGCATCCTGGACAATTTTTGCTTCCAGCGTAGAGGCTTTCGTCTCCACACCAGCACCTTTATAAGAAACCTCATCAATTATCGAAAGAATTTGACTAATTATTTTTTCATCAAAATCCATCGATTCTAACCAACCTTCAACCTTACCCGAATTTTGTTCACTGTTGATTTTCCAATCGTCAACATCATGAAGTAGGGTAGCCATTTCAATAAGAAAACGATCTCCTCCTTCCTTCTCGGCAATTTTTAGGGCCAAATTTCTAACCCGAAAAATATGCCACCAATCATGACCAGTACCTTCATTTTCAAACAATTTCTTTACGAAATTTTCAGTTTCATCCAATATTGTTTTTTCATTTCTACTTTCGTACATACGACAAATTTAAGCTGAATATAAATACAATTGATTCATAAAAAATGTTAACAACGAAATATACACCCACAACAATCTATTATTCAATTCATTGAATCAATACTATATTACCTGCAGATCGATAAATATTACATACTTATGAATGTTTTTTTACTATTTTTGCAACCTGAATATTGCAGAAATTATTCTGTTTTTATTCGCGATAGCAAATTTTTAGAAATAACTAAGATAAAAAATGACAAATAAGTTGAAACTTACAATACCTTCATTAATACATGAATCCGTTAAAAATTACGGAGATAAAACTTCTGTCGTTTTTGCCGGGGAGAGAAACTATACCTATGCTCAAATGGGCAATGATATTGAATTGCTGGCTGATTTACTTACCGAACTTGGAATTTCAAAAGGAGATAAAGTAGCCATATTAAGTACAAATATGCCCAACTGGGGCGTAGCTTTTTTTGCTATTTCCGTAATTGGTGGAATTGCAGTACCCATTTTACCCGATTTCCATGAAAATGAAATAAAAACTATCATAGAACACTCAGAAGCAAAAATCCTTTTCGTTTCTGAAAACTTATACAAAAATGTCAGTGAATTATCAGGAATTGTTCAGAGAATGATACTGATGGATTCATTTGCTATCATTCCCAAAGAAACTCAGGTCGATCACCTGAATGCACTTTGTCCCTCTATTCCTGTGGTACCAAAAGGACTTGTTCGTCCTGAGGTAGAAGAAGAAGATTTGGCTTCCATTATTTATACTTCAGGAACAACAGGAAATTCAAAAGGCGTGATGCTCACTCAAAAAAATCTGGCATGGACAACTCAACAGTGTTATACATTACAGAAAGTTGATTCCAGCGACCGTTTTTTATCCATCTTACCGCTGTCGCACACATTAGAAAATACTGTAGGTTTTCTTTTACCAATAAAATACGGTGCATCGGTTCATTATTTAAGAAAAGTGCCTGTTCCATCTATTTTGATGCCAGCTTTAGAGAAAGTTAAGCCGACAATCATGCTTACGGTTCCATTAATTATTGAAAAAGTTTTCAAGGCAAAAATACTACCCGAGTTCCAAAAAAGTTCAATTACCCGATTTCTTTATTCAGTGTCTTTCACCCGTAAATTATTATACAGAATTGCTGCGAAGAAACTTTATAAAACTTTTGGTGGACATTTGCATTTTTTTGGTATTGGAGGAGCCAAGCTTGATCCAACGGTTGAACGATTTTTACTTGAAGGAAAATTCCCGTATGCCATTGGTTATGGCTTAACAGAAACATCACCTCTTCTTGCCGGTGCAGTTGGGAAAAACCGCAGACTTGGATCTACAGGAATTACAATGGATGGAGTTACGCTAAGAGTTGCAGATGCAGATCCGGTAACAGGAGAAGGAGAAATTCAGGCAAAGGGGCAAAATGTAATGCGGGGTTATTACAAAGCTCCTGAGATTACAAAGGAAGTTTTTACTGAAGACGGCTGGTTTAAAACAGGAGACCGTGGACGATTTGATAAAAACAACCTTTTGTATATTAAAGGAAGGATCAAAACGATGATTGTGGGGGCCAGTGGTGAAAACATTTATCCGGAAGAAATTGAATCTGTAATCAATAAGATGCGGTTTGTACTGGAATCATTAGTTATTGAAAAGAAAGGGAAACTGGTTGCCATGATTCATTTGAACATGGATGAGATTGAGCAGAATTTTAAACACTTAAAAGCCGAAGCCCAACTTTTTATTCATGAAAAATCCGAAGAAATTCTAAAAGAAATTCAGAAAAAAGTTAATGAGGAAGTAAATAAATTTTCAAGAATCCAGCAGGTTATATTACAGCCCAATCCTTTTGAAAAAACCCCGACAAAAAAAATCAAGCGATTTTTATACGCTTAACTTTTAAAAATATTTATTACGAAAATGGGAAGTCAGTTTATGGCTTTCCATTTTTGTGTTTTCAGCTGAATATAAATTGTTAATTTTGCAGCCATAAAACCAAAATATTAAAATGGTTACCGAATCAAGATATAATGCCAGGGGAGTTTCAGCTTCCAAAGAAGATGTACACGAAGCAATTAAAAACGTCGACAAAGGACTGTTTCCAAAAGCTTTTTGTAAAATCATACCTGATATTTTGGGAGGCAATCCGGAATGGTGCAATATAATGCACGCCGATGGGGCCGGAACAAAATCATCGCTGGCTTACATGTACTGGAAAGAAACAGGCGACCTGTCCGTTTGGAAAGGAATAGCCCAGGATGCTTTAATTATGAACCTGGATGACCTTCTTTGTGTGGGTGCCACTGATAATATTTTGGTTTCCTCAACCATTGGCAGAAATAAAAACAATATTCCCGGCGAGGTAATTTCAGCCATTATTAACGGAACAGAGGAGCTATTATCTAACCTGCGTGACATGGGAATTAGCATATTTTCCACTGGCGGAGAAACAGCCGATGTCGGTGATTTGGTGCGTACAATCATTGTAGATTCTACTGTAACTTGCCGAATGAAACGTGATGAAGTAATTTCAGCCGATAAAATTTCAGCAGGTAATGTCATTGTAGGACTTTCCTCATCGGGTCAGGCAACGTATGAAAATGAATACAATGGTGGCATGGGAAGCAACGGATTAACTTCAGCTCGTCACGACGTTTTTGCCAAATATCTTGCTGAAAAATACCCGGAAAGCTTTGATCCCGAAGTACCTTCTGAATTGGTTTATTCGGGCAATTGTAAATTAACAGATAAAATTGAGGAACTTGGAATTGATGCAGGCAAATTGGTATTGTCGCCAACGAGAACCTATGCTCCTGTTATCAAAAAAATACTGGATGAATTCAGAGATAAAGTGTCAGGAATGATTCACTGTTCCGGGGGAGCACAAACCAAAGTACTTCATTTTGTTGAAAATGTACATGTTATAAAAGACAATATGTTTCCAATTCCTCCACTTTTCAAATTAATCCAGGAACAATCGGGGACGGATTGGAAGGAAATGTACAAAGTTTTTAACATGGGGCACCGGTTTGAAATTTACACCACACCCGAAGCTGCAAACGAAATAATATCTATATCAAAATCCTACAACATCGATGCTCAAATCATTGGTCGGGTTGAATCTTCTGACAAGAAGAAACTTACCATCAAATCAGACAAAGGAACTTATTTCTATTAGCGCATTCCCACGAAGGTGGGAATCTCATTATATTTATGGCAAACTTTTATGTTTACATATTAGCAAACAAAAAAAAGGAGTTTTGTATATAGGTGTAACAAATGAACTTGAAAGAAGAATTAGAGAACATAAAAACAAAATACTAAAAGGTTTTACTTCGAAATACAATATTGACAAATTAGTGTATTTTGAAGAATTTGATACTTGGGAAGATGCATTCCAAAGGGAAAGAAGGTTAAAAAAATGAAATAGAGATTGGAAAATTAATTTAATTGAAAAAGAGAATCCAAATTGGTTAGATTTATCAGATGAATGGTTCTAAATAAAAGATTCCCGCTTACGTGGGAATGATGAAAAAGAAAAAGACATGGCACAATACGCATTATTGGAAAAATACGAATCAATAAAACACCGCTTCGAAGAAGTTGAACAATTAATTACCGATCCGGAAGTAATTAGTGATATGAAGCGGTATGTAAAATTGAACCAGGAGTACAAAACCCTGCAAAAGCTTGTTGCAAAATTCCAGGAATATAAAAATCTGGTTGACAATATTGAATCAGGGAAAGAAATCCTTGCGGAGGAAAGTGATGAAGAAATGCGCGAAATGGCTCGTGAAGAAATTGAAGCCTCTGAAGAAATGATTCCTAAAAAAGAACAGGAAATAAAAATGTTGCTTGTTCCTGCTGATCCTGAAGACGGTAAAAATGCAATTCTCGAGATACGGGCTGGAACTGGCGGCGACGAAGCCAGTATTTTTGCCGGCGACCTCTTCCGTATGTACACAAAATTCTGCGAGAAAAAAGGCTGGCGCATGGAAGTTACCAACCTCAACGAAGGCACAGCAGGCGGATATAAGGAAATCGTAGCTAAAGTTAGCGGTGAAGGAGTCTACGGAATCCTGAAATATGAATCAGGAGTTCATCGTGTTCAGCGCGTTCCACAAACCGAAACGCAAGGCCGTGTCCATACATCTGCAGCAACAGTTGCTGTTTTACCGGAAGCAGAAGAATTTGATGTAGAACTAAAAGAATCGGACATTCGAAAAGATACCTATTGTTCTTCAGGACCTGGAGGACAGTCGGTAAATACAACCTATTCAGCCATTCGATTAACGCACATTCCAACCGGAATTGTTGTGACCTGCCAGGATGAAAAGTCACAGTTGAAAAACCTTGCAAAAGCAATGTCGGAACTAAGGACAAGGATTTACAACATGGAATACCAGAAGTACATTGATGAAATTTCATCGAAACGAAAAACGATGGTTTCCACGGGCGATCGTTCCGCAAAAATACGTACCTACAACTGGCCTCAGGGACGTGTTACCGATCACCGAATTAACCTGACTCTTTATAATTTACAAGCCATTATTAATGGTGAAATCGATGAAATCATCGAGAAACTGATGATCGAAGAAAATGCAGAGAAATTAAAAGAAGCAGAAATATAAAACGAGTTGCAGTTCAGCTTTCATGTTACTTATCTCAACCAGTAACCTGCAACTTGTAACCTGTAACCTGTAACAAAAAAACAATGAACCAACAACAACTTTTCAACCAGATTCAAAAAAAACGTAGTTTCCTTTGTGTAGGACTGGATACTGACATTCTCAGGATTCCAAAATATTTACTGGATACTTCCGACCCAATTTTTTCCTTTAATAAAGAAATTATTGATGCAACAGCCAAGTTTTCGGTTGCCTACAAACCAAACCTTGCATTTTATGAAAGCCAGGGATGGCAGGGCTGGGAAAGCCTTGAAAAAACGGTTCATTATGTGCGTGAAAAACATCCTGAAATATTTCTTATTGCTGATGCAAAACGCGGAGATATTGGAAATACTTCAAATTTATATGCCCGGGCCTTTTTCGAAAAACTTGATTTTGATGCGGTTACTGTAGCGCCTTACATGGGCGAAGATTCAGTAAAACCATTTATGACATATCTTGATAAATGGGTAATCCTGCTGGCATTAACTTCAAACAAAGGCGCTTTTGATTTTCAGTTTCTAAAAGATGAAAAATCAGGGGATCAATTGTTTGAATCAGTTCTTAAAACTTCGCAAAACTGGGGTTCTACTGAAAACATGATGTATGTGGTTGGTGCTACAAAAGCTGAAAAATTAAAGGAAATTCGCGAAATTGTTCCTGAACATTTTCTTTTAGTTCCCGGTGTGGGAGCACAAGGCGGCAGTTTACAGGAAGTGGCAAAAAACGGCATGAACAGCAAATGCGGATTATTGGTTAATTCTTCCCGCGGAATTATTTATGCTTCGACAAATAGTGATTTTGCAGAAAAAGCCGGTGAAGCTGCCAAAGAAGTTCAATTAGAAATGGAATCACTTTTAAAGGAAGCAGATCTAATTTGATCAAAAAATCTATTTGTCAAATAATTAAAAGATAATAGGAATACTTTTCGGAAAAAATTAATTTTGATAGTGACATATCAAAACCTAATAAAATGAAAAGTCGATTATTCTTTCCTTTATTTTTGTTAGCTCTGTTTTTTTTCTCCTGTACTCCTAAAAATCAAAATGATAATCAAGAAAGTCTTCCGAATATCGTGTTGGTATTTATCGACGACATGGGATATGGAGACGTAGGTGTTTACGGTGCCACCGGTTTCGAAACACCCAATCTTGACAAACTTGCAACAGAGGGAATGCGCTTCACCAATTTTTATTCCGCTCAACCAATCTGCAGTGCTTCCCGTGCCGGGCTATTAACAGGCTGCTATCCCAACCGCATTGGAATTACAGGTGCTCTTTTCCCTTATCATAATGTTGGTATAAATCCTGAAGAAACTACCATTGCTGAAATGCTAAAAGAAAAAGGATATGCCACAGCAATTTTCGGAAAATGGCATTTAGGTCATCATGAAAAATTCCTGCCTTTACAAAACGGATTTGATGAATATCTTGGACTACCGTATTCAAACGACATGTGGCCGCTGGACGATGTTGGGGATCCCATACCTGAAAATCATGGCAGAAGTTCATTTCCTGATTTACCGCTCATTGAGGGGAACGAACCGATAGACTATCTTACAACGCTCGAAGATATGGATACATTAACAACACTTTACACCGAAAAAGCGGTTGACTTTATAAATCGAAACGCTGAAAATCCTTTCTTTTTGTATCTACCTCATACGATGGGACACATTCCTTTAGGTGTTTCTGAAAAATTTCGGGGAAAAACAGAAAAAGGGAAATATGGTGATGTTATGGAAGAAATTGACTGGTCGGTGGGCGAAATAGAAAAAGCTTTGGAAGCCAATGGAATTACTGAAAACACGGTTTTTATTTTTACAACCGATAACGGTCCCTGGCTCAATTATGGTGATCATGCCGGCTCGGCAGGTGGATTACGGGAAGGAAAAACCACCAGCTGGGAAGGAGGTCAGCGAGTACCTTTTATTATAAAATGGCCCGGACACACGCCAGAAGGAACGATTTGTAATCAATTAGCCTGTGCAATTGATATATTACCGAGTATCGCCGAATTAACAAATGCCGATTTACCTAATTTAAAAATTGACGGCGTTGACATATCAGAACTTTGGGAAGGCGACACAAATGCTAAACCTCGTGAAGACATTTTATTTTATTACGGAACCAACAACCTGAATGCTGTGCGAAAAGGAAACTGGAAACTGGTTTTACCTCACACGTGGGATTCTTATGATGCCCCACCAGGACAAAACGGCTATGGAGGCCCCAGAATCCGAAAAAAAGTGGAAGAAGTTGAATTATACAATATGATGCGCGATCCCGGGGAACAATTTAATGTTGTTGAATATTACCCTGAAAAAGTAACGGAAATAATGAAAATAGTGGACGCCGCACGCGCTGAACTTGGTGATTTAAATGTCGGATTAAAAAGTGGTTCAGGGACCAGGGAGATTGGAAAAGATTGATTTTTTCCAAGGATAAAACCAGAGAATACTGTTTATGAAATCAAATTTTTGGAAAGCACTGGGTCCCGGTATTATTTGGGCCGGAGCAGCAATAGGAGTTTCTCACCTGGTTCAATCAACACGCGCAGGTGCCGGTTTTGGATTCGAACTTGTGTCTTTGGTCCTGATAGTAAATCTTTTAAAATATCCGTTTTTTGAATTTGGACCGCGTTACGCCATAGCGTCCGGAGAGAGCCTCGTGCATGGTTATCTGCGTATGGGAAAATGGGCAGTTTACCTCTTTTTAGTGATGACAATTGGCACTATGTTTACCATCCAGGCTGCTGTGTCGGCGGTTACAGTTGGAATTATCAGTTCTGTTTTCCCGGGGATACTGAGCTATCAGGGCTGGATAATTCTTCTTTTTGCCCTTTGCATTTTAATTGTTGCAGTTGGAAAATATAAAGCGCTTGACAGGGTTATGAAGGCTATTATTCTTGTCCTTTCAGTATCCACTATTGTCGCTGTAATTGCAGCAACAACCAAAGGATTTCATCCCGATTTAGAGTTTGCAAATACTTTTTCATGGAACGCTTCCAACATTGCTTTTATTATTGCCATTGCAGGATGGATGCCAAGTGCTATAGATATCTCTGTATGGCACTCTCTCTGGACGATGGCAAAGATTAAACAAACCGGTTATAGTCCATCCTTGAGACAAGCGCTGTTGGATTTTAAAATCGGATACATTGGAACCACATTTTTGGCTATAGCATTTCTTTCTTTGGGAGCACTTTGTATGTATGGTTCAGGTGTTGAGTTTTCGCAAAACGGAGCCACTTTTGCTACTCAACTTTTTAATTTGTATACATCTTCTATCGGTTCGTGGTCATACATTATTATTGCCATTGCTGCAACAGCAACCATGTTTAGCACAACACTTACTGTACTTGATGCTTATCCGCGCGTTTTAAAACCGGTATCGGAAATCCTGATTCCATCTTTACAAAAAAAGAAAGCCGGAATTTACATTAACATTTTCTGGATATCAATATTGGTTCTGGGAGCTTTTCTGATTATGACATCGTTTGCCACGCAAATGAAGTTACTGGTTGATATTGCAACTTCTCTTTCGTTTATTACTGCTCCTGTTCTGGGGTATTTAAATTACAAAGCAGTAACAGGAAAAAATATTTCTGAAAAAAATCAACCTGGCAGATTTCTAAAAATTTTAAGTTGGATTGGCCTTGTTATTCTTTCTGCGTTCGCACTTCTGTTTATTAGCACACAACTATTTTAGAAAAAATTAAAAAGGTTTTATTGTCAATTTATATTTCCCGGGATGTGCCTTTACTCGGTATTGCTGTAATTGTCGGTTTGCAGTACCTCCAACACCCGATACTTCATAATCAATATTCAAAATCATATTTGGTGCTTCTTCCAACTGGTAGGTGTAAAATGCCCGGGAAAGATTGTCGGTTGAAAATTTGTGAACGCTAAAATTTATAAGATTTTCACCTTTAATCATTATTCCATTACCATCTTCATTTTGAATTTTTAACCAGCGCACATCAGTTCTGTTTCCATAATCCTGAGGAATGATATAGGGCGTGTACATTTCATCGGCATTCGATTTATATACAGCAACTTTTGCTCCGGTTTTGCGGTCTGGATAAGTTTCAAACGGGCCACGGCCATACCATTCAACATTTTTAAAATCTTTTGGCAGTTGAAATTGTAATCCCACTTTGGGCAACATTTCAGGCATCGGTCCGTGGGGAATTATTTCCTGTTCTAACTCAATCGTCCCATCAGTAAAAATTGTCCATGTTTCGTTTCTCTGAAAGCTGGAAAATTGTCCCCATCTCAACCTTCGGTTGGCTGGCAAAGAAGAATTTGAAAAAGCTTTTATTTTCATAACTACTTCCCCACCTGAACGTTTAAAAATCTCAATCTCATTTACTTCCTGAACAAGGTCGCGCATCCCCAGCGTTCTCAATTCATTATCAATACTGCGTCCTAGTCCTTCCGTCATTTTACTTCTTTCAAATGTATTGCTTCCCCAAGGATCAATGTCATTGGCCAACGGAGCCCGCCATACATTAAAAGCAGGCCCTCCTTCCAGATATTCTTTACCTTCAAAAAGTAAAGAAGAAATTTCTCCGCTCTTCTTTTCAAAAACATATTTGAATTTATCTCCTGAAATAACTATTTCATTGTTATTCTGAGAAAAATTGATTTTTGAATCATGGATTGTATTTTCAACAAAGTATTGCTGTGTTGGAATTTTCATTTGTTCCCAGGCAATTTCATGCCCTGAATTTGCCCATTCTGTATTCTCTTTTAAAAGAAAGGAAATGGTCAGAAAACATTCTGAGTTTAATTCAACCTTTGGCATCCGGTAAGGAATTGTATCAATCTTTGTTTGTTGGGCAGGAAGATCAATTTCTAAAAACCCACGTTGAATTGTATCGCCGTTTACGGTCAATTGCCAAATACCGGCTAGTTCTTGTAAATTCTTAAAATGATGATGATTGGTAATTTTTACAATTCCCTTTTCAATATCAATTTCCTCAATCTGAACCGGCTGACCTGATTTTTTTATTTGATAAATTTCAGGCTGAATTTTGCGATCAGGCCAAATAATTCCGTACGTTCTGCCACCTAAACCAACAGCAAAAAAATCGCCTTCCTTTTTGTCTTCTTCAAAATTAAGTGCCAAAACCTCATCGCTTACCCGATCTTCAAACTGCGAAACAGAAACTGCCTTGTCAAAAATTCGCACGTCATCAATAATCATATTCGACATTCTTCCTGAGTATTCGCCCTGATCCTGCGTGTCCGCTTCACGTCCGATACAAAGTGGAAACGGAGTATGACTTATATTTCCACTGAAACGGGTTTCTGCCACTACTTCCTTATCCAGATACAATCTAAGCGTTCTTCCGTCGTAAATCCCGGCAATATGGTGCCACTTCCCGTAAAAATTTTCATCAATCTTTGCTTTTGCAGAAATCCTTCTGCCGCTATAAATATAAAACTCCAGAGTCTCGCCATCCTCCATCCGGATGCCATACTGAAACTGCCCTTTTGAAATAAAAGTATTTGGCTGGGGTATTTCAAAAGGTTTAATCCAAAAACCAATGGAAAGTTGGTTGCCGGTGATATCCAGACTTGGATCACGATAAAATTCCACCCAGTCATCATGCCCGGAAAATCTTAATCCCCAGTCGTGATAGCCCTGGTCAAACACTGGGCGGCCCATTATTTGACCATCATTTCCGTATTCAGATAAATCAGGCAAAATCCAGCGAGGAATTTTGATTCCGGGGCTAATCCAGTCCCAAATAGCTCCCCCTGTTAAACGCGGATATTTCCATATCCATTCCCAATATTCATCCATTCCACCCAATCCGTTTCCGGTAGCTGCAAGGTATTCGTCCATAAACGAAGCACGTCTGTCACCACCAGGTAACACTTTCCCTTCAGCCAGATTTTTGTAATCGATGGGAACCCAGTAACGAGGTCCTACAATATCTTCAAAGGGTATGTAAAAGTTATTTCCTCCGTACATCCATGCTGGTCGACTGGGGTCAATTTCTTTCCCTGTGTTTATCACCTCACGGATATTATTGCCGCTACCCGATTCATTTCCGGCACTCCAAACAATAATCGAAGGATTATTCCTGTCGCGGTAAACCAATTTTCGCGAACGATCTTTGTACATTTCTGTCCAGGCAGTATCCTCAGAAAGCTGAAGGTTAAAATGCGCCTCATCCCCCACTTCATCAAAAATGTACATTCCTAATTCATTGGCCAATTCAATGTATTCCGGAGTTGGCGGATAATGGCAGGTACGCACGCAGTTAATATTGAATTGTTTCATTAAAATCAAATCTTTTCTTAAAACACTAAGTGGTACAGCCTGTCCATTTTCAGGATCATGCATATGGCTGTTTACACCGTTCAGTTTTACCGGGATACCATTTACTGTCAATATTTGATTTTTATATTCTACATCCCTGAACCCAATCTTTTTGGTAAAAGCTTCAAGTGTTTCTCCTTCTTCATCTTTTAATTGAAAAAGAATTGTAAACAGATTTGGGTACTCAGCTGACCATTTCGGCGGATTTATTATTTCTGTGGTCATTGTTGCTTTTCCCCGCGAATCAGCAGGTACAGAATAATCTATTCGAATTGCACCATCAGTTAAAATCGATTCCTTTTTTTCATCCAAAACATCTATTTCGAGAATTCCGTTTGCCAATTCCCTTAGTGAATTTTGAATATCAGTTTCTATATTTAAAGTGACGTTTTTATAATTCTCATCCAGATCTGTCACAATGTAAAAATCGTGAATATACGTTTTCGGTTGTGCAATCAATTTCACATCACGGAAAATGCCGGAGAGCCGCCACATATCCTGGTTCTCCAAATAAGAACCATCGGAAAAACGAAGCACTTCAACAGCCAAATCATTTTCACCCTCCTGAATAAATGATGTGATATTGTATTCAGCCGGCTCGAAACCGCCCTGATTGTAGCCAACCTGTTTACCGTTCACCCAAACGTAAGAAGCTGATTTTATCCCTTCAAAACGCAACATGATTTCTTCATTTTCCCAAGCCTCCGGAACAATAAATTTTCGTTTATAACAGCCTGTTGGATTGTAATAATCAGGAATAAGCGGCGGATCGCTTTCAAAGGTAAGCGAAATATTTCTGAATTTAGGATGACCGTATCCCTCCATTTGCCAGTTTGATGGCACCTTTATCTCATCCCAATCTTCCACATCAAAATCCGGTTGCCAAAAATGTTCCGGGACCTGAGCCGGGACTTCCACCCATTTAAATTTCCACAAACCATTCAGAAGCTGGTAATTCTCGTTAACATTTACTCTGTTTTTTAAGGCTTCATCTTTTGAGGAGAAGGGGATGTAAAAAGCATGAGGTTCATTTTGCCCCTTTTCAAAAATGGCAGGATTCTCCCAGTCATCCGGCGAAAACTCAATTTGTTGTGAAAATGCAAAGGAATTCAAAAAAAAACAGATACTAAGGAAAATATAAAGACGATTCATGATACAGTTTCCGGCTTTTAATTTTATACATCTAAAATATAACTTAAAATCAAATTTATTCCCCTAACTAAAAGGAAAACTTCATCATAAAAAGAGTGTCTGTAAAATTGTTTTTTATTTTTAACCCAAATATTATTATCCGAATTTTACTCCATGCAAAAAAAGCGTATTATTTCTTTAGTATTTTTTTTACTGCTACTTGGAAATTTTGTATTCTCTTTTATTCAATATTACAATACACCTTTGTATGGCGACATTACTGTTAGTGTTTTGCCGGATGAGGAGCACGTACAAAAATTACTGGATGATCCTTTTGGATTGCAGGTATTAATCACAGGAGAGAAACAGTTTAACCCAAACCGGTATTTCTCACACCTTTTTCTAAAAGAATATTTTAAAAATGTACCCTTTTTCTTCCAAAAATTTGCAGGTCCGATTTCTTCCGTATATCTGTCCAGTGCTACGATTAAAGTTACAATTCAAATTTTATTCATTTTTATACTGGCTTTATTTATAAGCGGTGAAAAACTTTTTAGCCGGAATTTCCTGTTAAGTGCCGTAATTATTGCACCTTTATTCCAGATCTACGGCTATTGGAGCAGAATGGGAATAGTTGATAAGTCAGTCGCTTATACTTTTTTTTATGCTTTGCCGATTGTATTATTAATGCTCTTTTTCCTCCCTGTATTTAATAGGATTCGTAATAAATCAAACCTTAAATTGTTTCATTACATTTTACTAGCACCTTTAATTATTGTTTTGCCATTTACAGGGCCGCTGAACCCTCCGGTTATTCTTCTGGTCTCCTTCTTTATTTTTTTGAATTACTGGTTTCGCTCAAACAAAAACATAAAAATTGTTTTAAAAAACATCCCAAAAACAATATATATTTTGCTGATACCTATTAACTTGCTAAGCGTTTACTCCTTATTTTTAGGATTATTTGATTCAAGTTTTGCATCAGTAGCAATACCGTTAACGCGTAGGTTTTCGGTACTCCCAGATGGGATATTTTCCCAACTTTTTCATTCACTTGGATTTCCACTTTTGCTTTTAATGATTGGAGTAAATGTATTTTTAATGAAAAGAAAGAATATCCCGGAAAGTAAAATGCTGATCCAAACTTTAAAATGGATCGGTATTTTTGCTCTTATTTATATTCTTCTTCTCCCTTTTGGTGGTTATAGGCCTTATCGTCCCAAAATAATCAGATACGATACTTTTATTCCAGTAACGATAGGATTAATTTACTTTTTCGGCACTTCGAGCTATTTATTATTAAATTATCTAAATAAAAAGGTAAAAAAAACTTATGTGACGGGACTTATTTTCGTTCTGTTGTTTTTTGTTGTTGCAGATTTTGATGGGATTGGAAAAAACGAATGTGAAAAAACGGCACTCGAAAAAATGGCTTCTTCAAAAGAAAAAATTATAGAAATACCAAAAGATTGTTTTGTACTTAGCTGGGAAAACAAGTTTGATTACCAACAAAGTGAAAAAGAAGCGGAGTTAATTAATTTCTGGGGAATTACAGATAAAAAGATTCTGTTTTATAATAAACAATAAACATCAGATTTTCATTTTCTATTATAAGATAAGAATTACCTTTTGTTAAACTCATTGTAATATTCTGTAGGAGTAAAACCGGTTTGTTTTTTGAATGTCCTGTTAAAATTGGAAAGATTATTAAAACCCACCTCAAAACAAACCTGGGAGACGGACAACTTTCTCTCAATAATAAGTTTACAGGCATAGCTAATACGCATATCATTCACATATTCCAGTAATGACTTTCCGGTCTTTTCCTTAAAAAACCTGCAAAAGGCAGAAGGATGTAAATGCGCCATCTCAGCCACTTTTCCCAATTCCACCTTTTGCTGATAATGTGTACTTATAAAGTGTAGAACATTGGTTAAGCGGTCGTTCCCAAATTCATAGTTTTCGTGTTGATAATATTCTCCGGCCAATAAATTGTAATCATTAGTGATGGCCAGTATTTGTAAAATTTTAAGCAATGAAATAATCCTCTCAATTCCACTTTTTTCTACCAGCCTGGTAATCTGTTTTGATACCTGTGAAACTACCTTTTGTTGAAATCGGATTCCTCTGGAAGAGCGCTCCAGCAGGTCCCCAATCATCCGAAACTCCGGGTATTTTGAGATTTGATCATAAAAAAAATCGCTGGGAAACTGGATAACTATATACTTTATTTTTTTATTGTTTCCCCTTTTTTCATTGGGTGTTTCGTTCTTCCAGAAATGTGGCAGATTACTCCCGAGTAAAACCAAATCTCCTGATTCGAAAGGTTGGATTGAATCGGCAACATAACTGGTCCCGTTTCCTTCGATAACATACAGTAACTCACACTCGTTATGGAAATGCCATGGATATGTAAAACCCGTTTCTTCCCGCTTTTTTACCTTGATTGCCGACCGACCCGGAAAATCAATTTGTTCGTGCATCATTTTCATCGTTTCAATATAATTGTTTTGCAAACAAAATACAAGCTGTTGCAAAAAAAGTACTGTTCGCTGATGCTTAATTTTCCTATTTTGTTTAAAACCTAAATCATTATTATGACAAACGAACAATGGGAATTACTGCTGCAAACAGTTAATGGCAAAACGCCGGAAAAACCGGTAACAGGATTTATAATCGACAGCCCCTGGATACCGGGCTGGGCAGGGGTATCAACGTTACAGTACTATTCCTCCGAAGAGATATGGTTTCAGGCCAACAAAAAAGCGATTGAAACTTTTCCTGATATTGTTTTTCTTCCTGGTTTTTGGTCAGAATTCGGGATGTGTTCTGAACCTTCGGCTTTTGGCGCGAAACTGGTTTGGAACGAATTTAACCTTCCTCATGCCGGCAAAGTTATTTCCGACATCTCAGAAGCCGCCGGAATGAAAATTCCAAATCCAAAAACGGATGGACTTCTCCCGTTCATTATTCAACGTCTCGAGAATTATCAAAAACCCATTCAGGAAATGGGTCACGAAATAAAATTTGCCATCGCACGCGGACCATTAAATATTGCCTCATTTTTAATGGGGACAACTGAATTTCTGATGGCTCTCATGATGGATCCGGAAAATAGTCATAAGCTTCTGGATACCATCACGAAATTTACAGTGAACTGGCTTCAGTATCAGAAAGAAAAATTTCCTTCAATTGAAGGAATGCTGGTTCTTGACGATATTGTCGGATTTATTGGTGATGACGAATGTAAAGAATTTGCCGTTCCTTACATAAAAAATATTTTCAGTGCATTTGATTCAAAACTTAATCTGTTTCATAATGATGCCCAGGGATTAATTTCAACTCCGTATTTAAAAGAAATGGGTGTTGATTTATTCAATTTTAGTTTTGAACATTCAATGAAAGAAATTAAAGAACTGGCAGGACCTGAAGTAGCCTTGCTGGGAAACTTACCTCCAAGAGATGTGCTGGCTGCAGGAACTCCTGAACAGGTAAAAATTGAGACCATAAAAATGGTTCAGGACTTTGGGGAAAAAGAACGGGTTATTTGGTCGTGCGGCGGAGGAATGCCGCCAAATGTTTCCACTGAAAATATGCAAATATTTAAACATACTATTGAAGAGGAAGTAGATAAATTGTAACTTTTAAATCAGCAATAATGATGAAATATATTGTATTCTTTACTTTCCTTTTTTCATCCCTCCAAATCATGGCACAGGAATTATTCAGCTTTTCGGTTAACACAACTGAAAAACGAATTAATGCGCCTGTCTCCGTTCCGCTTAATAGAATTAATTACAATAGTGATAAAGGAGCTTTGACTTTGTATGAAACAACTTCCGGAGTAGAAAAAGAAATTCCCTGTCAGTTAGAAAGCGGACACTCTGCAAATCTTTGGTTTATTTTAGACGGAAAATCGTCTGTCGGAACTACCCGAACTTTTGTTCTAAAATTAGGGGAAAAAGAAGACAAAAAGCCTACTGATTCATTTATTACTTTAAAAAAAGACCACAAGGATTTAAGCTTGTCATTTGATGAAAAACCGATTTTAAATTATCGTTATGCTACAACATATCCACCCGATGGTATTGATCCTATTTATAAACGTTCCGGTTTTATCCATCCACTTTGGTCACCGGGAGGTGAGATTCTTACAAGAATACAAGCACCTGATCATTATCATCATTATGGTATTTGGGGGCCATGGACACATACGCAATTTGAAGGCAGACGCGTTGATTTTTGGAACCTAATGTCGGGACAGGGAACAGTTCGTTTCGCAGCATTCCTTTCAGAAATTCAGGGAGAAATCTTCTCCGGATTTAAAGCTTTACAACAACACATTGATTTCGGGGGAATAGGTGAAGATCAGATTGCCATGAATGAAATTTTGGATGTCAGAGCCTGGAATACTGGAACCAATAATGAAAAAGTGTGGATAGTAGATTATACAACATCTTTGAACAGTCCTTTGGATAGCGGCATATTGCTAGAAGCTTACCGTTATGGAGGTGGAATTGGATTCCGTGCTACCGAAAAATGGTATGACGAGAATTGCACTGTATTGACTTCAGACAATAAAACACGGGCTGATGCTGATGGGTCCTTTGCTCGTTGGTGTATGATTGAAGGAGAATCAGCAACTGAAGAAGGACGTTCCGGTATTCTTTTTTTAAGCCATCCTTCAAACCGGATGCATCCGGAACCTATGAGAGTCTGGCCACCCGGACAGAATGGTAGAGGAGATGTATATTTCGAATTTGTTCCAATCAGACATGAAGAATGGTCGTTGAGCACAAAACAAGACTACACTTTAAAATATCGAATGATTGTTTTTGACGGAAATATGGATACTGAGACTGCCGAAATGTATTGGAACAGTTTTGCCCGAATGCCTGTTATAGAATTTTCAAATTTAAATAATAACTAAACTAACTATTACTGTCATGAAAAGAAGAAATTTTATAAAAAACTCACTGGCAACAACGGCCGGAACCTTGATTGTTCCTACTATTGTTCCCTCTTCTGTTTTTGGGAAAAACGCACCCAGTAACAAAATTAATATCGGGCAAATTGGATGCGGCAGAATCGCACGTTCCCATGACATGGCCGAACTAATGAATTACGAGCAGGCCAGGTATATTGCTGTTTGCGATTTAGACAGCAATCGGGTTTCTGATGCTAAAAAGCTGGTTGAAGATACTTACAATAAAAAGTACGAACGTGACAATTACATCGATGTAAAGATGTACGAAGATTATAAAGAATTACTTCAAAATCCGGATATTGATGCAGTTGTTATAAGTACACCGGACCACTGGCATTCGCAACCGGCAATTGAAGCTGCCCTGGCTGAAAAAGATATTTATTTACAAAAGCCAACTTCACTGACAATAACAGAAGGAAGGCTACTTAGCGACATTGTTCACCGCCAGGGTGTAATTTTACAGGTTGGAACACAACAACGTTCTTCTGCCCAATTCAGAAGAGCTGCAGAACTGGTTAGAAATGGCAGAATTGGGAAAATACATACTGTAAAGATAGGTTTGCCTGGTGATCCTTCAGGACCATTTTTTGAAGAGATGCAAATTCCAAAAAATCTGAATTTTGACATGTGGCTTGGATCGACTCCTGAGATTCCGTACACAGAAAATCTGGTTCATCCCCAAAGAGGATACGGTCGACCAGGCTGGCTACGTCATGAAAATTACGGTGCCGGAATGATAACAGGATGGGGACAACACCATTATGACTCAGCCGCCTGGGGAATGGATACCGAATTTACAGGCCCCGTTTCCGTGGAAGCTGTGGCTGAATTTCCAAAATCAGGAAGCTGGAATGTTCATGGTGATTTTATGGTAAAACAGGAATACGAAAATGGAATTACCGTTTACACAAGCGGTGGGTTCCCCAACGGAATTCGTTATGAAGGAACTGATGGGTGGATATTTGTAACCCGCGGGGCTTATCGTGCTACTCCTTCTGACCCGATTCCTGAGGGATCAACACAGGCACTGGATGCCAGCAATGAAGATATTTTAAAATCACAAATTGGTGAAAATGAAATTCATCTTTATGTCAGTGAAGAACAGCATGGCAACTGGCTGGATTGTATTCAGTCAAGAAAACAACCCATTTCTCCGATTGAAATTGGTCACCGTGCCTGTACAGTTTGTTTAATCAGTCAGATTGCAATGAAAATTCCGGGAGTGTTAAAATGGGATCCTAAAAATGAAAAATTCTTAGATAACGATTTGGCTAATTCTATGTTAAGCAGGCCTCAGAGATATCCTTACGGAACAAATTATATAAAAATATAGGTTTGATTTATCAGCATTTCCCCCGGTATGAAGCTGAGGATATAAGAACAACAAAAATAAATGAATGAAAAAAAATTTGAAGTTTAGTACACACACCTTCATTATATGGAAGGCAACTTTGTTAGTTGGTCTAATCTTCCTAACTGCATGTTCTGATTCAGATAATAAATCGAAGAGTGATTTTGAAACAACCGGGAGGGAAAGAATATCGATCAATAAAAACTGGTATTTTTATAAATACAATTCATTCGATGAAGCTGATAATTTGATCTACGACATACGCCCTGAAGTAAGAAATTATAGGGATGACAGGGATGCGGACACAAAACCCACAGAGGCCTTGGAATTAGATGAAGCACAAGGAGTACTCAAAAATTGGATTTTACCTACTGCGAATAATTTTATAAAAGATCCTGCAAAAAAACATACAAGGCCTGAGGGTAATCCGGGTAGTAATTTCCCCTTCGTTCAAAGCGATTTCGACGACAGTTCATGGGAAAAACTAAATCTCCCTCACGATTGGGCCATTAAAGGGCCATTCTATGAAGGTGAACGTGCAGAAGTGGGTGGAGGTATGGGCCGGTTGCCGGTTCAAGGAGTTGGCTGGTACAGGAAAAAGCTGGACATTCCTAAATCTGACGAAGGGAAATCGATATTTCTTGACATAGACGGAGCAATGTCGTACGCCATTGTCTGGCTAAACGGAAATCTAGTTGGAGGTTGGCCTTATGGCTATAATTCGTGGCGACTTGATCTTACACCTTACATATCTCCGGAGGAGAAAACCAACTAGCTATACGTGTCGACAACCCAAATAATTCTTCCCGTTGGTATCCAGGAGGAGGAATATACAGAAATGTTTGGCTGGTAAAAACGAATCGGGTACATGTAGCACAATGGGGAACTTTTATAACAACCGATGAAGTATCTGCAGAATCGGCGACAGTAAATGCTGAAATTGTGATTAAAAATGATTCCAAAACCGAAGTTTCTGTTGAAATAACGAATCAAATCTTTGCATTAGATGACAGTGGTGAAATTTCCGGAGATGTAGTGGTTGAATTCCCGGCTCAGAATATTGAAGTTCTACCAGGACAAATTTCAGAAATAAGTGGTTCTGTATCCATCAACAATCCAAAACTTTGGGGGCCACCTCCTACGCAAAAGCCGAATCTATATCTTGCCAAGACAGTTTTGTTAGTTAATGGGAAAATTCAAGATACCTATTTTACCAAATTTGGAATTCGTTCCATTGAATTCGATCCCAACGAAGGTGTAATTGTAAATGGTGAACACATCAGAATTCAAGGGGTAAATCAACATCACGATTTAGGCGCAATAGGAGCTGCCTTCAATTACAGGGCTGCCGAGCGGCAGCTTGAAATGCTAAAAGAGCTGGGTTGCAATGCTATTCGTATGGCACACAATCCACCTGCTCCTGAACTCCTTGATTTAACTGACAAAATGGGATTTCTTGTTGTTGATGAAATTTTTGATGTTTGGGAAAGAAGAAAAACACCACACGATTTTCATTTGATATTTCCCGATTGGTACGAAGCCGACACACGTTCCTTTATTCGTCGTGACCGGAATCATCCGTCAGTTATTTTGTGGAGTTACGGAAATGAAGTTGGTGAACAATATAGTGCCGCTGAAGGTGCTGCAGTAGGACAAAAACTGGTTGATATTTTCAAAGAAGAAGACCCTACACGTTTAACAACAGCATCGATGAACTATGCCAAACCGGATATGGAATTCCCGAAAGTAATGGATGTAATTACGCTAAATTATCAGGGAGAAGGAATCCGTAATGCTCCGGCTTATGCCCATTTACAGGGAATTAAAACACCCCCGCTGTATCCCGATTTTCATGAAGCTTTTCCTGAAAAAGTAATCTTAAGCAGTGAAACCGCCTCGACTCTTAGTACCCGTGGTACATACATTTTCCCGGTTACAGGGGGAAATAGCGCACCGGCGGATGATGAAACCGGCGGAGATCCGAAAAATCACTATGTAAGTGCCTATGAATTATACACGGCGCCTTTTGGTGCGTCACCTGATAAAGTTTTTGCCACACAGGATAACCACCCTTATGTTGGTGGTGAATTTGTCTGGACAGGCTGGGATTACATTGGAGAACCAACCCCTTACTACCAGTCAAGAAGTTCGTACTTTGGCATTATTGATTTGGCAGGATTCAAAAAAGATCGCTTCTATTTGTACCAGTCGCGCTGGCGTCCTGATTATCCGATGGTACATATATTACCACACTGGAACTGGCCCGATCGAATTGGTGAAATTACACCTGTTCATGTTTTTACATCAGGCGATGAAGCCGAATTATTTCTGAACGGAGAATCATTGGGACGTAAAAAGAAAAGTGAATTTGAATACCGATTACGTTGGGATGATGTAAAATATGAACCTGGAGAATTAAAGGTAGTCGCTTATAAAAATGGAGATGTATGGGCTGAAGATATGGTAAAAACTACAGATTCCCCGGCCAAACTTGAAGCTGTTGCCGACAGAACTTCCATTAAAGCGGATGGATATGATCTTTCTTTTATTACTGTTGATGTACAGGATAACAAGGGACTTTTTGTAGCAAATGCTGATAATCTGGTACAGTTTGAGATAGAAGGTCCGGGAAAAATCATAGCTACTGACAATGGTGATCCAACAAATATGGTTCCGTTTCCCTCTCTAGAAAAAAAGGCTTTCAACGGGCTTGTTCTGGCAATCATAAGATCAAATTCAGGTGAAAAAGGTGAGATTGCAATCACCGCAAAATCAGCCGGGCTGAAAGATGCCGTGGTAAAAATTAATAGCTATTAGTCGTCATATCCAAATTTATTCTAAACAAACTTAAACTACAGAACAAAGAGTAGAAATTAGTATTAAAAAGTTAAAGCAAATCTTATCAATGAAAAATGCATTTGAAGTTAATAAGCCGGATTTTGAGTTAAGTCCCCTGACTGGGATGACAAAACAACATTATATAGATCTGGCAAAGTATTTATTGGGGAGAGCATTAAAAAACATTCATTCTATTGATCAACCGTTAACATTTCCGACGGTTCCTGGGAAAACATATCCTCAACCCAACGACCCGGACTGGCGTTATCGTTCTGTAGAATTTGAAGCCCTAGAAAGGACCTTCACCCTGGCAGGACCATTAATTCATGTTGAACCAGATGTAGTTATAAATAACCTTAAACTAAGAGATTATTACAAGTTACAGGTTTATAACACTTTCACTCCTGGGCATCCGAATTCTTTACCACTACCAGAAGATTTACCTGATTCAAACTACCAGTATACCTGTGAATTTGGAGGACTATTTAAAACCTTACTTTTAATGCCCGAAACCATCTGGGATCTTTATTCTGAAAAAGAAAAAGACGATATGGTGGAATGCATTTCAAAATGGGCTCATCACCGGACAACACAAAATAACTGGAGAATATTCAATATTATCGCGCTTTCGTTTCTGAAAAAATATGGTTACGAAATCGACGAAAATCTGCTAAAAAGTCATTTGATGTGGGTAGCATCCTATCATTCCGGTGACGGCTGGTATCTTGAGCAAACCTATAACTATTATTCAATCAGTCTTTTTATTGTTTATACAACCATCTGGAATCGTGCCTTTGGCGACGAGCATTATCCTGAAATTGCAGCGATAATTGAGCAATCGGCCCAAAAACTTATGGAATCAATAACCAGTTTTTTCGGACGCGATGGCTATATAAACATGTGGTCGAGAAGTATTTGTTACCGCACATGGGTTTCAGGCGCTTTCCCTGTGGCTTTTATGCTAAAAAATAAAACCTTGTTAGACCCGGGCTGGGCAAGGAGATTATGTTCAGGATCGTTGTTGCAATTTGTAACAAAAGAAGGATTTTACTATAATGACATTCCAAGCCTTGGTTTTTATATTCAGAAAGAATACATGGTTCAGAACTACAGTTGTGCCGGAAGTCCGTTTATTATGTTTCTTCCATTTATTTGTCTTGCTCTTCCCGATGATTCGCCCTTCTGGACGGCAAAGGAAAACGATGGCATGTGGGAAAACCTTGGTGATAGTTCAAAAAGAACCGTTTTGGAAAGTCCTGGGCTCGTTCTGGTGAACCACGGGAAAACCGGAACTTCTGAAATCATTCCCGGAAAAGTCTATTACGACGATCCAAACTATTCCAAGCTGGCATATAATACACATTTCCCATGGGAAGATCATGATCCAAATGGTGGCACATCAATGGAATACAGTTTCAGAAGTCAGGATCCCAGGGACGTAAGAGGAGATGACATCAATTTTTACCTTACCGGGAAAACGGTTGATAATGATTCTGAAAGAAGCCGGAAGTATACCATTTCACAAAGTATGCTTTTTAACGGTGTAAGAGGTGGCGTTTTATATCGGCAGGCAATTATGCGAAAACCTCCAAACAACGGAGTAGGATATATCATTGACCTGGCGGAAATTACAATACCGGGTGGCGTAATCAGGGTAGACCGTTCACGTTTAGCCTTTGAATATGAGTTAACACTTGGAAGTTATGGTCTCCCCCATCTGGATGGGAAAGTAGCACAGGTAAACCAGTATGAAGAGGATTCAAAAAAAGTAATAACCGCGTCAATTCCGGGCCGGCAGGTAGCTTTAATTACGTATTCCGGGTGGGATAAAACTGACAGTGTAGTGCATAACAACAAAAATGCTGAAGCTGATGACAGCACAGTGGTTTATGCCTACAAAAAAAGAATGGATAAAAACCCACCTATGGAACTGATGATATCAGTTTTACTTCATAAAATGGATGACAGCAAATGGACCGAAGAAGAATTATCACCAATAAAAGATATTAAAATCATGGACATTATGCCAAGCCTTTCAGCTCTTGGTGCAATCTTAACATTGAATAGCGGTGAAGAATTCACTATCGATTTTAAAAACATTGACGGCCTGCGGATGAGTTAGACCGATATTTTACATTTTAAAAAATTAAGGAATAATATTACTGCGTATGTTACAAAAGCAAAAAGGAGCTTACAAAGCCTCCTTGAAAAATCAAGCAACCGAATATCAATCCTCTGCAAAAATTTTCTTATTAAGTATTCTAACCTTTTTGTTCATTCTAAATGGATATAAAAGTTCAACTTCACAGGAAATTTGGGTTGGCTCATGGGCAACTGCCCCGCAATTGGTAGAACCAAACAATATGCCTCCTCCCCCGGGCTTAAGCAATAATACGCTTCGTCAGGTTGTACGTGTTTCCATTGGCGGAGAAGAAATCCGTCTGAAGTTTTCAAATGAATTCAGCACGAATCCGGTTACAATGAAAGCTGTAAATATTGCAGTTTCAAAAGGAGGTAGTGAAATTGATCCATCATCATTAAAAAAGCTTCAATTTAATGGGAACGATGAAGTTACTATGGCTCCCGGAGCTGTTGTAATTTCTGATCCAATTTCGTTCAAACTGGAACCACGGATGGATTTAGCGATAACAATCTGTTTTGGTGAGACTTCACCGGATGTAACAGGTCATCCCGGTTCAAGAACTACGTCCTATATTCTGCCGGGGAACAATACAGATAAAATAAAATTCAATGAAGCCGCAACTGCCGACAGGTGGTATGTTATAAACGGGCTTGACGTAAAAGCACCTGAATCATCTGCAGCCATCGCTATATTGGGAAACTCAATTACTGATGGTCGGGGCTCGGGTACGAACAAACAAAACAGGTGGCCTGACATATTAGCTGAACAACTGTTGAAAAATTCTGAAACAAGTGATGTTGCAGTTCTTAATATGGGCATTGGTGGAAATTGTGTGCTGAGAAATTGCCTTGGCCCGGCAGCTATCGACCGTTTTGAAAGAGACGTCCTGAAACAAAGTAACGTAAAATGGTTAATAATTCTTGAAGGTGTAAATGATCTTGGACAAACCAGAAACGAAGAAAATGCAAATCAGGTTGCAGATAATCTGATAGCGGCATATAAAAAGATGATTGAAGATGCGCATGACAAGAATATTAAAGTTTATGGAGCAACAATTCTTCCTTTTGGCGAATCATTTTATTATGCCGATTATCGTGAACCAGCCAGGGAGAAGGTAAACCAATGGATAAGAAACAGTGGTAGATTTGATGCCGTAATTGATTTCGATAAAACTATGCAGGATCCTCAACATCCTGGGAAAATGATGGAATCTGTACACTCAGGGGATTATCTGCACCCGAATGAATTGGGCTACAAAAAAATGGGAGAAAGTATTAATTTGGGATTGTTTGAATAATACGTTTAGCTCAATGTCCGGTTTATTTACAAGTGGCAGAAGTAAAATAATATAGTAATTTTGTGTGCTTTCACAGAAACCATTTAAATTCTTATGAAAATGAAGAACCAATTAACTGTAGCAGTTGTCGCACTTTTTCTGGCGGCCTGTTCCGGTGGAAATAAATCATCAGAAACCGAAGAAAATATACCCATGTTTACCGGAGCAAAAGGAGAAGTAAAAATTATGACCCTTGATCCCGGTCACTTTCATGCAGCGCTGGTTCAAAAAAATATGTACGATCAGGTTGATCCGACTGTACATGTTTATGCTCCTGAAGGACCTGATGTGCAAGGACATATTGATTTGATTAACAGTTACAATACCCGCGATGAAAATCCAACTTCATGGGAAGAAATTATTTACAAAGGGCCGGATTTCCTCGAAAAAATGTTGGAAGAAAAACCCGGAAATGTGATGGTAACTGCCGGAAACAACGCAAAAAAAACAGAATATATCCTGAAAACCGTTGAAGCGGGCATCAACGTACTCGCAGACAAACCAATGGTAATTTCACCGGAGGAATACCCAAAACTTGAAGAGGCTTTTCGTGTTGCGGAAGAAAATGGTGTTTTGCTATACGATATTATGACTGAACGTCATGAAATTACCACTATTTTACAACGGGAACTGGCTCATATTCCCGAAATTTTTGGCACCCTGCAAACAGGAACAGAAGAGGAGCCTGCCATAACCAAGGAAAGTGTCCATCATTTTTTTAAATATGTTTCGGGAAGTCCGTTAAAAAGACCTGCCTGGTTTTTTGATACAAATCAACAGGGAGAAGGAATTGTTGATGTTACAACGCATCTGGTTGATCTAATTCAATGGGAAGCTTTTCCAGAAGTTATTCTAAATAAATCAGATGTAAATGTACTTTCAGCAAAACGGTGGACAACCGATCTTACCCCGGAAATGTTTAAGAAAGTCACACAACTGGACAACTATCCCGAATATCTGCAAAAAGACCTTGACGATGATGTTTTAAAAGTTTACAGTAACGGAGAAATAAATTATACATTAAAAGGAATTCACGCAAAAGTATCCGTCATATGGAATTTTGAAGCTCCGGAAGGTGCCGGTGATACTCATTATTCCATTATGCGGGGAACAAAGTGTAATCTGATTATTAAACAAGGCGAAGAAGAAAACTATAAACCACAACTTTATATTGAAGCGAATCCGAATATTGATGTAAAAGAGCTTGTCGGAAGTCTTTACAACGCAGTGCAGGGTTTAACTTCAAAATATCCTGGAATTAAAGTTGAAAAATTGAGTAATACAACCTGGAGACTAGATATTCCGGAAGAATATAAAGTTGGACATGAAGCACATTTCGGACAGGTAACCGAAAAATATCTTCAGTATCTTATAGACGGAAAATTACCTGAGTGGGAAGTGCCAAATATGATTGTAAAATATTACACGACCACAGAAGGATTAAAGGCTGCTATGTAATTAGTAAGTGCAAAAATATAAAGAAAGCTGTCCAATTCCGGATAGCTTTTTTAATTTCCTGAGACATCTGTTTTTTGGATATTTTCAATGTTCCCTGCTTCATATCCTACCATAAAACAAAAATCAGCGACACGTTTCATTTTATCAAAATTAATTTTTGAAATCTCGTCAGTAACTTTATGATAGTCGGCATGATAACCGTTAGCTACATTCAAAATCGGAACGCCGTTTTTATGAAAAAAATAATGATCACTGCTGCTTAAAAATTTCTCAGGCAATGAATAATCAGGATTCAAACCCAGTTTGCCGGCTGCCGAATCAACAATATCTTTTAGTCCAGGCCAAACATTATTTATTAACGTAAACAAACCATCATAATCTTTTACCAACTTGGGCGAATCCTTCCATACTGAATCCCTCTGCTCATAAACTCTTCCTACCATATCAAGATTAATACAGGCAACTGTATTTCCCATTGGAACAATCGGATGTTCAGAATAATAGCGCGAGCCGTATAGACCCAATTCTTCACAAGTCACCCATAAAAATAAAATGCTTCTTTTTGGCTTTACTTTCATGGATGAAAAAGCTTCTGCAAGTTCAAGTAAAACGGTAGTCCCTGAACCATTGTCATCCGCTCCATTATAGATCTCACTATCCTTATCAATTCCCAAATGATCATAATGAGCCATAAAAACTACGTATTCGTTTTTCAAGATCGGATCACTTCCTTCAACAATTCCGTAAATGTTACGTGTTGGATTAGGTTCTACCTTTTTTCTGAAATGAATTTCTATTTCATAATTTTCAGGGCTGAAGGTATTTGGCTTTTGATTCTTAACAATAGATGAAAGGTACTTTTTATATTTATTTCTTCCACCTAAAAGAAAATCAGCAAAATCAGGTGTTGTGACAAATAAATTTGCCTCACGGTTGCTGTTCTTTGGCGGAGTTAATGTAAAATAACTTCTTCCGGTAATCTCCTCAAGGCTGTTAAATGCCTTATTTGTTTTATCATTTGCATTTGAAATCAAAACTACCGCTGCCGCACCTTTTTCAAAAGCAGTTTGCGTAATACTATTACCATTTCCCTTTTTCTTAGAAAAGTTTTCATCACCCCCATAGGATTCCCAGCTTTCCATGGAAATAAAAACAATCTTTCCTTTCACATCTACTCCTTCATAATCGTTGTAACCGGTAGATTCGTCTTCCAGACCAAATCCTGCAAAAACTGCATTCCCATTAAAATCAAAATTTAATAAACCATCATTCAGGCAGATGAATGGAGCGTTAAAATTTTCATTTTCTTTCAAATTCAAAGCAACCAGACTTGAATTGACTTTATCAGGACCAATTGAAAAGACATCAAATTCCTGACTAAAACTATGATTGATCGGATTCAATTTATTATCACGAACAAATTCTTCAATATAATCGGCTGTTCTTTCTAAACCATTTCCTTCACCAATTTTTCTACCCTTTAATTCATCGGAAGAAATAAAAGTAAGATGGCGTTTCAAATCTTCCTGAACAATTGAATTTATAGCTTGTTCCTGAGAACAAACCTGGTTGGATACAACGAAAAAAAGTAATACCGACAGGTACGTAAAAATAATCCGCATGAAATCTGAAATAAATTTCTGAATTTGTTTTATCTGCTTTAAATTTACCAATAATGGATAAAAGTTCAAATGAAACAATTTTATTCCCAGCTTACAAAATAAGAATCATGAAAAGGACACAAATTTATTTAAAACTTATACTGGTACTGGTAAGCATATTATTAATTCCTTCGTGTGCTGTTAATCCGGTAACCGGTAAAAGACAACTTATGCTGATGTCGGAAGCACAGGAGGTTGAATTGGGCGCACAATATGATCCTACTGTTATTGCGACTTTTGGTTTGTATGAAGATGCAGATCTACAAAATTTCATTGAAGTAAAAGGCCGTGAAATGGCACGTATTTCACACCGGCCAAACCTTGAATATCACTTCAGGATTCTTGACTCTCCTGTAGTTAACGCTTTCGCAGTTCCCGGAGGATATATCTATATCACCCGCGGAATTCTGGCCCACTTTAATAACGAGGCGGAGTTAATTGGTGTTTTGGGGCACGAAATGGGACACGTTACGGCCCGTCACACGGCAAGTCAGCAAAGTAAACAGCAATTGGGACAATTATTACTGGTTGGAGGTATGATAGTTTCAGAGGATTTCAGACAATTCGCTGACTATGCCATGCAGGGCATGCAGCTGTTGTTTCTCAAATTCAGTAGGGATAATGAACGACAATCGGATAAACTGGGCGTTCAGTATTCCACACAAATTGGTTATGATGCCCACAAAATGGCCGACTTTTTTCATGTGCTAGACAAAATGCAAATGGAAAGTGAAAGTGGCGGTGTACCAACCTTTTTTTCAACCCACCCCGATCCGGGAGACAGGTACAATGATGTAAACCGAAGGGCAACTGCCTGGCAGGATAGTTTAGGTAACAGAAACTGGGAAGTAAATGAAGAAAGCTATTTGAGAATGATTGACGGCATTGTGTATGGCGAAGATCCCAGACAGGGATATGTTGAATCCAATGTATTTTATCATCCTGAAATGAAATTCCGATTTCCTGTGCCTTCGGGTTGGCAACTGGAAAATTCACCTATCCAGGTTCAAATGGCTCCTTCCGATGGAAAAGCAGCTATGATTTTTACACTTGCCAAACAAAATTCAGGTTCAGAAGCGGCTCAGGCTGTAATTCAGGAATTGAACCTAACTACTATTGAAAACAGGAATACAACAGTGAATGGATTACCTGCGGTTGCGGTTTTATCGGAACAAGTTTCACAAAACCAGCAAACCGGGGCAGAGCAGACTTTAAAAGTTTTATCCTATTTTATAGAGTACAATGGCTCAGTTTATATTTTCCACGGTGTTTCTTCGGGAGAAAATTTTGCGAACTACCTGCAGGCATTTGAATCAACCATGACTAATTTTAATCGCCTTACAGAAGCTTCAAAACTAAATGTAAAACCTAAACGGATAAATATTCAGTCTGTTCGGAATTCGGGAACATTGGCAAATGCTTTCCGATCTTTTGGCGTTCCTCAAAGCCAAATGAATGAATTGGCCTTACTGAATAATTTAAAACTTAATGACCAGGTATCACGCGGAAAATTGATAAAGGTAATTGGCGACTAGCTTCTAATAAATCAATGGAACATAAAAAAGCCTCACAAATTGTGAAGCTTAAGGGAACGGGAAATCCCGAGTTCTCGGGACGACCCCGAGCCAACAATTGAAGGCCAATATTCTAACCGATTGGCGGCATGTCCATTTCAATAAAAAAACAGAAAAAACATTCGATTCTGTAATATCGTATCAAAATTGAAATCTCCAATAAAATTATTGCTTAAAAATCATAAATGTGAAAACCAGGCATAAAAAAAGCCTCACTAAATTATGAAGCTTATTGGAGCGGGAAATCCCGAATTCTCGGGACGACCCCGAGCCACCAATTGAAGGCCAATATTCTAACCGATTGGCGGCATGTCCATTTCAATAAAAAAACAGAAAAAACATTCGATTCTGTAATATCGTATCAAAATTGAAATCTCCAATAAAATTATTGCTTAAAAATCATAAATGTGAAAACCAGGCATAAAAAAAGCCTCACTAAATTATGAAGCTTATTGGAGCGGGAAATCCCGAGTTCTCGGGACGACCCCGAGCCAACAATTGAAGGCCAATATTCTAACCGATTGGCGGCATGTCCATTTCAATAAAAAAACAGAAAAAACATTCGATTCTGTAATATCGTATCAAAATTGAAATCTCCAATAAAATTATTGCTTAAAAATCATAAATGTGAAAACCAGGCATAAAAAAAGCCTCACTAAATTATGAAGCTTATTGGAGCGGGAAATCCCGAATTCTCGGGACGACCCCGAGCCACCAATTGAAGGCCAATATTCTAACCGATTGGCGGCATGTCCATTTCAATAAAAAAACAGAAAAAACATTCGATTCTGTAATATCGTATCAAAATTGAAATCTCCAATAAAATTATTGCTTAAAAATCATAAATGTGAAAACCAGGCATAAAAAAAGCCTCACTAAATTATGAAGCTTATTGGAGCGGGAAATCCCGAATTCTCGGGACGACCCCGAGCCACCAATTGAAGGCCAATATTCTAACCGATTGGCGGCATGTCCATTTCAATAAAAAAACAGAAAAAACATTCGATTCTGTAATATCGTATCAAAATTGAAATCTCCAATAAAATTATTGCTTAAAAATCATAAATGTGAAAACCAGGCATAAAAAAAGCCTCACTAAATTATGAAGCTTATTGGAGCGGGAAATCCCGAATTCTCGGGACGACCCCGAGCCACCAATTGAAGGCCAATATTCTAACCGATTGGCGGCATGTCCATTTCAATAAAAAAACAGAAAAAACATTCGATTCTGTAATATCGTATCAAAATTGAAATCTCCAATAAAATTATTGCTTAAAAATCATAAATGTGAAAACCAGGCATAAAAAAAGCCTCACTAAATTATGAAGCTTATTGGAGCGGGAAATCCCGAATTCTCGGGACGACCCCGAGCCACCAATTGAAGGCCAATATTCTAACCGATTGGCGGCATGTCCATTTCAATAAAAAAACAGAAAAAACATTCGATTCTGTAATATCGTATCAAAATTGAAATCTCCAATAAAATTATTGCTTAAAAATCATAAATGTGAAAACCAGGCATAAAAAAAGCCTCACTAAATTATGAAGCTTATTGGAGCGGGAAATCCCGAATTCTCGGGACGACCCCGAGCCACCAATTGAAGGCCAATATTCTAACCGATTGGCGGCATGTCCATTTCAATAAAAAAACAGAAAAAACATTCGATTCTGTAATATCGTATCAAAATTGAAATCTCCAATAAAATTATTGCTTAAAAATCATAAATGTGAAAACCAGGCATAAAAAAAGCCTCACTAAATTATGAAGCTTATTGGAGCGGGAAACGAGACTCGAACTCGCGACCCCGACCTTGGCAAGGTCGTGCTCTACCAACTGAGCTATTCCCGCAAAAAGTACCCGAGGCGGGACTTGAACCCGCACGAACATAATGTTCATTGGATTTTAAGTCCAACGTGTCTACCAATTCCACCACCCGGGCATCCTTGAATTATATTGTGTTGAGCGGGAAACGAGACTCGAACTCGCGACCCCGACCTTGGCAAGGTCGTGCTCTACCAACTGAGCTATTCCCGCTTATTTAACAGAACGTTTCTTTTAAAGCGATGCAAATATATGGCTATTTTTTATTTCTCACAAAATATTAAAAAAAAAATGGAACCTTTATTTGAGGCCGGTTAGCTTCTTGATTTCATTCAATTTATTTAGGGCTTCAATGGGGGTAAGATTGTTTATATCAAGATAGGCAATTTCATCGCGAATTTGTTTTAAAACCGGATCATCCAACTGGAAAAAACTTAGTTGCATTCCTTCCCGGTTTCCCCCAATTTCTTCCAGTGGCTTTGATAGGTTTTCTTTTTCTTTTCCACCTTCCAGTTTTTTCAAAATTTGCTCGGCCCTTTTTATAACCGATTTTGGCATGCCAGCCATTCCGGCAACATGAATCCCAAAACTGTGATTACTTCCACCGCGAACTAGCTTCCGAAGGAAAATAACCTTGTTTCCTACCTCTTTAATGGAAACATTAAAATTTTTCACTCTCGGAAATGCGCCTTCCATTTCATTTAATTCGTGGTAGTGGGTGGCAAACAATGTTTTTGCTTTTGCCCGTGGGTGTTCATGTAAATGTTCCACTATTGACCAGGCGATAGAAATCCCGTCGTAGGTGGAAGTTCCTCGTCCTAACTCGTCAAAAAGTATCAAACTTCTGTCGGAAACATTATTCAAAATACTGGCAGCCTCGTTCATTTCCACCATAAAAGTAGATTCACCAAGAGAAATATTATCAGACGCTCCTACCCTGGTGAAAATTTTATCGACAAATCCTATTTTAGCTGTTTCAGCCGGAACAAAACTTCCCATTTGAGCCAGTAAAACAATCAAGGCTGTTTGCCGCAAAAGCGCAGATTTACCAGCCATGTTCGGCCCGGTAATAATAATAATCTGCTGTTCTTCCTGATCCAAGAAAACGTCGTTTGCAATATATGATTCACCAATTGGAAGTTGGTGCTCAATTACCGGGTGACGCCCGTTTTTTATATCGATGATATTTGATTCATTCACTTCAGGCCGGAAATAACCATAACTGTTTGAACAACTCGCAAACGACAACAAACAGTCCAATCTTGCCAGAATATTTGAATTCAATTGAATAGCTGAAATATAATCTGCTAAAGCATAAACCAAATCATTAAATAATTTTGTTTCAAGCACCTGAATCTTTTCTTCTGCGCCCAGAATTTTAGCTTCGTATTCTTTTAATTCTTCGGTGATATACCGTTCGGCACTTACTAGCGTTTGTTTACGAATCCAGTCATCAGGAACTTTATCCTTATGTGTATTCCGAACTTCAATATAATATCCGAAAACATTATTATAACTGATTTTCAAAGAAGGGATACCATATTTTTCACTTTCCCTTTTCTGAATTTTTGCCAGATAATCTTTTCCCGAATAGGCGATTTCGCGTAACTCGTCCAATTCCTTTGAAACGCCTTCTGCAATTACTTTTCCCTTATTAATTGCAGTTGGAGGATCGGGTAAAATTTCGTTGTGAATTTTTTCGCGAATAATATCGCAGGGATTTAATTGTTCGGCAAATCGCTGCAAAGTTGTATTATCCGCTTCGGCGCACAATTCTTTGATTGGTAAAATGGCATTCAGCGCATTTTTTACCTGCACCATTTCACGCGGATTTATTCTTCCCACAGCCACCTTGGAAACCAGACGTTCCAAATCACCAATCTGACGAAGATGTTCCTCCAGATTCTCTTTAGTTTCAGGATGTTTCAGAAAAAACTCAACCACTTCCAGTCGTTCATTAATGGGCTCCACTTCTTTTAAAGGAAGGGCCAGCCAGCGTTTTAGCAAGCGTGAGCCCATTGGTGAAATGGTTTTATCAATGACCTGGATCAATGATTTTCCACTTTCATGAAGTGGAGTAAAGAGTTCAAGATTTCGAATGGTAAAGCGATCAAGCCAGACATAATGTTCTTCTTCAATCCGGCTTAAACCCGTAATGTGTTTTAAACGACTGTGTTGTGTTATATCTAGATAATTCAAAATAGCTCCGGAAGCAATAATTGCCAATGGCATATTTTGTACTCCGTAACCTTTTAGTGAAGTAGTTTCAAAATGTCGCAACAAGCGATCGTTTGCCGATTCGTTTGTATACACCCAGTCGTCGAGATTAAATGTATAAAACTTGTTCCCGAAAATTTCCGTAAATTCCTTCCCTCTGCCACGTTGGAACAAAACCTCTTTGGGCTGAAATGAATTCAGTAATTTATCGACGTATTCAAAATTTCCCTGCGCGGTCAGAAACTCTCCGGTTGAAATATCCAAAAAGGCAACCCCTGCAAGATTTTTATCGAAGTGTACCGAGGCAAGAAAGTTATTTTCTCGATTCTCAAGAATATTATCGTTAATGGAAACACCCGGGGTTACCAGTTCCGTGATTCCGCGTTTGACAATCTTTTTTGTCAATTTTGGGTCTTCCAACTGCTCACAAATGGCTACCCGCTGCCCGGCGCGCACCAATTTTGGCAAATAGGTATCAAGCGCGTGATGCGGAAATCCGGCCAACTCCACATAACTGGCTGCCCCGTTGGCACGACGGGTTAATGTTATTCCCAAAATCTCAGCCGATTTTATCGCGTCTTCTCCAAAAGTTTCATAAAAATCGCCCACTCTGAATAGCAAAATAGCATCCGGATGTTTGTCTTTAATGGCATAATATTGCTTCATTAAAGGCGTTTCGACATATTTTTTTGAATCGGCCAAATCAATTATTTTTGATGAAAAACAAAGATACAAGTTTCGATACAGGAAGGAAACACCATAAGATTTTGTTCGCAGATTTTTTTCAACAATTAGCCTGAATCCTGATTATGTATTCTTCTTTCTAAAAATAAAAACAGAATTCAAAACAGCTCTGCAAATTACCATCAGACTGATGATATAAAAAACCGCATGAAATTTCTGGGGAACAAAAGTAGCTGTCAGCATAAAAATAAATAGCCAGATTGCGACAATAACAAAATAGTAACGTGTTACAGGTCTCCATTTTTTTATTTTCCACAAAAAAGCAAAAACAAAATTTAACGGGATGGCCCAAAGAATATTATAATTGGGATGCATTGCCGGATGTTCGGAATAAAAAACAAACCACAACATTGCCAGACCTAAAAATCCATTTATACCAAAAACAAGGTAATCGGTTAAATAATTAATCTTCTTTTTTCTTAACTGGCGAACAGAAACAAAAATTACAATCAGTAACAAAACTCCAAAAACCGCAAACGGGCTGCTTATTTTCGAGTTTTTTACCTTAAGTTCCTGCGCCTCATAAATCACTCCCGAACTTTTCACCAGGGGCCTTACTTCATTCCCTGTTTTTATAGTCGAATTAGCAAAATGTTCCATGAGATAATCGGGCAGAAACATTTCATCATAGGCTGTTGCTTTTTTGTCGGAAGGCGCGGCAACGACTAAATCGATGCCAAAATTCACCCAAATAAGTTTTGAATGATACTCCTTAATTAATTCCCTGAAAGTACGGGGAGGAACGTCGTACTCCGGGAAAATAACCACTCCATCCGACTCCTCCTGAATTACATCGCGAACTCGTGTAGCACAGTTATCAAAAAAGAAATTATACCTGTAAACCCGGTTTTCAGGTTTGGCATTCCATAGTAAAAAGTCAAAAACTTTTTGCTTTTCAACCTGTGTGAGATTTAAAACCTGCTCGAAAATGCTTCTTTGTGCCGCCACATATTCCTGAACAAAATCGGAAAAGCCATAAGCTCCCAGCAAATAGTCTGTTTGTCCGCTTGCAAACCGGTAAACGAAATTAGGTGTACTAAAATCGAATATTCCGTAATTAAAAACTATGTCGTAGTCGTAAGAAAGATCTTTTACACGAATGGCAGAATGACCATAAACTGAGTATGCTTCATTTCCGGGGCTGCAGGTTAAAACACTAATCTCAGCCTCATCGGAAAGCACAAAAGCCCTGGTTGTTGAAACAAAAAAGAAAAAAAGTAAAATAAAAAAATTTGTAAGATGCGAGATTCTCATCCGGCTAAATTTCTTTGGTTATAATTTCCTTTAAAGGAACAAAAAAAAGCAGAATTCAAACAGAATCCTGCATCCGAATCACCAAACTTTCTAGCAAATTCTAAAAAACTTCGATGTTCATTTCATTATATCTTAATGCCAGGCTCCTAAAATTGCACCCATAATTACATAGATGGCCAAATTGTAACCCGTATTAATAAGGAACAATCCAAATGGCTTACGCTCATAAAGAACATCATTCAAGCGACTGGTTCCAATCCAGAAAACGGCAATCATAAAACCTGCAAAAACACCAAACGATATATCGGATTCTGCCCCGATAAACATAGCAATGGCAAATGCTGCCAAAACTGTCGCCACGTAGTTGATAATCATGATCAAAGACATGGGCATTCCTCCTCCTTCTCTAATTTGTTCTTCGGTAAAACCATTTAGTTTCATCCATCTTTTTCCAAAAAGCGGTCCGTACCATAACCAGCCAACCACAAATGCACTTAAAGCTGAAACAATTACGGCTAAAAAATTAATGCCGGCAAAAATCTCTTCAAAATTCATAATTTAAAATTTTAATTTAGATTACATTAATTTACGATATTTAAATCTTTTTTCGATCTTTGCGTCGAATTATTTCAAAAAAGAGGGGAAAGAAATGAGTTGTAACGGATGTTCATTTAATAGTTCGAATGATTCTCAGTCGACAGATGTTTTTGACTGGATTAACGATTTACCAGACACAACAGAACAATCAGATATAGTTGAAGTTAAGTTTAAATCAACCCGAAGGGAATTCTTTGTTAACACAGATCATATTTCGCTAAAACGAGGCGACAAAGTTGTTGTTGCCACATCTCCCGGACATGATGTTGGCGAGGTAATGTTAACCGGATACCTGGCTGAAAAACAGTTCAACAGAAAGATACGAAATCCTGAGAGGTATACATTAAACACAATTTACCGTAAGGCAAGCGAGAACGATCTCGACAAGCTTATCAAAGCAAGATTAAGAGAAAAGCCCACCATGATACGTGCGCGCCAAATTGCAGCAGAGCTGGGTTTGGAAATGAAAATCGGCGATGTCGAATTCAGGGGCGATAACAACAAAGCCATATTCTATTACATTGCCGAAGGGCGTGTTGATTTCAGGGAACTAATAAAAAAATATGCCCAGGAATTCCACATAAAAATAGAAATGAAACAAATTGGCGCCCGACAGGAAGCCGGATTGGTTGGCGGAATTGGATCGTGTGGAAGAGAATTGTGTTGTTCAAGCTGGAGAACTGATTTTAAAAGTATTTCTTCTGATGCAGTTGTTAGCCAGGGTTTGTCACCTTCAGCACAAAAAATGGCCGGCGCCTGTGGAAAGTTAAAGTGTTGCCTTTTGTATGAGTTGGATGTTTATATGGAAGCAAGAAACGAGTTTCCAAGAGAACTGCTCGACATAGAAACTTCCAAAGGTGTTGCCAAACCAATAAAAACAGATTTCCTAAAAAAAGAAATCTGGTACTCTTTTACAGAAGGGCTGCCTGGTAATTCCTTCAAATTATCGGTTAAAGAGGTAAAAAGTATCATTCAAAAAAATAAGCGAGGAATTCAACCGGAAATTACCGTACATCAGGATGGAGGAAACAAAGAAGCAGAAATGGAAGTTAAGCTTGAAGACCGGTTGGACCGGTTCGACCAAAAGAATAAAAAAAGAAATAAGAAACGTAAAAATTTCAGAAGAGGAAAGGTCAAACGAAACTAAGTTCTACTCTTTATCAATCTGGTTGATAATCTTTTCTTTCAGAATTTTTAGCGAAATCGGCTTTGCTATATAATCGTCGCATCCTGCTTCATAGGCCTTTTCCATATCGCCTTTCATTGCATAAGCTGTCTGAATAATTATCGGAATTGAAGGATACTTCTGTTTTAAGATTCGTGTAGCCTCATAACCATCCATCTCGGGAAGCTGCACATCCATTAATATCAAATCTGCACCTTCCTGTTCAATATAAACGATAGCATCTTTTGCGTTATCAAAATTTTTGTGCTCAAAACCTAACATATCAACTGCAATATCTAAATACTCAGCACTTGCTTTGTTGTCTTCGATCGATACAATCCGCTTTTTTGTCATTAATGAAAAATTATTGTAATGTTTTTAACTATTTCAATTTTTCTGAAACTTCAGATAAAATGTTGAACCTTTATTTTCTTCTGATTTTAATGCAATTTTTCCCTCCAATTTTTGCATAACTGCTTTACTAATAGTTAGACCAAGACCAGACCCCTCATATTTTCTCGAATGTCCTTCTTCTCCCTGTCTAAAAGGTTCATAAATTATTTTCGATTTATCGGCTTCAATACCAATTCCTGAATCCTCAACAAACAAAGTTACTTGTTTGTGAGTTGAATTAAAATAACCAAATTTAATAAATCCCTTTTCCGTAAATTTAAAAGCATTATCCAGTACATTCTTAATTACCTGTGTTACTCTTGTTTTGTCTGATACTAAAATACCGTCCCCATTTTTACAAAGTTCCATTGAAAAATTAATATCTGATAACTTCTGTTGGTAAATGTCTCTGTACAAATCAAAAAGTTCTCTAATAATTTCATTCAAATCAAATTCAGAATAATTGAGTTTTATCTGATTTGACTGAAGCATCGACATATCAATAATATCATCAATAACTTTAATTAATCTTCTGCCTGAATTTTCTATTAAAGTTCCATAGTAATCCAATTTTGCAGGCTCAGAAATACCGGAACAAATAATGTTTGAAAATCCCAATATTCCGTTTAACGGAGTTCTAATCTCGTGACTTAAATTTGTCAAGAAAATACTTTTAAGACGGTCACTTTCTTCCGCTTTATCTTTGGCAATTTTGAGATCCTCAATGATTTGCTTTTTTTCTGTAATATCTTCTTTTATAGCTACAAAATGCTTTATTTCGCCTGTTTCATCAACGATCGGGGCGATTACAGCATTTTCCCAGTAAAATGAACCATCCTTTTTCCTATTGTAAAACTCGCCGTACCAATTTTGCCCTGAATTTATGGTATTCCACAATTTTTTATAGAGCGATGTGTCAGACTCAGACAAACCAGACTTTAAAATTCTGGGGTTTTTCCCAACAACCTCATCAAATTCGTATCCGGTTACTGCAGTAAACCCGGGATTTACAAATTCAATATTTCCGACTTTATCTGTTATTACAACGGGGAGGGGCGTTTGATGAACTGTCTGCTGCAATAAATGTAACTGCTCCTGACTTTCCTTTATTTTTGTAATATCCCGACCTATTCCTACAAGTCCTACTATTTTATTTTCACTGTTTCGTAAGGGAAATTTAGAGGTTAAAACAACCTTATTTTTACCATACGCCGGTAAAATTTCTTCTCGGTTTATTATCGGTTCTCCTCTTTCAATAACTCTTTTGTCGTCCCTGGTATAAACATCGGCAATTTCTTTTGGATAAATATCATAATCTGTTCTCCCGATAATTTCCTTTGCACTTTTCAGACCAACATTAACCGCATCACCTTTATTTGCTATCAATTTTCGATACTGATTATCCTTCATGTAAATAGCATCGGGAATATTATCTATAACCGTACGTAAAAGATTATTGGTATTATTTAATTCTTCGTCTGCCCTAATACTATCGGTAATGTCGTGAATAACACCAAACACCATACGCTTATCTTCACGGTATTCAGCCATTGAGTGGATAAAACGAATTTCTCCGTCACAAGGACGTTTGATTTGAAATTTGATATTGTAAGGTTTACCAAGAACAATAAGATCTTCGAGTTCCTTGTCCAGCTTTTTTCTAAATTTCCTTATCGGGTAAGCCTGAATTTCCTCTAGAGTCATTCTGTTTGAAGGCAGGCCGTAAATTTTAACTGCTCCTTTGGAAGCAATTACAATTTTTTCATCAATATTAAATTCCCAATAGCCAAAACTTGCCATTCTTTCCGCTCTTTCGAGGCGTTTTGTGTTTATTTTTAATTCCTTTTTTATTAAAAATTCAGATGTAACATTTTCTGAAATAACAAGAATTTCATTTTCACTGAACTTCGAAAATCGAATTTTAAAAAACTCTTTTTGTGCGCCATCCCCTTTTTCAATAACAAAATCTGACTTTCCCTTTTCCACAGACTGCGCACAGAGACAATTGCCTGAATTCTCACAAGGAGATTCTTTCCCGAACAAATAGTAATGACACTTGCTTTTATTTGCCTCAACACCGGAATCATTCGATTGAACTATCGTTTTTGTATCAAGGTCTATCAGGTAATACCTCGAAGGCAATGCATTTAGTATTTCGTTAGCATTGATCATCAAATTAATTGTTTAGTTTATTAGGTTTTATCAACTTTTACAATCAAGATAAAGGAGTAATTCTATGTGCCGCAAGGAAAAGAATTACTAAAAACAAATACTAATTTCAGCTATATGTGATTTTTTGGTTTGCCATAATTGCAAAAAGCGTAATTGTACAAGGGGCTGAATGTAATCTTTATTTCTTGTTTAAGCAAATAAGACTTCTATATTTATTAACACCTGCTTTTTGACAAATCTTGTCAATACCAGCTTACTATCAGAAAGTTCTAGCTATTTCTTGCGAAGAATAGTCATCCCGTCACGCAGTGGAAGTATTACTTTCTCAACTCGTTTGTCATTTGCAACAAATTTGTTGAATTCGATAATCCCTTTGGTCTGAAAATCTTCGTGGGCAGGCTTTTCCAGTACCTTTCCGCTCCAAAGTGTATTGTCGGCAATTATATAGCCACCTGAATTTACTTTTTCAAAAACCGAATTGTAATAGTCAACATATTCACGTTTGTCGGCATCCAAAAAAACCAAATCAAAAGTTATGTTTAACGCAGGGATAATTTCAAGGGCTTTACCAATTCGTTGTTCAATTTTGTTCTGAAGACCTGCCTTTACAAAATATTTTTTAGCAAAATTCTCCAGCTCATCATCTATCTCAATGGTTATCAGTTTTCCACCTTCTTTTAGTCCTTTTGCAAGGCAAATGGCAGAATAACCGGTAAAAGTTCCCACTTCCAAAATATTTTTAGGTTGAATCATTTTTGAAATCATGGTGAGAACCTTTCCTTGCAAATGGCCTGACAACATTCTTGCCCCCAAAACTTTCAGGTGAGTTTCCCGGTTGAGTTCTTTCAAAACCTCATCTTCCGGGTCAATATGTTCCAGTATATATTTGTCTATATCTTTAAAACGGTTCATTTTTTATTGATAAACAAGTCTACTCAAATTCTTTTCATCCAAAATAACGTTCGCTACTTCAAGCAACTCATCAGCCGTAATTTTTTCAATTTTTTGAAAAATTATTCTCAACGGATCTACCTTATTATACAGAAGATAACTTTTACCGATAGTCAACATTAAATCTTCCCTGCTCTCTGTGGAAATGGCAATCTGGCCTATAAGCTGTTTTTTAGCTTTACTTAACTGAACGGCACCCAGCTTTTTATCACGCAATAGTTTAAACTCCTTTAGCACCAAATTATAGGCCTTGTCGAAATTTTCCTTGTCTGTTCCAAAGTACACATTAAAAAGCCCGGTATCGGAATAAGCCGTATAATTTGATTCAATGTTATAAGCCATTCCTTTTCGTTCACGCAAAGCCAGGTTTAATCTTGAGTTCATCGACTGACCTCCCAAAAGATTATTCAGCAACACCATCACGTTTCTTTTCGGATGCGTAATGTCAAAGGCAATATTTCCCAAAACACAATGGGTTTGAAATGTATCCATTTCCAAAAACCGTTCTCCGGAAACATACAATTCAAATCTTTCACGACCCTTTTCCCTGTTCTTTTCCTCAACCTCGCCAAAATATTTTTCAATAATTTTAATGAGCTTTTCAAAGTCAATTTTCCCGACCGAGCTAATTACCATCTGGTTTGTATGGTAATTGTTTTTTATAAAGCGAAGTATCGAATCACGGTTGAATCTATTGATATTTTTTGTGGTTCCCAGGATATTCCGTGCAATGGGATGACCATCAAAAACCAGCTCCTCAAATTCGTCAAAAATCAGTTCCGAAGGCGAATCTTTGTAAGAGTTAATCTCCTCAGCAATTACTTCTTTTTCGCGGTTTATTTCTTTTTCGGGGTATGTGCTATTAAACAAAATATCAGCCAGTAACTCTGCAGCCCGCTCATAAAATTCAGCCAAAAAAGTGGAATAAAGTGTTGTTTCCTCCTTGGTGGTATAGGCATTTAATTCCCCTCCCACGTCTTCAATCCGGCTTAACACATGAAATGCCTTGCGCTTTTTGGTTCCCTTAAAAACGGAATGTTCAATAAAATGAGCAAGACCATGTTCATCTTCTTCCTCATCACGCGATCCGGTATTGATTAATATCCCCAAATGCCCCACCGGAGAATCGGTAAACTGGTGAATTACCCGAATGCCGTTTTTAAGTGTATATGTCAGAAAATCAGTGTCAACCATGAATAGAATGAATGAGCCTGCAAAAGTATAAAAAGAACGGCTGAACACAAACAAACAGAAGGTATTTCATTTTTTTTGCAATTATCCTGATTTGAAAAAAAAATTCTTTGTGATTTTGAAAAATTGTTTACTTTTGTCACACCAAAATAAAGGGGTGCCATAGCTCAGTTGGTAGAGCAACGGACTGAAAATCCGTGTGTCCCTGGTTCGATTCCAGGTGGCACCACCTACAGAAAGCGCTTAAAGACAATTACTTAAGGCGCTTTTTTGTTTTTATTCAAATCATTAATTTCTTCTCATATTTCACTGGTTTCATAGCAAAAAGTAAACCAAGAGTTAAACCAATTTTTGTTATGAATGTATCTGTTAACATCGTATGTTATAGGTCTAAAACTCTGGCAAATGGAGAACATCCATTGATGATTAGAATTGCAAAATCAGGAAAGAAAACCTATCGAAGTCTTGGAGTTTCAATTAACCCTAAATACTGGGACTTTAAACGAAATAAACCAAAGAGAAACTACCCAGACAAAGAAGAACTAATGAACCTTATTATAGCCAAAAAAGACGAGTATCGAAAAACGATTTTAGAATTAAACACTACCCAAAAAGATTATACTGTTGAGTCATTAAAAGATAAGATAAGTAAACCAAAAACAGTAAAAACGGTAAACCAAGTCTTTTTAGAATATATTGACGATCTGAATAAATCAAAAAGGATGCGCTACGCAGAGTCCTGTAAACTAGTTTATAACTCATTAATACGATTCAACAAACACTTAAATATTAACTTTTCTGATATAGACCTTAGCTGGCTTCGTAAATATGAAAAATGGCTACAATCTCATGGATTAGCAGTTAATACCATTGGAATAAGATTCAGAACTTTAAGAACCATTTATAATTATGCGATTACTGAAAAGCATGTTACCTCTGAATGTTATCCTTTTAAAGCTTTTAAAGTCGCGAAGTTTCAGCAAGCAACTGCAAAACGTTCACTTATCAAAATGGATATTGACAGGGTAATTAATTATGAAACGCCTAATGAAAGAATACAACTTGCAATTGACATATTCACATTTTCCTATTTAATGGCAGGGATTAATTTCGTTGATATTGCAAACCTTACCAATGAAAATATAGTTGATAATAGGCTTATTTATATTAGAAAGAAAACAAGTAAGCTGATTAAAATACCACTCCAAATAAAAGCAGTTGAATTAATAGAGAAATACAGCGATAAGGATAGCAAATATTTATTTCCCATTTTATTTAACTACCACGAATCAGAGCAACAAAAAGCAAACAGGATTCATAAGGTAATTACCAAAGTAAACAAGAACCTTAAACAAGTTGGACAAGAATTAAACCTACCTATTGATTTAACTACTTATGTCAGTAGGCACTCATTCGCAACCGTGTTGAAAAGGGCTGGTGTATCTACCTCTCTAATAAGTGAATCTTTGGGGCATAGTTCTGAGAAGGTCACACAGTTCTATTTGGATAGCTTTGAAAGTGAACAAATAAATGATGCAATGAAAAATTTGCTTTAATAGATGCTGAATAATAAGAAGCATGTTTTTATCCTTTAATTAATAACTAAATTTCCAAACATATTTCTTTTTTTTACTCTTATAAAATAACTTTGGGTTAAAATAAAGACGTTTTAAAATAATATGAAATGAGTAAGGGGGAAGATAAAAGATTGGCAATTTTCAAAAGATACATTGAAAATAGAAATTTGCTAATAGACAATAAATTGATTGAAGGAGAAAGAGATATTTATGTGTGTCCAATTTGTTTTAACCAACATATTTCTGTAGATGAAGAAGACCCACTAACTTTAGAAGACGCACCTCCAAAGTCACTAGGTGGTAGAGCTAATATTCTTACGTGTAAATCATGTAACAATACACTCGGACACAAAATAGATTTTCATCTAACAGAAAGATTAAGAGAATTAGATAGTGCCAAGTTTCTGCCTAATACGGAAACAAAGGTCAAGGTCAAAGTTGGTGATGAAGTTTTTAATGGTACCATTACAATTGATGAAAATGGTAAGATGACAATGTATCATAGTGACAAGAATAATCACCCTATTAAATTAGAAGAAAGCATGATTGGTTTAAAAGGTGGTAATATTGTTGATATGAGTTTCTTAAAAACAAGAGTGATACCAGAAAAACTAGAATACGCATTGTTAAAAACGGGTTATTTGATGGCATTTGAAAAATTTGGTGGTTCCATGATCTATGATAAATGCTTTGATATTGTGAGAGAACAGTTAATGAATCCAGAGGAGAGAATATATCCTGAAAAATTTTGGGTGACTCCTCCTTTTCCTGAAGATTTAGTAGGTGTTTATTTTGTTTTAGACAAAGGATTAGAATGCCTTTTTGCTCTTTTTAATCTTTATACAGACAATTCTATGAGAAAATTTGGTACATTTTTACCTTCTCCAATAAATAACATCAATACTGTAATGGATGGAATAATACAAAAACTTGAGAAGGAAAAACAATTTAAATTAGAACTATATCCGCGGGAACAAGGAGATACGAAATATTTGGATGATATTGAGCAAATTAAAGCTTTGCATAGTTGGATAAAGGAAAGAAAAAGTGCCTAATAATTTTAGATATGTGTTTAAATATTATTGAATATAAAATAACTTTGATTAATCGTAGGTAAAGCTTATTAAATTAACGCGAACAAATAAACAATTAGATATGACAAATTTTGAATCATTCGATCCTTTAAAATATAAGTCTCAAGCAGAAACTGAGGTTGCTGCAAGAGCTTTAAAAAGAGAAATAATAGAAATACTTGGATCTTATGTTGGATGGTATGATCCATTCGCTGAATTGATTCAAAACTCACTTGACTCAGTTGACACGAGAGCTTTAGAAGAAGATGAAAATTATGAACCAACAATTTGGATCACTGTAAATATTAAAAAACAGAAATTAACTGTTACGGATAATGGTATTGGCTTGAATCAATCTCAGTTTAACCAGTTTCTTGTGCCATTCTTTTCGTTTAAAAGTAAAGATGGGAAGAATAGAGGACATAAGGGAGTTGGTGCGACATATTTAGGATATGGATTCAATTATATTCAAGTCTGTACTAAAACAGATGATTTTTATACTATCGGGAAAATGATTGATTCTAGAAAATGGTTGACTGATGATAATCCCTCTGGAAATCCTCAGGTAATTCATGATTCTAATCCCCCTGAAGATGAGATATTTACTGAAATTGACAAAGGTGTTTCCATTACACTAAAATTTGACGCCACAACGCATCCAAGGGATTTAGGTTGGATTGGTACATCAAATGCTGAATCTTGGTTTAATATATTAAGAATTAAAACAGGAATTGGGGCATTTGAAAATCATAATTGTGTTAAAATAAATTTAAAAATAATCGGCAAATACGGTAAAGTAGATGAGATAGAAAGTGAAGATACTGAATATCTTTGGATACAGGATTTACCTGGAGTAAAAAGGGCAGTAAGTGTAAAAGAATTAGACAAAAAGACTAATGCTTTTTTCCAGAAAAAAGGAATAGGAGCAAAGCTTCCTTCCTCTTTGAAAAACTTTGATTGCTTATATGAAAAATGGAATTCAGATGAACTGATTAATCTAATTAAACTTGATTCAGACGAAAAAAGAATAATCCAACTTTATAGTCCTCAAATTTATTGCGGATATACTTATACCGCCAAAATATTTACATCATTCAATGACTCTTTAGGATTACGCGAAAATTATAGAATTTTTACTGGTGGATTTCAGATATCGGCAAATAATATGCCACAAGGAGAAATTTATCAGATACCGTTACAACGTTATCAAGGTAGGCAGAACCAGGTACATTTTCTCATAAATTTTGAAAATTGTAGTGCAGATTTAGGACGAAAAGGATTTCACAAAGACATTGTAGATTTTTGTAAATCAATAACTGAAAAGATTGTAAGTAACTATTTAAATAAATTCAAACCTTCACTGCGTCCAAATACAGGGGCACCAACAGACATTAGAAGAAAAAAACAGGTTGATGACTGGAAAGAACTTATGAAGAAACATGAAAAGGAGCATCCCCTTGTTCTTATCAATGACAACTTCTTTTTACCTACTAATAAAATCTCTTTGACTTCAATTCCAACAAGGGAGCAAGATGTGATTGCACTTTTTAATCAACTAATTGCTGGTGGCGTCATTCGTGGAATTTCAATAATGTCTACTAATGAAAGATTTACTTATGACGGACTATATCGAATTAAAATTGAAAAGCCTCAAAAAAATCATATTTACGATAAAGAGAATAATCCTCTGGGGGTTCTTGAAGATAATATTGACTTTGAAGATTTGCCGTTTCTTTCACATCCTGAAATTTTAGAGTACAAATTCTCTCTGGATGGTCTTATTGAGGATATAAGTGATGGAACTAAAAATTCAAATGAAATTGGATTAGTGGTTGCTTGGGAGACAGGTGAATTATATAAAGATAATTTTCATATTACGTCATTACTTGATGAAGATAATCTATCTGAAAGATTTTATCATGGAATTACACATAACATGACCAATCTACAAACTGAACAAAAAGAAATGGATTTAATAATACTCAGTGAATTAATTGATTTTCTTAAAGACCCAGAAGAAAGTCAACATTTACAAAAACAAAAATATGATGATTTTTAAATATTGACATCTGAGAATTTGTAATAAATTAAGTTTGGGGAAGGGTGATCATTATAGATTTCTCTTCCCCATATATTTTTTAATAAAAATGAAAGAACTAAATAAAGCTGACGAACCACACATTTATTTTTTATCAGAGCATAAAGACTCACTTCTTGAATATGTAAATAAGATTGCCCTAGAATACAGACCAGCTACTAAAACAGATGAAAATTTTGGTTATGTAAATCCAGCAATAGGATATTTCGTTAATAGATATTTTAAAGGTGAAATTAAAATTCCTAAAAGTGCTTTAGAATATGAGAATAAAACAGATTTGCTAGAAACAATTAAAGCATTTGGATATGATACTGATAAATTCTGGTATCTGATATTATTTATTTACGATTTTACTAGTGGTTACTGTGTAAAAGGATACGAGCTAGAAGATACCACAAGAACCGTAATAGAAAAATTTATAAGGAGGATTTTTGACAACTACGAATCTTTTGATTTTGATGAGATTTATTCTGATCGATTTACAACGTTTAAAGAACCAATTAAGATTACCATTGAAACAAAAAGAAAACACAAGTTTGTGATAGAAGACCCCAATGCAATTTTTTATCTTGCTTTGGCCAGCTACAATAATTTAAACAATGGAGAAATAAATAAATTGTTGGAGAAAAAGATTTTTCATTCAAGGTGGGTGGATGGCAAACTAGATTATAATTACTTACCTAGCACATTTCAAATATACTATTTTGCTAAAATGTTTCATACTTTTTTTAAATTAGTTCCTCCAATTAAGGGACGCAAAGCAAAAAATTCATATTCAGATGTTTCATACAACAAAAATATTTTCATAACTGACCTTATACTCTTTCTGGGCTTAGCTAGCAGTAAAAAATTCTCAGTTGAAGGGCTAAAAAGTTTATTAAATCAATACAAGAATTTTAGCCTTGATAGAGTTTTCAATACTTTCTACGAATAAATGAAACTTTGTAATTAGTCAACCTCTAAAATAAATTTACAACTTAAGGGTAAATAAAAAAGTGCTGTTTTATTTTTTACCCATCACCTGATTGAATGTTTAGACTTTTGTTCCATGAAATTTTAATACAAACCAAAAATTAAAAAATTATGGCAACGACAGATTTAAACTCAGCAACTAACTATTCAGAAGTTAAAATTGATGTTAATGGAGAATTAAAAAAAGCCGCCTTTACAGTTTTTAATAGGGATATTAATAAGCCCAATGTTGAACTAATAGCTGAAAAAATGAAAGCAAAGGGCTACAGGAAGGGCGAACCAATTCAGGTAATTAGTACCGAACTTGCAGAAAATTTAGGGATTGATATCTTAATTGATATTAATGAGCAACGAATACCAAGGGAAAAATTTCATGAATATTGTATGGTTCTGGATGGCGTGCATAGAAGCCATGCAGCTTCCCTTTGCAATAGCTGGTTAATAGAAGAGGGAAAGCCTGAAATCGTTGTTCCGTCTATAGAAATAGATTTAATTGATGAATCGATTACTGAGTACATAAATGAAATTAACTGTACTAAACTTGAATGGAAAAAAGAAGATTATGTAAAAGGTGCTGCTTGTGTTTTTCCTAAAATCGCACTTCTTCAGAAATATAAAAATTTAATCAAACGTGATGGCAAATCAGATGGTTACCCACTTTCTACACTCAACCATATTTATTGTGGTGTAAGGGGATTAACAAAGTCAGATTTAGTGCTATTATGTTATGGTAAAACAAAAAAAGGTAAGGACGAAAAAGATATCATACCAAAACACAATATTGAAAAGGGTGACAAATTTATCCAAACTTGCAGAGATGTAGGATTTAAGGAAAAGGATATAACTAAACGTTACTTAATTACGGAATTTAAAAATCTTAAAATTGAGGAAGGAGAGAATTTCGCTTTTCAACTGTTTGAACAAATAACGAAGGATGACAGATCATCTATGGAGAACAGAATACAGTTTCTTGATGAAGCAAAGGTTATTGACCATTTTCTCAGAATGAAAGAAAGGCTTAAAAGGAGGAATTTGGAGAGTGGGGATAGCTAATTTTAAAGGTTCGTAAAAAATCAAAAGTTTGGTGGATTTTATTCCATCATTCTTTTGCTTTTTCCAAAAAAGAATTTTAGACAGTTTTTAATACGCAAAAAGTTGCAAAAGAATCAACACTATTGAAAATAATGGATTGTGATTTAGTTTGTAGGTAGATTTTGGGATGTTAATTTTTTGCGTGTCCACTATGTAGGAATCTTGCGTCATGGATGTTGATTAATTGTGCATCTATACAATACCTAACTCATACAATACTTAAATAAATACACTACTTAACATAGGTGCCTCTGGCACATGTGTTTCATCTTCCATCAAGAAAACATTTAAAAATGAAATCATATTCAATTATTGATAAGAGAATTAAAGATTATCGGACTGGTAAAAATAAAAATACTGATATATACTTTTACGGATATTTGAAGCTTTGTAGTGATTTTAAAACGGGTGTTTCTCATGCAACTCAACAAAAACTTCATGAGTTAACAAAAATACCTTTAAGGACAGTACAAAGCATAATTTCCAGATTAAAGAAAACCGATTTAATCTATGTGCAAACAAAACAAGTGAAAATAAAAAGGTTTAACGTTTATCATTATGACTTAAACCCTGAAAATTACTACTATGTAGATAACAGGCTTTATTACACCAATATTGGGCAAAAACATATTGGGTTTCTTTTATTGATTAAGAGTTTGTGCCTTGATAATTCAAATAAAACTCTTTATAACCGTACAAAGATTGCTGAATTACTAAATCAAACCAGGGGGACAGTTTCAAATATGATTAATTATCTTATTGAAAAAAAATTGCTTTTGGAGCTTGATAATGGCTTTCAATTACCAGCAAATTATTTTCCTCTTTATTCTAAGGATGAAAAAAGCGAGCAGGATTATGAAAATTTTGATAGCATGGATGAATTTGTTTTGAATTCTATTTTAGATGTTTGCGATCAAAATAATACAGTTTTGTTTACTCCTGACCTACAACCTTTAAAACTAATTTTTGCACATTATCCTTTTTTTGAAAAAGACATAAAAGAGCTGAACAAAACCGCATTGGAGACTTATTATTTGCCAGAAGTTCTAAAAAAGAGATGTACAAAACTTCCAAATAAAATTGAATCACTAAATTATTTTTTAAAGGCACTAAATGTTGATTACCATGTAAAAGAAAATGGTAAAGAAACAATTCTTCTTTGAAGTCAAAAATGTACTTATATTTTGAATTTCGTCTGAATAAAAAGTTGGAGTAAATGCAAACTAAAATTTTATTGATAAATTTGTAAAAAGGCTGAAACGTCAGCCAATTTTATTGAAATTAACGTAAGCGTAAAGCATTATTCTTGGACTCAGAAATCGCCAGTTTCAAAAATGACACAAGAATAATAGCGATAGCGCTCACGCCATCTTATATGGCGTGGGACTATTGTCTATTTGTGTCATGGGTGTCTGGCGATACCTTGAGTTCAGTAGGCTTTTAGTTCCCACGCTTTTTTATTGTTAACCACTAACTAGGGGACGGTTAGATAATTTTTAAATTATGGTCTTAATTATTATTGGTCTTGCGATTGGTTTTATCTCAATGTTTGTTGAAAATTCCTCTGATAAAGAAGCTAACAATCAGGGGAAGGGACTTGGGGTAATCGCAGTTGTAATTATCATAGCTGGAATTATAAGTCTCATCTTTTAACTTATGTTTAATCAAAATCTTAGAAGAAACTATTTAATGAATTATCAGATTAAGTTTTGATTCTACAAATAATCTTTATTTTGAAACAATTATTTTTAATTGGTTTGAAGTAAACCTTGAAATAAAATCATTATTTGCAGCTAAAACTTCAGCGATTTTTGGTGGAACCCTAGATTTTGTTATTCCAGGTTGCACAATAGTTATTTGTGTGTTTAAAACTTTTTCAATGCTTAAAATATTATTTACTTCATTAAAGTTTCCCACAAGATACTTATGATCCTTATTTAAGGTTCTCCTTTTTATGGCCTTTTTAAGTTCACTTAAACTTTTTAACCAAACGAGTGATTTTATAGCTTGACCACAAACTTCATATACGTCATCAACTCTATTACTAGTAGCTTTAGTTCCACCAGCACCTTTTACGTGAAAAAATTCGACATAAATCTCATTTTTGCTTTCATCAATAGTAATGAAATCAGCAATTTCACCTGAGCCATGATCATAGATTAAAATATTGTGATTTTTTGCAAGCAGCAATGATTTAAGTTTTTCATGAATAGAATCCTTGCTGCCAAATTCTTTATGAATTTTTACTCCTTCTCCAATCCAGTCAATTGCAATTAAATCCTCTGGATTATATGATAAATTGGACAAGGAAGGTGCTTTGTACCATTCATGATTAAAAAAATAGGAAAAATCTTGAAAATAATATGTTAGACTATATTCATTCAAATATGTTATCAAATCTAAGGAATGACTTCTCCATTCAACTTTTAATGGTTCATTTATAATGTTCTTATACTTAAAATGCTCTAATAAATTATAAACTAGTTCAATTTTAATATTATGATGACTCAGAATAACATCAACATATTCGCTATTTTTGGAGTTGTTGTTAATTAAAATTTCAAAATCTAATAATTGAATATTTTCTTCATAATTATTCTCTTGAACTAAAAACGGCGTGTCCTTGTATGTGTCCATATTCCACTCAGCAGCAAATATTTTTGATGGGAATTTTTTTATTAACTCTCCAACAGATAAATTATCAAATCCTGAATTCGTGTTAACATTTAGATTACTTGATATTTTACCCCCAATTAAATCACACCAACTAATTAAATCAGGAATTTTACTATAGGCATTGTGCCAAACTTTTGAGTTAGTACTATATCCTATTGTAATACTCTCATCTTTTGAATTGTGAGCCTTTGCAAAAACGTGTCCTCCATTATATAATCGACCATCAGATTTCCTAATTGTTTTTTCTGCATTTGATCCCGATATAATTCTATAAGTTTCACCAGAGTTAGAAAATCTATTTGCCATTCCAATATTGAAAAATTCTGTTTCTTTTAAGTTTGCCAAAACTTTTCTAATCTTAGAAGTAGGAATTAGTTGTGCTTCTTCACCCGCAATTATTTGTTTGATTTCATTATAAATCTCTTCACTTCTATCTGTTGAATTTATAAATAATAGCTTATAGTTACGATTAAAATAAATAATAAAAAGAGAATGTTTATGGTCTACAATCGAATCATTTTTTATCCATTTTGGCTTAATAGGAATTTTTGTAATCAGAACAATTGTTGACATTTCTTCGCTTATTTCATGGAAAATAGTTTCGTGTCCAGAAATATCTATTTCAACTCTGAGATTGAAATTTTCAACACTATATATTTTTACATGAGAATAAGGAGCAATACTATAAAGAGAGATGTTAGAATTACTTTCTGAAGTTGATTTTAAAAATGATTTATAAATTTTTCTGTCCTGATCTTCTCTTCCAATTCTGGATTCACTAAGCTCAATAATAATATTTTTCCAAATATTATCTTCTCCATAAAGCTTTGTCTTTTCTATTTCTAAATCTTCATCAGCAATTGCAATAAATTTTGCTTCTCCAATTTTTGAGGCATTAGTTCTAGCAAAACGACCTACAAATTGTAATGTAATCGCTAATGATTTATGTGGAGAATGAATTGCACCGATTTTTAATTGAGGGAAATCAAATCCCTCTCCTAGCATATCAACGCAAATTATTCCATGCAACTCCTGTTTTTTTAACTTATTAATTGTTTGTTTTATATATCCGTTTGTATGGCTACTATCAATTTTGCGAACTTTTAATTTGGTGTTTTCAGAATAAATTTTTAAAAGCTGTTTCGCATGCTTTTTTGTGTCTGTCCTGATAAGTAAAGAATGCTCGAATCCATCCTTTTTGTCTTGAAAATAGATTTCTTCTGCTTTTTTAGCAATAAGAAAATCGTGTAGTTCTTTTTTTATATCTGGAATTATGGGGATATATTTTATATCACCAAAGATTTTATCATCGTAGGCTTTTGATAAGGGATAATTGTAAACAATGTCACCTATTATTTCCTTTTTATCTCTTCTAAAAGGTGTGGCAGTAAATAATATTCTTCTAGATTCTGAAAATGAATTAATAATTTCATTCCATGTTTTTGCAGGGGCATGATGAGCTTCATCAAATAATCAATAAATCAAAAATGTCGCTCAATACATTCACTTCATTAATAATTGGAATGAAGCTGTTTGGTTGTACTCACTATAACATCATATTCTTTAAAACTATCACAATCTGTTGGTGTTTTAAGTGATTCTTTTTGTTCAAAAACTTTTGGACTTGGAATAAAATTAGAAAAAGCATTTAGCCTTTTAAGTGTGATGAGATTTTCAAATTCTTCAAATATTTGACCTCTTACTAAAACACTTGGTGTTATCACCAAAACCCGTTTTGCTCTTAGAATAAAAGCTGAAGACACTAAAACAGTTGTTTTTCCAGAACCTGTTGGCATTACAACTATGGCTGGCTTTTTATTATCTAACGAAAAGTAAGCACCAATTGCATGCATTGCACCCAATTGTGCATTTCTTAATCCTCTGCTATTTTTTTGATTAATAGGATATTTTAAGTGATGATAGTGTATGGAAAAGTAAGACATTTTTGTGAATAACAGTTTATAAGTTAAGTGGTTAAAATTATCAAGTTACAATATAAGAATTATTTAAAATAATAGATAATATTATTTTCATATGTCTCATTATATGCTAATTATACTATCATTTTGATATAATGCCAAAGATTATTAATTCAATTTCTGTAAAAGAAACCAAAATTCCATTTACAAAAATTTTTATTTTTTTTCAAACAAATCCAGACTGTTTACCTTTCTCCCCCCAGCCCAAAGGGCAAGGAAATTGAATTAGTGAGAGAAAGTTTTACAGAAATTCCTTATATACAAACGGACAAAATTTTACCTTTTTGAAAAATACTGGAATTAAAAAGCTTTGAAATAGGCAACTTATAAAAATACTGAACACTTTACTTTAGTTAGAAATTTTATTCAATTGTGGCGTTTTCAACATGCCTCTGAAACGCTAATAATATCAACAATCTTGGAAAATTTGAGCAAAATATTTTTATTAATTTTATAGAATTATTAATCAATCTTGGTGAAACTTAGCAGTAAAGTAAACCATGAGGTAAACCAGAAGATTTTGAAAGTTAAAGACAACTAAAAGAGAATAGCGCAAGGTGCTGTAGCTCAGTTGGTGGCGTTGGAAAGCGCAGCTTTCTGACGCGTAGAGGGCAAACGGACTGAAAATCCGTGTGTCCCTGGTTCGATTCCAGGTGGCACCACCCAAACGGGGATTTTATCAAATTTGATGGAATCCCCGTTTTTATTTCCTTTTAAATTCCTTGCTATTTGCGGAATCAGGGAGAAAAATGAATTTATCCTGGAAGTTCGATATTGGTCAGATTCACGGTTATAGATAATTCCTTCAGGGAACAGTAAATTTTGAAATATCCTTTTGCTGTTCAAATCCGATTTATCCCACAATTTCAGTGGGTTAAGACAGACTTCTGTTGCAAAATCTATTACCTTTTTAAGGTTCGATTTATATCCACCGGTTTTATTGAGTTCCTGCTTAATTTCAAAACAATCTTTTTCATATCTAGACCTGAATTTATCGTAAAGGCTACGGTCAATTTCACCAATAACAAAACGCTCCTCGATAGCTTCCAATTTCCTTTCGGTTTCCGTCAACCTGTTTTTTAATGATTTTGCTTCTTCTATTTGAGTTTTAAAAAAGACAGACATCTGCTCCTCCAGTTGTATTTTGATAATATTGAGTTCTTCCTTTTCAATTCTGAATGATTTTAAAACCGCCCTGAATAGCTCGTGCATAGCTTTAGCGCTTCGGTTGACCTTTACAACCTTTTGTGTTACATTTATAATAGTACAATCCCTTCTTTTTGACAAGATAGCCTGTTAATGTTTGCCGACATTTATCGCACTTCACAAAAACTTTCAGGGGTAGATTATCATTATCCCTGTCGTGCACAAAACTATGGCTCCTGCTTTCCTGCCGGATATTATGTACTTTCAAGAATAGTTCTTTTGAAATTAATGGTTCGTGTTTTCCTTCAATGACTTGCCCCGGAAGCATTTTGCTAACAATTAAGCCACAATAAAAAGGATTGGTAAACAACTCTATCATCCGCTTTTCAGATATGTTCATACCCATTTTATTTAACCGTCTTGCAATCTCAACATTGGGTAATTGTTGGTAAGCTTTCCATTCAAAAGCCTTCTTTAATAGTTTTCCTTCCTGGTTAACGACCAATTTACGTTCTGACGCCTTTCCTTTTCCAGGGTTCAGGTTATCGTAGCCACGGGGAGTACTCCACACCCAATATCCCTCTGTCAGACGTTCTTTCATCCCAGTTACTATCTTATCCCGCCTTAATTCGTTATCCATCTGCCCAAAGAGAAATAATATTTTTTGCTGGAAAGAACCGGCAGGGGTTGTGGGGTCAAGTTCCTGTGTGGTTGCCAAAGTAATCACTCCGTACTTTTTCAATAAATCATCAGCAATTGAAGCCCCGGCAATACCGGAACGGGAAAAACGCTCATACGAATAAACAATTACATAGTTGACGTTTTTTCGAACGTTTTACAAAGGTTAACATCCGGTTAAATTCTTTGCGGTCGTCGGTTTTGGCAGATTCGTATGTTCCACCAAAATAACCGACTACATTTAGTCCTCTTTTTTGAGCATATACCTCACAGAACTTTTTCTGGGATGCCAGACTGGTATTATCTTCCTGGTCTGCCGATGATACACGGGTATATATAACCGCATTATTCCCTTCCTGAAATTGTTTGGGAGCTTGCGGGGCAAATTGTTTAAACGGGCTTAAATCATTCATGGCCGACAGTGTACTTGATTTTAAAAGTTAAACTAAAAATAATTTCATATAATCTATCTCTTTTTATTTCTCAAAATGTAGGCTTTTAAAATCAGCAGGGCAATGGTCTCAGAATTTTTGATAAGCTTTTCATAATCTTCAAGAGACAAATCCCTATACTTTGGAATACCCCGGGATTTTTTCGAAAGGCAACCGTTTTTTAACCCTTTCTGTCGCTTCTTCAATATTTCTGTTTCTTTTTTCCTGCATAGTTGTTTAAGCTGGGAATAGAAAAAACTGATTCAAATTTCTCCCGGCCTTAACAAACCTATGAAATGCGCCTATACATTTAAAAATAAAGGTTGATATGTCATTTTACGTCTTCATTTGTCTGGTTTTCTGATACTAATAAACAAAATATTTTTGTTCTTGATTAATAGAACCATGTAGCTTTATACACACTTAGATTCGACTGAGAATGCGGTATTCAAACTACAGGAAATTGTAGTACCCATTTAACTTTTTGGAGACGGCTAAATACTGTTTTCAAAGTTTCAATTAACTCTCTCTCTTCAGGCAATTTTCCAATAACCAACTCGCTAAATGTTGTCAGATAAGGAGATTTAATATTTGCCCAGGTCTTTTCCGGCTGACTGAAGATAATTGCTTCTGCCGGATGCGTCTTTAACCACTCTTTATTGTTCTTGTAGCTAACAACATCGTCATTGCCAACTGTTATCATCATTTTATCAAACTGGTCACTCTCAAAGAAGGTTTTGATTTCACTGTTTCCCAGCATCATGTGAATATCATAAATGTGACGGATTTTATTGGCCAGATTTTCATAGGAATTCTCCAATAAAGAGAACCTTGCAAGGCTCATGATTTTCTCGCAGATGGTTCGCTCCCTGCTTAGAACCGGAAGTTCAAAAGGTTCCAAACCATATTCTTTTATTAATTCAGATTGTCCGTTTCGTTTCATCATATCAGCAATATAGCTGTTTATGGGCTCTATTGTAAATGGTTCAAAACTTCCGAGCCAGGTAGCCTCAAAAACAATATGTTCGCGAACCTGACCGAAATTACCTTTGAAAATCTTCTCATATTGGTGAACTGTTTTTCCTGATATTTCCCATTTTATTTGTCAGGCCGGGGATGTCTATTTCAGGCATGACCGATTCAACAATTTTCCCTGCAGCCCTGATTTTCTTTTTCATTTGATTGTCGTTTTCTCCTTCATTCCTAAGAACAACAACATCGATATCCTCGGAAAACCTTTCTATTAGTTTGTGGCATTTTGAAAGTGAAGTTCCTCCTTTAAAAACAACTTCCTTTGCCATTTCAGAATGAAAAATTCGGTACAGTGCAAATGTGACCCAATAGTCTTTTTCAATATAGATTTCAGGTATTCCCATCATTTGGGATGTAGCTAAAACAGCTTCCTGAAAAAGTTCTTTGTTTTCGTGTAACTTCATTTTATGTTCCAGTTTGGTGCAGTTGTTAAAATGTTTTCGCTTAAGTTGAGACTGTATGTTGTCAACGGGTTCAGGCTTTGTTTTAAATTGCTGTTTTCCTGGCCGGATATTTCATTTAATATTGCCCCCAGGAAAGCCCTGACACGGGGAGGGTATTTTAATGCATATTTAACCAGCGTATTTGTTTCCTTTTCAGATAAGCCGTTCAGTTTATCCTGCAAAAACCGGATTCCGTTTTTTTTGTCCATGTCAGGTATTTTTGTGAAATCCTTTAATACATCCAAAATTTCGAGTAGGGAATAATTTTCTTCGGTAACATCAACGTAACTTTTTACGGGCTTTTTGCTTTTATGCTGCCTGAATCAATGTATATCCGTTTGCTCCGGCTGGCAATTTTTACGGTTTTCGGAACCTGTGTAGTCAACCCTATATTATTATACAGGGCTGTTCCGGTAATGTATGCAATTCTCTTTCCCTGTTCGTACAAATAAGGTTTTATAATTTCTGTTTCCCTCGGTCTTAGCTCCCCAAAAACTGATTTCTTAGGTTTATAAAATACACCTGTAGTTATCCGTTTTATCACTCCTTTTTCGATTAACCGTTCAATTGCTTTCGTGGCTGCACTATACTCAGTAGCTGCTATACCTAATTGTTGATACTTAAACGTAGTCCCTTCCGGCATACGTTTTATCTTCTTCTCTATCTTTTCTGCAATCTTCATAAATAAGACCAGTATCTGTTATACCATCACAAAGGTAAGTATTTAAAACATCATGTCAAGTATTTTGCACAAGATACTTGACAGTACTATTAAAAGAATCATAAGTTTCCTCTGTATTAAACATATCAGCTTCAGAACTATTATAATATCTTAAAACAACATGTTCTCTTCTACAAGAAGTCTCATGAATAATTTTATAGATTTCTTCTTTTTGTCGAAATATTTAAAAAATGGCCTTCCCATCTGGTCATTATTATTCCGGTAGCAAAGGTAAATCCGTGTTTTAAGGAAATGCAAGTTCAAGCCTCCGGTTTTGTAAAAAATCTCCATCCTCCTGCGTCGGATAGTATTTTCCACAAAAAACCTGCATATCCAAACACTACCTTTTTGTGCCACCAAAACAATAACGACCGACCCGATGGAAAGACGCATAACATTAAATGATAATACTGTGAAACGACCATGAATTTTCATTCTTTAAAATCACAAACGAAAAGAATTAAAATTCATCGAGAGTTCCATCGAATACAAATGAAGTAAACAATTTTAATGAGATGAAAAGAAAAATGGAGATAATAGTTCTTGAAAATGTGAGTAATGAAAAACAAAACTCCCTCTCCTCCGGAATCCGCATAATTTGGGCGTAAGGATTCCTATTATAATCGGTTCGCTATTTTACTTGTTACATTGTTTGTCTCTTTATTGAATCAAACTTTTTCCCAAACAAATAAAATTTCAGTTGTTGTTCTATGTAAGCACCTGTTTAAACATTTAAATGTTTAAGTGTTCAAACGTTTAAATACTATAGTATTCCAACTTTTAGCTTTGCTTTGCATGAAACAACTAACACAAGGAATACCCAGACGCTGAATTTCTTGTTTAAAGGAATAATCGCTTCTTTTAATATCAGCCAAATATTCATGGGAAAATTCGACTTTTTATTTCCATGATTATGCTTCCCTTCACTAAATCCAATTAAAAGTTGTTTGCAAAATTTCTAAGTCTTGGCTCTGAATAACATTCCATTTTACTAATACTAAAAACAGTGTGCACTGGCACACGGCAAGTTGTGTTTTGAGGTACTCAAAACGTTTTCAGTACCTGAAAACTACTTGCCCTAACGGGGAAAAATCACCCTCCGAAGTCGGGGATTTTGGAAAACTACTGGGAGACCTTTGAATTTAACATTTGTTAATAATATTCTGGAATCCTTTTCAAAGAAGAACTAATTATTTAAAGAAAACAGGGGCGACAATCTTTAAATTTATGCTAGCTTTGTCCCCGATTTTGGTGCCGCGTTTTTCATAATCGAAAAAACGGTGAAAAGGGAATCAGGTGAAAATCCTGAACAGACCCGCTGCTGTAAGCTCCACTAAAGTCTTTGAACAATACTCAAAACCACTGTCCGCCAGCTGGCGGATGGGAAGGGCGTTTCAAAGATGGAGTAAGTCAGAAGACCTGCCAAGATTTTAGTTGATGGCTTTCGAGGAATAAAAGCCGGCGACAAACCTAGGCAAGGTCTCTGATTTTGCAATAAGTTTATCCCGATACTAGAATCTTCGAAAGTTGTTTTGATTGAAAAATTAAAATGACTTTGTATGTATTTTTATAGACTCTTTGGAGCAATTGCATTGCTTGTAATCTCATTCAGTGCATTTTCTCAAAGCAAATTAGATAGCGTTCAGCACATCAACGAAGTAAAGGTAGTTGCCAAACGTTACAACGAAATTATTCCTGCTCAAACTCTGAAAGGGAAAGAATTACAACAGCTAAACAGTTTTTCGGTTGCCGATGCTATTCGTTTTTTTTCCGGTGTTCAGATTAAAGATTACGGTGGTGTAGGAGGAATAAAAACAGTGAATATCCGCAGCATGGGAACCAATCACATGGGGGTTTTCTACAATAGTATTCAGCTGGGTAACGCACAAAATGGACAAATAGATTTAGGTAAATTTTCACTAGAGAACGTTGAAGAAATCTCGCTGTATAACGGACAGAAAAGCGAAATTTTTCAGTCGGCCAAAGAATTTGGTTCTGCCGGAAGTATCTACTTAACAACCCGCCGTCCAAGATTTGCCAAAGGCAAAGACACAAATATCAAGGCAGCTTTACGAAACGGTTCTTTTGGATTGTTTAATCCCTCCGTACTTTATGAATATAAAATCAGCGAGAAAATCAATACTACTTTCAGTGCCGAGTGGATAAAATGCTGATGGCAAATACAAATTTCGCTACCGGCGTGTTACGCCCTCGGGAGAGCTTGCATACGACACTACGGCGGTTCGAAAAAACGGAGATATTGATGCCGTTCGTTTGGAAGGAAGCCTGAACGGCTATTTACCTTCTGGCTTTTGGAAAATACATTTGTATCACTATGATTCGGAACGGGGAGTTCCAGGAGCAATTGTAAATAACGTGTGGAGAAATGGTGAGCGTCTGTGGGATAATAACTCTTTTATTCAGGGGATGTACCAACAAGAATTAACGCCAAAACTAAGCACAAAAATTAATACTAAATATGCTTCAGACATTACCCACTATGTCAACAATGATGACAAACTTATTCATGTAGATAATACCTACAAGCAAAAGGAATTTTATTTATCCTGGGCCAATAAATATTCAATATACAGAAATTGGGATATCTCCGCTGCTTACGATTTTCAATGGAACGGCTTATCCGAGTTTGTAGATGTTTCCAGAACAACCCACTGGCTCTCTGCTGCCACCGCTTTTACCGTGGCCGACCAATTGAAAATTCAAGCCAGTATTTTAGAAACCATTGTAAACGAAGAAAACCGCGAACGCGATACGGTGCCGAATAAACAAGTATTTACTCCGGCAGTATTTCTGTCTTACCAACCATTTAGTGCCACTGACCTTGTTTTTTCGCGCTTTTTACAAGAAATCTTTTCGTATGCCCACTTTCAACGATTTGTATTATACCGATATGGGCAATGCCTATCTCCGCCCTGAATATGCCGAGCAATATAATCTGGGCGTATTGTACGATATAAACCGCGAAAACCGGACGTTGGAATCATTTCATATCGGAGCTGATGTTTACTACAATTATGTAAAAGATAAAATTGTAGCTTATCCCAAAGGACAACAGTTCCGGTGGACAATGCTAAACCTGGGTGAAGTTGATATTCGCGGAATAGACCTTACCACAATAGCAACTTTTCTTTTTCGGAATGAATGGCGCTTAACCGGAAAACTACAATACA